>JAWKZP010000001.1:0-1541 GCA_041395905.1 Pseudomonadales bacterium
CCAGCTTCGTCGTGGCTGCCAGTGGCGCGAAGGTTGCCAAGCATGGCAATCGGTCCGTCTCCAGCACCAGTGGCAGTTCCGACGTGCTGGAGAAGTTGGGGATGCCACTGGACCTCAGTCCCGACCAGGTGGCCCGCGCTATCAACGAGGTGGGCGTGGGATTCATGTTTGCCCCGTTGCACCACAGTGCCATGCGCCACGCTGTCGGTCCCCGGCGCGAACTGGGCATGCGCACGCTGTTCAATATCCTCGGCCCGCTGACCAACCCGGCGGGGGTGAAGCGCCAGGTGATCGGTGTGTTTTCGGCGGATCTGTGTCGGCCGATGGCGGAGGTGCTCAAGCGACTTGGGTCTGAGCAGGCGATGATCGTGCACTCGGACGACGGCCTGGACGAAATTTCCATCGCCGGACGCACGCAGGTGACGGAGTTGTCCCGCGGGAATATCGACAGCTACTGCATCAGCCCCGAGGATTTTTCGCTGTCGCGCCAGAGTCTCGACGGCCTGGCAGTGAACAGCGCTGCCGCGTCCGCGGAGTTGATACGCAGGGCGCTGGCGGGTGCCCGCGACGAGCCGGCGCAGAAAGCCGCCGCGATGCTCGCCCTTAACGCCGGTGCGACGATATACGTCAGTGGCGTTGCCGCTACCCTGGCGGACGGCGTGGCCATGGCAGAGGATGCGCTCGCCAGTGGCCTGGCCGGGGAAAAGCTCCAGCAATTTATCGATTTCACCCAGCTGATGCGCGGGCAGGGCTGAGGTGATGGCAGCCCAGGCCCCTACCATCCTGCGCAGGATACTGGCGCGCAAGGCCGAAGAGGTGGCCGAACGGCGGGCCGCCCAGCCGCTGGCCGGTCTCGAGCGCCGTGTCCGCACGCAGGCCGCGCCGCGCGGTTTCTGCCGGGCTTTGCAGCAACGCGCCGGTCGTGGAGAGGCTGCGGTCATTGCGGAAATCAAGAAGGCCTCCCCGAGCAAGGGCGTTATCCGCGAGGATTTTCGCCCCGCGGATATTGCCGTGAGCTACAGCAAGGGGGGTGCCTGTTGCCTCTCCGTGCTGACGGACCGCGACTTCTTCCAGGGTGATGACGCTTTCCTTGAGCAGGCCCGCTCGGCTTGCGACCTGCCCGTGCTGCGCAAGGACTTCACGGTGGATCCCTACCAGGTCGTGGAGGCCCGGGCGATCGGTGCCGACGCCGTGCTGCTGATCGTCGCCGCCCTCGCGGACGCGCAGATGCACGAACTGGCGCGGACCGCGACGGAAGCCGGCCTCGATATTCTCGTGGAAGTGCATGACCGCGCCGAACTGGAGCGGGCGCTCGAGCTGCCGACTCCCCTGATTGGCGTCAATAATCGCGACCTGCACAGCTTCGAGACGCGCCTGCAGACGACGCTTGACCTGCTGCCCCATATTCCCCCGGACCGGCTGGTCGTTACCGAGAGCGGCATCCACACTACCGCAGACGTGGCATTGATGCGCGCCGCCGGTGTGCCGGCGTTTCTGGTGGGAGAGGCGTTCATGCGGGCGGCTGAGCCGGGTGCCCGGCT
>JAWKZP010000002.1:0-523338 GCA_041395905.1 Pseudomonadales bacterium
TGCCGCATCTCTCGCGCGCAGAGCGCGCTTCTCTGCAGCCGCGGCAGATCCGATTCCGCACCCTGGGGTGCTATCCCCAGACCGGTGCTGTGCAGAGCACGGCGACCACCGTGGCCGACGTGGTCGCCGAAATGCTCGTGGCGCGCAACAGCGAACGCGAGGGCCGGCTGCTCGATCGCGATCAGGCCGCGTCCATGGAGCGCAAGAAGCGCGAAGGCTACTTCTGACCGCCGGCCGGCCGAATCGCCGGTCTCCGTAACCCTCTGCGCGATGGCTGCTGGCGTGCCGCACCGGCAATCCGTACCGGCCGCTGTCCGACGTCCGCATCCTGCGCGCGGCGAGCTTTGGCAAATATGCGTTCAACTCATAGTAAGCAGGGCTTAACATTGTCGGGGCACACCAGTGACGGGCACGCCGTGGACACCGACTTCGAGCATAACCTGGGTTTTCTGATCTCGGACATTGCGCGCTTGCACCGCGAGCAGTTCAACGAGGCTGCCCAGTCCATGGACCTGACCCTGGCGCAGGCCCGGGCGCTCGCCCACCTCGGCCGCAACGAGGGCATCAGTCAGGTGGCGCTGGCGCGGCTGCTCGAGGTGCAGCCCATCACGCTGCTGCGCCAGATCGACAAGCTGGAGGAGGCCGGCCTGGTGGAACGCCGGCCGAACCCGGACGATCGTCGCGCGCAGCAGCTGTTCCTGACGGCGGCGGCGGCACCGCTGCTGGCACGGATCAGCACGCTAGGCAAAGCGATGACGGAACGCTCCCTGGACGGCATAGACACAGCCACGCGCGAGCATCTGATCGAAACCCTGAGGCAGATCAAGGACAACCTGTCGGAACCGCGCCTGCCTCTCTCCGGAAACCGCTCGCCCGGGGTGGGAGGCTGACGGCGGTGTCGGAGGTCCGCGAGCTCAGACAGGACAACGGCCAGACTGCCCTTCCAGGTCACGAAACCGCGGACCGCGAAGCGAAGACGCAGCTGGCGGCACAACGCCGGCGCCGCCTGGTGCGCAGGCTCCTGCTCGGCGCGGTGCCCCTGGCGGTCGTCGCCGCTGCGCTCTACGCCTATCTGCACGGTGGCCGCTACGTCAGCACCGACAACGCCTACGTCAAGTCGCACGTGGTGAACGTGGCCGCTGAAGTGCCCGGTACCATCGAGCAGATCTTCGTGGAGGAAAACCAGCGCGTGGACTCCGGAGCGGAGCTGTTCCGGCTGCGCGACGCACCATACCGGATCGCGCTGGCGAGCGCCGACGCCGCGCTCGCGCAGGCGCGCAGTCAGGTCGAAGCCGACCGGCAGGCCTATCGTCGGTCGCTGGCAGAAATCGAGCTGTACCGGGAATCCGCGGCCTACGCCCGAACTCAGTTCCAGCGCCAGCAATCACTGGTGCAATCCAAGCTCGGCACCATCCAGGACCTCGACAGCGCCAAGTATGCGCTGGACACGGCACTGCGCCAGATCGTCGTCGCCGAGCAGCAGGCGGCTACCCTGCTCGCCCGCCTGCAGGGCGACCCCGACATTCCCGTCACCGAGCATCCCGCGTATCAGGCAGCCGTTGCTGCCAGGGATCAGGCCGAGCTCGACCTTCAGCGCACGCTGATCCGCGCACCGTTCGCCGGCGTGGTGACCCGGCGTCCGGAGGTCGGTGACTACGCGGAACGCGGCATGCCCATCAGCGCGGTAGTGGCCGACCAGGACATGTGGGTGGAAGCCAACTTCAAGGAGACCCAGCTCACCAACGTGCGGCCGGGCCAGGACGTCGAGATCGAGGTCGACACCTATCCGGGCCGGGTCTGGCACGGCTCCGTGCTCAGCATCAGCGAGGCCACCGGTGCCGAGTTCGCGCTGCTGCCGCCGCAGAACGCAACGGGCAACTGGATCAAGATCGTGCAGCGTATTCCGGTACGCATCGCCATCGATGCAGCGCCGGAGCAGCCGCCGCTGCGCGTCGGCATGAGCACCAGGGTAACCGTGGACACCCGCCATGCGCGTTCGTGGCGGGATCTCCTGCACCTGTGGTAGCCGAGCCGTCTGCCCGAAGCCAGTGACCAGCCAGTCGAATCCGAGACACGCGCTGATGATGGCCAGCATCATGCTGGCCACGGTGATTTACTCACTCGACTCCACCATCGCCGCAGTGGTGCTGCCGCATATGCAGGGGTCGTTCTCGGCCACCCAGGAGCAGGTGGCCTGGGTGCTCACCTCGTACATCGTTTCCTCCGCCATCATGACCCCGGTAGCGGGCTTTCTCGCCGACCGCTTCGGGCGTCGACGCATGTTTCTGCTGATCGTCAGCGGTTTCGTGCTCGCTTCGATGGCATGCGGGCTGTCGACGAGCCTGGAGGAGATGGTGCTGTTCCGCATCCTGCAGGGCGCGTTCGGCGCGCCGCTGATTCCACTGGCTCAGGCTTCGATCCTCGACGCGTACACGCCGTCGACCTATGGCCGCGGCATGGCGCTGTTCGGTGCCGGCGTGATGCTCGGCCCCATCATCGGCCCGACCCTGGGCGGCTGGCTCACGGAGCTATCCAGCTGGCGCTGGGTGTTCTTCATCAATCTGCCGGTGGGGCTGATCGCGCTGCTGGGAATTCAGCTCAGCGTGCGCGATGGTGCCAGCGAGAACCGCAAGCGCCGCTTCGACGTCACCGGCTTCGCGCTGCTCAGTCTCGCCATCGGCCTGCTGCAGCTGATGCTCGACCGGGGCAACTCGCTGTCGTGGTTCGAATCAACGGAGATCCAGATGGAGGCTCTGGGTTCGGCCCTGTGCTTCTACCTGTTCGTCGCCCACACGATGACCACCAGCCGGCCGTTCATCGATCCGGGCATGTTCCGTGACCGCAACTTCACACTGAGCCTGTTTCTGAGCTTCGCCATCGGGCTCAACCTGATGGCCACCATGGCACTCATGCCGCCGTTTCTGCAGAACCTGCTCGGCTACCCGGTGATGACCACGGGCTGGATTCTGGCGCCCCGGGGCGTGGGCACCATGATTTCCATGATGCTGGTGGGACGCCTGGTGAGCATCATGGACCCGCGTCTGCTGATACTCGGCGGGCTGGCGCTGATGGCCGCCTCGTTGGGGATCATGTCGACCTTCGATCACAACGTGACGGCGGGCATGCTGATGTACACGGGCACCATTCAGGGACTCGGCATGGGCTTCATGTTCGTGCCCATGAGCACCATGGCATTCTCCACCCTGGACCCGCGCTACCGCGCCGACGGCTCGGCGCTGTACAGCCTCGGCCGCAACATCGGCAGCAGCATCGGCGTATCCGTGCTCATGGGCGCGCTGGCCGTCTACGTCCGCGAAAGCCGTGCCCACCTGGTGACCCACGTCACGCCGTTTGCGGATGCGCTGCGAGACCCCGCGCTCGCCGGTCGATTGAACCCCGCCAGCCCCGAAAATCTGGAACTGCTCAGCCAGATCGTGCAGCGCGAGGCGCTCATGATCGGCTATCTGGAAGACTTCCGCCTGATGATCCTGATAACCGTGCTCGCCATGCCGCTGGTATTCATCCTGCGCGCGCCGACGCGTCACCATCCGGGCTGACGGCGCGCCGCTCCCGGACCAGCACCCATCAGGGGTTCTGCATCTGCTCCAGGTGATTGGTGAGTGCCTCTACCCGCGCCGCCACGTGCGCGTTCGAGTCTTCGACCATGCGGAACTCCCAGCCCCAGACCGGCATGTCCGGCGTGCCGTGGCTCGAGCGCACTTCGCGCCCGTCGATCAGGTCCATCACCATCTGACGCGGGAACACGCCGCCATTACGCGCCTTGAGCGTTTTGAGGTCCTGCATGTCGATGACCAGATTGGGCGCCACCGGGCCATCGCCCGCGCCCGTGGGTCCGTGGCAGCCGGCACAGTAACCCATGTACAACGCCGCCCCGTCATAGGGCGGCACGTCGGTGGTCTGGCACGCCGAAATTCCCGCAACCGTGATGACTCCCGCGGCGAGCAGCGTCACAACTCTGCCCATGGCTCCATCCTCCACAGTGGTTTCCATCTCACGCATTGCAGGCCAGACCCAGCCTGCGGTCTATGCGTAGTTCCCCGGAGACGCTCCGTCCCTCGAGTGGAATCCCGCTCCGCTCGAGCGCCGGCAGCAGGGATCGCCCGCGTCGGAGCCAGCGCGCCGGGTCGCTGACGACGCCGGCCCTGTGCTAGCTTGGCTGTCCATGATTGCGGTTCGGACGCCGTGCTCGACAACACCCCCAGTCGTACCGCCCAGGCGACCGCCTTTCTGCGCGCCGCCCACCTGCAGATCGACGATCCGCCCGCGGTGTGCGACGACCCGGTGGCGGCACACCTTCTGCCGTTGTATCAGCGCCGGGCACTGTCCCGAATGGGCGCCTTGTCCCGTGGCTGGGCGCGGCGCTACCGGCCGCCCGGTGACGCCTTTGCGGCCATGCGCGCGCAGGTGGTGGTGCGCACGCGCTATGCGGAAGACACTCTGGCCGCCGCGCGTACCGGCGACGGCTCGCACCAGCCGGCGCAGCGCTACTCCGTGCTGGCCGCCGGGCTGGACACCTTCGCCCTGCGCCAGAGTGCGCCGCAGATCGACGTGCTCGAGATCGACCACCCGGCAACCCAGCGCTGGAAGCGGCAACTCCTGCACGAACGCGGCCTGCCGGAGCCGGACACCCTGACCTTCGTGCCGGTGGATTTCGAGCGCGACAGGCTGGACGAGCACTGGCCGGCGTGCACCGGTCCTGAGGTCATCTCATGGCTGGGTGTGAGCTACTACCTGTCCCGGGATGCGATCCACGCGACCCTGTCGAGCCTGTCCCGCTGTACGCCGGCAGGATCACGACTGGTGCTGGATTTCTGGGAGGAACCACCGCCCCATGAGGCCGGCAGCCTGTTGTTGTGGGGCACCCGAATTGCGGTGGCGCTGCAGCAGGAACCGATGCGCAGCTTCTTCAGGCCCGGGGCAATGGCCGCGCTCGCCGGAGAATCCGGTTGGCAGGTGGCAGAGCACTTGAGCCCTGCGGAGCAGAACCGGCGTTATCTGGCGCAGCGCCGCGACCGCCTGCGGGTGCCGGGGTTCGCGCATCTGCTGCACCTGACGCGCTGACAGGGGAGCCGGGCGTCAGGCTTTGGGATTGGGGAAGCGGTTGCTCTGATTCTCGCCTTCACGCGGCGCGAGGCATTCGAAATCCTTCTCTACCAGAATGGCGAGCACGCCGGGGCGCACAGGCACCTGCGCGCTCAGCGACACCTCGCTGTCGCTGAGCGCCCAGGCACCGGCCATCGCCGCCGGCAGCCGAACGCTGATCTCCCCCTGGGCGAACCCCGCGGACACGGCAGGGCCGCCGACCCCGAGCCGACACACCAGCACCTGACCGCCCGGGAAGCGCGTCGCCGAGCAGACGTCGTCGCCACGACCGACTGCATCCACCTCGTCACGATCGAGACGCAGGCGCACGCTGTCATCGAGAATCCGGATTTTCACGGGCGGGGCTCCACGAGCGGATGCTAACCGAAAGCATGGGTTCGACGCTGCCCCGGCGTCGCGCATCCCGGCGAGTCCGGCGGCAGCCAGCGAGCAACCAAGCGGAGAGCCGCACCTCGATACCTGATGAATTGCAGGCTGAATTGCGGGATTGTTGCCATACTTGCGTCACGCGCGGTCCTGATGCCGCGCGCACCGACTCCAGCAAGCAGTGGCAGCCCTCAATGAGCACCGAAGCAGACGATCCGCCACCCGCAGGCGTTCCCCGGCCCCCGCATCCGACCCGCCGGGCGGAGCCGCTGCCCTGGCAGGCGCCCAAATCCGTGCGCGACGATCCCCTGGCCCAGGCGCGCGTTCAGACCATCATGAGCAACCCGAGCTACCGGCGCGCGGATCAGGACGTCGATTTCCTCGCGCTCGATCTGAGCCGCGGCCCGCGCCTGGAGCTGGACTACATGAAGCCGGAGTCGCTGCTGCAGGCGCACGGCATCGAGCACACGATCGTCGTGTTCGGCAGCACCCGCATCGCGGAGCCCGCCGAAGCCCAGCGACACCTGGCGAGCGCCCGGCAGGCGGCGGCGGCGCGGCCGGACGACACAGCCCTGCAGCAGCGGGCCGCCGTTGCAGCGCGCCTGGTCGCCAAAAGCCACTTCTATGACATCGCGCGGGCGTTCGGCCGTCTGGTGGGCCGCTTCGGCACGGAAGGCGGCCATGAGCGCGTCGTGCTGATGACAGGTGGCGGGCCCGGCATCATGGAAGCTGCCAACCGCGGCGCGTTCGACGTCGGCGCCAAGACCGTCGGATTGAACATCACGCTCCCGCACGAGCAGTTTCCGAACCCCTACGTCACGCCGGAGCTGTGCTTCAGCGTGCACTACTTCGCGATCCGCAAGCTGCATTTCCTGATGCGCGCCAAGGCCCTGGTGGTGTTCCCCGGCGGGTTCGGCACACTCGACGAGCTGTTCGAGACGCTGACGCTGGTGCAGACCCGCAAGATCAAGCCGCTGCCCGTCGTGCTCGTCGGCCGCGACTACTGGTCCCGGTTCTGCGATATCGACTTTCTGGTGGATGAGGGCGTGATCGCGGCCGAGGACCGGGATCTGTTCTGGTACGCGGAGAGCGCAACCGAGATCTGGGAGGGCATCCTCCAGTGGCACGCGAGCTGCGGTGAGCCGCTGAACGGCGCCGGGCAGGACTGACCGCCGGCCGCGACGTTCACGTGCCGGCTGGCGAACGGCAGCAACAGGGAGGCGTGCCGGTTTGCGCGGTCAGCGCCGCGCTAATACGATAGCTTGCGAATGTCACAGCGCGGCAGCTCGATGGGAACAGACCAGGACGCTACGATGGGCCGGGTCGTTCGGGTGAGCGGCTCCGTGGTCGACGTGGCGTTTCCAGGAGCACGGCTGCCACCCATCAATCAGGCGCTGGAGGTGGGGTGGAACGAGCCGCACCCGCTCCTCATCGAGGTGCAGTTCCACCTCGACCCCGACACGATCCGTGGCGTTGCCATGCAGGAGACCTCGGGCCTCGCCTGCGGAACGCCGGTGCGCGATACCGGCGCTCCGATCACGACGCCGGTGGGGCCCGCGGTGCTGGGCCGTCTGATAGACGTGGTCGGCCGCCCCATCGATCACGGCGCGGCGCTCCCCGAGGGAACGCCGCGCGCGCCGATACACCACGCCGCGCCTGCCCTGAACGCGGGGCGCACCGAGCGCAGCCTGTTCCGCACCGGCATCAAGATCATCGACCTGCTGGCGCCACTGGCGCGCGGTGGCAAAGCTGCAATGTTCGGCGGGGCGGGCGTGGGCAAGACGGTGCTGATCATGGAACTCATCCGCACCACTGTGCAGGCCTACTCCGGCATCTCCGTGTTCGCGGGCATCGGCGAGCGCTCGCGCGAGGGCCACGAGTTGTGGCGCGAGCTGGAACGCTCTGGCGTGCTGGACAAGACTGCGCTGGTGTTCGGACAGATGAACGAGCCGCCCGGCGCCCGCTGGCGGGTGGGCATGACCGCACTGACCGTTGCGGAGCACTTTCGCGACACGATGCACCAGAACGTTCTGCTGCTGATCGACAACGTGTTCCGCTTCGTGCAGGCGGGTGGCGAGGTCTCGGGGCTACTCGGGCGCCTCCCCTCCCGTGTCGGCTACCAGCCGACGCTGGCGAGCGAGATCGCCGAGCTCGAAGAACGCATCGCCTCCAGTGGCGACGCTGCCGTCACGTCTATCCAGGCCGTCTACGTGCCCGCGGACGACTTCACCGACCCGGCTGTTGCAGCCACATTTTCGCACCTGGATTCGTCCATCGTGCTGAGCCGGGACATGGCGAGCCAGGGGCTCTATCCGGCCATCGACCCGCTCGCGTCCACGTCTGTGATGCTCGATCCAAGAATGATAGGCGATGCCCACTACGCCCTGGCCGGCGAGGTGCGCCAGCTCATAGAGCACTACCGGGAGCTGCAGGAAATCATCTCGCTGCTCGGCATGGAGGAACTCAGCGCGGCCGACCGTACGGCAGTCAAGCGGGCCCGCCGCCTGATCCGCTTCCTTACCCAGCCCTTCGAGGTTACCGCGCAGTTCACCGGCCAGTCAGGGGTCTCGGTGCCGCTGGAGAAAACCCTGGAGGGATGCCGGGCAATTCTCGACGGCGCCGCCGACGACTGGGCCGAGCAGTCGCTCTACATGATCGGCACGCTCGACGAGGCGCACGAGCGAGAGCACGGCAGCGCCGCCGAGGCCTCAGCGTGAGGCTGCTGGTCACGACACCCACCGAGCTGGTGGTCGATGCCAGCGACGTGCACCACGTGCGCGGCGAGGACGAAACCGGCGCGTTCGGCATACTCCCGGGGCATGCCGATTTCCTCACCGTGCTGGCCATCTCGGTGATCAGCTGGCGCAACGGCGACGGCAACACGCACCACGTCGCGGTGCGCGGTGGGGTGCTCACTGTCCGCGACGGCAGCCAGGTCGAGGTCGCCACCCGCGAAGCCGTCGGCGAAGACACCCTGCAGCGGCTGGGCGACGCCGTTCTGCAGCGTTTCCGTGATGAAGCGGTGGCCGAATCGGAATCACGCGTGGGCACGACGCGCCTGCACCTGGCCACGATCCGCCAGCTGCAGCGCTTCCTGGAGTCCGACCGGCAGCCGCGGCCGCTGGGCGCGCCCCCGGATCTCGAGGCCGGCATGCTGCGGCGCAGCCCGCCCGGTGAGGGCGAAGCGCCGTGAGCGGCGGTCACGGGGACGATGGCAACCACATGCGCCGCGCGGTGAAACTGCGCGAGGAGCGAAGCCGTCGCTGGCGCGAAGAGGGCGAGCGCCCACTGTGGAAGAACCTGTCCATGGTCGGCGCGCTGGGTTGGCTCATCGTGGTGCCCACGTTGCTCGGCGTGCTGCTCGGACGCTGGCTCGACCAGACCTTCGATACGGGTATCCTGTTCACCGGGGCGCTGATCTTCGTCGGCGCGGCCCTGGGGGGCAACCTCGCCTGGCGCAGGATCAACAGCGAATGAACTCCAGCCCTGCAATACTGGTG
This sequence comes from Pseudomonadales bacterium, assembly GCA_041395905.1. Lineage (GTDB taxonomy): Bacteria > Pseudomonadota > Gammaproteobacteria > Pseudomonadales > Azotimanducaceae > UBA7803. Next base: position 8,991 of record JAWKZP010000002.1, read on the forward strand.
ACCCTGTCGCTGCTCGGCGGCGTCGCACTGGGGTGCGTTTACTTCACCCTGCTCTACCATGCGCTGCGTCTGCAGCAAGCCGCCGCGCCGATCGGCGCCGTCCTGGGCGCGCACCTGGTGCGGGTGGCGCTGGCGCTGGCGGCTTTCTGGGGGCTGGTGCAGCTCGGAGCCTGGCCCCTGCTTGCGGGGCTCGCGGGCTTTCTGCTGGCCCGTTTCGGTGCGCAGCGGCTGGTGGCAGGGCCATGACCATGGAGGGCAATCCGCTCGCCACGGACGTGCTGTTCCAGCTCGGGCCGGTTCCCATCAGCACGGCGGTAGTCACCACCTGGGCCATCATGCTGGTACTGGTGGTCATCAGCTGGCTGGGCATGCGCCCGATGCGGGTGCACCCCGGCGCTCTGCAGCTGATGCTCGAGCTCGTGGTCGAAACCATCAGCACCCAGGTCCAGGAGATCGTGCGCAGAGACACCCGGCCGTACCTGCCGCTGCTCGCGACTCTGTTCCTGTTTCTTGTGTTCGCCAACCTGTCGGCCGCGATCCCGGGCGCGAAGCCGCCCACCGGGCACGTGGAAACGCCGGCTACGCTGGCGGCCATCGTTTTTCTTTCGGTGCACTACTTCGGCCTGCGCGCCCAGGGCGTGCGCGGTTACCTGGCCCACTACACGCGCCCCAACCTGTTGCTGCTGCCGCTCAACGTCCTCGCCGAGATCACCCGTACGTTCTCGCTGATGGTGCGTCTGTTCGGCAATATCATGAGCCATGAGTTCGTGCTGGCCATCGTCGTGTTCCTCGCCGGTCTGCTGCTGCCCATCCCGTTCATGCTGCTGGGCATTCTGATCGGCCTGATTCAGGCTTACATATTCACCGTCCTGGCCGCCGTGTTCATCGGCGCCGCATTGGGCAGTTCGGAAGCCGGATAGTCCGGCCTCAGGAGACAGCAATCATGACCATCGAAATGTTGAGCATCATCGGCGCCGCAATCGCGGTTTCGTTCGGCGCGATAGGGCCGGCGCTGGGCGAGGGACGCGCCATCGCCGCCGCCATGGACGCGATCGCCCGGCAGCCCGAGTCCGCGGGGCCCATTTCACGCACCCTGTTCGTAGGTCTGGCAATGATCGAGACCATGGCCATCTATTGTCTCGTGGTGGCCCTGCTCCTGCTGTACGCCAATCCGTTCGCGGGCTGAACATGACGATTAACTGGTGGACCATCGCGCTGCAGGCCATCAACTTTCTGGTTCTGGTGTGGCTGCTGCAGCGCTTTCTGTACAAGCCCGTGCTGGCCGTGATCGCCAGGCGCAAGGAGCTCGTGGAGCATGCCTTCGCCGACGCGAAGTCGGCGCAGGACGCGGCCACCGCCGAGCAGCAGCGCTACCAGGAGGCACAGCAGCAGCTCGTCGAGTCGCGCCAGGCGCTGCTGAGCAAGGCGCATGCCGAGATCGAAGCCGACCGCGTCAAGGTGATCGAGGGTGCGCACACCGAGGCCGCGTCGATGGTCGACAGCGCGCGGGCGCAGATCGCCACGGAACGCGCCGCCGCGCTCACCGAGATGAAATCTCAGGTTGCGGATCTGGCCGTCGACATCGCCTCTCAACTGCTGCAGCACATCGTCGATGCGCCGGGCGCCGCCAGTGCTCTGAACGATGCATTCCTGGCACAGATCGGAACCCGCCTGGATGACCTGTCTGCAGCGGAACGGAAATCCCTCAGCGAAGATCTCGAAGCGTCCACCGAGCGGCTGCGGGTGGTCACGGCCACGGAGCTCGGCAGCGACGCCCGGCAGCGCTGGCGCCAGGCCATCGAGCACCGCCTCGGACCCGCGGCCGTGCCGACGTTCGCGGTCGACCCGCAACTCCTCGGCGGCGCGGAGCTGCGCTTTCCCCATGCCGTACTGAGCTTCGCGTGGTCCGAGCTGCTGCAGGAGCGCAGAGCCGCGCTGCTCGCCGATGACGTCACTCACTGACGCGCTCAGCGCCTGGCTGCCCGGCGCGCGGCAACGCCTGAGCACACAGGCGCCCGCTGCTCAATTGCGCCACGTCGGACGCGTGGAACACATCGGCGACGGCGTTGCGATCGTTTCCGGGCTCCCGGCCACCCGCCTCGACGAGGTGCTGCGCTTCGCCAGCGGCGCGCTCGGGGTCGCTCTGCAGGTGAGCGAGGCGCGCGTCGGCTGCGTGCTCCTGGGCGACAGCACGGGCGTCAGCGCCGGCAGCGAGGTCTACGGCACGGGCGAAATCATCCGCATTCCGGTAGGGCCACAGCTGCTCGGGCGGGTCATCGATCCGATGGGCAATCCCCTGGACGACGGCCCGCCCATCGAAGCCGAGCGACTCGACCCCATCGAGCGGCCGGCGCCCGGAATCGTCGAGCGTGAGCTGGTCACCGAGCCGCTGATGACCGGGATCACCGTGATCGACGCGATGATTCCCATCGGCCGCGGCCAGCGCGAGCTGATCATCGGCGACCGCAAGACCGGGAAGACCGCCGTCGCCATCGACACCATCATCAATCAGCGCGACTCGGACGTGCTCTGCGTGTACGTCGCCGTGGGCCAGAAGAGCTCGACGGTCAACGACGTGATCAGCGCCGTGCGCTCGTTCGGGCGGCCCGAAAACTGCGTGTTCGTTGTGGGTGCCGCAGACGCCCCCGCAGGCGCCCAGTGGATCGCGCCGTACGCCGCCTGCAGCATCGCCGAGTACTTCCGCGATCAGGGTCGCGACGCACTGCTGGTGATCGACGATCTGACCAAGCATGCGGTGGTGTACCGCCAGCTGTCGCTGCTGCTGCGCAACCCGCCTGGGCGCGAGGCCTTCCCGGGCGACATCTTCTACGTGCATGCGCGGCTGCTGGAGCGCGCGGCAAAGCTTTCCGATGACCTCGGCGGCGGCTCGCTGACCGCGCTGCCCATCGCAGAGACCCAGGCCGGGGATCTGAGTGCCTACATCCCCACCAATCTGATCTCCATTACCGACGGGCAGATCTACCTGGAACCAAAGCTTTTCTACGAGGGCCAGAAACCCGCGGTCAACGTCGGCATGAGCGTCTCCCGCGTCGGCGGGCAGACTCAACCGCGGATCACGCGCGAGCTGGCCGGCCGTCTGCGGTTGGAATATGCCCAGTTTCTCGAGCTGGAAGTGTTCACCCGGTTCGGCGCCATGGTGGACGAACGCAGCCGCCGCGCCATCGAGCACGGCCGGCGCATCCGGGCGATACTGGTGCAGCCGCAGTTCGCGCCGCTGCCGCTGCTGCACCAGGTGGGGCTGCTGCTGGCGGTGGATCAGCACCGGCTGGACGACCTGCCGCTGGCGGAGGTGGAGCGCTTCAGAAGTGAGCTCGGTCCCCACCTGGCGCAGAGCTGCCCGCAGATCGCGCGCCACGTCGACGAGTCCGGGCGCCTGACGGACGACGAGCGCGCGGACCTGCTGCGAGCCATAGACGCGCTGCTCGCTAAGTTCAAACCCGTCGCTGCGACGGAGTCCTGAGGTGGAACAGCTGTCGCGGCTGAAGACGCGGATCACCAATCTCCAGGAACTGCGCGAACTGATGGGCGCGCTGCGGGCGCTTGCCGCCTCGCACGTGCAATCGGCCCAGGCTGCGCTGGAAGGCATCCGTCAGTACGCGGGCGTGATCGAGAACGCCATCGCCGAAGGGGTTACCCTGCTGCCCGGTGGCGGCGTACCAGCAGTGACGCCAACTCCGGGCGCCGACACCCTGGTGCTGATCGGCTCGGAGCACGGTTTCGTGGGCGGCTTCAACGAACGCCTGATGGAGCACGCGTTGCAGCTGCTGACGCCGGCGCGCTCCCTGGCGGTGGTCGGCCAGCGCGCCCTGGACCAGGCCCGCGAGCAGGGGCACGAGCCGGTCTGGGCGGTCGCCATGGCGACACAGACTGGCGGTGTTCTGGAAGTGGCGCGTGGCGTGGCCAGCCGTCTGACCGGATCCGATCGCGCCGAGCTGGTGTTCGCCGGCTACCGCCGCGGCGGCAACTACGAAGTCGAAACGCGACGGGTGCTGCCGCTCGACCCGGCGCTGCTGCAGCGCGCCCAGGTGCGCCCGTCACCGTTGCACCATCTGCCCGCCGAGCTGCTGCTGCAGCGGCTCGCAGACGAGTACCTGCTGGCAGAGCTGACCCGCGCCATCATGGAATCATTCGCCAGCGAGAACGGCGCGCGCCTGCGCGTCATGGAAGCCGCGGATCAGAACATCGACGGCCGCCTGCAGAAGCTCGACATTCAGGCCCACAGCGTGCGTCAGGCATCCATCACCGCGGAGCTGCTCGATGTGATCATCGGCGCCGAGGCCATCGTCGGCCGCGACGGCTGACCATACACCGGCAGCAGCGCGCCGCCGCCGCCAGGCACGTCGTGGCGTTCCAGCCAGCCGGCGCCAACTAGCCCGCAGCGACGCGGCTCCGGTTCTCCGGACCCGGATTGTCGAACACCAGCACGCCGTCATCCAACGGCGCATCGGGCAGGATGTCTTTTCCCGATAATAATCCTGTATGTTGGTCCAGGGTTCTCGGTCGCTCTGTTTGGGCAGGCGCCCGACCCCACGGCGCATGTAGCCCGGCGCGAAGTCTTCCGGGTCGATGAATCCGCGGCCGTTCATGCCCTGATCTTCCGGGCGCAGCCGCGGCGTGCACTGACGCACGCCGTTTTCTGCCATATGGTTCAGCAGCCGGCAGACGAAGTGCGCGATCATGTCCGAGCGCATGGTCCAGGAGGTACGGATGTAACCGAAGCTCCAGGCGAGGTTCGGCATGTCCGAGAGCATGATGCCCCTGTATGTCCAGGTATCCGGCAGGCTGACCGGGCGACCGTCCACGGTGAACGCGACGTTGCCCAGCCCGCACAGCTCGATGCCCGTGGCTGCGACGACGATGTCGGCCTCGAGCTTGTCGCCGGATTTGAGGAGGATACCGTCCTCGACGAACCGATCGATCTGATCGGTGACGACCGAAGCCTTGCCCGAACGGATGGCCTGAAACATGTCGCCGTCGGGCAGCAGGCAGAGCCGCTCCTTCCAGGGGCCGTAGGCCGGACTGAAGTGGGTGTCCACGTCGTAGCCTTCCGGCAGCGCTTCGGCGGCCGCATCGATCAGCTCCCTGCGAACGGCGTCCGGCTCGTGCAGCGACCGCTCGGTCAGTTCACGGCCGAACTCGAGCATCTTGCGGCGCTTGATGCCGTGAATCCAGTCCTGGGGCACATCGAGAGCGCGCAGCTCCTGAATCATTTCGTCCTCGACACTGTTGTCCAGCGCGTAGTAGTAGCTCGGCGATCGCTGCAGCTGCGTCACGTGTGCCACGCGCTCCGCCACCGCAGGCACGATGGTTGCGGCTGTCGCTCCGGAGCCGATGACCACCATCCGCTTGCCGGTGTAATCGAGCGCTTCCGGCCACTTCTGCGGGTGAATGATCGGCCCGTCGAAGGTTTCCTCACCGGGAAACTCCGGCCGGTAGCCGGCTTCGTAGTCGTAGTAGCCTTGACACATGAACAGGAAGTTGCCCTTGAACGTACGCAGGTCTCCGGCACCTGTGCGGGCCTGTACCGTCCACAAGGCTTCTGCGGAGGACCAGGATGCTCCGGTCACCCAGTGATTGAAGCGGATGTTGGGCTCGAGCTGATTCTCGTCCACCACTTCCTGCAGATAGCTCAGAATCTCGGGCGCCGTCGCGATGGGCTGGCCGTGCCAGGGTTTGAAGTCGTAGCCGAAGGTGTACAGATCACTATCGGAACGGATACCCGGATAGCGGAACAGATCCCAGGTACCGCCGATGGCATCGCGGCCCTCCAGGATCACGTAGCCCCTGTCCGGACATTCCCGCTGCAGGTGGCAGGCGGCTCCGATGCCGGAAATGCCCGCGCCGATGATGATGACGTCGCTGTGCAGAACGCGTCCCGCCTCGTCCATATCCTCACTCCCCTCTCTCCGTGTAGGTGTCCGTGTAGGTATCTGTGCCAGCGCCGACTATAGCGCGACCAGCCAGACATTGACGCAGTGCCGACGCAGTGCCGTCGCAGTGCCGTCGCAGTGCCGTCGCAGTGCCGACGCAATGCGAACGCATGAACGAAGCCCCTCTGCCTCAAGGTATCGAGCTCACGCCCCTGGACCCCGCATTCCGCGCAGACCCCTACCCGATCCTGCAGCGCCTGCGTAAGGCTGCGCCGGTCCACGCCGAGAGCGGCCTCAGACGGTACGTCTACACACGCCACGACGACGTGCGGGAAATCCTGCGCGATCGCGAGTTCTGGTCGGATCCACGCAAGGGCAACCCCGGCACCTTCACCCGCGAGGTGCTGGGCGCGCTGCTGGACGGCGAGGAACCTTCCATGCTGCTGATGGACGAGCCGGACCACCGGCGCCTGCGATCCCTGGTCAGCGCTTCGTTCACGCCCGCGGCGGTGGAACGCTGGCGTCCGCGGATCCGCGAGGTGGTCCAGCGCGTGCTGGACGACATCGCCACCGAGGAATTCGATCTGATTGCCGACTTTGCAGGGCCCGTACCCACCGTCGTGATCGCGGAAATGCTGGGTATCGATGCCAACGAGCACGCGCAGTTCAAGATCTGGTCGGATCAGAGCGTGCAGGCCGGGTTCAATCCGTTCGCGACCGAGGCCGCGCGCGCCAGCCGGGACCAGGCCCGCGCCGCGCTCGACGCGTTCTTCCGCAGGGAGATCGCCGCCCGTCGCGCAACCCCCGGCAAGGACCTGATTTCGGAAATGCTGCGGGCGGGGGCGGACGGTGATCGTCTCAGCGAGCAGGAGATGGTGCAGCAGTGCTTTCTGCTGCTCGTGGCAGGCAACGTCACCACCACCGACCTCGGTGGTGAATTCGGGACGCATTGCCAACCGCGAGATCGCCATCGGCGGATGCCCGGTGGGCCGCGGGGAATCGCTTTCCACGTCCCTCGCTGCGGCCAATCACGACCCCGATGTCTACCCGCATCCGGAGCGCTTCGACATCGAGCGCTCGGATACGCACCATCAGTCGTTCGGTGGCGGCCGCCACCTGTGTCTGGGCGCGCACCAGGCGCGCGCCGAAGCCCAGGAGGCGATTCTCGGTCTGATTGCCCGATATCCGAATCTCAGACACGGCGAGCGCGGTCACGAGCACCACTCGATTCCGAGCTTTCGTGGCATGAGCAGTTTCTGGGTGCGCGGCTGACAACCGCGCCGAACACCGTGACCGGTGTCGCGAAACATCGCTATGTTTCTGTTTTTGTTGGAATTATTTGAGAGCAAAGCTCCATCATTCCTCCACCGCTTCTACGTTAAGTACGCAGGCTGGCGTGCGAAGCTGTTGCCTGAATTCTTCTGGATGCCTTCTGATGCACCCGGAGACCCGAGCGCACAGCAGACCACGACTACGACGCCATCCGATGTCGCCGCTGTGCATTCTGCTCCTGGCCGCGCTCGCTCTCACCCCGAGCGCTCATGCGGGCAGCGAAGGCGGTGACAATCATCCGGCCGCTCACCTCTATCTGCCTGAACTCAACGAGAGCTACGCGCTGGGCATCAACGAGATCAGATCGGACGACTTCACCAAAATCACCGGCTGGCGGCTCAGCACCAGCTGGTATTTCGGCCACTGGGACGGCGAAGACTCCGCCATCGCGTTCGTGTGGCAGAAGAAGCACGACCAGATGAGCTTCTCCACCGAAGGGATCCGCTACACCCGCCGCTTCTGAGCGGCACGTGTGTGCGCGCCGCGCATCACCACGGCGTCGGCGCGTCCGTCATGAATCGCCGCGGGAACGCTTCATCCGCCGGCAATCTTGACCCGGTAGCCCAACGCCTCGAGCAGCGGCCGCAGCCGCTCTCGCTGATCGCCCTGCAGTTCGACCGTGCCTGCGGCAACGGTGCCGCCGACGCCGCAGCGCGCCTTGAGCTGCTGCGCGAGCCGCAGCAGCTCAGGCTCCGCCAGCGGTAAACCTTCCACCAGAGTGACGCCGGCTCCCTTGCGGCCCCTGGTCTGCCGGCGCAGCCGCACGAAGCCATCCCCGGCGCGCGCTGCGCGCGCGGCGTCCCGGCACACACAGTCGGCCTGAGGACGTCGGCAGCCCGGACAGTGGCGGCCACCGTCCGTGGAGTAGACCAGGCCGCCGCTGCTGGACTTCCGGCCCATCGCAATTCGCTCGGTCAGCCTGGCTCAGCCGTCGCCGAACGCCAGGCGCTTCCACAGGTCCCGATAGTCGTAGTCGGTCTGCAGCGCCAGGTTCAGCCGGTTGTACGAGGCGAAGTCACTGACCACGTGGGTCAGCTGCACGATGCCCTTGTCACTGAGACCGACCTCGCGCAGGCCGTCGATGTCGGTGTCGGTCACCCCGGCCGGATCGCGATTGACCTTCAGTGCATAGTCGAGCAGCGTTCGCAGCCGCGCGCTGTCCACCGCTTCCACACCCGAGCGCAGCAGCTCCGCAACGTAGTCTTCGGCGCTGCCGAGACCATGATTGAGAATCGTGCAGAACGCCGCCGTGCAGTACGGGCAGCCGTTGTCCCTGGAGACCAGAATGCCGATGTGCTGGATCTCCTGCATGTCCAGCTCGCCCGCCTCCCAGAGCACCTTGGTGGCTCCCAGCTTGGCCGTGAAGAACTCCGGGAAATTCAGCTCGACGAAGAAATGGTTGGGCACACTGCCCTCCATCTGCGTCACCCACTCGAAGATCCCTGCAATCGCCGGGTCGTCGAGGCGCGCGGGCTTGACGATCTTCACTCTGGCCATGGTGTCTCCTCCTGTGCCTGCGGCCGCTCGGCTCAGAAGTCCTTGCGGACTTCCAGACGCCACTGCCGGCCGCGGTCGTACATGCCTTCGAACGCCTGGAACGCCGTGCCGTACACGCCGGTCACCAGGTACTCTTCATCGCCCAGGTTGCGCCCGGACAGAATCACCGACCAGTCCTCGGCCGGACTGCGCCAGCGGACGCTCGCATCGACCAGGTGGTAGGCGTCCGTTTCCAGCAGCGGCGTGTTGTAGGCGTCGTTGTAGGCATCCGAGCGGTAGCTCCAGTCGGCGCGCGCCACCAGCGAACCCAGATCTTCGAGCTGCCATTCCTTCGAGACGCCGAGGCTCGCCGTGAACTCGGGCACCCGCTCGAAATCGTAGTTCTTGCCGATCAGCGTGATGCTGGTGTCGATCTCGTCGTATTCGGCCTTCAGCCATGACAGGCTGGCCTCCACCAGCCAGCCAGCGCCGGGCGCGCTCTGGAGCTCGAGCTCGACCCCGTCGATGGACGCTTCACCGATGTTCTGCGTCACCGGCGCGACGCTGTTGAACACCTGCACCTGGAGGTCCTGGTAGTCGGTGTGGAACACGGCCCCGTTGAACCGCAGACGGTCATCGAGCGTCGTCAGTTTGAAGCCGATCTCGTAGACATCCACGAATTCGGGATCGTAGGTGGGGATCAGATCGATGTCGGGCGTTCCCGGCGGTGCGGTGAAGCCCGCGACGATGGGCGGGAACACCCGCTGGGTGAAGCCGCCTGATTTGAAGCCTTCCGAATAGCTCAGATACAGCATCAGATCGTCGTTCAGGTCGTAGGACAGGTTCACCATGGGTGTGAACTCGTCGATGTCGATCTTTTTTCTAAGGTACGGCAGGATCCGCTCCCCCGCCTGCAGGAACGGCGCGTCGAGGGCTGCCAGCGGATTGTCCGGGGGCACCAGGTTGCTGATACCCGCGTAGTAGTTCTGGAAGATGATCTGATCGGGCAGGAACGACTTCTCTTCGTTGGTGTAGCGCCCGCCCGCGGTCAGGTGCAGCCGGTCCGTGAGGTCATAGGTCATCTGCGCGAACAGCGCCCACGACTCGTTATCGAATTTGCCACCGGAGCGGAAGTTGGAGACAGTGAAATCCAGAATGTTCACGTTGTCACCGTCTTCACTGAAGTAGTACGCGCCGAGGATCCAGTTCATGCGTTCATGGCTCCCGAGCAGCTGCAGCTCCTGGGTGAACTGCTGCTGTTCCAGGTCGTCGTAGAACTGCGAGATGCGCTGCGGCGAGTGATCGCCATCGCGGGCGAACTCGGAGTCGAGATCGCGCCATCCGGTGATGGATTTCAGGGTCAGCGTCTGCGACAGGTCGTAGCGCAGCGTGGCGGAAGCACCGAACAGATCCGTCTCGGAGAATGCCGGCGCCGTGCCCTGGTTCCTGCCGTCGTCACCGATGTAGCGGCTGTCGTAGCAGTTCGGGACCGCAGGGTTGTAGGTGACGCCGTTGCCGTTCACATCGGTGGCCGCGCAGGGTACGCCCGGTGCGACCGCCGCGGTGGTGACGTTGTGGATGAACGCCATGGGCGGCGGCGGCGCCAGCACCACGCCCTGCAGCTGACTCAGATCGGTGAAATCGATGCCGAGCAGCCGCATGGCGGGGCCGTTCTCGCGGTCCCTCGTGGCTTCGACGTTGAGGTCGGCGCGGAAGCGCTCGTCTGGCTCCCAGGCGAAAGCCAGCCGGCCGGTCAGCGTGTCGTCGTCGCCGAGATCCACGCCATCTGTGCGCTTGACGTAGCCATCCTGATTCAGCGACGCCACCGAAAGGCGCGCCGCAGCAGTATCGCCCATGGGAATGTGCAGCGAACCCTTGGCATTGAGCAGATCATCCGTGCCCGCCGCCAGCGACACCATGCCCTCCAGCGCACCGCCGGGCTCAGGCTTGACGGTGGTTATGGAGATCGCGCCGCCAATGGTGTTGCGGCCGAACAGTGTGCCCTGGGGGCCGCGCAGAACTTCCAGGCGCTCGATGTCGACGATGTCGAGCACGGCACCCACGGAGCGCGCGATGTAGACCCCATCCACGTAGAGACCCACGCCCGGCTCCGTGGTGGGTAGAAATTCCTTCTGGCCGATGCCCCGCAGGTAGATGGCGGCAGAGTTGGAGGCCCCGCCGAAGCTCGGATTGTTCTCGAGCGTCAGACTCGGTACGAAGCGCGAAATCTCGTCGAGCCGGCTGACGCCGCGATACTCGAGCGTCTCCCCCGTATAGGCCGAGATGGCGATCGGTGCGCTCTGCAGGCCTTCCTCACGCATGCGCGCGGTCACGACGATCTCTTCGAGCACCATCTCCGCACCGCCGCGCGCCTGTTCGGCTGCGGTCGCGCCGGGCGCCGCGAAGGTGGAAGTCAGCGCGGCCGCCGACAGGCAGACGGCTGCCTTGCGCCGAATTGCGTTCATGGTCTGATTCTCCCCTCTTGCAATCGAAAGTTCTTATCGGATCTTGTTGTCGGCAGCCGCTCGTCGGCGGCTGCAGTCGCGCTCAGGCGATTTCCGGCACCTCTCGCATGGCAGCGGCAATGGTCTCATCGGACAGCTCCAGGTCCACCATCTCGCCGCGCAGGTACTTGTCGTAGGCCGCGAGGTCCAGGTGCCCATGGCCGCACAGCGCCGTCAGAATCACCTTTTCCTCCCCACTTTCCCTGCACGCCAGCGCTTCTCGGATGGCCGCGGCGATGGCGTGCGTGGGCTCGGGCGCCGGCACAATGCCTTCGGTGCGGGCGAACTGCAGCGCACCGGCGAAGCATTCGGTCTGCGGAATGGCTATCGCCTCGACCAGTCCGAGCTGATACACGTGCGACACCAGAGGCGCCATGCCGTGGTAACGCAGACCGCCGGCATGAATCGGCTCGGGGATGAACGAGTGCCCCAGCGTGTGCATCTTCATCAGCGGCGTCAGCCCCGCAGTGTCCCCGAAGTCGTAGCGGTACTGCCCCTTGGTCAGGGTCGGACAGGCGGTGGGCTCGACGCAGCGGATGACAGGGTTCATGCGCCCCGCCAGCTTCTCGCGCAGAAACGGGAAGGCCAGCCCGCCGAAGTTCGAGCCGCCCCCGGTGCAGCCCACCAGCACGTCCGGCGTTTCGCCCACTTTGGCCAGCTGCAGCAGCGCCTCCTCACCGATGATGGTCTGATGCAGGAGCACGTGATTGAGCACGCTGCCGAGCGCGTATCGGGTCTTCGGATCGGCCACCGCCTGGCTGACCGCTTCCGAGATGGCGATACCGAGCGAACCCGGATGATCGGGATCTTTCGCCAGCAGCGAACGCCCGTACTCGGTCACCGTCGACGGGCTCGGGTGCACCTTGCCACCCCAGATTTCCATCATGGTGCGCCGATAGGGTTTGGCGTAGTACGACGCGGCCACCTGCCAGATCTCGCACTCGAGCCCGAACTGCGCACAGGCGAACGCCAGCGAGCTGCCCCACTGACCCGCACCGGTCTCGGTGGTGAGTTTGGTGATGCCTTCCTGCGCGTTGTACCAAACCTGCGGCACCGCGGTGTTGGGCTTGTGCGAGCCTGCGGGGCTCACGCCCTCGTATTTGTAGAAGATCTTCGCCGGCGTATCCAGCAGCTTCTCGAGTCGGCGCGCGCGGAACAGCGGGCTCGGGCGCCACAACCGGTACACCTCCTGCACGGCTTCCGGAATGTCGATGTAGCGCTCCTGGCTGACTTCCTGTTCGATCAGCGCGCGGGGGAACAATGGCGCAAAGTCTTCGGCGGTGGCCGGCAGCCGGGTGCCCGGGTGCAGTGCCGGCGGCGGCGGCTCGGGCAGATCCGCCACGATGTTGTACCAGCGCTTGGGCATCTCGTGCTCTTCGAGCAGGATCTTCGTGTAGTCACTCATGTACCAGGCTCCCCTGCGATTCCAACAGGCGTGCACGGCCACCGGCAGAGGTCGCCAGGGGCCGGTGCCGCCGCGAAAGACGCACGATCATATGAGGTGACACCCGAAAACGAAAGTTTCCACAGGCCGGCTGCGCGCGCTGGCTCGATACCCAGCGGTTCCGTGCTGGTTCACAATATCCGCCCGCCGCAATGGAACCTCCATGACCGACTGGCTGGAATATCGCTGGCTCGCCTTTCTGGCCACCTTCGCTCTGGCCACGAGCGCCATCAGCATGGCGGGCGCCGATCTGCGCACCAGCCTGCTCATCGGATTCGACCTGGCCGGGGCGCTGCTGCTGTTCGCGCTCGGGGTGACCATGTTCCGGGGCGGTGCGGCAGCGGTCAAAGAGAACGCCCAGCGCATCGACGCCGGCCGCTGGGCCGTGCTGTTCATGGGCATTGTGCTCTCGACCACGGCGCTGGTCGGCCTCGGCATGGAGATACAGGCAGCGGCGCACGAGTCGCTGGCCCGAATCGTTCTCGGTGCCGCCTCCATCGTGGTCGCCTGGTTGCTGATGAACACCCTGTTCGCACTGCACTACGCCCATACCTACTACGTGGGAGACGGCGGTTCCCGGGGCGGCCTCGAGTTTCCGGGTACGGATCTGCCGGACTACTTCGACTTTCTGTACTTCGCGCTCGTGCTGGGCATGACGTTTCAGGTTTCCGACGTAGTCATCGTCAGCAGCCACATCCGTCGGGTGGCCCTGGTGCATGCGATCATCGCGTTCTTTTTCAACGTGATCGTGCTGGCGCTGTCCGTCAGCCTGCTGGGATCGGTGATCTGAGATCGTGTGCGGCGTCCGGATGTCGCCCGCCGCAAGTCAGCGGCCGAACACCTCGCGCACACCACCGGCTATGAGCACCGAGGCGTCGATCAGAACGCGGGGAGCCTTCAGCCCCCCGGGAGCGGCCAGGTAGCGCGGTTCCCAGACCGGATCGAACTTCTCCTTGTAGCTGCGCAGGCCGTCGAAGTCGTAGAACGCATCGCCGTGCTGATAGATCAGGTGTCCGACCTTGTGCCACAGGGGCGCGAGCGGGTGCGTTTCGAGACCCGACAATGGCGCCATGCCGAGATCGAACCACTCGAATCCCTGCTGCTGCCCCCATAACATCACCTCCACGAACAGAAAGTCCATGGTGCCGGCGGGTGCCTCGGCGTGATAACGCATCAGGTCGACCGAGAGCACCCGTGCAGCGGTCGCCTGCCAGAGATTGGTGAAGGCAACGATACGTTCACCGACACGTACCACGGCGCAATCGAATCGGGTCAGATAGGCTTCGTCGAAGGCGCCCAGGGAAAATCCCTTCTCATGGGCGGAACGGCGTCGCAGCCAGTCGTCAGACACGACACGCAGCTGCGGCAGTATCGCAGCCACCTGCTGGCGCGCGACGATTTCCACGGTCGCGCCTTCGCGCCGGGCTCGGTTGCAGGAATGGCGCAGCGGCGCGCGGTTGCTGCCGGAAAGCGAGAACCCGGCAAGCGGCACCCGCGCACTTTCGCCCAGCTTCGACAACGACAGACCCGCGTCCACGTACAGGGGCAGCCCGTCGCCGGTGACCTGATAGAAGGCGGGCCAGCCATCGTGCCGATCACACAGCTCGCGATAGCGCCAGATCAGCGTCTCCCAGCACGCCCGCGGACCTACTGGGTCACCGAGCGCGATCCAGCTGCGCCCGCTGACCTGATACATGATGAAGGCGTCGCCGGTCTCGTTGAACAGGATGCGCTTGTCGCCGAGCAGAGCCACGTTGGCCATGGCGTCCCGTGACTGCGCAATCACGTTGCGCAGCCGTTCTTCCACTCCGGCGTCGATGGCCTCGGGCTCCGGCACGCTGGGGCGCAGAAGCTTGCGCAGCGCGAACACGGCCAGTGCCACGGCCGCTACGAGCGCCGCACGCAGGGCACGCGGCGCCTGGGCATTGAGGGAAAACTGCCACCAGAGCTCATTGCTGTACTCCACGTGACGATAGCTCGCGAACATCAGCCAGATTGCCACGCCGCCCGCCATGGCGATGCAGAGCAGCCACCGCGGGCCCAGCTTCTGGTCGATCAGCAGGCCGCCACGATAGAACTCGCTGCGCGCCGTCCACAACACGAGCGCGACGATCGACAGCATCACCGCCTCCTCTACATCCAGGCCTTTGACCAGCGAAACCACCGCGCCCACCAGCAGCGCCGCGAGCGCCAGCGCGTAGGCGCGATGCAGACGCCGGTACAGTCCCTGCGCGACCACCAGCAGCAGCACGCCGAGAATGCTCCCCAGCATGTGCGAGATCTCGAGCACCGGCAGCGGCAGGAAGCGCCCCACCACGCTGAGTCGCGTGTCCACGGAGGGTGCCGCCCCCGACAGCAGCAGCACGACCCCACCGAGGAACACCAGCGCACCCACGGTCGCAGGCGCCACGCGGCCCAGCCAGTCACCGGCGATTCCGCCGATGCGCGCGATGTGGGTGCGCGCCTGGCGCAACTCGCGCGCGGAAAGCAGCGTCAGGGCCAGACCGAAGGGCAGAAGGTAGTAGATCACGCGAAACAGCACGATGCCGCCCAGCAGGGCGCTGCGGTCCACCGTGGGCAGAGCGAGCAGCAGCACGGTTTCCACCACCCCGACGCCGCCCGGGACGCTGCTGATCACGCCGGCCGCCATGGCGATGAGATAGATGCCGGCGAATTCGAAAAAGCCCACCGGCAGCACCGGCGCCAGCAGCACGTACAGCACGCCGGCGGCACAGGCCAGATCCAGGCTGGCGAGTACTACCTGTGCCCCGGCCAGGCGCGGGCCGGGCACCGCAATCGACCAGTTGCCGAACGCGAGCGGACGCAGACGCAGCACCGCGCCGCCCACGTACGCCAGCGGGAACACCATCAGCACCACACCGACGCCATGGATCCAGAAGGGGTCCAGCGGCAGCATGCCGAGCGACTTTGGCGGCATTACCCAGAACGCGACGCCCATGAGCAGCGACGCGCCGATCGCGAACGTGGTCGTGCAGAAGGCGATCACCTTGGCAATCTCGAGGCTCGACAACCCCAGCTGCGAGTACACGCGATAGCGGATGGAGCCGCCCGACAGAGCGCTGACGCCCACGTTGTGACCCACCGCGTACGCCATGAATGCGGTGAGCGCCACGGTGGGATACGGAATATCGCGCGCCACGTAGCGCAACGCCAGCCAGTCGTAGCCCGTCAGCAACGAGTAGCTCAGCGCCGTAAGCAGCAGGGCGGCAAGCAGTCGTTCCAGCGGAGTGCCGGTAACCTGAGCGAGCACCGCGTCCCAGCTGACCGCAGCGAGCTCGCGATGCAGAAAGTACAGCGCGAGCAGGAACACCGTCAGGGCGACGGCAGGAAACAGTCGGCGCCCGACGTTGTCCAACAGCTTGCGAACACGTGGCATTTCACCACTCACGTCAGGCCGCACCCGATCAAAACCATCCGGTGGGAGATTATAGTGCTCTGCAACGCCCGATTGCCGATGGATATCGTCGCCATCACCCGTCGAAGCCTGGACAGGTCAGCACGTTCCCGGAGCCGAAGATGAGCAGAACCCGCGCACTGATCATCGGCGGCGGCTTCGCGGGCATCGCGGCCGCTCGCAATCTCGACCCGAAACGCTTCGATGTGACCCTGCTCGATCGCTGCAACTATCACCTGTTCCAGCCGCTGCTGTATCAGGTAGCCACCGGCTCGCTGGCCGCACCCGACGTCGCCACGCCGCTGCGCATGATCCTGAAGCCGCGCAAGGTGCGCGTCGTCCAGGAAGAGGTGTGCGCGGTCGACTGGAATGCCCGCTGCGTGGTCACGACGGCCGGGCGCCGCTACCCCTGGGACGTTCTCGTACTCGCCACGGGTCTGGGGCCGAGCTACTTCGGGCACGACGAGTGGGCCGTGCACGCCCCGGGTCTGAAGACGCTCGAAGACGCGTTCACCATTCGAAATCGCGTGCTCAGGGCGCTCGAAGAGGCCGAGGCCTGCAGCGACGAGGCGCGCCGGCAGCAGCTGTTGCGCTTCGTCGTCGTGGGTGCCGGCCCCACGGGGTGGAGCTGGCCGGCGCCATCGGCGAGCTGACCGGCCGCGCGCTGGCGCGGGAATTCCGTTCGTTCGATCCCCGGGCAGCCGAGATCCTGCTCGTGGAAGGCGGACCACGGGTGCTGCCCCAGTACTCCGAATCCTGCAGTGAGAGTGCCCTGCGTCAGCTCGCGGGGCTCGGTGTCAGGTCGCTCGTGGATATGAAGGTCACGGCGGTGGACGGCGACGGCGTGACGCTCGAAGACCGCGCCGGCACGCAGCAGAGAATCGCCGCCGCGACCGTGATCTGGGCGGCAGGGGCCAGCGCCACGCCCCGCTCGCGCACGATCTGCGAGCAGCTCGGGCTGGAGCCGGGACCGGGAGGCCGCGTGGCGGTGGACGAGCACTTCCGGGTGCCCGGGCGCGACGACCTGTTCGTGGTCGGCGACCTGGCAAGCTACCGGATCGGCGAGCAGATGCTGCCCGGGCTGGCACCCGCCGCCGAGCAGGCCGGCCGCTTCGTGGGCCGTTACCTGAGCGGCCGCACCCGCGCTTTCGAGTACCGCGAGCGCGGGCAGCTGTCGGTGATCGGCAGGAATGCGGCGGTCGGGACGGTGCTCGGCCGGGAGGTCAGCGGTCCGCTGGCCTGGTGGTCCTGGCTGCTGATCCACATTCTCGGCCTGATCGGCTTCGACGTGAAGCTCAAGGTGCTGGTGGTGTGGGCGTGGAAGTATCTGTTCGACAAGTTCGGCGCCCGCATCATTTCCCGCTCCGGCTGACCGCGGCGCTAGAATGGTGCCCATCCAGTACCACCCCTCGAGCCCGGCTGCCAGCGTGCGTCGCCGCTCAGACAGGAGAAAGGCTTTTGCCCGGTAGTTCAGCATCCGAAAGGCCGCACGAGACGCGCGGTTTCCAGCCGCCGGAGCGGCGCTCGACGCCACCGCGCCCGCCGCTGGGAGATCTGCCGCCACGCGCCCGCTTCTCTCTGTTCTACTACCTGGCGATCTTCGCGGGCTTTCTCATTCTGCAGTGGCTGTTCTTCTCCCAGACCGACGCCCCGGAGTGGTCCTACAGCGCATTCCTGGATGCCGTGCAGGCCGACAAGGTGGCACAGGTGGTGATCACCGAGGAGCGCATCTACGGCCAGCTGAAGCCGCCCGCCGAGGCCACGCCGGCGAGCAGCACAGCGCAGCCGAGTGCTACCACGACACCGGGCAATGTGACGGCACCGGGCAATGTTGAGGCGCCGGGCACCGCAACGGCAGCGAACACCGCCAAGCCGCCGCTGGACGTTCCGGCAACCAAGGCGCCCTGGCACCTCGGCCGCCTGTTCGGGTGGTGGCAGCAGATGACCGGCGACCTCAAGCGCTCCCAGGCGGAGCAGGAATCGCTGGCCAAGCTGTATTTCACCGTTCTGCCGCTGCCGGACCCGACGCTGCTCAGCGTGCTGCAGGCCCACGGCGTCGACTACCGGGGGCGCGTCGAGTCGCATCTGCTCAGAGACGTTCTGCTCAACTGGATCGTGCCATTCGGCATCATGTTCCTGATCTGGGGGCTGCTCATGCGGCGCATGGGCCGCGGGCCCAGCGCCCTGCAGATGGGCAAGAGCCGGGCCAAGATCTACGAGGTCGATCCGGCGCTGCGGGTGCGCTTCAGCGACGTCGCCGGGGTCGACGAAGCCATCGAGGAAACCCGAGAAATCGTCGCCTTCCTGAAGGATCCGGCAAAGTTCACCAAGCTGGGTGCAAAGCTCCCCAAGGGTGTGCTGCTGGTGGGTCCGCCCGGCACCGGCAAGACCCTGCTGGCGCGCGCCATCGCCGGCGAATCCGAGGTGCCGTTCTACAGCCTGAGCGGCTCCGACTTCGTGGAAATGTTCGTCGGCGTCGGGGCCGCCCGCGTCCGCGATCTGTTCGAGGAGGCCAAAAAGGCCGCGCCCTGCATCGTGTTCATCGACGAGCTCGACGCGGTCGGCAAGGCACGTGCCCAGGGCGGCCCCTTCATGGGCGGTGGCTACGACGAGCGCGAAAACACCCTGAACCAGCTGCTGACGGAGATGGACGGCTTCGACGGCACGGCCGGCGTGATCATCCTGGCCGCAACCAACCGCCCCGAAATTCTCGACCCTGCCCTGCTGCGCGCGGGACGTTTCGACCGCCGGGTGGTGGTGGACCGACCCAGCCGCGCCGGGCGCAAGGCGATTTTTCTGGTGCACACCCGCAAGCTGCCCGTCGCAGGCGACGTCGACTTCGACGCTCTGGCCGCACAGACACCGGGCATGGTGGGCGCAGACATTGCCAACGTGTGCAACGAGGCCGCGCTGCTCGCCTCACGCAGGAGCGAAACGCAGATCGGCATGCCGCAGTTTCAGGAGGCCATCGAGCGCATCCTTGCCGGACCCCAGAAGAAAAGTCTGATCGTGACTCCGGAAGAACGCCGGCGCATCGCCTACCACGAGTCCGGTCACGCGCTGGTGGGCTACATGACCCCGGGCGGCGATCCGGTACAGAAGATTTCCATCATTCCCCGCGCCGCGGGCGCGCTCGGTTACACGCTGCAGATGCCGCTGGAAGACCGCTATCTGCTGTCCAGGGATGAGCTGCTCGACCGGGTACACGTGCTGCTCGGTGGCCGTGCGGCGGAAGCGGTCGTATTCGAATCGGTCTCCACCGGCGCGTCGGACGACCTGGAAAAGGCGACCAGCATCGTGCGCGACATGCTGATCCGCTACGGCATGAGCGACCGGGCTCCCAACGTTTCGCTGGTGGCCCGATCCGGGTCCGGCTACCTGGGACCGGGATTCGAGCAGGCTCAATACTCGCAGGACCTGGCTCAGGCGCTGGATGACGAGGTGATCGCTCTGCTCGGGCACGCGTTCGAACAGGCCAGGTCACTGCTGATCAGCGAGCGGCCACGGCTCGAAGCGCTGGCAAGCGCCCTGCTCCAGGCCGAGGAACTCGACCGCGACAGCGTGATCACCCTTCTGGGTGAGCACCCCACCGTCGCGCCATGGCGCTGAGCCGCCGCTAGCGGGCAGCGACCATTTCGCGCCGGGCGATGATCATGCCCGGTATCATGGGCAGCCACAGCGTGAGGCCGCGCAGCAGCAGCGTGCCGGCGAGCGCGGCCTCCACGGGCACGCCCAGAACCGTGAGCATGCTGATGCAGGCGCCTTCGAAGGCACCCAGCCCCATGGGGACGGGCCCCAGCGTGCCGGCAATCGACCCCAGCATGAACGCCGGGAACGCCACCAGCACCGATACCGGGTTGCCGAGTGCCCACAGCACCGCCCACAGCGTCAGCGCGTCAAGCACGAATATGCTCAGCTGGCCGAGGAACGCAACGCCGGCAACTCGCGGCGTGCGCAGCAGTGTGAGCGGCGCATCGGCAACCTGCGCGGCGAACTTCTGCAGCGCCGGAAACCGCCGCATCGATCCGGCGAAACGCGGTCCCGCGCGGCTGAGGTACAGGATCAACGCCGGAACGGCGGTCGCAACCAGGCTGAACACACCCACTGCCGTGACGATCCAGGCACTCACCGCGTGGTGCAGCCACAACACCAGGAACGTCGCGATCGCCGCGATCAGATAGGCCGCATAGTAGGTGACCACCGCCAGCAGGGTCACTGCCAGCGCGACCGACGCCGGTACCCGGCGCCTGGACAATGCCGCGATCAGAAAGGTGGTGCCGCTGATGCCGCCGCTGGGCAGGGCCTGATCAGTGAACAGCTTGGCCACTGCCAGGCGCCCGAGAACGCCCACCGGCAGGCGCAGCCTCGACTCATCCAGCGCGACGAACCACATCACCGCCACGCACACATAGGTTGCCGCCTGCAGCGCCACCGCCACCAGCAGCCACAGCGGGTTGCTGTGCGCCGATATCCGAGCGAAATCCTCGATGTCGGCAAAGTGGGTTGCTGCAAACAGCACCGCCGCCAGCAGCACCAGGCCGAATCCCCATCTGCGCAGATTTCCAGGCACGCGTATGCCCGAGCTCCCGGTTGCCGTCGAGCGGCGATCATAGCGCAGCAGCCAGCCGGCTCGCGTCCGCCACCCGGATGCTGTTGAATG
Source organism: Pseudomonadales bacterium (assembly GCA_041395905.1). Taxonomy (GTDB): domain Bacteria; phylum Pseudomonadota; class Gammaproteobacteria; order Pseudomonadales; family Azotimanducaceae; genus UBA7803. The sequence continues at coordinate 29,713 of JAWKZP010000002.1, forward strand.
CCCGGAACCTGATCCGGAATCTGTCCCGGGAGCCCGACCCGAGCGCCGTGGAACTGCTGTTCGTACTCACCGTCGTCACAATCGCCGCCGTGGTGTTCTTCGACTTCACCAACGGCTTCCACGATGCGTCCAACATGATTTCGACCCTGGTGGCGTCGCGCGCCATATCGCCAGCCCAGTCGGTGCTGCTGGTGGGCAGCTTCACGCTCCTCGGCCCGCTCATCGGCGGCACCGCGGTGGCCAACACCATCGGTTCGTTCGTCAGCATCGAAGACCTTCAGGTGTTCGATGGGTTGCGGGTGCTGCTGTGCGGATTGCTGGGCGCCATCGGCTGGAACCTGCTCACCTGGTGGCTGGGGTTGCCGTCGTCCTCGTCGCACGCCCTGGTGGGCGGTCTCACCGCCGCCGTGACGGCCGGCTACGGCGCGGACCATGTGGTCTGGGGCCTGGCGGAAACTCTGCAGGGGCGTCCCGTGGGGATAGCCAAGGTGATCCTCGCGCTGGTCGTCTCGCCGCTGCTGGGGTTCGTTGCCGGGTACCTTCTGCACCGGCTGGCACGGCTGCTGCTGCGAGCCGCCACACCCGCGATCAACCGTCCGCTGCGCCGCGGTCAGTGGCTCACGGCTGCGGCGCTCGCCTTCTCGCACGGCACCAACGATGGCCAGAAAGGCATGGGCGTGATCACCCTGATTCTGGTTCTCACCGGGCATCTCGATCACTTCGCGGTGCCGTTCTGGGTCATGGCGTTGAGCGCCGCGACCCTGACGCTCGGTACCACCTTCGGCGGCTGGCGCATCGTGCGGACGGTGGGGTTCGGTCTGTACAAGCTGCGTCCGCTGCACGGCCTGAACGTGCAGCTCGCGTCCGGCGCGGTGATCTTCGGCGCTTCGCTGTTCGGCGGTCCTGTCTCCACGACACACGTCGTCAGCACGAGCATCATGGGCGTAGGCGCTTCCGAACGACCCAAGGCGGTACGCTGGCAGCGGGCCCGCGACATCGTGCTGGCCTGGCTGCTGACGATACCCGGCGCCGGGGTGCTGGCACTGCTGTTCTGGTGGCTGAGCCGCCTGCTGATCGCTCCCAGCGGCTGAGAGGAATGAGGATGACCACGAGCAAGCAACAAGATGAATCAGCGGACGCAGGCAGGCCGGGGCTGCTGGCGAGACTGAAGGCGCGGGTGCTCCCGGAGATGGCCGACTTCTATGCGCTGCTGGTGGCCCAATGCACGGTCACCGCCCAGGGGACCAACCGGCTGCTGCAGTTCCTGCGTGACGACGATCCCGCCATGGGCCTGGAGGTGCGCCACCTGGAACACGAAGGTGACCGCATCAAGACCCGCAACCTCGAAATTCTGCACCGGTCGTTCGCAACGCCCATGGACCGGGAGGACTTCTACGATGCCGTTATGGCGATCGACGAGATCCTGAATTACGCCAAGACCAGCGTGCGCGAGATCGAGATCCTCGAGCTCAGTCCGGACGCGCACATGGTGGAGATGGCAGCCCTGCTGGATGCAGGCGCCCAGGCGCTGCTGCACGGGTTTCAGCATCTGGAGCACGAGCCCGCCGCGGCCGATCGCTACGCTGAGCAGGCGCGCAAGAGCGAGCGTGACATGGAGAAGGCCTACCGCCGCGCGCTCGCGACCCTGTTCGATCCCGCGCTGCAGCTTGAGCGGCTCAAAGGCCTGAACGCGGCCGGCGCCAGCGCGGCCGAGCTCGACCAGCGCAGCGCCGATACGCTGCTGCTCGTGACCCAGATGCTGAAACGGCGCGAGATCTACCGGCACCTGTCCAACGCGTCGGACCACCTGGCCCACGCGGCCCAGGTGCTGGAGGACATCGTCAACAAGGCGACCTGAGCAAACGAGAAGAGGAACCATGGACAAAGCCGACTACAAACCGCTGCTGCGCGCGCTCCAGATAGAGCTGGTGAAGCTGCAGCGGCAGTTGATCCGCGACGAGCGCAAAGTGCTGGTGATTCTCGAGGGGCGTGACGCCGCCGGCAAGGACGGCACCATCAAACGTCTGGTCGCGCACATGAGCCCGCGCGAGACCCGCGTGGTCGCGCTCGGCAAACCCACCGAAAACGAAAGCCGCTCCTGGTTCTTCCAGCGCTACGTGCCGCACCTGCCGATACCCATGGAGTTCACGGTGTTCAACCGCAGCTGGTACAACCGTGCCGGCGTCGAGCGGGTCATGGGATTCTGCAGCGTCGACCAGTACGTCGAGTTCATGGAGACCGTGGTCGAGTTCGAACGTATGGTGGTGCGCTCCGGCGTCAAGCTTCTGAAGTACTACCTGGACATCAGCAAGGACGAGCAGCGCCGGCGCCTGGAGGATCGCGCCGAAGACCCGCTCTCGCAGTGGAAGATCAGCCCCGTGGACGGCTGCGCGCTGGAGCGCTGGGACGCCTACACCGAGGCCAGAGACCGCATGCTGGTGGAAACCGACCACCAGCTCGCGCCCTGGACCATCGTCCGCGCCGATCACAAGCGCGCGGCGCGCGTCGCGCTGATCGCCGATCTGCTGAGCAGGCTGCCCTATGAGGGCCGCGACGAATCCGTCGTTGCGCCCGATCGCGACGTCGTGTTCCACTTCAAGGCCGAGCACCTGGAGACCGGCGCCCTGTCCCGCTGATGAGCATCGACCAGATTCTGCTGTTCGCACTCGTCGTTCTGATTCTGGCCTTTCTGGTCTGGGGCAGATTCCGCTACGACCTGGTAGCTTTCGCCGGCCTGGTGCTCGCGTACCTGATCGGGGCCGTGCCTGCCGATCAGGTGTTCTCCGGCTTCGGTCATCCCGCCGTCGCAATCATCGCGCTGGTGCTGATCGTCAGCCGCGGGCTTTCGCGCTCCGGCGCCATCGAGCTGCTGGCCCGACGGCTGCTGGACGCCTCCCGCGGCCTGCAGGCACACGTCGGCATCATGGCAGCCGTCTCCGCCGCGCTGTCGAGCCTGATGAACAACGTCGCGGCGCTGGCACTGCTGATGCCCCTCGACCTGCAGGCCGCGCGACGCGCCAAGCGCAGCCCGGCGCAGACGCTGATGCCGCTGTCGTTCGCGTCGATCCTGGGCGGCATGGTGACCCTCATCGGAACCCCCCCGAACATCGTCATCGCCACGTTCCGCGAGGATGCCTTGGGCGCGCCGTTCACCATGTTCGACTTCGCGCCCGTGGGCTTCGTGGTCGCCGTGGTCGGCATCGTTTACGTCGTGTTCATCGGGCGGCGCCTGATTCCGCTGGAACGCTTCGAGCACGACTCCGGCCGCGAGCTCGAGGAGCTCGAGGGCTACATCGCCGAGGTCCGGGTAGCGCAGGAATCGAAGCTGATCGGTCAGCCGTTGAAGGATCTCGACGGTCTGGCAGACGAGTACGGCGTGAACGTCGTCGGCCTGGTACGCCGCGGCAGGCGGCTCCCGGGACTGGCGCGCGACGAGATCGTGCACAAGAGCGACCTGGTGATCGTCGAGGGCGGTCCCGAGGACATCGATCAGTTCGTCGGTGCCGCCGGGCTGAGCCTGACGGACGCCAGCAAGGACGGCGGCCTCGCAGGGGGGACCATGGCGCTCGTCGAGGTGGTCGTGCCGGACGGGGCCCGAATCGCCGGGCGTTCCGCCCGTGACGTGCGCCTGCTCTACACCCATGGCGTGACCCTGCTCGGCATCTCACGCCGGGGCACGCGGATCCGCGATCGCGTGCGTCAGGCCAGGATCAACTCGGGCGACATCCTGCTGCTGCTCGCCCGGAGGAACAGCTGCCGGACGTGGTGGAGTGGCTGGGCTGCCTGACGCTGGCCGAACGGGGTCTCGAGGTCACGCAGCGCCGGCAGGCGTGGACGGCAATCGGCGTGTTCGCGGCCGCAATCGCCGCTGCGAGTTTCGGCTGGCTGTACCTGCCGCTGGCGCTCGCCGCCGCCGTGGTCGTGTACGTGGTGCTCAACATCGTGCCCCTCAACCAGGTATACGAATCCATCGAATGGTCGGTGATCGTGCTGCTCGGCGCGATGATCCCCATCGGCGCGGCCCTGACCGCGAGCCAGCGGCCTTTGTACCCTGATCGCCAGCGCCTGGTGAACCTGACGGCGGAGACTGCCAGCGGTCGCGGTGCTCGCCATTCTGATGATCATCACCATGACCCTTTCGGACGTGCTCAACAACGTCGCCACGGCGCTGGTAGCCGCACCCATCGCCATCGACGTCGCCGAGCGGCTCCAGGTCAACGCCGACGCCTTTCTGATGGCGGTCGCCGTGGCTTCTTCCTGCGCATTTCTGACGCCCATCGGGCACAAGAACAACATCATCATCATGGGGCCCGGCGGCTACCGGTTCGGCGACTACTGGCGGATGGGCCTGCCGCTGGAACTGCTGGTGATCGCGGTGGGGATCCCCATGATCCTGCTGGTCTGGCCGCTCTGATCGCGCGCCTGAGCGGCGCCGGCACGGTGCGGGCGCCCCGGCTGCCGCAATTGAAACCGCGTCCGCTTCTGACCTAGTGTAGAGCGTCACGATCAGGGGGAGAGCCATGACTGCCAGACAGCTGCGCCGGGGTTCCCGCCGCCGCGCCGGTGCCGTCCACGGAGCCGCAACGTGAGCCCCCGCGATGCCGTCATCGCGGCGCTCACGGCGCCTGGCGGCCCGTTCGAACTGCAGCCGGCCCGCGATCCCCGCGGCGCCGCGATCCGCGTGTACGCCACCGAGCCGCGCACGCTGCGTGATCTGCTGATCGCGACCCGTGCGCACGGGGAGCAGACCTTTCTGGTTTACGAAGACCAGCGCATCAGCTACGCGGAGCACTATCGCCAGGTAGCACGGCTGGCCCACTGGCTGGTGGATCAGGGCGTGAGCAAGGGCGACCGCGTCGCCATCGGTATGCGCAACTACCCGGAATGGGTCATCGGCTTCTTCGCCTGTCAGGCCATCGGCGCGGTGGCCGTGACGCTGAATGCCTGGTGGACGGGCCCGGAGCTCGTCTACGGGCTCGACGACTCGGCACCGCGCGTTGCGCTCCTGGACGACGAACGCCTGGAACGGCTCCAGCCGCTGCTCGAGGAACTCGAAGACCTCAAGATCCTGGTCGCCCGGGAGCCGCAGCGGCGCTTCCCCGTGGAAGCCTGGGACGACGCGCTGCAGCGCTTCGCGGACCGCGACGAGCTGCCGGAGGTGAGCCTCGCCCCCGAGGACCATGCTTCGATCATGTACACCTCGGGTACCACGGGCGTGCCCAAGGGCGCCGTGCACAGCCACCGCAATCACGTGACCAACCTGAAGAACACGCTGCTGTCAGGAGCCGTGGCGGCTGCCCTGGCGCCGCCGGCTGAGGCCGGCGCAAGCCCGCCGCAGCCCTCGTCCCTGCAGTCGTTCCCGTTCTTTCACATCGGCGGGCTGAGCGGCCTGTACGTTTCCGCCTTTACCGGCAGCAAGCTGGTGCTGATGTACCGCTGGGATGTCGAACAAGCCATCGATCTCATCAGCCGCGAGCAGATCCGCGGCTGGAGCGGCGTGCCGACCGTGGTGCGACAGGTACTGGAACATCCGCGCGCGGCTTCCGGTGCGCTGGCGAGCCTGGCCAGCATCGCGTCTGGCGGTGCACCGGTGCCCGAGGACCTGATTCATCGGGTTGGCGACATGTTTCAGTCCCGGGTTGCGCCGGGCAACGGTTACGGTGCAACGGAAACCACCTCGGCCATCATCGCCAACGGCGGCGCGGACTATCTGGCGCACCCGAAGAGCGTCGGCCGACCGACGGTCACGGCAGACGTGCGCATCGTCGACGACGCGGGCATGGATTGCCCGCAGGGCGAGATCGGCGAGCTCTGGGTCCGCGGCGCCAACGTGTTCACCGGGTACTGGCGCAAGCCCGAAGAAACCGATGCGGCATTCAGCGACGGCTGGTTCCGGACGGGTGACCTCGGCTATGTGGACGCGGACGGCTTCTACTACGTGGTGGATCGGAAGAAGGACGTGATCATCCGCGGTGGTGAGAACGTGTACTGCGCCGAGGTCGAGGGCGTGCTGCACCGGCATCCGGACATCGCCGACGTGGCGCTGATCGGCCTGCCCCACCGCGCGCTCGGCGAGGAGGTCGCGGCGGTCATCGAGCCGAAGCCCGGGGTCCAGCTCAGCGAGGCCGACGTGCAGAGCTACGTGGCCGAGCGCCTGGCGCGCTACAACGTGCCCACGCGGGTGTTCTTCATCGACGAGCCGTTGCCGCGCACGGCCACCGGCAAGGTGCTGAAGCGGGAGCTCCGGCAGCGCTACGGCGGGTGAGGCGCCGTGGTGCCTGCCGCAGCTGCCGCAGCAGATCAGGCCCGGCGCTGCCAGGACAGCGGCACGCGCCAGGCAGAGCCGCCCCAGCCGCGACGGTCAAAGCCGGCGCAGTTGCGGTGCCTCGCCGGTGCTGCCCTTGGTGATGCCGGATACGCGCGAATCACGCGCCGAGACCTGCGGGAACCGCTTCGACAGCTCCGGCCCGGCGGCAGTCAGGCCGCCATCCACCACCAGTGCCTCGCCCGTGACGAAACGGGCATCGTCACTGGCGAGAAACAGCGCCGCGCCGGCAATGTGCTCGCCCGAGCCGGCTTCCGGCCAGGGCTGAGACTTCTCGAACGCGCTGCGGATCCGCTCCGCGTCGCCGCCGCCGGCGAGGGGCGTGGCGATGAATCCGGGGCAGATGGCGTTGACGCGTATGCGCTCCGGGGCCAGCTCCACCGCGGCCGACTTCGACAGGCTGATCACGGCTGCCTTGGCCGCCGAGTACACCATGGGCCCCGCATCGCCGGAGAGCCCCGCGATCGAGGCGGTGTTGATTATCGCGCCTCCCGTGCCCTGAGCCTTCATCACCCGCGCGGCGTGCTTGATGCCGAGAAACACACCCTTGGCCAGCACGTCGAAGGTGTAGTCCCAGTCTTCGACGGTGGTTTCGGTTAGCGGCCCTATGGCGCCGCCGACACCGGCATTGTTGAACACCACATCCAGGCGGCCGAAGCGCTCCACCGCGTGCGCGATCATGGCCGCCACGTCCGCTTCGCGGGCCACGTCCACCTCAATGAAGCTAGCATGGTCGGCGTGGCCGAGCTCATCGGCGATCTCCAGCGTTTCCTTGCCGGTCACGCGGTTGAAGTCCGCAATCACCACAAGGGCACCTTCCTCGAGAAACCGCATGACCGTTGCGCGACCCATGCCGCTGGCGCCCCCGGTAATCACAGCCACCTTGTCCTTCAGCCGCACCTGCACTCTCCCCTGAACACGATCGCGACAAAATACCACGAAGGCAGCCGCGGGGCGTTGCGGCGCAGCGACGCTGCGGCCGCGACGCGACCGTCCAGCGGCAGGTTGATCTGATATGGTCTGTCTTCAGCAGGGCGCCGATGCGCCCGCGCCGGACATCGGGAGGGGGTGATGGCGAATCGGTTCGACTACCGTGGCGGTGAGCACGAGGCCTGGCTCGAGCAGGTGCAGGAAGCGATTCTGGATCCGCATCTGCCCATCGTGGACGCCCATCATCATCTGTGGATCCGTGACCAGGCGCCGTACCTGCTGCGGGAGTTCGCAGCCGACCTGCAGACGGGGCACCACATCGTCGCCAGCGTGTTCGCCGAGTGTCATTCGATGTACCGGGCCACGGGCGCGGAGGCGGAGCGGCCCCTGGGTGAGATGGAATTCATCGCCGGCGTCGCCGCCATGAGCGACAGCGGCGCGTTCGGAACCACGGGCGTCTGCCGCGCCGCCGTCGGCAACGTCGACCTGAGTCTCGGAGACGCCGTGGAACCGCTGCTGGAACGCATGACCGCCGTCTCCGGTGGACGCTTCCGCGGTGTGCGTGCGTCGATATGCTGGGACGCAAGCGACGCCCTGCACCGCGCGGCGCCGCGTGCCGGCTATCTGGGCGAGCCGGCAGTACGCGCAGGCATCGCCGCGCTGGAGCGGCTGGGTCTGTCGCTGGACTGCTGGCTGTATCACCCGCAGATCCCCGAACTCACTGCCGTCGCGGACGGCTATCCGGCGCTCACGATCATTCTCAATCACACCGGCACGCCCATTCTCGGCGGGCCGTACCGTGACCGTCAGGACGAGGTGCGCGCGCGCTGGCTCGCCGACATGCGCGAGCTGGCACGCCGCCCCAACGTGTTCGTGAAGCTCGGCGCCCTGCCGGCCCGGTTCCGCCCGGCCGGCGCCGACCGGGCGCGGCCGCCCGGCTCGCAAGCCGTAGCGGCGGCCTGGGGCCCCTGGATCCTGCCGTGCATAGAGATGTTCGGCGCGCGCCGCTGCATGTTCGAATCGAACTTTCCCGTGCACAAGAACTGGATGTCCTATCCCGTGCTCTGGAACGCGTTCAAGCGGATGTCCGCAGATGCGTCCGTGGACGAGCGTCAGGCGCTGTTCGCCGGTACCGCCGCGCGAGCCTACCGACTCACGGGCGTAGCAGCGGTGTCCTGATCCGGACCTGTCGAGCGCGCACAGCGCATCCGGGGCGCATCGGATCCCCAGACGAGCAGCGCATCGTCGCGACAGATCAGATCCTGAACGCCAGGTTCCGCTCTGCCGCAGCCGTACAACCGGGCCTAGGAAACGGTGCTGAGCGGCCGTAAATGCAGGATGGCACCATCCGCCATGGTCGCCAGGTACAGGTGGCCATCACGCAGCACGTAGGAACGCACGTAGCTCAGGCTCGACAGAAATCGGGCGTCGAGGGAGCCCGGGGGGCAGGCCATGCGCGTCGTGGCAATGGGGCCGAACACGATGCCTCCGGAGCCGGTTTCGGCCCAGGTTCCCCGGCCTCGATTGCAGTCTGCCTGCACGAGCAGCACGCCACCAGCCTCGAAGGTGAGCTCGTAGCGGGCGCCGGCGGCGGGCATGAATACGCGATCATCCATGGCAGCAATTTCTACCAGCTGCCAGGTGGTGCCGCTGAGCCCGGTCTGCACGATGGCCGGCGGCGGCGCGGATGGTGCGGCGCCTGATTGGTCTGCAGCCGCCGGAGCTGGCGTCACCCGCGCGCTGCAGCCGACCAGTACCAGCAGAGCGACGCCGATGACAGTCTGGAGAATGCGTCCGGGCTGGAGTTCGTAGAGCGTGGGCATCGTGGATGTTTCCGGCGTGTACGTAGCGACGCAGGTTGCCTGCATCGCAGTGGTGTCCGCAACAGGCACCTCCCGACCCTGCCCGGTCCGGCGCCGACGCGCCATCACGGTCCCAATCACGGCTGAGGCGGAGGAGCCCATGCAGCGACCGGAACCGTCAGATGCCGCAGCTTGTCCGGATTGCGCACGGCAAAGATCCGGGCGATGCGCCCTTCCTGCACTTCGAAAGCAAAGGTCGCGATCGGGGTGCCGGAACGCTCGCGCACCACGAAGCCCGGGGCACCATTGATCCATTGCGACTGCAGCAGAAAATCGTCCGCACTCTGGTCCCGGGTTACCCCCATGAAAAAGCGGCAGATCTTCTCCGCGCCGACGATCGGACGCAGCGCCGCCAGCACCTTCCCCCCGCCGTCCGATACCAGCACGGCCTCCGGGCGCAGCAGCGTCAGCAGCTCAGCGTCGTCGCGACTGCGCAAAGCCAGCTGAAAGCGCTCGGCAAGCGACTGCGCTTCGGCTGGCGAGACCCGGAAGCGCGGCCGCTGTTCGACCACGCGCGCCCGCGCCCTGGAAACGATCTGACGAACCGCCGCCTCGTTGCGACCCAGCGCCGCAGCGATGTCCGGATAGCCGGCATCGAACACGTCGTGCAGCAGAAAGGCCGCGCGCTCCTCCGGCGCCAGGCGCTCGAGCAGCAGCAGAAACGCCACCGACAGGTCGTCGGCGAGTTCCAGTGCGGATTCGGCGTCATCCGCTGCCCCCGAGAGCCAGGGCTCGGGTAGCCAGGGGCCGACGTACTCCACGGGGTGCGCCTGCCGCGCCCGCAGCTCGTCGATGCACAACCGGGTCATGGTCGTCCGGAGCCATGCGCCCGGTTCTCGCACGTCATCGCGTGGCGTGCGACGCCAGCGCAGATAGGTTTCCTGAACCAGGTCCTCGGCCTCCGCGCGACTGCCGAGCATGCGGTAGCCCAGGCCCACGAGGCGGGCGCGGTGGGACTCGAACTCGTCGGCTCCGCGGTCGCCTGCGTTCATGACGCCTGCCCGGCCGCGACGAGCTGCTCTCCGTCCACGGCCAGCAGCTCGCAGGCCTGGGCGTGCCCGAGCACGCGCTTCATGGTCGGATAGATACGCGTTGCCGAGATGGCGTACGCCAGCGTCACCAGACCACGCTCTCCCCAGAGCGCGCGAACCCGCTCGCGCAGCTCGTCTGCCGGCGCATGGGCAAGCACCGCCTCGGCGAAGGCTTGCGCCAATGCCACCTCAGCGGGTAGTTCGGCGCGCGCGCCCGTCACGATGGCCTTCAGCGTGGCAGACGCAACGCCGGCTTCGCGCGCCATGTTCAGCGTGAGCTGCGCGCAGGGACCGCAGTCCTCGTGGCGCACGGCCGCAATACGGGCGGCGAACAGCGCAGCGGCCGGCACGGCGTCGTGGTGCTGATTCATGCCCTGTGCCAGCAGCAGCTTCAGAAATGCCGCGCGCGAGGTATCCAGAATCTCGTGCATGTAGGTGGCGTCGTAGTCGTAGTGACGGCCGAAGCGGTCGATCGCCGCGTGTAGCGCTGCACGAATCATGTCAGACCTCCCGGGCACGATGCCAGCGACGCGGGGAAAGCAGAATCAGGATCACCAGCAGCGGCGGGCCAAAAATGCCAACCAGGTCAACGAGCCCCAGGTGCTGCGTCAGGTGCCGGCCCGAACCCAGCTCCCACAGGTGCAGCGCCGCGTGGGGACCCACGAACGCCAGCGCCGTGATCAGGCCGGGCACCATCCAGGTCACGCGCCAGGCCGCAATGGCGATACCGGCAGCCGCCGCCAGATAGGCGCAACCGATATCCCTGACGAAGTGACCGTTGAACGGGCCGGTATGGGCCACGCTGTCGAGAGACAGGTACCAGTGCTGCGGAGCGAACAGCATATGCAGGCCGTTGCCCGCGAGCGTCAGCGCGAGTGCAACGAGAAGTACGCGTCGCCACATGTCGGATTCTCCATTGAGTGCTTCAGACAGTAGACGAATGCGCCGGTCGAGCTGTGACAGTGAGGCTGCAGATTTCCCGGCCCAGCCGGACTGACGGCGTCCCGTCGGCCCGGGTTCACGGGGTCAGGACGCGCCGGCCCCAGGCTGGTCGCCGCGGGTGCCGAGGTCGCGCCCTATCAGCCTGCGGAACAGCGCTTCGAGCAGCAGCGCGGCCACAACGAACGCCAGCAGATAGAACAACCGGTAGGGCGACTGCCCGAACTCGAATGCCACCACGACCAGTACCACGGCCGTATTGCCCAGAATCGCAAGCGCCAGCAGCAGCCGCGACGCCCCGGTTTCGCCGAGCAGCCGCCAGTGGCCAACATGCACGGCAATGTGCACCAGCAGAATCGTCAGCGATCCGATCACGGCCAGCGCCGAGAGATCCAGGCTGGGCACCAGGACGGCCACTATGGCCGAGCTGATCAGCAGCCCTTCCCGGCTGTGCGCAACCGGCCTGCCGAACGCGGCGGGGAGCTCGCCGTCGGTGGCCATCTTGTAGGTGACGTTGGTCACCGCATAGAGGTTGGCGTTGATGGCGGACGCGGTGGAAATCATCGCGACGATGCCCACCACGACGAAGCCGGTGGCGCCGAACACCGGAGCGGCCGCCTGCGCCAGGGCGTAATCCTTGGCGTCGATGGCCGCCTGAACGTCCAGATTGCCGAACACCACCAGAGACAGCAGCACATAGAGCACCGCGACGATGGCGATCGAGGTGATCATCGCTCTGGGCAGCAGGCGCTCCGGATCGGTCATGTCTTCAGCGGTGTTGGTGATCACGCGGAAGCCTTCGAACGCGAAGAACGTGAACCCTATCGCCGCGGCAATGTGGCGCTGGTCCGGGTAGCTGGCAATCGACAGCCGCCCGGGCTCGATGTAGCAGGCGCCGATGGCCACGAACGCGCAGAGCACGCCGACCTTGGCAATCACCACCACGTTCTCGAACGTGGCCACCTCGCGCGCGCCTTTGAGGTTTACCCACACGAGGGCGGCAATGATCGTCAGCGCAAAGACGTCCACCACCCACATGTCAGTGGTACCGAGAATCAGCGCGCAGGCGTAGCTGCCAAACGCCTTGGCAATGAGCGCCAGCGCCAGCAGTCCGGAGAAGTACAGAAGGAAGGCGGCGCTGCCCGCGAAGTAGCCACCGCCGTATGCGCGCACCAGGTACTCGACGAGCCCGCCGGCCGAGGGATAGCGCGCCCCGAGGCGGCCGAACGAGTAACCGCTAAGCGCCGCCGCGATCCCGCCATACACAAACGAGATCCATACGGCACTGCCGGCCACGGACCCCGCCTGGCCCAGCAGCGCGAAGATGCCGGCACCGACCATGGCGCCCACGCCCAGCAGCACTGCGGACCAGAAGCCGATGGGGCCGCCCGATCTGTACATCCGGACATCTCACCTTTCGCGACTCGAGGACGCAAGGGTACGGCAAAGCCCGCCCGAATGGTCAGCGCAGCGCGCGTGTACCGCGCGCCGGATCTGAAGAGCGGCTCGTCCGGTCGGGCGATCCGACCCTATCCGGTGCGCCCGCCGGCTGCATGGGATAGGATCGCGGATTCGGGTCGGGCAAGCCGGCTGAATCGAGGGGAGAGAACATGGAATTCAATAACCTGCGCCTGCTCGCCGGCGTCCTGATACTGACCCTGGCCGCCTGCGGCGAGCAGGCGCCGTCCACGACGCCACCACCAGCCGCCGAGAGCGCCGAGGCGGGCGCCGGCGAGGGTGGCGGCGAGATCGGTCTGCCGGCGCTGCCTACCCACTGGATCAACACGCGGCCCATCGGTGGCGGTCGCGGACCGGTGACGGATGCAGATCTCGATGCCGGCACCGACGACCCCGGCCAGTGGCTGCTTTACGGCGGCAACTACGCCAACTACCGCTACAGCCCGGTGGCGTCGCTGAACCCCGAGACCGCATCCCGCCTGCAGGTCGCCTGGGCATTCCCCACCGGCACCCTGGGCCAGTTCGAAGTGTCGCCGGTGGTCTACGACGGCATCATGTACGTCAGCTCGTCGTACAACCGGCTGTTCGCTCTCGATGCGCGCACGGGAGAGCTCTACTGGCGCTACGACCGGGTTCTGCCCGACGACCTGCGTCTGTGCTGCGGCCCGATGAACAGAGGCGTCGGTATCAAAGGCGACACCGTGCTGATGGCGACCCTCGACGCCCATCTGATGGCTTTCAATCGGCTCAGCGGTGAGATTCTGTGGGACGTCGAGGTGGCCGACTACAGCCAGGGCTTCAGCACCACGTCGGCGCCATTCGTGCTGAAGAACATGGCCATCATCGGCGTGGCGGGCGGCGAGTACGGCGTGCGCGGATTCTTCGACGCCTACGACATCGAAACCGGCAAGCGCCTGTGGCGACACTACACCGTGCCCGGGGCGGGCGAGCCGGGTTCCGAAACCTGGGAAGGCACCTCGTACGAGACCGGCGGCTCACCGGCCTGGACCAGCGGTGCCTACGACCCCGAAACCGATACGCTGTTCTGGACCACCGGCAATCCGAGCCCGGACTGGAACGGCGACGAGCGCGAAGGCGACAACCTGTACTCCAACAGCCTGCTGGCAGTGGACCCGCAGACCGGCGAGCGCAAGTGGCACTTCCAGTTCACGCCCCACGATGTCTGGGACTATGACGGCAACACGCAGCTGTTCCTGGTCGACATCGAGCGCGACGGCCAGCCGGTCAAGGCCGTGGTGCAGGCCAACCGCAACGGCTTCTTCTACATCCTCGACCGCAGCAACGGCGCGTTCCTTCAGGCCTCGCCCTATCTCGAGCAGGTCAATTGGGCGGCCATCGACGACAACGGCCGGCCGGTGGTGAATCCCAGCGCCGTGCCGCTTGAAGACCCCGAGTTTCGCGTCTGCCCCGGCAACATGGGCGGCATGAACGGCGCCTGGACGGGCGCGTTCGACCCGCGTCTGGGGCTGGTTTACATACCGGCAATCGAAGGCTGCCAGATGTTCCAGAAAGGCATTTCCGCCTACATGGATGGACAGGAATACCTGGGGGGCATGCCGCTGACTACCGACGTCGACAACGACTCCGACTACGGCCACATCTCCGCCATCAATGCGGCCACCGGCGAGATCCGCTGGCGCTTCAAGGATCACGACCCCATGAGCGCCGGCGTCGTTGCCACCGCCGGCGGCGTGGTGATCTCCGGTACCCAGGACGGCCACGCCATCGCCCTCGATTCGGCTACGGGCCAGTTGCTGTGGAAGTTCCGGGTCGGCGGCGGCGTGCGCAGCCAGCCCATCGTCTACGAGCTCGACGGCGACACCTATGTGGCCATCGGCGCCGGCAACTGGGCCACGATTGCCGCGTTCCAGGGCGGCACGACCAGCATTCCCGAAGGCGGCAATCTGTTCGTGTTCAAGGTGGGCGCTGGTTCCTGATGCGCCGGCGCTGGTCCGGTCTGCTGCTCGCAGGCCTTGCCGCCGCGGGTCTGCTCGGCGGGTGCTCACAGCCCCCGCCCAGTGTCGGCTACATGAAGGATCCCGAAGCCCTCAAACGCGGCAAGGGGCTGTTCGTCGGCAGCTGTGGCGCCTATTGCCACAGCGCCAGCAAGGACCGGCGGGACGCGCCCTATCTGTTCGACTGCGAATGGCTGCACGGCGGCAGGGACGAGGACATCTTCAACACGATCTCGCACGGTGTGCCGAACACCCGCATGGTGGGCTTTGCCGGCAAGATGCCCGACGGCGACAACGACATCTGGAAGATCGTCGCCTACCTGCACGCCAGCCGTGAGGACTGCGGGCAGGCGCCCTGACCATCGCGTCGCAGACAGGAGCAAGCACATGGCACGATTGAGCGGCAAGATCGCAATCATCACCGGCGGCGCACGCGGCCAGGGCGCGGCCGAGGCTCGCCTGTTCGCCCGTGAGGGGGCGAGCGTGGTGATCACCGACCTGCTCGCTGAAGAGGGTCACGCCGTGGCCGCAGAGATCGGTGGCCGGTTTCTGCAGCACGACGTCTCGAGCGAGAGCGCCTGGCAGCAGGTCGTTGCCCAGGTGCTCGCTGAGCACGGCCGCATCGACGTGCTGATCAACAATGCCGGGATTTTCCGGCGCGGAACGCTCAAGACCACCACCCTGGCCGACTACCGGCAGATCATCGACATCAACCAGGTGGGCGTGTTCCTCGGCATGCAGGCGGTAACACCGACGATGATCGAGCAGAAGGCGGGCTCCATCGTGAACGTTTCGTCCATCGCCGGCTTTCTTGGCTCGGCGGGCGCGTTCGCCTACGGTGCTTCCAAATGGGCGGTGCGGGGCATGACCAAGGCGGCCGGCATCGAGCTGGCCCGGCACGGCGTGCGCGTCAACTCGATCCATCCCGGCATGATCGACACCGACATGATGACCGAGGTGACGGGGGGCGACGAGCAGCGCTTCGACCGCCTCGCCCGCACCGTGCCCATGGGGCGGGTGGCGGCCCCGGAGGAAGTGGCGAACATGGCGCTGTTTCTGGCGTCTGACGACAGCGCCTACTGCACGGCATCGGAGTTCATCGTCGACGGCGGTGTGACGGCCGTCTGAGGCGCGGGGCTCAGGCGCCCCCGGTCAATCGAGTTCGATGATGACCGGCGCATGATCCGAGGCGGTGAGACCGTCCTTCTTCTTGCGGTAGTCCCGATCAATCACGGCCGAAGTCACCCGCGCGCGCACGGCTGCCGAGCCGAGCACGAAGTCGATGCGCAGCCCGTGTCCGCGGTGGAACGCACCGCCACGGTAGTCCCACCACGAGAATGCGCGCTCCGCCGTATGCGCGACACGATACAGGTCGTGCAGCCCCAGGCTCATCAGCGCCTCGAAGCGACTGCGCTCTTGTACCGTGTGAAATATCTGGCCATCGCCCGAGTCGTCGAGCCAGCTGTCCAGCGCGGTCGGGACCACGTTGAAATCTCCGCACAGCACGAGCTGTTCTGAGCTCGCGCGGTGATCCGACCAGTACGCCGCAAGATCTTCGAACCAGCCCAGCTTGCGCGGAAAGTCCTCGTGGTCCACGTCCTTGCCATTGGGACAGTACACCGTGGTGAAGCTGAGCTGCTCCACACGAGCGGTTATCAGCCGCGCGCCCATGTCCTGCTGCCCCGGCAGGCCCCGGGCCTCGACCTCCAGAGGCAGCCGGCTGGCAATGGCAACGCCGTTCCAGCTCTTCTGCGCGTGGGTGGCCACGGTATAACCCAGCTCGTTGAACAGATCGTGCGGAAATCCCGCGTCTTCGACCTTGAGCTCCTGCAGACCGACCACGTCCGGCTGCCGGTCCTGAAGCCAGAGGCGGACGAAATCGAGACGGGCGCGCAGGCCGTTGACGTTCCAGGTGGCGATTCGCATGCGTCAGTCCTGAGCCTGTACCAGAAATCCGCCGCTGAAGGCGGACCTGCCTTCCTCCGTCAGCACCTCGAAGAACAGCGTGCCATTCTCCTCGCCGAGCACCTCGAGCGTCAGAGTAGACGGCATCAGCACCATGGCGGTAAAGCGACCGCCGAGACGCCTGACCCGCGTGGGGTCGCCGCCCAGGTACTCGTCGACGAGCCTGCCGACGGCGAGTGCCATGGTCGCCGTACCATGCAGAATGATGTCCGGCAGGCCGGCGCGCAGAGCCACCGCACGGTCGGTATGAATGGGGTTCCAGATGCGCGCGCACTCCGTATAGACATGGGCGGCGCCCTCGGCGACCGGAATGGCAAACCGTTGTGTCTGCGGCCAGGGCCGTGCGCATGCGGGCAGCGGCGGAGGCTCCTCCGAAGCCGCAGCCTCACCGATGACCTCGACGTCGCGGCTGATACCCAGCTGATAGGTACGGCTGACCAGCATGCCCGCGGCATCCACCGTATCGAGTCGTGACAGCTGCGCGGCGCCGGGCTTGATCCGGCGGAGCCCGATGATCGTCGCCTGGGTAGTCAAGACCTCCCCCGCAACGATGGGCCGCAGGATGTGCAGATCGTGGGCCGCATGAACGCCGCGCGCGCTTTCTGCCGCGGTCACGCTCTCGTACCCCGGTACCGTGCGGCTGCTGAGAATGACCGGCCACTCGAGGCAGACGGGAAACACAGGGTGTGCCGTGACTTCGTGCGCCTGCGTGTCCATGTAGCGAGGATTGAAATCGCCGAGGGCGGCTGCGTACGCCATGATCCAGCGCGCATCGACCGTATGCGTGATGGCTTGCGTGGACCGACCGACCATCTTCGTGTGTAGAGGCATCGCCGTATGCTCCGGGAGTCCGTCAGGCGCCCAAGCTTACCCGCAATCCGTCGCGGCGGCGTGCCGGGAGTCGGGCAGGATCGACGACGACGTCATGGGCCGACCGCCGCCGCTGCCGCCTGCGTCCCGGCTATCCGCCCGAACACCGCGCCGTTGGTAAGTCCGGTTCCGCCCGGGTAGTTGAAATAGAAAATCCCGCCCACAAGCTCACCGGCAGCATAGAGCCCGGCGATGGGCTCGCCATCGGTGGAAAGCACCTGGGCATCGGTGCTGATGCGCAGGCCGCCAAAGGTGAAGGTGATGCCGCAGGTGACGGCGTACGCCTCGAACGGCGGCGTGTCCAGCGTGTTCGCCCAGTTGGACTTGGGCACCGGCAGGCCCTGGGTGCAGCGCCCGTCCTTGACGTTGGGGTCGAAGGGTATGTCGGTGCGCACCGCGGCGTTGTAGGCGCGCAGCTCCGCAAGGGCTGCCTCGGCGTCCACGTCGTCGAGCTTGGTCACCAGCTCTTCGAGCGAGTCCGCCACGCGTCTGGTCACCTGGCGGATGTGGTACTCGTCGCGCAACTGCGCTTTGACCTTGGCATCGAAGATCTGCCAGGCGAACTGACCCGGCTGTTCCAGAATCACGCGGCCGTACCTGGCGTAGGTGTAATTGCGGAAGTCGGCGCCCTCGTCGACGAAGCGCTTGCCATGGGCATTGAGGTACACGCCCCAGGGGTAGGAGTGCTTCTGGAACTGATCGCCAACGGCCAGATCACCGAATTCGGGTGCGTAGCGCTCCCAGGCCACCGCGTGACAGCCCGACCAGTTCCCCACCGGCGCGGCGCCCACGTCGAGCGCCATGCGGATCGCGTCACCGGTGTTGAAGCGCGTGCCGCGTACCTTGGCCAGCTCCCAGCCGGGCCCCAGATAGCGTGCCCGCCATTCGGGATTGGCCTGAAATCCACCGGCGGCCAGCACTACGCTGCCGGCGGATACCGTGCTGGTCCTGCCGTCGCGCCGCAAGCGCACGCCGGTGACGCCGTCGTCGCCCGCGAGAAGCTGCATGGCCTTGGCCCGGTACCAGATTTCGATGCCACTGCTGCGCGCGGCCTGTGTCAGCGCATCGACGAGCCCGGGGCCGCCGCCCACCGCCTCCACCGTCAGGCCGCCCCAGAACTTGAAGCGGCCATCGACGTTGAATGCCTGCCGCCCCCAGGCTGCGGTGAACCGCACCCCGCGCGAGCGCATCCAGGCGAGGGTGTCGAGACTGCGCGTCACCAGAATCTCGGTGAGGTCCGGGTCGCACCGGTACTCTGTGACCCGCGCCATGTCATCGCGGAACTGGTCGACACCGTAGCTGCCGAAATCCGTACGCTCGATCTCGCTGTCGCTCAGATCCGCGATCACCCGTTTGAGGTCTTCCACGCCATCGTAGGCCACGCGCATGAGACCCGCAGTGAAGCGCGAATTGCCGCCGGCCTCTGCCTCGGGCGCCCGCTCGAGCACCAGCACCCTGGCCCCCGATTCGCGCGCGGCGAGCGCAGCGCACAACGCAGCGTTGCCGCCGCCGACGACCACCACGTCGAATCCTGCGGACCCGGTTCCCGCGACGCTCATTCCGACCTCCCCGCGTTCCTCCGCGCAAACCTAACATCGCCACCGGCGCACGAACACCTTTGCGCTGCCCGATGCCCGCGCGCGCGCCGGTCCCACCTGCTGGCGGTGAGGGCACACCGCGGCAGCCCCCTTTCCATAGGGTGCACAACCCCTTTACTCTTCGGCATTGTCGGTTCCCACCCGCCGATGACATGCTCACGAGATCCGCGGAAGCCGCGACCTGCGAAGGTCGTTGCGTGTTCACGCGCTGGAGCACTAGACGTAGGTTTCCGATCTTCGGCCATTCCGATTTCGGACACAGCAGGAGCATCTATGCTGCGCCTCAGCCGATCAATTGCCGTTCTGTCCCTGTGCGCCAGCCTGGGGCTCGGTGCCTGCGGGCAGCAGAATCAGGGCGGCGGAGGCGGTCCGGCCCGCGGCGCGCCGGACGTGTCCGTGGTAACCATCCAGCCGCAGCGGGCCGTGCTGACCGCGGAGCTGCCGGGGCGGACGCTGCCCTACGCGGTCTCCGACGTGCGCCCGCAGGTGAGCGGGATTCTCAGGCAGCGCCTGTTCGTGGAAGGCAGCCAGGTCGAGGCCGGGCAGCCGCTGTATCAGATCGACGACACGCTCTATCAGGCCGCGCTGGAGAGCGCCGCCGCGCAGCTCGCCAACGCCCGGGCAGCGCTCACGACGGCGCGGCTGCGCGCGGAAAGATACCGGTCGCTGCGGGCGGAAAAGTCGATCAGCCAGCAGGACTACGACGACGCCGAGGCCGCCCTGCAGCAGGCCGAGGCCAACGTCGCGCAACGGGAGGCGGACCTGGCGACGGCGAAGATCAACCTGGACTACACCCGCATCACAGCGCCCATCAGCGGCAGAATCGGTCGTTCCTATCTCACCCAGGGCGCGCTGGTCACCGCCAACCAGGCCCAGGCTCTGGCCACCATTCAGACCCTGGATCCCATCTACGTCGATATGAGCCAGTCCAGCAGCGAGCTGCTGGCACTGCGCCGCGCCCTGGGGGACGGCATTTCGCCTGACGCCGGCAGCGCGCCGGTGCGGCTGACGCTGGACGACGGCGCGCCCTACCCGCTCGAGGGCAGCCTCCGCTTCCAGGAAGTGGTGGTGGATCAGACTACCGGGACGGTGACCCTGCGCGCCGAGTTTCCCAACCCCGACGGCGTGCTGCTGCCTGGGATGTTCGTACGCGCAACCATTGTCGAACGCGTGGAGCCGCAGGCGCTGCTGGTGCCTCAGCGTGGCGTCGGCCGCGACAACCGCGGCAACGCCACGGCGCTCATCGTCGACGCCGATGGAACCGTGCAGAGCCGGGTGCTGTCCGTGGTGCAGACCGTCGGCGCCAGCTGGCTCGTCGACGCTGGCATCGAAGCCGGCGACCGCGTGATCGTCGAGGGGCTGCAGTTCGTGCGGCCCGGGCAGAAGGCCAACGCGCAGCCATTTAGAGACCCGGCGGAAGCGAGGCCCGCTGATGGCGCGGCAAGCAGACCGCCTGCCAGCCCGGCAGCGAGTTAGACCGAATGCTGTCGCGTTTCTTCATCGACCGACCCATCTTCGCGTGGGTGATCGCGATCTTCATCACTCTGGCCGGCGCGCTCGCCATCGTGCGTCTGCCGGTGGAGCAGTACCCCAGCATCGCGCCGCCGGCCGTGACCATACAGGCCAACTATCCCGGGGCCTCGGCCGAGACCGCGCAGAACTCCGTCACCCAGGTGATCGAGCAGCAGCTCACCGGCATCGACAACCTGCTCTATTTCTCTGCCACCAGCAGCTCGTCGGGCCAGGTGCAGATCACGGCCACTTTCGCGGCGGGCACCGACCCCGACATCGCCCAGGTGCAGGTGCAGAACAAGGTGCAGCAGGCCAGCTCGCGCCTGCCTCTGGAGGTGCAGCAGCAGGGCGTCACCGTGCAGAAGTCCCAGGCCAGCTTTCAGCTGATCGTTGCGCTGTCGGACACCATGGGTCGCTACAACAACGTCGACATCTCGGACTACCTCGCCAGCAATCTGCAGGATCCGATATCGCGCGTGCCTGGAGTCGGCGAGGTGCAGGTATTCGGCTCTTCGTACGCGATGCGCATCTGGCTCGATCCGTACAAGCTCGTGTCCTACGCCCTGACTCCGGCGGACATCCGCGACGCCGTGCGCGCGCAGAACACCCAGGTTTCCGCCGGCGAGATCGGCGGCCAGCCGGCGAGCGCCGAGCAGCAGCTCAATGCCACGGTGACGGCACAGAGCCGCCTCAAGACCCCCGAGCAGTTCCGCAACATCATCCTGAAGAGCTCGCCCGATGGCGCCCTCGTGCGCCTGTCCGACGTCGCCAGGGTCGAGATCGGAGCCGAAAGCTACATGGTGGTGAGCCGCCTGAACGGCCGCCCGTCCGCCGGCATGCCGGTACGGCTCGCCCCGGGCGCGAACGCGCTGACCACCATCGACGCCGTGAAGGCCCGCGCCACGGAGCTCGCCGCTTCGCTGCCCGAGGGCATGGAGCTGTCTTTCCCGGTGGACAACACCCGCTTCATCCGGATCTCGATCCGTGAGGTGATCTTCACGCTCATCGAGGCCATCGGTCTGGTGATCCTGGTGATGTTCCTGTTCCTGCAGAACTGGCGCACCACGCTCATTCCCGCCATCGCCGTGCCGGTGGTGCTGTTCGGCACGTTCGGCGCCCTGGCCGCGGCCGGTTACTCCATCAACACCCTGACGCTGTTTGCCCTGGTGCTGTCCATCGGGCTTCTGGTGGACGATGCCATCGTCGTGATCGAGAACGTCGAGCGGGTGATGCGCGAAGAGGGGCTGCCGCCGCGCGAGGCCACCCGTAAATCCATGGGCCAGATCACCGGCGCGCTGATCGCGATCGCCCTGGTGCTGAGCGCCGTGTTCGTGCCCATGGCATTCTTCGGCGGCTCGACCGGCGTCATCTATCGGCAGTTTTCGGTGACCATCGTCTCGGCCATGATCCTGTCGATCTTCGTCGCCCTGGTGCTCACGCCGGCGCTGTGCGCCACATTGCTCAAGCCGCTGCCCGCGGACCGCGTCGAGCGGCACGGCTGGTTCTTCACGCGCTTCAATACCCTCTTCGAAAGCGGCCGCGAGCGCTACCAGGGTGCCGTGACCCGGCTGCTGAGCTTCCGCAAGTCGTCGCTGGCGGTCTACGGCGTGATCGTCGCGCTCATGGTCGTACTGCTCATCCGAATGCCCACCGGATTTCTGCCTCAGGAAGATCAGGGCGGACTGTTCACACCCATCACCCTGCCGGTGGGTGCCATGCAGTCGCGAACGCTGGAGGTGGCGCGGCAGGTCGAGAAGTTCTATCTGGAGGACGAGAAGGACAACATGCTGTCGCTGTTCATCGTCGCGGGCTTCAGCTTCGCCGGGCAGGGACAGAACGCCGGCCAGGGATTCATCACTCTGAAGGACTGGGACGAGCGCCCGGGCGCGGAGAACAGCGCCGACGCCATCGTCGGGCGCGCCATGCGGACCTTCTCGAAGATCCGCGATGCGCAGATCTTCGCGCTGGTGCCCTCCCCGATTCGTGAGCTCGGCAACTCCACCGGCTTCGACATGCAGCTTCAGGATCGTGCCGGGCTCGGCCACGAGGCGCTGATGGCGGCGCGCAACCAGCTGCTGCAGCTCGCGCGGCAGGATCCGATTCTCGCCCAGGTCCGTCCCAACGGCCTCGACGACACGCCGCAACTGCACGTGGAGATCGATCAGGCCAAAGCCAACGCCCTGGGCGTGTCCCTTGCCGACATCAACTCGACCTTGTCCGCAGCCTGGGGCGGCTCGTACATCAACGACTTCATCGATCGCGGGCGGGTCAAGCGCGTCTACATGCAGGGCGACGCACCCTTCCGGATGGCACCCGAAGATCTGAACCGCTGGTACGTGCGATCGAAGTCGGGAACCATGGCCCCGTTCGCGTCGTTCATGACCTGGAGCTGGCAGGAGGGACCGTCGAAGCTGGAGCGCTACAACGGCCTGCCGTCCATCAACATCCAGGGCCAGCCAGCGCCTGGGTACAGCACGGGCACCGCCATGGACGAGATGGAAAAGCTGCTCGCGCAGCTGCCGGACGGCTTCGGCCTGGAGTGGACCGGCGCCTCCTATCAGGAGCGCCTCTCCGGCTCGCAGGCGCCCGCACTCTACGCAATCTCGCTGCTGGTCGTGTTCCTGTGCCTCGCGGCCCTGTACGAGAGCTGGTCGGTGCCGGTAGCGGTGCTGCTGGTGGTGCCGCTCGGCATCGTCGGCGCCGTGCTCGCGGCGACGCTGCGCGGGCTGTACAACGACATCTATTTTCAGGTGGGTTTGCTGGCGACCATGGGCCTTGCCGCCAAGAACGCGATTCTGATCGTGGAGTTCGCCGAAGCAGCACTGCGCCAGGGCATGGACGCGAAAGCCGCGGTGCTGAGCGCGGCGCGCCTGCGCTTGCGGCCGATCCTGATGACGTCGTTCGCCTTCATTGCCGGCGTGTTCCCGCTGGTGGTCGCGACCGGCGCAGGGGCCGCGAGTCAGAACGACATCGGCACCGGCGTGGTGGGCGGCATGATCACCGGCGTGGTGCTGGCCATATTCCTGGTGCCCGTGTTCTTCGTGGTGGTGCGGGGACGCGCCCGGACCGCGGCGCCGGCCGGCGCCTGACAGCCACGGCGGCGCGCCCGGATGCTCTCGCGCCGGGCCGCCGGGCTAGTGGATGGCCCACAACATGGCGGCCAGGCGCCGCGCGGTGCGCAGCACGGACGTATCCCGAGCACCCTGGCGCAGCCTCGCCAGCGCCGCCGCATCGAGCCACACCCCGCGGATCATCACGGCTTCGGGCTGTTCGAGCACGCTGACGTCGCGCAAAGGATCCTGCGCCACCAGCAGCAGGTTGGCGCGGAACCCGGGCGCCACCTGGCCGCGATCCGGGAGGCCCAGCGCCGGGCCGGCCACGGCCGTTGCCGTGGCGATGGCCTCGTGGGCCGTGAGACCGGACTCGACGAGCAGCTCCAGCTCCCGGGTCATCGACGATCCCGGGATGTTGGTGAAGATACCGGCGTCGGTGCCCGCGATCAGCGGCACGCCCGCCTGATGCAGCATCAGCGTCGCCTGGCGGTAGAACACCGCCCGGGGCGCCTCACGTGCCTCCGGGTCCTGCGCGCTCCAGAATTCCTGGTTGCCCGCTTCGAACCACTGCAGCAGCGGATTGAGCGTCTCGGTGCCGGGACGGTGCAGATAGGCCCCCCTGGAGCTGGCAACGCGGACCAGGTTGTCATGAGCGATCAGCGTGGGCGTCACCACCACACCAGCGCGTGCGATACGCCCCGCGAGTTCCCGCATGGCCACCGGATCGAGCCGGTCGCGCAGGCCGTGCCAGACGATGGACTCGACGTGCTCGATGGTCTGGTAGCCGTCGTCCAGCACGTCCTCGAACGGGATCGCGAACGGCCGATCGTATGGCACACCTTCGCCCCGGAACCCTTCCGCCGTGTGCCCGACGTAGTTCATGCCGAGCTTGTGGGCTTCGTCCCGGATCGCGTCGTAGGCTTCTCGATTCAGATTGGAATAGAGCTTCAGCGTGCGGTAGCCGGCAGCGTACTGGGCACGAACGGCAGCGCGGGCGTCGTCGGCCGTGACCACGAGCTGATGGATCCGCTGCTGGTTCGGGCCCGGGCTGTTGAGGATCGGTCCGGTGGTGAGGAAGTCCGGGCCGAGCAGCTCGCCCTGCTCGAT
Source organism: Pseudomonadales bacterium (assembly GCA_041395905.1). Classification (GTDB taxonomy): domain Bacteria; phylum Pseudomonadota; class Gammaproteobacteria; order Pseudomonadales; family Azotimanducaceae; genus UBA7803. The sequence continues at coordinate 54,339 of JAWKZP010000002.1, forward strand.
CCGTCTGGCCAGATCCAGATGAAACGGCATGCCCCCCATGTTGCGTACCGACGTCACGCCATGAGCCAGATAGCCGCACAGCTCCGCTTCGTCCCACAGGTGCACATGGGCATCGATGAGGCCCGGCAGCAGCGTCTGCCCGGCCGCATCGACCACGAGCACGTCGGTGCCGGTATCCAGGACGTCCGGCGGCCCGACGGCACGGATGACGCCATCGACGACCAGCACCGAGTTTCCCGTCTGCACCTCCGGAGCGCCCGGAACCATGGAGACGATGCGCGCGTTGTCGATCCTGATCCTGGACGGGACCTCCGCGGGCGGCGCGAGCGCGGCCGGAAATCCCGTCGTCGCGAACCCTAGCCACGCAGACAGTGCCGCGACAATCACCGTCACGACCAGGGCCGTCGATATCCTGCCGCGGGCACGGCTGTGCGTTGCGCGGTGTACCATCTCAGCTCTCCCTGTGTCCGATCCCGCTCCAGGCAACGGTTGCGTTGCCGAGCACGATCAGCACGATACCGAGCAATCGTTCGAGGTCAAATGATTCCTGCAGGCCGGGCGCCCACGCGGCCGCCGCGAATACCAGCAGGAAGCTCAGGCTCAGGGTCGGATAGGCCACGCTCACCGGCAGCCGCGCCAGCGTCCCAAGCCAGGCAAGCATCGAGCACCCGTAGCAGAACGCACCGACGGCCAGCAGCGCGATCCACCTGAGCACTTCGACGGACCAGGGCCAGCGCAACAACACCGCGCAGGAACCCGGCAGCAGATCAGGCGCCATGGCGAGCTTCAGCACGAGCTGCGCTACCGAAACCAGCACGACGCTCGTAGCCAGAAAAGCCAGGCCCGTACGTGCGCGGCTGCCGGCGTTCGCCAGCATCAGCTCGAGGACACCAGGAAAAGACCGGCCACGATGAGCGCGACGCCCAGCCAGCGGCTGGTCGGCACCCGCTCGCCGAACTTCAAGCGCGCCACCACCAGCATCGCCACATAGTTGGCTCCCAGCAGCGGGTAGGCCTTGCCGACAGGCATGTCCGCCAGTACGGCCAGCCAGCTCAGCAGGGCGCCGGCCAGGCACGCGACGGCGCCCCAGAACAACGGCGCGCCAAGGTAGTAACGCCAGGACGGAAGGCTGCCGGTCAGCGGCGCACGGGTCGCGAGCAGCTTCTGCAGCGTCTGTCCGAGCACGGTCAGCGCAATGGTGACGGCAACCCAGAGCCAGGTGATCGATTGCGCAGCCGCCATCAGCCGGCCAGCACTGCCTTGATCGCCGCCACGACCCTGTCCACGTCGGCGAAGGTCATGGCCGGAAACAGCGGCAGCGAGCAGATGCGCTCCGAGTTCCAGCGGGTGTGCGGCAGATCGCGCGCCCGCGCCGGCGGGTGTTCGCGGTAGTAGCGCTGCAGATGCACGGCACGGAAGTGGATGCCGCAACCTATGCCGTGGCTTTTCATGGCTTCGATGAAGGCATCGCGACCGAGGGGCCCGCCGACGACGCGCACCACGAACAGGTGCCAGGCGTGCTCATGTGGCCAGGCCGGCGGCTGCAGCGGCCGAACCTCGTCGATGTCCGCAAGCCGGCTCAGGTAATGCTCGGCAAGCGCCCGACGCTGCGCGTTGATCGCATCGAGGCGGCCGAACTGGCTGAGCGCCAGCGCCGCGCACAGATCCGGCAGGTTGTACTTGAACCCGGGCTCGTGCACTTCCGCCTGCGGTGCGCGCCCCTGGCTGTGACGCTCGTGGCTGTCCATGCCCAGCCCGTGAAAGCGCAGCCGCCGCAGCCGCTCGGCCAGCGCGTCGTCGTCCGTGACCACCACCCCGCCTTCGGCCGCGGTCACGTTCTTGATGGCCTGCAGCGAAAATATGGCCGTGCCTTCGCTACCGATCGCCTGCCCCCCGTAACGGGCGCCGAGCACGTGCGCAGCATCCTCCACCAGCGGCAGGCCGCGCCGTGCGGCCAGCGCCCGGATCGGATCCAGGTCCAGCGGCGCGCCCGCAAAGTGCACGGGTATCAGCGCGCGGGTGCGCTCGCTCACGAGCGAATCCAGCTCCTCAGCGCCTACCATGAGCGTGTCTGCATCGACATCGGCAAACACCGGCTCCGCCCCGGCGAGCCGGATCAGGTTCACGGTCGAAACCCAGGTCATCGACGGTGTGATCACCTCGTCGCCGGGGCCGATGCCCAGTGCGTGCAGATAGAGGTGCATGGCCCCGGTCGCTGACGCGACCGCAACGGCGTGGCGGCACCCCAGCCGCTCACGGAAAGCGGTTTCGAGCTCGGCACTCCTGGGCCCGGTAGTGATCCAGCCGGAGTTCAGCACGTCGACCACGGCCGCAATGTCCTCGGCTCTGATGTCAGGCCGGCAGAACGGCAGAAACGCTTCGCTCATCAAGCTCGCTCCTGTGAGGATCCGTTTGCGATCGCACCGGCGCAGGCCAGTCGACCGGAGCGACCGGGTACGCTGCCCCAGATGACTTCCCGCCTCGGCAGCGCGGCCGCGTCCAGGGTAGCGAAGGTATCGCCCAGGGTTCCGAGGCGATAGCCCTGCCCGCTCCAGCCCGCCAGCAGGTCGCGAAACACGCCACGCAGCTTCATACCTTCGAGCTCGGCGTGCAGCGTGTACACCTGGGAGCGGCGGACGTCTGCAGTGAGCCCCAGCAGGTGTGCCGCCAGCGTCGACTGGTCGAGGCCGGGGAGCCCCAGCAGCTCATCCAGCGTCGGCAACGTCGTGGGAATCTGGACGCAACGCGATGCGATCCCGTCCATGACCGGGCGAAACGGCCCTTCGCCGCGCACGTCGCTTGCGTAACGCAGACCAAACGCATCTTCCGCGGCGAGCGCATGGCCGTTGATCTGCCAGCCCGCGGCTCCCGCCGTGGCCGGGTCGACGCCCAGCGCGTCGCGCAGGCCATCCCACGCCAACTGCATCTGACGCCAGGTCCAGTCATGCCCGCGACGCGCGACCTTGTCCTGCCAGAGCACGTGATCGTACGCGTGCACTCCGACTTCGTGCCCCGCATCGAGCGCCGCGCGCATGATCTGCCCCGCGCGCCGCGCGATGTGCGGCCCCGGCAGCAGCACCCCGTAGAGCAGCGTCTTCACGCCGTAGTGGCTGGCGACGGACGTGCGCCGCACTTTGCTCAGAAATCCGGGCCGCAGCACCCGGCGCAGGGCCCGACCGGTATGGTCCGGCCCGATGCTGAACAGCAGCGTTGCGTGCAGGTCGAATTCCGCCAGCAGCTCCAGCAGCGCCGGAACGCCTTCCAGGGTGCCGCGATAGGTATCCACATCCACCTTGAGGGCCAGGTGCGGCGGCGCGCATCGATCCGCGCGATCGCTCACGACAGCACCAGCTCCGCACCGAACAGCGCCCGGAAACCCGACGCCTCGAGCGCGGCATCCCGCAAACGCAGGCCGAGCACGCGGATACGCTCGCCATCGCGGCAATCCACCCAGAAGACATCGTCCTGCACATACAGGCGTGGTCCGCGACCGAGCGCGGGCAGACCGCGGTAGTAGCTGCCCAGCAGCAGCAGCCGCCCTGCGGGAATGTCGGTGAAGGCGCCGGGGAACGGCGGTGCCACCGCCCGGATCAGATCATGGACGGCGCGGGCCGGCTGACTCCAGTCGATGCGACCGTCTGCCGGCGTGCGGCGCCCGAAATAGCTGGCGGCGGCGGCATCCTGGGGTTGCTCGGTGGCGCTGCCGTCGAGCAGCGCCGGCACGCTGCGCAGCAGCAGCGCTTCGGCCGCGCAGGCGATCTTGCGCGCCACGTCGAGCGCCGTGTCGTTCGGCAGGATGGCGACCGCCTGGCGATCCACCACCGCGCCCGCGTCCGCGCGCAGCGTCATCCGGTGCAGCGTCACGCCCGTCTGTGTCTCGCCGTTGATGATCGCCCAGTTGAGCGGCGCCCGCCCGCGATAACGCGGCAGCAGCGAGCCGTGCAGGTTGTAGGCACCGCGGCGCGCGCCGGCGAGCAGCTCGGCGCCCAGCAGCTGCCGGTAATACAGCGAGAACAGGAAGTCCGCATCGGCGCCCTGCACCTGCTGTACCACGCTTTCGACGTTGGCATCCGGCGGCGCGATCACCGGAATCCCGTGCAGGCGCGCCAGCTCAGCGACGCTCGCGAACCAGCTCTGCTCCTGCGGATCGTCCTCGTGGGTCACGACCAGGCGCACGTCGATGCCTGCCGCCAGAAGTGCGGCCAGCCCGCGCACGCCGACCTCGGAGTAGGCGAACACCACGGCGCTGCCGGCGGCTCCCGTCATGGCTGCTGCGACGTCTCGTCGTCACCGCCGAGCTCCAGCACCGAGGCAACCAGATAGCGCGGGCGATGCCGCACCTCGGCGTAGATTCGACCGACGTACTCGCCCAGCAGGCCTACGGCGAACAGCAGCAGGCCGATCATGAAGAACGCGATGGCGAACAGCGTGAACACGCCTTCCACCTCGGGACCCACCACCAGCCGGCGGATCAGCAGGTAAGCCACGAACAGCAGCGACAGAAAGGAAATGGTCATGCCCGCCACCGAGAACACCTGCAGCGGCACGATGGAGAATCCGGTCATCAGATCGAAATTCAGATGGATGAGCTTGAACAGGGAGTACTTGGACTCCCCCGCCGCCCGCGGACGGTGCTGCACCACGATCTCGGTAGGCCGGTTGGCGTAGAGATACGCGAGCGCCGGGATGAAGGTCTGCGACTCGTTGGAGGCGACGACGGCGCGCACGATGTCCTGATGATAGCCGCGCAGCATGCAGCCCTGATCGCTGATGCGCACGCTGGTGATCTGCTCGCGCAGCCGGTTCATGGCGCGCGATGCCAGGCGCCGCCAGGCCCGGTCGTGCCGCTCGGCCCGGATGGTTCCCACATAGTCGTGGCCCGCTTCCAGCGCCGCCACCAGCGCCGGAATTTCCTCCGGCGGGTTCTGCAGGTCGGCGTCCAGCGTGACGACGTAACGCCCGCGGGTACGGCTGAACCCCGCGAGAATCGCGGCGTGCTGGCCGGCATTGGCGCGCAGCAGCACCACCCGCGTGACGTCGGGGCGCCGCTCGAAGGCGCCGCGCAGCAATGCCACGGACCGGTCGCGGCTGCCGTCGTCCACGAACACCACCTCATAGGAACGCCCCAGGGCGTCGAGCACCGGATACAGCGCCTCGAACAGCGCCGGCAGCACCGCCTCCTCGTTGAAGACCGGAATGACGATGGAAACGTCCGGCATGGTCAACCTCCCCTGCCCGCGGCGCCCGGCAGGGCCGCCGCGTCTCTCACCACCAGAGTACGACGCGGACTGCTTTCGATCACGTCCATGGGCAGGTCGGGATCGAGCCGACCGCGCCGCCCGTTGTCGATAACGGCGATGGCCTGGCGCTCATTGCGCCAGCGCGCCGCGAACTCGGCCTTGTCTTCGATGACACGGCCCGGTTCGACCCGCATGCCGAACTCCAGTTCCCCCCGGTAACCGACGATGGTCGGCACCCGCTTCGCGTAGAAGGCGAACGACGGCGAGTAGTCGCCCACCAGATACAACGGCGTATCGGCCGGCAGCGACAATCGTTCGACCGCCTGCGCAAACTCGCGCCCGGAACGCGACGGTGCCAGGGCCTGGCTGCCGACCAGCAGCATCTGGGTCGACAGCATTGCCATCAGCGCCGCCGCGGTCATGCGTCCTTCGAGGGTCCCGCGCCGCAGCAGCAGGATGCTTCCGGCGGCGGCAAATCCCGCCGCCGCAGCATAGCCCCAGGGTTCCATGCCGGCGATCAGCTCTGCCGGGGTGCTGCGCGAGGCGAAGCGGAACGACTGGCTCGTGACGGCAGCGAGCACAGCCGCCCAGCCAAGCAGCGCCCAGCCGTCGCAACGCCAGCGGCCGAGTGCCACCGCCTTGCGCGCCGCCAGCAGCGCGGCGAAGGGAAAGATCGGCAGAATGTAGGCCGGCAGCTTGGAGTGGCTGACGCTGAAGAACAACAGCACGAACAGCACGTAGATCCAGAACAGCCGAGCGCTCTGGAAGACCCCGTCGCCATTGGGCGCGAACGCCGGCCGGAACAGTGCGCGCAGGGTCAGCAGCGTCCAGGGCAGCGCGCCCACCAGACCGATCACCACGAAGTAGAAGATCGGACCACCGCGGCCGTGCTGGTCGGTGGTGAAGCGCTCGAAGTGCTCGTGCACGAAGAAGAACTGCGCGAACTCAGGATTGGCGCGGCTCACAGCCAGAAACCAGGGTGCGCAAAGCAGGACCAGCAACAGAAGGCCCTTGCCCAGATGCAGATCCTTCAGCAACCGCCAGTCGTGCAGCCACAGCATGTACAGGCCCACGGCCGCCGCCGGCAGCACCAGTCCCACCAGGCCCTTGCTGAGCACCGCGCCCGCCAGCGCCGCCCAGGCGAGCAGCATCCAGGCACGCAGAACCTTCGGCCGCTCGCGCGCCTGCTGCGCCAGCGCCAGGCTGCCGAGCGCCAGGGTGAGAAAGAACGTGAGCGACATGTCCAGGGTGAGAAGGTGGCCCATGGTGAAGTACAGCAGGCCGCTGCCGGTGATCAGAAAGGCGAGGCGGCCGACGCGGCGATCAAACAGCTTCAGGCCCAGGAACCCGGTCCACAGGGCTCCGGCGAACCCGAGCAGCACCACCCACAGCCGGGCGCTGACGTTGTTTTCTCCGAACAGCTCGAAGCTGATCGCGGTGGCCCAGTACTGCAGCGCGGGCTTCTCGAAGTATTTCAGTCCCTGCAGTCGCGGCGTCAGCCAATCGCCGCTGGCCACCATCTCGCGGGGAATCTCGGCATAGCGCCCTTCGTCGGGATCGAGAAGATCACGCTGGCCGAGCAGCGCGAACCACACCAACGCGGCGGCAGCGATCACGAGCAGGGAGCGCCGGCCCACGGCCGCGCCCGGCGCCATGTCCGGCAGGTGGCTCACGGCAGGTCGATGAGCGCCGCGGCGCGAGCGGGTTCCGCCCGATAAGAATCGAAAATCTTGCGCAGGCCGGCCTCGAGATCAACGGCCGGGGCCCAATCGAGCTCTTCGCAGGTGTTGTCGATGTAAGGCACGCGGCTGCGGACGTCCTGATAGCCGTCGCCGTAGTAGCGTTGCGCGGTGGTCTCGCGCAGCTCGACGCGGCCCGCGGGCCCACGATATTCGGGATACTCACGCGCGATCCGCAGCATGATCTCGGCCAACTCCCGGATCGACACGTCGTTGGCCGGATTGCCTATGTTGTAGATCTTGCCGTCGGCCACGCCGCCGGTATTTTCGAGAATGCGCATCAACGCGGCGATGCCGTCTTCGATGTCGGTGAAGCACCGCCGCTGCCGGCCCCCATCCACCAGCTGGATGGGCTCGCCGCGGGCGATATGACCGAGAAACTGCGTCACGACCCGAGAGCTGCCTTCGCGGGCCGTATGCATGCTGTCGAGGCCGCTGCCGATGAAATTGAACGGGCGGAACAACGTGTAGCGCAGGCCGTGCTGCTGACCATAGGCAGCTATGACCCGATCCATCAGCTGCTTGGCGCAGGCGTAGATCCAGCGCGACTTGGGCAGCGGTCCCAGCACCAGGTTGGATTCGTACGGATGAAACTGCGCGTCCTCGGACATGCCGTAGACCTCGGACGTGGAGGCGAACACCAGACGTTTGCCGTACTTCACGCAGGCACGGACGATGGGCAGGTTGGCTTCGAAATCGAGCTCGAAGACACCCAGAGGATCGCGGACGTAAGTGGCCGGCGTGGCGATGGCCACCAGCGGCAGCACGATGTCGCACTTCTTGACGTGATACTCCACCCACTCCCGGTTGATGGTGATGTCGCCTTCGCAGAAGTGAAAGCGCGGGTGACCGGACACGGTCTGCAGCCGATTGTCATCGAGATCCATGGCGTACACCCGCCAGTCGGTATCCTCGAGGATGCGTTGCGCGAGATGGTGTCCGATGAAGCCGTTGGCGCCTAGTACGAGCAGGTTCATGAGTCCCCTTGCCGGAATCTGAGGTGAATGCTGATGGCCCGAAACGCGAATACGCGGGGAAACCGTTGCGCGGCCGCCGCGTCCGCAGCGATCAGCTGCGGACCGGCGACGACAATGATCCTATGAATGTCACCCGCTATGCCACATCGCGCGGGCGACCGTACCGACGACTGGCGGTCCCTGCCGCGCGGCTGCGGATGGGCACACGTGAGATTAGAGGTTTGTCGTTGCTTGAGGCAAACTCACCGCCCACCGAATCAGCAAAGGCAGGACGAAGCAGGTGAACTTCGATTTTTCAGACGACCAGAAGCTGGTGCGTGATCAGACCGAACGCTTTCTGACCGAGCGCTGCGGCAGCGACGTGGTGCGCAGCGTGCTGGAGGGCAAGGCCCCTTATGCAGAGTCCGTATGGAAGGGGCTGGCCGAGATGGGGCTCGTCGGCACGGGCATTCCCGAGAGCTACGGTGGCGCTGGTGCGGGTTATCTCGAGTTGTGCCTGATCGCACAGTCGCTTGGCGCGGCGCTGGCGCCGGTACCCTTCGGCTCCACGGTGTATCTGGCGGCGGAAGCGCTGCTGCTCTGGGGCAGCGAGGCACAGAAGGCGCGCCTGCTACCCGGCATCGCCGCGGGCGAGCTCAAGGGCGCACTGGCGGTGGTCGAAGCCCGCGAGCAGACCTCACCGGAGCGGATCACGACCCGCTATGACAGCGGCAAGCTCAGCGGCCGCAAGCTGATCGTTCCGGACGGCGGCATCGCCGATCTGCTGGTGGTGCTGGCCAGAGGCAGCCGGGGACTCGGGCTGTATCTGGTGGATCTGCGCGACACCCAGGTGACGCGCGAGAACGTCCCCTCGGTGGACCCCACACGCAACACTGCACGCATCGAGTTCGCGGGCACCAGCGCCGAACCGCTGGGTACCGAGGGCGCAGGCTGGGACAACCTGCAGACGCTCAACGACCGGGCGGCCGTGCTGTATGCGTTCGAGCAGCTGGGCGGCGCTCAACGCGCCCTGGACATGGCGGTCGCCTACGCCAAAGAGCGCTTTGCCTTCGGACGGGCCATCGGCTCGTTTCAGGCCATCAAGCACATGCTGGCCGACATGTACGTGACCGCCAAGCTGGCGGAATCCAACTGCTACTACGCCGCCTGGGCGCTGTCGACCAACTCCGACGATCTGCCGCTGGCCGCCGCCACCGCCAGAGTGTCCGCAACCCAGGCGTTCCAGCAGTGCAGCCGGGACAACATCCAGGTGCATGGCGGCATGGGCTTCACCTGGGAATTCGACTGCCACCTGTACTACCGGCGCTCCAACTTTCTCACCCTGGAACTCGGCGGCCTGAGCCAGTGGGAAGACCGACTGGTGGCCAACCTTCAACCCAGCGCGGCCGCAGCCGGCGCGTAACTCAAGGGAGACAGGCATCATGGATTTCAGTGATACCCCTCAGGAAGCCGCGTTCCGCGCCGAGGCGCGCGCCTGGATCGACGCCAACGCGCCGACTCACCTCAGGCCGTTTCTCGAGCGCAGCGGCTTCGGTACCACCAACACCGGTGAGCACGATGCGCTGCAGGAAGCCAAGAAGTGGCAGCGCAAGAAGGCCGAGGCCGGCTGGGCATGCCTGGCCTGGCCGAAGGAGTACGGCGGACGCGGCGCGAGCCCCATAGAGGGCGTCATCTGGTCGCAGGAGGAAGGCGTCTACGGCAAGCTGTCCGGCGCCTTCATCATCGGCCAGGGCATGTGCGGCCCCACGCTGATGGCGTATGCGAGCGAAGCTCAGAAAGAGCGTTACCTGCCCAAACTCGCTTCCGGCGAGGAAGTGTGGTGCCAGCTGTTCTCCGAGCCCCACGGCGGCTCGGATCTCGCGGGACTGCGTACCCGCGCGGAGCGCGACGGCGACGACTGGGTCATCAATGGCCAGAAGATCTGGACCTCGGGTGCGCAGCACAGCGACTACGGCATCCTCATTACCCGCACCGACCCCACGGTGGCCAAGCACAAGGGGCTGACCATGTTCTTCCTGGACATGCGTTCGCCCGGCGTGGACATCCGCCCCATCAAGCAGGCCAACGGTCAGAGCGAGTTCAACGAGGTGTACTTCGACAACGTGCGTATCCCGGACGCACAACGCCTGGGTGGCGTGGGCGACGGCTGGCGGGTCTCACTCACGACGCTCATGAACGAGCGCCTGGCCATCGGCGGCGGCATCGCCACGGGCTATCCGGACCTGAAAGAACTCGTGGAGTCTCTGCCGCTCGGCAATGGCGTCGCGCTGGACAACCCCGCCGTGCGTTCGAAGCTGGCCGAATGGCACGTGAAGGCATCGGGTCTGCGCAACACGGCGTCACGGCTGATCACGGCGCTGTCCAAAGGGCAGACTCCGGGACCGGAGGCCTCCATCGGCAAGCTGGTGGCCGGAACCATGATGCAGGACGTGGCCAAGTTCGCGCTGGACCTGCAGGGGCTCGGCGGCGCGCTCACCGACCCGGACGTCGCCGAAGGCGCGGGTCGTTTTCAGGCCATGCTGCTGCGCTCGCCGGCGGTGCGCATCGAAGGCGGCACCGACCAGATACTGCGCAACATCATTGCCGAGCGTGTGCTGGGTCTGCCGGAAGACATGCGCGCCGACAAGGGGATTCCGTTCAATCAGATTCCCACAGGCGCGAACCGCTGACGGCGGCAGCTTCCAGGGTCGAGGCCGCTACCCGGGCTGAGCCTCGGCGTCCCGGCTCAACACCTGACAACGCCACATCAGACGCCGATGGTCCGCATCGAACTCGTCACGGCGGTGCAGAACGCGACGATTGTCCCAGACGACCAGGTCGCCGGGCCGCCACTGCTGGCGCCAGACGTGCTGCGGCAGCACCGCGTACTGCCACAGCTCATCGAGCAGCGCTTCGCTTTCTGCCAGCGTCAATCCGGGGACGTAGGCCCACTCACGCCGGCCGAGATACAGGCAGGGTCTGCCGGTTTCGTCATGGATTCTGACGATGGGATGTACGGCACCCGGCGCATCGCGCGGATCGTCAAAGGACTCGAAGCCCGGGCGCAGGGAGCCGATGCTGGTATGCGCGGCATCGTGCTTGAGGGAGAGCCCGGCAACGCGTGCCCGTAACGGCTCCGGGAGTGCTGCGTAAGCCGCCTGCTGATCGGCAAACCAGGTATCGCCTCCGGCGGGCGGGATCTCGACGCCGAGCAGCACGCTGGCCGGTGGCGGCCGCTCGACGTAGGTCATGTCGGAATGCCAGCTGGCCTCGGCATTGCCGAGACCGCCGATGGGCCTGCCGTCCACCAGAATGTTCGACAGCACCGTCACGTAGCGGTTTGCGATCCTGCGGCGCTGCGCTTCGGGCATGCGCCCCAGGGGCATCTCTTCGAGCCGCCCGAAATGCTGGCTGAATGCCTGCAACTCGTCCTGGCTCAACGGCTGACCCCGAAGGCGCAGCACACCGAACTCGAGCCAGGCTCCATAGAGCGCATCGAACTCGGGAGCACTGAGCTGCCTGAGATCGACGCCGCTCACGTCGGCGACAAAGCCCTGCTTCAGCGGTGTGATGCGGATCATTCGCGTTCCGTCCGTGTGCCGGAAACGTTGCCGGGACCCAGGGCCAGTTCCTCACCGGTGGAGCCGCCGACGGCTACGCGCGGGGCCACCATGCGCGCGTAGGGGTGCAGCGTCGGATGCCGGCGGAACATGTCGTACAGGGCGGCGAGGGCCGCGCCGAGCCTGGATTCATGCCAGAGCGCGGACCGAATGCGGTCGGCATCGTGCTCGCCCGGCTGTGCGGTAAGCGCCTCCGAATGGAAGGCTTTGGCGTCTTCGATGGCAAGCTTGAACCACTTGAGCTCCGTCACCGGCAACGCGTCGTCGTCCAGCACCTGTCCCAGCTGCCTGAAGACATCATCGATGCTGCTGCGCGAGACCCCCACCGTCGTGCGTCCGCGTCGCCGCCGGCCGAGCTCGTACCAGGGCCGCAGCAGCGCGAGCTCGCGCGCGAGCTGTGCCTGCCACGTGTCCGTCTCCTCTGCCTCATGCGCGAACGAAACCGGGCAGGAAGGCGCGTGCGCCGGATCGGCCGCGGGAACGTCCAGCGGGAAATCTTCGAGCACGGGGCCGGCCGGGCGTGTCAGCAGATCCAGCGCAGCAGCGATCACACGGTGCTGGAAGTCCGGATCGTTGGGCCTTCCCAGCGGTCGCCCCAGGGGGAACGACACCCAGAGGGTTCTCGGCGGCGCCAGTGCAATGGCATTTTCCCGGACCAGACTGATGCCGGTGGTCATGATGCCCTCGCTTTCGAGGAAGTAGCCGATCGCGCACACGGCACGGGTGCAGTTGGGTCAGACCGGGGTGAGGAACACCGCGTCGACCTGGTCCTGCTTCAGGAGGCCTGCCACCTGTCTGGCACTGTGTTCGTAGGCCTGCGGAAGCAGGCCGGCGCCCATGAAGCTGTAGTGGACGCTGGCAAGCGAACCGATCGCTCCGGAGCCGGCGAGCTCCCTGAAACGATCGATCGGATACACCAGGTTCACGTCCTCCTGAAAGCCGCTGCGGTCGAAGTTCGCCGAGCTGTGCGACATGACCAGATCGCCAGCGTTCGCTTCCACCGGTATCGGACGGAAGCCCGCATCGGCAAGCTCGAAGCTCGCGTCGTCACGGGAGTGCAGCCCCGCCGTGGTGATCAGAGCGATCCGCATCGAAGCAACGGGCTTGCCGGTGCCCGCCCATGGCGTCGGCCCGAGCGGCTGCATGTTCTTGCTCAACAGGTGCTCGCGCTCGTAAGCCGGCAGATCGGACAACCGCACCATGCGGGAGCGCTCCGTTTATTTGTCACGGATAGTGACATTAGATTTTCGGCGTGTCAAAGTTGCCCGAGATCCGCGCCGTCGAGATGCGCAAAAGGGGGAATTACGCTGATGACCATTCAGGAACCCGTGCTCTTCAAAGGCATGCCCGGCTCGCCGTACACGCGGAAAATGCTCGCGTACCTGCGCTACCGGCACATCCGCTACCAGCTCCTGCTCGGCGACCAGGCGAGCGCTGCCGGCCTGCCGGAGCCCAAGGTCAACCTGCTGCCTACCTTCTACCTGCCCGACGCGGACGGCCAGCTGGCCGCGGAAGTGGACTCGACCCCTCTGATCCGCCGTTTCGAACGCGAGTTCTCCGGGCGGGAGACGCTGCCGCCAAACCCGGCACTGGCGTTTCTCAACTATCTCATCGAGGACTACGCCGACGAGTGGCTCACCAAGGCGATGTTCCACTACCGTTGGCACTATGCCGACGACATACGTACCGCGGGCACGATTCTGCCCCGCTGGCGCGGACTGCAGCTGCCCGAGCAGCAGCTGCGGAAAATGGGCGATTACATCTCCGAACGGCAGATCTCGCGCCTGTACGTGGTGGGGTCCAACGACGTCACGGCACCGGTGATCGAAGACAGCTACAAGCGCTTCCTCGGCATCATGGACGCGCTGATCCAGCGCCATCAGTTCGTGCTCGGCGATCGCCCCTCGTCGGCAGACTTCGGCATCTATGCCCAGCTCACGCAGCTCGCAAAGTTCGACCCGACGCCTGCCGCCATCTGTCTCGAACAGGCGCCGCGGGTGACGGCGTGGACAGACGTGACCGACGATCTCAGCGGGCATCCCGCCGACGCCGATGCCTGGCTCACGCTGGACGAGGTGAGCACGCACCTGGGCGAACTCCTCGCCGAGATCGGCCGCGTTTACGCACCCGCGCTGCTGGCCAATGCGCAAGCCGCCAACACCGGCGCGGCGCAGTTCGAGACCGTCATCGACGGCAGGCCGTGGGTGCAGCCGACCTTTCCTTATCAGGTCAAGTGCCTGCAGTGGATCAACGAGGAGTACCGCAGGCTTGGCAGCAATGCGCAGGGCCAGGTGGACGCGGCCCTCGCGGGCACCAATTGCGAGTCGATCATCTTGAAGTGACCGCGCGCGTCGACCGCGCCGAATTACAGGAGCATGGCATGGAAGTCGAGAACAGCGTCTACCCCGACGAGGCGCAGATCAAAGGGTTCTTCGAGGCCGGGGCGGACGGTCCCATTTACATGGTGAACCTGCTCAAGTTCAAACCCAGGGCCGAGTACGCGGATGGCCGGGACACCGACCTCACCGGCGAGCAGGCCTACATGCTCTACGGTGATGCGGTTTCCGAGCTGCTGCCGAAATTCGGCGGCGCCGCCATGTTCAGCGCTTCCGTCGAACGGCTCATGCTCGGCCGGGTGGAGGAGCTGTGGGACAAGGTCGCCATTGCCATGTACCCGTCGCGCCAGGCAATGCTGGAGATGATGCAGTCCCCCGAGATGCAGGAGATCGGCGTGCACCGCGCCGCGGGGCTCGCCGGCCAGCTGAACATAGAAACGGTCGACGCGGGCGGTGCCTGGCTCGACTGACCGGTCGGGCATGGGCCGCTGCCACGCGGCGGCGCCGCCGCGGCGCGACCGCCATGCCGGAGTTCAGAAGCCCAGCAGCCGCGCGTAGCGGTCGCGGTGGAACGCCTGATTGCCGTACAGCGCCTCGAGTGCGCGAGCCCGCTTGAGGTAGAAGCCGGCGTCGAACTCGTCGGTCATGCCGATGCCGCCGTGGATCTGGATCAGCTGATTGGACATTTCGTGCAGAAAATCCCCGACCCTGCACTTGGATAGCGCACACAGCTGCGCGACGTCCTCGGCCTGCGCATCGATTGCCTGCAGCGCGGCTTCCGCACACGAGCGGGCCAGCTCCATGCGGGTGAAGAGCTCCGCGGCACGATGACCGAGCGCCTGGAACGAGCCGATCACGCGACCGAACTGCTCACGGGTCTTGAGATACTCGAGGGTCATGTCGAACGCCTGCGCGGCCGTGCCGAGCATCTCCGCGCCCAGGCCGGCGCGGGCGCGGTCCAGGATCGCCTCCAGCAGCGCGAAGCCCTGATCTACCTCGCCGAGCACGGCATCCGCGCCGACCGCCACGCCGGCAAGCTCGACGTTGGCGTAGCCGCGGCTGTCCACGGTGCTCAGACGCTGGCGCGTGAGGCCCGCGACACCGGCAGGCACGAGAAACAGCGTGATGCCGTTGGTGTCACCGGCAGCCGCGCTGGTCCGCGCCGGTACGATCAGGGTCGTCGCCGCCAGACCTTCGGCGACAAAGGTCTTGGTGCCGGTGAGCTTGAAGCCCGAGGCCGTCCGCTCCGCACGCAGGGCGGTGCGGGCGGGCGCATGCCGCGGCCCCTCGTCCACCGCCAGCGTCAGGATCTCCGACCCGTCCACCATTGCCGGCAGCAGCTTCTGCTTGTGCGCCTCGCTGCCGCCCAGCAGGACCGCCGACGCACCCACCAGGGCCGAGGCAAACAGCGGCGATGCCACCAGCTGACGGCCCAGTTCTTCCAGCACCACACCGAACGTCAGATAGCCGAGATCCGAACCGCCGTACTGCTCGGGAATCAGAATGCCCGTCCACCCCATATCCACCATCGCCGACCAGGTGGCCGGTTGAAATCCCTGGGCCACGCCGCTGTCGCGCATCTCGCGAAACTTCTGCACGGGTGACTCCGCCTTCACCCAGGCGGACGCCTGGTCTTTGATCATCGACTGTTCTTCGGTCAGTGCTGCCATCGTTCGTTTCTCTGTGTCGTTGAATCGCGCGGTCGTGCGTCGATCGCCTAGCCTTTCTGAGTGGTTTCGGGCAGGCCCAGAATGTTCTTGGAAATGATGTTGTTCTGTACCTCGTAGGAACCGCCGTAAATGGACATGGCCTTGCCCGCCAGCCATTCGCGAACGCTGGCGAGCTCCTCGCTGGTGAAGGCTTCCCCTTCCCAGCCGAGCCCCTGCCCGCCCATGATTTCCAGCGCGAGTTCCGCCTTGGTCTGCGCCACCCGGGTAGCCGAATTCTTCAGGATCGATGCCGCAGCGCTGACCTGCACCTTGCCCCGCGCTTCCGCGGTGATGCGGCTGATGGTGAGGCCGTGGGCCTTGGCATCCATCAGATGATTGACGAGCCGCGAGCGCAGGTCTGCGTCAGCCAGCGTGCCGTCGTCGTTGCTGCCCACGTAGCGTTTAGCCAGCTCCTGAATGGGTGTCGGCTTGGGCCCGCCGACCGCGCCACGCTGCCCGGTCTGGCTCTGACGCTCGTGCTGCAGCAGCCGCTTGACCACGCTCCAGCCGTCGTTGAGCTTTCCGAGCAGATCGGTCTTGTCGGCCACCGCGTTGTTGAAGAAGGTTTCGCAGAACGGCGACGCCCCGGCGATGAGCTTGATCGGCCGCGTTTCCACGCCCGGCTGATCCATGGGCAGCATCACGAAGCTGATTCCGTCGCGCTTGGCCGCTTTCGGATCCGTGCGCACCAGGGCGCCGCACCACTGAGAGATGTTCGCGCCGGATGTCCAGATCTTCTGACCGTTGATCACGAACGTGTCGCCCTTGTCCTCGGCCTTGGTCGTGAGCGACGCCAGGTCGGAACCCGCGTTCGGCTCGGACAGCCCCAGGCACCAGCGCACCGCGCCGCTGGCAATCCCGGGCAGGTGCCGGCGCTTCTGGTCCTCGGTGCCGTACTCCAGAACCGTGGGTCCCACCATCGTCACGCCCATCCCGGCCATCATGGGGATGGGGTTGAACGCGCCTATGCGGGTCATCTCCTCGTTGATCACCCGCGCCTCAGGGTGCGACAGGCCGGCGCCGCCATACTCGCGCGGCCAGGTCGGAGCGCCCCAGCCCTGGGCGGCGAGACGCTCGCGCCAGACGTGCAGGTCTTCGCCCAGTGCCGCCTCGTTCTCGGCCTCCATGCCCGGATTCCTGTGCTGGAGGGAAGGCGGAAAGTTCTGCCGAAGCCACTCGCGGACCTCGGCACGAAACTCACTCAGCTGTGCTGCTTCGCTCATTGATGTTGCTCCTTCATATACCTGTCGATACCCGTCGAAATCGTCTTCGGGCGGTGCAGCGCGCGGCGGCACCGCTCACTCACCGGTGAACCGGGGCGGCCGCTTCTCCATGAACGAGCGGAACCCTTCCGCCACGTCCTTGCTCTGCAGCAGCAACCGCTGATTGCTCCATTCGTACTCCGCAAACTCCGCAAGCCCCATGTCGCCCGAGCGCAACAGCATGCGCCGAACCAGCGTGTAAGCCATGGGCGGGCCATCGGCGATCATCTGCGCGTAGCTGCGCGCCTCGGCCATCAGCTGATCGTCCGGCACTACGCGATTCGCGAGGCCGAGCGCCAGGGCGCGTGCCGAATCGAGCAGCTCTCCCGTATACATGAGGTCGTAAGCACGGCCGATGCCGATGATCCTGGGCAGCCAGTAGCTCACGCCGTAGTCGGAGGCGAGCCCGCGCTTGATGAATATCGAACCCATCCGGGCCGATTCAGCGACGATCCGCACATCGCAGCAGGTGGCAATGCCGAATCCCGCCCCCACGGCCGCTCCGTTGATCGCGCCCACGATGGGCACTTCGCAACCAGCAAAGGCTTCTACGGTTCTCGCCGACGCGCCCTGCTGATCGAGCCGAGCTTTGCGGCTGGCGACGCCGGCGCGCCCGCCGCCCATCCCGCCGACGGCCGCGCCGGCACAGAAGCCCCGTCCGCTGCCCGTCAGCAGCAGCACGCGAACGTCAACGTCGTCGTTGGCCCGCCGCACCGCGGCGAGAATGCCGCTGGCGACGCCCTCGCTCAGCGCGTTCATCGTCTCGGGCTCGTTCAACGTCGCCGTCAGGACGCCATCCCGCAGGTCCATCAACACGGACTCGGTCATCGAAATTCCCCTGCTGCCGATCTCCCGCTGCGCCGCAGATCGCGGCGGCCGCTCTCGGGAACCGGCAATTTGAACCCAAGTCGGGTTTTTGCGTCCACTCCCTCGCCCGGTACGCAGCTCGATCGGGGCGCGCGGCGGAGACGCGAGCCACAGCCTGTGCCCCGCGGACCGTTTCCCTCGGCACGGGCGACGACGGCAAAGACGCTTCGTTGTGCTTAACTGTGATCAGGGTCACGGGGCCGCAATTGCACCGCGGCGCCGACGGGGTCAACGTTCGCGCATGAATCGACTGCTTGTCATCGCATTTACGCTGTGTCTTGCCGGCGCGCCGGCCGCAGCGGCAGCGCCCGGCGAGATCGACGTGGGCGAGACGCTGCCCGACGCCATGCTGCGCGGCCTGAACGGTCCTGCCGGAACGCTGCACGACTTTCGCGGAAGGCCGCTGATCATCAACGTCTGGGCCAGCTGGTGCGGCCCGTGCAGAGCCGAAATGGCATCGCTCGAGCGGCTCGCGGCGCGTGGCGGTTCGGGCGTGTTCAACGTCATAGGCATCTCCACGGATGACTATCCTGAGCGTGCCATGGCGTTCCTGAGCGCATCCAACTCCACCATCAGGCACTTCATCGACTACCGGCTGCAGCTCGAGAACCTTCTCGGAGCATCACGGATACCGCTGACCGTGCTGGTGGACGGCAATGGCCGGGTGCTCGGAAAAGTGCATGGTGCCAGGGATTGGGACAGCCCGCAGGCGATCGCTTACCTGGCGGCCGCCTTCGGCTACGACGAGCGGGCGGATGCCCCGCGCCCGTGACGGGAGCCGCCGGCAACGCCTGCCGGGGTGCTCCGGAGGCGGAAGCTCCCGGCGCCATCCGGCACCCATCTGAATCATATGCGGGGAAGTTGTGGGGAAAATGTTCCCCAATGTGTTTTAATTCGTGACGGGGATCACAGGCTGGATTTTCTCAATCCGTATAAAGGACGGAATGATGACGCCCAGCATGGGCCCCCTCGGGCCGGTCGAATAGGCTGAATCAGACGACAAACGGGGCCAGTGAAGTAACCATGCTGAAACGGCTTTTGTCAGGCAATTTCACAGAATGCCTGCCTGGATTGCTCCTGGCACTCGTGCTCGGCGGCTGCTCGGGCGGCGGCAGCCAATCCTCCGACCCTGTGCCGATTCCCGGCGCGACTCCGGACGGCATCACCAACGTCGTGGCCCGACCCGGCCCCATCGTCCAGACCAGCGTCGGCGACACGGCAGTGCTGGACGGCAGCAAATCGATCAGCTCGCCGGACCAGGTTCTGACCTTCGACTGGTCGTTCTCATCGATGCCGGACGGCAGCACCGCCGAACTCATGGACGCGACCTTCGCGGACCCCTCGTTCGTGCCGGATGTGGCCGGCACCTACGTCGTGCAGCTGCTGGTCAGCGCCGACGGCGTCACCAGCAGGCGCGCGGTTCAGGTCGTGGTGGCCTCCGATCCCGGAAGCCAGAGCACGTTTCACGAGGGCCTGTCCTCCAACTGCGTCAACTGTCACGTCGATGCATTCAGCCCGATCCCCGGGAAATCGCTGGATCACATGGCGACCACGGACCTGTGCGGCACCTGCCACACGCCGTCGCCGGCGGGCTTTGCGGACATCCACTTCGTGGATCACCGCGAGGTGTTCGGCGCCTGCAGCGAATGTCACGACGGCGTGCGCGCCCGGGGCAAATCGGACGTGCACCCGGCCACCCAGGCCGAGTGCGACAACTGCCACAACACCACGAGCTTCGTCGCGCTCAACCCGGACGGCAGCTTCGATCACACCGGCGTCGTGGGCGGTTGCAGCGACTGCCACAACGGCGGCGTAGCCAGAGGCAAAACGCCGACACCACCTCATCCCGATACGACCTCGGAGTGCATCGCCTGCCACACGACGGCGACCTTCCTGGAGCCCTTCCCGGATCACTTCGGTCCGGACGTGGTCGGCAACCGCTGCGATTCCTGTCACGGGGTATCAGCGCGCGGTCCGATCGCCGGACATCCGCAGACCTTCGTCGATTGCGGCGAGTGCCACAGCGTCGCGACCTTCAGCATGGGCGGCGTGTTCAACCACCGCATCGATCCGGCGGTACAGCCCTGCGAGTCCTGCCACAACGACGCCACCAGCATCAATGCGCGCAGCAAGTCCTCGGCCGCGTCGCACCCGGCGACGTCCGAAGACTGCGGCATGTGCCACAACACCACGAGTTTCGCCGATGCGTTCGTCGACCACACCGGCATCGTCGACAACTGCGCCTCGTGCCACGGCGTGACCGCCGTTGGCAAGTCACCGAACCACATGCCCACCACCGAGGACTGCTCGGTGTGCCACACACCCGGCACCTTCGCCACGGGAACATACGATCACTTCGGCGTGGTCAGCGGCTGCGAGGCCTGCCACGACAACGTGATCAGCGTCGGCAAACTGCCGAACCACCTGCCGACGACTGAGGATTGTGCGGCCTGCCACAATACGACCGCCTTCGCCGACGCGACCTTTGATCACGTCGGCATCGACACCAGCAACTGCGCGGCCTGCCACAACGACCAGATCAGCATCGGCAAGCCGCAGAACCACGTGCCGACCGATCTGGACTGCTCGTCATGCCACAACATCAACGACTTCACGACCTTCGCTGGTATTACCTACAACCATGAAGGAATCGACCCGAACGACTGCGCGTCCTGTCACGCAACCGGCATCGGCACGCCCAAGCCGGCAACCCACATTCCGGCCCAGGACGACTGCAGCGTCTGTCACGACTCGACGACCACGTTCACGTCGACCACGTTCCTGATTTCGCTGCACCCGGACATCGTCCGCGGCTGTGAAGGTTGCCACACCGGCAGGTTTTTCCCGAACAACCCCGACGTGGTGAAAGGCGTCGGCCACCTGCCGACGGCTCAGGACTGCAACTTCTGCCACACCAACACGGCATTCGTGCCCTCGACGTTCGACCACGTGGGCATCACCGGCAACTGCGCCTCGTGCCATGATGGCAGCACGACCTTCGTCGCGCTGGGCGCCCGCGGCGCACCGAGCACGCCGATCCACCAGAACACCAGCGGTGACTGCAGTACCTGCCACAACACCGGCAACTTCGCCGACGCGTTCGTCGACCACAACGGCCCGGAGGTCATCGGGGCGCGTTGCGACTCCTGCCACAACGGCGTCGACGCCACCGGCAAGGACGCGAAGGTCAATCCTCCGCACGTGCCGACTACGCAGGACTGCGGTACCTGCCACGTCCCGGGCGGCAGCTTCGCGCCGGCGGTGTTCAACCATACGGGAATCGTCGACAACTGCGCCTCGTGCCACAACGGCGTCGACGCCATCGGCACCGAGGCCAAGACCAATCCGCCGCACATCCCGATCACCCAGGACTGCTCGGCATGCCACACGCCCACCACCTTCGCAGGGGCGAAGTTCGATCACCAGGGCATCACCGGCAACTGCGCGTCCTGCCACAACGGCAGCACCGCCACGGGCAAGCCGGACAAGCACGTGCCGACCAATCAGGACTGCGTGAACTGTCACCAGACCACCGGCTTCCTGCCGGCCACCTTCGACCATGTGGGCATCGTCGACAACTGCGCCTCGTGTCACGATGCGGGCTTCGCCACAGGCAAGTCGGACACGCATCTTCCGACCAACCAGGACTGCGGCGTATGCCACAATACCCGCGCCTTCACGCCGGCAACCTTCGACCACACCGGCATCGTCGACGGCTGCGAGAGCTGCCACGATGGCGTGACCGCAATCGGCAAGGATGCCAAGACCAACCCGGCGCACCTGCAGACCTCGCTGGATTGCCACTTCTGCCACACCACGGCGACCTTCGTGGGCGGTTCCTGGGTACACGACAGCAGCACCGTCGGGCGCTGCGATGACTGTCATACGCAGGGCGGTGGCGCCACCTTCAAGCCGCTGGGTCACCTGGCCACCACGGTGCAGTGCGACGAGTGCCATACCACCGCTGGCTGGGCGCCAACCAGCTTCCGCCACGACCCGCAGGGCAACTACCCCGGCGACCACCGCCGCGACCCGGGCTGCACCGGCTGTCACGGGGCCAGCGTGGATGCGATCTTCGTGTATCCGTCACCGCAGTACGCGCCCTACTGCGCGGCCTGCCATGCACGGGATTTTCGCCCCAAGGACCGACACATCGGCGGCAAGAGCGGCACGGTCGAGCAGAACAAGAACTGCGGCGCCAGCGGCTGCCACCGGGTAAGCGCCAGCGGTTTCGACTGAGCCCTCGGCGGGCGCCAGTTGCCGATGCCCAGGCACACTGGCCCCGACCGCACAATCCAAGTAGGCTTCCCGTCCTAATTCGCTGTCGATTCCGAAGAGGGGAGCTTCATGAAGGTGCAAGTCCACAGGCCGCCGATGCGGAGGGCCGTCATTCAAATCACTGCGGCATTCGCGCTGGCGGGCACGCTCGGCACGGCACAGGCGGCCGCCCCCGAACTGCCGTCCACCGCCAAGGGCGACTGGCCCAGCTACACCGGTGACGTTCGCGGCACACGCTACTCGCCGCTCGATCAGATCACCGCCGACAACTTCGAAGACCTCGAGCAGGCATGGTCGTTCAAGACCGACAGCCTGGGCAGCCGGCCCGAGTACAAGCTGGAAGGTACGCCGCTGGCGGTGAACGGCATTCTGTACACAACCGCCGGAACGCGCCGCGCCGCCATCGCGCTGGACGGAGCCACCGGCGAGCTGATCTGGATGCACAGCGAGCGCGAAGGTGCGCGCGGCGGCTACGCGCCACGCCAGCTCTCCGGTCGGGGGTTGTCCTACTGGACCGACGGCAAGGGTGATGAGCGGGTGTTCTACGTCACGCCCGGCTACCGGCTGATCGCGCTGGACGCGAAGACCGGCGTACCCATCCGCAAGTTCGGCAAGGACGGCGTGGTGGACCTGAAAGTCGGGGTCATCAAGGGCGCCGGCGAGCAGATCGACCTGGTCACCGGGGAGATCGGCCTGCACTCCGCCCCCACCGTGGTGGGCGACCGGATCATCGTCGGCTCCGCCATGGCCGAAGGCTTCACCGTGCCCACATCGAACAACTCCAAGGGCCTGGTGCGCGCGTTCGACGTCCGCACCGGCAAGATGGTGTGGCGCTTCGACACCATGCCGGGACCCGGCCAGTTCGGCAACGATACCTGGGAAGACGGCTCCTGGGCGCGCAACGGCAACACCGGCGTGTGGACCCAGATCACCGTAGACGAAGACGCCGGCATCGTGTATCTGCCGGTGGAGTCACCTACGTCCGACTTCTACGGCGGCGAGCGTCCGGGCGACAATCTGTTCGGCGAGAGCCTGGTGGCGGTCGATCTCAAGTCCGGCAAGCGCCTCTGGCATTTCCAGTTCGTGCACCACCCGATCTGGGACCACGACATGTCCTCGGCGCCGCTGATCGCCGACGTCGAGATCGACGGCAAGATGCGCAAGGTCGTGGCCGTGCCCAGCAAGCAGAGCTACCTGTACGTGTTCGACCGCATTACCGGCGAACCCATCTGGCCCATCGTCGAAACACCCATGCCGCAGAGCGACGTGCCCGGCGAGAAGACGGCTCCGACCCAGCCGATCCCCACGAAGCCGCCCGCCTATGCGCGCAATCACCTGGTGCTGCCCGACGATCTCATCGACTTCACGCCCGAGCTGCGCGCCAAGGCCGAAGAGATCATGACGCACTACAAGAACGGGCCCATCTACAACCCGCCCGTGGCAGGCACCGTGGACGGCATTGCCGGTGCCATCGTCGTGGGCAACGCGTCAGGCGGCACCAACTGGCCCGGCGGCGGCCTGGATCCGGAAACCGGCATAGCCTACCTGCCGGCCGCCAACTCCTTCGTCTCCGGGGCGTCGGTGACCGAGCCGCCCGAAGGCTACTCGGACGTGCGTTACCTGTATGGCGTCAAGGGTCAGAGCTTCCGTCTGTATCACGCGGCCGGCGCCGGCGATAATCCGGATGCACCCAAGCCGCAGGAATTCGCCGGCGAGATGGTACAGGAGAGCAAACCCGTGCCGCGCCTGGAGGTGGACGGGCTGCGGATCGTCAAGCCCCCCTACGGCGTGCTGGCCGCCATCGACCTGCACGAGGGCGACCTGCTCTGGCAGGTGCCCCACGGCGACACGCCCGACCAGGTGCGCAATCACCCGGCGTTGAAAGGCATGGACATCCCCAAGACAGGGCAACGCGGCAACGTCGGCCTGGTGATCACCAAAAACCTGGTGATCCTCGGCGACCCGCAGGTCACCACCACGAAGGACCATCCGCGCGGCGCCATGCTGCGCGCCTACGACAAGGCCAGCGGCGAGGAGCTGGGCGCAGTGTGGATGCCCGCCCCGCAGAGCGGCTCGCCCATGACCTACCTGGCGAACGGCCAGCAGTACATCGTGGTCGCAGTGAGCGGCGGACCCTACTCCGGCGAGTACATTGCGTTCAAACTGCCAAACGACTGATCGATGAAACGAGGGTGTGAAGTGACGAAGTACCTCATACAGCTGGCGGCCGCACTCGCGGTCGCTGCGGCCGCGCAGGCGCGGGCCGAGACCACCACCTGGGACGGGATCTACAGCGCCGAGCAGGCCGATCGCGGCGAGGCACTGTACATGAGCCAGTGCAGCCAGTGTCACGGTCCCCAGCTCGGCGGCATCGACGCCGCGCCCGCGCTCACCGGCGGCAACTTCGCCTCCAACTGGAGCGGCGTGCCGCTGGATGCGATGCTCGAACGCATCCGCATCTCCATGCCGCAGAACGCGCCGGGGACGCTGTCGCGCAAGGACACCGCAGACGTGATGGCGTTTCTCATGCAGGCCAACGGTTTCCCCACCGGCGAGAGCGATCTGCCGCGCCAGGCGGGATTTCTGCGCACCATCATCTATCAGGCGCAGCAGCCCTGAGGCAGCGCGCGACCTGCATGGCGCGGTAACGGCGCCATGCAGGTGTGCGCGATCGCGTGCTGATCGAAGGTCGCCGACGGCCTTCTAAAAACTGTCACCCAGTCGTCATCGGGCTGTCATACCCCGGAGACTAGAGTCGTTCCCCGTCGCGGACGACCCGAAATCGGACCGTTCGACGGCTCGAACCCAATCCGAATTCCGGGAGAAACACTATGTTGAGGAAGATGGCGCTTTGCGCCGTTGCAGCCTGCGCGGTCCTGACGGGAAGCACCGCCGCAGCGGACGACCATGGCGATCGCGACCATGCCGATCGCGACGGCAGGGGCGGCTCCAGCAGACACGAAACGTTGAAGGTCGCCGTCTGGGGTGATCAGTTCTACGCCGCAGATCCCGCGCAGAAAGAGGCGATGAAGCAGCAGACCATCGCTTCGATGAACGCGCATCGCGTGGACTTCACCCTCTACGCCGGCGACACCAAGAATGGCAGCAGCCCCTGCACCGACCAGGCAATCGGCCAGGACGTCCTCGATGCCTTCAACCAGCTGCGAGCACCCACGCTGTATTCTCTGGGCGACAACGAGTGGACCGACTGCCACAGAACCAGCAACGACTCCTACGACCCGCTCGAGCGCCTTGCCTATCTGCGCCAGGTGTTCTTCAGCAAGCCGGTCAGTCAGGGCCGCCACCCGATCAAGGTGCAGCGCCAGGGACTTCTGGGCCAGGAGTACAGCGAGAACAGCCGGTTCGTTCGCAGCAACGTGGCGTTCGTGGCGCTGCATGTTCCGGGCAGCAACAACAACCTGGTGGCGACCGACAAGCAGTGCTACAACAAGTCCAATCGGACCGCTGCCGACTGTGCCGCCGCAACCGCCGAGTATCAGGCGCGCAACGTCCAGAACATCGCCTGGCTGAAGGAGGCGTTCGCCAGGGCCCGGGCCAAGCGCTACGCCGGCATAGTGCTGGTGATCCAGGCCGACATCTTCTTCCCGTTCGAGCTCAGCGACGGCGGCTATGCAGAAGATTTTCTGCCGAGCCTCGACCCCGCGGTCAACGGCTATGCCGACTTCTTCCATACCCTGGTCGAAGAAACCCAGAGCTACCAGGGTCAGGTATTGCTGATTCATGGCGATTCCCACTACTTCAAGATCGACAAGGCCATGTACGATCTCGACGGGAACGGCGAGACTACCCGGGTGACCGCGAACTTCACCCGCGTGGAAGGTTTCGGTGAAACCGACAACAGCTGGGTCGAAATGACCGTCGATCCGGACTCGGAAAATGTGTTCTCTTTCCGACCGGTGATTCTCCGCTAGTCACTGCCGGGCAGAGCTGTCGCCTTACCGTCGGCGGCAGCTCTGCCGAATGCAGAGAAACAAACGGAACGACACGCCTGCCCGCGCCGATCACGCCGTGCTGAAGGGCCCTCGCCGGCAGGTTGCCGCAGATGTCCCAGGTACCCTGGGAAACCCACCCGCCACTACGGTATTCTCCCTGGCCACAGGTTCAACCACGAAAGGGGGATAAGATCCATGGCAAGCGAGCGTGAGAGGCTGCACAACCTGTTTCCCGATCTGGATTTCGATCCGGAGGCACTGCGCGCGAAGTACCGCCACGAGCGCGACAAGCGCATTCGTACCGACGGCGAGGCGCAATACGTCGAAGCGGCCGACGAGTTCGCTCACTATGCCGACCACGACCCCTATGTCGATCCCGGCTTCGAGCGCGAGCCGCTGGATCTGGAAATCGACGTGGCGGTCATAGGCGCGGGTTTCAGCGGCCTGATGGCGGCGGCGCGTCTGAAAGAACGCGGAATCACGGACTTCCGCGTCATCGAAGCCGGCGGCGATTTCGGCGGCACCTGGTACTGGAACCGCTACCCCGGCGCTCAGTGCGACATCGAATCCTACTGCTACCTGCCGCTGCTCGAGGAGACCGGCTACATGCCGAAGGAGAAGTACTCCTACGCACCGGAGATCTTCGAGCACACCCGTCGCATCGGCGAGTATTTCGGTCTCTACGACAACGCCGTGTTCCAGACCCGCGTCACCGAGGTGCGCTGGATCGAGGAAGATCACCGCTGGCGTGTCTCGACGCACCGCAACGACAACATCAGGGCCCGCTTCGTCATTCACGCCACGGGGCCTGCGAATCGACCGAAGCTCCCGGGCATCCCGGGCATCGCGGATTTCAAAGGTCACTCGTTTCATACCTCCCGCTGGGACTACGAATACACGGGCGGCGATCACAACGGCAACCTCACCGGCCTGCGCGACAAGCGGGTAGCGATCATCGGTACCGGTGCCACCGCCATTCAGTGCGTACCCTTCCTCGGCAAGCACGCCAAGCAGCTCTACGTGTTTCAGCGAACGCCGTCCTCGGTAGACCTGCGCGGAAACAAACCCACCGATGCAGACTGGTACAGCCAGCTGGGTCCGGGCTGGCAACGCGCCCGGCGCGAGAATTTCGCTTCGGTGCTCGCGGGCCAGCCGGTAGGCGAAGACCTGGTCGCGGACGGCTGGACCGACATCGCCAGGCGCATCGGCCTGTCGCTGATGAACCGGCGGCCCGATGCCGGCAACCTCGACATGGAGGAGCTGGCGCTGCGCGCCGAGATAGCGGATTTCCAGAAGATGAACGAGATCCGCGCGCGGGTGGACGAGACCGTTCGCGAGCCGGAGACCGCGGAAAGTCTGAAACCCTGGTACCGGCAGTTCTGCAAGCGCCCGACGTTCAACGATGAGTATCTGGCCACCTTTACCCGCGACAACGTGCAGCTGATAGACGTTTCGGACGCGAAGGGCGTGGAGCGGATCACGGAAACGGGCATCGTCGCCAACGGCGTCACCTATGAGGTGGACTGCATCATCTATGCGACC
The DNA here is from genome assembly GCA_041395905.1 of Pseudomonadales bacterium. Taxonomy (GTDB): domain Bacteria; phylum Pseudomonadota; class Gammaproteobacteria; order Pseudomonadales; family Azotimanducaceae; genus UBA7803. Next base: position 81,841 of record JAWKZP010000002.1, read on the forward strand.
GGCTTCGAAATCACCACGGCGGCGCACCGGCGCGTGGACTTCGACACTCTGGGACGCAACGGCCAGTCCCTGTACGACCACTGGCGCGACGGATTCCGAACCCTGCACGGCCTGGCAAGCCACGGCTTTCCCAACTGGTTCACCATCGGTATCAATCAGAACGGCCTGTCGCCGAACATGACCGCCATGTTCGACGACCAGGCCGTGCACGTGAGCTACATCATCAACGAGGTGCTCGCGCGCGGCAAAGAGGTAGTCGAGGTCACGGCCGAGGCCGAGGATGCGTGGGTGAAGGAAATCATCGCCCTGGCTGGCACCGGCGCTACCGCGTTCCTTCAGGAATGCACGCCCGGCTATTACAACCGTGAGGGTACGACCGGCAGCGGTGCCAGCATGCAGAACTCCCCCTACGCACCGGGCATCAACGCGTTCAATGCGCTGCTGGAGGGCTGGCGCGAGCGCGGCGACCTGCAGGGCATGACGCTGAGCTGAGCGGGAGGTCGCAGCCATGAGCGGTTCCATACTCACCGTCGATCAGGTCGAGCACACGTGCCTGATCACGCTCAACCGGCCCGAGAAGCTCAACGCGTTGTCGCCGGAGCTGCGCGACGCCCTCACCGAAGCGCTGGCCGCGGCTCGCGCCGACGATGCGGTGCGGGTGGTGGTCATGACCGGCGCAGGGCGCGGCTTCTGTTCGGGCGCCGACCTCACCGGCGCCGCGCCGGCATCCGCGTCCACCCAGAACGAGCTTCTCGACGAGTTCGGCTGGGTCGGACGCCAGGCAGTGAGCGTCTACCGCCTGGACAAGCCGGTGATCGCAGCGGTCAACGGCGTTGCCGCTGGGGCCGGCATGAGCCTGGCGCTGGCCTGCGATATGCGCGTCGGCACGCCCAACAGCCGCTTCAAATCGGTGTTCATCGAACGCAATCTGTCGCCGGACTCGGGGCTCAGCTTCTTTCTACCCCGAATCGTGGGTCAGTCGCGGGCCGCCGACATCATTTACACGAGCAGGGCGGTGGCTGCCGAAGAAGCGCATCGCATCGGCCTGCTCGACCGGGTCGTCGAGCCGGAACAGCTCATCGATGCGTCTCTCGAGCTGGCGGCACAGATGTCGCAGTGGCCACCGCTGGCGCTGCGTGCTTCCAAGCGGGTGCTGCAGCATAGCCTGGAAGCGCCGCTGGAGGATGCGCTGCGCTACGAGATGACCGGGCTATCCTATGCGCGGCGGGCCACCAACGATGCCAGGGAGTCCAGGGCCGCGTTTCTGGAGAAGCGCCAGCCGACGTACACGGGCACTTAGCGCAACCGGGACATCGGGCCGCCGCAGGCGATCGCGGCCGTCACCTGAGCCGGATGGTGACGCACCCGGCGCAGCCCGGCTCAGGGTTCGAACGGCTGGTGCTGACCGTTCGGAATCTCGGGAAAACGCGGATCCGGCTGCCAGGGGATGACGTCCGACGTGTCCGCCAGCCACGCCAACAGCTGCTGCCTGAGGCCCGCAACCGCCGCTTCTGCGGCAGCATCGCCCGGCCGCTCGGCGAGCAGGTTGCGCGTCTCGTCGGGATCCGTTGCCCGGTCGTACAGTTCCTCGCCCTCGTACTGGCGCCAGACGTAGCTCCACGCCTGGTTGCGCAGGCAGAACGCCTTGCCAACCAGTTCCGGCTGCTCGTGCTGCAGCCGCCCCTTGAGCGCGTACTCACCGGCCGGTCGCTCGAGCAGCGCTTCGTCCTCCCGGCGAAATCCACCCTCGCAGCAGGCGAACGGCCGTGCCGCGTCGGAATCGCCCCCGGAGAGCGCTGTGGCGAAGCTGCGCCCGAAGTGCGAATGCCCGGCTTGCAGATCGGCGCGTTCCAGCACGGTGGGCAGAATGTCGACCATCTCCACGAAGTGCCCGCATGTCGCGCCTTCGCGAACGCCGGGACCCGCGACGATCAGCGGATTACGGGTGAGACACGGATCCAGCCCGGAGGGCCACTTCTCCACCAGCCCGAAGTCGCCCAGATACTCGCCGTGGTCCGTGAAAAAATACACGTCGGTAGCGGCCGTGGATCCGATGGCGTCTACCGCCTGCAGGATCCGGCCGAGTTGGTCGTCCACCCGCGAGATCATCGCGTAGTAAATCCGCGTGATCTCCGCCCACTGCTCCGGGCTCAGCTCGTCGAGGTGCGCTGCCCCGCGCAGGCTCGCCATGAACCCGGGTTTGCCGATGCAGCGTGCCGGATCGATGGGCGCCGGCATCGGCTTGTCGGCGTGCAGCGCATGCCAGGTGGGCTCCACTTCGAACGGCAGGTGCGGAAATATCAGCGGCACGAACAGACACCAGGGACCCCGAGGCCGCCGGCTGAGCCAGTCGACGGCCGTGCGCGTCGCGGCTTCGTCGAAGTCGACCCAGTTGCGTCGCGTCGGCCGGATGCCGTGAAAAAAAGCGTGGTACAGAGGCGAGTCTTCGGAAAAGCACGGCCCCATGCTCATCTCACCGCGAACCGGTCGCGTCGTCCAGCCGCAGAAGTGCGTGCTCGCTTGCGTGACGCCAGGCGCGAACATGTCGCCACGATGACCCGCGAATGCGACCTGATAGCCCCCGTCCTTGAGGTAGCGCAGCAGGTTCGGCTCATGCGGCTGCACCAGATGCGTGAGCGTACGGTGGCCGCGCGTATGCGGATACCAGCCCGTCATCAGATTGACCCGCGACGGGCTGCACACCGGGTGGTTCACGAACGCCTGGGTAAATCGCGTTCCGCGGGCAGCCAGCGCGTCGATGTTCGGTGTGTGCGCGAGCGCGTTGCCGAAGCAGCCGAGGGCGTCGGCACGCAGCTGATCAGGCATGAACACGAGCACGTTCGGACGCGTCTCAGCCATGCCCAGCGTCTTCCACTGCGGGCGCTGCATGCCGGCTACGCATGGGGCGCCTGCCGGCTGAGCAGCACGTCCGCCAATGCGCCGCGACCGGTGCCGCGCAGGCGATCGGCATACGCAGGCAGTTGACCACGCACATGAAAGGGTCCGCCTTCGCGCATGACGTTGTCGTGCGGATCGCGGCCATCACCTGCGAGCTGCTCATCGAGCCACGAGCGCAGCAGGCCGCGGCCCCGCGCCAGCGCGACATCCTGCGAGGTGCTGAGATCGTGCTGCTGATGCGGATCGTCGGCAAGGTTGAACAGCATCTCCTGCGGGTAGAGATGATAGGCATCGTGGCGGGTGGCGATGTACATCCAGTCTTCAAAGCGCACGCCGCGCTGACAGGCCCAGGCGGCCTGCGACAGCACCAGATACTGCCTGCCGCTGTCTACGCCTTCGCGAAGCTCGGGCGCAAAGCTGCGACCGTCCCAGCGCGACGGTACCCGCTGCCCCAGCAGCTCGAGCAGCGTGGCAGTAACGTCGATCTGGTAATGAAACGCGCTCAGCCGCGTGCCGGCCCCCATACCCGGCCAACGCAGAATCAACGGTACGCGGGTGGTGAACTGATCCGCCGTCTGGTGATCGCCGTAGACGTTGAGCTCACCGAGGGTCTCGCCATGGTCGGACGAGATCATCACGATCGTTTCGTCGAGCACGCCGATGTCCGCCAGCTGATGGAGAATCCGACCCACGAAGTCATCGGCAACCAGCACGCCGGTGTCGTAGCCGTCGAACATGCGCCGCACCGCGGCCATGTCCGGGATCTGCTGCGGCTGGCGCGGGTAGCGCGCCGCAGCTTCCGGCTTTGGTGCGTAGCCGTTCGCCTCCTGCGCCGAGTGCGGCCCGCAACCGCGCCAGTGCGCCTCGCGCACGTTCTCCGTCAGCCACGCCGGCAATGCCGCGTCGGCGAACGGCTCGCCCCAGCGGGCCGGCGCGCGATAGGGCGTGTGCGGGTCCCACACGTGCAGGTGCAGATACCAGTCATCTTCCCGGCCGCGCCTGGCAAGCCAGTCGGACGCGATGCTGTGCACATCGTCCGCCACTTCCATGCCGTAGCCGCCCACGTCGTAGGCCTCGTCCAGGCCCGCGTACCAGTGGAACGCCGAGTGGCGTTGCGCGAACGAACTGATGGACACGGTATGCAGCCCGGCGCGCTTCAGACGCGACGGGAAGCTGTCGAGCTGCAGGCGCGACCAAAACCCGCGCTCGGCGCCGTCGATGGTCGGGTCGGCATCCGTACCGCCGTGGTTGACCACGCCGTTGTGAATGCCGAATCGCCCGGTGAGCAGCGCCGAACGGCTCGGCAGGCAGGGCACGTCAGACGCGTGCACGTTCTCGAACACGATCGCATCGCGTGCCAGCGCGTCGATGTTCGGGCTGGTGCGGCGCGCATAGCCGTAGCAGCCGAGGTGATCCGGGCGCAGGGTGTCTATGTCGACGTAGAGCAGACGCATGGGCCGGATTGTATGCGCGATTCCGTGAGCCTGCGACACAGGCGCCGTCGCCTCGAGCCGGCGTCAGGCGCCCCTGCGTCCGCCCGATCCTACGGCTGACGCCGACGCGCCCGGGCGCTAGACTTCACGCGGGGGGCCGAAGCAGGCAGGGAGAACCATCACCGTGAGCACTGGCAATCTGGAAACGGCAGCAGCGCTGTTCGCCGCCATCGAGGCAAAAGATCCCGACGCCGTGGCGCGTCTGTACGCCGACGACGTGCAGGTCTGGCACAACTTCGACGACGCCTGCCAGGACAAGGCGACCAACCTCGCCGTGCTGAGCGGCCTGTGCGCGGCAGCTCAGGAGATCCGCTACGACGTCACCGAGCGTCTGCTGCTCGAGGACGGCCGCATGCTCCAGCGCCATGTGCTGAGGGTTCGCGTGGCGTCCGGGGACGAGTTCGCGATCCCTGCCTGCATATTCGTCACGGCAGCAGACGGCAGAATCACCCGAATCGACGAGTACCTGGACACCGGGCAGGCCAACCGCCTGCGCGCCGCGAGCGGGCGCGGCCCCATCGACTGAGCCGGCTCGCGAACCGCGGCTCCGTATTGAGCGCATTCGATCGAGGGGGAGGAGCAATGAATCTCGACGCATTCCGCACCGAGGCCAGACGCTGGCTGGAAGCCAACTGTCCGGAGAGCCTGCGCGGCAGCAGCGAGGCGGTTTCCGGCGGCGGCAGGAAAGTGCCCATCGGGGATGCCGACAAACAACGCTATTTCGACGCCATGGTCGAGCGCGGCTGGACCGTGCCGCACTGGCCGCGCGAGTACGGCGGTGCCGGCTTGAGCCCGCAAGAGCATCACGCCCTGCGGCAAGCCATGTCGGACGTCGGCGCGCCGATGCCGCTTACCGGCATGGGCACCACCATGATCGGTCCCACGCTGCTGGAACACGGTACCGCCGAGCAGAAGGCGCGCCACCTGCCGAAAATCGCCAACGGCGAAATTCGCTGGTGCCAGGGTTACTCCGAACCCGGCGCCGGCTCCGATCTGGCCAGCCTGAAGACCCGGGCGGAAGACCGCGGCGACCACTTCGTCGTCAACGGCTCCAAGATCTGGACGTCCGGCGCCAACCACGCGGACTGGATCTTCTGCCTGGTGCGAACCAACTTCGACGCGCCCAAGCACGAAGGGATCAGCTTCCTGCTGTTCTCCATGGACCAGCCCGGCGTCACGGTGAAACCCATCCGCCTCATCAGCGGAGCGTCCCCGTTCTGCGAGTGCTTCTTCGACGACGCCCAGGCGCTCAAGCAGGATCTCGTTGGCCAGCTCAACCGCGGCTGGACCATCGCCAAACGGCTGCTGCAGCACGAGCGCTCGTCGATTTCCGGCGCGACCCCGCAGACGCGCCCGGTCCCCGCGGTGGCGCAGCACTACCTCGGGCTCGAGAACGCGCGGATCGCGGATCCGGCGCTGCGCACGCGGGTCATCGAGCATGAGCTGGATGCGCGCGCCTTCGCCCTGACCCAGAAGCGCGCACGCGAGGAAAACGCCGACGGCGCGACCCAGACCCACGCCACCTCGATCTTCAAGCTCTATCGCAGCGAGCTCACCATTCGCAGAACCGAGCTCATCGTGTCCATGATGGGTACGCGCGGCATCGGCTGGGAGGGCGACGCGTTCTCGGCAGACGAGCTGGAGGAAACCCGGTTCTGGCTCGCCCGCAAGGCGGGCACCATCGCCGGTGGCTCTTCGGAGGTGCAGCGCAACATCATCGCCAAGCGGGTGCTCGGCCTGCCCGACTGAGCAGGGCCCGGCACACTTCGGAGGCAGGTCATGCAGGCAGCATTCAGCTTTCAGGAACGCGACGGCGTGCTCACGGGGCCTGTGCGGAATCCGCGCAACAGCGCCCGGCATCTGGGGGCAGGCAGCATTCATGACGACGCCACGGCGCAGAAGCTCGGCTTTCGCGGCGGCACCGTCGCCGGCTCGCTGCATATGGAGCAGTTCCCGCCGCTGCTGGTGGCCGCACTGGGCGAGGGCTGGCTTAAGACCGGCGGCCTGTCGCTGTATTTCAAGTACGCGACCACAGACAACGAGCCGGTGCAGGCCTTTGCCCGACGGCCGCGGCCCGGGGGCGCGCACGTCGACATCTGGATGGACGACGCGCATGGAAACCGGGTGGCCGACGGCACCGCAAACGTCGGCGGGCCCGATCCGGACTCCGCGCTGCGCCAGCGCATCGCGGCCATGCCGCCAGCCCGGGACATTCGCATCCTCGCCGGCGTCTCCGCTGGCAATACCGGTACGCGCATCCCCACGCGCATCAGCGCGGACGCGCTGGCAGCGCGGCTTGCCGTCATCACCGAACCCATGGCGGCCTACCAGGACCCTGCCCGCTACGGCCAGCGCATCGCCACCCCGGCACTTCAGGTGCAGGCGCTGCGGGCCGCGGAGCCGGGCATTCTGCCGCGCAATCCGGACTTCGGCGTGGGCCTGTTCGGCGCCATCGAGCTGCAACTGCATTCCGGGCCGGTATTGGTCGAGCACGACTACGAGGCCGAAGCGCGGGTTCTGGCAGTGGGTGAAACACCGAAAACGGAGTACCTCTACTACGAAGCGACGCTGCTCGAGCCCGCCAGCAACAGCCGCGTGCTCAGCATGATCATGATGCTGCGGTTCATGAAGGCATCGTCGAAGCTCTGGTCGTGAGCGCCGGGCCCGCATGAAGCAGAAGCGTGAGCCTGGCAGCCCGATTTTCTGGCTGACGATCTTTGCGCTGCTGTTCGTGGTCACACCTTACGCCTTCATGGGTACCAGCGAGCCAAGGCTGTGGAACCTGCCGGTCTGGTTCCACCTCTCGCTGCTAGCCACCCTCGCCATCGCGCTGCTCTCCGCCTGGCGGATCTGGCGCTCGTGGCACCTCGAGGACGACCATGACTGACACCCTCGAGCTCGGTGTCGATGCCATGGTGGCGCTCGGTCTCTATCTCGCGGCGACCCTGTCCATTGGGTTCCTCGCCCGCGCGCGGGCCCGTGACGGCTCCCCGGTAGACTACTTTCTCGGCGGACGGGCCACCGGCGCGCTGGTGCTGTTCTTCACGATGCAGGCCACGCAGTACAGCGGCAACGCATTTTTCGGCTTCACCGGCATGGGCTACCGCAACGGCCTGATCTGGATTCTCGCCGTACCGCTCATCGGCCTGATCATCACCGCGCAGCTCGCGTTTGCGCCGCGCCTGTACGTGCTCTCGAAGCGGCGCAACTACATCACGCCCGCGGACTACTACGCGGACCGGTACGGAAGTCGCGGTCTGCGCATCGTCGTGGCAGTGCTGACCATCGTGTCCATGTTTCCCTATCTCATGATCCAGGCGGAAGCCACGGGCCATGCGGTCGTTGGATTGACTTCGGGGGCATTGCCGTTCTGGTCGGGTGTGGTCTTCGTCTCCGCGATCATGGCCGTGTACATCTCGGTCGGCGGCTGGCGCGGCGTGGTGTGGACGGACGCGTTCCAGGGAGTGCTGCTCACGATCGCGATGCTGGCTGCTACCGGCGTGATTCTGCGCATGGCCGGAGGCCTGGACAGCGTTATCGCAACCCTGGACCGCATCGAGCCGTCGCTGCTCGCGGCTCCGGACGATCCGGAGGTGCTCACGGCCAACTGGCTGTCGCTGCTGGTCGTCTCGGCCATCGGATTCGCCATGTATCCCCAGGCGATCCAGCGCGTGTACGCCGCGCGCTCCGAACGCGCGCTCAAGCGCGGTCTGACCGCCATGCTCCTGGTGCCATTCGCGCTCGGGGCCTGCACGCTGCTGATCGGCCTGTCAGGTGCCGCGCTGCACCCGGGTCTGGAGGGCAAGGCCTCGGACAGCGTGTTCGCTCTGCTGCTGGCGGACGCGTTGCAGGAGCACTACTGGCTGGTGGTCTTCGTGCTGTGCGGTGTGCTGGCGGCGATCATGTCCACCTCGTCGTCGGTGGTGTTGTCGCTGTCGTCCATCTTCACCCGCGACATCTATCACGCGCTGCTGCGACCCGAAGCCAGACCGCGTGAGCTGGCCCTCGCGGGACGCCTGTTCGTGTCCTTCATACTGCTGCTGGTAGTGCTTGCATCGGTCAACACCACGACCACGCTGTGGCGACTCACCGAGATCAAGATCGAGCTGCTCATGCAGCTGTTTCCGCCGCTCGTTCTCGGCCTGTACTGGCGGCGCGCCTCCCGCAGCGGAGCGATGCTGGGCCTGCTGAGCGGCACCGCCGTCGTCGCCATCATGATCCTCACGGGCCACCCGCGCTGGTGGCTGTTCCAGGCGGGGCTCTATGGCCTGTTCGCGAATCTCGCGGTTTCGGTGGTTGCCGCTCTGGTCGCCCGCGAGGATCCCGACGCGCAGATGCGAATCGATCGTGACTTCTTCATGGTGTTCGAGCGCGCGCCCGACGCTGCCGGCAGGGCTCAATCCGGCCGAAGCATCTCGAACGATTCGCCGATCACGCCGTAGTCGAAGTAGCCGAGCCGGGCCAGCGGCGCCAGCGCCATCGGGTCCACGCGGCCGCCGACGATGAGATCGTCGTCGATGTGAATCCCTATGACGCTGCCCAGCACCAGATGACTGCCGCGTCCGCCTGCTCCGCCGGCAGCGCGACGATGTCCCACACACCGCGCACCCAGGGCGGCTCGTGCCCGGGCAACGCCAGGGCCGCACGAGACGCGACGGGCTGCGGGCCAGCCCGGCGAGCTCGAACTCGCTCACGCCCCGATCAGCTTCGGCAGAGGTCTCGTTCATCACGCGGCAAGCTCTGCCGACACGATGCTCACGGTGAACTCCCCACCTCCTGCACGTTTGCCAGCGTATCCTTGGGACCGCCGCCGGATTTTTCGTTGGGTGCGAACACCACCATAGGCGGATCGGCCGACACGGCATTGAAGTAGGAAAACGGCGCCAGATTGTGCGCACCGCTGGCCGACACGGTGGCTATCCAGCCGATCGGCCGCGGCGCCACCAGCGCGTTCAGGTTGCAGGTCAACGGCGCGGGCCTCAGGCCCTCGCGCGGGTCGTAAAACATCAGCCGGCCGCGCGGTTGGTGGCGAAACCCTCGTCGGTGCCGAGGATCCGGGCGCTGGATACGCCAGGTCCTCCTGCCAGAGCAGCGACTCCATATAGATGTTCAGCGGCTGATCCTGAATCGTCAGCTCGTACACGGGCTCGCCGTCGTTGGACGCGTGGTTGTGCACGGCCCAGCCCGGCGCGGACACCATGAGATCGCCCGCCTTCCACTCGTAACGCCGGCCCTCAACGCGGCTTAGCCGTGGAACCCCTGAAGTAGTAGTTGATGGCCGAGGAAACGCCGGTGCGGCTTGTCAACGATACCAGGGGGCCGGATGGTAATGGTCGCGAAGAAGTTGGGCGTCGTGCCGCCAGCGCTCGGTGCGCGGATTGAACAGTGCAGGTACAGCCTGCGGCCCTGATAGGAATCACCGAGCGCAGCCAGTTTGTCCAGGCGATTTGACCGCCTTCCACGGCCAGTGCAGACAGTTGGACGCCACCGCCGGCGGGCTGATGAGCGTCTCGTAAGGCATGAGCGCCGCGCCGTCGTCGTGATGGTGAACGGGCGGCGAGGCACCGGCATGCCCGGGCGGTACGGCCGGTTGCTCCTGTGGCGGGTCTTCCTCCACCATGTGCACCCGCATCATTTCCAGAAGAGCGGCGTTGAGTAGGTCAGCCGTACCTGCAGATCGTCGCCGTCGTTGACGTGCCGATAGGTCGCATAGGAAGGATGGTTCCAGGTGTCGTAGCGCTGGTAGGCGACCTTGCGCTCGCCCACGATCGCTACCCCGCTCCCGCGAATGCAGAAGTTCACCTGCGTGGAGTTGTGCCGGATGGCATGGTTTCCTCGCCCGGCTTGAGCACCTCCAGCATCACCCGCACGCCGGGCGTGAGCCCGCGACCTGGATCCGGCGCGCTGGGGTGCACGAACATCGTCTGATTTGGGCGGCCTTCGTCTGCCGGGCGCGGCTGGTCTGCGAGCAGCTCGATCTGCTCGTCCATCATCTCGCGGGTGATGGTCGGCGGCCAGCCCTGGCGGGTTTCGCCTCCGGCCGGGATCACAGCGGCCATCGCGCTCGCCGGTGACGTTGAGCAGGATGGGGCCGGCTTCGGAAGCGTCTTTCATCTGGGGTACCGCGCAGGGGTGGCAAAATCCCTAGATAGCAGGTTATCCCCGGGGTCAACCGTCCCACAGCAAGCAGCGATGACTCAGAAACCATCCGTCGCCTGCCGGCCGCGGGCGTCACCAGGTACCCTTCCGGATCTACAGCGACCCGGACATTCGGAGCGCGAGATGCAGCGCATCTTCTGTGGCGACAACTGGGCATACGTCGGCATCGAGGCTGCCGAGATCCCCGAGCCCGGCGAATTGGTGACCTGTAGATAGGTCACCGCTCGGTGGTGATCACGCGTGACCAGAACGGTGAGGTCCACGGTTTCGCCAATCGCTGCGCGCATCGAGGCGCTGTTTCCGCTGGCAGCAGAAGGGCAACACGCGCATGTTCGTGTCCGTACCACCAGTGGTCGTACGACGCGCGCGGCGGCTTGCGCGGCGTGCCCTTCATCAAGGGGGGTCAGAGGGCAAGGGCGGCATGCCGCCGGATTTCGAGCGATCCACCCACGACCTCGCCGAGGCTTCGCCATCACCGTGCGCAACGGCGTGATTTTCGGTTCGTTTGCAGCACAGCCGCCGGCCCTGGAGGCGTATCTGGGCGAGACCAATCTCGCCTATTTCGATCGGGTGTTCGATGGTCGTGAGCTCAGGCTGCTCGGCTATTCGCGTCAGCTGATTCCCGGCAACTGGAAGCTGATGTTCGAGAACATCAAGGATCCCTACCACGCCTCGCTGCTGCACGTGTTTCTGGTCACCTTCGGGTTGTTCCGTGCCGACCAGGAATCCCAGGTGCAGATGGACGACAGCGGCAGGCATGCGCTGCTGATTTCGCGTCGCGGCGAGCAGCGCAAGAGCGACGCGACCCAGGACATTGCCAATCTACGCGAAGACTTCGTGCTGCAGGATCCGCGTCTGCTCGATCCGGTCAAGGAATTCCCGGACGACGCGACCGTGGTAATGCAAACCATCTGGCCGAACCTCATCGTGCAGCAGCAATCCAACACGCTCGCGCTGCGTCAGATCCGGCCGCGCAGTCCGGGCACGTTCGAGCTGGCCTGGACCTTCTTCGGCTACGCGGACGACGACGAGGCCATGACCACCCGGCGCCTGCGTCAGGCCAACCTGATGAGCTCCGCCGGCCTGGTGTCGGCAGACGATAGCGAGGTGATCAAGCTCGCCCAGGACGGTATCGACCAGTACCCGGAGGACCATGGCATCGTCGTCATGGGGGGTGTCGGCACCGGCAACGAGAATCACATGGTCACCGAGACCGCGATCCGTGCGTTCTACGCCCACTACCGCGAGGTCATGGATCTGTGACGCTGGATGCCGGGCAACAGCGGGCTCTCGAGGACCTCTACGATCGCTACGGACAGGCCCTCGACGACGGACCGCTGGACAGCTGGCCGGCTCTGTTCACGCCGGAGTGCACCTATCTGGTCATCCCCCGCGACAACTTCGAGCAGGGCCTGCCGCTGGCCATCATGCGCTGCGAGAGCCGCGCGATGCTCGAGGACCGGGTGCGCTCCGTGCAGGAAACCATCATGCACGAGCCGCGCTATCTGCGGCATCAGATCACCAACGTGCGCGGCACGCCGCGCGCGACCGGCGAGATCGACGTGGTGGCCAACTATGTCGTCATCGAGGTGCTGCCGGACGAACTGCCGAAGATTCTCAGCGTGGGGCGCTACCTCGACGTCGTCGTCGCCGCCGAAGACGGCTCGCTCTGCTTTCGCGAGAAGCGCGTGGTCTACGACTCCGTGCTGGTGCCCAACACCATCGTCTACCCTCTCTGAACTCACGCGCAGGAGCATCGACGAGCCATGCTGACCGAGGAGCAGATCCACAACGCCGCCGCGGCGCTTGCCACGGCAGAACGTGAGCGCAGACAGATCCGGCCGGTGTCGTCGGACCACCCCGGCATGACCATGGACGATGCCTACGCGATTCAGAATGCCTGGGTTCGGCTCAAGTGCGACGCCGGGCAGAGGGTGCGGGGGCGCAAGATCGGCCTCACGTCGCGCGCCATGCAGGCGGCCATGAAGATCGACGAGCCCGACTACGGTGCCCTGCTGGACGACATGTTCTTCGACGACGGTGCGACGCTCGAAGCTGCACGCTTTACCGACCCGCGCATCGAGGTGGAGCTGGCCTTCGTGCTGAAAAGCCCCCTGTCCGGGGAACGCCTGACGCTCTGGGACGTGCTGAACGCAACCGACTGCGTGGTGCCCGCGCTGGAGCTCATAGCGGCACGCAGCCATCGCGAGGATCCAGAAACCGGACGCCCGCGCACCGTGCTGGATACGATCTCGGACAACGCCGCGGCCGCCGGCGTCGTGCTCGGCGGACGACCCGTGCGCCCCATGGACGTGGACCTGCGCTGGGTCGGCGCGCTGCTCTACCGCAACGGCATCGTCGAGGAGACGGGGATCGCTGCGGGCGTCCTGAATCATCCCGCCAACGGCATCGTCTGGCTCGCGCGCCGCCTGGCACGCCACGACGTCACCCTGGCGGCAGGTGAGGTGATCCTGGCGGGCTCGTTCACACGGCCCGTGACGATCCGCCCGGGCGACACCTTTCACGCCGATTACGGTGAGCTCGGCGGAATCTCCTGCCACTTCAGCTGAGTCGTCATGCGCATCGTCGAGGCACGCGAGCTTACGGTTCCACTCGAAGGCAGCATCGCAAATGCGGTGGTGAGCTTCCAAGGCCACACGGTTTCGCTGGTGGCACTGATCTCCGATCAACGCCGCAATGGCAGGAAGGTCATCGGCTACGGTTTCAATTCCATCGGCCGCTTCGGTCAGAGCGGCATCCTGCGCGAACGGATGCTGCCGCGCCTGCTCGGCGCGGAACCTGCGGCTCTGCTGGCGGAGTCGGACGGGCGGTTCGACCCTGCCCGGGTACTCGACGTCATCATGCGCAACGAGAAGCCCGGCGGCCATGGCGACAGAGCCGGCGCCGCCGGCGCCGTGGAACTCGCGGTCTGGGACCTGAACGCAAAGCTCGCCGACGAGCCCGCGCATGCTTCCATCGCCCGGCACTTCGGCAGACCCGAATCGGCAGCAGCGGTTTCCGTCTATGCGGCAGGCGGGTACTACCACCCGGGGGATTCGCTGGCCGGATTGCGCAGAGAACTCGAGGGCTATCGAGCGTCAGGGTTCGATGCCTTCAAGATCAAGATCGGCGGCGCGCCGCTGGAACACGACGTCGCCCGCATCGAAGCGGCGCTGACCGTGGCCGGCAGCGGCACCGCGCTCGCGGTCGACGCCAACGGCCGCTTCGATCTGCAACAGGCCGTTGCCTACGCGCGCGCCATGCGGGGCTTCGGGCTGCGCTGGTTCGAGGAACCCGGCGATCCGCTGGACTACCAGCTCAACCAGTCGCTGATCCGGGAGTACCCGGGTGCCATCGCCACCGGCGAAAACCTGTTCAGCGCGGTCGACGCCCGCAACCTCATCCGCCACGGCGGTATGCGCCCGGGACGCGATCTGTTCCAGATGGACCCCGGACTGAGCTACGGGCTGACGGAATATGCACGCATGCTCGCTGAGCTCGAAGCTAACGGCTTCGCGCGCGCGCAGTGCTTTCCGCACGGGGGGCATTTGATCAATCTGCACGTCGCGGTCGGGCTCGCGCTGGGCGGCTGCGAGGCATACCCCGGCGTGTTCCAGCCGTTCGGCGGCTACTCACCCCAGTGCAGGATCGAGGGCGGCCTGGTCCAGCCGGGCGATGCGCCGGGATTCGGCCTGGAGCAGAAGGAGGAGCTGCGTGCCCATCTGGCCGCGCTCGCGCAATGAACGCGGGGATACCGGGAGTCTGAGAACATGCGCATAGCGGTGATAGGCTGCGGGGCGATGGGATCGATCTACGCCGGGCTGCTCGCGGCATCAGGCAACGAGGTCCTGGCCGTTGACACCAACCGGGCGCACGTCGACGCCATCAACGCGCAGGGTCTGCGCGTCTCCGGCGCGAGCGGTGACCGCCGCGTCAGAATCCGTGCCAGCGAAAAGCCGCCCGACGCCACGGTCGACCTTGTGATTCTTGCGGTCAAAGCCGCACATGTCGGTGGTGCCGCGGCATCCGCCCGCAGGCTCGCGGGTCCGGACACGCCGGTACTTACCATTCAGAACGGTCTCGGCAGTGCCGACGTCGTGGCCGAGGTGCTCGGCCACGAGCGCCTGATCGTCGGCGTCGCCCAGGGTTTCGGCGCCTCTCTGCCGGAGCCTGGCCATGCCCACCACAACGACATGAAGGCGATCCGCATGGGCGCCTACGCCGGGCTGGCCGCGACCATGGTCGAGCGCGTGGCGACCGTCTGGCGGGAAGCGGGTTTCGATGCCGCCGCCGTGGCGGACATCGCCGCCATGCAATGGGAGAAGCTGATCTGCAACGTCGCCTACAGCGCGCCCTGCGCCATCACGGGCCTGACCGTCGGCGAGGTCATGGACGACCCCGACGCGGGCCTCGTGAGCAGGTCGGCTGCGCAGGAGGCGTGGGGCGTTGCCCGTGCGCGCGGCATCCATCTGGCATTCGAGGATCCCATCGCCCTCGTGCGCGAATTCGCCGCCCGCATGCCGCGCGCGAAGCCTTCCGTGCTGCTCGATCTCGAGGCGGGCCGCCCGAGCGAGGTCGGGGTGATCAACGGGGCGGTTCCGCGCGAAGCCCTGAAGGTGGGCATGACGGCCCCGGTGAACAGCACGCTCACGGCCCTGGTCCAGGCGCTCGAGCATCACAGAGGCAGGGAACGATCATGACGAACGACGAAACCAAGCTTCTCGAAGCCGATGCGCAACGGCGGGCGGCGATGATTGCAAACGACGTGACCACGCTGGCGCGCCTGCTCGGCGACGATCTGATCTGGACGCACTCATCCGGAAAGGTGGACGACAAGCGTTCGTTTCTGGCCGGCATCGAATCCGGCAGCGTCGCCTACCGGGCACTCGATGTGAGCGGGATCCGGATTGCACGCCACGGCGACGTGTTCCTTCTGCACGGAACCCTGGATGGCCGCGCCAGCCGGGACGGTATCGAGAAAGTGCTGCGCAATCGATTTCTCAGCGTCTGGAGCCAGCGCGCCGGCGGGTTCGAACTGCTGGCCTGGCAATCGACGGGACTGTGATTTCGCTTTGCCTGCTAAGTAATTTTACCTTACTCTCCGGGGCGACCGGCTGGGCTGATTAAAGGGGGAAGAACATGACCGACTGGACACGCGAGTTCGTTTCGCTGAGCTCCCCCACGGCGGGGCGCAACGGCGCAGGGTTCTACCCCTGCCAGGGACTGTTCTACGCACCGCGCGGCAAGCGCCCGCGCACGGCGCTCATTGCCACGCACTACAACGTGGACTTTTCCGAGCACTATCTCGGCGCCTACATGGCGTCCCGCGGTTACGGCTTTCTCGGCTGGAACACGCGCTTCCGCGGAAACGAAGGATTCTTTCTGCTGGAGCACGCGCTGGTGGACATCGGCGTCGGCGTGCGCTGGCTCAAAGAGGAAGCCGGCATCGATCAGGTGGTGATTCTCGGCAACTCAGGCGGCGGCTCGCTGATGGGCGCATACCAGTCTCAGGCGCTGGGCGTGACCATGACCCCGACGCCGGGCCTGAAGCTGCCTGAGGCGCTCAACGAGCTCATCCCTGCTGATCTCTACATCTCGCTGTGCGCACATCTCGGGCGGCCCGAGGTGCTGACCGCGTGGTTCGATCCGTCGATCACGGACGAAACCGATCCATCCAGTATCGATCCGGCACTGAACATGTACGACCCGGACAACGGACCACCCTACTCGCCGGAGTTCGTGAAGCGCTACCGCGAGGCTCAGGTCGCACGTAACGAGCGCATCACCGCGTGGTGCCACAGCGAGCTCGAGCGCCTTGCCGGGCTGGGAATGGTGGACCGCGCGTTCAACGTCTATCGCACCTGGGCGGATCTGCGCCTGATGGACGGCAACCTGGATCCGTCCGAACGCCAGGTCGGCCGCTGCTATGCGGGCGATCCCAGGACGGCCAACTTCGGCCCACGCGGTATCGGGCTGACCAACACGTTGCGAACCTGGCTGTCGATGTGGTCACTGAGCGATTCGCACTGCAGCGGCGCGCCGCATCTGAACCGCATTACTCAGCCGGCCCTGGTGGTACAGAGCACGGGAGATACGGGCGTGTTCCCGAGCGATGCCAGAGCGATCTTCGACGAGCTGGGCGCCGAGGACAAGCGGCTCGAGATGATCACGGGCGACCACTACCTGGAGACGCCGGACAACGCGCGCGACGATACCGCCGACCTGATCGTCGGCTGGCTCGAGGAGCACGGGGCCTGATGCCGCGTCCCCGCGAAGCTGCCGACCCCGTGACGCTGCGCAATGCCCAGGAGCCTTACCTGGATCCGCTGCACAGCGTCGGCTATCTCACCCGCATCAATTTCCGCGCCTTTTCCCGCGCGCTCGAGAAGCTGACCAGTCAGCACGGGGTCAGCGCAGGTCAGTGGCGTTTTCTGCGCGTGCTCTGGGAAGAGGATGGCATCACCCAGCGCGAGCTCGCGGACCGCACGGGGACGACCGAAGCGACCACCGTCCGGGCCGTTCAGGGTCTGCTGGATGCCGGGTTCATCAGTCGCCGGCGACTTTCGAACGATCGGCGCAAGATGCGCATCAGACTCACGGCCCGCGGCCGGCGGCTGCGCACGGAACTGCTGCCGCTGGTCATCGCGGTGAACGAACGCGCGCTGAAAGGCATTTCGCGCCGGGACGTGGATATCGCGCGCCGGGTGCTGACTCAAACCTACGCCAATCTCACTTCAGAATCGGAGACGCCCACGTGATCGAGCTACCATTGCTGCCAACGTCCCTGGTGGGAAGCTACGCGCAGCCGAGCTGGCTGATCGATCGTGACCGGCTCGGCCAGCGCCTGCCGCCGCGCGTGCTGCTCAACGAGCTGTGGCGCCTGCCTGCCGAGGTGCTCGAGGAGGGTCAGAACGACGCCACCGTGCTCGCGCTTCACGATCAGCACCGCGCGGGCGTGGACATCGTCACCGACGGCGAGATGCGCCGTGAGAGCTACTCGAACCGCTTCGCCAACGCGCTCGCTGGCGTCGACATGGATCGCCCCGGTGAAGCCGTGGATCGTACCGGCAAGACCGTGCCGGTGCCCCGTGTCGTGGGCGAGATCGTCCGGCGCGGCGCGGTGGAGGCACCGTACATCGAGTTCCTCAAGCAGCATACGCGCAAGCCCATCAAGATAACCCTGCCGGGACCCTTCACCATGGCCCAGCAGGCGCAGAACGACTACTACCCCGACACGGGTTCGCTGGCGATGGCATACGCCGAGGCGGTGAACGCCGAGCTGCGCGATCTTTTCGCAGCCGGCGTCGACTTCGTTCAGCTCGACGAGCCTTACGTGCAGGCGCGGCCCGAAGCCGCACAGGAATACGCCGTGCCGGCGATCGACCGCGCGCTGGCGGGCGCCACGGGTCCGACGATCCTGCACGTGTGCTTCGGCTACGGAAAGCACGTCGCCGACAAGCCGGAGGGGTACGCCTATCTTTCCGAGCTGGACGCCTGCCGGGCCGACGAGATCTCCATCGAATGTGCCCAGCCGCGCCTGAAGATGGAGTTGCTTCAGTGCCTGCCGAGCAAAAAAATTCACGTCGGCGTGCTTGACCTCAGGGCGCTCACCCCGGAAACGCCCGAGCTCGTGGCCGAACGGATTCGTGCCGCCCTCGCGTATCTGCCCGCGGAGCGGATAGTGGTCGCACCCGACTGCGGCATGAAATACCTGCCGCGCGACGTGGCCTTCACCAAGCTCGCCAACATGGTTGCCGGCGCGCGTATCGTGCGTGGCGAGCTGACCTGAGCCGAGAGGAGACGCCGTGACCACAGGCGAGCACATCGTGATCGTGACCTTCGAAACGTCGCCGGAGACCCAGACGGAGGCGCTGCACAAGATCGGCGCCTACGTGGACGGCTTTCTGTCGCGTCAGCCCGGATTTCTCGGCAGCCAGCTGCACCGGAGCCTGGACGGCACGGCACTGGTGCACTACGCGCGCTGGCGCTCCGAGGCCGACTTTCAGGCCGCCGGCGAGAAGGCTCGCGCCCATCCCGACATGCCGGCGCTGCGCCTCTACAAACCCGCCGGCCGGGACTACAGCGTGTGGGCGACCTACCCTCAGGATACGGCAACCTGACCGGAGGGGGCGGGGATGGCCGATCGCGCGTCGCCTGTCCCCCATCAACCCGCAGGCTGCCTCCGCCGTTCGCGCGCCTCGAAGCCGCGACGCAGCCGGTCGAGCCTGACACGGGTAATCGGATACCGGTAGATGATCGCAATCGCGAGCAGATAGCAGGTAGAAGGCAGCAGCGCGATCGCATAGCGCAGGGCCGCGATCTCCTCGGGGCCATTCTCCGTGCGGGGGTCGAAACCGAACATCCCCAGCAGCGGCAGTGAGATGCCCACCGCAAGTGCCTGGGTCGTCTTCGCCCCCAGCGACCACACGGCCATGTAGGCGCCGGCAATGCTTTCGCGGCTGCGGCGGGTCGCGATGTCGATCACATCCGCCTTCATCGACAGTGACAGCGCAATGAAGTTGCCGCCGGCGAAGCCGATGACGGCGGTGATCACCAGGAACGCGACGATCTGGCCGGGCGCCAGGGCGAGATACAGGGGCGTCACGAGCGCCATGATCAGAGTCCCCGTCATCCAGGCCTCGCGCTTCCCGATGCGCCCCGACAGCCAGACCCAGAACGGCAGACCGACGATGTTGACCGCAAAGTACGACAGCAGAATCGGCTGCGCCTGACGCTCCAGTTCCATCGCGAACGTCGTGAACAGCATGAACAGCGTACCGATCATCGTAGTCCCCAGCGACATCAGCGTGAACCCCGCGAACAGCACCAGAAACGAGCCGTTACCCAGCATCCGCCGGAGATTGCGCAGAACCGGCTGCTGGGCAGCGGGCGCAGTCGCTCGCTCGGGCAGCTTCCAGACGGTAAGTCCGATCAGCAACGGCAGCAGCACCAGCGCCATGCCGCCGATGATCACCAGGGCTTCGCTCGCAACGGCGCCGTAACCGAACAACTCGGATGCCGCGACCGGGACCAGCAGCACGCTGATGTTGCCCGCGTAGCCGAACGCCTGGCGCCAGCCGGTGACGCGCGTGCGTTCGTCGAAGTCGTCGGAAAGCTCCGCGCCCCACGCATAGTAAGGAATGTTGATCATGGTCCAGCCGAACCACAGCAGCACCGACCACACCAGCAGGTAGGCATTGGTCACCGGGCCAGTCGGCGAAAACAGCTGAAACGCGGCCAGCATCATCAAGGGCGTACCTGCGAACATCCAGGGTTTTCGGCGACCCCAGCGAGACCGCGTGCGGTCGCTCAGGGCACCGATCAGCGGATCGGTCACCACGTCACTGATGCGCGCAATCATCAGCACCAGGCCGATGTCGGTGATACTCAGGCCGAGGTCACGCGAGTAGAAAAACGGCAGATACAGCGACATGGGTATGACGGCGAGATAGACGGCGAACTCGGGCAGACCGAACAGCATCAGCTGCGATCGGGTGAGTGGTTTCTTGTTGCTCATGTTCGGCTTCTTCGGCTCGTTGGCTGCCCGGCAGACCATATCGCCGCACGGACCGGTTGCATATCCTTAGCATGCTAGTTATTTTCTCCCATGGCGAGTTCGCAGGACCGAACAAATTGCCACGCCACCGGCGCGAAGGGACGTGCCGATGTGGCTGCGCAGGGCCGGCATCCGCACTGCGGTGCCGGGCGGATCGCCGGAGGGGCTGAAGATCAGTGAGAAACCGCGCTCAACCTGCTGCGCTCACGCGGCTGGCTACGCGCGGCTTCTGCATGTGAGCAGGCCCAGCGCACCTACTTTAGGAGAGGACAGCAAGATGCGTACTACTACGTTTCGATGGGTGCTGATGGGCACTCTCGCGTACACCGGCGGTTTGTGGACCGCACAAGCCCTGGCGGCGGAATCCGCCGGGGTGATCGAAGAGGTGGTGGTCACGGCGCGCTATCGGGAGGAAACGGCGCAGGAGTCGCCGACGACCGTGACCGCGTTCAATCAGACCATGCTCGCAGACATTACCGCGCAGGACCTGCGCGACGTCGGCCCGCAATCCCCGAACGTGCACATACAGGCCAACACCTTCGCCCCCAACTCGTCCACGATTCACATCCGCGGCATGGGCTCGCTGACTATCGAATCCACCAACGAGCTGCGCAACGGCGTCTCTGTGAACGGCGTGTACATCTCGCGCCCGGTGGCGACCCTGATCGATCTGTTCGATGTCGAGACGGTCGAGGTGCTGCGCGGTCCCCAGGGCACCACGTTCGGCAAGAACTCGCTGTCCGGCGCTGTCGCGCTGACCACCGTCCGGCCTGACGGCACGTTCGACTATGACGCGGAATTCACGGCGGGCAATTACGGCCGCGCCGATTTCCGCGGCGGCGTGCAGTTTCCGATCATCGAGGACAAGCTGTCGGCCCGTATCGCGGTGCTCGCTCAGAACTACGACGGTCACTACAAGAACCGCGTGAACGGGAATCACCTCAACGGTGAGGACATGGACACCGTGCGCGCCACCCTGGTCTGGACGCCCACCGAGAACGTCGAAGCCACTCTCATCGGCAGCTGGCTGCGGGAGCGCAGCCAGGCTCCAGGCGGAGATGACGCATCCGATCCCAATCAGCTGATCAACATCATCTTCGCCGGCGCGCCGTTCTTCTGGGCCGGCGAGCCCAACGACGGCCCGTTCAAGGTTGGCCGCGATGCTCTGGATTTCTACGACACCGACCAGAACAGCGTCACCGGCATCATCAACTGGGACATCGGCAACTTCACCCTGACGTCCATCACCGGCTGGATCGAAACCGATGATCTCGCGGCAGCCGACTTCGATCAGACGGAGCTGCCGTTCTTCCCAACGTTCCGCGACCAGGTGCACGACCAGTTCAGCCAGGAGATCCGACTGCAGTCCGACTTCGCCGGCATGGACGGGATGCTGGGCAATCTGGAACTCATCCTCGGTCTGTTCTATTTCGAGCAGGAGCACGAGATCGTGCAATCGTTCCCGACGCTGGGCAATCCATCCTCAGCCGACTACGCGCACCAGGATGGCGACAGCAGGGCGATCTACGGCCAGGCTATCTACGCGCTCACCGACGACCTGAACGTGACTTTCGGTATCCGCTACACGGACGAATCCAAGGATTTCGAGCGCAACCCCGGCACCCTGTTCGGGACGCAGATCTCCTACCTCGATCCCAGCTCGCGGCCCAGCATCGGTGAGATGTCCGCGTTCCCGAAGACCGTGAACGGTGAGCTGAACAGCGACCGCACCACCATCAAGGTGGGCGTCGACTACCACTTCACTGACGACATCATGGCCTACGCCAGCTACTCCCAGGGCTTCAAGGCCGGCGAGTTCGGCGCCCGCGCAGGGTCCAACCTGACGGCAGGACCCACGGATGACGAGACCTCCGACGCTTTCGAGGTCGGCATCAAGAGCGACTTCCTGGACGGCCGCCTGCGCGCCAATGCGGCTGCTTTCTACACCAACTACAAGGAACTGGCATTCGAGGTGTTCTTCCCCTCGCCCAACAATCCCACCGGCCAGGAGACGGCATCCCAGAACATCGGCGAAGCCACGGTGCTCGGGCTCGAGCTGGAGCTTACCTACGTGCCCATCGACGGTCTGACCCTGCAGGGAGTTCTCGGGCTGCTGGATGCCGAGTACGACGACTTCTGCGCAGACCTGGACGGCCCTTCGGTCGAGGTGAATCCCGTCTCCGACTGCGGTGGCAACGTCGAGCTGCTGCCCGACGGCACCTACCTGGTTGACATCGACCACACCAACCTGGAGCTCAGCCGCGCACCAGACACTCAGGTCTACCTGTCAGCGCAGTACGAGTGGAACACCGACATCGGCGGGCTGTTCGTCCGGGGCGCCGGAAGTTACGAAAGCAAATACTTCTCCGACGGTGTGATCAATCATCCGAAGGGTGAAACCGGCGACTTCTGGCTGTTCGATGCCAGCGCCGGGTGGAACAGCAACGACGACAAGTGGCACGTCCAGGCCTGGTGCAAGAACTGCGGTGACAAGGAGTACACCAGCGGCCTGACGCCGACCGCCCAGTTCTTCAACCAGCATTTCTGGGGCTATCCGCGCACTTACGGACTCACGCTCTCCTATCGCAGATAGCGCGCTCCCGCCCGGACTTACCGGGCGCTTCGGGGCCGGCTCGCCCGAGCCGGCCCTTTCCCTCCTGCCTCGATCCATCTCGCCACAGGTTTCCACGGCACGCGCCGGCACGTGCGGACGCACTCGTGTTCGCCGCGGTCCACACGCAGCCGCCAGTTGCATATCCTTAGTTTGCTAGGTATTTTCTCGGAAGCTGCGTCATGACCATAAAACGTGCCGCTTCTTACGCAGCAGAAGCAGCCGTGTCTACAAGGCTTTCGGGGAGAGAAAACCATGTGGAGCATCCGCATCGCCAAACGCGATCTGTCAACCCTGTCCGCAACGCTGTTCATCGCGGGACTTTCGACAACGGTGTCGGTCAGCGCGGCGACGCCTGAGCGCGCAACCAACACCGTGATCGAAGACGTCGTCGTGACCGCCCAGCGTGTCGAGGAGAACATGCAGCGGGTCCCAATCGCCGTGAGCGCCTACGGCGCGGAGACGCTGTGGGAGAATCGTATGAACGCCATGGTGGATATCGCTCAGCGCATCGCCGAGCTTTACCGCCACCGAGGTCAATCCGGTGAGCCCAATCTCGCGATTCGCGGTATCGGCACCGGAGGGCATCAATTCCAATGCCGGCGGCGACCCGTCGGTAGCGTTGTTCGTCGATGGCGTGGGCATCGGCTGCGGCGGGCTGGCACCCCTCGATCTGTACGATCTGGAGCGCGTTGAAGTGCTCCGCGGACCGCAAGGCGCACCCTGTTCGGGAAGAACGTGGTCGGCGGCGCGGTCAGTCTGATTACCCGCAGACCGTCAGTGGACGAGCTTCGTGGAAATGGCGGGCACCTTCGGGAATTACGACCGCGTGGAGCTGCTTGGCCGCTTCAACAAGGCGTTCAGCGATACCTTCGCCGTTTCCAGCGCGGTGAGCGCGCGTCAGCGCGTGGATACACGCTGAACGTTACCACCGGCAATCACGTGGACGACGAAAAGATCGCAGGCGGACGACTGTCGTTCCTGTACACGCCATCCGACACACTCGACGTGCTCGTGTCGCTTGATCACACGAATCAGGATCAGCGAGGGCAACCGCGTGACAACGTATGCGACGCAAGCCTGGCTGGGGGCGTGCACTGCGTGGGGGTCGACCCTGATCCACGCCGGGTGAACGCGTTCGACGACGGCTACCTGCGCCGTGAGGTCAGTGGCGTCACCGTCAACATTGACTACGAACGCAGGGCACTTTACGTCCGTAACGGCCTACCGAACAGCCGATTACTCCCACGCGGATCCTTTCTTCAGCAATCCCATCAACCCCCCGAATCAGATCGAGTCATACAACGAGAACATCGAGGACATCAGTCAGTTCAGCCAGGAGTTCCGCCTCAGCTTCGCAGCCCTGGATGAGCAGCTGCACGGTGTTGCCGGAATCTACTACCTCGGAGGACAACGAGCGCAACGAGATCCTGGTACAGACGTTCCCGGTGGATTCGCTGACGGGAACGGGATCGTTTCCGCAGAAGGTGGAAGCGGAAAGTTTCGCGCTGTTCGGCCAGATCAATTACGACCTGACGGAGCGGCTGACCCTGACTGCGGGCGCGAGAATGACCTGGGAAAGCAAAGACGCCGATCTTGCCGGGGTTCTGATCTCCGGTCCCGGACTGCCGCCCCCGCTCGCTGAAGAGTATGCCGTGAGCGCAGACGAGAGCTGGGACGCGTTTACTCCGAAATTCGCCGTGACCTATCAGTTCACGGACGACGCAATGGTGTATGCCAGCGCGTCGCGCGGCT
The DNA here is from genome assembly GCA_041395905.1 of Pseudomonadales bacterium. Taxonomy (GTDB): domain Bacteria; phylum Pseudomonadota; class Gammaproteobacteria; order Pseudomonadales; family Azotimanducaceae; genus UBA7803. The sequence continues at coordinate 106,313 of JAWKZP010000002.1, forward strand.
TCAAGAGTGGCGGCTTTCAGGGCACCGCCGGCACCGCTGCGAGCGCGGCGACGCCTTACGACCCCGAATACGCCTGGAGCTACGAGATCGGTACCAAGACCCAGTGGCTCGACGACAGCCTGCGCCTGAACGTGGCGGGCTTCTGCATCGACTGACCTTCGCGTCCCAGCTAGTGCCCCTGTGCTGCGTGGTGATCGGCAACGCCGCGACCGCAGACATCAAGGGCGTTGAGGTCGAAGCGCTGTATCGACCCGTGGCGGGTCTCGACATCAATGCCAGCTACAGCTGGCTGGATGCCGAGTTCGACAGCTTTGCCGGCGGGGCGACCGCGGATTACTCCGGCAACACGCTGCAGCGGGCTCCGAAGAACAAGGTGAATCTTGTGCGCAGTACGAATGGAGCGTCGGTGATCTGGGCTCGCTCATGGCCCGCGTCGACTGGACGCACCAGAGCAGAATCTACTTCGAGGCGTCGAACACGCCCTGGAGGTTCAGGACGACTACGAGGTCGTAGACGCGCGCCTGACGCTGCGGGCGCACGATGACAGCTGGGAGCTTGCCCTGTGGGGCAAGAATCTGACGACGAGTTGATCAAGACGCACATCGTCGCGTCTGCTCCGTACGGCCAGCAACTGAATCTGTACCAGCCGCCGCGCACCTACGGCCTCACCTTCAGGGTTCGGCAGTAACGAAGCGTTTGCTCATGCACGACGAACTCAGCGGCACCTTCCTGTGCGAAGCGGTCATCGAGCTGGACGAGTCGGCTCCGCTCGCGATCGGAGCGTCTCCCTGGCGCAACCGCCGTGATGACATCGCCGGAGGCCGCTTCGCTGGCCCCGGCTCTGTCCGGGACCGTGCGCCGCAGTGGCGCCGACTGGTCCGAAGGCGGGATTGCTGTAGACGGCGGCATAGCGACGGCTCTGGACGTCCGTTCCGTGTGGGAAACGGACGACGGTGCACTCATCTACGTCAGCTACGGCGGGCGTCTGGTGGTCCCGGCCGCCAGCATGGCCGCTTTCCGGGATCCGGCGACGCTCGAGGGCCTGAACACTTCCGCCTACTACTTTCGAACCTGCCCACTGTTCGAGACATCCGCCGAGCAGTACCGGTGGCTCAATGAGATCGTGACCGTCGGCCTCGGCCGCCGCAGCCGCGCGGCGTGGTACAACGCATCTTCCAGGTGCAGAACTGGATGGCGACCGCCCTGCGAGCCTGGGGACGCCATGCCTGGCGGTGGCGCATACCGGTCGTTCGTCGACCGAACGATTCTCAGCCTGCTGATACCCCAGATTCAAGCAGACCTGGACGTCTCCGACACCCAGGTGAGCCTGCTGGCCGGATTGGCGTTCGCCGGCTTTTACACGCTGATGGGCATTCCCCTGGGCCGGATTGCCGATCGCTACAACCGCCGCAACCTGATCGCGGTGGGAATCACGCTGTGGTGCTGCATGACCGCCGCCTGCGGGTTGGCGCGAGATTTCTGGCAGCTGTTCCTCGCCAGGATGGGCGTCGGCATCGGCGAGGCGGCCCTGTCGCCAGCCGCCTACTCCATGATCAGCGACGTCTTTCCGCGCAATCAGCTCGGACGCGCCATTGCGGTTTACTCATTCGGCCTGCCCATCGGATCCGGGCTTGCACTGCTGATCGGCGGGCTTGCAATCGCCGCCATCGGCAATCTGCCCCCGGTGACGATTCCCGTAGTCGGCACGCTCAGCCCATGGCAGATGACGTTCCTCATGGTGGGCCTGCCTGGTCTGGCGGTGGCCGCGCTGGTGATGAGTCTGCGGGAGCCCGAGCGCCGTGAACGTGCGCGCGGAGCCAATCTGAGCCCGACGCCCGACGGCACCGGGCTGCCGCCGAGCCTGGTCGAGTTCATTCGGCTCAATCGCCGGTTGTTGCTGCACCAGTTCGGCGGGCTGTCACTTCTGGTCATCATCGTCTACGGCAGCACCGCCTGGATACCCACGTTCTTCATTCGCACGCACGGCTGGACGGCCGCAGACATCGGCTACGCCTACGGCGTCATCTTTCTGATCTTTGGCACCAGCGGCCTGTTCGTCGGCGGTCAGCTCGCAGACCGCTGGCTGCGCGCGGGCCGAAGCGACGCCCATCTGCGCGTCGTGCTCTGGTCGCTGGCGACGATGGCACCCTGCTTCGTGCTCATGTCGGTGGTTCCCGGCGCGCAGGCCGCGGTAGCGCTGCTCGCCCTGGCGACCTTCACGTCCAGCCTGCATGGCGGTGTTGCCGGCGCCGCGCTGCAGCTCGTTACGCCCAACGAGCTGCGCGGTCAGATGACAGCCATCTATTTCTTCATCGCGAATCTGGTGGGCCTGGGGTTGGGTCCGACGGCCGTGGCCCTGCTGACCGACTACGCCTTCGCTGACCCCATGTCGCTCGGTTGGTCGATTGCGACCCTCACCGCGGTCGCGAGCCCGGCATCTGGGGTGCTGCTCGTGATGGCGCTCGCACACTACCGCGAGAGCGCCGCGAGAATCGCCCATCCGGCCATCGTCAGCAGCGGCACCGAACCTTAGCCGGCACCCGGCCCGCAGATCACAGGTTGTCGATCAACCAGGCCACGGCTCGAGCCGCGTACTCCCCAGGCAGCGAGTGACCGCTGTCGAAGAACTGTAGAGACTTCTCGTCACCTGGAACTTCATCGAACAGCGCCTGCGCCTGTGCCTCGGTGTAGAACTGGTCCTGTCTGCCCATCATCAGCAGCAGCGGCCGCTCGCCCAGGTCGCGCGCGAACTGCGAGGCGCGCATGGGCATGCCGGGGGTCGCCGGCACCACGCAGGCAACCACTGCCCTGACCCTCGGTTCCACGGCGCCCAGTATGAAGCTCATGTGGCCACCCATGCTGTAGCCGAGAATTCCCACGCGATCGACATCGACGTCCCCACGTGTCGCCAGGTAGTCGATGGCGCGGCGGTAGTCGACGACGGTCTGAGTCATCAGGTTGGCATAGCGCACGCCCCATCCGCGCTGAAACACCATCTCGCCCGGGTCGACGAAATCGTTGTAGACGGAACGCTGACCGTGATACTGGGCATCCAGCGCCAGCACCGCGTAACCCTTTTCCAGCAGCCCCGCGGTGACCTCGCCGCCGTGGGTGAAGGCGTCACCGAGCCACTGCAGCTTGTTGCCCGTGAGTCCGTGCAGCAACAGCACGATCGGGAATGGCGCTTCGCCCCGGGTGGGGAGCGCAAGAATGCCCGGGACCAGGCCGTCGTGAAAGCTTCGGAACACGAGCCGCTCAAAGGTCCTGCCATCCTGCTCGATGGTCCCCACCTGGCGGGCGTCGATGGGGAAGCCCTCGTCGTAGCCGTAGCCGGCTTTGAGGAGCGCATAGGCTTCCGGGCCCAGTTCCGTCTCTGCGGCGGCGGCCCCGGGACCCGCTCCAAGAACCACGGCGCGGTGCAGGCCAGGAGCCTGCGGGCATCTCGACGCATCGTCCGATCCTCTCTTCCCCGATCCCGGGACACTCTATCGCACCACCGGGTTGCCGACCACGCGTCTGCCGCGCGGGCCGCAACGGCATGCACACCGCGGGTGCGGAGTCTGCACGGATTACTCGAACGATCCGGTCGGGCAATCCGAATTCACCGCAGGCTCCCTCTGCCTAGAATTGCGCGCGACCGAACCAACGCCGGCAACGACCGGCCCGCAACTGACCGGAGCATCAATCATGTCCCAGCCCGACCGCGAAGCCTCGACGCGCCCCGAAACTGCTGCCGCAGCGACGCTCGGCGAGCGCACGGCCAGGCTGATAGAAGATCCGGTGGGGTCCGTCGTGGCCGGCCTCATTGCCCCTGCCGCCGCGGTGGGTTTCGTAGTGTCCGGGATCTACGGCCTGGCACTGATCAACTGACCGCCCGCTCGGTCGAAGGCCCGGGCAGGCGCCGCTGCGTGCCCGGGCACGACGCGCGTTCCTGCCCCGTGCTGTCCCGGAGCTAGGCGGTCAGCGGCCCCGGATTCAGCTTCTGCAGCTCGGGCAGCACTTCCCGCGCAAACAGACGCATGCTGGCCTCGGCCTTTCTCGATGGGCATGCTGCCGTACTTGAACACGAACATGAGCTCGTTGGCTCCGAACAGCCGAGCGAGTTCCGCAGCGCGCGCGACCACCCTGTCCGGCGTTCCCCAGGGATTCGAATCGTAGAACGAGCGCCGGAAGCCATCCGCATTCTCGCGCATGACCGCGGCCTGCCTGGCGTAGGATTCGTACCCCTTGAGGGTGTCGAAGTGGCTGCCCAGCATCTCGTAATGGCGCAGCGCAGAATCCGAGTACTCGATCATGTAGCGTTCCGCGTCGCGGCTGGCCTCGTCCTGTGTTTCCGCAACGTAGGTCCACACCGCCAGCTTGGAATTGGCAGGCGGGTGGCCGGCCGCCGCCCGCAGCTGCGCATACTGCTTGAGATTGGCCAGGGCCGAGTCCAGCGACGTGGTGGGAATCACCAGCGGTTGACCCGTGCCTGGCGATGATCTGCACCGTCTGCTCCGTGCCCCCCGCACACCACAGGTTCGGGCTGAGATCTCTGTCGGGTTGCGGCCGCAGGCGCACGTCCTGAAAGTGAAATCCCGAACCTTCGAACGAGCCTTCGCCGGTGGCCAGCAGTTGCTTGAGGAAGGCGATGCCCGCATCGAAGCGGTCACGCGCCTCGTTCTGGTCGATGCCCAGCCCGCCGTACTCGCGCCGGCCCAGCCCACGGCCGACCCCGATGATGATGTCCCGGTCATCGCCGAGGAAGGTGTCGAGCATGTTCACGTCTTCCGCCACGCGTACCGGGTTGTGCCACGGCAGCACGGTAACCATCGTGCCCAGATGCACACGCCGCGTGACTCCTGCAACGTAGGTCAGGTACTGCAGCGGATTGGTCACCATCGTGTAGGGCGTAAAGTGGTGCTCGATGGTCCAGACGCTGTCGAATCCGAGCTCGTCGGCGAGCACGGCGAGCCCCAGCTCCTCGCGGAAGATCTCGCGATCCGGGCGCGATGCGCGCCCCGGCACCGACTCGCCGCGCTCCGCGGCCTCGTAGCGGTCCCAGTCCGTGTAGTTCTGATTGAAGATCGTCGCGCCGATACGCATGAGCTGCCCTCCCCGTCGCCTGACTCATCCCTCGAGCAATCGTGCGCGGTCCCAGCGACCGGCGCAACCGGAGCGAACCCGCGAACCGATATCTGGCCCGTTCAGCCGCAGCCGGCGGGCCGCGGACCCTCAGATATCGAGACAGATCTTGCCGAAGTGCTGCTGCGACTCCTGAAGCCGGAAGGCGTCGGCGATGCGCTCGAGCGGAAAGCTCGAGTCGATCACGGGCTCGATGCCGTTGGCCTCGATTGCGTCGATCATCGCGCGCTGCTGCGGGCGCGGCTGCCCACTGTGATGCTCCTTCGGGTGCCGTCGCGTTCTGCCAACAGCAGCAGGGCACCTCATCGGCAAAACTGGCGAGCACGCCTGTGAGCTGGGGCCATATTCCGACCTGAACGTCCGCATCGATCGACTGGTGCGTCCCGGCTCCGCCGATTTCCACCACCACGTCGACACCGCGTCCGTGGGTGAGCTCCAGGGCGCGGCCGGCCCAATCGGGCGTCTGCCGGTAGTTGATCAGCTCGTCGGCACCCAGCGCTTCGAGCTTCGCCAGCTTGTCGTCGGACGACGAAGTGGAAATCACCCGGCACCCGGCTGCCTTGGCGAACTGCAGCGCGAAAATCGAGACCCCGCCCGTGCCCTGGGTCAGAACGACGTCGCCCGGTTTGATACGAGCCTCCACCATCAGACCGCGCCAGGCGGTTAGCGCTGCACAGGTGAGCGTTGCCGCCTGTCCCGGGCTGTAGCCGGTTGGAGCGCGAGTAAATGTCGCAGCAGGCATCGTCACAGTCTGTGCGGCAAACCCGTCGACGTGGTCCCCGGGCACGCCGATGAGCTTGTCCGCTTCGGGTTCGCCATCCTGCCAACTGGGAAAGAAGCAGCTGACGACCGGATCGCCCACCGCGAACCTGCCCGGGCAAGGTGGACCCCCTCTCCGACAGCGGTCACCCGGCCGGCCCCGTCCGACATGGGAATGCGCCCGTCAGCCACCGCCAGCATCCCTGAAACCACGGCGTAGTCGTGGTAGTTCAGTGAGCTCGCCTCGACGCGGACCTGAATCTCCCCGGGCGTGGTTCGCGCGCCTCGATGTCCGCTGCTGCGAGCCTGTCCAGGCCACCCGGCTTCGCCAATCTGATTGCGCGCACGCACTGCCTCCCCGCATCTGTTCGAACGGGCTGGATAGCCTAACCGATCCGGGGTGAAGAAAGATCAACCGGAATCCCCCATTGGACCGACTTCGGCCGCCGGGCCTCACCCACATGAATCCGGCGTAGTCCGGCGAACTGCCGCTTACTGTCGATGCACATAGCGCACCAGTGCGCGACCCTGAACCGCACCTATTGCACACAAGGAGAGAACCGACATGACGAAAACCAGAGTTCTGGCCTTGCTCGGCATCTGCCTGGCGCTCGGCACTGCCTGCTCCAAAGCCGGTACCGGCGATACCAGCGTCGAAGCGACGTTTAGCGAGGTGTGCACCACAATCGCCGGTGCAGACGCATACGAACTGGCCACCTGCAAGGTGATCCCCGAGACCATAGACCGATTCGTGACCGATCCCGACCAGCGACGCGGCGCCTACGCGCTCTCCACCGCCCGGACGCTCTACCAGTCGCACCCCGGATCACGTGGCGAACTCTGGCGCCTGCTGGTCGACCGCTTCGGCGTCGACGAATCGTTGTTCGATCGCAAGACCCACGGCATCGCACGCGGACAGCTCAACGAGGTCATCGAGGCCATGTATCAGGGTGCGGGCATCGACTACGGTGGAGACCGCCGTGCGTTTCAGAAGGCCATCGAAACCCAGCTCACGTCGCCGGCCGCGCAGGCATTCATCGAGGAACGCTCGAAGCTGTACATGCAGACGGGCACGGGTTGAAGCGCAGCCCGCACGCCTGCGCCGTCAGGGCGAGGCGATGATCTGGCAGCCCTAGGAGGGTATCCTCGACGCTCCTGCCCGCCGCCAACGGAGCGTATCCGACCGATGCGTCAGTTCAGGGTCAACCCACGCGTTGCCGGGCAGCTGCGTGCTCTCGCCGCCCTGCTCGGCTGCGCAGCGTGTGCCAGCATCGCCTCGGCCAGCGAGGAGACACCGGCGACGGCATCCGAAGGCCTTGCAGCGGGTTTCGATCGTTGCTATCTGGTGCGCGATGATCGCTCCGAGCTGACCGTGCTGGTCTATCGTGAAGGACCACTGGCCCGATTCGGGCACAATCATGTCATCGCGAGCCATGCCCTTTCAGGAGTCCTCGCTCTGACGGATCCGGTCGCAGGATCGCACCTGCTGATCACGGTTCCCGCCGCGTCGCTCGAGGTCGATCCGCCTGCGCTGCGCGCCCGCGAGGGGCGCGACTTCGCCGCGCACATTTCCTCTGATGCTCGCGCTGCGACCAGAACGAACATGCTCGGACCCAGGGTCCTGGACGCACAAAGGTTCCCCGACATGGAAGTGGAAATCAGCAGCCCGGCCGGAACCCCGTCGTCCATGCATGCCACTGCGCTGATCCGCATCCGCGGCATGGAGTCCGAGCACAAGATGACCGCAAGCGTCCTCGAGGACTCCTCGGGGCTGCACATCGAGTCGGCGTTTGCGATCGCGCAGAGCAGTCTCGGTCTGGAGCCGTTCAGTGTCGCCATGGGCGCTCTGCACGTTGCCGACAGGCTCCAGGTGAAGGTCAGTTTGAGTCTGACCCCTTCCGGCGAAGGCGATCTCCGGAGTTGTCTTGCTCAGGCGCGTGTCCGATCCGCTCAGCGTCCGAGCACCGCGTCGTAGCAGGCTTCGCTTACGCTCGGCCGATACTGCGATCGCCGGTAGTACTCAGGCGCCGCGGGCATTCCCTCGGGGAGCACGACTCAGCGCTGCCGGGATGACGTGTAGATACGTACTCCCCGGAGACAGGTACCGGGTTAGCCCAGAGGTCGACAGACATCGGTCATCGCCGTCGGCACTCCGCCTGCGCCGCATTTTCCAGTTCAGCGCAGCGAATCGATCATCTCGAGCAGCTGCACCGTGGTTCGCACCAGCCCCCAGGACGCATACTTCGCCATCACGTTGCGATGCGCATCGGCCTCGTACGCGGTGCAGGCATCCGTGGCAAACAGCGCCAGGTACCCCAGATCGAGCGCTGCGCGGCCCGTGGCCTCGATGCACTCGTCGGTTTCGAAACCCGCCACCACCAGCCACTCGATCTTCATGTGCCTTAGTATCGAGTCGAGATTGGTGGCGGTGAACGCACCGCTCACCGTCTTCGTAATCGTTATCTCACCCGGGCGCGGCGTCACCTCGGGCAGAAACTGCGACTCCGCACTGCCGGGGGGATAGCACCACCCCATGCTTCGATGGGCGGGCCCCGTGTCGCGGGCGTTGCCGGAAAGCGCTTCGATCTTCACGTGAATGCACGGCAGCCCCGCGCTGCGGGCACCCTCCAGGAGCCGCGCACAGTTCGCGACGGCTGCGTGAAAACGCTGCGAGTAATCACTCAGCGCCGCTCGCACCCCGGCATCCGGCAGACCCGCCGCTACGGCGCGCGCCTGGAGATGATCCGGCGTGGCCAGGTGCTGCACGTCGATCAGCAGCAGCGCCGTGTTGTCCGCCGTCAGCGGTGCCGGCGCTTGGACCCGCCGGTACGCCGCGGCCAGCACGTCTTTGATGGTGATCTGACTCATGGGCCTGCCTCCCAATCCGCGCAGCCCTAGCTGCGTATCAACGTTCCCGATACTGCTCGTCACCGAACAGGATGGAACGGTGGGCATCATCGAAACCCTTGAGCCCACCCTGAATGATCTCGGGTCGCACCTTCTCGTCGAAAGCAAGCAGCCCTCGCTGCACTGCCGGTCGCTCGCGCAGACGCCGGGCCCAGGCCTGCAGGTTCGGGCGCTCGCCAGGCAGTGCCTCCAGACGGTTGATCACCCACGGCAGCACACACATGTCCGCAATGGTGTAGCTGTCGCCCGCGAAGAAGGCGTTGCTCTCGAGGTGCTGATCCATCACCCGCATGAGCCGATCGGCTTCACGCTTGTAGCGGTCGATGGCGTACGGCACCTTCTCCCCGGCGTAGTAGAAGAAGTGCGCGAACTGACCGAACATCGGCCCGACGCCAGCCATCTGGAACATGATCCACTGCAGCATCCTGTACCGGTCGGCGGCCGTGGGTGGCAGGAACTGCCCGGTCTTTTCCGCCAGATAGATCAGAATCGCGCCGCTCTCCCAGAGCGTGAGCGGCACACCATCGGGCCCGTCCGAATCTCTGATTACCGGAAACTTGTTGTTCGGGTTCAATGCCAGGAATTCAGGCTTGAACTGATCGCCCTCGAGAATGTCGACGTAGTGCCAGCGCCACTCGAGCCCGGCCTCCTCGAGAAAAATGGAAACCTTGCGGGCGTTCGGGGTGGGGCCACCCCAGAGCTCGATCATGCCGCGCACTCCTCTCTTGTCCTGTGAGCTTCGCCGGCGAAGCCGGCGCAACCCGGCCCGGCCTGCCGGCTGAAGCAGCCTGGCGGAGTTGCAACGCTGCTAGATTAGCACTCCGGCGGATGCACCCGCGACGCTCCCGGCAGCGAACGCACGCAACGCCGCCGCCGGCACCCGTCAGCTGCCCGGGGCGCTCTGCGTGTCGGGTCTGGGCTTCAGCAGCAGAGGCGCGTAGGCGGCGGCAAACAAAGCGAACGCCACCGACCACACAGCCGCCGAAACCACCAGCGCGCCGCGATACACCTCAGGGCCGGCCAGCGGCCCGGCGGTGCGAGCCACCGCGGCGATCTGCAGCAGCGCGAACCCGGTGGCCTCCACCCATCCCGCCCTGAGCGCATGGCCGGTGTGGCCGAGGGCGCTCCGGGTCATCATGGAAAACATCAGTCCGGCCATGGCACCGACGAACAGCGCGTGTTCGGCGACCGGGTGCAGGCTGCCGGGCGCTGCCTCCAGCCAGCCGCGAAGCGCAAGGTGAATGGGAATCCAGGCGTAGGACACCGGCAACATCACCAGCAGCAGGTTGCCGCGGGTCCGCCAGGGCTGCCACCCGGCGAGGCGCAGCAGATGAAGCCCAGCGACGAGGTACGCAAGGGCGGAATAGAGCCCGTTCCAGGCGTAGCGGCCATCGGACAGCCAGGGGCCGGCGGCATCGAGGGTTGCGATGACGACCACGCCGCCGATGCTCAGCCGCTCCAGCCACGGCCAGGAGCGCGGCTCCAGACCCCTGATGGCATTCCTGGAGAACGCAGGAATGACCCGGCCGCCGATGACGATCATCAGCAGCAGAATCAGGTCTCGAGCCGTCGCGAGAGCAGCGGCAAGGAACGCCGGCGGAAGCACCTGCAGCTGCACGCCATGGAACGCGGCGTTGCACAGCCAGAGGATCAGCAGCACCGCGACCACGAATCCGTTGCGGCGGTTGCGGGAACGCCAGAGCGGCACCGCGATGCACAGCATCAGAGCGGGAAGGAAGGCGAGGTCGGCCAGCGCCGCAATGGGCGCCGGGGCGATGAAGGGTGCGAACCTGCCGCACAGCCAGACGACGAACAAACTCCCGAGCAGCGGCCCGCTGGCCGTCGGCAGCCCCGTCCAGTTGCGTACGGCGGTGAGCAGGAAGCCCGCGATGATGGCCGGGGCGAAGCCGAACAGCATTTCGTGGGTGTGCCAGGCGAACCCGGCATAGGCAGCTGTGATCGTGACGGGGCCGATATAGGCGGCCACCCAGAGCGGGATCGAGAGCGCGGCGAAAACGGCCGCGCCCAGGTAGAACGGCCTGAACCCGATGCTGAGAAACGCGCTCGGCGGGCGGCCGCGCATCAGCAGAAGGTGACAGCTGCCACGGTCATTCGCGCAGCGTCACGGGCAGCTCGCGGATGCCGTGAATGAAGTTGGAGGCAAGTCCCAGAGGCTCTCCGGTGACCTCCACCCGCGAGAACCGCTTCATGATCTCTTCCCAGATGATCTGAAGCTGCATTTCTGCCAGACGGTTGCCCACGCAACGGTGGATGCCGAAGCCGAAGGCGGTGTGCTGACGGGCGTTGTCGCGGTCGATGAGAAACTCGCTGGCGCGCGGAATCGCGTCCTCGTCGCGGTTGCCCGAGATGTACCACATGGCTACGCGATCGTTCTTGCGGATCTTCCTGCCGCCGAGCTCGGTATCCTCGAGCGCGGTACGCGCCATATGCGCCACGGGCGACTGCCAGCGGATGATCTCCGGGACCATCTTGGGAATCAGGCCCGGGTTCTGCAGCAGCTTCTGGTACTGATCCGGGTGCTGATTCAGCGCCAGCACGCCGCCGGAGATCGAGTTGCGGGTGGTGTCGTTGCCGCCGACGATCAGCAGCATCACGTTGCCCAGCAGCTCCTGCGGGCCCATGTTGTTCGTGGACGGGTCATGGGCAAGCATGGAGATCAGGTCGAACTTGGGCGGCTCGGTCTTGCGCCGTTCGTAGTACTCCTGGAAGTACGCCAGACACTGGAACAGCTTCTGAAAACCCTCGTCCGGGGTCTCGAACTGTTCCGGATCACCCAGGTTCTGAATGGTGTCCGACCAGTCGATGAGCTTGAGCCGATCTTCCTGCGGCACGTCGAACAGGGTCGCAAGCATCTGTCCGGTGAGCTCCACCGACACGTGCCGCACCCAGTTGAACTCCTCGTTGCGGGGCAGATTGTCCAGGATGTTGCCGGCACGCTCGCGGATCAGCGGCCGCAGCTCGGCCAGATTTCTGGGCGTGAACATCGGTGCAACGACCTTGCGCTGCTCGTCATGCTTGGGGGGATCTTCCTGGATGAACATGGGCAGCGAGTACTGGTCTTCGCGATCGGGCACGCCGCCGAGGCCGATTCCGCCCTTCTTCTGCTGCGACGAGAAAATCTCGTGGTGGGAGTCGACGTACTTGATGTCCTCGAGCCTGGTCACGGACCAGTACGGCCCGAACATGCTTTCCTCGGTGTAGTGCACCGGGTCCTCGTCGCGCAGGCGCTGCAGGTGAGCCCAGTGGGTTCCGTGGAGGAACAGGCTGGGGTGCGAGGGGTCGACCTTTTCGAGCGGAATGGCGTAGGGGTCGTAGTGCGGATCGATCGCGAAAGCATCCGCCATCATGCGATTGGAGACCGACATGTCGCCGCTGCGGGCCCGCGCCAGCAGCTCCCGGCGCTCTTCGTCGCTGCTGCCCAGATAGATTTTGCTCATCGCCAACCCCCTGAAACCCTGTTTCGAGACTCGTAGCGTAGAATCGCAACCAACTCAATCGCAACGCTAGCAGAATATGCTGTTTGTTTTCGAAATCCATCTCCAGCCCGGCTATCGGGCTGAGCAGTACGCCGAGGCCTGGGTGCGGGCCAGCAGGCATCTGCAGAAGGCAGCCGGGGCGCGCGGCACGCGCCTGCATCGCAAGATCGGCGACGACCGCGTGCTCCTGGCCATCGCCAGCTGGGCATCCAAGGCAGACCGCGATGCCATGGAGGCGCAGACTCCGGACATCGCGCGGCGCATCATTGCCGAGCAGGCCGAATTCGTCGACGTGCGGGTGATCGGGGAGTTCGAAGATCCGGATTGGGTCGTGGAACCAACATCCTGACGTTCTTCCCAGCGTGGCGGCGCGCAGGAATCGCCGCAGATCCAGGCCGGTCGCCCCGGCTGCCGGCAGCCCTGTGCTACGATCCCCGCCTCCCCACCCCAGCCGAAGGACGCAATCATGGGCAGACTGGACGGCAAGGCAGCCATCGTCACAGGCGGCGGCAGCGGCATTGGCGCGGCAACCGTTCGCAAATTCGTGGCTGAGGGCGCCCGCGTGCTGATTGCGGACATTCAGACCGAGAAGGCACAAGCCCTGGCGGCGGAGCTGGGCGATGCCACCGTCGCGAGATCGGTCGATGTCTGCAGCGAGGCCGACGTGCGCGGCATGATCGATGCCGCACGGCAGGCGTTCGGGCGCCTCGACGTGCTGTACAACAACGCCGGCTTCGGTGGCGTCAGCGGCGACATCGACGCCACCGACATGGGCGAACCCTATGAACGTACGGTGGACGCCATGCTCAAGGGCGTGATCATGGGCATGAAGTACGCGGCGCCCGTCATGAAGGCACAGAAAAGCGGCGTCATCCTGTCCACCGCCAGCGTGGCTGGCGTGCGCGCCGGCTACGGACCTCACGTGTACAGCGCAGTGAAGGCTGCGGTGATCAATCTCACCCGCAGCGTCGCCCAGGAACTCGGGCATCACAACATACGGGTCAACGCCATCTGTCCGGGCGGGACGGCAACGCCCATATTCGCCGGCCAGCTGGCACTCGGCGGCAACGTGGACTACGCAGCCGCCGTCAAACCCCTGCTCGCCATGATGCAGCCCATTCCGCGTGCCGGGGAACCCGAAGACATTGCCAACGCGGCCTGCTTTCTGGCGAGCGACGAGGCGAGCTTCATCAACGGCCACGCCCTGGTGGTCGATGGCGGCCTCACCGCGGGTTCCTGGGTGCATCCGGATGCGGGGCCCGGCGCAATCGACGCACTTGCCCAGGCGCTGGGAATCGAGAATTTTGCCGGCGTCGACGCGGTCTACCACGCCCGCGAGTGACCGGCGTCGTACGCGGACGTCGCACGCGGACGTCGCACGCGGAAATCGCAGCTCGGCGGCTGCGCGCCGGCGCCGCAATGGCCCGATGCGTGCAGTGGTTCACGTCCTGCCCGGGGTCGCGGCACTAGACTGAAAGTCGTCAGTGACCCTGAGTCAACCTCGTGCCGCCGACCGCAATACTGAAGCAACCGGCTCTTGTCCGGCTGATGCTGGGCATCGCGCTGGTGATTCTTCCCGCCGTGGCCTGGGTCGACTACCGCCAGGGGTTCAAGTTCGCAGCCTTCGTGGAACTCGCAGCGGCCGCGACCCTGTTCGCTCTGGCATTCCTGGTTCGACCGCTCGGCGACCGCCAGGCCAAGCGCGTGACCCTGTTCGTGATGTTTGCGCTTGCGGCCCTCGGCAGCGTGGAAAAGCTGGGATCCACACCCAATTTCGCCTGGTTCTCGGTCATGCCGTTCCTGTACATCTCGATCGGTGGACTTCGTCTGGGCGGGTTGCTCACCGTGACCCACTTCCTGTTCATCGCCGGCTGCTATCTGTCGTTGGCACAGCCGACCGTCGCCGCGGTCGATCTGGGCACCTGGATTCAGGTGGGTCTGGCCTACCTCACCGCCGCAGCGCTGGCGTTCAGCTACGAGCACTCCCAGCGTCAGATGAGACGACGCCTGCGCGCGCTGGCCGACCATGACGCGCTCACCGGGTTGCTGAACCGGCGCGGAATGGAAAAACATCTTGACGACCTCTCGGCATTTCTGCGCCGCCACGACGTCGTGGTGACGCTCGCGCTGCTGGATGTGGACCACTTCAAACGGGTCAACGATCAGTTCGGCCACGACGTCGGGGACTCCGTGCTGCGGGAAATCGCACGTGAGCTGCGGCGGATCTTCCGCAGCTCCGACTACCTGGCACGTTGGGGCGGCGAGGAGTTTCTGGTGGCGTTGACCCATACCGACATCCATCAGGCCAGCAGCGTGCTGGAACGCCTGCGCGCAGAGATTGCGGGCCTGCAGGGGCTGTCGGCACCCAGTGTGACCCTGAGCATGGGCGCCGCGGAGTGGCGCCCGGGGACCCCGCTGGCCACGGCGCTGAAGCAGGCGGACGTCGCGCTCTATGAGGCCAAGCAGGCAGGCCGCAACAGGCTCGTTGCGGTGCCCGAGATCACTGCGGACGGGCTCGACTCGTCGCTGCCCGCCCGACTCGAGCAGGCCATTCGCTGAGTCTGCGCGCGGCCGACGATTGCGCGCCCCCACCACGATCGATAAGGTGGCCGGAGCGCTCCGGCGCAGCCATCTGAAAGTGGAGCGGCCCCCGGGGCCAAGCCGAAGAATCATGCCCACGATGACCACCGCGTCCAAGTCATCGCCCAGGTTGTACGGCCTGCACGACTTCCGCATGGAAGACGTCAGCTACGAGATTGCCACCCTCGCCCCCGGGCAGGCGTGGTTCCGGCCGCCCGGGGTAGCCGGCTACTTCTACCATGTGCTCAGCGGCAGCATCGAGGTGTCCCGACCCGGCCCTCGGACGGGCCGCCTGTCGGAGACCGCCGGCGCCCGCGACACGGTCGTCGTAGGCGGCTACATGG
Source organism: Pseudomonadales bacterium (assembly GCA_041395905.1). Taxonomy (GTDB): domain Bacteria; phylum Pseudomonadota; class Gammaproteobacteria; order Pseudomonadales; family Azotimanducaceae; genus UBA7803. The sequence goes on from JAWKZP010000002.1 coordinate 121,524, forward strand.
CACACAGCGTTCGCAACCCCGCGGACCGCGAAGCGAAGATGCTCATCGGCTCGGAGCCCTACGAGCACCTCGCCTGGCTCGGCGCGACCGCTGCGATCGCCTGCCACCGCGCAGCCAGCGGGCACCCGCTGATGAGGCGCCTGTTGCTGGCCATGGATCTGGTGATCGAGGAAATCGCAAATCCGGAGACGACGCCTGATCAGCTGACCCTGGAGCGAACGGCCGAGCTCATCATCTTCTACTTCTTCCGCATGCAGAATCCGGTGACCGGGACGCTTGATCCGTTTCCCTGGAGCGACCCCAGGCTCATGCGGGCGATCGCGTCAATGAACGAGCACCCATCCAGGCGTTGGACGGTGGATCAACTGGCCGAAGTTGCCAGCATGTCCCGCTCCGCCTTTTCCGCGCGTTTCAAGGCGGTGCTGGGCGAGACCCCGATGCGCCTGCTGGCGGCAATCCGCCTGAAGCTGGCCGCACGCCGGATGCTCGAGGGCAGTTCGATACCGGACGCCGCCTCCGTGGCGGGATACGGTACCGAAGAAGCCTTCACTCGCGCGTTCAAACGGCTCTTTGGCACCACACCCGGGCGGTGGCTCAGGGAGCGGCGCGCCAGCTGATCACCGGCAGGTGCCGGCTGGACGATCGATCAATTTTTCGAGCCTTCCGCTCATGGGCTGCTGGTGGCAGATTGCCTAGTATGGCGGCAATGGGAGAGAGGCGTGCCATGGAAACTGCATCGGTCCAGGCGCTCGGCTACGTCGAGCTCGGCGTATCGAACCTCGCCGCCTGGCGAAGTTACGCAGAGCGCGTGCTCGGAGTGGCCTGTCATGACGCCGGAGACGCGCTGAATCTGCGCTACGACCGGGATTGCTGGCGTATCCGTCTGGTCGAGACCGGCGAGGACGACATCCGTTGCGCGGGCTTTCAGGTCCGTTCCGACGCGGATCTGCAGAAGCTCGCAGAGCAGCTGCAGGCGTTGGGCGTCGAGGTGCAGGAGGGCGGCGAAGCCCGGACCGCCGAGCGCCGGGTCGAACGGCTGCTCGCGTGCAGGGATCCGTTCGGGCTGCCGGTAGAACTCTACGTGGGCGACCGATCCGCCGCCGGTTCGTTTGCATCGCCGCGCGCCGTCGAGGGCTTCGTCACCGGAAATCAGGGGCTGGGGCACATGGTCATCGCCGTCGGCGATCGGGCACGGGCCGAAGCCTTCTACGTGCAGGGGCTGGGATTTCTGCTTTCCGACCACATCGTGCTGGGACCGCCGGAGCGGCAGCTGACACTCACCTTCCTGCACTGCAACCCGCGTCACCACACCCTCGCGCTTGCGCCGGTGCCGAGCCCGAAGCGCCTGAACCACATCATGCTGCAGGTCGAGTCGCTCGACGACGTCGGCCGCGGCCTCGACGCGGCGCGCGACGCCGGAGTAAAGATTTCCTCATCGCTGGGCAAGCATACGAACGACCGGATGATCAGCTTCTACATGCAGACCCCGTCCGGATTCGACATCGAGTACGGGTACGGCGGCGTCGAGATCGACGACGCCCAATGGCAGCCGGCCACCTATCACGCCACGAGCTTCTGGGGGCACAAAGGCGCACTGAACTAGCCGGGAGGCAGAGCATGTCTGGGGCCATCATCGCGACCGATCGCGAACCGATCGACATCAGCACCTGCTACGACAGGAATACGGGCATTCTCGACCGTCGGATCTTCGCCGACGAAGCCATCTACCGCGAAGAGCTGAAGCGCATCTTCGGGCGCGCGTGGAACTTCATGTGCCACGAATCACAGCTGCCACGACCGGGCAGCTTCTTCATGAACTACATAGGCGAGGATCAGGTAATCGTGGTGCGCGACCGCAGGCACCACATCCAGGTGCTGCTGAACAGCTGCCCGCATCGCGGCAATACCGTGTGCCGCGCCGAGCTCGGCACCACCAACAGCTTCTTCTGCTCATACCACGGCTGGAACTTCGATCTCGACGGCACCCTGGTGGGCATGCCCGGCGAGGAGGCGTTCTATCGCAACAACCTGAACAAGCAGGACTGGGGGCTGACCCCTGCCGCGAAGGTGGAGAATTACCGGGGTTTCGTGTTCGCGACGCTGGACCCCAGCGCGCCGGCCCTCGAAGACTACCTCGGCTGGGTGGGACGTCTGGGCATAGACTTCGTGGCCTCTCAGGGGGACATCGAGTTTCTCGACGGCGTGCACAAGAACCGGGTCAAGTGCAACTGGAAGGTAGCCGTGGACAATCTCTACGACTGGTACCACGTAAAGGTCTCGCACGGCTCCGCGCTGAAGATCGGCGTCGTTCAGGAAGAGCTCATGGCACCGATGCACCAGATGGTGCTGCTCGGCGAGTACGGACATGGCATCGGCGGGCCCGGGATCAGCGAGGAACTGCAGGCGGAATTCGACGCGCGCATGGCCAGCGGCGAAGGCTCTGCGCGCTGGTACGACCTCAGCGCGGAAAGACGAATGGAACAGAAGGTTCGAGCTCAGCTGGGGCCCGTGGGCACGCGCTCGTTCGGACACCCGAACATCTTTCCGAATCTGTGGATCTCCATCACGCGGCAGATCTGTCTGCGGATTCCGCGCGGGCCGTTCGAAACGGAGCTCTGGTGGTTCAACTACCTGCCCAGAGACCTGTCCGAGCAGGAACGGCGGCAGGCAAACTTCGCCCAGAATCACATTTTCGGACCCGCCGGCCTGCTGGAGCAGGACGACGGCGAGAACTGGAGCCATTCCACCCGGGGTGCGATGGGCTCGTACGCCAGAACCCTGCCGCTCAATCTCTCCATGGGCAGAGGCCTGGACCGGGTCACGTCGGATCCGTCCGGGCAGAGCCGAATCGAAACGGTGGTGAACGAGCACGGCCAACGCTGGACGTACCAGTCGTGGCAGGAGTGGATGCAGGCGGAATCCTGGCAGGAACTCATCGCCAACCACTCGCCCGCTCCCACCGGATCCGTGTGATGAGCGCCTTTCATGTACTCGGCGTCCAGGAACGCATGCTGCTCACCTATGAGGCGGAGGAGTTCCTGTATCGCGAAGCCGCGCTGCTGGACGACCGCCGATTCGACGACTGGCTGCAGGTGCTCACCGACGATATCCACTACTGGATGCCCATTCGGCGCACCACCCAGGCCCGGGAAGTCGAGCTCGAGTTCACCAAACCGGGCGGCATGGCGTTCTTCGACGACGACAAGCAGATCCTGACTCTGCGCGTGCAGCGCCTTGCCGTCGGGCGCGCCTGGGCCGAGGATCCGCCATCGCGAACGCGCCGCCTGGTCACCAACGTCCGCATCGGCAGCGCCGACGCGAACGAGATGCTGGTACACAGCAACTTCCACCTCTACCGCACGCGGCTCAACAGCGAGGAAGACGCCTGGATCGGACGGCGCGAGGACCTGCTGAGGCGTGACGGAGGAAGGCTGCTGCTTGCACGGCGGCATATCTATCTGGAACAGACGGTGATCCTGTCCCAGAACATGAGCAGCATCTTCTGATCATGACGAGATTGAGCGGTCAGGTGGCAATCGTTACAGGAGGCGCCTCCGGCCTCGGTGCTGCGATCGTCGAGCGGTTCGTTCGCGAAGGTGCCAGGGTAGCCGTGCTCGATCGATCCGAGTCGGGCTGCGCTGCGCTGCGTGAGCGCTTCGCCGACGACGTTCACTGCGTGCCGGGCGACGTCCGCAGCGCGGACGACAACGCCCAGGTCGTGCGCGAATGTGTCGAACGATTCGGTCGGCTCGACTGTGCCATAGGCAACGCCGGCATCTGGGATTACAACGCCCGCCTCGTCGATCTGAGCGGCGAGCAGCTCACCGCCTCGTTTCACGAGCTGTTCGACATCAACGTGCTGGGCTACATGGCGCTGGCCCGCGCCGCGCTGCGGCCACTGGTGGCGAGCCGTGGCTCGATGATCTTCACGGTTTCCAACGCGGGCTTTCTCCCGGCGGGGGGGGGCGTGCTGTACACCGCGACCAAGCACGCCGTGGTGGGCGTGATCCGGCAGCTGGCATGGGAGCTGGCTCCGCACGTGCGCGTCAACGGCGTTGCGCCCGGCGCGATAGCGACGCAGTTGAAAGGCCCGGAGTCGCTCGGCATGGCGGACAACCGGTTCCCAGGCGATGCCATGGCGGCCAGCGCGGAACGGTTCGTGCCCATCGGCCGCATGCCGACGCCCGCCGAGTATGCCGGCGCCTATGTCTTCTTCGCGTGCCGGGAAGACAACGTGCCGTCCACCGGCGCCATCCTGAACCACGACGGCGGGCTGACCGTGCGTGGTCTCGGTGCCGTTCCCCGTGGCGGCGACGACCTGCCCGACCGGTTCTGAGCACCCGTGGAACGGCACTCCGTTCGATAACCGCGGGCGCCGCGGGCATACCCTCGGGAAACTCTGACCAATCGTCAGGAATCTCCTTATGGTTCGCAACGGCCTCCTGCACGCACCATTGAGCATCCGGCCAGATCCCGGGCAGGCCTCTTGGTGCGACTGCCCGCTGGAGCAGCGCCTGCGGGGAGTTCTCCAGTCATGCAGTTGGCAACCGGCACGGGCCTCCACCCCTTCGAGTCACCACGCTATCGCGCGTACGTGCTGGCCATGCTGGTCATCGTGTACGTGTTCAACTTTCTCGATCGGCAGATCGTCACCATCCTCGCCGAGCCGATCAAGAACGATCTCGGGCTGAACGACACCCAGATCGGACTGATGACCGGGCTCGCGTTCGCCATCTTCTACACCGTGCTCGGCATTCCGCTTGCACGCCTGGCCGATCGCGCCAATCGCGTGTCGATCATTACCGCGGCTCTGGTGATCTGGAGCGGAATGACCGCGCTGTGCGGGGCTGCGCAGAACTTCGCGCAGATGCTCGCCGCCCGCATCGGCGTCGGCGTCGGCGAAGCCGGCTGCTCGCCGCCGGCGCACTCCCTGATCGCCGACTACTATCCGCCGGAAAAACGCGCCTCGGCACTGTCGATCTATGCGCTGGGCATTCCCATCGGCAGCATTCTCGGCATGCTCGCCGGCGGCTGGATCGCAGAATTCTATGGCTGGCGGGCAGCCTTCTTCGTGGTTGGCATTCCCGGCATCGCGCTCGCCATTCTCGTCAAGCTGACCGTGCGCGAGCCCGTACGGGGCATGTCTGACGCGGTCGCACCGCGCCCAGGCGAACAGCCTTCCCTGCGCGAGACGCTGAGCACACTGCTGCGCAATCGCACGTTGCTGCACGTGGCACTGGGCGGTGCGCTGACCTCGTTCGTCGGCTACGGCCTGGGCCAGTGGCTGCCGGCGTTCTTCATCCGCATTCACGGGCTCGGAATCGCCGAAACGGCGACCTATTTCGGGCTCGTGCTGGGCGTTGCCAGCGCGATCGGGACCTTGCTGGGTGGCGCGCTGGCCGATCGTCTGGCCCGGCGCGATCGACGCATCTACGCCTGGCTGCCCGCCGCCGGCGTGCTGCTCGCGTTTCCGTTCTATCTGACCGCGATGCTGCTCGACAATCCCTACCTGGCCATCGCAGTCCTGGTCGCGCCGAGCCTGCTCAACTCGCTCTGGCTCGGCCCGGCGTTCGGAACGATCCAGAATCTCGCGCCGATGCGCATGCGTGCTCTGGCCTCGGCGATCCTGCTGTTCATTCTCAACATCATCGGCCTGGGCCTCGGTCCCTTCCTGGTCGGCATGTTGAGCGATCTGCTGAGCGGCGCATTCGCCCAGGAGTCGCTGCGCTGGGCCATTCTGATCGCGACCGGCGCGTACTTCTGGGCCGGCGCGCATTTCCTGCTGGCAGGCCGGACCCTTCGGGCAGATCTGGACGCTGCGCAGCGATAGACAGATCCAATTGTTCTGGTAGAGACAATCAATTTGTCCGATCAATGGAAAAGCGAGTAGCGTAACGGACGAGTTCAAACAGGTCTGTCGGCGGGCACACGGGCTTGACTGCAAAGCGCGGCCAAGCCGCGGTGCTGCGGCCAGGGCAGCCTGCCAATTGTCCCAAGGAGGCGTAATCAATGCGCAAACACACGATCTCACTGCTCGCCGCGTTAGCGGTCGTCGTGGCACCGGCCCTGCCCTTGAGCGCAACCGCTCAGAGCAAACCGATGTCGAATCAGTTCTGGTGGCCGGATCAGCTGGATCTGAGCCCCCTTCGCCAGCACGCGGCGGAATCCAACCCGCTCGGTGAGTCTTTCGACTACGCCGCGGCCTTCGCCAGTCTCGACCTCGACGCCGTGAAGAAGGACATCGAGGCACTGATGACGACATCACAGGACTGGTGGCCCGCGGACTACGGCCACTACGGACCGTTCTTCATCCGCATGGCCTGGCACAGCGCCGGCACCTATCGAGTCGCCGATGGCCGCGGCGGCGCCGGCGGCGGCCAGCAGCGCTTCGAACCGCTCAACAGCTGGCCGGACAACGCCAATCTGGACAAGGCGCGGCGGCTGCTCTGGCCGATCAAGCAGAAATACGGGGAGAAGATTTCCTGGGCCGATCTGATGGTACTGACCGGCAACGTCGCGCTGGAATCCATGGGATTCAAGACCTTCGGCTTCGCCGGCGGGCGTGAGGACGACTGGGAGCCCGACCTGGTCTACTGGGGGCCCGAGAGCGAGTTTCTCGCCGACGAGCGCTACAGCGGCGACAGAAAGCTGGAGAACCCACTGGCCGCAGTCCAGATGGGCCTGATCTACGTGAATCCGGAAGGCCCGAACGGCAACCCGGACCCGCTCGCAGCAGCCACAGACATCCGTGAGACATTCGGCCGCATGGCAATGAACGACGAAGAAACCGTGGCGCTCATCGCCGGCGGGCACACCTTCGGCAAAGCCCACGGCGCGGCCAAGCCCGGCGACTGCGTCGGCCCGGAGCCTGCGGCTGCAGGTATCGAGCAGCAGGGACTCGGCTGGGAGAACAGGTGCGGCAGCGGCAATGCCGGAGACACGATCACGAGCGGCCTGGAGGGCGCCTGGTCGGTCAATCCTACCGCCTGGACCACCCAGTATCTGGACAACCTGTTCGCCTACGAATGGGTTCAGACCAAGAGCCCCGCAGGAGCGACGCAGTGGGTTCCCGCTGACGGACAGGCGGCAAACCTGGTGCCGGATGCGCACGACCCGTCGAAGCGCCACGCGCCGATCATGTTCACCACCGACCTCTCGCTCAAGTTCGATCCGAGCTACCGCAAGATCGCAAAGCGTTTTCAGGAAAATCCGGAAGAGTTCGAGCTCGCCTTTGCCAAGGCCTGGTTCAAGCTGACGCACCGCGACATGGGGCCGCGCGCCCGCTATGTCGGCGCCGAGGTGCCTGAGGAAGTGCTGCTCTGGCAGGACCCGGTACCCCCGGTCGATCACGCGCTGATCGACGACGCGGACATCGCTGAGCTCAAGTCCGAGATCCTGGCATCGGGTCTGAGCGTACCCGATCTGGTGCGCACCGCCTGGGCGTCGGCCGCCTCGTTCCGTGGCACCGACATGCGCGGCGGCGCAAACGGAGCCCGCATCCGGCTCGCACCCCAGAAGGATTGGGCCGCCAACGACCCGAAGGCGCTCGCCCGGGTGCTGCAACGCCTGGAAGGCATCCAGAAGTCGTTCAACCGTGCGCAACGCGGCGGCAAGAAGGTATCTCTCGCCGACGTGATCGTGCTGGGCGGCGCCGCTGCCATCGAGCAGGCGGCCCGCCAGGCGGGGTACGAAGTGCAGGTGCCCTTCACCCCGGGGCGAACCGATGCATCCCAGGCACAGACCGACGTCGCGTCGTTCGCCGTGCTCGAACCCGGCGCCGACGGCTTCCGCAACTATTTCGCCAGCGGCAACCGCAGATCCCCTGCCGAGTTGCTCGTCGACCGCGCGAACCTGCTGACCCTCACCGTCCCCGAAATGACGGTGCTGGTGGGCGGAATGCGGGCGTTGGACGCCAATGCCGGCGGCGAGAGCCACGGCGTGTTCACGGATCGGCCCGGCACGCTCAGCAACGATTTCTTCGTGAACCTGCTGGACATGTCCACGCGCTGGGAGAAGTTGGCCGGGGACCAAGGCATCTACGAAGGCAGCGATCGCAAGACCGGAGAGGTCCGCTGGACCGCGACGCCAGTCGATCTGGTCTTCGGCTCCAACTCCGAGCTGCGTGCGATCGCCGAGGTCTACGCTGCGGACGATGGTCACGATAAGTTCGTACGTGATTTCGTCAACGCCTGGACCAAGGTGATGAACCTGGATCGGTTCGACCTGAACCGCTCCTGACACTGACATCGGACCGGCTGCGTGGGCGCATGAGCGCCCGCGCAGTCGGACTCCGCACTGCCGCGCCTTTCTTATCCTGGACCATGTAAGCGGTTGTAACGCGCGGAACCCTGTCTCAGTTTCCCGCTCCTGCGTCTCGCATCATGCCGACATGGAAGCCGACCACCGATTCACGAGCACCGATCACACCAGCGGGATCTGGACGACACGACACCCGCGGGTGCTGGTCTTCTGCACCTGGTGGTGGGAAGCCGACGCTCACATGCTGTACGTGAAGCACGCGGGCCTGATTCGCGAGGTGCCGTTGCAGGCGCGCTCCGGCGAATCGGATGCGCCCCCCGAACTGCATCAGACGGCACTGGAAGTCGCGCAGCGCATGGCACAGACCAGGCGTTAGCCCGGCTGCCATCTGCGGGCGGCGCCCGGAGCGTTTTCCCGTCGCGGCGGATGCGATCCCCAGCGGGTGGCTGCTATGCTGCCTGGCTTCACGATAGAGGGGAATGCTCATGGCCGGCGACAATCGTTACGACACACTCCTGTACCACACCGACGGACCCGTCGCCGTCGTCACGCTGAACCGACCCGAGCGCATGAACGCCTGGAATGCGACCATGGCCGCGGAGCTCAGTGCTGCCATGACCCGGGCGAACGAAGATGACTCGGTTCGTGCCGTGGTGCTCACCGGAGCCGGCAGAGCCTTCTGCGCCGGCGCCGACCTGGAGCGCGGCGGCGACACCTTCAGCAACAGGGACCGCACCGAGCGCGCACCTGCCGCTGCACCCGTCTACCCCTACATGATCGACAAGCCGGTGATCGCCGCCATCAACGGTTCCGCCGTCGGGGTAGGCATGACCTACCCCATGCTCTGCGACATGCGTCTGGTGGCCGAGGACGCCAAGCTCGGCTTCGTGTTCACGCGTCGAGGCATGATGCCGGAGCTCGGCGCGCACCTGCTGGTGCAACGGGTGGCCGGCTTCTCCCGCGCGGCGGATCTGCTGCTTTCCGGTCGCATCGTTCGTGGCGGCGAGGCAGCCGCTCTGGGGCTCGCCAGCGAGTCGTTGCCGCGCGAGCAGGTTCTCAGCCGGGCGCTGGAGCTCGCCGGCGAGTACCGCCTCACCGCACCGGTATCGGTCGCGGTGACCAAGCGGCTGCTGTGGGAGGGCCTGCACACGGGTTATGACGCCATGCGTGCGCGCGAAGACAGGCTGTTTGCCTGGCTCGGCAATCAGCCGGACGCGCGCGAGGGTATCCAGTCGTTCGTCGAGAAACGCGAGCCGGCCTGGAGCATGTCGGTCACCCGGAACCGGCCGGACCTGCTCTAGCCCACGGCACCGCGAGCGACCGACTAGGCCAGCCCGGGAAACAAGCCCTTGATGCCGTTGGCGATGAACTCCACGGCAATGGCCGCAAGAATGAGCCCCATGATCCGGGTGAAGATGTTGAGGCCCGTGGCGCTGATGTGCCGGGCAATCCAGGGCGCCAGTCGCAGCACGCCCCAAACCAGGAGGCTCAGCACCACTATGGCGCTCGACAGCACCAGGTAGTGGCTGAGGCCGGTCGACTTGTGCGCGGCCAGAATGACCGTGCTGATGGCTCCAGGACCCGCAAGCAGCGGCATCGCCAGCGGCACGATGGCGACCGACTGCTTCTCGATCGACTCGCTCGCCTCTTCACCGGTCTGCTTCACGGCGCTGGTTCGTGCATGCAGCATCGCAATCGCCATGAGCAGAATCAGGATGCCGCCGCCGACGCGGAACGAATCTATGGTGATGCCGAACAGTCCGAGAAACTCCTCACCGAAGAACAGGGCCGTCAGCAGTATCGATGCCACCCCTATGGGCACCAGATTGGCGGTCTTGCGCAGCTCGGTGCGGCTCTCGCTTGCGGTCATGCTGATGAACACCGGAATCACGCCGATGGGGTTCACAATGGCCACCAGTCCGATGAACGTTTTGAAGTACTCGGCGGAGTCAAACATTCGCGGCCCGCTCCCTGGATGCGTCGTCGTTGCCCGAGAAGTGGGCTTGCAGATCCTCGAGCTTTCCGTAGATCACCAGGTAGTCTCCGGCCTTCAGCGTGCCGGTGAGTCGCGGTGTCGGCACCCACTGCCGATCGTGCTCGATACCCAGAATGAAGGAATGCTCCAGCCCGGAATTGACGTCGACAAGCGTCTGGCCGATGAGCTTCGAGTCGCTCGACAGCCGGATCCGCACCACCCCGTATCCCTCCGCAAGGTGCAGAAGCTCGTCCAGCGTGGCGTCGTCTTCGAAGATTCGCAGCCGCGAGAGACGCTCGCGCGCGAACGCCTCCCAGCGTCGGACGAACGGCGCGTGCCTGGCCACAACGATGATCGCACCGAGGCCGAGGACCAGCGCGATCACGTTGACCCCTGCCTCCAGGCCGCGCGCATTGGCGAACGACGAGGTCGTGGCAACGATGACCGTCACTATGCCGGCATTTCCTAGGATCATCAGCAGCGAGATGATGCGCCGGCGCCTGGCGTTGCCGACCACGCGCTCAGCCTCGCGTGTGGTGAAGCCAGTGCCGGAAAATGCCGAGAGGGCCTGGAATTTCGCCTTCTCGTAGTCCATGCCGGTCATCACCAGAGCGATTGCGCCGGCACGAACGATGAGAATCGACACGACAATCGTCGCCAGGGTAGGAATGACGTAATAGAGACCGGACATACTTGGACCACGCTCCGCAGCCTGAGCGGCAAGCCTACCCCGGTCGCGCCCCTCGTGCAGCGACGGCGCGCGATCACCCGAGCCGGGCCACGGCTGCGACCGGCAGCCGCCTATTCTTCCATCTCTTCGCGGATGGTCCGCCGCGCCAGCCAGAAACAGAAAAACGCGGGGATCGCGAGAAACTGCGAGCCGATCAGCGCCCAGCGCACGCCCTCCGCGGAACCGAGGCCGAAGGGACCCGCGAGGATGTCGCTGGCAAGGCCCACGGCGAGCGGGCCCAGGCCGAGGCCGATCAGGTTGGCGATGAACAGGAAGATGGATGCGGCAGTCGCCCGCATGTGCACCGGCGCGATGTTCTGCACGGTGGCATACACCGGTCCCTGCCACAGTGACACCAGAACCGCGTTGACGGCCAGCAGTGGCAGAATCGGCGTGAACGTGGGCATCAGCATGGCAACCGTGTACAGCGGCACCGATGCCAGCACCGCGATGCCGGGTATCCCCATGTAGGCGCGAAGATCGCGGGCACCGAACCGGTCGGAGATGATCCCGCCGAGGAACACGCCGAGCCCCGCGGACACACCCAGGATCAGGCCCAGCGACAGCCCGACGAAACCGATCGGACCCAACCCGAAGCGAGCCGCAAGCTGCGCGATCTCAGCTCCGTGCACGCGCAGAAAGAACGACGCGCCGAACGGCGCGTGCCCGTAGCCTATGAAGGCCACGATGGATACCGCGAGCGCCATGAGCCAGAAGGTGCGTTTGCGGGCCAGCAGCCTCAGCGCGTCTGCGAACGAGGACTGCGGCGCCTGCGCCGCTGCGCGCGCGGTCGCCGCCGCGAGGCGCATGCGCGGCTCGACGAGCGTAAGTATCGTGATCACGGCCAGGGCGATGCCCGGAATCCCGACGAACAGGAACGCGGTGCGCCATCCGAACGCATCCGCAATCAGGCCGCCGGACACAACTCCGATCAGCGCGCCCACCGGATTGCCCATCGAGTAGAACGCCATTGCCGACGCGCGCTGCGCCTTCGGGGTGTAGTCGGCAATCAGCGAATGTGCCGGCGGCGTGCAGCCCGCTTCGCCGACACCCACTCCGATGCGCGCCAGCACCAGCTGCAAGAAGTTCTGTGCCAGCCCGCAGAGCGCCGTGAACGCGCTCCATGCCGTCAGTGACAGACCGATGATCCAGGGGCGGTTGCGCCTTTCCGCCAGGCGCGCAATGGGTATGCCCAGCGTGCAGTAGAAGATCGCGAATGCCGTTCCGGTCATCAGACCCAGCTGCCAGTCCGCAATCTGCAGATCCTGCTTGATGGGCTCCGCGAGAATCGTGACGATCTGGCGGTCGATGAAATTGAACACATAGACGAAAAACAACAACCCGATGGCGTAGCGGCGATAACCGGGACTCACCTGGCGGACGGTTGCCGCAGCGTGCCCGGTCGCCGGCAGCTCCGGCGCAGCGTTAGTGGTCATAGGACGTCATCTCTCCCCTGGTCCCATGGCGACGCCCGGTCAGCCGGTGTTTCGCAGCCCGCTGGCGATTCCCGCCATGGTCACCTGCAGCGCCTGCTCGACGGCGTCCTGATGATCGGCCTGATGGCGCCAGCGTGCCAGCAGCTCCGCCTGAAGCAGATGCAGCGGATCGAGATAGGTATTGCGCACGTAGAGCGATTCAGCCAGTTCCGGGTCGCCTGCCAGCAGATCATCAGATCCCGTGATCTGCAGCAGATCCCGGGTAAGCCCCGCGAGCCGTTCGCACAACCCCGCAACGATGCGTTGCTGATCATGGTCGGTCAACCGCTCGGCATAGTAGCGGGCGAGCATCGGATCGGCTTTGGCGAGCACCATCTCCAGCATGTCCGTCTGCATCCGGTAGAACGGCCAGTCGAGCATCTCCTGCAACCGCGTCACCTCGCCGCGCGCGATGGCCTCGTGCAGAGCGGTGTCGGTCCCGAGCCAGGCGGGTAGCATCAGCCGTACCTGAGTCCAGGCGAATACCCAGGGAATGGCGCGCAGGCTCTCGATGCCCGCGCTCGGCTTGCGCCGTGCGGGACGGCTGCCCAGTGCCAGGATGCCGAGCTCCTGCTCCGGCGTAAGCGCCCGGAACAGGCCGACGAAACGCCCGTCTTCCCGGACCACGGCGCGATACGATGCCAGCGCCGCCTGCGCCATGCCGCCGATGCTGTCGCGCCAGGCGTCCCCCGGTGCGCTCGGAGGTGCCAGCGTCGCTTCCAGCGTTGCGCTCACGTAGCGCCGCAGGGTCTGCAACGCAAGTGCAGGCAATCCCAGCTTCCAGCGGATCATCTCGCCCTGCTCGGTGACGCGCAGGGAACCCGCCACGGATCCCGGAGGTTGCGACCGGATGGCCGCCTGGGCCGGGCCACCGCCGCGGCCGACGGCGCCGCCGCGGCCATGAAACAACACCAGCCGCACGTCGTGCCGGCGCGCCACTTCAACCAGCTGCTCCTGAGCCTGGTATTGCGCCCAGGCGGCGGCGAACTGCCCGGCATCCTTTGCGGAATCGGAGTATCCGATCATTACCTGCTGGTAACCGCCCGCGTACTCCCGATACCAGGGCAGCGACAACAGCGAGTCGATGGAGCCGGCGGCACCTTCGAGATCAGACAGGGTCTCGAACAGAGGGACCACCGGCAGGTTCCGCTCGAGTCCGGATTCCCGCAGCAGCAGGATGACGGCGAGCACGTCGCTGGGTGCGGTAGCCATGGAGATCACGTACTGGGCGATGCCGGCACCGTCACCCTGGGCAATGGTTCTGCAGGTAGCGAGCACCTCCTCGCTGTCGGCACTTACCGGCCAGCGTCGGGGAAACAGCGGCCGCCGGTTCGCAAGCTCCGCGAGCAGAAAGCGCTGACGCTGTTGCTCCGGCCAGGCAGCATAGCTCTCACCCTGATGCAGGATGCCCAGGTGGCGCGTCAGCTCATCGAGCACCCGGGCATGGCGCTCGCTGTCCTGGCGGACATCCAGACGCACCAGATGCACGCCGAAGCAGGCGACGCGGCGCAGGGTGTCCAGCAACGGGCCGTTGGCAATCGTGGACATTCCGCAATCACACAGCGATCGGTAACACAGCACCAGCGCCTCACTGAGCTCAGCACTGCTCAGATAGACTGCTTCCGGCTCCTGGGGCGGCTCCGGGTTCAACTCCGCCGCCCAGGCGCGCGTCCGCAGCAGCCGATCGCGGACCTGCTTGAGCAGCGCCCGGTACGGCTCGACCGCACCGCCGACGCGCTGCGCAAGCTCACGGCTGCAACGGTTCATGGACAGGGATGCCTGCAACGCCTCGACATCGCGCAGGAACAGATCTGCGGCCATCCACCGAGCCAGCATCAGCACTTCCCGCGTGACCGCCGCGGTGACATTGGGGTTGCCGTCCCGATCGCCGCCCATCCAGGTGGCAAACCGGACCGGCGCAGCGTCGATGGGCAAAGGCGCCAGACCGCGCGCCGACAGCGCGTCGTCGAGCTCGCGCAGGAGCAACGGCACCGCCTGCCAGAGCGAATTCTCCACCACTGCGAATCCCCATCGCGCCTCATCCTGTGGCGTCGGTCGGGTCTGACGGATCTCGTCGGTGTGCCAGGCCTCCGCAATCAGGCGCTTGAGCACGCGCTCCGATTCCGGGCCAGCACCTTCACGATCGCGCGTCACCAGCGCCCGGGCGATGGCGTCGTACTTCTGAATCATCGTGCGCCTGAGGACCTCGGTCGGATGCGCCGTCAGCACGAGCTCGATGTCCAGCCCGTTCACGGTCTCGGCAAGCCGCGGGTCCTGCGGCAGCGTTAGCGCCACGGCGCGGTCGCGGTGCGGGCGCGTGAGATGGTGCTGCTCGGCGATGTTGGCCAGGTTCAGGAACTGATTGAACGCCCGAGCCACGTCCACCATGTCCGGCGCCGAAATGTCCGCCAGATAACTGCTGAGCCGCGTCCAGTCGGCCGCCGCGCCATGGCGGGCGGTTTTGGCGAGTGCGCGGATGGCTTCGATCTTGCCGAGAAACGCCTCGCCGCGCGCGTCCGCGATCACCCGGCCGAGCAGCTGACCGAGTTCGCGCACGTCGTCGCGCAGCGGTGCTTCGAGGTGCTTCAGCTCGGTGGGTCCCGTGGGCGTCTGCGTGCTCATGCAAAACAGCATAAACCGGCGACCGGGCCGGTTCCACGCGCAGACGAATTGCGAGCCGCCCCGGGGCAACCGGGGATGCGTCGATACGGGGAGGTTATGCTGTGCAGCGGCAGCCTGGGAGATGCACGGCAATGAGCGAGCCCGGTCCGTCCGCTACGCAGCACCTGCTCGTCTACGATCGAGATTGCGCATTCTGTTGCTACATGGTGGGTTACGCCAGAGCGATCACCGGGGATCGCGTCGAGTATCGCGGCTACCAGGACGTAGCGCACGAGCACCCGGACATCAGCGAAGCATCGTTCCGCGAGTCGATCCATCTGTTCAGCGGCAGCTCGGTCACCCGCGGCGCCGAGGCCGCCGCGCGCACCCTCGCCTTCGGCGGGCACGGCGCGCTGCTCGCCTGCTACCGGCACGTGCCCGGTTTTGCGTCGGGGGCAGAACATGCCTACCGGTTGGTTGCGCGCCATCGCCGTGCCGGCGCGCGGCTCGCGCGCTGGCTGTTCGGCCCGGCGCTGCGACCGGCGGCCCATCAGCATGTCGCCCGCGTTTTCACCGCCTGCATCGGACTGTGCGCGCTCATCGCGTTCGCGTCATTCTGGTGGCAGGCCCAAGGGCTGGTGGGCAACGACGGCATTCTGCCCTACCGGCCCTATCTCGACGGCGCCCAGGCTCAGCTGGGTGCTGCAGCCTATGTGTGGATCCCGACGCTCGCCTGGCTCGGCAGCTCCGATCTCGTGCTCCATCTCCTGTGCGGCGCTGGTGTCGCTGCCTCCCTCCTGCTCACTTTGGGCCGGGTGCGTGCCAGCGCCGCGTTGACGGCATATCTCACCTATCTGTCGCTCGTCGCTGTCGGGCAGACGTTCATGGCCTATCAGTGGGACAGCCTGCTGCTCGAATGCCTGGTCGTCGCTGCCGTTGCCGCGCGCGCGCCGACCTGGGGAATCTGGACGGCGCGTCTGCTGCTGCTGCGGTTCATGCTGCTCTCGGGGGCGGTCAAGCTTCTGTCAGGCGACCCGGACTGGGCGACCGGAGCGGCCCTGGAGTTTCACTTCGAGACCCAGCCGCTGCCGACACTGCTGGCCTGGTACGCACATCAGCTGCCCCGGGCGATCCTGCACTCCGGCGCCTGGGCAACGCTTTTCATCGAGCTGGTGCTGCCGCTGTGCATACTGCTGCCGCTGCGGGCACGGCTGCTCGCAGCAGCCGGATTCGTGCTTCTGGAGCTGCTGATCCTGCTCACCGGAAACTACAACTTCTTCAACCTGCTGACGATCGCCTTGTGTACCACGCTCCTGAACGACAGCAAGCCGCGCGCTCCCGGATCGCGCCCGAGGCGGCTGCCCGCGCGCCTCTGCGCCGCTACATTGATGGCTCTCGGCAGCCTGGTCACCGCGGCGGGTCTGTTGCGCCAGCCACTGCCCGCAGCCCTGGCGCCGCTCCAACCGCTGCATCTCGTCAACCAGTACGGTCTGTTTGCGGTGATGACCCGGGAGCGACGGGAGCTCGTCGTGGAGGGATCTCTCAACGGCAGCGACTGGCGCCGCTATCGATTTCCGTTCAAGCCCGGTGCTCTGCAGCAGGCGCCGCGTCTGGCCGCTCCCTACCAGCCACGTCTCGACTGGCAGATGTGGTTCGCCGCGCTGGGAAAGCCTCAGGACGCCCCCTGGATCTACGACTTCGTGCAGACGTTGCTCGAAGGCCGCGCGCCCGTACTGCGCCTGGTGGAGGCGCCCTTCGAGGGCCAGGCGCCGAAGTACGTACGCATTCTCAGCCTGCGCTACCGCTTCACATCGGCGGAGGAACGGCAGCGCTCCGGCAACTGGTGGCACGCGGACGACCCGCGCATCTGGCTAGAACCCATGCGGCTGCGGCGCCCGGTGATCCGGCACGAACCCCTCACGCTTGAATGACGCGCCTGCTCGAGCCCGTCGATGGCGCCGTTCGCGAGCGCCGTCCGCTCAGCGGGCCTGGCCGGCGCCGACGCTCTCGATCTCGCGCACCGCGCCGGTTTCGGCGTCGAATACGCGCCGGGTCTCCTGGGCCAGGTCCACGCCGGTGACACGGACGAATTTGGAGCCCGCGGTATAGTCGATGGAGTGGATCTCGCGCACATCGAACAGTCCCGCCTGACCCGGCTCCAGGCGGAAGGTTCGTGTCGGCTTCACGACACCGTCCTCGGTCGTCCAGATCGTCATGTCGGTATGGCCGACTGCCTGCCCGTAGACGGCCCAGGAGTCTCCATGGTCATGGGGCGGCGAGGTGCGCGGACCCGCCATGTTGTAGACCAGCACACAGAAGCCCTGCTCCGGATCCTCGTGGATCTGGCGCACGCCTGACGTTTCCTCGGGGCCGAGATAGGCCGCGCGGAACGCCGGATCTTGCAGCAGCTGCTCGAGCTTCTGCCTGACCTGATCTCTGCCTTCGTGATCGTCGCGCTGCTCGAGGATCGAGCGGGTGTCACGACAGAAGTCTTCGAGAGAATAGCTCATGCTTGCAGCTCCTGCGGAAACTCTGGAACTATGCAACCTCACCGGTCGCGTCGCAACCCGTGGTCATGGAGGGGGTCGACCGCGAACCCCGGCGGGCGCTCAGAACGCGCGAAACCGCGTGGTGCCGTCACGTTCGATCTGCTCCACCAGCGCTACCTCCCAGGTCAGGTAGTCACGCATGAACTGCTCCTGGGCGCCCCGATGCTCGTACGGCTTGTACCAGACGTCGTCGAGAGGCCCTACGGTGCGTTCGAGTCCCGACGCGGCCATGCGACCCTCCGCAAGCCAGCGATCGGTGCCGCCCTCCAGTGCCTGGACGTCGGCAGACGTGAGCCTGCGGGCCTCTTCCAGAGCGACCCTTGCGAGCAGACCATCACCCGAGGTCAGCACGATCCGTTCGACATCACGGAGCTCGCCGAGCGCCGCCTTGAGACGCGCTCGAACGCACCACAGCGCCCCGGGTATGTGCTGGCGTTCATAAGCGGTGCTGAGTCCGAGATCGATGACTTCGACCTCGTTCGAGGCGCCTTCCAGCAGACCGGCAAGCTGCTGCGTCGAGACTGTGGCAGCGCCGATGCTTCCGAGCACGGCGGGAGCGCTCGGACCTGCCGTGAGCGGCCGGGCGCCTTTCTCGCCTGCAAGCACGTACACATCCTGCCAGCCCATCTGAATGAGCCAGGACGCGGTCATGGTGGCGCGCACGCCGGCGTCGTCGGCGAGCACCAGGCGCGCGTTCTTCACGGCCACGTACTCGTCGGTAGCCTGAACGAGCTGACCGCCGGGAGCATGCCGGAAGGCGGGCAGATGGCCCGCTGCGTAATCGGCAGGCGACCGTACGTCCAGCAGGTAGGTCGTGCGTTGCAGGTCCGCAAGCCATGTGTCGAGCTGTTCCAGACCCACGCTCCGCACGCCGAAGCGTTCGGCGACCCGAAGCGCAGCGCGCTGCGCCTTCGCCAGCCCCTCGGTACCGGGCGGAGGTGCTTCCCGGGTCGCACCGTGCTCCAGACTCAGACCGGCCAGATGCCAGCCCATGGTGCCGTCCTTCAAGGCAGCGACCGGATTGGGG
Source organism: Pseudomonadales bacterium (assembly GCA_041395905.1). GTDB lineage: Bacteria > Pseudomonadota > Gammaproteobacteria > Pseudomonadales > Azotimanducaceae > UBA7803. The sequence continues at coordinate 140,140 of JAWKZP010000002.1, forward strand.
ATGCCGGCATTGATCAGGCTCTGAGCACCGATGATCGAGCGCGTTCGTCCCGCGCAGTTCACCACCACGAAGGTGCCGGGATCCGGGGCGACGTCGTGGATGCGCAACGCGAGCTCCGCGCCCGGCATGTCCAGAGCCCCGGGGATGTTCATACGGTGGTATTCCTCGAACGGCCGCGAGTCGACGATCACCATGTCGCGACCGGAGTCGAGCATCGCCTTCACCTCGAGCGCGGACAGCCGTGGTGTCTCACAACGGTGCTCCACGAACTCGCCGAACGCCTTGCTGGGTACGTTGACGCCGGAAAACAGCTCGAAACCTGCCGCTTCCCATCCCTCCACACCGCCTTCGAGGCTGCTGACGTCGTCGAAGCCGAGCTCGGCGAACCGATGACAGGCACGCGCGCTGAGCCCGTCGTGCGCGCCGCTGACCACGACGATGCGCGTGCTGCGGCGCGGCACCAGATCGCTGATCAGGAGCTCGAGACGGCTGAGCGGAACGCAGACTGCGAACAGCAGGTGCGCCTGTGAGAACGCACCCTGCTCGCGCACATCGATCAGCGCGAACTCACCATCGCCGAGCAGCAACTGCTTAAGCTCGAGCGCAGCGATCGTTTCCATGGCTCGACCTCCCCTGGCTTCCGTGGGCCTGATGATACGCGATCCTGCTTCGGGGCCGGGCTCCGGGAACCCACGCAGCGGCTGACAGGCACGAGCTTCTGGTTTACTTTGCGGCCGAACCGCCTGCCCGACGATGAGCAAACGAAGCAAGAGGCAAAGATGGAATTCGGTATCCACCTCCCGCACCTGGGCCGCAATGTCGGGCGCGAACCGCTGATCGATTTCGCCCAGGCCGTCGAGGCCGCAGGCTATGCATCCGGCTGGGTCAGCGATCACGTCTGCTGGCCTGCCGAGATTGCCTCGCGATATCCATACTCCGACGACGGCTCGTTTGCGCCCGCACCCGACATGGGATGGCTCGACCCGATCGGTACGCAGCTGTTCGTGGCCGGCGTGACCAGCCGCCTGCGGCTCGGCTTCACCGTGCTGATTCTGCCTTACCGTCAGCCGGTCGTTACTGCCAAGCAGCTGGCAACGCTAGACGTGCTCTCCGGCGGCCGGCTCATTCTCGGCTGCGGTATCGGCTGGATGGCGGAAGAAGCGGCAATCCTCGGCATGCCCTGGGACAGGCGCGGGGCGCGTAGCAACGAGCAACTCGAGCTGTTCGAGCTGCTGTTCAGCCAGAGCACGCCGAAGTTCAACGGCACCTTCTACACGCTGCCCGAGGTAGGTTTCGAGCCGAAGCCGGTCCAGTCACCCGTTCCGGTCTGGGTGGGCGGCAACACGGATGCGGCGTACCGCCGGGCAGCCCGTTACGGATCCGGGCTGCACGCCGCGTTCGAGCCGCGGGATGTCGTCGCCGCCGCCTGGCAGCGCGTGCTGCAACACACCGAAGCCCTCGGCCGCGATCCTGCAGCCATGACGCTGTCGCTGCGTGTCTATCTGGACACCGTCGGATCCATGGATCCGGCCAAGTCGGTGCACGGCTCACCGGCTCAGATGCGCGATCAGGTGGCGGCCTGGGCCGAGATCGGCGTCAGTCACCTGGTGCTCGATCCTGTGGCACCGGGCGGTATCGAAGGGCGGCGGGATGCAGCGCTCCGCTTTGCCGAATCGGTGATGCCCGCATTTCAGCCCTGACGCAGCGCCCCGGGAGTGCCGTGCACATGGAATACCTGACTGAAAGCTTCCGTGCCGACTGGGAGACGCTGCTGCAGTTCGCACCCAAGCTTCTGTATGCCGGAATTCTCGTTGCGGTGGCGGCGTTCGCGGGGGGCCGAGTCGGAAATCTCGTGGCCGGTACCCTGCGCCGCATCGCCGGCGCTCGAGCCAACCTGCAGCTGGTTCGACACCTGGCGTCCTGGGGAGTCACCTCGGTAGGCATCCTGCTGGCACTCGGCGTGCTCGGGTTTCAGGGCGTCGCAGCAAGCGTGCTGGCAACCGGCGGCGTCGCCGCCATCGTGGCCGGGTTCGCGTTTCGGGAGATCGGTGAGAATTTTCTCGCGGGATTCTTCCTTTCGTTCAGCCGCCCGTTCGAACTGCAGGACCTGATCAAGACCGGCGAGCTGACCGGAACGGTTGCAGGCATCGAGCTGCGCCACGTGCACATACGAACGGCTGACGCATGCGACGTGTTCGTGCCCAGCGCGCAAATCTTTCGCGAGCCGCTCTACAACTACACGCGCGACGGACTACGACGTTCGACCTTCACGATCGACATCGCTTATCACGATCATCCACAGCAGGTATTGAAGCTGCTCGAAAGCACGCTGCGGGAAGTGCCCGGGGTGCTTTCCGATCCGCCCCCTTGCGTGGCGATCAAGGAGTTCGCCGCGCAGACGGTGCAGTACGAACTGTTGTTCATGATCGATCTGAACGCCAACTCGCGCGGGCTGATCGGGACTGGAAACGACGTCAAGATCCGTTGCTGGCAGGCGCTGCGCAACGCCGGCATGACCTTCAGCACCGACGTCTCGTCGGCCGTCGAGATCAGGACCATGCCGGAGCTCGAGGTTTCTCAGAAACCGGCCGTCCGCGACGCCTGACCAGGCCGGCGCAATCGCCCGGGCATCAGACAAGCGGATCTCGTTGCGCGACCAGATCTTTCAGCGCAACGGCTAGCGTTGTTCCGTGGATACCGACGGAACGTTTCTGATCTCAGTCAGTGCCTCGCGGGCGGCTTCGCGCTCGGCTTCGATCTCCGCCTTGCTGCGGCATACGCGAACGGGCATGTGCGATCCCATGACCTTCTCGCTCGTGCAGACCTGATCCGAGGAGGCCGTCTGCGCCGTCGCGGGGCTCTGGCTCGAGGTACAGGCAGCCAGGACGTACAGGCAAAGGCAGCCGAGCACCGTCAAGCCGGGTTTCAGTTCGACCACTTGCTAGCCCTCGGGCAACCTGGGCAGCCGAGCATACGCCGGCCGCCGCGAGATGGAAATCTACCCGCGCGAGCCACGATACTGCAGGGCGCGCCGACAACCGGTACTGCAAGCAACGGGGAGAGCAAATGAAGTCCGTAGTGGGTGAACAGCTGGGGCCGCCGGAAAACTATCACCTCGTGGAGGTGCCGGAGCCCGAGCCGGGACCTGGCGAGATCAAGGTAGCCGTTCAGGTCGCCGGCATGGGCTACGTCGATGCGCTGGTCGCCGCAGGTAAGTACCAGGTCCGACCGCCTACTCCCTACGTTCCCGGCATGGAGATCGCCGGTGTGGTCACGGCGGTAGGGGCGGGCGTGGCCCGCCCTGAGATCGGCGACAGGGTCACGGCATCGGGATTCGGGGGCGGCCTGGCCGAGTACGCCGTGGTCGCCGCCAACGCCGCCTGCGTCATCCCGGAACAACTCGACCTCCGTGCCGCCGCAGGATTTCTCGTGAACTACACCACCGCATGGCACGCGCTGGTAGATCGGGCCCAGCTGCGCGCCGGCGAGACCGTGCTCGTGCTCGGCGCCGCAGGCGGCACGGGGATTGCCGCCGTTCAGGTCGCGCGCATGGCAGGGGCGCGGGTGATCGCGGGCGCATCCACCGATGAGAAGCGCCGCTTCGCGCAGAGCCATGGCGCGCACGATGTGCTGGACTACAGCCAGCCGGAGTGGCGCACGACACTGAAGGACCTGACCGACGGGCGCGGCGTGGATCTGGTGTTCGATCCCGTAGGCGGTGATCTGATGGAACCTGCGTTCCGTTCGCTTGCCTGGCGTGGACGTCACCTGGTGATCGGCTTTGCCGGCGGCCCCATACCGTCACTGCCGATCAACCTTGCACTGCTCAAGGGCGCCTCGCTGATGGGCGTGGATCTGCGCCAGTTCAGCGCGGTGCACGAGCCCGGCGCGGCAGCCGAGGTCAGATCGAGGCTGCTGGATGCAGTACGCCGCGGCGATCTTCGCCCTGCCGTCGGCGCCTGCTTTCCTCTCGAGGACTTTCGCGCCGCAATGGCAATGGCAGGAGGCCGGGGAGGTCTGGGCAAGACCGTCGTCCAGATACGCAACCCGCAGGCGCCAGTCGCAGGGCGCTGACGCGGGACCGGATACGCGCTCAACCCGCCTCGGCACCGTCCGCGCGCATACCGGCCACGCAGATGCGATCGCGCCCATCGCGTTTCGCTTCGTACAGCGCCGCATCTGCGCGCGCCACCAGATCATCGCCACCGGTATCCGACCGCTCCAGCAACGCGCAACCGACGCTGACGGTTACCCGAACCGCGGCGCCTGAATCCGTCGTGTGCGTACGTTCGCGAAGCACCGTCCATACCCGCTGCGCGGCACGGCTCAAGCGTACCGCGTTCGTTTCCACCAACAGCAACGCGAACTCTTCGCCACCATAGCGCGCCGCAAGATCGTCGTGACGGGTCACGGCGCGCAGTGCACGGCCGGCGCCCTGCAGCACGGCATCTCCCACCAGATGGCCATGCCGGTCGTTCACCGCCTTGAAGTGGTCCAGGTCGATCAGCAGCAGACCCAGCCCGCGGCCGTTGCGACGCGACAGTGCGATCTCTTCCTCCAGGCGTTGAAACAGGAGCCGGCGATTGGCAAGCCCCGTGAGTTCGTCCGTGTGCGCGATCCGCTCCAGCTCGCGATTGGCAGCTTCCAGGCGTTCCCGCGCCTGCAGGAGCGCCGACTGGGCGGCCAGTTCCCTGGTCACGTCCCGGAAGGTGACCACCGCACCGAACAGTCCGGACGCGGATTCCTGGATCGGGGCCGCGCCGAGCTGCATCGTCCGGCCGTTCAGATCCACCGCTGCCGGCTCGACGATCCGTCCGCGAATCAGATCTGCGGCGTCGACCTGCGAGAGCACGCCGTGCGCACTCTGACCGATGAGCGATTGCGGTGAAACGGACAGCAGGGCGCATGCCGCCGGGTTCGCGTCCACGATACGCGCATGCTCGTCGAGCAGCAGCACCCCTTCCTGCAGGCTGTCGAAGGCAATGCCCCGGCCCAGCGGTACCAGGTCGTACATGCGGTGGCGGATCATCGCCCACAGGATCAGCGCAAACGCGATCGCAAAGCACAGGGGGGTGGGGTCAGTCGGCAGCGGCCATTTGCCGGAAACGAACAGCAGGTTCATCACCATCAGCAGCAGCGGCACGATGCCCGTCACCATGAGCTGCCGTCGATAGTGCGGGGATTGCAGATAGCGACCGATCAGCAGCACGCAGCCGCCGCCGATGAGGAGGTAGCCATGTCCCACCACAACCCAGAACAGCGGGCCGTAAAGGTTTCGGGCCACGGGCACCTCCGGGGGTACCAGCACGCCGCGCCAGATCGCCTCACGGCCCGGCAGCACGCCGAAGACCACGAGCAGGATGGTGGCCGGAAGAACGAGGAACAGCAGCACCCGGGGTGGCCGCAGCCAACCCAGCCGCGCCGTCTGTGCGAGCACGAACCAGGCCCAGAACACCGGTACCAGGGTGATACCAACGTACTGAATCCGGTTGATCAGCATGAACTGGCTTTCCGTGACCGCCTGCAGCCACGCGACCTGGCCCAGGCACCACCAGGCCGATCCGATGCCCAGCATGATCAGCTGGCGCCAGCCGCGACCCGGTCGTCGCCTGGCCGCAAACCAGGAAACGCACAGCCCGATTGCCGCACCCGCAATCGGGGGCAGCAGCAACCAGCCGCTGGCGCTCATTCAGCGTCCGCCGCAGAAACCATCACGTGAAGCGTTTCCTCCCAGTAGAGAAACGCCGGAGCCCGACACGACCCGCGCGCAACTCTGACGTCTCACTCCGGGAAAGCATAGTACCGCGATCCGGAAAGCGGATGCCGGAAGGTATCTCTCAGATCATCGAATGCCGTCCACCAGGGCTCTGCACGGTCAGCGAATCGAGGTCCGCCGGGTCGTCAGATCGGTCGCCGGCCGAAAGCTGTCGGCGCGGGCGGCCGCCCACCACTCGGCATAAGGGGTTTGCTCGGGGGCGTCGAGCAGCACCCCATCGGCGAGAAACCTGTGAATCCGGTCCATGGGTACCGCCCGCTCAGGCCCGCGGCGCTGCATGATGTGGTGTGGCTCAAGATCCGTCGGGTGCTTGAATCCGGCTGCGGCGACGATGTCGGCCAGCGCGTCCAGCGTCTTCTCGTGAAAACGAGCCGCCCGCTCGCCCTGCACCTCGGGAATCAACCCGCGCTGCAGCAGCGGATCCTGGGTCGTGACCCCAGTGGGACAGGTACCGAGATGGCAGCGCTGCGCCTGAATGCAGCCCACCGACATCATGAAGGCGCGAGCGGCGTTGCACCAGTCGGCGCCCTGCGCCATGTTGAGAGCCAGCCCCATGCCGGAGTAGACCTTGCCGCTGGCAGCCAGCCGCACGCGGCTCTTGAGTCCCGCCCCCACCAGCGCGTTGCGCATCAGCACCAGACCTTCGGACAGCGGCATGCCGACCCAGTCGGAGAGTTCGAGCGGCGCCGCGCCGGTGCCGCCCTCGCCACCATCCACCACGATGAACTCCGGCACGATGCCGGTCTGCAGCATGGCCTTTACCAGGGCGAACGGTTCGTGCGGCTGCCCGACGCAAAGCTTGAGTCCCACCGGCTTGCCGCCCGACAGGTCGCGCATTCTCGCCGCAAACTCCATCAGCTCGAGGGGACTGGAGAACGCCGAGTGCGCGCGCGGCGACAGGCAGTCCTGGTGGACCGGCACGCTGCGGATGCGCGCAATCTCCTCGGTCACCTTGGCCGCTGGCAGCAACCCCCCGTGGCCCGGCTTGGCACCCTGACTCAACTTGATCTCGGTCATTTTGACCACGTCCAGAGTCGCCTTGTCGCGAAACATCTCCGGATCGAAGCGTCCCCTGGCGTCGCGCGCACCGAAGTAGCCGGAACCCAGCTCCCACACCAGATCACCGCCGTGCCTGAGGTGGTGATCACTGAGCCCGCCCTCGCCGGTATCCTGATAGTAGCCGCCAATCTTCGCACCCAGGTTCATCGCCAGCACCGCGTTCGCCGATAACGCGCCGAAGCTCATGGCGGAAACGTTGAAGATCGATGCCGAATACGGCTTGCCCGTCTGCTCGTTGCCTACGAGCACGCGCGGCGAGCGGTCGGGCTCCGGCTCGGGTGCGATCGAATGCGACACCCAGTGATAATCCAACGCACCGGTATCACGCTCGGTGCCGAATGGATGGGTGTCGTTCTGCCCCCGGGCCCGCGCGTGAATGAGGTTGCGCGCCTCGAAGGGATAGGGCGTGCCGTGCACGTCGTCCTCGACGATGTAGGCACGCAGAAACGGGCGCAGCGAGTAGAACAGCCAGCGGATCCGGCCGGCAACCGGGTAGTTGCGGATGATTGTCCAGCGGCGCTGGGTCCAGTCATGCCAACCCAGGAGCAGGACCGGGACCGTGATCAGCAGCACCCAGTACCAGCCACCGGCAATCGCCAGCACGCTGAGTATGAGCGCGAGCAGCGGTATGGACGTACGTTTCAGCAGATTCATCAGATTCACAGCAGGTTCGATCATGGGTTCGCCCTACAGTTCCTCCAGGTCCCAGCCAATATCCGGACGACTCCGGATCGAAACGGGAAAAGTGATTGCATTTTGATTCGATATTTCTAGATTATTCGTAATATTTGTCACCAGGAGTCCTCTTGCCCCTCAGCTGGTCCCCGATCTCGCCGGCATCCCGAAGCGATTCATGGCTACGGCCCGCGCCTCTCGCGGACGCGCTCGCATGAATGGCACCACGGATACGCGCTGCGAAGCCCCGCTGCTGTCACTCGAGCATGCGGCGCAGGCGCTGGAAAGCCTCGGCAACCCGACGCGACTCGGGATCTTCCGCCTGCTGGTGAGAGCGGGGGCGGGCGGCCTGCCCGTAGGCGGCGTGCAGCAGTCGCTCGGCATAGCACCCTCGACGCTGACCCATCACATCGCCCATCTGGTGCAGCGAGGTCTCGTGATTCAGCAGCGCGAGGGGCGGGTGCTGCGGTGTCTCGCGAACTACCAGCAGATGGCGGCGGTGATCGACTTCCTGATGGCCGAATGCTGCCAGGGCGTGAGCGGCTGCGAGTAACACGATGGCCGCGCGATACCAGATCGGATTTCTTATGGACCCCTACCCGTCCCTGAACCTCGACACCGAGACGTCGCTGCTGTTGATGGACGAACTCATCCGCCGCGGCCATGCCGTCTACTGGCTGGAACAGACTGACATCACGCTGGGCAACCGCGGCGTCACTGCGCGTCTGCCCAGCGTGAGGTCCACAGCGCCGTTCGAGCTGGACGACGCTGCCTCGATCGACATCAACGCCCTGAACGCGCTGGTCATCCGCAAGGACCCGCCATTCGACCGCACCTATCTGCACGTCACCCAGATTCTGGATCATCTGGACGAACGCCTGGTGCAGATCAATTCACCCGCCGCGCTCCGGAACCTGAACGAGAAGCTCACGACGCTGCGCTGGCCCGAATTCTGTCCGCAAACGCTGGTCTCATGCGACCCGGCGCAGCTGCTGACGTTCGCCACGCAGTTCCAGCGGGTCGTCATCAAGCCGCTCGGCGAGTGCTCGGGGCGGGGGATCGCCATCATGCGTCACAGCGACCCTGATTTCGTGCCCAGGATTGCGGCCATGCAGGCCGCGCACGGGTTTCTCATGGCCCAGGAGTACCTCGACAACGTCGCCTTCGGGGACAAACGCGTGTTCGTGGTTGCAGGCGAGCCCATCGGCTGGGTGAATCGGCTTCCTGCAGATGCCATGAGCCTCGCCAACATTCATCAGGGCGCCACCTGCGCAGCCACCAGCCTCTCGGCGCTGGAACAGCGCATCAGCCTTGCCGTGGGACGCACCCTGCTCCATGAGGGGATTCTGCTGGCCGGGCTCGATTTCATCGATGGACGGCTGACGGAAATCAACGTCACCAGTCCGTCTGCCGTGCGCCAGATCAATGCAGTGACCGGAGGTCGTCTGGAGCTGACCATCGTCGATGCGATTCTCAGCCACATTGCCGCTGCCTCGAGCCGCGACCCCGCCGGGCACAAGCGCACGGCCTGACGCCCGGCGCGCCGTGGGCCTGCCTCAACGAGCGCGCATGCGGCGTTGCGCAGGCACTAGGCGCCGGGCGGCGACACCTCCGTGGCTTCGTAGAAGGTTGCCGTCACGCTCTTCGGCGGGTGCCCCGCCATGGCGGCGCGAAAGGCGGCCATGTGGGGGGTGGCGAAATGTGCACGGAGCGCGTCCATGTCCGCCCAGCGCTCCGTGATGCGAAGGCAGGTGGGCTGATTGAGCTCGACGCTGAACGTGTAGTCTTCACAGCCCGCCTCGGCACGGCTCGCCGTCTCCATGTCGGAGATGGCCTGTTTCATGGCCGCGATGGTCTGCTCGGTGGCTTCTATCCTGGCATTGACGACGATCATCAGATTCTCCTGGTCCGTTACCGTAGGTTCCGCCGGGCGCTGCTGTCTGCGGGACATGTTGCGCCGTCGTGACCCTGACTGTGCGCTGCCCGTCGCAGATCAGGGCCTCAGCCCGCCAGAGGAATGATCGTCTCGCCGAACTCAGTGAGACGATCCAGCCCGCCTGGGCCGGCAAAGAAGAATGCCGGCACCATGATGCGGTCGACGCCGAGCTCGCGCATCTGCTCGATTCCCGCCTTCGGGTTCATCATCTGCATGCCGAACATGGCATTGATCTCGATGCTGCCGGGATCGCGTCCGGCCTCCTCCGCAGCCCGGCGCAGGCGCTCGAGCAGCGCGCTCAAGCGCGCGTGGTCGCCCTCGCCGGGGAAGTAACCGTCAGCAATGCGCACCGCGCGGCGGATCGCCGCATCGGTGTCGCCGCCCACCAGCACGGGGATCTTGCCGTTCACCGGCCGGGGGCTGCAGGTCACCGGCTCGAAGTCCACGAACTCTCCGTGGAACTCCGCGTGCGGTCCTGCCCACAATGCCCTCATCGCGGCGATGTACTCGTCGTTGCGGGCGCCGCGCCGCGCCCAGGGGACGCCGAGCGCAGCAAACTCCTCCTGCAGCCAGCCGACACCGAGACCGAGCTCCACGCGGCCGCCTGAAAGCTGATCGAGGGTCGCCAGTTCCTTGGCCAGCACCAGGGGATTGCGTTGCGGCACGATCAGTATGCAGGTACCGAGCCGGAGCGTGGGCGCGGCCGCCGCAGCGAATGCCAGCCAGATCAGGGGATCCGGAATCGGCGTATCCGGCTCCGCCGGGATTTTGCCATCCTCGGTGTAGGGATACTTCGAGGCGATGCTGTCCGGCAGCACCACGTGCTCGCCCCCCCACACGGATTCGAATCCGGCGGCTTCCGCGCGCCGGCAGATCTCGAGAGCCCCGGCGGCGTCGATGCCGACGCTGCTGGCAAATGCCAGTCCTACTTTCATGTGCTGCCCCTGTGTTCAACCCGCCACGGAAGACGGTATCCAGCTGCCGTGGAACCCGTTCGGGACGCGCGGCAGCTCGATCGATGCCACCGGCGCAGCGTCCATGGTCGCGGCATCCATGATCACAAACCGGCTGCTGTCCGAGCGCGCGTCGTACACATAGGTCATCAGATAGCCGTCGTCTTCACTCTTCGGATCCGCGCACGGTACGAACACGGGCTCGCCGCCCAGCTGACCGCGACCCAGATCGATGTCCATGCGCTCACCCTTCTCGCGATCGTATTTCAGGATGGCCCCGGATGCGCTCATTGGGTCGTCGGGGTCGACATCTTCCGACATGCCCATCATGTACCCGTAGCGGTGCTTGAGCCCGACCACGCTGTCGGCGACCCGGGGGAACTCGGCGGAACGGTCGTCGACCTGCTCCTCGCGAACCTTGCCCGTGCTGGTATCGATGGTCCAACGCCAGAGCTGAGGCGGCGGGAAATCCATCGCCGAGTCACGCCAGATGTGGCTGAAGCGGGCAACGTCGAGCACGATGCAGGCGCCGTCTTCGTAGGCGTTCATGGGGTGAAACACGTAGCAGGGATTGATGTCGTACCAGGTGACCTGCGCGTCGGTGCCGTTGCGTGGCATCACGCCAAGACGCGCCGGGTAGCTGTCGTCCCAGCGGATCGGCATCTCCCCGCGCATGGCGAGCTCCATGTTGAACACCGCCGGCAGGTCCATGAATATCACGTAGTTTCGAGTGATGTTGAAGTCGTGCATCATTGTCGGCCCGCCAACGGTAATGTTCTCGGTCTGCACCAGCTCGCCATCGGCCGATACCCGCAGATAGCGCAGGTAGGGTTCCAGGGCCGAGTAGCCGAATGCCAGCAGCTCGCCCGTGATCGGGCAGATCTTCGGGTGCGCCGTGAACGAGCCCTTGAGCACGCCGCCGAAATCAGTAGGCCCCACCGTGTTCAGATCGCCGTCGACCACGTAGGGGAAATGTCCCTCTTCCAGCGCGAGGATCCTGCCGGCGTGCCCGACGACATGGGTGTTCGCCTTCGAGGACTTCATGTCCAGCATCACCGAAGGGTCGAGAATATCGACCGAGGGATTGGTTATGAACGGAGTCTGCACATAGCGATTGCGATACCACTCCGCTTTGCCGTCACGCAGCCGCACGCCGTGCAGCATGCCGTCGCCGAAGAATGGATGATCGCTGGTTCCACTTAGGGGGTTGGCGCCGTTGCGGACGTAACGGCCGTCGAGCTCGCGCGGAATGGATCCGGTAACCTTGAGCCGGGTGATCGTCTGCTCTTCGGTGACGGGTCGCCCGTTGCCGCGCAGATGCGTCGGGGTATTGTCGAGAACGGCTGCCATGCTGGAATCTCCCTTCCGGTAGCAAAGAGTTGCTATGTTGGTCTCTCTCGCGAGATAAATATACTCACGGTAATTTAATCAGATTGCAATGCGGAAAAAGACCCCCAACGCCCGCCCCGGTGGACCCCGTCCCCGCGGCCGACCGGCCGGGCGCACGACCGCGGACGGCGTCATAGCCGATCGCAGCGTGCTGCTCTCTGCCGCCGAGCAGTTGATCCACGACCAGGGGCCGATCGTTTCGCTCGAGGCAATCGCGCTCGCGGCCGGCGTCACCAAGCCCACCCTGTACCGTGAGGTGGGAGATCGCGACGCGCTCGTGAACGCGCTGGCCGAACGCCTGGCGACGCGCATGGCCGAGGCCATCGCGGGGCTGGTAGCGCAGGCTTCGACCCCCCGCGACGGACTTCGCAATCTGGTCGCCGGCTATCTGGCTCTCGCCGCCCGAGAGCGCAACCTGTATCTCTTCGTGACCGCCGGCGGGCCGGGCGACGATCGCGTTCAGCAGTCCCTGTTGCTGGCGGACGGTGCCGCGCGTCAGTTCGCGCAAGGCATCGCCGCATACCGCACCGCCCAGGGCGCGGACTCCGCCGTCGCCACCGTCTGGTCGTACGGAATCGTGGGGGCCCTGCACTTCGTGACCCTGTGGTGGCTGCGCGATCAGGCCAGCGAGATGGATCTGGTCATCGACCAGATCACCGCGCTGCTTTGGACCGGGATGGGCCTGGAGCCCTCATGAACCTGCAGCGCTGACGGGCGAGCGTACGGAATCCGCCGGTCGCCGCACGTACGGCGTTGATCGCCCGCGCACGTCCGGGATCCGCCGGACCCGCCCGCAACCCTGCCTATCCGTCCTGCATTTCGATACGCACGGATATCTTTTCGGAATTCAGTGATACCTGCCGTATCGGTTCCGCTGTCAATCTGCGCATCCCTGTCAACCGCCCTGGAGCGAAGCATGCGACCCAAGATAGCCCTTCTGATACCTGCCCTGTGTCTGCTCGCCAGCAGTCTTGCCGGCATGGCCGCCACATTGAGATCCACCGGTTATCCCGAAGTGGACATCGGTCCCCGATTCACCACGTCCGGCGAACTTATGTTGCCCGAGGGATTTCGCAAGTGGGTCTTCATTGGCGCGCCTCTGACTCCCCACGGACTCAACAATGGCATGGCGGGCTTTCCCGAATTCCACAACGTCTACGTGGAACCTGCTGCCTACGACTACTACGTTCGCAATGGCGAGTGGCCCGAAGGCACCATGATGGTCAAAGAGCTGCAGCTGACCCAACCGGGCACGTTCGCAGACGGATCGCGCACGGAGGTGTCGGGACGCGGCTACTTCCCGGGCAAGACCAACGGCATGGATGTTTCGGTCAAAGACAGCCAGCGCTTCCCTGCCACCAATGGCTGGGGATTCTTCAATTTCGGTCACCACGCAGCGCCGTACGCACCAAGTGCAGAGGAAGCCCCGGTAGAAGCCTGTGCCGGTTGTCACATGGCCAGCGCGCACGAGGACATGGTGTTTACCGGCTTCTATCAGCTGCTGCAGCCCCTGCCGGAAGCCCACGCCAGCATGGGTGCTCTGAAGCGTTGAGCCCGGCCAATTCGCGGAGGTCCATCCGATGAGCACCAGAACTGCGGTGATGACGGGATGCCTTGTGACCGGAATCATCGCAGGCATCGCCACGGGCAATCGACACGACCCGGAAGCGAGCGAGCAGCGGGAACCGTCCGGGCGTTACGCCCGGCCGACGGACGCTCAGTTGAAGGACCGTCTCCCGCCCCTGGCGTATCAGGTAACGCAGACTGGTGCCACGGAGCCACCCTTCGACAACCGCTACTGGAACGAAGAGCGCGAAGGCCTTTACGTGGATGTGGTCACCGGTGAGCCGCTGTTCTCATCGGCAGACAAGTACGATGCGGGAACGGGTTGGCCCAGCTTCACGCGGCCGGTGGATGAGAGCGCACTAACGACGCGTCCCGACCACCGGCTGCTGTGGCCACGCATCGAGGTGCGGAGCCGTTACGGCAACTCGCACCTCGGCCATGTCTTCAACGACGGGCCGGCGCCGTCGGGTCTACGCTACTGCATCAACTCGGCAGCGCTGCGCTTCGTTCCGAGGTCTCGGCTGGACGCCGAAGGCTACGGGGAATATCGCGCGCTGTTTGGCACCGACGACCGCAAGAACCGTTGAGCGGCTGCAGGCACCCTGAATTGGCGCGCGCTGCTCAGGGGAGCACGCCGACCCGCACGGCGCTTGGATAGTCCTCGGAGCGGTACACGCGGTGGGTGGCCTTGCGGAAATCGGCCGCCTCCGCCTCGAAGATGTTCGGCACGTAGGTCTGCGGGTTGCGATCGACGAATGGAAACCACGTGCTCTGAATCTGCACCATCAGCCGATGCCCGCGTTTGAAGGTGTGAAACGTATCGTTCAGCCGGAACTGCACAGGGGTGACCCGGTCCGGCTCGAACGGTTTCGGCGTCTCGAAGCTGTCGCGGAACCGTCCGCGCATCACCTCGGCGCGTACCAGCTGCTGACGGCCGCCGGGATAACTCTTCGCGGCCTCCTTCTCGTCGTCGCGATTGATCTGCCCAGGCAGCTCGCCCGGCCAGACGTCGATGACCTTCACGATCCAGTCCGCAGCGCTGCCGTCCGTGGAGACAAAGAGTTCGGCTGTGAGCGGGCCTGCCAGCGTGAGATCTTCAGTCAGCGGTTGCGAACGGTACACGAGGACGTCCGGGCGCGAGGCGGTGAACCGCTGGTCCTCCGTCATGTAGTTTTTCGACCAGCCTGTGGAAATCTCGGCGGTGTAGGGAACCGGCTTCGCGGGGTCGCTGACATATTCGTCATAACCTTCCGCCGCAGCCGGCGGCTCGAATGCGAGGCCGCCTTCTGCCCGCAGAGACAAGCGGCGTTGCTCGACACCTTCCGGCGGCCAGGCATCGAAGTGCCGCCACCGGTTGGCGCCCGTTTCGAACACCGTGGCTTCGGAGATGTCCGGCGCGTCGCCGCCTTTGAGATGATGCAGAAAGAACGGCAGCAGGATCTTCTCGTTGTAGTAGTCGGGGGTCGCGAACCCGAAGTCGGCGGAGCCGAGCCCATGGGACTTCGGCTCGCGCGCCCACTGACCATGACTCCAGGGGCCCATCACCAGTCGGTTCTCGGTGCGCGGGTTCTGCCGCTCGATGGCGGCATAGGTATTCAGGGGACCGTAGAGGTCCTCGGTATCGAACCAGCCGCCCACCACCAGCACGGCGGCACGAATGTTCTTGAGGTGCGGCAGGATGTTGCGCGACTGCCAGAACGCGTCGTAGTTGGGATGCTGCGTCAGCTGGTTCCAGAATTCGATCTCTCCTTTCAGATAGCGCTCGTTGGCGTTCTTCACCGGGCCCAGATCGAGGAAGAACTCGTATCCGTCCGGCGTGCCGTGCTCGAACTGATCGGGCCACTTGGTGGTCGGTTCCGGGCGCGCCTGGCCGAAGGTGGAGAAGAAGTTGAACGTCAGCGGCAGTATGAACGCGCCGTTGTGATGCATGTCGTCCCAGAACCAGTCGGCGATGGGCGCCTGGGGCGAGACCGCCTTCAGCGCCGGGTGGGAATCGATGGCTCCCGCGGACGTATAGAAGCCGGGATAAGAGATGCCCCACTGCCCCACCTTGCCGTTGTTGGCGGGCAGTTCCTTCACGAGCCAGTCGATGGTGTCGTACGTGTCGCTGCTCTCGTCCACCTGATCACCGCTCTTGCGATCGATGTGCGGCCGCATGTTGACGAACTCGCCTTCGGACATGAAGCGACCGCGGACGTCCTGGAACACGAAGATGAAACCTTCCTTCTCGAATGCCTCCGTCGGTCCGAGCGCGTCCTTGTAGCGATCGAGCCCGTACGGCGCCACCGTGTAGGGCGTACGCAGGAGCAGAATCGGGTAGGTCTTGCTGCGGTCGTTCGGAACGTAGACCGATGTGAACAGCCGGGCGCCGTCGCGCATGGGTATCCGGTATTCGAACTTGGCGTAGTTGGCCCGAATGTACTCGGCGCGCGCCCGGGCGGCATCTTCTTCTTCGTTCGCGGCCTCGGCCCGGGACAAGCCGGAAACGACGGCCGCAATCACGAATGCAGTGGTAAGCAGCACCGTGCG
This sequence comes from Pseudomonadales bacterium, assembly GCA_041395905.1. Lineage (GTDB taxonomy): Bacteria > Pseudomonadota > Gammaproteobacteria > Pseudomonadales > Azotimanducaceae > UBA7803. The sequence goes on from JAWKZP010000002.1 coordinate 156,023, forward strand.
TCCGGCCGCATACGTGCGATTGCGGAATTCAGATTGCGTCATGGTGGTCTCCTCGCGGCGTGTGCCGATGATACACGCATTGGGAAGCTGCCTGCTCAGCCTTGTGTCCCTCAGGGCCACCGCACGGCAGGCGCTCCGTGGCGAACACGCCATCGTCAGCGCATGTCGATCCGCGGATATCCCTCCGCGGCAGCCTGCTCGAGCATGCCCCGGTATCTGGGACCGCCGCCGAAGTAAGCCTGATAGCGAACCTTGCCTGCTTCGTGCCCGGCGATGTTGGAGTTGTACCCGGTGAACCAGCCTTTGCTGCGTCGCAGCAGCAGACGCTCGTAGGAGGCCCGCACCTCCTCGCCCCACTCGGACTCCGCCTTGGGGCGAACCTCCATACGGGTGACCCCCTTGGCGCGCGCGTGCCGGAGCAGCTCCGTCACCCACTCGACACCGGTCTCGATGGCACGGGGAAAGTTGGTGGAACCGGACACGCTCTGCGGACCGGCCACCATGAGCAGATTGGGGAAGCCGTGCGTCATGAGGCCGAGATAAGTGATTGGGCCGTCGCGCCACTTCTCCCGCAGGGATCCGCCCGCCACGCCGCGGATGTCCAGATGATCGAACGCTCCGGTGATCGCGTCGAAGCCGGTGGCGTACACGATCAGGTCCAGATCGTAGTGCGCGTCCGTGGTCTGAATGCCGCGGGCGGTGACCCGCTCGATCGGCGTCTCGGACAGCGCCACCAGGTGCACGTTGTCGCGGTTGTAGGCCTCGAAGTAGCGGGTCTCGAGCGGCAGCCGCTGGGTACCGAATCCGTGGTCCCGTGGAATGAGCTTCTCGGCAACGGCCGGATCCTTCACCCGGCCACGGATGCGGTCCGCCACGTAGTCGGACACCTCCCGGTTGGCCCGCTCGTCGAAAAAGATTTCCGGGAAGTTGCCGGCGAGAAATGCGAACCCGGGCTTGTCGTACAGCTCATCCCAGAAGGCACGGCGTTCCGCCTGCGTCAGGTTCCAGAAGCCCCGCGAATCCGCGACATGCTCGAAGCCGTTGGTGGACGCAGCGCAGTTGGCAAAGATCTGATCGTAGCGCGCCCGGATCTGCGCCATCTCCGTCTCTGTGATCGGCGAGTTGTTCAGCGGCGTGCTCCAGTTGGGCCGGCGCTGAAAGACGAAGAGCTCGCCCACCTTGTCCGCGATCTCGGCGATCACCTGAATACCGGTGGCACCGGTTCCGATCACGCCGACCCTGCGTCCCTGAAGTGGAACCGGATCCTGCGGCCACCAGAACGTGTGAAACGCATCGCCTTCGAAGTCGTCCATGCCCTCGTAGCTCGGCAGCGTGGGTACCGACAACACACCGACTCCGGTAACGATGTATCGGGCGACGCAGCTATCACCGCTCTCGAACGTCAGATGCCAGAGCCGCTCGTGCTCGTCCCAGCGCGCGGATTCAACCCGGGCGTTGAATCGCATGTGGCGTCGCAGATCGAACTTGTCCACGACGAAGTTCAGGTATCTGAGATTTTCGGTCTGTGAGGAGAAACGCTCTTTCCAGTGCCACTCATCCAGCAGCTTCCGGGAAAACGAATAGCCGTAGGTGTAGCTCTCGGAATCGAAGCGTGCCCCGGGGTAGCGATTGCGGTACCAGGTCCCGCCGACATCCGCTTCCGCCTCGAACAGCACCGCGTTGAACCCAAGATCGGTGAGGCACTTGATCTGGTAGATGCCGGACACGCCGGCGCCGAGCACCACCACTTCATGAGGTTGTCGTTCGTTCATAGCAGCCATTCGACCCGCCATGACGATGGCCGGCGCTCATGTGGGAAGCAGCGATTATACCCGCATCGGTGAACCCGATGTCCCCACACCGGCCCGATCCGCTTACACTGAAAGACTGACTGGCAACGGAGCTCGTACAGGCGTCGAATCCAGGGGTGGTCGACACCATCCACGATCGGCAGGGCACCAGGGTCGCTACCGCAGCTCAGGAAGCTGTCGCGCGACCCGGGCATCAGTGACATATCAACAAGGAGGGTAGATCAATGCCAACCGTTCTCATTACCGGCGCCAGCCGGGGAATCGGCCTCGAGCTCGCGCGATGCTATGCCGCAGGCGGCGCGTCGGTCATCGGGTGTTGCCGGAATCCTTCGTCCGCGCAAAAGCTTGCGGAACTTCCGGGCGACGTGACCGTCATGACCCTCGACGTCGCGGACGCACGATCGGTGGCCGCACTCGCCGAAGCACTCGGCGACCGTCCGGTGGACACGCTGATCAACAATGCCGGCATCTCGGGACCGAGCTACGACCGGCAGAACGTCTACAGCATGGATTTCGACGGCTGGGCCGATGCCTTCGCGGTCAACACCATGGGCCCGGTGCGCATGCTGCAGGCGCTGATGCCCAATCTGAAAGCGAGCGGCGACGCCCGCGTGGTGAACATCACTTCGCAGATGGGAGCCCTTGCCCTCGACATGACGGTCGCCTATGCCTACTGCACCTCGAAGGCGGCACTCAACAAGTTCATGAAGATGGCCGCTATCGAGCTCAAGCGGGACGGCATCCACGTGTGTCTGATTCACCCTGGCTGGGTGCAGACCGACATGGGCGGCGCCAACGCGGAAATCACGCCGCAAGCCAGCGCCGAGGGGATTGTCCGGGTCGTGGATGGGCTGAACGCGACCACCACGGGCAGCTTCTGGAAGTGGAACGGTGAGACGCATGCCTGGTAGCGCAGACTTCCATCGCGTCAATCCGCGTGCTGAAGCGCGTCCCTTGGCGGCGGCATCGCGCCCGGCAACTCCGGCCGCTTCATGATCCATACCAGCAACACCGCCGGGATCGATATGTAGAACAGGAACAGGAAATCGTTGGAATACGCTATCTCGAGCGCGGCTCGCGAGATCATGCCGTCCAGTGATCCCAGGCCGAACGGCATCTGCGGATTCCACATCATCGATGGCGCGTTGACCCCGAGCGCGCGGTTGAACGGATCCACGTGCTCGGCCACCTGCGAGTGCACGATCTGCATGCTCCGGGTCAGCACGACCGTCGTCATGGTCACGCTGACCGCTGCGCCGATGTTGCGCAGCAGGTTCATCATCGCGGAGGCATCGGTACGGACTTCAGGGGGGATCGTCGCGAACGCGATGAGGTTCATCGGCACGAAAATGAAGCCCATGCCGAAGCCCTGGAGAAACCCTACCCAGCCGACCGTTGCCGCCGACACCGCCGGGCCCCACGTGGACATGTCGTAGGTAGTCGCGAGCAGCACGACGGCACCCGCCGTGATCACCTTGCGCGGGTCGAAGCGCATGGCAATGCGGCCGACGATCGACATCGCAAGCATGGTGCCGACCCCGCGCGGCATCATCAGCAGGCCGGCATCGGTGACCGGGTAGCCACCGAGGGTCTGCAGAAACGGCGCCAGCAGCGCCGAGCTCGCAACCAGCATCCCACCGGTAATGAACATCAGCAGTGTGGCCGAGGTGAAGTTGCGATCCTTGAAGATCTCGAGACGGATGAACGGCCGGGTCGACGTGGCCATGTGCACCGAAAACAGGTACAGGCCCAGCAGGGCAAGCACCCCCTCGACCAGGATCTCGGTAGAGCTGAACCAGTCCTCGCTGCTGCCGCGGTCGAGCATCAGCTGCAGCGCGCCCAGGCCGATTGCCAGCAGGCTGAACCCGAACCAATCGAACGACAGCGTTCTGTCCCTGCCGTGATCGCGATAGAACAGCAGCAGCCCCATTACACAGGCGATGCCTACCGGCACATTGATATAGAAGACCCAGCGCCAGCTGAAGGAGTCGGTCAGATAGCCGCCCAGCGTCGGGCCCAGAATGGGGCCGAGCATCACGCCCATACCCCAGATGCCCATGACGGAGCCGCGTTTGTGCGGCGGGAACATGTCCATCATCATGGTCTGCGACAGCGGTCCCAGGCCGGCGCCGAACGCGCCCTGCAGCACCCGGAACACCACGATCTGGTCCAGATTCTGGGCCATGCCGCACAACGCCGAGGAGACGGTGAAACCGGCGACCGCGACGAGGATGCAGTTGCGCTTGCCGAAGCGTGACGCGAGCCAGCCGACCGGTGCGGTCATGATCGCCGTGGCGATGATGTACGAGGTCAGAACCCAGGTGATCTGATCGCGCGACGCAGCGAGCCCGCCCTGCATGTGCGGCAGTGCCACGTTTGCAATGGTCTGGTCGAGCGTCTGCATGAACATGGCTGCCATCGCGCACGCGACCGCGAGGTTGCGCGCGACCGTCGACGCAAACACGGGGCCGCCGGCGACAGAGGTCGTATCCATGGTGCGATCAGCCGTCTAAAAGGTGCTGCCAGCGCCGATAGCCGGTATCGATCGACACGACCGCGCTCATGCCGGTGGAAAGACGCGCGTCGCATGAGCTGCCGTCGAGTGCGACACGGACCGGAATGCGCTGCACCACCTTCACCCAGTTGCCGGAAATGTTCTCCGACGGCAGCGGCGAAAACGCCGCACCGCTTGCAGGTGCAATTGCCTCGACCGATCCCTGCCAGTGGCAGTCGGGGTAGGTGTCGATGGTCACGTCCACGGGTTGCCCCGCGTGCACGCGGGTCAGGTCGGTTTCTTTCATGTGGGCCTCGATCCAGAGGTCATGATCAGAGACGAGGCCCACGGCGCTCGTGGTACTGAATGCCGACATGGCCGAGATGATCAGCGTGCCGGGCTGCAGCGAGCTGACTGCGGTGACGATGCCGCCAAAGGGTGCGCGCACCACCGTGTGATCCAGCTGCCGCTCGGCTTCCGCGAGCGCCGCGCGGGCTTTCATGACATCGGGGAAGTTCTCAACCGGCAGATCTTCGTTGCCGTTCAGCCGCGCCAGGGTCGCGTCCGCCCCCTGCTGCAGCGAGTTCAGAGTGGCAACCGCCGACAGGTAGGTCGCCTGCTGATCGTCCCACTGGGTCTTGGCGATAGAGCCCTGCCCCACCAGCGCCGCATAGCGATCCAGCGTCGTCTTGGCAGCATCGACGATGGCCTGCTGCGCGCTGACCTGCTGGATCGCCCGTCGATAATCGGCTTTCAGCGAGCGTACCGTCAGCTCCGCCTGCAGTAGCGTAGCCCTCGCGTTCTGCACCGCGATCTCGAACGGTTCAGGGTCGATCCGGAACAGTACTTCCCCCTTCTCGACCTTCTGCGCCTCGTGCACCTCGACGCTGCTCACGATCCCCGACACGTCGGTCGTCACGTTGAGCTGCGCGGCCTTGACGTACGCATCGTCCGTGCCCACGTAACGGCCGCCGGTGACGTATGCGGCGCCGGCCCCGCCCAGAATGATCAACGTCCCACCGAGCATCAGCGCCCGGCGCAGCACAGGCGCGCGGCGCCTCACCGGCTCTGCGGGCTCAGGTGACGTGTTCGCAGCGCTGCGTTCCGGCAGTGCGTGCACCGGCGTCGTCTGCTCCGGTGCCGCGGCCGGAGCCGGTTTTCCCGAGGGTGCCTGACCGGAATTTGGTGACATCGCCTCAGCTCCTCGACGCGCGGACATCGGCCGCCGCAGCGGGCATCTCGTCAGCCGAACTCAGATGCGCGCGCACCACCAGCAGCGAGTCGACCATGGCCTCGCGCGCATCACGGCCAATCTGGTCATCGATGTCGCGCACGAACTCCTCACGGTAGGCGTTGATCTCGTCGAGCACCTCTCGCGCCCCCGGCAGGTTGTGCAGCCGTCTTATGCGACGATCCGCGGGGTCCGGGCGCCGTTCCAGCAGACCGTGCTGCTCGAGGCGATCGACGAGACGGGCGACGGTAATCGGCTCTACTTCACATATGGCCGCCAGCTCGCGCTGCGACAGACCCGGCTGACGGTCGACGCGCGCAAGGATATGCCACTGGGCCCGTGTCATGCCGCGCGCTCGCGCGCGCTGGTCGAATCTGGTGCGCATGATGCGTGCGACGTCGTTGAGCAATACGACCGGGTCGCGATCGAGAGAATCGTTCATGGTGTTACCGCTGGAAGCATCCCGCCGAACAAGGCGTATAGCGGCATATAGTAAGCAAACTTATGATCAGCGTATACAGGAATAGTTTCTGGACCGTATCTTTCTGAATTCGATGGATTTTCCTTCCGGCAGGGCGCGGATCGCCCGACTCGGCGGATCTGGGCTACGGACTCTTCAGGAACCTCAGATAGATTGCCGCGAACACCAGGACAGTGCCGACATTCCACATCAGCCGATCCCAGAAGCGATTCCTGAAGAACAGCAGATCCACGCCAACGATCGGGCCGATCAAGAACACGACGCCAAGTACGGTTACCATGCCTCGAGTCATCTGATCTCCCAATCGTAATGAGCGAGCGCCCTGAGCACCTGGGCCACGGGCGCGCCCCAAATGGATCCGCCGGCCTTGAGGAAGTTCCTGATCTGGACGTCTGTTGCGCTCGTCGCGTCTGCACTGAGCGTGTTCTGGTTTCTCTTCTTCTCGCCGCGGCCGCCACTCACCATCGACCCGGCAACCCTGGCCGGCGACGGCAGCAGCCTCAACTACTGCGAGCTGCCGCCGCTGGACGGCAGCGGCAAACTGGCTGCCGAGATTCCAAAGGCGAACACGCCGGGCTGCAGCTATGCCCACTTTCCGCTGCCGATTCTGAGGGAGTGCACCGAGCCATTGCCGGAGGAAGCTGAAGACATCCGGGGCCTGTGGGTCGGAGTGAGCGGCAAAGTCGGACATGTGGAGCGCATCGAGCAATGTGGCTCACGCACCGTCGTCACCAGCAGCGGCATCATTCACGACTACGGCCCCAACAGTACCGCGCCCCCTGACACCAACGATACCGAGGGCGCGGTCGTGTTCATCATCGGCGACAAACGCTACTGTCCGCGCACGTCGGCCAGCATGATCTGGAACGACAACGTGCTGGAATTCCATGCATTCGGTTGGGGACCCGTGGTGGTACGCCGCTATCTCGACGGCGACCAGTTGATCTGGGAATACGCCGACGGCAGCGTGACCCGGATGAATCGAATCTGTCGGCTGCCCGAAGCGGACAGAGTTCCGAAACCAAGGGGCACCCAGCTTCGCATAGGCAGCTCCTGACCAGCGATCAGGCCTGCCGATGATTAACGGTGCGCGTGGCTTCTCCGCAGGGCAATAGCCACACTCAGGACCTCGTACAGCCAGGCCACGTTCCGCCGCGCGCAGGGGGATCGTTCGAACGCGCGATTCAGCGCGCATCACCAATTCGAGGTATACCGTTCGCGTTCGATCCTTTCTAGATTGCGGGTCAGCGGCAGCCGCATCGGGAGAAGGGACAATGCGCGCAACGACGATCATCCTGGTGCTCGGACTGGCCACAGGCTTCGTGACTGCAAATGCAAACGCCGCCGCCCCTCCGGTGGCGATCCCCAGCTTTACCGTCCTGGGGTGCACATTCAATCCTGCAAACGTGCCCGCTTTCGTGAACTGCGTGACCAGTGCCTCGACCTCGGCGGCCGAGGCCGCAGTGACCGAAGCCATGAGCACCGCTCCGAATGTGGCCAGGCTTCCGGGCGAGATCGAAGCGCTGAACGCTCTGCGCGCAATCAACATCGAGCCGTTCGTCGCCTGCCTGAACGAAGCCAATCTGAGCTTTGGCCCGATCGTGGGGCAGCTGGCACAGAATCCGGTTGCGTTCGCACAGGCGCGCATGACGGAGATGCTCGGCCGCGCGGCCGCACTGTCGGCAGACGTATTCGGTAGCGCACCGCCTGTTCTCCAATCCGGACAGCTGCAGGCGCCAACACCTCAGATGATCAATGCACGCATCGACCGGGCCATCAGTGCCATTGAGCAACTCGCGCAGCAGGACCCCGTGGCCGCGTGCGCCATGCCGTACGTTTCGGGGTACGCCGGACAGATCAGGCAGTCGGCTGCGGCCTTCTATCCGTTGATGATGAATTCGGCGCAGCAGATGGTAGACGACACGCTGCTGCCGCTGCTCTACCAGGCAATGCTCCCGGTGCTCGACACGGTGCTGCAGGGCGCACGCAGCAGCGCACCGGGGGCCGCCACCATTCCGGTGACCAAGGCCGGAACCGTCCCGAAGGACCTTGATCTCGCGCCCGGGACCAGCCCCGCGCGCACGCCTGCGCCGTTGCAGCGCACGCCGACCACCCCGCGAACCGTCTCCAGCCCCGTGACCACGAAGGCCGCCAGCACGCCTGCGCCGCGCACCCGCGCGGCCACCACGTTTGCTCGCGCCGCGGTGCAGGACGCCGTGGTCGCCAGCGTTCCCGAGGACGTGCAACGCATCGCGCTGGCAGAGTTTACCCGGCGCATGCTGGCGCCGGCGCTGCTGAAGACGCTCACCGATGAGACCAACTCGCTCGCCGACGCCATAGCCGCCGGCACGGCCGCCGGTTTCGATACTGCGCGTCTCAATCAGGCACTGAATCACGCCATGGTCCCAGACTCGGCCATCGCTCTGGATGTCGCACTGGAAACCACGCGCTTTTACGGCCACTGGATGATCGACAAGGTGGGCGGTGGTCTGATCGACTTCACCATCGGTAGCGCGGGCGCCGTGGAGCAGATAGCGGACCAGGTCGTCAACGGCATCTGCTCCATCGGCGACATCTTCGGCGGGATCGGCTGCGGCGTGCCGACCGGGGTCGTCTCGTTCCTGTACGTACAGATCGGCCTGCCGATCGTGAGTCAGGGCGTCACCGCGGGTATTCACGTGTCCTGGGAGCAGATGATGAGCTGCGCGAGCCAGGCGCTCAGGGCCGGACAGAATCCCGCCGCCCAGTCAGGCGCCTGCGGCCCCCTGGGGCCGATGCTTGCAGACTTCCCGACCCAGGAGCAGCTCATCGCCTACGCGCTGCCCTCAGTCGAAGCAACGCGCAGCGGTCTGTACGCATACCAGGACGCCGTGCGCAACCTCGCCAACGCTGCCGCTCGAAGTCAGCGCCGCTGAGCGCTGCCCGCCGGCCAGGAGGACCTCCGTCGTGAACCGCAACCGTCTGCACCCGCTGGTCACCGTCAGCTGCCTGGTGCTCGCACTGAGCTCCGCAAACTCGGCCCTGGCCTTCAAGATCGATACGCACGTATGGCTGGCCGCGCACCTGTGGCAGGAGATCGATCAGAGTAACGGCGCGCTGCAGATCCGCGGGCTGCCGGGCCGCTACCAGATGGATGCCCCGGTCGTCGCGGCGATCCGCGCACATCGCGGCGCGTTCCTGATGGGGGTGCTGGGCGCAGACGCCTATCCGGATCTGGTCGCAGGGCAGATGACCACGCATCCGGGGGTCAACGCGACCTACACCGTCAACGGTCAGCTGCGCATGGCATGGCAGACAGACGACTGGCTGCGTCACGTGCGCGACAGCGCCATCGCCAGCGGTGACCCGGAGGCGCTGGCCTTTGCCTACGGCTACCTGCTGCACGCCGCCATGGATACCTGGGCTCATACCTACGTCAACCTCTACGTCGGCGAGGTGTTCCTGATATTCAAGAACCAGGAAGCCGCGGAACGGCACGTGGCGCTGGAAAGCTTCATCAAGGCACAGCATCGAACGCTGCTCACCGACCCCGATCTCGGCGCAGCGAGCGCGAGCAGCAGCGTATCGTCGCGAGAGGCCGCCACCGAGATCGGCCGCATCGCGAGCAACCCAGGTCGCGTGCTCAACCGCGAAACCGACGCCTACAGCGCGCTGCACGTACCGGCCCGCTTCGTGCTGAAAACCCTGGTGCTGAACCCCGTGGTGGCCGAGCAGTACCGGCAGGATCCAATCGCGTCCTACGTCCACGGCATGTACGAGTACTGGGCCAAAGTGCGGGATCTGCCTCAAGCGGCCGCTCCGCTGCGCGGGGCTTTCAACGCCGCGTACTCGAACTTCGTGGGCCTTGTGGCGAACGCGGACGGAGTGTTCAAAGCCGCAGACTCGGCCTATCGAGCCGGCCTGGATACGGCAAGGCGCGCAGCCGATGCAGTGGCAATCGCTGAGCGCCAGGCGGCGGACGCAGCCACCGGATTCGCGCAAACGGCACTCGGCTTTCTGCCCGCCGCGGCCAGGGCCTGGGACCAGCTGACCGTGATACAGGCAGCGCGCAACCTCATCACCAGCGCACCGCCCGCAGCCCGTGCGACGCTCGGTCCGCTCGTGAATGCGGCCACGACCCTGGACCAGGCGGAGTCGGCACTGGCATCGGCCCGGACCGCGCACGATGAGGCCGTGGTGACGCTGCAGGGTCTGCAGACCGCCGCAGAGAGCGCCGCAGAGGATTTCAACATCAAGAACGCGACGCTGGGCCTGCTGAACTCCGGTCGCGGCATTGCCAATCAGATCACCGATGCGGCCCTCGACCAGTGGCGGCTGAACGTCGAGGCTGCGCTGGAAGCCTACATCGTCGCGTTCGAGGATACGGCCAAGGAACTGATGCGTCCCCATGGCGGCCGGTTCAGCGCCGGCAACGATCCCGCGGGACCGCTCAAGCGCTGGGCGATGTGCTGGGGACCGGCGTTGGGGCTCGCCGCGCATCCTGCCGCTCAGTCGGCGTGCAGCAATCTGCTGTTCGACCAGGGCCAGCTCATGGAGCGCATCAGCCTGCTGCCGAAGCAGGCGATCCTGCCCCAGGGTGTGCGCAACGCCATCGAAACTGCCGAGCAGCGGTTCCGCGACGCTGGCCTGGTTGCCTTCGCGCAGCTCGGCAACCAGCTCGCGCCGGTACTGCAGATTACCGAGGATCAGAATCTGGCGGGGTTCGGCGCCTGGGCGGCGCGCCTGTGGGATACCCAGACCGGCCCCGCGGATCTGGATCTCGCCTACGCGAGCGATGCATCCGGCAAGGGCCTGGTAACCTATGACGACATGCACGCCACCGTGCTCAGCGACATGGGTTTCAATCCGGCCCAGCCGCCGGCACCGGGCTCGCTTTCGCTACAAGACCTCGGCGGTTTTGCGCCCGTGCAGAATGCGCTGACGATGTCGAAGCTGGCGCTGCTGGGGGGGTCCGGACTCAACAAGGTCGCGAGATCCTGGACCGTGCAGACCGTCGACAAGTCGGCACCGACCACGGCTGCAGGAGCGAGCCAGCCACCCGCGGGCTCCGCGCAGACGGTACCCGTCGCGCAACTCGTGCCCGACCTGTATCCGCAGAAAGCGCTCGCGGGCGCGGCACTCATCGGCGCGCTGCGCAGCATCGACGGCGACCATCAATGGCTGCCAACCGCGCCCGGGCTGCCGCGCCGAAACGGCATGCCTGCGTCGAGCGGCTGCCCGCGTTTCGGATATCCCGGGCCGGGGGCTGCATACCCGGCCCGCCCGCCCCAGTGCGGCGCCGATCCCTTGCCACCCGCGATCCTGACGAGCAAGGGCGGGTTCCGCTTCTGGCAGGATGCCACCGCACGGGAACAGGTGTTCAACCGAATGTTCCTGGGGCCGGTGACGCCCGGTCTGTGTGCGGCTACCGGCCAGAGCACCCTGCCGGCCTTCGGCATCGCCTGCGCGGGCGGCGTCGCGTTCATCGACCCCGATGCAGTCGCGCCGACACCAGCGCCGACCATGCAGAGGCTTCCGGCACGCACCACCACCAGCAACCCGAGCGGCATCAGGACGACGACGTCGACGCGCACCAGCAGTAAAACCACAGACACCACAAGTAAGTCGTCCACGTCGTCGACCAGGACGGGCACGTCTTCATCCAAAACCAGCACGACTCAGAGCGCACGCGATCTCGGCACCAGCACGCGCAGGTAGGCACGGTCACAGGGCAATCGGGTGGTCCGTTACCCCAGCGTTTCCATGGGCGTGAGGCTCGTCATCACGTCCAGCATCCGCTCGGCCATCTCGGCGCGGATCGATCTCGCGTCCGTCGCGTTCGCGAGATTTCTCAGCTCGTTCGGATCCTGAGTCAGATCGTAGAGCTCGCAGTCACCTGACGAGTAACGGGAGTATCGATAACCGCCGTACAGCAGCGTCCTGCTCTTCAAAGGCAGCGGGCTGCCGTGCAACGCCAGCGGAAAATCTTCTTCCACATAGGCGTGGTCCCGAACACTGGCCTCGACGTTTTCCGCGACGGGCTTGAGACTCACGCCCTGCATGTCCTGATACGTGGGCGTGGCGGCGAAGTCCAGAAACGTCTGCGCCAGATCCAGCGAGCTGGCGAAGGCGTTGGTGTGACCCGGCGTCATGCCTGGTACTGCAACGAGCAGCGGTACCCGCAGACACCCCTGGTAGTGCATGGTCGCCTTGAGCATGAGGCCATGGTCACCGAACATGTCGCCGTGGTCGCTGGTGAACACCACGATCGTATCGTCGGCCAGGCCGAGCTCGGACAGACGCTGCAGAACGCGTCCAATGCCGCGATCCATCATCTCGATCAATCCGTATTCGGCCGCCAGGGCGTGACGAACCAGGTCTTCCGTGGGCCCGAACATCTGCACCGGGTTCTTCCCCGGTTTCAATTGCCGGATGATTCGAAGGTGTGCCGGCCCGTTGTCCAGCGGATCCGAAAAGGTCTCCGGCAGCGGCATGTCTTCGGGACGGTAGGCGCGCCACCAGTCCCCCGGGGGCGAGAACGGATGATGCGGATCGGGGAACGAGCACTGCAGGAAGAACGGCTTCTCGGCTGCGCCTGAACCCGCATGCGCCTCCAGCCACGCAATCGTGCGCTCGGTGACGAAGGCGGTGGAGTGGAACTCCTCCGGCAAGGCGCTCTGGTACACCTGCCACCAGCCTGGATACCGCTCCCGTGCCTGCGTATCCGTACCCCAGGCCGTGTTCAGCTGCTCGGGACGGGCACCCTTGTGCAGCGCCCACTGATAGTGGTGCCCCGCCACCGAATCGCCGTGGCCGATCGCAAACTCCACGTGCCCGAAGCCGTAGAAGTCCGTGATCGACGGGTTCTCAACCAGGTAGTTTTCCGGGTTCTCCAGCTCGTCCCAGCCGTCCGGGTACGGGCTGAACAGGGTTGGGGGCTGGCGCTGCTCGCGCACCACATTGCGCGACAGGCCATGCTGGATGTGGGCCTTGCCGATGAGCGCGGTGGCATAGCCGGCATCGGTCAGCTGCCGCGCGAACGTGTTGGCATTGGGCGGCAGCGACCGGTCGTTGAAGATCACGCCGTGGGCGGTCGGCATCCGCCCCGTGAGCATGGAGCAGCGATTGGGCATGCAGATGGGATTGGCAACCCAGGCGTTGTCGAATACCCGCGCTCTCGCGGCGAGCCCATCCAGGTTCGGCGTTCGCACGATCGCGTTGCCGCCGAAGCCGACGTGATCGGCACGCAGTTGATCCGAAACGATCCACAGTATGTTCGGGCGTGCGCCCGCGGGGCATTGGTATGGGCCACGAAAGCTCCTCGAAAGCGCCTCCTCGAGGCGAACGCTCAGTTCAGGGTCAGTTTGTCAGCCAGTGACTTCAAAAGATCTTCGACCGTGGTATCCGGCGTCGAATGTCCGAACACGTAACGGTCGGGACGGACGATCGCCACGGTAGCGTCGTCGAACAGCGGATCCAAGCGACCCTGCTCGATCCGCAGATCCGCAAGCGTGCACTGCCGCCCCCCCAACCTGTCCATGATCGACCGGCTCGCATCGCTGAGCACGGGCAGCTCGTCGCGCGCAACCAGCGCAAACCCGGGGCCCAGCAGCTCATCCAGACGCAACGCACTGCCGGAGTCCGAAGCAACGACTGGCTGGCAGAACAGATAACCCGTGGAACCCTCATTGGAGACCTGGTCCACCATCAGCACGCCGGCTCTGAGCGGCGGCGCCTCGCGCCCCTGACCATAGCCGGAAGCCCGCCTCTGGGGCGGCAACTCCGGCGGCGCGGTTCCGTTCCTCTCGGCCGCTTCGGTCGCCGCCAGGTGCTCCATGAGCTGACCGAGGGAGACGGCCCATTCCACCAGATCCTGGGCATGGGGCATGCGTTCCGCCTGATAGCTGTCGAGCAGCTCGGCGCCGCAGACGCCACGCTGCACCAGAGCCAGCTTCCAGGCAAGATTGACGACGTCGCGCATGCCGGCATTGAGGCCCTGGCCGAGAAACGGCGGCGTCTGATGAGCAGCGTCGCCGGCGATGAAGATGCGGCCGTCCCGCCAGCGATCCGCCGTGGCGGCATGGAATTTGTAGACCGCCTTGCGGCGCAACACATAGTCCTGCGGGCGCAGCCAGGGGGCGATCAGCTCCTCGATGACCTCGTCACGCAACAGGTCTTCGGCGCTTTCCCCGGGGTTGAGCTTGAACTCCCAGCGACGAAACGGATCCTTGGTACCCACGTAGGTGGTAATGCGAGACGGATCGCACACCTGCAGCGTTTCCGGCTGCAGCTCGACGCCAGGGTTGAGGGTGATGTCCACCACCAGCCATTCATGGTCGTAGCCCAGATCCTTCCAGCCGATGCCCAGGGATCTGCGGGTGGGGCTCGCGGCGCCGTCGCAGGCGATCAGCCAGTCCGCCTCTATCACCTGCCGGCTCGTCGTGAGCTCGACCGCGCGTGCCGATTGCCGGGTGCCCAGGACTTCTTCTCCCAGAAACACCGAGCAGTTGGGGTAGCGGCCCAGCGCGCGCCGCAGAAACCCCTCGAGCTCGGGTTGGTCGAACATGGAAATCGGCTGCCAGCCGTTCCGTCCGAACGGCACCAGCTGCTGGCCGAAGAGCCATTCCCGACGGGAGTTGGCGAACCCGGCCCGCTCTCCAGGCCGGACCCTCTGCAGCACGTCGGCCAGCTCGTCACCCAGCCCGATTCTTTGGAACTCGCGAACGATCTCGCCATCGAGCGCGACGGCTCTCGGCAGCTCGTAGACCTGGGTGGTCTTTTCGATCACCGCGACCGAGAGCCCTTCGTGCGCCAGAAACAGGGCGGCACCGGCACCCACAGGCCCCATGCCCACGATGGCGACATCGAACCGCGCCATCAGAAGTACATGGCCCGATCGGCTGGCTCCTGGATCACCTCGTTCTCGAGGGCGCCGAGACCTTCGATGGCTACGCGTACCCGGTCGCCGATCACGAGCGGACGCGGCGGCCGCATGGCGAAGCCGACACCGCTCGGCGTACCGGTGGCAACGACGTCGCCGGGCTCGAGCGTGAACGCGGTGGAAAGAAACTCCACCAGCTCGTAGCAGTTGAAGATCAGGTCATCCGTGGAGGTCTGCTGACGCAGCTCGCCATTCACGTGGGTGGTCAGCTCCAGCGCATGCGGGTCCAGATCCGGGTCGACGACAATCGACGGTCCGATCGGACAATGAGAATCCCAGGATTTGCCCATGGTGAACGAGGGCGGCGTTCCGCGCAGCTGCCAGTCGCGCACGCTGACGTCGTTCAGCACCGTGTACCCGAGGATCACCTGAGCGGCTTTCTCTTTCGGCACCCGCCGGCAACGCTTGCCGATCACGAACGCCAGCTCGCCCTCGTAGTCCAGCGCTTTGGCCTGCTCCGACCAGAAGATCGGATCGTAAGGCCCCGTCACGGACGTCGACTGCTTGGTGAATACCAGCGGCACCTTGGGCAGCTCCATGTTCGATTCGGCCGCATGCGCACGATAGTTGAGACCGATTCCGATGACCTTCGGCGGGCGCGCGATGGGCGCGTTCAGATGCACGTCCGGTAGGGCGTAGTGCGGTGCCGCGCTGCAGGCCATCTGTGCCTGTGACAGGGCTTCGGCCCCGGCCGTGATCAGGCGGAGCAGATCCGTGGGAAGCTCGGGGGCGGCTCTCGAAAGGTCGATCACTCCCTGGTCGGTCAGCAGGCCGGCACGCGGCTGGGGTCGTTCATCCGAGGAGAAGGTGATGAGCTGCATGGGATTGACTCAAATCAAAACCGTATGTAATCATTTATGACTTCAGTCAGTCAACCCCGGCGCACGAGCCAGCACTTTGAACGAAGCACGCCCATGACCGGCCAGGAAACAGAAAGTCGGCAGCCGACGGGTCGCGTCGAGCGACGCAAGCAGAACACCCGGCGCAGAATCCTCGCTGCGGCCGAGCGCCTGATGCGCAGCCGCCCCATTGATGCCGTAACCATTCAGGACATCACCTCTGCAGCCGACGTGGGGCACGGCTCGTTCTACCTGCACTTCAAGACCAAGTACGACGTGCTGGTGCCCATCGTGCAGGACATGGCCGCGCGCGTGGACGAGCAACTGCGGCAGGCACTGGCGCATACCGACGATGCGGCTGTCATCATCGCCACCTCCGCGCGCGTGGTCGGCCGCCTGATCGTCAGAGACGCCCTGTGGCGCTGGCTGCTGCAGCATTCGGGCGTGCCCGTGGAAGAATTGCGGCGCGCGGTCGGCGCCTACGTCGATCGCGACTTCCGCCGAGGGCTGGCCAGCGGGAGGATCATCGCGAACGATCCCCTGACGTTGGCTGCATACACCTTCGGCGGGTTCGTCAACTGCGTGCTGGCGGCGATTGAACACGATCGTCCGGACGAGCAGATCGATCAGGGTGTCGAGCTGACACTTCGCGTCTTCGGCCTGAGTCCTGAAGAAGCTCGAGCGCTCGCGCACCAACCATTGCCCGACCTGGAGCCCCTGTCATGAGCGGCATCATCGATCTCCAATACGTGCGTTTCAGCGTCGAAGACCTGGCACAGCAGCAGGCATTCCTCCGGGAATTCGGCCTAACCACCGAGATTGCCGATGGCACGCTCATCGGCCGTGGCACCGACGCCAGTCCCTACATCTACGTTGCCACTCAGGGCGCCAACGCCTTCCTGGGAATGGGGTTTCTTGCGGAGTCCGCCGACGACCTGCGGCGCATCGCGGCGATCGATGGGCTGAACATCGAGCAGATCACCGATCTACCGGCCGGCGGCGAGCGCGTGCGGATGACCGACCCCAACGGATTTGCCGTGGACGTCGTCCACGGGCTGCAGCCCGTCGCGCCGATGCACCTGACACCCCGAAGCCCGATGAACAACGCCGCGGAAATCGGGCGCCTGGGTGACCGCGTCGCGCTCACCCCGGAACGCAACATCGTCAAACGGCTGGGTCACTGCGTGATCAACGCCATCGACTTCCGTGCCAGCGAAGCCTGGTACAAGACGCGCATCGGCTTCATCACCAGCGACGAGATCTACATCGGCGAGGAGTCACGGGTTCTGGGCGCCTTCATGCGCGTCGACCGGGGCGATGCCTACGTCGACCACCACACGCTGTTCTGTGTCGGTACGGGCGCGTCCGGATTCAACCACGCCGCGTTCGAGGTCCACGACTGGGACACTCTGATGCTCGGACACGACCGGCTCAAGGCCGGCGCATACGAGCATCGCTGGGGCGTGGGCAAGCACCTTCTGGGCAGCCAGGTGTTCGACTACTGGAAGGATCCCCACGGCTTTACGCTGGAGCACTTCACCGATGGTGATCTCATGAATCGGGCATTCGGCTCGCACAGGCAGCCGATCGAGATGCTGCTCGGGGTTCACTGGGGGCCGGAGGGTTCGCCCTGATCGGCGCACGCAGTTCAGCCTAAGCCGGCGCCGCTAGCGCCTGCCCTCCTCCGCCAGGCTCGGCTCGGTGAACTGATCTGGATAGCGACCGACCTTGTCGGCGTAGAAGACCCTCAGCCGCTCCATGTCGGCGCCGACATCGCCGGTAGGATGGATCGGTGACCCCAGGCCACCGCGACGGGCCGCGTAGTCGAGATAGCCGGGCACGATGGGCACATGGGCAAGCCGCGCGATGTGATAGAAGCCGGAGCGCCACGTCTGCGCCCGCTGGCGCGTTCCCTCGGCAGGCACCGCAAGCACCAGATCCTCGCTTTCGGTGAACCGATGCACGCATTGCGCCACGAGATCCGACGCCACGTCCTGCCGCGCGGCAATGCCGCCGAGCGCGCGATAGAGCCAGCCCAGCGGCGAGTCGAACAGCGACGCCTTGCCCATCCACCGAAGGCGTACGCCTGCCGCCAGCGACATGGCGATCATCCAGACGAAATCCCAGTTCGAGGTGTGCGGAGCCGCGATCAGCACGTAGCGGCGCTCGCTCGGCACTGTGCCCTCGTACGTCCAGCCGCCAAGACGCAGCACGCATCCGCCGACGGCGGCTTTGAGGCTCAATGCGGATCCTTGTGTCCTTTCGTTCGGGGCGCCACTTTACCGGATATTCAGCATTTGCGGGAAAACGCCGCCAAGAAACACCTCGAGCGCGGCGTTGGTTTCTAGAGGGGCTTCCTGCTGCACCCAGTGGCCGATGCGAGGGATGATTGTCGCCCCGCGGAAGTCCTCGCATGCAGCGCCGGGATCGGTATAGAAATCACCACCCGGAACGAAATGCCGCACCGCGTCCTTGGCACCACCGATGAAGCATGATGGCTGGCGGATGGTGCTTCCTCGAAACTCCACCAGCTCCTGGAAATCCAGGGCCTGCGCCCGGTAGCGGTTGATCGGGCCGCGGAACCCCCCTGCCGCGAAAGCTTCCACATAGACGTCCAGATCCTGTTCGCTCATCCAGTCCGGAAACGGCTGAGGATCGGTGAGATCATCCAGCAGACCGGCGCTGCGCGGCTTGACCTTGAGCCACTCGTCCTCCGGCGCGTTGCCGGAGAGGGCGTAGTAAATCCTGCGCAGGGCGCCGCGATAGTCGGCCGCGACCTCGGATTCCACCAGCCCCGGTTGCTGGAAGTACAGCTGATAGAAGAACCGGTCCGGGTACAGTGCCTCCCACAGATCCAGAATCATCACGTCCCCGCCCGGCAGGTAGGGGACGCTGAGCCCCGCAACCCCCCGCACAACCTCGGGATGCATTACCGCTGTGTTCCACACGATCGGTGCGCCCCAGTCGTGACCGAGCAGCACCACCGGCTCGCTGCTGAGGGCCCGGGCAACGGTCGCGACATCCGCCGTCAGTTCCTTCATGGTGTATGCCGCAACCTCGTCGGGCTTGGAGCTGCCGCCGTAGCCACGCACGTCCATAGCCGCCACCCGATATCCGCGCGCAGCGAAGTGGCGCATCTGATGACGCCACGAGTACCAGAGTTCGGGCCAACCATGCACGCACAGCAGAACCGGGCCCTCGCCTTCGACCGCAACCCGCAATCTCATGTCCCCACGGGAAACCTCGAGAAACTCCACGATTCACCTCCGACGCAATCTTCCGGCACCTGCGGCCCGCCTCACGAACCGTCGAACCCGTCAAGCCCGCACGGCGGCAGCGGCCCGCGCGGACACCACCGCCGGCGCGCTTTCGCGAATCACCGTCATCGCCACCAGCCCGATGATGGCGACACCGGTCAGGTACCAGGCGATGGCCATTGGCTCGCCGGTGACTTCGAGCAGCCAGGTCACCACGAGCTGCGTGGTGCCGCCGAACACGGCAACCGGGATCGAGTACACGAGCGCGAACACCCGCGCGCGAACCTCGCGCGGCAGACTCTCGCTGATCGCGGCGTACACCGAGCCGTAGACGAAGCCCGTGACCCCTGCCAGGATCAGATTGGCGCCGATGAACGAGCTGGCACCGCGTTCAGCGGTCAGCCACACGAAGCACGGCACGATCGAGAGGCAGAACAGAATCTGCGGGCCGATCATCAGCAGCTTGCGTCCGTGGCGGTCCGCGAGAATGCCACCGATGATCACGGTAACAACGCTGATCCCGTTGTTGGCGAACTCACCTGCAAACGACAGGCTGGCGGAAAGCCCGAGCGTGTTCTGGCCGTACGTGGCCATGTACTGGAATATGTAGGTGGCGATGGTGCCGCTGGCGATGATCATGAAACCACAGACGATCGGGCGCAGATAGGAACGCAAACCGTCGTTGGGAACCGGCGCCGTGTCCTCCATCTCCATGGTCTCTGGCAGCGAGTTTCGAATCCACAGAGCAAACGGGACGATCGTCGCGCCCAGCAGCAGTGCGATCCGCCAGCCGTAGGACGCGAGCTCGGCTTCCGTGAGCAGGAACGAGAGTCCGAGCCCGACCAGCGAGCCGATCGTGGCGGCGATGGACTGGCTCGCACCCTGCCAGCTCATCGTGAAGCCGCGACGCTCGGCCGTCGCGCTTTCCATCATGTACACGCTGGCGGACCCGACCTCGCCGCCGAGCGCAAACCCCTGGATCAGACGCGCGCACACGGCGATGGCGGGCGCGGCGTAGCCGATGGCCGCGTAGCCCGGCGTCAGGGCGAGCAGGAGGATGCCGACGCCCATCATCATCATGCTGATCAACATGCTCGACTTGCGCCCGTGCCGGTCGGCATAGCCGCCGAGGACGTAAGCGCCGAGCGGACGGGTGATGAAGCCCGCGCCGAAGGTCGCAAGCGATGCAATCAGGCTGAGATAGCTGTTCTCGGACGGAAAGAATGTGTTCCCAATCTGAATGGCGAAGAACGCATAGGTAATGAAGTCGTAGAACTCGAGCCCGTTGCCGACGGTCGCCGCCACGATTGCTCTGCGCCGCTGGGACGGGGTAAACACTCCGGGCGGAGCATCTTCCCTGGTGAGAACCGTTTCCACGGCTACCGCGCCTTCTCGTTGACGCTGGCCGCAACAGGATGACCGCCGGAGGCCGGCAAGACCGAAACCGGTTGCCGCCCGGCAGCCGCGGCGTGAGCCGCCTCACCATCCAGCTTCTGCTGGATCTGCTCCAGCGTAAGACCGCGCGTCTCGGGCCCGAATCTGAGCAGGAGTATCGCGCCGAGGATCGGCCCGACCGCCACAGCGGTAACGCCCCAGGATATGCCCATCACCGGAATCAGCATGCCGAGCAGCAGCGGTATCAGCACCTCCGTCGCGCGGCCGAACAGGTTCGTCGCCCAGCCATAGCCGGTGGCACGCAGCTCCGTTGGAAACACTTCCGACGAGTACACGTGCGTCGCGCCGATGGCGCAGTTGAAGAGAAACACGGTTGCAATATGCCAGACGTACTGTCCCGCGGTGGTTTCGGTCTGAAACAGGCCGACGATCGCGACTGCCGCCAGCGAGTAAAAGGTCGCGCAGGTCACCTTGCGGCCGATGCGGTCGATGAGCTGACCTGCCAGGAGATGCCCGAAGGTGCCGGCAATGTAGGCCCACATGACCACGTTGCCTACCTGCGCGGGGGTCATGCCGACTTCCTCGCGCGCGTAGATTGCCCAATAGGCGACAGCCGGAGCGATCACCAGATTCACGCAGTTCCACAGCAGCACGACGATTCGGAACCGTGCGATGTACTGCGGGCGGATGAGCTGGCGCGCTTCGCTGAACTGGGCGCGAATGGTTGCGAGCAGCGATACCTGGATTCGCGACGCCGCAATCTCGCGAAAGCGTGCCGTCTCACGGATGCCGAACCGCAGCAGCGGCAGCAGCAGCAGCGGGACGCCGCCGATCAGATACAGCCCGCGCCAGTGGGCGCCATCGTAGTCCAGGCCCAGCCAGCCGGAAGCCATCGCAACGCAGTCCATTGCGAAATCATGTGCCGCGTTGCCCTGTGCACCCTCGAGGAGCAGGAAAAAAGGCGATGCCTTGGCCATCGCCACCGTACCGATGGTGGCGAACGCCGTCAGGACGGTGATACCCGTCCCGCGCAACCGAGCCGGCAACTCCTCACCGGCAATGATGATCGCAAGTCCGTACTGGGCCGTGAGGAACAGCCTGGCCAGCGTCTGACAGATCGTGAATTGAGCCTTGGTCTGAACGAAAGCGGTTGCCAGACTCGCCAGAGCGAATCCGGCCACCGTGATCACGAGCAAGGCGCGCCTGCCAAAGCGGTCGGCGCACATGAGAAAAAAGAACGACGCGACCATACCGGCTCGAGTGATCGCGTACAGTGTGCCCCATTCATCGAGACCGATGCCGAGGGTGGCGCGAACGTCCACCGATGCCAGCGTCAGCATCGATGCATCGAAGCCTTCGTAGAGGGTGGCGATACCCAGTATCGCCAGCAGCGTGATGTGGTAGCGGCCGAATCGTTCGGTGTTCCCGGCTTCGATCACTCTCGCATCTCTTTTTCGCCTACGCGCGCCGGTCCTGGTTTTCAGGGAGGAACAGCACCGGTGTGGTACCCAGCTGACGCCGGAAGCCTGTTTCGAGCCGCTCCGCACTGTCAGCCACGATGTAGCGGCACAACCGCCTGCCGTGCTCGGATAGGCCGTCGAAGATGGCTCTGGGCATGCACACGGGTGCCGGTTCCCGATACCAGGGCGCCCAGTACTCCACGTTCGGAATGGCTCGCACCTCATCAGAGAGGTTGGGCGTGCCACCGTGCCAGGCCCTGATGTCCCGGATCACGACGCTGCCCGCGGGAACGGGACACACCGTGGAAAGCTTCATCCACTCCGGTTCCTCGCTCAGCGTCGGAATGGGTGCCTGGCTGTGCTGCGTACCCGGAATCTGCCGGGTGGGTCCGTTGGTGCGGGTGAAGTCCACCATCGGAAAGTTGCAGACCACCCGCGGTACGGGCAGATCGCGGTAGTTGAGCGTCCCCCGGTGATCGTGAAAAGACCACATCCAATGCTCACCAACTGCCGTGCGGTCACGCATGTCCGAGTGCAGGCGCTGATACTCCACCGCGCCCGGCAGGCAGAAGTCACCCCCTCCCCCGCTGCAGGCGTATGTTGGTGCACCGAAGATGGCCGTGATGATCGGCGTGAGCCGCGGCAGATCCACCAGCATGGCCCATTCCGGACGGTGCAGCAGCGAGCCCGTCAGGCTCGCGCTGCCGAACGAGTATCGGTGTGACCCACGATTGCCCTGGCGGGTGCGGTCCAATGACAGCATCTCGTGAATTGCCTCGTCACAGCCGGTGCGGAGAGCAGAAAGCTGTCCGGCATCGAGCACATCGGCTACGGCAACGAACCCGTCGCGGTGAAAGAGCCGGGCAGCGCGCTCCACGTCCTCGGGCGCAACCACCTCCAGGCCGCGGATACCGTTGTGCTCTTCCAGGTACTCACGAAGGCGCCGGACTTCGTCTGCATTCCGGTCTACACCCACCCAGCCCAGTTCGTCGAGCGGCAGGGACGCCGCCGCGTCATCGAGTTCACGATCTGGTTCCAACATGCTGCTCCCCTCGGTCCCGCTAGCCATTGAAAGTCGCGAACAGCGGCCGGTCAACGGGCCTGATGCAATAAAACTGTGGGGTCAAGCTTCCATCGAAGGTTGGTACTTCCCTTCTCGCGCAAGGCTGTTGAGCCGCGCCCGCTTGATAAGTGCATCCTGCGCTGCCGCCCGGTTCGCTGGCTTGCCGGCCCAGGCATGCAGCACCGGCTGCTGGAGAGCCCGGCCGTATGAAAGGCTGAGCTGCCAGGGCGCGTTGCCGCGCCGCACGTTGATTGCGTTGAGATTCTCGGTTGCTTCTTCCGGAGACTGGCCGCCAGAGAGGAAGTTGATACTGGGAACGGCCGCAGGCACGGTTCGTTTCAGAACCCTGAGCGTCGCCTCGGCGATCCGCTCGGCGGGAGACGGCTCGGCGTCTTTGCCCGGCAACACCATGCTCGGCTTGAGAATCATGTGCTCGAGGCGCACACCGTGCAGGTACAGCGCATGAAACACGCTGTGCAGCACCTGCTCGTTGACCTCCGCGCAGCGGTCGATGCCGTGGTCGCCGTCCATCAGCACCTCAGGTTCGACGATGGGTACCACGCCCAGGTCCTGACACACCGCGGCGTAGCGGGCAAGCATTTCGGCGTTTGCGCGCAATCCCAGTACGGTGGGATTGTGACTGGTGATGGGGTAGACCTCGCGCCACTTGGCGAAGCGCGCGCCCTGCTCCTTGTAGCCGGCAAGCCGCTCGGCGAGGCCATCGAGACCGTAGGTGATCAGATCGCCCGGCGCGCCGCTGAGCGGCCCCTTGCCCTTGTCGACCTTCACGCCGGGCACGATCTTCTGTGACCAGGCGACTTCCGGCAGCGGCCTGCCGGCTTCCGACTGCTGGCCCAGGGTCTCCTCGAACAGGATGACGCCGCTGATGAAACTGCCAAGCCCCGGCGCCTCGAGCAGCAACGCCCGATAAGCCCGACGATTCTCTTCGGTGGCGTCAACGCCGATGGCTTCGAAGCGCTTCCGAATCGTGGGCAGGCTTTCGTCCGCCGCGAGAATGCCGCGACGATCATCCACCATGTCGGCGATCGTGCTCTCAAGCTCGTTCTCGATGGCCATGTCTGCCGCTCCCCCGATCACAACGTCCGAGTCAAGCCGGCCGAAACACCGGCACGACGCCGCCGTCGGGAAAGTGCTCGAAATCGACCTGAACCGCCATGCCTGCCTTTGCATCGGCAGGTTCGCAACCGACCAGGTTCGACGGCATGCGCACACCTTCCTCCAGATCGATCCAGGCGAGTATCAGCGGCAGGCGGTCTCTGTGGCGGGGGTGGTACTCGCGTGCCAGACGCGCGTGGCTGTACAGTTTGCCCCTGCCGCTGACCGCCTTCCATTCGAGCGTGGTGCCGCCGCAATGCTGGCAGCGCTTCTTCACCGGGTACACCCAACCACCACAGCTCGTGCAGTGCTGCATGCGCAGCTCGCCGGCCCTGGCACCAGCAAAGAAAGGTTCGTTCGACTCATCCGGCGCCGGAAGCCAGGTGTTGGTCTCGCTCATGTGTGGATCTCCCGCTGTCCGGAGCCGCTGGAATCGCGGCTCGCCCTCACGCGTTTCATGTCGCCTGCCCCGAGAGTACCAGCGTCGAGTGATAGTTCAGAATGCCACCGTTGCCGGATACCAGAATCAGATCGTTGGGCGCCTGGCGCTCACCACCCTGGCCGCGACCCTGGATCACGGCCTCGGTGATCGGGGTCATGCCCCACATGTAGAACGAGGACAGCTCACCGCCGCCGGTGTTGGTCGGCAGCGCGCCGCCCGGGCCGAGCCGGCCGTCTGACACGAACGCCCCGCCTTCCCCCTTCGCGCAGAATCCGTAGTCCTCGAGGGTGGTAATGACGGTGTAGGTGTAGCAGTCGTAAATCTGGCACTGCGTGACGTCCTCGAGCTTTGCATCCGCCATGGCCAGCGCGCGTGGCGCGCTGCGGGCCCCGGGGCCATGGATCAGCGGGTCGTGCCCCGCAAGCCCCACGTCGTGATTGTGCGCCTGGGCGAAGCCACGGATCGACACGGGGGGTTGCTTCAGATCGCGCGCGCGTTCTGCCGTGGTGACGATCACCGCCGCACCGCCGTTTGAGACCAGACAACAGTCGAGAACGTGGAACGGCTCGACCACCCAGGGCGAGGCGTTGTAGCCGTCCAGATCCAGCGGCTCGCGTTTGCTGGCACGCTCGTTCATCGCCGCCCAGCGGCGCTGCGTGATGGCGACGGCTGCGAGCTGCTCCTGGGTGGTGCCGAACAGATCCATGTGGCGCTGCGCCGCGAGCGCATACATGGGCAATGCGCCGGCGAAGCCGTAGATCGGATACAGGCTCGCCATTGCGTTCGGCCGGCCGCCGCGGGCATAGGCGGCGCCAGTGCGCACGCCTTCCTTGAGCGGATCGTCGGCAAATACGCAGCAGATGTAGTTGGCCAGGCCGTTGGCCACGGCCATCGCCGCGTACTGCACCATCTGCCCGGCTGTGGATCCGTAGCCCTGCATGAACGTGAGTACGTTCAGTTCCTTGAGACCGAGCGTCACGTGCAGCGGAATGCCCACGCCGTTGGTGACGCCGGCATTGATCAGCAGGCCGTCGAGCTCGGATTTCGGCAAGCCGGCATCGGCCAGCGCAAGCAGCACCGCCTCTGCAGCCAGGTCATCGGCGTCGCGATAGACGCGTCCCATCTCGGTCATGCCGAGCCCGCAGATCGCGGCCGCGCCTTTCATCGGATGACTCATTGCATCTCCTCCCTGGTCCGTTGTCGTTCGCGCCCCGAACGGACGCCGCTCGCCGCAGCAACCCAGCTCATGCGACGGACTCGTAGCGCAAGCTGTCGTCCTCGGCGAGCCGGGCGCGATAGTCGGTCATCGTGTACGGGAACTGCGTGACGATCCGACCCGATGGCGCGCGATAGTAGCCGCGGCAGTCGGCAGACCACACAGTGATGCCGTCGATGTCCCGCTGCAGCTGCTCGTTGTACTCGGCCTCGGCGTCCGCGCGCACGTCGAGCCACGCCAGCTCCTCGTCGAACAGCCGGCGGATGTGGCGAACCGAGTAAGCGACTTCCAGCTCCAGCATCGTGATCAGCGAGCCGTTGTTGGTATTGGGTCCATAAAGCATGAAGAGGTTCGGAAAGCCGTTGGTGGTAATGCCCTGATAGGCTCTCGCCCCATCCGCCCAGGCATCGTGGATCGACACGCCACGACGACCGTACACATCGATGGCAGACAGGTAGCGGGTCGTCTCGAACCCGGTAGCAAGAATGATCGTATCCACCGGGCGCAGCGTGCCGTCTGCCCCGACGATGCCCTCGGGCACCACCTCCCGGATACCGCAGTCGACCAACTCCACGTTGTCGCGATTGAAGATCGGGTAGTAGAGGTTCGACAGCAGCGGTCTCCGACAGCCGAAGCGCATGGTCGGGGTCAGGCGCCGGCGCACGTCCGGATCGCGCACCACCGATAGATTCTCCAGGCCCGCGCGCTCGGCATCATCCAGCGCCTCAGGGTCGCTGAACAGAATGAACCCCTCGAGCTGCCGATAGATCTCACGCCGGAGCGCCGCTGCCGCTTCCGGGTTGTGACGGAAACTCTCGAGCTCGGCCTCGGTGAACGGCGCGTCCTGCTTCGGAATGACCCACTGCGGAGTCCGCTGGTAGAGGTCCAGCTTCGCGACGATCGGCGCAATCTCGGGCGCGGTCTGCACGGCGCTCGCGGCGCTGCCGATCATCGCGACCCGCTCTCCGGAAAGGTCGTGGCCTTCGGGCCAGCGAGCCGTGTGAAAGCAGGTGCCGGCAAAGGTCTCGAGGCCCGGGATGTCGGGTACGAAGATATCGTTGAACATGCCGATCGCGCTGATCACCACACGCGCCTCGATGGCGCCGCCGTCAGCCAGCTCGAGCTGCCAGGTCGCCGAATCTTCATGCCAGGTCGCCGTGCGGACTTCGCGACCGAAGCGGCAGCAGGGCTTCATGCCATACTTCGTCGCGACGTGCTCCACGTACTGGAGAATCTCCTTCTGCCCCGCATAAGGGCGGGACCAGTCCACCTTAGGCTCGAACGAAAAGCTGTACAGGTGCGACTGCACGTCGCACTCGCAGCCGGGGTAGCGGTTGTGCCACCAGGTGCCACCTACCCCCGAAGCCTTCTCGAGGATCACGAAGTCGTCTATGCCCGCTTTGCGCAGCTCGATGCCGGCGCACAACCCGCCGGGGCCCGCTCCGATGATTACGACGTCGGCGCGCGCCGGCAGAGCCGGTGCCGCGGTGCTGGATGCCATGATTCCCCCCTTTCGAACATGTCGCGCGCGAACCCTAGGTGGCCGCGTTAAGCATCAATCCGTCCAGCCGATCGCTCCTTGCGCACAGAGTACCCGCGTGTTCCTGTCGGGACCACTCCTGGCGCTGGGGCGCAGCGGCAAGTTCCAGGACGCGCGCTCAGGAGTGGTGTGGTGCCGATCACGCGCCGCAGCGCGGGTCATGATCGAGGTTGGACGCCGGCACTGCGGCGAGGTCGGGCCGAACTCCGGCCAGAGGAGCGCGGCGGCGCGGCAGCGACGTCCAACGACGCTCTGGCGCGTCTGTCACCGAGGGATCAGTGGCTCCAGTCCTATGTGGCCGCTGACCGGGCCTTCTGTCTTTACCTCGCAGAAGACGAACGGGACATCCACGAGCACGCGCGGCTGAGCGGTTTTCCGGCTACCCGGGTCCAAGAAGTCTCGGGCAGGATCGATCCGGCGACCGACCGTCGCGGGCAGGCTGCCCGATCCGCGGCCTGAGCGGGCGCTTCCGATGGAAGGTTTGGCCTGGGACGTCCCTTCAGTCGTCCAGGATCCTGGCAGTTTTCTGCTCTGACCGCGTTGCGCCGGGATCGGGGATACCGCGCCCCTCTGCAACGGGAAATCGGTCGAGCCATCGCTGGAGCCGGCGGCGGGTCCGTGCCGGCGACGCTGCCGTGAGCAGCCGGTTGCGCAGCCGGCGCAGCTGCGGATGCTGCACGTGCGCGACCTTTCCCATGAAGTACGAGACGCTCCGGATGTTTCTCACACGTGCGTGACGCAGTCCGCGGAGTCGCTCCGCAAGTCTGGATGCATGACGACCGGAGGCACCGAGCAGACCAGCCAGCACGTATGCATCCTCCATTCCCAATGCCGCACCCTGGCCGAGATTCGGCGTCAGCGCATGGGCGGCGTCACCCAGCAGGACGACCCGCCCCCGGCCCCAGCATATGGGAATGTCCGTCAGCGGATGCTGCAACCAGCTCTGTCGCAGCGTGACGAGCTCAGCCATGGCCTCACCGAGTGGCCCCAGGGAGCGAATGCTCGATCCGATCTCCTCGCTGGGTATGCATCCGCCGGGATGATGGCTGCGCACCCAGAATACGTAGCTGCGCCCGCCGGCGAGCGGTACCACGCCAAGACGGTGGCGGCCTGCGTGGATCTCCCAGGCGTCACTTCCCGTGGGCCGCCCGGCGACTACCGTGCGGGCGCACCATTGGCCCGAGTTTCGCACCCGCGGGGCGCCCGAAAGGAGCCGGCGAACGTCTGAGGCAATGCCATCCGCGCCCACCAGCACGTCCGCACGGAGGCACTCCCCCGAACTCAGCCGTACATCCAATCCGGTCTGCCGATCGGTCCACACCTCAACGGATGCTCCGAGGTACAGGCGGGAGGGGTCGATCTGCCGCAGCAGATGCTGCTGCAGGTCGCCCCGATGGACACTGCGCGCGCGGGTGGCGAAATCCAGCTCGATGGCCTGCAGTACCGACCCATCCGCACTCCCGATCAGCATCCTCCCGATGGGCGCCGAAATCTCTTCGAAGCCTCCTACGGGTAGTCGATCCATTACCTCGAGAGCGTTCCGCTGCAGCACGAGCCCAGCACCCACGCTGCCCAGCTGCGCGCTCCGCTCGATCAGCCTGTAGTCCAGACCCCGTCGTTGCAGCAGCCCTGCCAGGGTCAGACCGGTAATGCCAGCACCTTGTATGACTATCATCCAAATCGACCTGATTGATCATGCTCACTGAGCATGCTCATTTAACGCAAGGAAGATCATCTTTGTCAATTCATTGAGTATGCTCAATGAAACTTTCATACTTCATGCATCCCATTGGTCAGGGAGTTCTCTTTGCCCACCACCCGAGCGGAACAGAAGTCTGAAACGCGACGGCGGCTGCTCGAAGAAGCAGCCGCCTGTTTTGCGACTCATGGCTTCGAAGGTACGACTACGCGGCAGATCGCAAAGCAGTGCGGCGTGAGCATCGGAACGGTGTTCGCCCACTTTCCGAACAAGCAGACGCTGCTGCAGGCGGTTCTCTACGAGGGGATCGAACGCGCGTTGAGCCGGGCACGCCTTCGGCTCAGTGCGAACGTCCCGGTCGATGAAGCGATGGCTACGTTCGCTGGATCTTTGTATCGGTTCTATCTGCAACAGCGAACGCTGAGCAAGGAACTGCTCAAACACAACCTGTTCAACACAGACGCTTTTGCCGAGCAGCTGATGCTGTTCCGCGAGGAACTCATCTCATTCATGCACAACCAGACACCTGGAGGAGATCGCAATACGGAACTCGTGGCGGATGCGCTGATGAGCCACTACTTTTTCATCCTGCTGACTGTGCTGAACGACCCGAACATGAGTGCCCATCAGGCGGTGCAACGCCTACGCAGGATGAATGCACTGGTCACGGCATGAAATCGTCCGGGCCGTTCTGGAACACCGCCTAAAACGCTCCGAGCCACTCCAACGCCTCGGCTCCGATCTCAGCCGAAACTCGGTGATCCTCGGCCGCAGACGCGCCCAGGCCGAGCTTGCTGCGCAGCTGCTGATACACGGCAATGCAGTGAAAGGTCTTCAGCGGAGTTTTGCTTGCGCGAATGGCGCGCAGCCACAGCTGCGCCTGTTCCGTCTGCCCGTCGGCGTAGGCGATAGTGGCCAGCGGTACGTAGAGATCGGGCCACGGTTCCACTCTTAGGCGCGCCAGCTGGGAGACGATCGCGTTGCACATCTCAGCAGCTTGACGCAGGTGGCCACCGGCGGCCCGGGCGCAGGCGAACAGGCTCGCAGCGCCAAACAGGGAATGCGTCTGGTCGGTCTCGAGCAGACGGTCGGTCCAGGTATTGGCCGTGCCCGGGTCGTCGAAGCACCTGCGGGCAATGACGGCGCAGATCGCGCTGTACGTGGGATGGTCGATGGGGTTGCCCGCAGTCAGATTGGTCTCGGCAATGCCTGCGGCCACATCAGCCGCCTCTTCGTACTGCTGTTGCATCGCCAGGTGCCACGCCAGATAAGTGCCGGCAAGGTCTCGGCTGCCTGGATCCCCAGCCTGGTTCGCAGCCTGGAGGGCCTCGTCGATTTGATGGCGGGCCTTTTCGGGATCGGAGAAGTTGTTCGTCAGCGACGCGAGGATCAGCGCCACAGTCAGTCGTGCCGGGTCACCGAGCTCGCGCGCCGTCTCGAGCGCGGATTCCGCGTGGCGCACGAACAGGTCCGGCTTGCGCGTGATCAGGGCGCACAGCGCCGCCATGGCATGGAGTTCCGCCCGGCACGACACCTCGTCGGTGGCTTCGAGGTACCCGTCGATGTCGTCCAGCTTGGCCAGGGCCCGGGAACCCAGGTCCAGCTGAATCATCAATTGCGGACCGGCGCAGATGTCGATGGCAGTGCGAATGTCGCCCCGCTCGCGAAAGAACCGCTCGGCCGCCTCCAGGTCCGGATAGTGGTCCGCCGCCCACTGCGCATGGGCATAGCTCAGAAGCCTGCCGTGCGGATACTCGCCGAGCCGCTCCAGGCACCAGCGCGCGTGACGCTCCGCGTCGGCCAGCCGAGCTTCGGGAGAGAGCTGCTCCAGGGCGTAGAGGCGAACCGTTTCGAGCAGGCGCCACCAGGGGCCCTCGCGCGTGGTTCGGCTCAACAGGCAAAGCTCCACGAGACGTGACACGCTGAACGAGATGCTCTGCGTCATCTGGTCAGGGCACACTTCCTCGACGTCGGCCATCGTAAACTGATCTGGAAACGCCGCCATCTGCTCCAGGAGCCGCTTTTCGTCACCGTTCAGGAGATCCCAGGTCTCACGCACCACCGCGGCCAGGCTGTCCTGTCGGTCGGCACCAGTTCGCACCCGTTGCCTGCCAGCGAGCAGATCGAAACGCCGATCGAGTCGAACCAGCAGTTCGTCCAGGGTGAGGTGCTTGAGTTGCGCCGCCGCCAGCTCGATGGCGAGCGGCAGCCCGTCAAGCCGCGCGCACGCCTGCTTGACCTTGGCCAAGTCGAAGTTGAGATCCGTCATTCCGTGGCGACGTGCCGTTTCGACAAACAGCTGCACGGCAGGCGATTCCCCCTGGTCCGATTCGAGCGCGAGCGGTTCGACGAAGAATCGAAGCTCGTCCGCCAGGTCGATGGGATCGCGACTGGTGATGAGGAATCTCGGCGCGACGGTATGCTCGAGAAAGAAGTCCACAGCTTCGGCGACGTCGTCCTCGATGTGCTCGCAGTTGTCGAGAATGAACAGCGCATTGCGGTCGCGAATGACGTCGGCCAGCCTTTCCCGGGTGCTGCCGCCACTCCTCTGCAGCCCCAGTACCGAGGCCATGGCGGCGTCGATTCCGTCCGCGTCGGTAACGGGCACCAGGTCCACGAACCAGACGCCGTCGGGATACTGCTCCAGCACCGCCCGCCCGACGGCCTTGGCGAGACGCGTCTTGCCGGTGCCGCCGATGCCGAGCAGAGACACCATGCGAAAGTTCCCCAGCGCCTCGATGCAGCGGCGAAGTTCCCGACCCCGTCCGAAGAACGGTGTTCTCTCGTAGCCCAGGTTCGACGTCCGCTCCCGCTGCAGGGTTTCGATCTTTGCTGTGGATACGGTCTTCGACGGCACATTCTCAATCTCGGCGACGAAGCGATAGCCGCGCCCATGTACGGTCTTGATGATTTCCTGGCGGCGGCCGTCGTCGCCCAGAGCCTGGCGCAGGCGCTTGATCTGGGTGGCGAGGGCGGTCTCGCTGACGAAGCGGTGGCCCCACAGCTCGTCGAGCAGCACATCCTTGCTGACGAGCTGCGATCGCCTCTCGATCAGGAACCCGAGCAGCAAAAGCACCCGCGGTTCCAGGTGCACCGGCTCTCCGTTGCGCAGCAGTTCGAACGAGTCACGATCCAGCTCGAACTCCCCGAATCTGACTCGAGGCGACGGCTCCAGGCTTTCTGGGCCGTCGCCCTCATCCGCTCGATTCATCTCAGCACCTGACTGATAGGGCTCCGGAATTTTATGCCCTCAGCCGGTGGGACTGAAGTTGAATCCGCCTGCGCATTTCAGTCCATGGCGGCGACCCGCTCGCGAAATGCACCATCGAGGTAGCGACGAAGGTGGGCCGCGATATGCCGGACGTCCTCGTCGACCCCGTACAGGAAGCTCGACTTGCGGCTGCGCAGGAAGGTATGCCCCAGGGTGTACAGGCCCGGGACCGCCCGAACGACACCCGCATCGTGCGTGAGCCGCCCTTTGCGGTCGAACGCCGGCAGCCGCAGCCAGCGGTGGTCCGGGCGGTAGCCCGTCGCCCAGAAGACGCTCGAGAACTCGCCGCTATCGAGCGACAGCTCCAGTCGAGGCGCCGTCGGCGAACGCGACGCCTGCGGGCGGTCCGGCGGCGCCAGGTCGAGCCCGTCCGCGGGGGTCTGGTCGAAGCGGTCGAGCATGCGGTGCATCTTCAGGTCCGCCGATTTCAGGTGGTTGGCGAGCCCGCCAGAGAACTGGATCGTTCGACCGCGCACGGCCACGACTCGGCCGACGATTTCCGCACCGAGATCCTGCAGCCGGTTCAGATCCATGTTGCAGCCGTGGCGCCCGATGAGCTGAGGAGAGGGAACGCGCCGCGCCCGTTCGATGTCATCGACGTCCTCGATGGTCTCGTGCAGCACCCCGCTGCGGTTCAGCCACCAGTACACGTCTCGGCCGCGATACGAGCGCGGCATGCGCACGTGCTCCCCCACGGCCAGCGTCACGCGGCGTCCGCTGGTCAACAGCTCCTCGGCGATCTGCAGGCCGGTGGCGGAGGCGCCCACCACCAGCACACCGCCATCGGGCAGCTGATCCGGCACGCGGTAGTCCGCCGCCGCCAGCTGGTGCAGGCCCGCCGGAAACTCCGCCGCCAGCGGCGGTAGTTTGGCGCGGCCGAAAGCGCCGCTGGCGTCGACGACCGCGCGGCAGCGCCAAACCTGTTCGTTGGCAACGACCAGGAAGCCGTCTCGCTCGGGCACTACTTCGGTGACTTCCGTGCCGGAGGCCACCTCTACCTGCTGACGATGCGCGTAGCGGCACAGAAAATCCGCAGCCTCGTCCTTGGTCATGAAGTCGTCGCGATCGGCCCCGTCGTACTCCTGGTTCGGCAGCCGGCACATCCAGTTCGGTGTCAGCAGCCTGAGCGAGCGCCAGCGCTCGTGGCGCCAACGTTGTCCGATCTCGCCGCGTTCGAACACGACGTGGTCGATGCCTAGCTCGCGCAGCATGACCGAGGTGGCCAGACCGGCCTGCCCGCCGCCGACGACGACTACGTCGACGCGGCGGGGGCTGGCCGGCCCGATCCGTCTGAGGGACAGCCCGGTCATCGCACCGTTACCGTCACGTTGCCGGGATTGGTGATGATGTCGTAGACCGCCGAGCGCTTCTGCGACTGAGCAACCAGCGCTTCGATGTCTTCGCGGGAGG
This sequence comes from Pseudomonadales bacterium, assembly GCA_041395905.1. Lineage (GTDB taxonomy): Bacteria > Pseudomonadota > Gammaproteobacteria > Pseudomonadales > Azotimanducaceae > UBA7803. Next base: position 189,668 of record JAWKZP010000002.1, read on the forward strand.
CATCGGCATCGATGTCAAAGGACACGCGGATGCCGCTGAAGCCGTTGCGCACGTCGCTGTCGATGCCCAGGATGCCGTAGATGTCCATGTCGCCTTCCAGCGTGGCCTTGACCGAATGCAGCTGAATGCCGCGGTTCTGCGCCACACTCGCAATGCCCGCCGTGAGACAGCTCGCCAGACCCACCATCACGAGTTCCACCGGCGTGGCGCCGTGGTCTTCTGATGCGAAGATCTCCGGGTGGTCGGCCTCGAACGTGAATTCGGTCCGGTGATTCTGCTCACCACCCAGGCCGGCGAAGCTCTTCACCCTGGATGTGCAATGGGTGCCGTTCACCCAGTCGCAAGTTGCCCGCCAGGTGAATTGAGCCGCCTCCGGCGCGGACGCGAGCGCTTCGCGCGCTGCGAGCAAAGCCCCTACGTTGACCCCGTTGTCCACGGTGGACTGCTTCGGTTCGGATTGAGTCTGCATGATCGATTCCTTCTCAGTTGTCGGTTGGGTTGTCCGCCTTGCGCGCGCCGAGGCAGCGCAGCGGATGGCGTGGACTTTAGGAGGCGCCGAATCCGGATTCATGAGGACGGCTTGAAGCTTTCATGACGATCATCCCCATGGTTTCGCCATGGTTTCGTCAAGCTTGGGCGGGGCGCGGTGCCTAAGCTGGCATCCGGTCACATGCAACAGGATCCAATCATGGCCCGTTACGACAACATTCTGGACACCATCGGCAACACGCCGCTCATCAAAATCAACAAGTTGGCGCCGAAGCACGTCAACCTGTATGTCAAAGCCGAGGCCTTCAACCCCATGGGCTCGGTGAAAGACCGCATGGCCCGAGCCGTGATCGAGGCGGCCGAGGCCTCTGGGGAGCTGAAGCCCGGTCAGACGGTCATCGAGGCAACCAGCGGCAACACCGGGATCGGCCTCGCCATGGTTTGCGCCCAGAAGGGCTACCCGCTGGTTGTGGTCATGGCCGAAAACTTCAGCATCGAGCGCCGCAAGCTGCTCCGGTTTCTTGGCGCCACGGTGGTGCTGACGCCGGCGGCAGACAAAGGCAGCGGCATGCTCGCCAAGGCCGTGGAGCTGGCCGAGGCACACGGATACTACCTGTGCCGTCAGTTCGACAACGAGGTCAACGCCGACGTGCACACGGCCACCACGGCCGCGGAGATCGTCGCCGATCTTGCCGGCGAGACCTTGCACTATTTCGTATCCGGCTTTGGCACCGGCGGCACACTCAAGGGAGTGGCGCGGGGCCTGCGCGCGACATCGCCGGAAACCCGAGTAATCGCCGCAGAGCCCGACAACGCCCAGGTACTGGGAAGCGGCCTGCCGCAGCCACGCGACGCCGCGGGACGGGTCACTGGCTCGCACCCGAGCTTTCGCCCTCATCTGATGCAGGGCTGGAGCCCGGACTTCGTGTCGTCCCTCACCGAATCAGCCATGGCTGCAGGCTATGTGGACGGCATCGAGCCTGTCTCCGGCGATCACGCCATGATCTGGGCCAGGCGACTGGCCCGGGAAGAAGGCATCTTCGTCGGGACCTCCGGCGGCGCCACTTTTGCGGCGGCCCTTCAGGTGGCCGGCCGCGCAGCCGCCGGAAGCAACATCGTGTGCATGCTGCCGGATACGGGAGAGCGGTACCTGTCGACGCCGCTCTTTGCCGACATTCAGGAGGAAATGAACGACGCCGAACTTGCGCTCTCGTGCAGCACGCCCGGCTATCGCTTCGATCGAGCCGCGCCGGCTCCCGCACCGGCAGCCGGTGTCGCGACGGCCGATCCCGAGGCCGAGGCACTGGTGGCCGATATCATCGCTCGCAACCCAGTCGTCATGTTCGCGCTCGAGTGGTGCGAATTCTGCTGGAGCGTGCGCAAGCTGTTCGCGCGCCTCGACCTCTCCTACGAGAGCGTGGACCTGGACTCGGTCGCCTATCAGGACGGCGAGCTCGGCGGCAGGATTCGCACGGTGCTGGCCGCGCGTACCGGCGAGGTCACGATTCCGCGGATCTTCATCGGCGGGGAACACGTCGGCGGCTGCTCGGAAACCTTCGACGAGTTCAAGTCGGGCCGCCTGGCCCAGCGTCTCTCAGCGGCGGGGGTCGCTTTCGACCAGGACTGCCGCATCGACCCCTACACTCTGCTGCCCAACTGGCTGCACAAACGCAACGTGGCGTGATCCGGCGATGAAAAAGCAAACCAGAAAATCGACAGGCATTCCCGTCATCGACATCGAGAAGCTGTACGCACCGGAAACTCTGCAGGCACTCGACATGGCCTGCAGAGACTGGGGATTCTTTCAAGTGGTCAACCACGGGATGGACAACGTGCTGTGCGAAGCGCTGCTGCAACAGGCCAGGGCGTTCTTCGCCGAGCCGCTGGAGCAGAAGCGGCAGATCCGGCGCACGGCTGACAATCCGTGGGGTTTCTTCGATGAGGAGCTGACCAAGAACACACGAGACTGGAAGGAGGTGTTCGACTATGGACCGGCAGGCGAAAACGGCGAGCGGCCCCAGTGGCCGCAAAGGCCGGTGGGTCTGCGCACGGCTGTTGTGGCCTATTACGAAGCCTGCGAGACGCTGGCTTTCCGGTTACTGGGTGCGGTATCGCTCAATCTGGGTGTTCCGGCGGACTTTCTCAACCACGCATTCCTGCCGCGACACTCCAGCTTCGTGCGCATCAACTACTATCCCAGATGCCCTAAACCCGAACGGCCACAGGGTTTGACGCAGCCGGCCTCGGGGCACCTGGGGGTAAACCAGCACACCGATGCGGGCGCGCTCACCATCCTGCTGCAGGACGACGAGCCCGGGCTGGAAGTGTTCCGCAATGGGACCTGGAATCTGGTGCCGGCGGTGGAGGACGCCCTGGTCATCAACATTGGTGACATCGTGCAGGTGTGGTCCAACGACCGCTACCGGGCCGCTCTGCACCGGGTGCGTGCGAATGCACAGGCGCAGCGATTCAGCGTGCCGTTTTTCTTCAATCCCCGGTACGACGTCGAATACGCGCCGCTGTCCACCACGATTCTGGACGGTCCCCTGTACCGGCCCATCAACTGGGGCGAGTTCAGGCGTCTGCGCGCGGCCGGAGACTATCAGGATCTAGGACGGGAAGTGCAGATCGATCAGTTCAGGATCTGAGTGGAGGAATCTGAGCATGGCATTCATCGATTTCATTCCGCCGGAGCGGGCCTCGGCTGCGGCCCGTCGGATGTACGACCGGCAAGCCGACTTCTTCGGCTACCTGCCGAACTACGCAACGGTCTTCGGCCTGCGCCCTGAGATCATGTCGCTGTGGGCCCAGCTTCAGGCGGGCATCAAGGCCAACATGAGCGCGCGGCTCTACGAGTTGATCACCCTGGCCGCGGCCCACGAGCTGCGCAGCTCGTACTGCTGTCTGGCACACTCGAAGAAGCTCACCGAGATCTTCACGAGCGACGAGATCCGCTGCATCGTCGAGCGCGACGGTGAAGGCGTGCTGAGCGAGCAGGAGACTGCTGTGGTGAGACACGCGCGCCTGGTGGCTCGCCGTGCCGATCTGGTGTCGCGTACGGACGTCGACCGGCTGCGCCAGGTGGGATTCTGTGACGCACAGATTTTCGATATCACTGCTGCGGCCGCGGCGCGTGCGTTCTTCACCAAGCTGGTCGACGGCCTGGGCGCGGAGCCCGATGCCGTCTATGCAAGCCTCGACCGGAGCCTGCTCGATACCATGGTGGTTGGCAGACCTCTGGCGACATCGGACGCTGAGGCCTAGGGACAGCACCACAGACCTCACAACCGGGGTGCAACCAGTCGACCTTCGTCTCGAGAGAAAAGCCGTACAGCTTCGACTGCCCTTCGCGTCGACATGGGCCGACCGATCCGGTGCCGCGGACGTGGATGCCATGGGTCGTAACTTCAGACGTATCGCGTGCCGCCGCTGCGCCACCGGAACGCAGGTCATGATGATCCAGGTGGCAAACGCGTCTGGCGGATACCGGAGTTATACTCCCCCGGTCCAAGTGTGAGGGAGAGAGACATGGCACTGCAGAACCTCGAGCCGATCAACGACCAGCTGGCGGACATCATCGTCCGCGCCAACGAGCCCTGGATCGAAACCGAACCCGGCAAGGCCTGGATGAAAGTCCTCTGGGCCGGCCCTGAAACCGGACGCTGGGTAGCACTGATCCGCTGGTGCAAGGGCTACGTCGCGGCACCGCACAAACATCTGTCAGACGCTCACACGTACATCCTCAAAGGCAAGCTCAAGGTCAGGGACGGCGTGCTGAATGCGGGTGACTACGACTACGAGCCAAACGGGGTTCTGCACGGCGCTACCGAGGCGCTGGAGGACACCGAGTACCTGTTCGTCTGTGAAGGACCGGTTCTGTTCTACGACGAGAACGGGTTGACCAACTACCTTGGGTGGGAGGAACTGCTGCGTCTGCGTGACGCAGCCAGGTCGGGGGCGACCCCGTCACTGAACATCTCGGCGGCCGGCTGACCGGACACGAGGGAGGCACCCGGCTCGAAACTTCGGGCCGGACCCTCGCCGCTTCGAATGGAACGCTTGGGGATCGCGCCGCCAGCGTCACGGCGACGCCACCCAGATGGGCGACGACCAGCCCCGTTCCTGCACCGCCGCGGGTACGTCTTCGGGCAGATCTGCACCGGCACCGTTGGCCAGCACGGTAGTCCATCGACAGCTGGGATTCTCCAGCACTCGCGCGTAGTAGAACGCCGGCTGACGGGCGACGAAACCCGGGTCGGAGAACGTTGCCTGCAGCTCGCCGGCACCTGGCGCTCCGATCGCCTTACAGGTTTTCGGATCCACGGCAGCGGTGGTCTCGGCACAACGGCCGCTTGCACCGGGAACCCGGCCATCCGAGCAGGCCACATCCCAGACCGATTGATGCTGCTCGCCATCCTCGATCCAGCCTTTGATGATCTGAATCCGGTCGAGCCGGGGACCAGCCGGATCCTGGCTGGCCCACACCCAGAATCTGGGCGCCTCGGTACCAATCAGATCGGAACCCATCGGCACCCCCGCCTGGTAGGCCAGTGCCACCGGCTCCCGACGGTCGCCGATGTCAGCCGGCAGGTTGCCCCCGAAAAAGCGGATGCGCAGGCGCGACCCGCTGGTCGCAAATGCTTCGCGCCGCCGCAGCGCATCGAAGATGTCGGCGCGGGTGTTGGATTCCGCCCAGACACCGGCCAGACCGCCCGCCGACATCCGACGGACGGGGCCTACCACCACGTGCTCTAGCTCGAAAACACGCTCGGCCGCGAAGCCTGATCCTTCCGCCCGCGCAAACTGCGCGGGCAGCTTGAGCGCGTGTTTCCCGGATCGGAGTTGTGTGTGTCCGTGGAGCCGATGACGCCGAGTTTGATACGGGTTCAGATCGCGCTCGACACCCAGGGCGAGGCCGTCGAGCAGGACATTGCGGAACATCGATGCGGGCTTTATGCACTTCGTGTCCTGACCCTCCTCGCACGCGGGAAACATGATCCCGAATGTGCACTCTTCATCCGCCGCGCCCACCCCGAGTTGACACTCGGAGGTGCCCTTCTGCTGAGTGATCTCGAACAGCCGCTCGATGCGCGCGCGTCTGGCCAGGTCTTCGGCGCCATAGGCAGAGCCATCCTCGTCGGTGCGTGAGAACGTCAGCCCCCAGGAGTAGTTGGTGTTGTGCGGTATGGTCAGCACCTCGCACGGTTCGACGCAGGCGCCATCGAGCTGAGCGAAAAAGTCTTTCTGGTTGGTCACGTCCTGCGATGAGATCGCGTGCGCTATCACGTCCGTGCCGCGAAATATGACGTTGCGGTGGAGCATGCCGAAGTCGGAAAGCAGGGAAGAGAACTCGTATCCGATCAGGGCCGTGAAGCGGCCCGGCTCATTGTAGGCATTTGCAGCGTCCTGAACGCGCTGCCAGGTGATTCTGGCGTTCGCCAGACAACGCTCGACGTCAGCACAGAGTACGGGGTCGCGCTTCGCCGGCCGCGGAATGCCCCTCTCGAATCCGCTTCTGAGCATGTCCTCCTGGGTGATGTCGCCCGAGCGCATGTCGCGGCACTGCGACAGATCGAACTCCGGTCCGCCTGGGATCGTGCAGGCGAGGTGTGTGTCGAACCCCTCGGAATGATCGGTTAGTGCAACGAAATCCAGGGGTGTCTGGAGCTGTGCCCGCACACCGTTGGACAGCTCTACCGCCTCGCCCCGCGCAAAGCGATAGGCACTGTTGGGGCCGAGCCGGTTGCCGCCGGCGTAGGCATCCACGGACCAGCTCGTATGCACGTGCAGATCACCGAACAGGGCCGTGCGCAGCGGGTCGCGTGCAACCTCTACCGGTACCGCAGGTTGCGACACTGCGCTCGGCGGCGCGGAAATGTGCGACTCGGGCACGATATCAGGGTCCGAGCAGCCCGACAGGCATCCCCCGAGCAGGATCAATGCACAGGCGCGTAGATTCATGCCGTTTTGCCCTCCCCCTTGCCGGCATGCTATAAGAATCAAGAGATTAATGCATTGCATTAGGCGGTTCAAGCCATTACGATGCCCGGCATCACAAAGGGGGAAATTCGAACATGATGAAGCTGCATTTCGCGCCCAACTCGCGCGCGGGCCGCATCGTCTGGCTGCTGGAAGAACTGGCGCTGCCATACGAGCTGAACCGCATGGATTTTCACCCGAAGGACCTGAAGTCCGACGAACACCGGGCACGGCACCCGCTGGGTCGCGTGCCCGTTCTGACGGACGGCGACGTCACCATCTACGAATCGGGGGCGATCGTGGAGTACATCCTGGAGCGGCACAGGAACGGCGGCCTCAAGCCCGCCGTGGATGCCCCTGAGTATCCCTACTACCTACAGTGGTTCCACTACTGCGAGGGCATGGTCATGCCGCCGGTGAACACGATCGTCGTCCAGACCCTGTTGCTGCCCCCGGAACGGCGCGACGAAACGGCGCTGGGACAGGCGCAGCGCCTGCTCACGAAGGCGCTTGCGCCGGTGGACGAGGCGCTCGCGGGCAAGGAGTACCTCATCGGCAACTTCTCGGCCGCGGACATCATGCTCGGGCATGCCTGCTTCATGAGCAACCGCTTGGGCTGCGTACCCGACGACATGACGAATCTGAAAGCCTACGTCGAGCGCATTGCGGCACGGCCCGCCTTCCAGAAGGCCATGAGCACCTGATGCAACGGTTTGCGCCCGCGTTCACTTCAGTGCCGGTCCGGCTGGCGCTGACCAGCGGCGGCACCTGAAGAAGCGAGTACGTAATGAAAACCGACCTGCTGCCCGTTCGAGGATCCCCTGGCTCGCCATACACGCGCAAGATGCTCGCGCTGCTGCGCTTTCGCCGCATTCCCTACCGCTTTCTGCAGGGCGCAGCGGACGCCAGAGGCATGCCGCAGCCGAAAGTCGGTCTGATTCCGGTGTTCTATTTCGAGAACGAGTCGGGCGAGCTCACCGCGGAGGTGGACAGCACGCCGATCATCCGTCGACTCGAGGCCGAGTACGATGGCCGTTCGGTGATACCGGCGGACCCGGCGGTGGCGTTCCTCAACTATCTGCTCGAAGACTACGGTGATGAGTGGCTCACCAAGGCCATGTTTCACTACCGGTGGTACTACGACGATGACATCGACATGGCAGGCTCGGTGCTGCCCCACTATGCCGACGTAACCCAGCCGGACGCTGCGATTGCGACCATGAAAAAGACGTTTTCCGGGCGCCAGATCGGCCGCCTGTACGTGGTCGGCTCCAACGACACCACCGCACCCGTGATCGAGCAGAGCTACCGGCGGTTTCTCGGCTGTCTGAACGAGCATCTGAAAGCCTATCCGTTTCTAATGGGCGGCCGGCCCGGCTCCGCCGACTTCGCGTGCTTCGGACAGCTCACCCAGCTGGTACAGTTCGATCCGACGCCCTCGGCCGTAGCGCGACAATTTCCGCGCGTGCATGCCTGGGTCAGCAAGATGGAGGACCTGTCTGGTCTAGAGGTTGAGGAAGCGGATTTCGTCGACGCAGACGCGCTGCCGCCCACTCTCGCGGCGCTGCTCGCGGAAATCGGCCGGACCTACGTGCCCGTGATGCTCGCCAACGCGCGCGCACTGGAACGGGGACTCGACGAGGTGAAAGCGCAGGTGGACGGCAAACCCTGGGTCCAGCCGCCATTCCCCTACCAGGGCAAGTGCCTGCAGTGGCTGCGCATCGAGTACGCGCGCCTGGAGGAGGCAGACCGCGCGCGCGTCGACGCGATCCTTGCCGGCAGCGGTTGCGAGGCCCTGTTCGCTCGCCCGTCGTCTGCCTGAGTCGGTTCGCCGGGCCATCAGCGCAACCTCCGGCACCAGCATCGCACAACGAAAGACAAGGACAATCCAATGACTGACTCGACCCCCTATGTGCCGCCCAAAGTCTGGCAATGGGAGACCGGGAGCGGCGGCCGCTTCGCCAACATCAACCGGCCCATCGCCGGTCCGACCCATGAAAAGGCGCTTCCCGTCGGAAAGCACCCTCTGCAGCTCTATTCACTGGGAACGCCCAACGGAGTGAAGGTAACCATCCTGCTCGAAGAGCTTCTGGCACTCGGGATCCGGGATGCCGAGTACGATGCGTGGCTCATCAACATCGGCCAGGGCGAGCAGTTCAGTAGTGGTTTCGTCGACATCAACCCCAACTCGAAGATCCCGGGCCTGCTCGACCGAAGCGAGAGCCCATCGGTGCGCGTGTTCGAATCCGGCGCGATCCTGCTGTATCTCGCGGACAAGTTCGGAGCCTTCGTTCCGAAGGATGCTGCCGGCCGCGCGGAGTGTCTGTCCTGGCTGTTCTGGCAGATGGGGTCGGCGCCGTTTCTGGGCGGCGGCTTCGGCCATTTCTATGCCTACGCGCCCGAGAAGTGGGAATACCCGATCAATCGCTATGCCATGGAGGTGAAGCGTCAGCTCGATGTGCTCGACAGGAATCTCGCCTCCCGGCGCTATCTGTGCGGTGACGACTACAACATCGCCGACATGGCCACCTACCCCTGGTACGGCCAGCTCGTGCTGACAGGTCTGTACGATTCCAAGGAGTTTCTGGACGTGGCGTCCTACGCCAATGTCGTCAGATGGGCGCAGGAGATTCATGATCGTCCCGCCGTGAAACGCGGCAGAAGAGTGAACCGCGCGAGCGCGAGCGGCATCGCAGAGCGGCATGACGCCAGCGACCTCGACACACTGGACGAGACCCAGCAGCCGAACGGAACCTAGCCTGTGGCTCGCGTCGAGCCCAGACCGGAAGACACCACCCGGGAGCATCTGCTGAACGTCGCTGAAGCCCTGTTTCTCGAACGTGGCCCGGACGAGGTCTCTCTGCGCATGATCGTGCGGGAGTCCGGCCAGAAGAATCAGTCGGCACTGCAGTACTACTTCGGCAGTCGCGACGGCCTGATCGACGCCATTCTCGACCGCCGCCTCGAGCAGATCGATGCCCGGCGCGGAGCGCTCGTAGAAATGGCACTGGCGGGCGATCCGGATCCTGAGCTCCGCCAGATCTGTGCCCTGATGATCAGAGCGCCGTTTCTCCTGTGCCGCGAAGACAGGTCGTTCCGCGACTTTCTGGGGTTGATGGGCCAGCGGCTGCTCGCCTCGGACCAGGACCTGAACACCGCCGATGACGCCGAGCGGGAGCCGAATCTCATGCATATGCGGGCGCTGCTGCGGGGCAAGCTCAGACACGTCGATCCCGAAGTGCTCAAACTTCGCATCGAGAACGCCTATGCCTTCACCGTGCTGGCGATTTCCCGGCGCGCGCGCCGCCGCGAAAGCTTCCGCGGACGACAGGCTGAGCTGTTCTTCGACAACCTCGCCGACCAGCTTGCCGCAATGCTGGGCGCTGCGGTTTCCGATGCGACGCGAGCGCAACTCGAGGGCCATGGCCAGGCTCGTGAGTTGGAGGGGGTTGCGTCCTCAGGCGGGCGATGAGTGAAGAGATTTCTTCAGCCCGTTGACGCTCGGAACGTTCACGCGCGCGCCGTTCAGAACGATCAGGTTTTCACTTGCCATGACGCGCAGCAGCCGGGACAACGTCTCGGGTTTGATTGAGAGCTTCGACGCGATCACATGTTTCGGCAGGGCGAGTTCTATGGTGGCCGCATCCTGCTCGACTTCTTCGATCTCATCGAGAATGAACGCAGTCAGCCGCGTCCTAGCGTTCTGAACGGTTGCGCGTTCGATTTCGATGACCCTGGCATGCAGATGCTGACACACGTCTGCCAGCAGACGCATACAGGCGTCCGGGTCCCTGTAGAGGAGATCCACATACGCCTGATTGGGAATTCTGACAACCTGAGCATCCGTGACCGCCTGGGCGGTCACGGGATACAGCTGTCGCCGCATGAAGGTCACGGCTTCTGCAAAGGTCCGCCCGGCCCCAAACACCTCGAGCGTCTTCTTCTCGCCATTCGGCGCGACGAAGCCGAGCTCGATCTGGCCGGTCAGCACGTAGTAGAAGCCGACAGCAGGATCACCGCGATGGAACAGAACCTCTTTGCGAGCCAGGTGCCCGACCGTCAGATGCGGCACGAGCGCCCTGAAGTCCGCTTCGGCGAGGCCGGCAAACAGGTAGTGCTGCCGCAGGCGCCCGAGCGCCGGGGAATCTGCATCCATGGCGCAGGAGTCTAGCACTCTCTCTGCGCCTGCTCAGCTCAAACGTTTGCCGCTTCCGCAAGCCTGGGCAGCTGTTGGATGGGTCGCGTTTCAGCACGACCGATCGTCAGCAGATCCCATATCAGGAGCACAAAACCAGCCGCTGTTACCCATCCGAACACGACTCGCCAGTACATGCCCTGCATGAACCACTCAGTCTGCTGGGCCTGGAAGTACGCGCTCCAGGTGGAACCTTCCAGGGCACGCTCGATGAACGACTGCTCGTAGCCGGAAACAAGCAGCGCCATGGTCATGCCGAGAACACCGATGTTGAGAAGCGCCAGCGACCATTTCCAGCGCCAGCCATTGCCTGGCAGATCACCCGACATCCACACATCACCTCGCGCTTTCTGGACTGCCAGATAGGCAATCGCAATCACGATGGTGGCGTAGGCACCGAAGAATGCGAGATGACCGTGGGAGGAGGTCCACTGGGTGCCATGGGTGTAGAGATTGATCTGCGGCAGCGTATGCATGAAGCCCCAGACTCCGGCACCGAAGAAGTTTCCAAACGCATGCGCAATCAGCCAGGCAAGGGCCGGATGATTGCTGCTCCTGAAGCCATGCCGTCCCGAATCGTAAACCGCATGGACCACCATCGCGACCAGCGGTATCGGCTCCAGTGCCGAGAAGAAGCCGCCAATGCTCAGCCAGTACTCCGGGGTGCCGATCCAGAAATAATGATGGCCCAGCCCGAGAATCCCGGACCCGAACATCATGGCGACTTCGATGTAGAGCCAGGTAGTGACGATCCGGCGGTCGGCACCGATGGTACGGATCAACCCCCAGGCCATGATGCATCCCACCAGCACTTCCCAGGTTGCCTCAACCCAGAGATGAATCACCCACCACCACCAGTGCTGGTCTACGGAGACATTCGGCGTGAACCACATGCCGGCCAGATACAGGCCAGCCAGCGCAACCAGGTCCAGCACCAGCACGCCGGATATACCGCTCCACTTGCCCTTCATGAAGGTCGCGGCGATGTTGTAGAAGAAGATCAGCACACACACCACGATGCCGATGTCTGCCCAGCGCGGGGCTTCGATGTACTCCCGGCCTTCGTTGATCAGCCAGATGCTCTGCAGTTCTCCCGGTCCGATCTGCACGAACAGATAGACCGCAACGACCACCGCCACCGCGGTAGACAGAATCCAGAAGTTCAAGCGGGCCAGCCCCGCGCCTACCAGGGGACGTCCGGCTTCATCCTCTACCAGCCAGTAGATGGAGCCTATGAACCCCATCAGCATCCAGACAATCATGGCGTTGATGTGCACCATCCGCACCACATTGAAGTCCAGCTTGTTGTAGAGAAGCTCGGGGTTGAGGTATTGGAGCGCGGCTATCACGCCGAACAGAATCTGTGCGGCAAAAAGCACCATCGCGGCGACGAAGTAGTTCATCGCCAGACGCTGCCCGGGCTTGAGTTCCTGCTCTTCGATGTTGTACACGACGGCCTCTGTCACAGCGCTTCTCCCTGCTCGAGGGGCGTGAACCCACGCGGAAAACCGTTCGTGTCGATCGTGGCCATCCACTTCAGAAACGCGACGACGCTGCGCGCTTCTTCTTCGCTGATATCGAGGTCAGGCATCCGTCGCCCCGTGCCGAAGGTGCGGGCGTTGGCGGCGGGATCCTGGAGGAACGCAAGCATCAGCTCCTCGCGCAGATCTTCATTCACCCAGCCGGGGTCGAGCCATGCCTTGGTCAGATCCGGCGCGTAGTAAGCGCCGTTGCCGAGCAGCGTGTGGCAGTTCATGCAGTTTTTCGATTGTACGGTGAGCTTTCCTCGGGTCACCAGCGCTTCGGCTGCTGGTTCGTCCAGCATCTGGCCGAACAGCGGTGCGAACTCGCCGATACGCGGCACCTCATAGCCACGCGCATTGTCGAATTCGTAGAAGACTCGATGATTGATCACGTCGTAGCCGGGCACGCGTTCCGTGCCCGCCGAAATCTGGCGCAGGGTATCGAAGGTCAGCACGATCAGCACGACACACATGCCGGCTGTTACCCAGATAGCGCACTTGCGCCACGTTTCCTGGTCCGCCCACCACTGCTGTCTCATCGCTCTGCCCCTGTATTCAGTTGTGTCCGTGAGTCGCGTTGCAGGTCCGAGTCGTTGTGGATGTCCACGCTCAGGCGCCAGATGACCATGGGAGCCACCAGATAGCCGACCACCATCGCAGCCGGCACCAGAAGCCAGAAACCCCGCAGCTGAAGGGCATCGGTGAGCACGATGGTGGCGGCTACGAGGCCGAGACACGAGAAGAACGAAGCGGCCAGAGACAGGCGATGAGCATTGAGCTTTCCAAGCGCATAGAACAACGCGTAGAACGCGCCCATGAGCACCACCGCGGCACCCGCCATCGTGCCCACGAATAGGTCGCGCAGCTCCATAACCCCACCCTCTCCCGGAAAACCCTGCTCACCCATGAGTCTCTTGGTTTGCTGGACCTGTTGTCCTTGACCTATGTCAAGGCGGTGTGGATGCCGACTGGACAGAATCGTTGCTACGCAACAGCGGGTGGGGTGGTATGAATCGTCTGGGGAAATGCGTCTTCGGTATCGTGCTGCTGGCAATCAGTCTGTTCAGCCATGCCGCCGACCTGGAACGCGGCAAACGCGAGTACAAGCTGTGCGCCGGATGCCATGGATTCGAGGGTGCAGGCAACAGGCTGGTGGGTGCGCCCAGCATCGGCGGACAGCAAGCCTGGTATCTGGCACGCCAGCTCGACAATTTCCGGCAACGAATTCGGGGCTCGGACGCAGACGACAGCCAGGCTCAATCGATGGCAGTGATGAGCCAGGCGCTGGACGATGCCGGGGCGACCGAGGATCTGCTGGCGTACATAGCTTCTCTACCCACACCCGTGATCCTTGCGACGTCAATCCAAGGCGACGCGGACGCCGGCCGCGCTCTCTATGCGACCTGCACGGCCTGCCACGGGCCCGACGGCCGGGGGGACGAATCACTTCAGGCACCGGCGCTGATCACGCTGAGCCCCTGGTACCAGGTCGCGCAATTACAGAAGTTCAAGAACGGCCAGCGTGGCAGAGACGTTCGCGACAACTTCGGCCGGCAGATGGCGCCGATGGCCGCGGTTCTGCCTGACGAGCAGGCGATGCACGACGTGGTTGCCTACATAAGCTCGCTGGCTGACTGAGCACCCGCTCGGATCAATGCGGGCCCTGCCGTTCCGTCGGCAGGATTCGGAGGCGGTCAGCAGGCCTCCAGGTTCCTGGGGGCACGCCGGGAGATGACGCGTCTTCCTTTCGTCGGGATCATTCCCAAAGCCAGCGCACGTCCTCGGCGCTAGGTGGTCCGGAGGTCCGAGCGCATACCGAAGCTCAATTCGGTAGTGCCGCTTGACGCAAAATCTCTCCGGCGTCCGTCGGCGGATAGATCCGTCTGCTGTTTATCTCGCGTTTCACCGCACCTGCTTCCTGACCGGTGAGTGTCACCTGACGGTCCCAGCCGTTGGTGAACACCGCGCTGCCGCCCCCAAGATCGAGACAGGTGACGTACCGCTCCTGACGATAGGGCATGAGCGGGCGGCCAAGCGCATCCCGGGCAGCGTTGTATCCGGCGAACCTGCCCATCACAAGCGCGTGCTGGCAGGACATCAACGCCTTGTGGCCCTGGCCGTCGACCACAGCACAGGCCGCATCGCCAGCAGCGAACACAGCTGGATGATCCAGCACTCGCAAATGTTCATCGACGAGCAGGCGCCCCGACGCGTCACGCGCTGCCACTTCCGACAGCAGGGACGGATTCGCCTCCAGGCCCGCGCAGTTGACTACCGCAGCCGCCTCCATCCGCCGGCCATTGGCCAGACGAACGGCATCCGTTGAGATCTCAGTGACCTGGGATTGCAGACAGACTTCGACTCGTGCCTCTTTTAAAGCCTGTTCTATCATCGGCCGTGGATTGCAGCCGAGCTCGGCGCCCACCTCACTGGCGCGATCGAGTAAAACGATGCGAATCCCAAGGGCAAGCGCGGGATCCCTGGCAGCAATGCGACCACGCAAACCAGTCGCCAGCTCTATGCCCGTAAAGCCGGCACCGATGATCACCACACGATCGCCCTGCTTCAGCGACGCCAGCTTCGCATCGAATGCAGAGGCTCCCTGATAGGAATCGATATCGAAGCTATGCTCGGCGCCTGGCACGGGCAACCGTCTTACCCGGCTGCCGGTGGCGAGCACCAGCCGTTCGAAGCCGAGCTCGCCTTCGGCAGTCATCAGTCGCATTCCGCTCAGGTCCACACCCTCAATTTCCGTCACGAGCAGGTTGATGCCCACCGGTTGAAGTGTCTTCTTCAGCTCGACCCGCAACGCCGCTGGATCTGCCTCGTACAGCCGTGGACGCATGGTGAGGTATTCGTCCCGATTGACCACCGTGATCGGCAGGTCTGCCTCCCGGCGCGCCGCAAGCGCCGCCCAAAGCCCGGCGAATCCTCCCCCCGCCACCACAATACCTTCGCCTGCGCTCATGAATGCTTTCTCTCCTTTCCTCGGCCCGCCGTCCTTGCTGCGGCGCGCGAGTCGAACCACTCCTGACTTGCCCGGAGGTCGCGCACGGGAATCTTCCTTGCGACGGTTGTGCCGATATCGTGTAGCGATCGACTGGCAAGCGCCGCCCGCATAGCCTTGTCGGCATCGAGCATCACTTGATGAATCGCGCAGACGCCCTGCAACGCTTCCGGCGGCGCGCCCTCAGCGAACAGCACACAATTGCGGCGGACCTCTGCGCACCGGAACAGCAACTTCCGACCATCCACTGCATCGACCACATCAAGCACGCTGATCTCCTGGGGCCGCCGAGCAAGGACGAAACCCCCATGTGCGCCCATTGCCGAGCGGACGAGCCCTGCCTTCTCCAGTCGCGTGAAGAGCTTGGCGACGAAGGCTTGAGGAACACCCTGGAATTCCGCCAGTTCGTTCGCGCTGGGCGCATGCGGGTCCGCTGAATGCCTGAGGTGCAGCAGGCAGTGCAACGCGTACTCCACGCCCCTGCTGATGTGTGGCACTTCGCAACCCCGATATCTCCGACTAATCTTGTCGTAGTTTACTTCGGAATCACGGGCGTTTCCAGCAGCAGGCATACGAAATCCGCCGCGCCTGCCACGTATTCCATCAGGACAGCAACTTTCGAGAGTACGGTAGCACCGGCGGCCTCCAGCCCGACCTTGCGTTCGACAGACAGCTAACTCAGGCGAATACGCTCCTCAGTCAACCGCGCAGGGGTCCGCATCAGTTCCAGAAGCCGAGCGGCTATCTGTTCATCCTGAACCTGTGCCTCCTTCTACTCGCCTCCGGAGGCTTCAAGACGACACTCCTTCGGACCTCGGCGCGTTGCGAACGACATCTGCGCGCACCGATCACAGCGCGACACGCTCGAAACGCTCGGCCGCTGGCGCAACCGCCCGCCGCTGCAGCTTCGCAACGACGACTCAAATCTCTTGCTATCTGCATGGATGAGCGCAACGCAGGAGTTATCGACGTTGATCACCCCCGCCCAGGCCCGCCCGTCCCGCAAAAGGTTGAGCAAGCGCCTGTCGAAACTTCCCCGCGAATCCAACAGGAGCAGACGCGATGTCCAAAGCTCAGAAATCCAACCGGGAATCCAGGAAGGCCCCAGCTCATACGGCGGAGGAAAGGAAAACGACCAAACGCTTGAAGAAGCAGGCGGCATCGCACAGGTCGGTTATCTGATCGGAACCAGCAGTCAACCGACGGAAGACTGGTCGTTGACCGCCACGTCAACCGGGTGAAGGCCGGTTTGGACAATATCGCCAGGTTCTGCAAGATGAGCGTGTTCCAACGCCGCGGCTATCGCGTCATCGTGACGTTGAGTTCCGGCAACCTGGCAGGTACGCAGGCTGTGATGGGCCTGTTGAGCCAGAGATGCGAGGCTCAGAACACGAGCAGCCTGTGGAATGCAAAGACGATATACGATGTCGCGCGCCCGACTTCTGACGCGATGCGCGAGATCGATTGCCGTGACTCTCCATACCTGGAGGAGAACCCTGCCGGTTTCGATGCGACCTGTTTTCAGTCCGGCGAGGCCAAATACGGCAAACCGGTTCCGGATCGCGTGACAAAGCGGGTCACGCCGCTCGCCGACGTCCCTATGGTTCGGGAGTTGGCCGCACTTGAGGGGCACGGTGCCAGGCGGGTCTGCAACCCGTCGCGCTGCGCGGCCTCGAGGTCGGTGAGCAGATTGCGCCGCCAAACGAGCTGAACGAAGCGATCGTCGCGGTTCGTGCGCAGAAAGCCACGGAACGGCAGTCTGTCCGGGCGGGGCCCCACGAAGCATGCGCCGCGCAGATCGAGCGCGAGCGTGCCTGACCCGTCGTCACCCATCGCCCGGTATCTGCGCACCGTCGCCTGCGCCCGGCGCAGACGGTCCCGATCCTCCGGTGCGATGTCCGCGACGTAGGCCCGTTCGTTGGAATTCAGCCCCAGCGTCGCGGGATCTGCGGGTTCGACCAGGCGCAGGGCGAACAACTCGTCGACCGCGGCATCATCGCCGCTTGGGGCATACGAGAAAAGCAGCGTCACATCACCGTCGCGCAGACGAAGCTCCAGCGGCACGACAGCCGCGACCGCGAGATCCGCGGGATCGGTCTCGAGCGGATCGAGGCGTGCGGCGGCGATCAGACCCGCAGGCGAGAGGCTTGCGCAGCCACTCAGACACACGATCAGACCGGCCAGGAAGCGCGCTCCGACGGCAACGAACCTTGCCGTGCGAGGCCAAATGGGGTTGATCATGTCTTAATCTCATATAAGATATAGTTAATCTAAAACATTAACTATTAAATGCAACAGATGATCGATTCCAGCCCCCTCCGGACCAGTGCCCGGCGCAGTCGCCGGATCGTAGACGTCATTCGCTGGACACTCGTGTTGCTCGCCGTGGGTCTCACTGGCTGGGCCTTCCTGCAGCCGGGCGGCTTTGGCGTGGTCATCTCCGAGCAGTTCGGCGGGGACGAGCGCATCCAGGCCTGGCAGAGTATTGCGCTAGCCGCGCTGGCCGTAACCCAGATTGCCCTGTGGTTCCTGGCAACCACTTCCCTGTCCCGGGTGCTGGGCTGCCTTGCCGGCGCCGACACGTTCCCGCCACAAGCCGCGGAGCACGCGGCACGCGCCGCCCGTTTGATGTGGGTGGCCCTGATTGGCGCTCTGCTGAGCCAGCCGATCGGTTCCGTGCTCGCCACCTGGACCCGCGGCGAGGGCGAGCGCCTGCTGAGTCTCCAACTCTCCACATCCCATCTGGCAGCCCTGATCGCCGTGCTGCTGATGGGATTCATGGCGCAGGCGCTCCGCCTCGCCGCGGCGCTGTGGCAGGACCACCGGGAGATCGTGTGATGGGTATCGTCGTCCGTCTGGACGTGATGCTCGCCCTGCGCAAGATGCGCTCGAAGGACCTCGCCGAGCGCATCGGCATTTCGGAGCAGAATCTCTCTCTGCTGAAGTCTGGCAAGGTACGCGGCGTGCGCTTCGAGACTCTCGGCGCGATCTGCCGGGAGCTGGAATGCCAGCCCGGCGATCTGCTGGAGTACGTGGCAGGGGAATGAGCTTGCGATTGTCGCACCGCCGCTCGTGCCGCTGCTTCGCACTGGTGCTACGCGTGCAAACCTCCGCAGCTGATCACTAGGGCATACCCGCCATGCAGAACGCTCTTGCCACCGGAACCAGCACCGGCGTGGCCTCGCCACGGCCGGCGGACCTGCTGGTGATCAACGCCGGTATCGCCGGCGCGGTGCCCTGAAGGGTCAAACGCGGTACGGGAGGCTCAGCGACAAGACCTGGGCTGATTGATGGAATCACGCTGCGGGATGTTGTCCATGACGGACTGCTACTGCTCGACAATCCCCGGATTTTCGCCGGCAAGGTCAACTTGCTCGTACGGGTCCTCCGCCAGGGTCGGCAGCACATCCTGCACCGTCACGCGATCAGACACAGACGCGGGTTCGAGCGTGCCCGGCCAATAGAGAACGGCCGGAACCAGTATTCCGCCCTGACAGTTCGAGCCCTTGCCACGCCGGTAAGGTCCGTTGTCCGAACCGCCATCCTCCGTGTTCTGGCGCAGGAACTCGAGGAAGCCGATTGGCAAAGGGCGCCCGAAAACCCAAACGAGTCTCGAGACGAGGCTACGGATACCGTCGCTCATCGCGGCGTGAACGCGCCGATGAGGGTTTTCGATGCTGCGGTACTTGTCGATGCGTTCCCCCGGTGCCTCGTTCGGCAGGTGAGGTGCGCTGAATGCCGCATACAGGAAGAGCGTCCTCTCCCTGTCTCTGCTCCTGATCAACCGAACGGCTTCATCCGCCTCGAGATGCGTCGCGTACCCCTCTTCCCTCAACGCTTCACCGTTGCGGTGCCAGTCCAGGCCGCCGCCGTGCACGTGGTCCCAATAACCGACCCCACGGGTGAAATGACCGTAGGCCTGCTCAAAACCACGCGCCATCGGCAGCATGGCAGAAGTCGCGTGCCCCAGGTGCCACTTGCCGACCATCACCGACTGGTAGCCCGCCTTCCGCAAGCGCGTCAATATTCGGCGTCTCCTACTACGCCCGCGCTAGATCAGTCCGCTGTAGGAACCGCCATCCAGCTGCAGGTTCTGGCCGGAGATGAACCCGGCTTGGGCACTGCAGAGAAACGCGCAGGCATCGCCAAACTCGGAAGGGACACCCATCCGCTTCGCCGCGATCGATGCCCGGATCTCCTCAAACGCCTGCTCCCGGGAGATGCCCTTGATCTTCATCGCCAGCTCCGCCATGAACCTCTGGCGGTCGGTGTCAAAGCGTTCAGGCAGCATGTTGTTGATGGTGACATTGAATGGGGCTACATCGACGGATAAGCCTTTGCACAGGGCAGTCAGCGCGGTCCTGGCCGATGTCGAGAGACCCATTGCATTGCGGGGCGACTTCACCATCGCAGATGTGATGTTGACGATGCGCCCATATCGCCGCTCCTTCATCCCTTCGAGGAGCGCCTGGATCATGAATACCGGTGCCATGAAGTTGGCGTCGATCGCCGCCTGGAAGTCTGCTCGCTGCCATCTGTCGAACTGCCCTGGGGGAGGGCCTTCGTTGTTGTTCACCAGAATGTCCGCATCAGGGCACGCAGCAACCAGCTCGGCTCGGCCGGCCTCGGTATTGATGTCCGCCAGAACAGCTGAGACGCCGCCCGCGCCCAGGGCTTCGATTTCAGCCTTTGCTGCATCCAGCCGTTCCTGGTGCAATCCGTTGATGACCACATGCGCACCTTCCCGGGCCAGCGACAGGGCACAGGCCCGGCCCAGCCCGCGCGAAGAGGCGCAGACGATAGCCTTCTTTCCGTTCAATCCAAGGTCCATGGTCAAGCGCTCCTCGCGAGAATCTCATTCATGACCGATGCAACAGACGCGGCAGATACAGCATCGAACCTTGCGGCGATGTGCCCATCCGGCCGGATCAGCACCGCCCCTTCTGCCGGCAGGCCAGTCAGAGGCTCCCAGCTTTCTCTGTCCTCAAAGTCATCACCAAACCTGAGCTGATCGATCATCGGATCGCTGTCGAACGCCCCTGCGGTCGGGCCGCAAAGCAGCGTGAACCGGCTGGCGCAAAGCAGCGACTGCAGTGCCAGCGTGTGTCCGTTCTTACTGATCCACCTGTGAGGAAAGTGAGCCCCGGCTTGCCACGAAGGCTGGTAATCGCATACATCGGTGATCTCGGGTATCGGCGCAGGCTCGTGAATTGCGCGGCTTGAATATCGATAGCCAAGCTGCAGGTTGAAGCTGTCGAAGTGTGGCCTCTGCGCCTGCACGGCTGCGGCGAGCTCGGGGAACGCTTCTGGGTTGGCTGCCACCGCAGCGTAGCGTTCCGCGGTTTTCTCCGGCTCCGTGCCATGCAGAGCAACCACCAGCTCAAAGAGTTTCATGGCGTTGGTCAGGCTCTGCTCATTGTTGTTGCGAGCTACCGGCTGGCGCTCCACCTCGTAGGAATCCAGCAGAGCCTCACCCGCTTCACCCTTGAGCACAGCCGCCAGTTTCCATGCCAGATTCTGCACGTCTCCGGCACCGGAGTTGATGCCAAGACCGCCGGCGGGCGGAATACGGTGGGCCGCATCACCAACCAGGAATATTCGCCCCTTGCGATACTGCTTCGCCACCTGAGCCGTCATCGTCCAGGGACTGACATTCTCGACCGTAGTTTCCGGCAGTGGGTGGCCTACAGCCTTCTCAATCAGTTCAACGCATCGCGCATCGTCATAGGCTTCCCGGTCTTCCGACTGTGGGTTCCAGGGATGCATCAACACCCAGGTTTTTGCCTGATCGTAGGCAATCAGAGTGCCATTCACCCCGGGTTGAAAAAGGAAGTACAGCACACCGCGCCTGCCCTGGGTCAAAGGCCGCAGATCCGCTGAGAAGTGAATCATCAGGTAGCTGGCCAATGCCTCGGGCCCTTCCATTTCGATACCCAGAGAATCCCGAATGGTGGAGCCGGCTCCGTCAGCAGCGATCACATAGTCGAACGATTGCGCGCACGTCTCACCTGACGCAAGCGTAACGAGCGTCGCTTCGACCCGATCACCCAGATCACGCAACTCTGTGCACTCCACCCCACGACGCAGATCGATATCGGGGTGAGTACGGATGTTTGCAATCAGCTCCTCTTCAAATACGGGCTGCGGAATGTTGCTGAGCGGATACGGGGTGGCATCGAATGCGCCCTCGTCCTGCCTCTCATATGGCAGACAACCGAATTCCGGCCCCGTGAGCGTACCGACAAACCTGACTTCGCCGCCCTCATTGGCGCTGGCACCAAGTTTCCGCAGGCGCTCAGCACTTACACCTATGCTGTCGCAGATCTCCAACGTTCTGGCATTGATCGCATGGGCCTTGGGAGCGCTCAAGGTCCTCAGCCGCTTGTCGATCAGCATCGAGCCAACGCCGTGGTATGACAGCAGCAAAGCCGCCAGTTGACCCACCGGCCCTGCACCCACGACCAGCACCCGCGTTGAAGTACCGTCCGCTTCCAATCTGCACCCCCGAAATACTTGAGTAGATCCTCATTTATGAGGTTTTTCTCATTTTCATTGCCAGCTGTCAAACTTTCCGATAGATTGCCCGTCACCTGATTCACGCTCGAAGATATGTCTGAGACCACCCACCAGCTGTTTCGCGAGCAAACCACCGGCAAGAAAAAGCGCGAGCGAACCCGCAGCGCACTGCTGGATAGCGCTATCAGTGTTTTCGCCAGCAAGGGATTCGAAGCCACACGGATCATCGACATCACTAATCATGCAGAGCTGGCCAACGGCACTTTCTACAACTACTACCAGGACAAGGATGAGCTTCTACGTGACGTTGCGGTTGGTCTCGCGGTTGAGATCACTGGGCGAATCAACGCCGAGATGGACGGCCTCAGTCACGGGCCGACCCGTGTCGCCCTGGCCACAGCACGCCTGCTGCGGATCGCGAGGCACGAGCCGGAATGGCTCAACGTACTTCTGGAGGGGATTTTCATCGTTCCGGAACTGCAGTCCGCTATCGTTCAATATTTGAGGCAAGACCTGGAAATAGGAATTGAGCAGGGTCACTTCACCGTTACGGTGAATCTGCTCCTCATCAATCAGATTCTGGCTCTGATCCGCGCTGCCCTGTTGCTGGACCCGGAAATGAGTGACGCCACCGTTCGGCAGACCTGCGAAGGCGTGCTGCGCCTGCTGGGCACTACACCGAGGCGGGCCACGAAGCTCGTAACCAGCGTTTTCGAACGCCACCTTTCCGGCGAAACATGAACCACAGGATGCGAGTGACAGGGCATCCCCACGGAGGTGCCGGCATGACAGACCCCCTCATCAAAGTGAAACGCCTGGCATATGTCCGTGTGGGCGCGCCAGATCTGGTAACGGCAGAAGCATTCCTGAGGGAATTCGGCCTGCAGGTAGCCGGACGAACCGATCGTGAGATTTACTTTCGCGGCACCGATGCCGAGCCGCCCTGCTACGTCCTCGCCGAGGGCCAAGGGGGTGTGACGGCAATTGCCTTCGAGGCCGACAGCTTCGAAGACCTGGAAAAGGTCGCCCAGCTGGAAGGAGCGTCGGCGATTGAACTTTCGCACGACCCTGCGGGCGGCCATCTGGTCCGGGTCACCGATCCTGTTGGCATGCAACTCGAGATCGTCCATGGCAGGGCTGCGCCCGAGCCGCTCGAACCGGCCCCATCACATGCGTTCAACATGAATGGGCAGCAAGCGAGAGTGGGCCAGCTCCCGGCAGTGAAACGCGGGCCCTCCAGCGTTCGTCGAATTGGTCATCTCGTTCTGGAAAGTGCCAACCCGGAAATGCTTTACGAGTGGTATCACGATCGCTTCGGTCTCGTGATCTCCGATGCAGTTCGCTTGCCTGACAACTCACCGCAGATGATCTTCTCGAGGCTCGATCGAGCTCAGGAATTTGTGGACCATCATGTCGTCGGCTTCCAGTTTGCCTTGGATGAAGGCGTTCGCGTTCAGCACGTCGCTTTCGAAGTCGGCAACCTCGATGACCTGATGTCGGGCCACGAACATCTCAAGCAACGCAAGCGGAAGCACGTCTGGGGCATAGGTCGACATCTGCTGGGTGGGCAGATCTTCGACTACTGGAAGAGCCCTTTCGGCCTGATCCACGAGCACTGGACGGATACCGACCTGGTCAACGGCACGCATGAAGCCAAGGACTGCGGCCTCGCCGACATGCAGGACTACTGGGGACCGGGGCCAGCGCCCGGCTTTCTCATAGCCCGCTGGAATCTCAAGGTGATCAAGAATCTGCTGCGCATCCTGAAGGCGCGGTCCCGTTCCGCAGCCACATAAGGCAAACGTCCATGGGGATATCGATCGTCAGGTTCGAGCAATCAGATCAGCAGACCCGGTGGGGTATCGCCCGGCAGAACAGCATCGCGATCCTGAATAGTGCCTTTCCAACGCATCGGGAGCTGATGGATGCCTATTTCAATAACCCGGGCGCGTTTGGCACGGGGGGCCTGACAGAGGTGGCCCTGAGTGAGGTCAGGCTGCTCGCGCCCGTGACGAGTGACGTGCAGATCTTCTGTCAGGGTTTGAACTATGCCTCTCACCGTGAAGAGGGTGGCGTCGGCACAGCCAAAGGTCAGAACCTGATCTTCTCCAAGCCTCCGTCGACCATCTGCGGGCCTCATGAAGCCATTGTCCGCCCAAAGGGCTGCAAGCTGCTGGACTACGAAATCGAGTTGGCCCTGCTCCTCAAGCGTGACCTGCCGGCCCATACCCTCGTCAACGCCGACAACCTGCTCGACTACGTCGGAGCATTCACTCTGACCAACGACGTCTCCGCACGTGACCTCATGTTCGGCGCACCCATGCTGCAGTGGTTCAGAGGCAAGGGACAGCGCACATTCTGCCCGACCGGTCCCATCCTATACCTGTTAGACGAGGGTGAGCGGACGTTGCTGTCGAACCTGCGCCTGACACTCACTCTCAACGGTGAGGTCCGCCAGGATGCGACAACCGATCAGCTGATCTTCAAGCCAGCTGAAACGTTGACGGAGCTGGCCTCTTTCGCCGATGTGAAGAGGGGGGACATGCTGTTAACGGGGACGCCCGGCGGCGTCATTATGAACGCGGATCTCAAAGTGGGGTTGGCGATTCTCCTGAACTTCACCAACGATGAGAAGCGAACAGCCAAGCTGCTGAAGTCACAGCAATCGGTTCGATACCTCCAGCCCGGCGATCAGCTCGCGCTGAGCCTCAAGAGCCGGGACGGTTCGCTCGATTTTGGTACCCAGACTACCGGGGTGCGTGATGCAGATTGCTGAAAGCGATATCAGGACCAGCGAGGTACTGAAGTGGAAAGGTGTGCACCTGTTGCACTATGAGCTGTCCTCCTGCTCGCAGAAGGTTCGCATCCTGATGGGCGAACTGGGCATCGACTACACCTCGCACCCCGTCAATCTGAGGCGTGACGAACAACGCACCGATTGGTATCTCGGCATCAATCCCCGCGGCCTGGTGCCGGTGCTTGTCCACGACGGCGCGGTGCATATCGAGAGCAACGACATCATAGAGTACCTCGGCCGACAGTTCGCTGAGAAAGGCAGCTCCTTTCTGCCCATTGTCGACGCCGAATCGCAACGGATGCGCGAGCTGATGAGCCTGAAAGACCAGCTCCACGCGGATCTACGCACGGTGACGTCTACCTACCTCGCTCCAGATCCCAGCGATCACGCACCGACGCCCCCTGCCGCGGACCTCGGCTACATCGGCCGCTTTCACCATGCATGCAGTCGACTCAACGAGCAGCTGCACGACCAACCCTATCTGCTCGGTGAACGCATGACCCTGGCGGACATTTCGTGGTTCATCACGCTGCATCGCCTCGGCCTCGCCGGCGCGGTCTGCCGGCGCATGAATCGCCTGTTCGGGAATTCATTGCCCAGAGACTTACAGCGCTGGCGCAGTGAACAGTCATTTGCTTGATTTCGAATCAATTGGGAGTACTAATCATGGCCGCCACGCCTAGACTCACCCTCGCCCACGCCACGCTGGCGGTAAAGCAGTTCGACACCACCATGGCGTTTTACCGCGACGTGCTCGGCTTTCAGGTGACCAATCAGGGCGAAGTCCCCGGTGGGTCGAGGATGGCGTTCATCAGCCAGGATCCGAACAACCACCATCAGATTGCCCTGGTTGAAAGCTCCGACCTGCCGAGCCACGGCTTTGTCATGGCCGACCACCTGGCATTTCGAACCGGCAGCCTCAACGACCTGCGTACTCTGCGTGACAAACTGACCTCGGCAGGCATTGAGCCGATTCTGCCTATCTGCCACGGCAACGCCTGGTCACTGTACTTCAGCGACCCGGAAGGCAATGGCCTCGAGTGCTTTGTCGATTCTCCCTTCCATGTCGCCCAACCCTTCGCAAGCGGCTTCGACCTGGATCAGTCCGATGAGGAAATCGCCGCGGCCACCCAGGCACTCGTCGAATCGAAACCGGAATACCAGAGCATGGCCGAATGGCGCGCGTCGTTCGAAGATCGTCTGGGATGACCGATCCAGGCGCTGGACAGGACCTTGAAAGATATGGCTCCGCCTGCTGGGCTCGAACCAGCGACCCGCTGATTAACAGTCAGCTGCTCTACCAACTGAGCTAAGGCGGAATAGAGACCTGATCTGGGGGGTCATCCCAGACGAGCCGCGTAGTTTACCCCCCGGCCGGGCAATTTCAACCCTCGTGCCCGGTGCGCTCCCGGATCTGCCGGGCGGCGTGCAGGTCGGCTCAGCCGCTGTGCACCACGTCCGCGCCCGCCCCGGCGAGCGATTGCACATAGCGCAGCTTCAGGTCGCGGTAATCGCCGTAGCGCTGGGCGCGCCGGAAGCTCTTCCTGGCTGCCTCGGTGTCGCCCAGCTGTGCCTGCACGAGGCCCTTCATGAAGTGAAAGCGCGCGTTGGTGCGCTTCCTGCGGATTGCCCGGTCGATGTACTCCAGAGCCTTGGCGTAGTTGCCGTCTTCGTAGGCGCCCTGGGCCAGGGCAAAGTGGAAGTACGGGTTCCTGTCCCGATAGTTGCGCACCTGCTCGATGTACGGGGCCGCCAGCTCCGGCTGACCCGAGTTCTGGTAGCTGCGCGCCAGGCCCGACATGGCGGATTTGTTGTTGCGGTCCATCCCCAGGGCCACGAAGTAGCTCTGAATGGATGCGTCGTAGTCCGCCTGGGTGGCATAGAGCGCGCCGAGGTTGATCCACAGGTCGATGTTGCGCGGCTCGATGGCGATCGCACGCTGAAGCAGCGCGAACCCGTCGCGCACGTCACCTTCCCGAACCCGCGCCACCGAGCGGTTGGCG
This sequence comes from Pseudomonadales bacterium, assembly GCA_041395905.1. Classification (GTDB taxonomy): domain Bacteria; phylum Pseudomonadota; class Gammaproteobacteria; order Pseudomonadales; family Azotimanducaceae; genus UBA7803. The sequence continues at coordinate 216,177 of JAWKZP010000002.1, forward strand.
TAGTACAGCGAGCGCGCGTAGTCGTCGGAGACCACGTAACGGGGGTACTCGGGGTCGGGGTGTACCGAGTTGAAGTCGACGGTGAAGGAGTCGCCGTTGGCGACATCCAGGCGCACACCGCGGATCAGCACGTTGATGTGCGTGTAGCGAATCAGAAAGCCGGAGTCGGCATCCCAGGTGGGTGGCACGTCGACGATCTGATACAGCGCGTTCAGGCCCGCTGCCCGCGCCAGGGCAACGAACATGTTGGTGTACGAAAGGCAGTTGCCCGCCTTCCCCTCGAACGTCTCGGCGGCGGTCAGCGTGCGGTCGGCGGCGTAGGTGGAATCGAAGTAGCCGTTGCGCACCAGCGCGCGGAACAGGCGGTAGAAGCGTGTCGCCAGCTGGGTGTCGTCGGTCTCCACCGCGTCGTCGACGAACGCCTGCATCTCCGGGCTGATCGCCAGGATGTCGACGCCAGGTTCGTCGGCCAACGTCACCGGGCTGCCGAATAGGCGCTCGCCGGTGAGCAGATCTGGTGCTACCTCTGGCGCCCCGCCCCGCCCGGGCGTCTGGGTGGCACAGCCGGCGACAAGTGCCACGCATAGAAATGCCGCTGCCCGGATTCGGGTCGAATACCTGCTGCCCGAATGGCAGCACTGCCGTGATGGGGCAAACATCGCCATGAATATGCTCCTTCGCCCGATCCTACTCCCGGCATCCCGGACCGACAACCGCACCACAGGGGTGCATCAGGCGGGTGTTGTCCGACAATCTCACAGGTTCGAATGAAAGGGATCTGACCGGTGCACTCCCTCCCGGTAGGCGCCGCGTCGTTGCACCCGCTACCTGGCTGGGCGAGGATTGAGGCGGAAAAAGGAGCACCGCGACGTGGCGCACCGCCCCGCCTGCACAGCCATGGCTGCCTGTCTCCGCCTGCTCGCCCTGCTCGGTGCCTGGCCGGCGGTTGCAGGTGCCGACGTCTTCGAGCGCACCTGGTGCGAGCTCTCGGCGCCAGGTATCACGCTGGTGAGCGAAGCCGACGAGACTCGCGCGCGCCAGCTGCTCGTCGACCTGCGCGGTCTCGAGGCCGCGGCTGAACACTACCTGCCCGGAACACCAGCGACCGATCGCTCGCCACTCACCATCGTACTGTTCGAGCGCTACGACGAGTTCCGCCATGCTTTCGACCGCCCCCGGTTCGCCGGATTCATGCAGCCCTCACTGCTAGAGCAGCGTCTCGTAGTGGGCCCCGACCCGGGCGAGTTTTCGCTGAGCGAAACGCTGTTCCACGAGTACGCCCACTACCTGCTGCGCAGCCGCGAGGACGTCAACCTGCCGGTGTGGTTCGACGAGGGCATGGCGAGCTTTCTCTCCACGGCGCGCATCGGTGCGGATTCGGCGATGGTGGGCGAGCTGCCAGCGGACTATCTGGAGGCGATGGTGCTGCGGGCAGACCTCGAGATCGGCGAGTTGCTCGGCGCCGAGGACGTGTGGCAATGGCCGGACGTGAAACGCCTGGTGTTCTACGCACGCGCCTGGCTGCTGGTACACCGCCTGATGCTGGGCGCGCGTTACGGGCTGTCGGACACCCGCGACGCGACGCATGCGTTTCTTGCGGGCAAGTCGCCGAACCTGGCCGCCTCGATCGGCCTCACCGAAGCCAGGCTGCAGCGTCAGCTGCGCCGCTACCTCGCGCGCGCCGTCGAGGGCGGTCCCGACCGCGTATCGCTGCCGTCCGCCGGCGCCGGGCGTGATGCCTCCGCCCGCTATCGCTGCCTGGATGATGCCGCCCGTGATCGCCTGCTCGCCCAGGTGATCAGTCTGCACAATCCCGAACGCGCGGCTGCCGTCCTGCGCGCGCTGCTGGCGCGGGCGCCGCGGGCTGACCTTTATGTCGATCTGTCACTGGCCGAGGAGCTCATGGGCGACGGCGAGGCGGCGCGCGCCACTGCCCGGCAGGCGCTTGCCCTCGACGTCGACAGCGTAAACGCGCGGGTGCGCCTGGCCGAGGCGCTGGTGTTCGGCTGCCTGATTCGGGTAACAGACGAGTGTCTGGCCCGCTGGCAGTTGTCGATGCCGCTACTGCACGAGGCGTTGCGTCTCGATCCGGCGCGCTACGACGCCATGTACAACCTGGGCCTTGCGTACCTCTACACGGGCCGCGCCGGCGACGCGCTGGACTATCTGCGCGTTTCACAGCAGCGTGCTCCCTGGGCACCGCACATGAACTTCTATCTGGGTGAGGCGTACCGGCTCACGGGCGACAGCCGCGCGCGGAACTATCTGCTGCGCGCGGCGCAGTGGTCCGCAACCGAATTCTGGCGGCAGGCGGCATCGACGGCCCTGCAGATGCTCGACGGCGAGCACACGGATCAGGCGCGGCGGTAGGTCCGCACTGCCTTGACGCTGTCACCGCCGGCATGCACCTCGACGAACACTTCGAGCTGCTGACCGTCCTGCGACAACGTCAATATCTCCTGACCGCGCCCGTCCGGGGCATCCGAGAGAATCATCAACCGGCCTTCGTTCCAGCCGGCACGCACCTCCCAGAGACCGCGCTGACGGGTGCCCCAGGAGACGTCGCGATAGTCGCCGCCGTCGTAGGAGATACCCATGGAGTCGCGGTTCTGCTCGATGTGCAGGCGCCGCGCGTCCAGCACCGGAAAATCCTGCACCACGAACGTCAGCAGGCTGCCGCCCCGCGACCGGATTTCCCGCGGCTTGGGTGGCGCATCGCTGAGGTCGGGCACCAGCACCCAGTCGCCTGAGAGATTGAAGCTGTGCGGCGCCGCGTGTTCCAGGCTCACGCTGCCGCAGCCGGCAAGCCAGAGCGCGGCCATCAGCGTCGTGAGGGTCAGGCGATAGGACGTCATGCAGGCCATGTTAGCAGGGCCCGGACACCGGCCCAAACGCGGACGTCCCGCCCCCGGCGCCCGGCCTGCCGGTTGCGCCCGGTGGGGTCTGCAGGTAGCGTCATGCCGCACCGGCGGCGCCGAGCGGAACACGGGTGTGCGTGACGGAACGTCGCGAGGGCCTGCGGCTGCTGCGCTTCACCGCGTGCTCGGCACCACGCAGCACGCGATCGCACAGTGAGGCGCATACCGGGCGGGGACAGGGAGCGGGAAACATGAGCAAGCGAATTCTGCTGGCTGCGCTGCTGACGGCGGGTACCCTGACGAGCGCGGCGGATACGCCGGACCCGATGAGCAATGCCGAGTTCCGGGGTGCCCTGGCGCTGCTCGACCGCTGGACCGACGCCTACCAGGTATACGGACGTGTGCCCGGGCTCTCGGTGGGCGTGGTGATGGATCAGGATCTCGTCTGGTCCAAGGGCTACGGCTACGCGAACGTGCGCCGCAAGGTGCCGGCAGATACCGATACGCTCTACAGCATCTGCTCGATCTCCAAGCTCTTCACCAGCATCGCGCTCATGCAGCAACGCGATGCCGGTAAGCTGCAGCTCGATGATCCGGTAGCCCGGCATCTCGAATGGTTCGACATCCAGCAGACGTATCCCGACAGCGGCCCCATCACGGTGCGCTCGCTGCTCACCCACTCCTCGGGCCTGCCACGCGAGTCCGTGCACTACTACTGGAACCCGGACTATCCGTTTCCGACCCGTGACGAGCTGATCGCTGGTCTCGCCGGCCAGGAGACGCTCTACCCCGAAGGCAAGTACTTCCAGTACTCCAATCTGGCACTGACCCTCGCAGGCGAGATCGCCGCGTCCGCGGCCGGCAAGCCCTACGAAGACCTGGTACAGGACGCCATCCTGACGCCGCTCGGCCTAGCCGACACCCGACCCTATCTGCCCAGAGAGCTGCACGGATCGCGCATGGCCATCGGCTACGGCCCCATCGACCGTGAGGGCAAGCGCACCACCGAGCCGCCGTTCGACGCGGCCGGCATCCGGCCCGCGGCGGGATTCACCTCCAGCGTGCGGGATCTGGCGCGCTTCGCTTCCTGGCAGTTCCGCCTGCTCGAGAACGGCGGCGAGGAGGTGCTGAAAGCGAGCACCCTGCGTGAGATGCAGCGCGTGCAGTGGGTGGACCCGGACTGGAAGACCACCTGGGGACTGGGGTTCATCGTGGAGCACGTGGGCGACAAGACCGTGGTGGGGCACGACGGCGGCTGCCCGGGGTACATCACCCAGTTCAGCATGATGCCCAAGCACAAGCTGGCGGTGGTCGTGCTCACCAACGCAGGCGACGGCGATCCGTTCCGCGTGACCCAGGCCGCCTACAAACTGCTCGGCGCCGCGCACACGGCCATGCAGAAAGCACCCACGGAGCCGCTGCCCGATCTCTCAGCCTATGAGGGCCTGTACCACATTCATCCCTGGGCGAGCGAGGTCGCGGTGGTGCAGATGGGCCCGCGCCTGGCAGTGGCGACCCTGCCGTCACTCGATCCCACGGAAGGTCTGGTGAAGCTCGAGCAGATCGACGACGACCTGTTCCGCCGAGTGCGGGAATCCGACGACGACCTGGGCGAGAGCTGGACGTTCGAACGCAACGCGGCAGGCGCGGTCACCGGCCTGCACTATCACGGCGTGCGCATGACCCGCGCCGACTGAACGTGCGCGAGCGCACGCGTCCGCTGACTTACGGCCGAGTCAGCGCGGATCGCGAATGGTCACCGTACCCTGGGCGACGGCGGCCACGCGGCCCTCGTTCGTGACCTGGATGGTCACCACGGCCTGAGTGCGCGTCAGGTTGACGATCTCTGCGCGCGCTTCCAGCACGCCCTTCGAGACCGGCGCCGTGAGATTGATCTTGAACTCGGTGGTGGCCGCCCACTGGCCCTTCTTCATGGCCGGGTAACACACGCAGCCCAGCATGTGGTCGCAGAACGCGGACAGAACGCCGCCATGCATGTTGCCGAAGGGGGTCAACAGTTCCGGACGGACGACCACGCGGCCGGTCATGTAGCCGGGACCGGCGTCCACCAGCTCGAAGCCCAGGTACTCGGGCAGACCGCCGCCGCCCTTGGCGGGCCCCAGAAAACGGTCTGCGATGCTCTGATCGAATGGGATCTGCGTGCTTTCACCGGCCATGACTTCTCCCCCTGCCCAGCTGTGCTCTTGTTCGCCTTGCTACCTACCGGGAAGACGCGAACGTATCCACGATCGCGTCCAGATTCTCCTGCACCCGCTCGGACTTCATGCCGATGCTGGGCGTATACAGAATCACGTGGTCGGCCAGCCCCTGCCACTGGTTGATCTGATCGCGCACCTCGTCCGGCGTGCCGGCGATGGCGATCTCGTCCACCATCTCGTCGGTCACCGCGGCTGCCATCGCGGCAAAGTCGCCCTTGCGGAACGCCGCTGCTATGGCCTCACCGTTTTCGCGCCAGCCGTGGGGCTCGAGAATCGAGTGGTACAACCGCGTGGTGTAGTAGAAGGCGATCTGACCGCGGGCCTCGTTGCGCGCCTGCTCGGTGCTGTCGGCTACGGCGGTGATGATGTAGGGATACAGCTCGCAGCGGCTGCCGTGCAGCTCCGGCAGGACCGTCTCGCGGATGTACCTGCGCGTGAAAACCGGATGCCCGATCAATCCGTCCGCCGTGGCCGCGGCGGCACGGATCATGCCCCGGTTCACCGCAGCCAGGCAGATGGGAATCTCCGGGCGGGCGGCGCGGGCACGCGAGTAAGCCGGTATGTTCACCTGATAGTACTTGCCGTCGTAGCGCAGACCACCGCCCTTCTGCGCCGCGATGGCTGCCCGCACCAGGCCGATGGCATCCTTGATGCGCGGCGCCGGCGGATCGTCGAACGGCATGGAATACCACTCCCGGTTCATGCGCTCGGTGCCGCTGCCGAGCCCGAGGATCATGCGCCCGCCGGAAATCTCGTCGATGTCCATGGCCGCGGACGCCGCCAGCATGGGCGTACGCATGAACGCGTAAGCGATGGCGGTACCGAGCTTGACGCGACTCGTGGCCGTCGCCACCGCGGCGAGCCGCACCAGGCCGTGGGCGTTGAAGAACTCGGTGGTCCACACCGACTCGAATCCCGCGGCCTCGGCGCGCTGGGCCGTCGCCATCTGCCCGGCGATGGTGGGGGAACCCAGGATGAGGCCGTACTTCATGATTACCTCGCGCTCAGGTCGGCGGTATCAGACAGCTGTGGATGGACGACTGGCCAGGGATCTCGCGCGCCAGGGTGCGGATGGCGAGTTCGGCATCGGCCAGCTCGAAGTCGTGCGTGTGCATCAGCGCTACAGGTACCCGCCCCGACTCGATCAGCCGGATCGCGCTGCGGTAGCCCGACGAGGTGACGCCGATGGCGCCGCGGATGCGGATCTCCTTCATCACCACCAGGTCCGAAACAAAGTTGTCCACGGCTTTGAAGCCCTTAACCCCCGCCAGCACCACGGTGCCGCCGGGACGCACCATGGACAGCGCGTCGGCGACCGGTTTGGTGGCATAGGCACTCACGTCCACCACCACGTCCGCGCCGCGCCCGCCGGTGAGCTCCTTGACCCGCTTCACGGCATCCTCGCTGTCCACGTTGATTGTGTGGTCAGCACCGAACGTGCGCGCGAGGGCGAGCTTGTCCTCGTCTGCCTCGAGGCCGGTGACGATGATGGTACCGGCACCCACTTCGCGGCAGGCGATGACGCTGGCCAGGCCGCGCTGGCCCGGGCCGAGAATCACCACCGTGTCGCCCGGCTGCGTGTCCGGCATCTCCACCGCCCAGCGGAAGCCCGCGCCCAGCGGGTTGAAGATCACGCCGACGGAAGCCGGCAGTGCGGGGCTCACCCGATGCACGATGCTGTTCGGATGCAGGTACATGTACTGGGCGTAGCCGCCCCAGAGACCCGGCGGCTCGGTCGTGGGAATGTAGGAGTAGATCCTGCGGTGATCGCACAGGTGATAGCTGCCCGACAGGCATGGGCCGCAGTGACGGCAGGAGATCATGGTCTCCACTGCGATGCGATCACCCACATCGACACCCCAGCGCGCGGCGGCACGGTCGCCGATCTTGGCGATCACGCCCAGCGGCTCGTGCCCGGGCACCACCGGCACGGGGGTGCGCAGCATGCCCTCGAACTGCTCGTAGTCGCTGCCGCAGATGCCGCAGGCCTCGAGTCTCAGCAGAGCCGAGTCCTCATCGATCTCCGGTATCGGCAGCTCCCGGGGCTCGAGCTTGCGCACACCGGTCTGCACCATGGCGAAGCTCGTGCGCGGCAGGCTGCTCACGGTTTGAGGAACCGGCGCTGGGCTTCGAGGACCTGCTCGGTCTCCGCCACGAGATCATCCATGATCTCCTGCACGCTGCGCACCTCGTTGAAGTAGGCGATGCTCTGGCCAGCGCCGGAATGGATCAGGGGCTCGATGTCGTGCTCCTCGATCGCGCCCAGCAGGTCACCCACCAGCACGTCCTGATAGGGCATCTTCAGCGGTGCTGGCGCATCGGCCGCTTCCCACTCCTGGCTCCAGGCGGTGCGCACCTGCCGGAACGTCTTGCCGGACTCCGAGCGCGTGATGACGGTGTCGGCGCTGCCTGCAGCCTTGAGCTTGTCGACGTTCACCGGGTGCAGATGCGCGGCGTGCTCTTTCGACAGCAGCCAGGCGGTGCCGAGCCAGACGCCCTGCGCGCCCATGGCCAGCGCCGCGGCGATGTGCCGCCCGGTCGCGACGCCGCCAGCCGCCAGCACCGGCACGTCGCCCGCGGCATCGACGATCTGCGGCACCAGCGAGTAGGTGCCGATCGGTCCCGTGTGCGCGCCGGCATCGTAGCCCTGAGCCACCAGAATCTCGACGCCGGCGGCAAGCGCCCGCGGCACGTGGTGCGGGCTGCCCACCAGCGCCAGGGTGGTCTTGCCGCGCGCCTTGGCATCGGCGATGGCCTCCGGCGGCGAGCCGATGCCGCAGGCGAACAGGTCGACGCTGGAGGCCATCACCGCCTCGAGCTGGGCGTCCTCTATCTCCCGGGAGCGGATGAAGCGGGTGCGCATGCCGGGCTCGCGCGCTGGCGGCACCTGGTACTTGTCGATGAGCCCCTGCACGAAATCCTTGTGGCCCTGCGGGATCTCGGCCTCTATGGCAGCACGGCTGTTGTGCTCCGGCATGCCCGGGGGCAGCACCAGGTCGACGCCGAACGGCAGCTCGCCCACCAGCTCGCGGATCGCTGCCAGCTCGTCGCGGATCTCTCCGGGAAACCGTCGTGTCGCGCCGTACACGCCGAGCCCGCCGGCGCGGCTGATTGCAGCGACGGCGTCGATGTCGTGCGCGAATCCGAAGATCGGGTAACGGATACCCAGACGCTCACAGATGGGTGACCACAACCGGCTCATGCACTCCCCCGGCGCACGGACGAACCTGGCGAGGTTAGCAGAATCGGCGCGCGCGCGTCGCGCCGTTCAGTCGACCGGCTTGTTCAGCGCCACCACCTCGGCCGAGCGATACAGCCCGCCGAGCTGTTGGGCCAGGTCCGCGCCTTCCACAAGACCTTCGATGAACGTCTTGATGGCCTCGTAGTCGTAGTCGTCGCAGGCCTGGCCTAACGTTTCGAGCGCGCCGCGCAGCTTCGACCAGGGCACGTAGGACTCTTCGGCGCGCAGAATCTTGACGTGCTCGGTCGGCCACACGTCGTCGCTCATCAGCAGCTCTTCGTGCAGCTTCTCGCCGGGCGTGAGCCCGGTGATCTGAATCTCGATGTCGCCCTCGGGATCGTCCTCGGAGCGCACGGTGCAGCCCTTCAAACGGATCATGCGCTGCGCCAGCTCGAGAATCTTCACCGGCTCGCCCATGTCCAGCAGGAACAGCTCGCCGCCGCGGCTCATGCTGGCGGCCTGCAGCACCAGGGCCGCGGCCTCGGGGATCGTCATGAAGTAGCGCGTGGCGTCGGGATGCGTCACGGTCACCGGTCCGCCCTGCTCGATCTGCTCGAGGAACAGCGGCACCACCGAGCCGGAGGATCCCAGCACGTTGCCGAAGCGCACCATGGAAAAGCGCGTGCCATCGGTCTCGGCCTGCAGCGCCTGCAGGATCATCTCCGCCAGGCGCTTGCTCGCGCCCATGATGCTGGTGGTGCGCACGGCCTTGTCGGTGGAGATCAGAATGAAATTCTTGACCCCGGCGCGGATGGCCGCCTGAGCGGTGTGCAGGGTGCCGAAGGTGTTGTTGTTGATGCCCTCGATGACGTTGTGCTCCACCAGCCCGACGTGCTTGTACGCCGCGGCGTGGTAGAGGGTCTCGACATGATAGGTCTCGAGCGTGCGTTCCATGAGCGCCCGGTTGGTCACGGATCCCAGCACGGCCACCACGGGCACCTGCAGATCCTGAGTGCGTACCATCTGACGCAGCTCGCGCTGCGTCTGGAAGAGCGCGAATTCGGACTGGTCGAGGGCAATCAGCAACCGCGGGCGCTGCTGCAGGATCTGCCGGCACAGCTCCGAGCCGATCGAGCCACCGGCGCCCGTCACCATCACCGAACGGCCGCGCACCGAACCCTGCATGAGCTTGGGAATCGGATCCACCTGATCGCGGCCCAGCAGATCCTGGATCTCCACGTCGCGCATGTTGACCAGGGAGCGCTCTCCGGAAACCAGCTGCGCGAAGTCGGGGACGATCCTGACGCGCACGCCGAAGGGTTCCAGGAACTGCAGGATGCGCCGACGATCGTCTGAGGGTGACGAGCCCACGGCCACGAACACCTGCCTGGCGTCGGTGTCCTTGAGCAGCTCGTCGAGGTATGAAGGCGGGTACACGTAGAGGCCGTCGATGATGCGCTTCTGCAGCTTGCGGTCGTCATCCAGGAACGCGATGGGCTCGTAGTCTCCCTGCTGCAGCAGTAGCCCGGCCAGTTCGACCCCCTTGGCTCCGGCGCCGTAGATGATTACCGACTCGGCGTCACGCAGGCGCATCTGCATATGCTGAAAGTAGCTGCGCACGAACACGCGCGTGCCGGACACGTACAGAATCGTGAGGCACCAGAAAATGATCGGCACGGAGCGCGGGAAACCGCGCAGGGGCACCATGTAGGCTACCGCCGCAATCACGATCGCGGTGATGGTGGCACCCTTGAGTACCGCCATCATCGCGTGGTTGCCCATGTGCCGCACCACGTGGCGGTACAGCCCGAGCACGCCGAACACGGGTATGCAGACAAGGCTCGCCACCACGAACGCAGGCCAGAAGTGAGCGATCTCCGGGTTCCACTGGCCAAGCCGGAGCGCCAGCGCCGTCCACAGGGCCAGCGGCAGCATCACGCAATCGGCGAGCACCGCAATGGCCTGCTTGCGCCGTCGCGGCAGCTGATCCATGAACTCGCTGATCATTCCGTGCATTACGTCACTCCGGACGTCCGGCACCCATGCGCCAGGCGACAACGGCAAGCGGAGCCACAGCCACCAGCAGCCAGAGCAGCGCGAACCGGGGAAGTTGCAGAGTCAGCCAGGCCTGTGGCAACAGCCACAGAAAAAAGTAAAGCAGAAAGGCGGTAGTGGTCCACCGGTGCCCTCGTCTCGCCGCCACTTTCTGGTACAGGTGGCTTCGATGCGCCTGGGTGAAGGGTTGCTGCGTCAGCACCCTCACGGCGAGAGTATAACTCGCATCGAACCAGAATCCTGCCCCGAGGATCACGATCGCGGTCACCGGCAGCAGGTTCTGCTGCCATACCAGCAGCGCCAGCCCCGCCAGAAGGTAGCCGAGAAAGCCGCTGCCCACATCGCCCATGAAGATCCGCGCCGGCGGCCAGTTGAACGCGAGGAAGCCCACCGAGCATCCCGCCAGCAGCCACAGGCAGTCACCGAGCCAGCCCGGGAGCCCGCCGCCCAGCAGCTGCAGACCGACGCACAGCCCCAGGCATTGCGCAGCGGCCAGGCCATCGATGCCGTCCATGAAGTTGTACAGGTTCACGAACCAGATCAGCGCCAGGGCGACCAGGACCAGCATCGCGGGCCCCAGCGGCAGGCCGGCCGCCCAGAGCAACCCGCCCACGGCGGCCGCATGACAGACCAGACGCACGCCGGGGCCGAGTTCCCGCAGGTCGTCCCAGAATCCCACCACGGCGATGAGTCCCCCGCCCCACAGCAGCGCGCCCGCTTCGGCGACGCCGTCCTGCGCGAGGATCCAGAGGTACGCCAGCAGGGGCAGCACCAGGGCGACACCGCCGCCGCTGGGCGTCGGAATGACGTGTGAGCTGCGCAGATTCGGATGCGCGATCAGCTCCAGGCGACGCGCAATGATCAGCATCAGGCCGGCAAGCACGAGCGCGAACAGCACGCCCGCCAGCAGCAGGCTCAGCGCTGTGTCCGGAACCACGTTACCGTCTCCTCGAGGGCCTGCTCGGGGTCCCCGGGTGGCTGCCAGCCCAGATGCCGTTGGGTGTCGGATTGATCCACCTGCAGCGGCAGAAACAGCCGTGACCACTGCGCCTGTCGCCCCATTGCCTTGGCGGCAATACGGGCCAGCCTCGGGCTCACGGGCAACAGCCGCCGCGGCCGGCCGAGCAGCTGGCGCGCGCCGGTAATGAGTGCCTCGGTGCTCCAGTCCGCACCATCGGCGACGTGAAACGTGCCGCTGCCCGCTGCGGCGAGGCGCAGCAGCAGGCTGCACAGATTACCGACTGCCACCATGCTGCGCGGCGCCCGCGCCGAGCCCAGGGGCAGCAGCCAGCCACTGTCCGCCCAGCGCAGCAGCTCGAGAAAGTTGGCACCCACGCCCGGCCCGTACACCAGCGGCGGCCGCACGATGCACAGAGCCGTAGCGCCGGCGTCCTGTGCCCGCAGACGCTGCTCGGCAGCCGCCTTGCTGCGCGCGTAAGCGTCGCCGGCGGCATAGGGATCGTCAGGGCGCAGGGGTCGCGCGCTGTGCTCGCCGAGCACCTTGATGCTGCTCAGCCAGACGAATCTCGGCACACCGGCGCGCACCGCCGCGCGGTGCCAGCGCAACGGCGCGGCAACGTTCACCGCTTCGAGCTCGGCAGCTTCGCGCCCGGACAGATTGCCGTGGGCCATTCCGGCAATGAGGTAGACCACGTCGACGCCATCGAGGGCGGCCTCGATGCGGGCAACGTCCGGCTCCAGCAGACCCGGTGCGAGATAGCCCGGCGGACGGGCACCGCCCACTCGCCCCACCTTGCTCACGCGAGCGCCGGCGGCGCTCAGGTGAGAGACGAGATGCGATCCGATGAAGCCCGATGCGCCGGCGACGACGGCGTGCATCACCGCAGCCGGCACCCGACGGGAATCGAGCGTCTGATGCGCGCGTGACCCACAGCTGCTGACGACACCCGGACATCCTTTCGAGACCAGGCAGCACTTTACCACAGCGCCCGCGCGCGCTTCGCGGGCGCTCCTGCCGGCGCAGTGCCGTGGTCACGCCCAGGCCGCACCGTCGGCAGACGGAGCCGGGGCGCCTCGGCGCGCGCCGGCTCCGGGGCGGGCGCGGATCAGTCCGCGAGCTTCAGGCGCGTTTCGTTCTGCTCCACCGTCCGCTCGCCGATGCCCTTGACGTTGGCCAGCTCGTAGATGTCGATGAAGTCGCCGTGGGTCTCGCGATAGCTGACGATGGCTTCGGCCTTTGCCAGGCCCACGCCTTTCAGCCCCGCCGCCAGCGTCTCGGCGTCTGCCGTGTTGATGTTCACCGCCCCGTCCTCCGGCGCCGCCAGGGTGGGTGTGGCCAGGGCAAGCCCAAGGCACAGCAGCAGCAGTTGCAGATATCGGTTCATGTCGGACTCCTGTGATTCCAGCCAGTGTGGGCTGCAAAGACTAGAAATCCGCAGACGGTTGCGGCAGCGGTACGCGCCCCATCGACGGGCAGGCGGAGCGCAGAGCACCGCGTGCGCCATCAGCGCCCGTCATTGTCCATGATCGGCTCGATCCTGCCTGAGCTGCGGCCGCTCGGACAGGGCCCGAGGTGGGCGCGGTTGGCAGTGCCGCACGGGCAGGTACGGCGAGGGGACGTCAATCTTGCGGAGCAGCGCTGCGCAGCCGCTCGAGCTCCTGTTCGGCGGCATCCAGACGCCGACGCAGCCTGCGCCGCGACAGGCGCAATCCCACGGAGGCGATGCCGAGCGCGCAGATGCCGGCGCCGAGTCCGAGAGCAAACGCCATGAGCAGCCACCAGAACACGCTGATCTGCGGCGTTTCCCAGACGAGGAAGCGCAGCGCGACCTCGCCCTGATTGACGGCGAGGGCCCCGAACAGAAACAGCACGATTGCGAGGGCCGCCCAGAGTAGCCGGGAGAGCCAGTGCACGGCGCCGCCTAGACCCCGTCGCCGAGTTCCGCGCCGTCTTCGCCCGTGACCCCGGGCTCCGCCGTGACGCGGGCGTGGCCGGACGCAGCCTGCGCTGCGTCCAGACTCTCGTTGACGCGATCCCGGAGCTCCTTGCCCGGTTTGAAGTGCGGGACGTACTTGCCGGCAAGGCCCACGGATTCGCCGGTTTTGGGGTTCCGGCCAATCCGTGGCGCGCGATAGTGCAGCGAGAAGCTGCCGAAGCCTCTGATCTCGATACGATTGCCCGCAGCCAGCGTTTCCGACATCTGTTCGATGACGGTTTTGACAGCCAGCTCCACGTCCTTGACGGAGAGCTGGGACTGTCTGGCTGCGATCAGCTCGATGAGTTCAGACTTGGTCAATCGTCGCTGCCCTGGTCCATCTGCGCTTTGATCAGATCGCCCAGCGTGGTGGCACTGGGGCGCTCGTGCTCGTGGCGCCGGTGCTCGCGCACGGCCTCACGCTCGTCCTCGATGTCCTTCGCCTTGATCGACAGGCCGATATTGCGGTTCTTGCGGTCGACGCTGATGATCTTGACCTCGATCTCGTCGCCCACGTGCAGCACGTTGCGCGCGTCTTCCACTCGATCGACGCTGATCTCGGACGCCTTCAGCACGCCGGTGACATCCGTCGCCAGCTTCAGCACCGCAGCGTTGGGTTCGACTTCCTCGACCACGCCCTTGACGATACTGCCGCGGTCATTGACCGCCGTGTAGTCGGAGAACGGATCCTGATCGAGCTGCTTGATGCCGAGAGAGATGCGCTCGCGCTCCGGATCCACCGACAGGATCACCGTTTCGAGCTCCTCACCCTTGGAGTAGCGCCGTACGGCAGACTCGCCGGTTTCGTTCCAGGACAGATCCGACAGGTGCACGAGACCGTCGATGCCGCCTTCCAAGCCGATGAAGATCCCGAAGTCGGTGATCGACTTGATCTTGCCGCGGATGCGGTCGCCTTTGGCGTGCTGCGCGGCAAACTCGTCCCACGGGTTCGGCCGGCACTGCTTGATGCCGAGCGAGATGCGGCGACGTTCCTCGTCGATGTCGAGCACCATCACCTCTACCTGGTCGCCGACGGCCACCACCTTGGAGGGATGAATGTTCTTGTTGGTCCAGTCCATCTCGGAGACGTGCACCAGGCCTTCCACACCTTCTTCGATCTCGGCAAAGCAGCCGTAGTCGGTGAGGTTGGTGACGGTTGCCAGCACCCGCGAACCTTCGGGATAGCGACGGGTGATATCGACCCAGGGGTCGTCGCCCAACTGCTTCATGCCCAGGCTGACGCGGTTCTTCTCGCGATCGAACTTGAGAATCTTGACGTCGAGCTCGTCGCCGACGTTGACCATCTCGCTCGGATGCCGGATGCGGCGCCAGGCCATATCCGTGATGTGCAGCAGACCGTCGACGCCGCCGAGATCCACGAACGCACCGTAGTCCGTGAGGTTCTTGACGATGCCCTTGACCACCTGGCCTTCCTGCAGCGACGACAGCAGCGCTTCGCGCTCGGCGCTGTTCTCTTCCTCGAGCACCGCGCGGCGCGATACCACGACGTTGTTGCGCTTCTGGTCGAGCTTGATGACCTTGAACTCGAGCGGCTTGCCCTCGAGGTGCGCGGTTTCGCGCAGCGGCCGGATGTCCACCAGCGAGCCGGGCAGGAACGCGCGGATCTCGTTGATGTCCACGGTGAATCCACCCTTCACCTTGCCGCTGATCTGGCCGTTGATGACCTCGTGCTTGTCGAAGGCGTCTTCGAGCATGCGCCAGGTTTCGGCGCGCTTGGCCTTCTCGCGCGACAGGCGAGTCTCACCCCAGCCGTCGTCCACCACTTCCATGGCGACCTGCACCTGGTCACCGATCTTGAGATTGAACTCGCCCTTCTCGTCGAAAAACTGGTTGCGCGGAATCACGCCTTCCGATTTCAACCCGGCATGGACCACGACGTAATCGTTGTTGATGTCCACCACCGTGCCCGTGACGATGGAGCCCGGCTCCATCTCGACGGATCTCAAACTTTCTTCAAACAGCTCTGCAAAACTTTCGCTCATATTTTCGTCACGCGGGCCGCAGCCATGAATTTCGCGTGGAATCTCCATAAGTTGTCATATCGGCTTCGCTGCGGATCGCGCCGTGATCACACGACACCACCGACCGCGGCTCCGCCGGGTTGGTTGATTGAATGTGCGGGCTACGCAAGCCCCCGCGCTCTCGCTGCCTCGAGCACGCGGGCAACCACCTCGTCGATGGTCAGGTGCGTACTGTCTATGAGGATCGCGTCCTTCGCGGGGCGCAGCGGAGCTACCGCACGCCCTCTGTCTCGTTCGTCCCGCTCGCGCAGGTTCGCGAGAAGGGCGGCGAGGCTAACACTTAACCCCTTGTTTTTCAACTGATTATAGCGGCGCTCCGCACGCACCTCCGGGGTCGCGTCGAGATACACCTTGAGCGGGGCGTCGACGAACACCACCGTGCCCATATCGCGACCGTCCGCCACCAGCCCCGGCGGGCGCCGTTGCGCGCGCTGCAGCGCCAGAATGGCGTCCCTGACCACCTGCAGGGCAGCCACCTGGGACGCGCCGGCGCTCACGTCCTCGTGACGGATGCGCTCGCTCAGATCGGCATCGTCCACCCAGACCCGCGTGCCGTCGAAGCGGATCGACAGGCCGCGCGCCAGGGCCTCGAGCGCCTGCGCGTCATCCAGGGCAATGGCACGCTCCAGCGCCACGGCGGCGACGATCCGGTACAGGGCACCGCTGTCCAGCAGGTGCCAGCCCAGGTGCTCCGCAACGCGCGCCGCCACCGTGCCCTTACCGGAACCGCTGGGGCCGTCGATGGCGATCACGGGCGTCTCAGCCACTACTCCAGCTCCCTGCGCCGCGCCCGGGATCGCATCAGGTAGCTCTTGATGCCCGCCGTGTCGCCGGCCTCGATCAGCCGCCGCAGCTCCGCCAGATCCGTCTCGAACCGCTCGAGCGCCGCCAGCAGCGCGCCGCGGTTGAGCTCGAAGATCGGGGCCCACATGTCCGGGTCGGCCGCGCCGATGCGGCTGAAATCGCGGAAACCGCCCCCGGCATGCTGCAGGTGCAGGCCGTCCACCTGCTGCAGGTAGGCAAATGCCAGCAGATGCGGCAGGTGACTGGTAACCGCGTAGATGGTGTCGTGCTGCGCCGCATCGAGCCGGATCACGGTACTGCCCAGCGCCCGCCACCAGGCTTCGACGCGGGCGCAGGCATCCGGGTCGGTTTCGGGCGCCGGGGTCAGGATCACCTGCTGGCCCTCGAACAGTTCCGCATCGGCCGCTGCGGGACCGCTGCGTTCCTTGCCGGCGATGGGATGCGCCGGCACGAAGCGCGGCGGCAGCGCGCCGCAGTGCGCACGTACCGCAGCGATCACCGGTGCCTTGACGCTGCCGGTGTCGAACACCACCGCCCGGTGCCCGGCCAGGCGCGCCACCCAGGCGCCGATGGTCTCGCCGGGGCTGGCGATCACCACGGCATCGGCCGTGCGCGGCACGTCGTCGCAGAGGCGGTCCACCACGCCGAGGGCAAGCGCCTCGGCGCCTCGCTGCGCATCGGGCTCGATGCCCACGAATTCGTCGAACAGTCCATGGCGGCGGGCAGCCAGCGCGAACGAGCCGCCGATCAGCCCGGTACCGATGACGACCAGCTGCATCAGCCCAGAACTTGCCCGAGGGCGTCGAGAAACCGCGTGTTTTCCGCCGGCAGGCCTACGGTGACCCGCAGATGCCGGGGCAGGCCGTACTCGGCCACGGGCCGCACGATGACGCCCAGGCGCAGCAGCGCCTCGTACACCTGGGCAGCCGACTGCCCTTCCGGCAGCGCGAAGGTCACGAAGTTGCCGACCGAAGGAATGTAGTCGAGGCCGAGGCGCTCGAAGCCCGCGCACAGAGTCGTCATGCCGGCCCGGTTGAGCGCCCGGCTCTCCTGCACGAATTCCTGATCCTCGAGCGCCGTTGCCGCCGCGGCCAGGGCCAGGCTGTTGACGTTGAACGGCTGCCGCGCACGGTTGAGCAGGTCCGCGACCGCGGGGGCGCTGACCCCGTAACCCACCCGCAGCGCCGCAAGCGCGTGAATCTTGGAGAATGTGCGGGTCACGATCAGGTTCGGGTAGTCGGGCATAAGCCCGAGCCCGTCAGGGTACCCGGGCGCATCGACGTACTCGAAGTAGGCCTCGTCCAGCACCACCCAGACGCGCGCCGGCAGCGCGTCGAGAAACGCCCGCAGCGCGGTCTCGTTCACCCAGGTGCCGGTGGGGTTGTTGGGGTTGGCGAGAAACACCAGCGTGGTGCGCTCGGTGACCGCTGCCAGCATGGCCCCCAGATCCGCGCCGTAGTCCCGCGCCGGCACCTTGACCAGGGTACCGCCGCACAGGGTCGTCGCCAGGGTATAGACGATGAACGAATGATCGGCGACGAGCACTTCCGCCCCCGGCGTGATGGCCAGGCGCGCCACCAGATCGAGCACGTCGTTGGAGCCGTTGCCCAGGGTGATCTGCTTCTCGCTCACGCCCAGATGGCGCGCCAGCGCCTGCTTGAGCCGGAACCCATTGCCGTCGGGGTAGCGCGACAGGTCACCCGACGCCGCCTGCAGCGCGGCGAGCACGCGCTCGCCGGGGCCGCGCGGGTTTTCGTTGCTGGCGAGCTTGATGACGTCGGTGATGCCGAGCTCACGGGTGAGCTCGTCCACCGGCTTGCCGGGTTTGTATGGCGTGAGGCTCGCCAGATTGGGGTTTACCGGGGGAAGCTCTTCCATCACACCACCGCCTGCGGATAGGAACCGAGCGGCCGCACCTCGAAGGCCACGCTGCGCACGTCGGCCAGAACCGCTTCGATGGCCGGGTCGCTCTGATGGCCATCGAAGTCGATGAAGAACACGTACGACCAGCTGCCGGATTTGGCGGGCCGGGTCTCGATGCGCGTGAGGCTGATGCCGTGCCGGTGAAAGGGCTCCAGCACCTTGTACAGGGCGCCCGGCTCATTGCGGGTGGAGACCAGAATGGACGTCTTGTCGCGGCCGCTCTTGCCCACCCGTTGCCGGCCGATCACCAGGAAGCGCGTCTTGTTGTCGGCATGATCCTCGATGCGCGTGGCCAGTATCCGCAGCCCGTAGCGCTCCGCTGCCATCTCGCCGGCGATGGCGGCGATGCCCGGCTGCCGCGACGCCTGGCGCGCCGCTTCGGCGTTGCTCGACACCGTGGCCCGCGGGATTCCGGGATAGTGCGCATCCAGCCAGCGCCGGCACTGGGCCAGGGACTGCGCGTGCGAGCGGATCTCGGTGATCGGCTGATCGCCTGCGCCGGCCGACACCATGAGCGCGTGATGAATGGGCAGCTCCACCTCTCCGCAGATCAGCACCCTGGAATCCATGAAGCAGTCGAGGGTGTGGTTGACCATGCCCTCGGTGCTGTTTTCCACCGGCACCACGCCGTAGTGAACGCTCTCGGACTCCACCTCGCGGAACACCTCGTCGATGCTGGTGAGCGGACGCGCCGTGGCAAAATGGCCGAACTGCTTGATGGCCGCGGCCTCAGTGTAGGTGCCGGCCGGCCCCAGATAGGCGATGGTCAGCGGCTGCTCGAGATTCAGGCAGCAGGAGATGATCTCGCGGAACAGCCGCGCCAGGTCATCGTCGGTCAGCGGCCCTGTGTTTTCCGCCTTGATGCGCGCGAGGATCTGCGCTTCGCGCTCCGGGCGGTAGAACACCGGCGGCTCGTCGCCCGGCTCGGCCAGCTTGATCTCGGCCACCTTCATGGCGCATTCGGCGCGCTCGTTGAGCAGCCGCTGCAGCTCGCGGTCGATGGCATCGATGCGCGCGCGCACCGATTCCAGAGAGTCGCGGGTATCAGCCATGTTCGCGCTCGAACGCCGCCATGTAGTCCACCAGCGCGTCAACCGCCGCTTCCGGAACCGCGTTGTACAGGCTCGCGCGCATGCCGCCGACGCTGCGGTGACCCTTGAGATTGGTCAGCCCGCGCGCCTCGGCGCCCTTGAGAAACTCGGCGTCCAGCGCCGCATCCGCCAGGGTGAACGGCACGTTCATGAGCGAGCGCACTGCCGGCGCCACGGGCGACTGGTAGAAGTTGCTCTGCTCGATGGCTGCGTACAGACGTCCGGCCTTGCGGGCGTTGACCTCGGCGATGCCCGCCAGACCACCCTGGGCCTTGAGCCACTGGAATACCAGCCCCGCCAGATACCAGGCATAGGTAGGCGGCGTGTTCGACATGGAATCCGCCTCGGCGTGCACCTGGTAGTCGAGCATGCTCGGCGTGCCGGCACGCGCGTTCCCCAGAAGATCGCGGCGCACGATCACCACCGTGAGCCCTGCCGGGCCAATGTTCTTCTGCGCGCCGGCGTAGATCAGACCGAACCGCGACACGTCCACCGGACGCGACAGGATGTCCGAGGACATGTCCGCCACCAGCGGCACGTCGCTGGCCGGAAACGCCTGAAACTGCACCCCGCCGATGGTTTCGTTGGAGCAGATGTGCAGATACGCGGCATCGTCCGACAGCGCCCAGGCTGCCGGGTCGGGTATGTCCGAGAAGTTGCCCGCCTCGGACGAGGCGGCCACGTTCACCTCGCAGAAACGCTGCGCTTCCTGAATGGCCTTGGTGGACCAGGCGCCGGTGTTGACGTAGTCGGCGCGGCGATGCGCGCCCAGCAGATTCAGCGGCACCATGGCAAACTGCAGCGTCGCGCCGCCCTGCAGGAACAGCACCTTGTAGTCGTCAGGAACGCCGAGCAGCTCGATGAGATCTGCCTCCGCGCGCTCGGCGATGTCGATGAATGCCTTGCTGCGGTGGCTCATTTCCATCACCGACATGCCGGTGCCCCGATAGTCGAGCATCTCCTGACGTGCGGTCTCCAGCACCTCGGTCGGAAGCGCCGCGGGTCCCGCGGAAAAGTTGAACACCCGGCTCATTCTTCATCGCCTCCCGTGGCGTCCTCGTCACCGTCTTCGTCGCTTTCCTCGACTCGCTGCACACCCACCAGCTGCTCCTCGTCGCGCAGGCTGATCAGGCGCACGCCCTGGGTGTTGCGGCCGAGCAGCGACACTTCGTCAGCCTTGGTGCGTACCAGCGTGCCTTGATCGCTGATCAGCATGATCTCGTCGCCGGCAAACACCTGCACGGCGCCCACCAGCGCACCGTTGCGCCTGCTGGTCTGCATGGCGATCACGCCCTGCACCCCGCGCCCCTTGACCGGAAAATCGGTGATGGCCGTGCGCTTGCCGTAGCCGCGCTCGCTGGCGGTGAGCACGTAGCCGTCGACCTGCGGAATGATCAGCGCGATCACCCGCTGATCGCGGCCGAGACGGATGCCGCGCACGCCGCGTGCGCTGCGACCCATCGCACGCACGTCGGATTCCTTGAAGCGGACCGCTTTGCCGGAGCTGGCGATCAGCAGCACGTCGGAGTGGCCGTTGGTCAGCGCCGCGCCCACCAGGGTGTTGTCCTCTTCGAGCTCCAGCGCGATCAGGCCGGCACCGCGCGGCCGCGAGAACTGTTCCAGCGGCGTCTTCTTGACCGTGCCGTTGGCCGTGGCCATGAAGATGTACCAGCCCTCGGAGTACTCGCGGATCGGCAGCACCGTGGTCACGCGTTCGTCTGCAGCCAGCGGCAGCATGTTCACCAGCGGCCGGCCCTTGGCGCCGCGCCCGGCCTGCGGGATCTGGAACACCCGCAGCCAGTACACCTTGCCCAGGTTCGAGAAGCACAGCAGCGTCGCATGGCTGTGCGCCACCAGCAGATGCTCGACGAAGTCTTCGTCCTTGACTGCCGTGGCGCTGCGGCCGCGGCCGCCGCGGCGCTGGGCCTGGTAGCTGTCGAGCGGCTGGGTCTTGGCGTAGCCCTGGTGCGAGATGGTGACCACCAGGTCTTCCTCGTTGATCAGATCCTCCACGGACAGGTCTTCGTGGGAACTCAGGATCTCGGTGCGGCGCTCGTCGCCGTAGGTCTCGCGGATGTCCGCGAGCTCGCCGCGGATCACCGCCAGCAGCCGCTCGTGCGACCCAAGAATGTCCTGCAGGTCGGCGATCTCGTCGAGCACGCCCTGGTAGTCCTCGAGCAGCTTGTCGCGTTCGAGCCCGGTGAGCCGTTGCAGACGCAGGTCCAGAATCGCCTGGGCCTGCTCCTCCGACAGAAAGTAGAGACCCTCGCGGAAGCCGAATTCCTCGCCGAGCCCGTCGGGGCGGCACGCGTCGCTCCCGGCCCGGGACAGCAGTTCCTGAACCGCGTCCGACGACCAGCCCCGCGACATCAGCGCGGTGCGCGCTTCGGCCGCAGCGGGCGAGTTGCGGATCAGCTCGATCACCGCATCGATGTTGGCCAGCGCCACCGCCTGGCCCTCGAGAATGTGGCCGCGCTGGCGCGCGCGCCGCAGCAGGTAGATGCTGCGCCGGGTCACGACTTCCTTGCGGTGCTGAATGAACGCCTCGAGCATCTGCTTGAGGTTGAGCACCCGCGGCTGGCCGTCCACCAGCGCCACGCAGTTGATGCCGAACACCGACTGCAGCTGGGTCTGGGAATAGAGGTTGTTCAGCACCACCTCGCCGGAGTCGCCCCGGCGCATCTCGATGACCACGCGCAGGCCGTCCTTGTCGGACTCGTCGCGCAGCTCGGCGATGCCCTCGATACGTTTTTCCTTCACCAGCTCGGCGATCTTCTCGATCAGCCGCGCCTTGTTCAGCTGGTAGGGGATCTCGGAGATGATGATGACGTCGCGATTCGACTTGTCGTCGTGCAACACCTCGGCACGGGCACGCACGTAGATCCGCCCGCGCCCGGTGCGGTAGGCCTGCACGATGCCGGCGCGGCCGTTGATGATGGCCCCGGTGGGGAAATCCGGGCCCTGCACGAATTCCATCAGCTCGTCGATGCTGATCTCGGGGTTGTCGAGCAGCGCCAGGCAGCCGTCGATCACCTCGCGCAGATTGTGCGGCGGGATGTTGGTCGCCATGCCCACGGCGATACCCGAGCTGCCATTCACCAGCAGGTTGGGTACCCGCGTCGGCAGCACCTCGGGCATGGTCAGGGTGTCGTCGTAGTTCGGAACGAAATCGACGGTTTCCTTGTCCAGATCGGCGAGCAGCTCGGACGCCATGCGCGTCATGCGGATCTCGGTGTAGCGCATGGCCGCCGGCGGGTCGCCGTCGATGGAGCCGAAGTTGCCCTGACCATCCACCAGCAGGTAGCGCATGGAAAATTCCTGCGCCATGCGTACCGCCGTATCGTAGATGGCGGCGTCGCCGTGCGGGTGATACTTGCCCATGACGTCGCCCACCACCCGCGCCGACTTCATGTACGGCCGGTTGAAGGTGTTGTTGAGCTCGCTCATGGTGAACAGCACGCGCCGGTGCACGGGCTTGAGACCATCGCGCACATCGGGCAACGCGCGCCCGACGATGACGCTCATCGCGTAGTCGAGATAGGACTGCCGGAGCTCGTCCTCAATGTTGACCGGAACGATCTCCCGGCCCTGATCGGAACCCAGATCGGACATAGATTAGAGGCTTTGGAAAAGCGCGGAATTCTACCACGAAGGCGCCGTAAAACTGACGTTTTTTCGCATGGGACCGGTATACTTCCGCGATGTCCACGACCCCCTGTGATCTCATCATCGAGGCCCGCTGGCTGCTGCCGATCGCACCGCGCAACGAGGTGCTGGAGCACGCGGCCATGGCCGTCCGGGACGGCCGCATCCTGGCCCTGGGCAGCCCCGCCGAGTTGGACGCGCGCTACCGGCCCGCGAGCCGCGTGTCGCTGCCGCAGCACGTGCTGCTGCCCGGACTGGTGAACGCCCACGGCCATGCGGCCATGACGCTGCTGCGCGGCTACGCCGAGGATGCGCCGCTGCAGGAGTGGCTGCAGGACAAGATCTGGCCGCTGGAGGCGCGCCTGGTGGATGCCGCGTTCGTGCGCACCGGAACGCGCCTGGCCCTGGCCGAGATGCTGCGTTCGGGAACCACCTGCTTTTCCGACATGTACTTCTTTCCCGAGGTGGTGGGCGAGGAGGCGCGCCAGGCCGGCATGCGCTGCCAGCTGGCGTTTCCCGTCATCCGCTTTGCCAATGCCTGGAGCACCAGCGCCGAGGACGCCGTGCATCGGGGCCTGGCGCTGCACGATGCCTATCGCGGCAACCCCCTGGTGCGGGTTGCCTTCGGACCTCACGCGGCCTACAGCGTCACCCGCGAAGATCTGGAAAAGATCCTCATGTATTCCGAGGAGCTCGACGCCAACGTGCACATTCACCTGCACGAGAACGCCGCCGAGGTCGAGGAGGTACGGCGTCAGGAGCGGACCACCTGGGTACGCCGCCTGAGCGAGATCGGCCTGGTCAATCCGCGCCTGCAGGCGGTGCACGCCACCCAGCTCGACGCCGAGGAAATCGAGATTCTCGCTGCCGGCGGCGCCCACGTGGTGCACTGCCCGCACTCGAACCTGAAGCTGGTGAGCGGCGTGTGCCCCACCAGCGCGCTCAGCCACGCCGGTGTCAACGTGGCGCTCGGTACCGACGGCGCCGCCTCCAACAACTGTCTGGATCTGCTGCAGGAAGCGCGCCTGGCGAGCCTGCTGGCCAAGCTCGACAGCGGCGACGCGCGCTCGCTGCCGGAAGCGCGCGCGCTGAGCATGGCGACGCTGGGCGGCGCACGGGCACTGGGCCGCGAGCAGGAGATCGGCTCGCTCGAGCCCGGCAAGCTGGCCGACTGCATCGCCGTGAACCTGAACCATCCGCGCTTTCAACCGGTGCACGACCCCATGGCGCAGCTGGTGCATACGGGCGCAGGCAGCGCGGTGAGTCACGTCTGGGTCGGTGGTCGCGCCCTGGTCAACGACGGCCACCTCACCAGCATCGACGAGGCGGCCGTGCTCGCCGACGTCGCTGCCTGGAACCAACGACTGCGGAGCAGCGCATGAGCACGCAACCGAACATCGACCGCGCCGAGATCGCCAAGTTCGAAGCGCTGGCCAACCGCTGGTGGGATCCCGAAGGAGACTTCCGACCGCTGCATGATCTAAACGGCGTGCGTCTGTCGTACATTCGCGAGCGCTGCAACCTGCTGGACGCGCCGGTGCTGGACATCGGCTGCGGCGGCGGAATTCTGAGCGAGAGCATGGCCGCGCTGGGCGCCACCGTGACCGGCATCGACATGGCCGAAGCGCCGCTCACCGTTGCCCGCCTGCACGCGCTGGAAACCGGCATCGAATTGGAGTACCTGGCCACGACCGCCGAGGCGCTCGCGGCCGAGCGGCCCGGCACCTTCGGCACCGTGACCTGCATGGAGATGCTCGAGCACGTGCCCGACTACCGCTCCACCGTCGCTGCCTGCGCGGCGCTCGCGGCACCCGGTGGCGAGCTGATCTTCTCTACCATCAACCGCAATCCCAAGGCCTACGCGCTGGCCGTCATCGGTGCCGAGTACGTGCTGCGGCTGCTGCCCCGCGGCACGCACGATTACGCCAAGTTCATCAAACCCTCGGAGCTCGCCGCGGCGGCGCGCGCGGCCGGGCTCGTGGTCCGTGACATCCGCGGCATGCGCTACAATCCGTTCTCCCGTCACGCGTCCCTGTCGGCGGACGTCGACGTCAACTATCTGCTTCATGCCAGCAAAACCTGATTATCCCGAGCTCGACGCGGCGCGCCGCGGCTGGCGCTACCGGCCGGCCGACGACTGCCTGCGCGGCCGGGTCATCCTGGTGACCGGCGCCGGCGACGGCATCGGTCGCGTCGCCGCCAAGACGTTCGCCTGCTACGGCGCCGACGTGGTGCTGCTCGGACGCACGCGCGCGAAGCTGGAAGCCGTGTTCGACTGGATCGAGGCGGCTACCGACACCCAGCCGGTGATCGTGCCCTGCGATCTGGCGGCGCTCGACGACGCCAGCGCCGATGCCCTGGCCGAGGCCATCGACGGCTCATTCGGGCGTCTCGACGGAATTCTGCACAACGCCTCTCTGCTCGGTCCGAAAGTGCCCATCGCCTACTACCCGAGCAGCGACTGGCAACGCGTCATGCAGGTGAACGTGTTTGCGCCGTTCCTGCTGACCCGCACGCTGCTGCCGCTGCTCGGCCGCAGCGACAGCGCCTCGGTGGTGATGACCTCGTCGAGCGTCGGCCGCCGCGGCCGTGCCCACTGGGGCGCGTACGCGGTATCCAAGTTCGCCCTGGAAGGGCTATCGCAGGTACTGGCCGACGAGCTGGAGCACACCGGCACCCTGCGGGTGAACAGCTTGAACCCCGGCGGCACCCGCACGGCCATGCGCGCCAACGCCTACCCGGCAGAGAATCCGGGCAGCGTGCCGGTCCCGGAGCAGCACATGGATCTGTACCTGTATCTGTTCGAGCCGGCCTCTCAGGGCCTCACGGGGGCTCAGCTCGACGCGCGCGACTGGCAGGGGCCGGACACCGCGGCGCGCTGACCGGAGCGCCGGCATGCCGGCGCCAATGCGTCGGAATTCTGACGGCCGTCGGAAAATTGACGCCTCCCGCCGCGGCACCCAGCACCTAACTGATTGATCTGCGTCACACTTTCAATGTCTGGCATTTGGCATGGAATTGGCTTTAATTGCCATAGCGGCACAGCTGCGCCGCATCGACTGGCAATGCGAGGAAACGGTCAAAATGGCGTCGATCACGAAACTGCGCACGGCGGAATCGGTTCAGTTCTTCGACTCGACCGTGGCGCTGTCGCTGGTGCAGGCCTTCCACAGACACCTGGACCTCGAGCGCCTGCTGCAGATCTTCTGGGGCCAGGCCAGCGCCCTGGTGCAGGCCACGGGCCTGCGCTACCGGAACCCGGAGCTGGGGCTCGAATTCGACCTCGGCACCACCGGGCGGCATACGGCCAGCTACAACCTGACCTACCAGGAACAGCGCCTGGGTGAGCTCCTGTTCCGCTTCCAGCGCCGGGTCGACGAGGACACGCTCGCCACCGCCGAGGACCTCATCGCGCTGGTGATGCCGGCGATCAAGAACGCGCTGGCTTACTACGCCGCCTGTCGTCAGGCACAGCCGCGAGACCCGGCAGCGCGCCCCGGCGGCGCGGACCTGCCGGTGGCGGCAGCGGCGGAGCCGCCGCCCAACGACGACACGTTGCTGCTGGTGGGCCTTGACGGGTTCAACGACATCCGCCGCCAGGACGGCGAAGCCTGGGCACAGACTCTGATCAGCACGGTCCAGGAGCAGCTGCGCGACGGTCTGCGCGACGCCGACAGCGTGTTTCAGATCGACGAGGGCGTGCTCGCCGTGCTGCTGCCGCGCACCTCGGAGGCTGCCGCGCTGGACGTGGCCGCGAAAGTCCGCATTCTGATCGGTGGCCTGCACCTGAAAAACGGCAGCCTGTCGAACCAGCTCACCGCCTGCATGGGCATCGCGAGCGCCGGCCGCGGCAACGATGCCGCCGCCGTGCTGCGCCATGCCCGCCGGGCACTGGACGAAGCCCGCCGCGAGGGCAGCAACTGCGTGCACGTCTATCGCTGATACGACGTCCAGGAGCGGACGTCAGGAGACCCCGCGCAGCTCCGGGTAGGGCAGCAGCACCGAAGGTTGCGCCCGGGTGCCCGCACGCGGACGCCGGCGCCGCTTCGGATGCACGTGCAGCGGCAGCTTGAGCAGCCGATACAGCGTCTCCAGATCTTCCACGCCGAGCTCCAGGTAATGCCCGATACGCAGCGTCGACGGCAGCACCAGCGGCCCGAAGCGTACCCGCTTGAGCCGGCTCACGTTCACACCCACGGCGTCGAACAGCCGCCGCACTTCGTGGTTGCGGCCTTCCATCAGGACCACGTGGTACCAGTGGTTCACGCCTGAGCCGTTGTAGTAGCGGATGTCGCTGAAGCGCAACTGCTCGCCGTCGGCTTCGACGCCCGAACGCAGCGTCTCCAGCTGCTCGTCGCTGAGCCTGCCGTTGACGCGCACGGCGTATTCGCGGTCGAGCCCGGTGGACGGATGCATCATGCGGTGCGCCAGGGTGCCGTCGTTGGTGAGCACCAGCAGCCCCGAGGTCTGAATGTCCAGCCGGCCCACGGAAATCCAGCGACCCTGGCGCAGCGGCGGCAGCTCGTCGAACACGCTGCGGCGACCTTCAGGATCGCTGCGCGAGCAGATCACGCCAATCGACTTGTTGAGCACAAGCACCCGGCTGTCTTCCGCCGCCGCCTGATTGACCCGCCGGCCATCGACGCGGATCTCGTCACCCGGACCGACCCGCTGGCCCGTGTGCGCCGGCGCGCCGTTGACCTGTACCCGACCAGCGGCTATCCATTGCTCCATCTGCCGCCGCGAGCCGAGCCCCAGCTCGGCGAGCACCTTGTGCAGCTTGTCCGTCGCGGCGCTGTCGCTCACCTGCGGCCCTCAGCTGGAAGGTGCGGTGGGCAGGCGGACCACTTCTGCCTTGTGCGGCGACCGCTGGTCCGGCTGATCGTCAGCTTCGCTGTCCGCCGTCACCAGCTCGGCAGCCCCAGCCACCTCGGCGGTGGGGGCGTCGTCCACCGACGCTTCGTCGACCGATACTTCGTCGGACGCGTCCTCGAACACCTCCGGGTGATCGTGCTCGGCCACCTCCCGCGCCTCGTCCGCCACCTCCTCGAGCACCAGCGGCTCGATCAGCGAGCGGATCTCAGCCAGCGGCGGCAGCTGATCCAGGCTCTTCAGGTTGAAGTAGTCGAGAAACGCCCTGGTGGTGCCGTACATCGACGGGCGTCCCGGCACCTCGCGCTGACCCACCACACGGATCCAGCCGCGCTCCAGCAGCGTGCGCATGATGTTGGGGCTCACCGCGACCCCTCGCACCTGCTCGATGTCACCACGGGTCACCGGCTGCCGGTACGCCACCAGCGCCAGCGTCTCCAGAAGCGCGCGCGAGTAGCGCGGCGGCTTCTCTTCCCAGAGCCGGCTGATCCATTCGGAGAGCTCCTGGCGCACCTGGTAGCGATAGCCTGACGCCACCCGCTTGAGCTCGTAGCCGCGTCCTTCCGCCTCCGCTTCCAGGGTTTCGAGCACCTGCCGGATCTGCGCGCGCCCCTCTTCGGTATCGAGCTCGCCGTGCGCGAACAGCTTGGTCAGCCGGTCTACCGAGAGCGGTTCGTCGGCAGCGAGCAGGGCCGCCTCGACGATCTGCTTGAGCTTGCCGGTGTCGATCAGATCCGTCACTGCGCGCTCCCCGCCGCCCGCACGTAGATGGGCGCGAAGGCCTCGTTCTGCACGAACTCCAGCAGCCGCTCGCGCAGCAGCTCGAGAATCGCGAGGAAGGTGACCACCACGCCCATGCGGCCTTCCTCGATCGTGAACATCTCGTTGAACGGCACGAAGTCGCGCGACTCGCTGACCCGCGCCAGCACGCTGCTCATGCGCTCGCGCACCGACAACGGTTCGAGCTGCACGGCATGACTGTGAAACATCTCGGCGCGGCGCAGCACCTGCGCCAGCGCCAGCAGCACCTCTTTGAGATCGACTTCCGGGTCGGCGTGCTGACGCACCAGCTGCGGACGCGCAGCGCGGCCCAGGTACAGGTCGCGCTCGAGGCGCGGCAGCGCGTCGATGTCTTCCGCCGCGCTCTTGATCTGCTCGTACTCCTGCAGGCGGCGGATCAGCTCCGCGCGCGGATCGTCCTCCTCCGTGTCGTCGCCGACCGGCCGCGGCAGCAGCATGCGCGATTTGATCTCGGCCAGCATGGCCGCCATCAGC
Source organism: Pseudomonadales bacterium (assembly GCA_041395905.1). Classification (GTDB taxonomy): domain Bacteria; phylum Pseudomonadota; class Gammaproteobacteria; order Pseudomonadales; family Azotimanducaceae; genus UBA7803. The sequence continues at coordinate 245,078 of JAWKZP010000002.1, forward strand.
AGGTACTCGCCGGCAAGCTCGAGCTGCATGGCCTTCATCAGCTCGATGTAGCTCATGTACTGCTCGGTGATGTCGGCCACCCGGATATCGAGAATATCCAGGTTCTCGCGGCGGATCAGGTACAGCAGCAGATCCAGGGGACCCTCGAAAGTCTCGAGGAACACCTCGAGCGCCTCCGGCGGGATGTACAGATCCGTCGGCAGCTGCTGAACGGCCTCGCCGCGCACCAGCGCGACCGTGTCCTCCTGATCCTGTCTGACCAGGTGCAGTCTGCGCTGGGGCTGGTTGTGCTGGGTCATGCTGGGATCTCTGTCTGGACCCGCCGCCGGACAGCCCGGCAGCGCGGAAGCACCCTTATCTGTGTGCGATACCAATGGCCGAACGCACTTCGTCCAGCGTCTCCCTGGCCACGTCGCGGGCTTTCTCGGAGCCTTCGAGCAGAATCGACTGTACCAGATCCGGATCTTCTTCGAACTGCCGGGCGCGCTCGCGCATCACCGCCTGCTCGGCGTTGATCGCGTCGATCAGCGGCTTCTTGCAGTCGATGCAGCCGATGCCTGCAGAGCGGCAGCCATCGGCTGCCCAGGCGCGTGTTTCTTCCGCAGAGTAGATCTGATGCAGGGCGAACACGGGACAGTTGTTCGGATCGCCCGGATCGCTGCGGCGCACGCGGGCCGGATCGGTCTTCATCGTGCGCACCTTCTCTTCGATGCTCTCCGGCGCCTCACGCAGGCTGATGATGTTGTTGTAGGACTTGGACATCTTCTCGCCGTCCAGCCCCGGCACCTTGGCCGCGGGCGTGAGCAGCGCGTGCGGTTCCGGCAGGATGATACGCCCGCCGCCCTCCAGGTAGCCGAACAGCCGCTCGCGGTCGCCGAGCGACAGGTTCTGCTGCTCGGCCAGCAGCGCGCGGGCGCGCTCCAGCGCCTCGCCGTCACCTTGCTCCACGTAGCGGCGGCGCAGGTCCCGGTACAGGCGCGCCGCCTTCTTGCCCATCTTGGTCGCCGCCGCTTCGGCGAGCTCCTCGAAACCCGGCTCGCGCCCGTAGATGTGGTTGAAGCGGCGCGCCACCTCGCGGGTCAGCTCGACATGGGCCACCTGATCGGCCCCAACCGGTACCTGACCGGCGCGGTAGACCAGAATGTCGGCCGCCTGCAGCAGCGGATAGCCGAGAAACCCGTAGGTGGACAGGTCCTTGTCGTTGAGCTTGAGCTGCTGGTCCTTGTAACTCGGCACCCGTTCGAGCCAGCTCACGGGGGTGATCATGGACAGCAGCAGGTGCAGCTCGGCGTGCTCCGGCACCTTGGACTGCACGAACAGCGTCGCAGCGCCCGGATTGACCCCGGCGGCCAGCCAGTCCACCACCATATCGAGGGTGTACTGCTCCAGATTGCGCGTGTCTTCGTAGTTGGTGGTCAGCGCGTGCCAGTCGGCAACGAAGAAGAAGCACTCGTACTCGTGCTGCAGCTGGACCCAGCTCTTGATGACCCCGTGATAATGGCCGAGATGCAACCGGCCCGTGGGCCGCATGCCGGACAGCACGCGACTACTCGAATCTTGACTGCTCAACGCAGTGCCTTCTTCCGCTGATGAGGCGCCATTATAGGCTGTCAGACAAACTCACCCAAACCCTGACGGATGACTTCCGGCGCTTCGCCGGTGAGATCCACCACCGTGGTCGGTGTGAGCCCGCACGCCCCGCCGTCGAGGATCACGTCCACCCGTGCCGACAGCCGCTCGCGGATGACCTCCGGATCGCTGAGCGGCAGCTCTTCGCCGGGCAGCTGCATGGTGGTCGTCATCATGGGCTCGCCCAGGGCCTCGAGCAGCCCCAGCGCGATGGGATGGTCAGGCACGCGCAGCCCGATGGTGCGACGCTTGGGATGCAGCAGCCGTTTGGGCACCTCCCGCGTAGCGGGCAGCAGAAAGGTGAAGGGCCCGGGGGTGAGCTTGCGCAGAATGCGGTAATCGGGATCGCTGACCCGGGCATAGGTGGCGATCTGCGACAGGTCGCGGCAGGTCATGGTCAGATAGTGATTCTTGTCCAGCTGACGGATCTGGCGGATCCGCTCTGCGGCATTCTTGTCCCCCAGATGGCAGCCCAGCGCGTAGGTGGTGTCGGTGGGGTAGACCACCAGCCCGCCGGCGCGGATGATCTCCGCGGCGCGCTGCAGCAGCCGCGGCTGCGGGTTGACCGGGTGGATGGAAAAGTACTGGCTCGATGCTGTTATTATCCTTCGCCGATTGACGCCGCGGGCGCCACATTATGAACCAGCTGCTCGACTTTCTACCCATCGCGCTGTTCGTCGCCGTGTTCTTCAGCAGCGACATCTACTATGCCACGGCTGCGCTGATGGCTGCAGTCACTCTGCAGGTGCTCGTTTACCTGGCGCTGCGCCGGCCCGTGGGCCGCGAGCTGAAGATCACGTTCTGGGCGAGCATGATCTTCGGCGGCCTGACGCTCGCGTTCCGCAACGAGCTGTTCATTCAGTGGAAACCCACCATCGTCAACTGGATCCTCGCCGTCTCGCTGCTCGCAAGCCACGTCATGGGCTCGGAAAACCTGACCAAGCGTCTGCTCGGCAAGCAGCTCAGCCTGGTCGACGAGGTCTGGGCGCGCCTGAACTTCGGCTGGGCGGCCGGCTTCTTCGTTGCCGGGGCGCTCAACCTGGTGGTGGCCTACAACTTCTCCATGGAGGTCTGGGTCAGCTACAAGCTGATCGGCGGTTTTGCGCTAACCTTCCTCTACATCGTGATCACCATGGTCTACCTGTCACGCAAGGGGTTTCTCGAGCAGCAGCCGGCCATGGGCAAGCAGACAGTGGATGCCGACGACAATGCACGCTCCTGATCACCGCTCCGGCCCGCGCGCTCCGACCCTGCTGCTGGCCTTCTTCGCGGTCATGCTGGCAGCAGCGCCGCTGCGCGCCGAGACCGCCTACATCGTCGACGAGCTCCTGGTACCGCTGCGCAGCGGGCCGTCCACCTCGTACCGGATTCTGCACCGCGGGCTGCCGAGCGGCACCGCTCTGGACGTGCTGGAGCGCGACAGCGACAGCGGGTACGCCCGCGTGCGCACACCCAGCGGCACCGAGGGCTGGGTGCCGATCCAGTATCTGGTGAGCCAGCCCATTGCGCGCGATCAGCTCGCAGCGGCACGCCGCGACATGGAAGCCGCGAAGAAGGCCGCAGCGGACCTGCGCGGCCAGCTGGAGGCTCTGCGCCGCGACAAGGGCCAGGCGGAGGAGAGCAACGAGAGCCTGAGCACGCAGGTTTCCCGGCTCGAGCAGGAACTCGCCGAGATCAAGCGCGTATCAGCCGGCGCGCTGGAAACCGAAGCGGAGAACAAGCGTCTCACCGAGCTCAACGCGCGCCTGCGCGGTGAGCTCGACGCCCTGGTGGACGAGCTGGAAACGGCACACGACAACGTTCAGGAGCGCTGGCTGATGATCGGCGGCGGGTTGGTGCTGCTGGGGCTGGTGCTTGGCGTCGCCATCAAGGCGCGACCCCGGCGCAGCGCCTGGAACTGACCGCCATGGCCGCGGCACTCAGCGTCAACCTGAACAAGGTCGCCCTCATCCGCAATTCGCGCGAGGGCCACACCCCCAGCGTCACCGGCGCCGCGCGCACGGTGCTGGCCGCCGGCGCGCACGGCATCACGGTCCATCCCCGTCCTGATCAGCGCCACGTGCGACCGGCCGACGTCGCCGACCTGGCGGAGCTGCTGCGCGCCTATCCCGGCATCGAGTTCAACATCGAAGGCAATCCGTTCGCCGGTCCCCGGGACGACGGCTACCCGGGCTTCGACGCGCTCATCGACAGCGCGCGCCCGCACCAGGCCACGCTGGTTCCGGACAGCGACAACCAGCTGACCTCGGACCATGGCTGGGATCTGTCGGGCGACACCGGCGCCCTGGAAGCTGCGATCCGCCGCTACCAGAATCTGGGTGCCCGGGTGAGTCTGTTCATGGATCCGGTGCCGGAGCAGATCACCGCCGCCCGGCGTGTGGGCGCCGATCGCATCGAGCTGTACACCGGGCCTTTCGCGGCGACCGTGAATGCCTGGGGCGCCGACGATCCGCGCGCACTGGAGAGCCTGGCCACCTACCGGCATGCGGCTCAGCACGCCGCCGGGCTCGGTCTGGGCGTCAACGCCGGGCACGATCTGGATCTCAACAACCTGCCGCTGTTCAGCCGCATCGACGAGATCGCCGAGGTCTCCATCGGCCACGCGCTCATCAGCGACGCGCTGAACCTCGGGCTCACTGCAACCGTCAAAGCCTATCTCGAGGCTCTGGGATACCGACAATGAGTATCGTTCAAATCCGTCGCCGTCTGCTGCTTGCGCTGCTGTGCCTGGGCCCCTTCGGCCTGCTTCCCGGCGCGCCAGCGGGTGCGCAGGCAACTGCCGCTGCCGACGCGGGGGCGAACGGCGCGAACGAGCCTGTCGTGCGCCTGGTCACCAGCCTCGGCGAGATCGACATTCAGCTCTACCGCGAGCGCGCGCCGCGCACCGTCGCGAACTTTCTGCGCCTGGTGGACGAGGGTTTCTACAACGGGTTGATCTTCCATCGGGTGGTCGCGAACTTCGTCATCCAGGCCGGCGGCTACGACGAGCATCTGGTGTATCGCACGCCGCCCGGGACGGTTGTGAACGAGTCGAACAACGGGCTCAGCAACCGCATGGGCACCGTGGCCATGGCGCGCCTGGACGATCCGGATTCCGCAGATACGCAGTTCTTCATCAACGTGCGCGACAATGCCCACCTGAATGCCACCCCCGGCCGGCCCGGCTACACCGTGTTCGGCGAGGTGATCCGAGGGTTCGACGTGGTCGAGGACATCGAACTCGTGGACACCGGCATCCAGCAGGGCATGGCCGGCGTCCCGGATACGCCGGTGGTCATCATCGAAGCCAGACGCCTGCCCTGAGCCGGCGCGAACGGTCAGCGTCGGCACCGCATACCGTGCCGCCGTTCCCACGCCTCCGCCCGGTTCTGTATCATTGCGGGTTTTGCAGCGGATCCGCCGAATGAGAACGCTACTGATTGCCGCGGCGAGCGCGGTGTTCTTCGCCGCCGTCATCACCGAGATCTACAGCCGGCTGTGGCCGGGCAGCTACGTCGCGCTGCTGGTGCTGTGCGCCGTCACGCTGTTTCTGTCCGGCCTGCTGAACCTGCGTCTGGCGTCCCTTGGCCGACCGGCGCCCGCGCAGCCCGCGGCAGAGCGCCAGAGCGCCAGGGGCGAGCGGCCCGGCGGCACCGGTGGCAGTGGCGGGCGTCGTGACGGTGGCGGCGAGGGCCAACGGGAATCGGGCCGCGGACGCGGCGGCCGCGACGGCACTCGAGGGCGCGGTGAGCGCGAACGCCAGGCCCCTGCCCGCGGCGGTGCTGCGGATTCGGGCGCCAGGCGCGAGCCGGCCCCGGCAGCCGCCCCCGGACCGCGCGAGACCGGCACGGTCAAATGGTTCAACCGCAACAAGGGGTTCGGTTTCGTGATCCGGGAGTCGGGCGAGGAGATCTTCGTCCACCAGCGATCGATTCGCCCGCTCGAGGACGACGGCGGCCGCCGGCCGGCGCTGCGCGACGGCCAGAGCGTCACCTTCGTCGTGGCGGAGCGCGACAAGGGCCTGCAGGCGGAAGACGTGGTGGGCGCGGAAGAGTGAGCAGCGGACGCCGCCTGTGAACATTCGAACCCTGCTCTCCGAGCGAATCGAAGCCGCACTGGCCGCGAGTCTGGGTGAACCGGCTCCGGCGGTGGTACAGCCGGCGAGCAAACCCGAATTCGGCGACTATCAGGCCAACGGCATCATGGGCGCGGCCAAGCGCATCCGGCAGAACCCGCGCGCACTCGCCGAGCAGGTGCTGCGGCACGCGAACCTGGACGGCATCACCGCGCCGCCGGAGATCGCCGGCCCGGGCTTCATCAATCTGCGGCTCGACGACGGCTTTCTCGCCAGTCGGATAACCGCCGATGCCGCGCTGCTCGCGGCCACCGACGCGCCTGAGACGGTGGTGGTTGACTACTCCAGCCCCAATCTGGCCAAGGAGATGCACGTCGGGCACCTGCGCAGCACCATCATCGGCGACGCCCTGGCACGTATTCTGGAGGCTCTGGGTCACCACGTGATCCGCCAGAATCACGTCGGCGACTGGGGCACGCAGTTCGGCATGCTGCTGACCCACATGACCGACACCGGCGCCGACTCCGGGCAGCTCAAAGACCTGGAAACCTTCTATCGCGAAGCCAAGCGCCGCTTCGACGAAGACCCCGAGTTCGCGCAGCGCAGCCGCAGGACCGTGGTGGCACTGCAGTCGGGGGACGCGGACGCGCGGGCCCGATGGCAGCGTTTCATCGACATATCCCTGTCGTACTGTCAGGCGCTCTACGACCGCCTGGGCGTCACGCTCAGCCGCGACGACGTGCATGCCGAGAGCGCATACAACGACGACCTCGCCCAGGTGGTCGCAGTGCTCGATCAGGAAGGGCTGCTGCAGGTATCAGACGGCGCGCGCTGTGTGTTCCTGGAAGAGTTCACCGGCAAGGACGGGCAGCCGCTGCCTGTGATCGTGCAGAAGTCCGACGGCGGCTACCTGTACGCCACCACCGACCTCGCGGCGCTGCGCTACCGAGCCGGGACGCTGCACGCCGACCGCGTGCTCTACCTCACCGATGCGCGTCAGGCGCTGCACTTCCGCCAGATCTTCGCGGTGGCGCGGCGCGCGGGATTCGTGCCGCCGGGCATGCGGCTCGAGCACATGCCGTTCGGCGCAATGCTCGGCAGCGACGGCAAGCCGTTCAAGACCCGCGAGGGCGGCGTGGTGAAACTCGACGAGCTGCTCGACGAAGCAGAGAGCCGGGCCTACGCGCTGGTCACCGAGAAAAGCCCCGAGCTGCCCGAGGCGGAACGCCGTCAGATTGCGCGGACCGTGGGCATCGGCGCGGTGAAGTATGCGGACCTGTCCAAAAACCGCACCAGCGACTACGTGTTCGACTGGGATCAGATGCTGGCCCTGGACGGCAATACCGCCCCCTATCTGCAATACGCCTACACGCGGATCCGCAGCGTCTTCCGGCGCGGCGACGTCGACCCGGAGACGCTCACCGGCGCCGTGCAGGTCCGAGAGCCGGCGGAGCACGCGCTGGCGGTGCAGATTCTGCGGCTGCAGGAAGCAGCCGAGCAGGCGGCCGCGGACGGCTTCCCGCACTATCTGTGCAGCTACCTGTTCGAGCTGGCGACGCAGTTCATGCGCTTCTACGAGGCGTGCCCGATTCTCAATGCAGACGACCGCACCCGCGACAGCCGGTTGCGCCTGTGCGCCCGGGCGGGCGAAGCATTGAAGCTGGGATTGGGGCTGCTGGGAATCGAAACCGTCGAGCGGATGTAGCGCCGCTCGACGGTTACCGCGCCAACCCCGGGAAGGCGATCAGGCTGCCCGGACCTTCCGTGGAATCGAGTAGGTCTTGATTTCCTGCACGAAGTCGCGCAGCGCCTGAATGCCGGAAGCTTCGGCATCGACGCACCACTGCTTGAGCTCGCGCACCAGCTCTTCGGCGTTGCCGCCGCGCTTGGCCCACACCGCCTGCAGGCGCTGACGGTACTCGTAGGCCTGCTTGAGCAGCGGGCTCGCGCTGGTGACCTGATCAATCTGCTGCTTGCCCGCGTCGTCGAGCAGGGAGTCCTCCCGGCACAGCACGCGCTTGGTCCGCCGCACGACGCCGCGCGTCGCCTCGCCGGCCCGCGACAGCTCCTGCTCCACCAGCGGGGCAACCACCGACTCCGCGTACTTGGCCATCACGCGGAAACGGTCGTTGAGCACCGCCCACGCGGTATCCATGTCCAGCGTCGACTTGCCGGGCACCTTTTCCACCACCGGGCCGGTGCTGCGCGGCGCCGCCAGGCCGAAGGCCTGGAAGATGCGGATCCACATCCAGCCGATGTCGAACTCCCACGGCTTCTGCGACAGCTTCGCGGAGTTGGGATAGGTGTGGTGATTGTTGTGCAGCTCCTCGCCGCCGATGATGATGCCCCAGGGCGATATGTTGGTGGCCGCGTCCGGGCACTCGAAATTGCGATAGCCCCAGTAGTGGCCGATGCCGTTGATCACGCCGGCCGCCATCACCGGAATCCAGAGCATCTGCACGGCCCAGATGGTCAGGCCGATGGCGCCGAACAGCGCCACGTCGATCAGCGCCATGAGTGTGACCCCGCCGGCGCTGAAGCGGCCGTAGACGTTGCGCTCCATCCAGTCGTCCGGGGTGCCGGCGCCGAAGCGCTTCAGGGTTTCAGGGGTTGCCGCTTCGCGGTACACCTCGGCGCCCTGCCAGAAGATCTTCTTCAGACCCTGAATCTGCGGGCTGTGCGGGTCGTCCTCGGTCTCGCACACCGCGTGATGCTTGCGGTGAATGGCCGTCCACTCCTTGGTGACCATGCCGGTGGTCATCCACAGCCAGAACCGGAAAAAGTGCTGCAGCGCCGGATGCAGATCCACCGAACGATGCGCCGAGTGACGGTGCAGGTATACGGTCACCGACACGATGGTGATGTGGGTCATGACCAGGGTAAAAGCCACCAGCTCGAGCACGGAAAAGTTCAGGAATCCATGGGCGAGCCAGTTCAGAAGGGCGTTCACGTGCTGCATTCTCCTTTACGATGCGCGTCGCAGTGAAAGATGGCGGCGATTGTGACAATAAGCCCCCACAAAAACCACTTGTAGATTCCACTACTTGAGTATAGGGCCCGGCATCACACCACTGGGGGAACCGGGCGCAGTTACCCGCTATCATGCGCGGCGAATTGCGAACTGAGTCCAAACTGAGTCAAGGCTGAGCGCCCTAACGCCATGTTCACCACGCTGATTTCCGCTGAAGACCTCCAGTCCCTCGGCAATGACGTCATTATTCTTGACTGTCGCGGGCGACTGGGCGACCCCGCCTTCGGGCCGGCGGCATACGCCGCCGGACACCTGCCGGGTGCCTGCTACGCCAGTCTGGACGACGACTTTGCCGACGCGCCTGGAGCCGGGGGCCGTCATCCCCTGCCCGACCCCGAGCGCCTGGCTGCACGACTGCGCCGCTGGGGCGTCAGCGATTCCGATCAGGTAGTCGCGTACGACGACGCCGGTGGCGCCTTTGCCGCCCGAATCTGGTGGTGCATCCGCTCGCTGGGACACGCCGCGGTGGCGGTGCTCGATGGTGGCATCCAGGCTTGGCCGGGGCCCCTGAGCCAGGATCCGGCCGAACCGACACCCGGCTCGTTCTCGATCCGTCCGCCGCTGACGCGCACGGTTTCGGCCGACGACGTGCAGCAACGCGGCGCGGGCGTGTGCCTCGTGGACGCGCGCAGCGAAGCGCGGTTCCGCGGCGAGGAAGAACCCATTGATCCGGTCGCGGGGCACATTCCGGGCGCCGTGTGCCTGCCGTTTCAGGGCAACCTGGGTGCCGACGGCCGGTTCCTGCCGCCGGACGCTCTGGCGGCCAGATTTCGTGACCTGCCGGATTCGCTCATCTGCTACTGCGGCTCCGGCGTCACGGCGGCCCACGACGTGCTCGCCCTGCGCATCGCCGGCCGCGAAGAGCCGGCCCTGTATCCGGGCAGCTGGAGTGAGTGGATCCGCGATCCGGCCCGACCCATCGCAACGGGCGACGACACCTGAGCGGTCCGGCCATCGAGCCTGCCGCCCTCGACTGGCGCGGCGATCAGCCCTTCTCGACCCGGTTCGGCGACATCTATCACGCCGCCGACGGTGCCGCCGAGGTGCGTCGGGTGTTCCTCGCACCAAGCTCGTTCGAGACGCTGCTCGATCCCGGGCTGCGCCCGGTCATCGGTGAGCTCGGGTTCGGCTCCGGGCTCAACTTCGCCGTTGCCGCAGAAGCCTGCCGTGCTGTCGGCGGCAGCATGCATTTCGTGTCCTTCGAGGCGGCGCCCATCGAGCCGAAGGCGTTCCGCGAGCTGGCGCGGCGGCGCAGCCGCGAGCAGCCCGTGTATGCGGAGCTGGCCGAAGGCTACCCGCCGCTGGTGCGCGGCTGGCACCGACGCGTGCTGATGAATGGCCGCATCACGCTTTCTCTGTTCTGGGGCGACGCGGAGACTGGTCTCGCTGACATCGTCGCCCGTCAGCTGCAGCCGGTGAGCGCCTGGTTTCTCGACGGGTTCGCGCCCGACCGCAACCCGCAGATGTGGCGGGACAGTCTGTTTGAGCACATGGCCCGACTGTCGCACCAGGGCTCCACGGTGGCGACCTTCACTGCCGCCGGCCGCGTTCGCCGGGCGCTCGAAGCCGTGGGTTTCTCCATGCGGCGCGTCGATCAGCGCCCGCACAAGCGCGAAAGCCTGGCGGGCCGGTTCTCGCCCGCAGGACGACCGCGCCGGCAGGTGCCGGCGCGCGTGCGCATCGCCGGTGCCGGGCTCGCCGGTGCCACCGTGGCGCGCCACCTGGCCGAGCAGGGCGTTGCCTGCGAAGTGTGGGACCCTGCTCCAACCAGGGCCCCGGAAGGGGACGGACCCGGCTCGCAGATACCGGCCGCGGTGCTGCATGGCCGCCTGCTCGCAGACGCCTCGACCGCCGGCAGCGTGCGCGCCCATGCGTTTCTCTATGCCAGTGCCTTTCTGAGCCGCTGGACCGGCGAGGACGGCGCGGTGCGGCGGACGGGCGTGCTGCAGGGGGCAGCGGACGACGCCGGCAGCGAGCGCCTGGCGACCATCGCCCATGCCTACAACCCGCGCCAGGACCGGGACGCCTGGCTCAGCGCAGTTCCGGCAGAGGAAGCGCGCCGCCGCTCCGGCTGGGCCGTACCGGGCACCAGCCTCTGGTTCCGCGACGGCGCCGTGATCCGACCGGCGGCGCTGTGCGCGGCACTGCTGGCTCACCACGACGTCGAACGGCGCCACGAGCGCCTGACCACCGCCGTTTCCGATCTGCAGGAAGGGATCGACGTGCTGGCCTGCGCCGGCGCCTGCCGCGACTTCACCGCCGGGCACTTTCTCGAGCTCGCCGTCGTACACGGTCAGCTCGACGTCGTGCAGCTGGAGGACACAGCACCTCCCGTCACACCTGTGGTGGGCAACGGCTACCTGGTACCAAACGGCGGCCAGCTGATTGCCGGCGCCACCTACGAATACAGCCCCTGGGAGCCGGCGCGGGCAACCGCACACAACCTCGCGCAGCTGGAGGGGCACCGATGGCAATGGCTGACCCGCGCGCGCGGAACGCGCTGCGTTTCGTCCGATCGCCTGCCGGTTGCCGGACCGCTGTATGCGCGCGACGGCAGCGAGCTGCGGCATTGTCTGGTGAGCACCGGGCACGGCTCCATGGGCATGGCCAGCGCGCCGCTGGCGGCGGCCATCCTCACGGCGCGTGTGCTTGGCGATTTCGCACCGCTGACGACAGAAGAGGAGGTGGCCCTGTCGCCGCAGCGCTTCCGTGAGCGTCAGGCGCGACGAGGCTACCGGTTTGGGGCGAGGAACTGACGGTCCGCGCGCTGCTCCGAGGCGAAAAGAAGACTTTCGCACCTGAGGAACTACCGCCCGCTCTCGACGCATTCCCACTACTCGCCGATCGATCTGGGCTGATATACCCTCCTCCTCAATCGCGGGTGGGGGACATCAATGGATCATCTGACGTTTGCTCAGCTGCTGGGCAATTACGGCGAATTTATCGGATCAATCGCCGTGCTGATGACTCTGGTGTATCTGGCAGTCCAGGTCCGCAACTCGAACAGGTACGAAGCGGCCAGACATATCGACGTACACATGGACCGGATTCGCGAGCGATTCCTGGTGATCGCGCAGAGCGAGGACCTCGCCAGAATCGACCGCATTGCCAATGAAGGTGGCGATCTCGATGAGGATGAGAACTGGCGATGGCGCGCTCTGGTGATCCACCAGATCCTCTGCATGCGCGACGCCTGGCTGAGAGCTGATAGCTTGCGCCTCCCAGGCCGTCCGCCCCACTTCTACCTGGACCTGCTCGTGACGTTGTTGAAGCAACACCCCGCGATGCGTGAAGTCTGGGAAGCGGAATCACCTGACAACCCGGCCTGGTCAGATGAGTTCGTAGGCTACGTCAACCGGAAACTGGCAAACTAGCGCGCCTGTTGTTCGGCGGGAGCAGACATCGAGACGTTCAGTCTCAGATGCCCGCTGATTGCTGACCCACCGGCCCCTCAGATCCGAAACTCACGCACGTTCATCACGCTGTCGATGCCGCAGATCTCGTCGATGGATGCCTGATCGACCTCGTCGGCGACGTCTATCAGGTTGTAGGCCACGTCCCCGCGGCTCTTGTTGATCATGTCCACCACGTTGATCTGGCGTTGCGCCAGCACCGAGGTGATCTTGTTGAGCATGCCCGGCACGTTGCGGTTGGTCACCGCAAGCCGGTAGCCGCCGGTGGAATCGAGGCTCACGGACGGGAAGTTGACCGAGTTGCGGATATTGCCGCTGCGCAGAAAATCCACCAGCTGTTCCGCCGCCATCACCGCGCAGTTCTCCTCGGCCTCTTCGGTGCTGGCACCCAGATGGGGGGTGAGCAGCACGCGCGGATCGTCGAGCAGTTCCGGGACCGGGAAGTCCGCGACGTAGCGGCCGATGCGCCCGTCGCTGAGGGCCGCATGCAGCGCACGGGTGTCGACGATGGGCTGGCGCGCGAAGTTCAGCAGCACGCTGCCGGGCCGGAACGCACGCAGGCTGGCCTCGTTGATCATGCCGGTGGTTTCCGGCAGCAACGGCACGTGCAGGGTCACGTAGTCGGCGCGCGCGAACAGGCTCGGCAGGTTCTCCATGCGCTGCACTTCCGAGGGCAGGCGCCAGGCGGCATCCACTGAGATGGCCGGATCGTAACCCAGCACGTCCATGCCCAGATCCAGCGCGGCGCGGGCCACCAGCGAGCCGATGGCGCCGAGACCCACCACACCGAGCGCCTTGCCTTTGAGCTCGCAGCCGCCGAAGCGCTTCTTCTCCGCCTCCACCAGCCGGTTGAGCTCGGCCTCGTCGCTGATGCCGCTGAGCGAACGCACGTAGGCGACCCCGCCCACCACGTCGCGCGAGGCGAGCAGCAGCGCGGTGAGCACCAGCTCTTTGACCGAATTGGCATTGGCTCCCGGCGTGTTGAACACGACGATACCCTTGCCGGTACAGGCCTCCACCGGCACGTTGTTGACGCCGGCGCCGGCCCTGGCGATCGCGCGCAGACTGCGGGTCAGGTCGGCCTCTGCGAGCTTGTGGCTGCGCAGCAGAATCGCGTGCGGCTCCGAGCTTTCGCTCGAGACCTCGAACTGGTCCCGCGGAAACCGTTCCAGCCCCTTCAGGGCGATCTGGTTGAAGGTCTTGATCTTGTACATGTGCCGTTCCGTCATGGTCCCATACGCCGCCGCCGGCGGAGAAAGCGCGCTACCTTCGCGGATCGCCCGCGGCAAAGCAAGACGCCCCGGCAGCTGCCGTCAACCGAGCGGCTCGCCGGCGCGCGTGAATGCATCGGCCACGCCCAGCCGGACGACGTACTCAGCCGGATCCGTCATGGCCCTGCTCGGCCTGCCGCAGCGCGGCCATGATCAGCGCCACCGCATCGGGGACGACGAACCCGGCAAGCTTGCGTTGCAGCTGCGGCAGCTCCGAAAACGCGCTCTCGACCGCCGGCACCAGCGAGTCGGCGGTCAGCTCTTCCTCGGCCAGAACGCGGCTGTAGCCATGACGGCTGGCGTAGCCGGCGTTCTCGATCTGGTCGCCGCGGCTGACGCGGCGCGACAACGGGATGAGCAGGTTCGGCTTGCGCAGGGCGAGGAGCTCGAACAGGGTGTTGGCGCCGGCGCGCGACACCACCAGATCGGCCGCAGCCAGCAGATCGCCCCAGCCCGCACCGACGAATTCGAACTGATGGTACCCGGGCGACGGGTCGCTCACGGTCTTGCCGGGGCCGCACACGTGCACTACCTCGAACCGTGCGAGCAGGCGCGGCAGCGCGGCCCGCAGCGCGCCGTTGATGGCTTCGGCACCAAGGCTGCCGCCGGTGACCAGCAGCAGCGGCCGGGAGCCGTCGATGCCGAGCGCACGGCGCCCGCGCTCGGCGTCGCCGGCCATCAGCTCCGATCGCAGCGGCGTACCGGTGACCAGCTGGCGGCCAGCAAAGCCGGACACCGGCTCGAAGTTCACGCACAGCGTGCGCACGAATGGCAGCGCCAGCCGATTCGCGAGCCCCGGGGTCAGGTCGGATTCGTGGGCGACGCAAGGGATCCGCAGCAGCCAGGCCGCGAACACGACGGGGAAGCTGACGAATCCGCCCTTGGAGAACACCACGCTCGGCCGCAGGCGCCGCAGCAGCCAGAATGCCTGCCAGATACCGGCCAGCACGCGAAACGCATCAACGACGTTCTCGAGGCTCAGATAGCGACGCAGCTTACCGGCCGCGATGCCGTAGAAGTCGACATCCACGTCCGCCAGCAGTTTTTGCTCCAGCCCGGAACGGCTGCCGACGAAGCTGACCCGGGCGCCCGCGGCGCGGGCTGCACGCAGCACAGGAATGGCCGGAATCACGTGCCCGGCCGTGCCGCCGCCGGTGCACAGCAGATGCCTCACAGGCCGAGCACCTGCTTGAGCAGCGGCACGGTCACACGCCGCTGCGCCGCCAGCGACGCCGCGTCGAGGGCGTCGAGCTGGGCCAGCAGGGTCGGCAGGTCACGGCTGCCTCGGGTCAGCCAGAAGTCCAGCACCTCAGCCGCCAGGGTCAGACCGCGGTTGGCGGCGAGCTCCGCCAGCAGCCGTTGCTTACCGCCATCGTCGAGCGGGCGCAGCTGATACCCGTCGAGCGCCCGCAGGCGCGAGCACAGGTCGGCAAACCGGCACTGCAGCGCCGCCGCGGCCACGGGCGCGGCCACCAGCAGCGTTGCGCCCTGCTGCAGCAACCCCTGATACAGGCCGAGCAGCGCCCGTTCACGTGCCGGCGAGCCGAGCCAGGTGTGCACGTCGTCCAGCGCCACCAGCGCCATCCGCTCGAGCCCGTCCAGCGACTCCGGGTCGAGCGCCGGGTCGGACAGGGGCAGGTACATGGCCCGGCGACCCAGCGTGCCGGCACGCTGGCAGGCCGCCTGCAGCAGGTGCGTCTTGCCCGACCCCTGGGCTCCGGTCAGGTAGCAGCCGGCAAACGAGCCCTGGTGCGCAGCCAGGGCCTCGAGGCGCTCGAGCAGCTCCTGATTCTGACCGCTGACGAACTGCTCGAAACGGCTGCGCGGACGCAGCGGAAATGCGAGCGTCAGCTGTGTGGGCGTGGCGCCGGGACGGATCACGGACTTTCCCGGTGCTCACGGTGGCGGCGCAGCGCCCGCACGCTCCAGGTGACGACGTAGTCGACGCCCGACGCGATGCCGAGCAGCGCCAGCAGATAGAAGCAGTAGGGATCGATGAGCGCCGTGGCCACCGTGCTGAGCGCCCCGAATCCACACAGCGACAGCAGCATGATCAGCAGGGTTGCGATCTGCACGGCGGTGTTGGTCTTGCTGATGAAAGTCGGTGCCAGCTCGATCTCGTCGAACAGCAGGCGGTACACGCCGGCGCCAGCCAGGATGGTGGCGTCCCGACCCACGACGATCAGGGTCAACCACAGCGGCAGATGCCCCTGAATCGTGAAGATCACGATCATCGCCGCCACCAGCAGCTTGTCCGCCACCGGGTCCAGGGCCGCCCCCAGCTGACTGAGCGCGCCCAGCCGCCGGGCCAGCCAGCCGTCCAGGGCATCCGAGGCGCCGGCGATGCTCATGAGCACCAGCGCTTCCACATAGCGCGAATCCCAGAGCAGCCAGGCGGTGGGCAGCACGAGGAAGATTCGCGCCACCGTGATCAGGTTCGGCAGATAGGCGAGGCTCATGGCGTCAGCGGTTCCGCCACACCAGGCTGAGGTCGCTGCCGGCGACCAGACTGAGCCGATCGTCGTAGAGCCTGCCGTCGATTCGGAACAGTCCGAGCAGCTGCTCCGCCTGGGCTGCCGTCGACAGGGTGACATCGACCCGGTCCCCCGCGACGCCGGTGACCACGATATCGTCGACGAATTCGAGACCGGACAGATAGCTCAGGAGCGCCGCGTAATCCGCGGCACCGCGCACGGCACTGACCGAGAGCCGCAGCTGCCGACTCCCGCGATCGAGCACCGCATAGCGCTGCACCAGGTCGTCCGCCACCAGGTCGGCTGCGGCGGCACCCAGCCGCGCCGCATCGCTGTCGTCGAGATTGAGCTCGCGCACCTCGCCGTCGATCCAGGCTTCCCAGCTGCTCGCCCAGGCGCCGTCGCCCCGCCGCTGCAGCCTGCCCACCAGCACGATGTCCGCAGCGTAGCGCTCGGAGGCAGGCAGGAGGGTCTGGCTGAGACGTCCCCAGACCGCGCCCGGCGCGACGGCGAGCTGATCGGTCAGATCCATGAGCGGCAGGCGCAGGGGCAGGCCCCGCAGCCGCGCGCGCTCGACCAGCCCCCGCACCACCGGCTGGTCGCTGTCGGCACCCAGCACGTGCCGGGTCGAGGCTTCACCCTGTGTCGCCAGGCTGTCGCCCACCGCGTCGTCCTGCACCAGCCAGGCCACCACCGTCGGGCGGTTGCTGCGCCACACCGGCAACTGCGCCTCGCGGACCAGATCGAGCACCGGCCGCGGCGCAAACTGCAGGTGCAGCAGCAACCCGGGTGCCGACGCCTGCGAACCGGCCGGCACGGCCTCGTAGCGGAACTGGTTGTAAAACAGATCCGGCGCACCGAGCGCGCGCGTGACCGGTTCGCTGCGCGGCACGTTGGGCAGACCGGTGAGCCGGGTAAGCAGCACCAGCAGCGCATCGCGCCCCGCATCCCGACGGGCGCCGACGGACTGATCGACGACGGGCACCGCCACCTCGTAGAGCCACGGCACCTCGGCCGCCGCCGCGCGCAGGCCCGGCAGCAGCGCCACGAGCAGCGCAAGCACCCGCAGCAGCCGCCGCCGGCGCTGCCTTTGAGCTGGGATTCCGTTGACCAGGATCAGCACTCGATATCGCGAACGGGCGGCAAGTTTACCGAATTCACCGGAACAGGTCTGGTAAACTCCGCGCGCTCCGAACACGGGAGGAACGATCTTGAGCAAGGGTCTGACGTATCGCGACGCGGGTGTGGACATCGACGCCGGCGACGAGCTGGTGCGGCGCATCGGCCCGGCCTGCAAGGCTACTCACCGCCCCGAGCTGCTCTCGGGCCTGGGCGGCTTCGCAGCCCTTGCCGAGCTGCCGAGCCGATACCGGCATCCGGTGCTGGTGACCGGCACGGATGGCGTCGGCACGAAGCTGAAGCTCGCGATCGACCACGATCGTCACGACAGCGTCGGCCAGGATCTGGTCGCCATGTGCGTGAACGACGTGCTGGTCACCGGAGCCGAGCCGTTCCTGTTTCTCGACTACTACGCCACCGGCCGACTGGACGTGGACGTTGCCGAGCGGGTGATCAAAGGCATTGCCCACGGCTGCGAGCTGGCCGGCTGCGCGCTGGTGGGCGGCGAAACCGCCGAGATGCCCGGCTTCTACACCCCCGGCGAGTATGACCTGGCCGGCTTCTGCATCGGCGTGGTGGAACGCGAGCGCATCATCGACGGCGCGGCGCTGGCCGGCGGAGACGTGCTGGTGGGCCTGGCCAGCAGCGGCGCGCACTCCAACGGCTATTCGCTGATCCGTCGACTGCTCGAAGACCGCGCCGTGCAGCCCGACGCCGAGCTGCTCGACGCGCTGCTGGCGCCGACGCGCATCTACGCGCGCAGCGTTCTGCAGTTGCTGGAGCAGGTGCCGGTGCACGGGATGGCGCACATCACTGGCGGCGGCATCCTCGAGAACCTGCCGCGCATGTTCCGCGACGACCGGCTCGCGGCGCTGGTGGACCTGGACGCGTGGCAGCGCCCCACCCTGTTCGCCTGGTTGCAGCAGGCGGGCAACATCGAGGAAGCGGAGATGCTGCGCACCTTCAATTGCGGGATCGGCTTCGTGCTGGCCATCGCGGCGGACGACTGCCAGCAGGCTCTGGAGATTCTGCGTGAGGCAGGCGAGCAGCCCACGGTGATCGGGCGTGTGGTCGCGGCCGGCACCGCGCCAGGGCCGGGGCAGGTTCTGATCCACTGACGGCGATTCAGGGGCGCGGCAGCGTGACGCCCGTCTGGCCCTGATACTTGCCGCCGCGATCCGCGTAGGTGGTTTCGCAGCGCTCGTCCGACTGGAAGAACAGCATCTGCGCCACGCCTTCATTGGCGTATATCTTCGCCGGCAGCGTAGTGGTGTTGGAAAACTCCAGCGTCACATGCCCTTCCCACTCCGGCTCGAGGGGCGTCACGTTGACGATGATGCCGCAGCGCGCGTAGGTCGATTTGCCTACGCACAGGGTCAGCACGTCGGCGGGAATGCGGAAGTACTCCACGGTGCTGGCGAGCGCGAACGAGTTGGGCGGGATCACGCACACGGCGCCCTCGACATGCACGAAGCTGCGCTCGTCGAACGCCTTGGGATCCACAGTGGCCGAGTTGATGTTGGTGAACACACGGAATTCAGACGAGCAGCGCACGTCGTAGCCGTAGCTCGAGGTGCCGAACGAGATCACCTTCTCGCCGCCTACCTGGCGCACCTGGTTCGGCTCGAACGGATCGATCATGCCCTGGGCGGCCATTGCCCGGATCCAGCGGTCGGATTTGATGGTCATCGTCGTCGTTCCGTGTTCAGTCGTCGGTCATGCTGATCTGGATGTCGCCACTGCCGCCGCCGGACGTGGACAGCCCCCACAGCTGCGCCGCCAGATGTCGCGCAGCATCCCGGTAGATGGCCGCAATCTCGCCGTCCGGGTCGCGTGCCACCGTGGGCGTGCCGCCGTCCGCCTGCTCACGGATTTCCATGGTCAGCGGCAACCGGCCGAGCAGCGGCACCGCCAGCTCGTCGGCAATGCGCGCACCGCCGCCGCTGCCGAAGATGGGGCTCTCGTGACCGCACTGCGGGCAGCGGAACGACGACATGTTCTCCACGACCCCGAGCACCGGAATGTCGACCTTACGGAACATCTCGATGCCCTTGCGCGCGTCGAGCAGCGCGATGTCCTGGGGCGTGGTGACGATCACCGCGCCTGCTACGGGTACCCGCTGAGACAGGGTCAGCTGGATGTCGCCCGTGCCCGGCGGCATGTCGACCACCAGATAGTCGAGGTCGTCCCAGAGCGTCTGACCGAGCAGCTGCTGCAGCGCGCCCGAAACCATCGGGCCGCGCCACACCATGGGGGTGCTCTCGGTCACCAGAAAGCTCATGGACATGGCTTGAATGCCGTGAGCCTTGATGGGCACGAAAAATTTCTCGTCGCGGATCTCCGGGCGCCGACCTTCGGGCACGCCCAGCATCATGCCCTGGCTCGGGCCGTAGATGTCGGCGTCCAGCAGGCCGACGCGCGCGCCTTCGCGATCCAGCGCCAGGGCCAGGTTCACCGCAGTGGTGGACTTGCCCACGCCGCCTTTGCCGGAGGCGACTGCGACGATGTGCTTGACCCGGCCGGCGCTGGCACCGGCACCACGTCCCTCGGGCGCGCGAAAGCGCAGATCGAGATCGACGCGAGGCACGCCGAGGAACTCGGCCAGCTGACGCGCCAGCGCATCGCGCATTCCCGCGGCCGGGTACCCCAGGGTAACCGCAATCTGCTCACCCGAGGACAGCGTGCGGGCACCGAGCTCGGCCCAGGTCCGGTGCAGGTAGGGGTCTGGAAACTGTTCTGGCTTCATTTCCATCGCCGTTGCGCAGCCGGTGCGGCCCGCGCGGAGCGCGCATTATAGGTGAGATGCCGGTATAGTCGCGCTTTTTTCAGAAACCAACGGAAACCCTGGGAAAAGCCCGCGGCACGTCTATGGCACGTCGAATTCTGGTCACCAGCGCCCTGCCGTACATCAACGGCTCGATCCACCTCGGTCACCTGCTGGAACACACGCAGACCGACATCTGGGTGCGGTTCCAGCGCATGCGCGGACACCAGGTCGTCTACGTCTGCGCCGACGATACCCACGGCACGGCAACCATGCTGCTCGCCGAGCGCCGTGGCCTGGCGCCAGAGGCCCTGATCGAGGAGATCCGGGCCGAGCACAGCCGGGACTTTGCCGGCTTTCTGATCAGCCACGACAATTACTACACGACCCACTCGGAGGAGAATCGCCACTTCTCCGAGCTGATCTTCACGCGCCTGCAGGCCAAGGGCCTGATCTTCACGCGCGACGTCGAGCAGCTCTACGACCCCGAACGTGAGCTGTTTCTGGCAGACCGCTTCGTGCGCGGCGAGTGCCCGCGCTGCGGCGCGGCCGACCAGCCCGGCGACAACTGCGACGTGTGCAGCGCCACCTATGACGCCATGGAGCTGAAGCATCCGCGCTCGACGCTCTCCGGCGCCACGCCGGTGGTGCGCAGATCGCAGCACTACTTCTTCGATCTGCCGCAGTACGCCGATTTCCTGAGAGACTGGCTGGCGAGCGGAACCGTGCAGCCGGAAGTGGCCAACAAGCTGCGCGAATGGCTCGATGCCGGGCTGAAACCTTGGGACATCTCCCGTGACGCGCCCTACTTCGGCTTTCTGATCCCGGGCACCACGGACAAGTACTTCTACGTGTGGATGGATGCTCCCATCGGCTACATCGCGAGCTTCAGGAACTACGCCGACCGGCGCAACGACATCGCCTTCGACGACTTCTGGGACGCCGGGGCCGACACCGAGGTGCACCACTTCATCGGCAAGGACATCATCAATTTCCACGCGTTGTTCTGGCCGTCGGTGCTGGACGGCGCCGGGTTCCGCACACCGACCCGTATTCACACCCACGGCTTCATCACGGTCGACGGCCAGCGCATGTCCAAATCGCGCGGTACCTTCATCAACGCGTCGACCTACCTGGCGCACCTGAATCCGGAGTATCTGCGCTACTACTACGCCACCAAGCTCAACGGCACCGTCGACGACATGGACATCAATCTCGACGACTTCGTGCAGCGCGTGAACTCCGATCTGGTGGGCAAGATCGTCAACATCGCCAGTCGCTGCGCCGGCTTCATCAGCAAGCAGTTCGACGGCATGCTGTCAGACTCGCTGCACGATGCGGCACTGTGGCAGCGGTTCGCCGATGCCGCGCCCGGCATGGCCGAGCTGTTCGAGGCCGGTGACACCGCACGGGCGGTACGCGAGATCACCGCGCTGGCCGACGAAGCCAACCGCTACATCGCCGATCACGCCCCCTGGACGCTGATCAAGGATGCGGCGCAGCGGGAGACGGTGCAGCTGGTGTGCAGCCAGGGCATCAACCTGTTCCGCATGCTGGCCATCTATCTCGCACCCATTCTGCCGCGCATGGCCAGCGATGCCGCCGCCTTCCTCAACGTCGAGCCGTTCCGCTGGGACGATCTGGCGGCGCCGCTGCTGGCGCACCGCATCGAGCCGTACAAGCCGCTGTTCGCCAGAATGGAGCGTCAGCAGATCGACGCCGTGGTGCAGGCCAGCCGCAGCGAGGACGGCACGGCGTCCGGCACCGCACCCGCAACCCAGGACGCTGCGGGCACGGCGTCGGCGACGGACGCCCAGGCGGCCGGCGCGCCGAAGCACATCAGCATCGACGACTTCGCCCGCGTCGAGCTGCGGGTGGCGCGCATCACCGCCGCCGAGCCGGTAGCCGGCGCCGACAAGCTGCTGCGCCTGTCGCTCGATCTGGGCGACAGCCAGCGTCAGGTGTTCTCAGGCATCAAGGCCGCCTACCGCGCCGAGGATCTGGTGGGGCGCCTGACCGTCGTGGTCGCCAACCTGGCGCCGCGCAAGATGCGCTTCGGCATGTCGGAGGGCATGGTGCTCGCTGCCGGCCCGGGCGGCCGGGACATCTTCCTGCTCAGCCCGGACGACGGTGCGCAACCGGGCATGCTCGTGAGCTGAGCACAGATGGCCGACCTGGGCTTCATCTTCGTCGGCGCGCTGCTCGTCAACAATTTCGTGCTGGCCCAGTTTCTCGGCCTGTGCCCGTTCATGGGTGTGACCAGACGCTACGAGCCCGCGCTGGCGATGGGGCTCGCAACGGCATTCGTGCTCACCTCTGCCGCCGCCATAAGCCACGTCCTCTACCACCTGCTGCTGGTGCCGCTGGATCTCGAGTTCCTGCGCATCATCTGCTTCATCATGGTCATCGCCGGCTTCGTGCAGATCACGGAGCTCACCCTGCGCGCGACCAGTCCCCTGCTGCACGAGGTGCTCGGCATCTACCTGCCGTTGATCACCACCAATTGCGCCGTGCTCGGCGTCGCCCTGCTCGCTATCGGCCAGGACCTGAGTTTCCTTGAAACCCTGGTCTACGCCCTTGGTGCCGCGCTCGGATTCTCGCTGGTGATGACCCTGTTCGCGGCACTGCGGGAGCGGCTCGACCACGCTCCGGTACCGGCGCCGTTTCGCGGCGTGCCGGTGGCACTGGTGACCGCCGGCATTCTGTCGCTGGGGTTCATGGGCTTCGCCGGGCTCGCCGACTGAATGCTCGCTGCACTGCACATCGTTGCCGTGCTGACCGTCATCGGCGTGCCGCTCGCCGGCATGCTGGCCTGGGCACGGCGGCGCCTGCCGTCCGATCAGAGCGGCCTGGTCGACGCCATCGACGCGCTGCTGCCGCAGACCCAGTGCGCACAATGCGGCTACCCCGGCTGCCGACCCTACGCCCAGGCCGTAGCGGAAGGCGCTGCCATCGACCTGTGCCCGCCCGGCGGCAGCACCGTCCAGAGCGCGCTTTCGCGCCTGCTCGATCGCCCGGCGGGCGCACCGCAGCAATCCGGCCCGCCGCGCGTCGCGCGCATCGATGAGCAGCGCTGCATCGGCTGTTATCTGTGCGTCAAGGCCTGCCCGGTGGACGCCATCGTCGGCGCGCCGCAGCTGATGCATACCGTGCTCGCCGACGAGTGCACCGGCTGCGAGCTGTGCCTGGCGCCCTGCCCGGTGGATTGCATCGAGCTGATCGACGTGCCGCCGCCGCCGGCGGCCCGGCCGCTGCGGATCGTCGCCCGGCCCCGCAACCGCGAACCGGCTGCGCCCGAGCAGCCGTGCATCCGCTGCGGTGCCTGCGTACCCGTATGCCCTGAGCAGCTCACACCCCAGGAACTGTACTGGTACTGCCGCGACCAGGCCTGGGACGCCGCCGCTGCCCGCGGGCTGGCCAGCTGCATCGAGTGCGGCCTGTGCAATCAGGCCTGCCCCAGCAACATCGACCTGCTGCGACACTTCGCGCTCGGCCGGGAGGCGCTGCGCGCAGCCGACTCCGCCGCAGCACGTGCCGCCGACGCGCGCACGCGCTATGAGGAGCATCAGGCTCGCGAGCAGCAGCGTGCCCGGGCACGGGCCGAGCGGCGCGCGGCGCGTCTGCGCGCGGACGGCGGGGAGCGCCCGTGGCAACGCTGACCACGCGCCGCATCATGGGCACGGTGCTGTTGAGCCTGCTGCCGGGGCTGGGCGCGCTGTGCTACTTCAACGGGCCCGGCTACCTGCCCAGGCTCGCCTGCGCCGCTGCGCTGGCGCTGACGCTGGAGGCCGCGCTGCTGCGCTTGCGCGGCCGGCAGCCGACCGTGCTGCCCGGCGATTTCAGCGCGCTGGTGACGGCGACGCTGCTGGTGCTGGCGCTGCCGCCGGGGGTACCCTACCCGGCACTGCTGCTCGCCGTCAGTGCGGCGCTCCTCATCGGCAAGCATCTCTACGGCGGTCTCGGCAGCAATCCCTTCCATCCGGCCGTGGTGGGCTACGCCATGACGCTGGTGTGTTTCCCCACCGCGCTGGCGCTGTGGCCCTCGGCGCTGGACGGCACCACCGGCGCCACCGCGCTGACCAGCTTCCGGCACCGCGAGGGGCTGACCGTGGCGGACGTATGGCGGCCGGAGTTCGGTTTCGGCAGTTTCGGCGCGCTCGGCTGGGAGTGGATCAACATGGCGTTTCTCGCCGGCGGCCTCGTGCTGGTGGCGCTGCGCATCGCCGCCTGGCGGGTACCCGCCGGCATGCTCGGGTGCCTGTGCCTGCTCGCGATGCTCGGATACGACAGCGGCAGCTCGTCGAGCCTCGGCTCGCCGCTGATGCACTGTTTTACCGGCAGCACCATGCTGGCGGCCTTCTACTTCGCCACCGACCCGGTGACGCACCCGGCGAGTCGACGCGGGCAGTGGCTGTTCGGTGCCGTCATCGGTGCCATGACCTTCGTGGTCCGCAGCTTCGGCAATTATCCGGACGGCATCGCCTTCGGCATTCTGCTCGCCAACGGCGCAACCCCATGGCTCGACCGGCGCTGGGTGACGGCCCGTGAGTGAGCCGCAGCTCGGGACCGGGACAGAATCGCGCGCGGGGTCGTCCGGCGCAGCGCAACATCGGCCTCTGCGGGTGGCAGTCATGTTCACCTTGCTGCTGATCGGCTGCGGCGCTCTGCTCGGCATCACCGTCGCCGCGACCCGGGCGCGGATCGACGAAAATCACGCGCGCCGCTTCATCGAGCTGGCACGCGAGCTCAGCGGCACGCAGGACGCTCTGCCGGCGATCCGCTGGCAGTCGGACCTCTGGCCGCTGTGCAACGGGCAGGCACTGGTGCGCGGCAGCGCAGACGGCTACGGCGGCCCCGTGCGCTACCTGCTGGCCGTCGACCTGCCGGCCACGACGCCGGACCATCAGGCACACCTGCACGGCCTGCGCGTGATCGAACATCAGGAAACGCCCGGCCTCGCCGACTTCATCGACCGCCCGGACGCCCCCTGGATGCGCGCGCTGCGCGGCCGCAGCGCGGCGGATCTCGCCGGCGTCGATACGGTGAGCGGCGCCACCATCACCAGCCGCGCACTGCTGCGCGCCATCACCGCCGATCTCGGCAGGCCGGCGCTGGAGACGCTCAAGTGCGGGGCGTGACGCCTTCGCCGGCGAGCGCGCTGCGCGACGGCATCGGCCGCAACAATCCCGTCTGGGCGCAGCTGCTCGGCCTGTGCCCGCTGCTGGCCGTGAGCAGCAGCACCGTCAGCGCCCTGACGCTGGCGCTGGCCAGCGCTTTCGTGCTGGTGGGTGCCAATCTGAGCGTGTCCACGCTGCGGCGCTGGATTCCCGATTTCCTGCGCCTGCCCGCGTTCATGCTGATCATTGCCACGTTCACCACCTGCGCGGTGCTGCTGTTGGAAGCCTGGGCGTTCGACCTGTACCTCAGAATCGCACTGTTCGTGCAGATCATCGTCACCAACTGCATGATCCTGGGGCGCGTGGAGCGCTTTGCCAGCCGGCAGCCGCCGGGACTGGCACTGCTGGACGCGCTCGGCACGGCCGGCGGCTTTGCACTGGCACTGCTGACGCTGGGCGCCGTGCGCGAGCTTTTGGGTCACGGCACGCTGCTGGCGGATATGGACATGCTGTTCGGTCCCACGGCAGCAGGGTGGCGGATCGATCTGCCGGGCGCACCGGAGGGACTGGTGCTGGCGACGCTGCCTCCGGGCGCGTTCATCATCGCCGGGCTGCTGCTGGGGCTCGGCAACGCCATCGTGCAACGCATGCGATCCCGGGCAGCACCGGAACAGCGTTCGCGCGCCGAGGCACGTTCACCCACCGAGGAGGGTCAGTGAACCGAGACAAACGCCAGGAGATTTTCCGCCGTCTGCGCGAGGCCGACCCGGCACCCACCACCGAGCTCAGCTACCGCTCGCCGTTCGAGCTGCTGATCGCAGTGATGCTCTCGGCGCAGGCAACCGATGTCAGCGTCAACAAGGCCACCGGGCCGCTGTTCGCCCGCGCCGATACGCCTGAGAAGATGCTGAAGCTCGGCGTCGACGGCGTGAAGCGCTACATCAAGAGCATCGGATTGTTCAACACCAAGGCGCAGAACATCGTGCGGACCTGCGACATCCTGGTGCGCGAGCACGGCAGCCGGGTGCCCGCCGAGCGCGCGGCGCTCGAAGCCCTTCCCGGGGTCGGCCGCAAGACCGCCAACGTGGTGCTCAACACCGCCTTCGGCCAGCCCACCATCGCCGTCGATACCCACATCTTCCGGGTCTGCAACCGCACCGGCATCGCGCCCGGCAAGACGGTCCTGGAGGTGGAAAAACGCCTGGAGCGGCTGGTTCCGGACGAGTTCAAACGCGATGCCCATCACTGGCTGATTCTGCACGGGCGCTATGTGTGCATCGCCCGCAAACCGCGCTGCGGCAGCTGCCTGGTCGCCGATCTGTGCGAGTACCGGCACAAGACCGAGATCTGACACAGCTGCGGGATCAGAGGTCGACCAGCTCCACGGCGCGCACCGGCTGGCCCAGAAAGTAGCCGCCGACGCGTCCGAAGCGCTCGGGCCCATCCGTCGCCAGCAGGGTCACGTGCGCCTCCCCGTTCCCGGGCGCTGCGGCCATCCGGCCTGCGGCGATGGCCGCGGCCACCACCGCGGCCGTGGTCTGCGCGGAGTCGACGATGGCGACGTCGCTGCGCCCACGGGCCGCGAGGAAATCGCCAATGGCGCCACGAAACACCGGAAAGTGCGTGCAGCCCAGCAGCAGCGCCGAAACGGCCTGCCCGTGCCGGCCGCCATCGAGCCCGGCCAGGTAGCGCCGCAGCGCGAGCTCGACGATCTCGCCGTCGTGCAAGCCCTCTTCAGCCAGCGCCACCAGCAGCGGACAGGGTCGTGCCAGCACCTGCAGATCCGGCCGCAGCTGCAGCAGCGCATGCTGGTAGGCGCCGCCGCGCACCGTGCTTTCGGTCGCCAGCACCAGCATCCGGGCACCGGCGTGGCGCGCGGCTGCCTCGGCTCCCGGCGCGAGCACGCCGAACACCGGCAGCGGCGCATATCGGCGCGCGAGCGCATCGAGGGCAATGGCGGAGGCCGTGTTGCAGGCGACCACCAGCGCCTTGATGCCCCGCGCCACCAGGATACTCGCCGCCTGCAGCGCGTACCGCTCCACGGTGGCAGGACTCTTTGTGCCGTAGGGCAGGCGCGCCGTGTCGCCCAGGTAGAGAAAGCTTTCTCCGGGCAGCGCGCAACGCAGGGCGCGCAGCACGGTGAGCCCGCCCATGCCGGAATCGAACACGCCGATGGGTGAAGGATCGGTCATCTTCAGGCGCCGCGACGGCGCGGGATCAGCTGGAGCGCTTGAACAGCCCGCGCACGAAGCCCGACCTCCTGCCGGGCTCGTCCGCCGGCGCCGGCGCCGGCTCGGGCGGTCGCATGCGGGTCGCGTCCGGCTTCGGCCGCCGTGCCGCTACCGAGGGTGCAGCCGGCGGCGCTCCGGCGGCCGCAACGCGTCCGCCGCTCCCGGCCGGCGCCGCAGGCGACCGGACCGCCTCCGTCCCGGGCCGTGCGCCACGCAGCTCGCGCAGTTTCTTCTCGATCAGCAGGTCTTCCTTGCGCTTCTGCGCGACGGCAGCAGCGATGTCGACACCACAGCGCGTGCAATGGCTCGACTCCAGCTGCAGATGACCGCAGCGCGGGCATTCGATGTGCGCTGCGGTAATGTCCTTGAGGGTGTCCTGCACATGGCTTTCCATGCGCAGCGCGTCCTTGTCGATCGCGGGACCTGCGTGGGAGGCACCCGGCGCGTCCAGGTCCTTGATCCGGCATACGGCGCCGAGCGCCCCGAGGCGTTCCTGCAGCGCCAGCGCTTCGGCCTGAGTCAGCTGGCTTTTGATCACGACGGTGCGGCCCGTGAACAGCTGCCGGGACTTGCGATCGTCGATACCCAGTTCATGAGCAACGCTGGTACGCACCACGTCGGTGTCGGCCCCGCGGCTGACCTCTCCGCTGAACAGCACCTGAAAGTTACTCATCGCTCACTCCACAAGCCTATGTCCCTGTCCCGCATCCGACCGCAGGCGCGGCACCCGGGGTGACCGCATGCGCAGTGGTACGGACTGCACGGTTGCAGCGGCACGGGCGCGCGACGACACGGACCTCTGCAACGTCGAGACTGTAGCGCCGCCGCGCAGTCGTTTCTGTGACGCGGCTATCAGCACCCGACACTCCGAACCGCTGCGCATGGTATGCGCCGGGGCGCGATGTCGCCAGCTACCGGGGCGGAGCCGTCCGGCGGGGCCCGGGGCGCGGTCGGCTGTGCTCGCCCGGCGCCCGCGCTACCCTCGATCGCCGATCTGCCCCCGGCTGCGCCGGGGTCAGCCCGGCTCACTCGGCGTCGCTAAAAGGCACCCCGACCGCGCCCCGGGCCCCGCAGGACGGCTCCGGTCAGCGCGCGGCGACATCACCTTCCCAGTCCCGCTCCAGGCGGACGGTCGTTCGGCGGTTCTGCGCGCGGCCGGCTTCGGTGCCGTTGTCTGCCACCGGGTAGGCGGCACCGTGGTAACGCACCACGAGCTTGCTCTTCGGGATGCCGGATTTCGCGAGGTACTCGGCGACGGCCTGCGCGCGGGCCCTGGACAGGTCGCGGTTGGCGATGGAGTTGCCGGTGTCGTCGGTGTGACCGTCGATGAATACCTGACGGATGTTGGGATCGAGGGCCAGCAACCGGGCGACGGCGTCGAGGGTATCCCGGGCCTCGGCATCGAGCGCCGAAGCGCCCGGCGGGTACTCGATGCGGGAACGCTCGAGCTCTGCCCATCCGTGCACCGCGGCGCCGCGGTAGCAGGTGACGAAGCGGTCATAGAGCGGTCGCAGCCCGAGGCTCGCGATCTGCAGCGTCACGTCCGAGCCGGCGCCTGCCGCGTCGGCCGCCGGCATGGCTGCGGACGGTGCCGTACGGCGCAGGGTTGCATCGTAGCCGGCGTAGAAATCCATGAGCACCCGGGTCGCCAGCGGGTCGCCGATCAGCAATTCGCCCAGGGGCCCACGGGGCACCTCCGCCAGGCGGGTGCGCTCGGGGTACGCCGGGTGCCAGGGGGGCGCGACCCGCTCCAGGCGCACCGGACCGGGGGCGAACAGGTCCTGGTGGCCCAGAACCTCCAGGCGCAGCGGCTCACCCACCACACCCGTGAAGCGCACGACGCCGAAGTCGCGCACGCGCTGCTCGAGCACGCAGCGACCCGCGGTCTCCTCGAGTGACCACCGGGCCGCCAGACCGTCACTGAACTCGGCCGCTGCGGTCGGTGCAGCGCAGAGTGCACAGGCAAGCCAGGCGAGCCAGCGGCGGCGGACGGTTGCGACAGGAGCGCTCGGCACGGGTGGCATCCAGACAGTGCGACACAGTTGTTATCGGCCGACGACGCTCGACCTTTAACCCGCGCCCGGCACGGCACCCTCGCGCCTGTGCTAAGGTGCCGCCATGAACAGCAACAGGACCACGACGCCGATCGCAATGGCCGAGCGTTTCCGCGGCTACCTGCCGGTAGTGGTGGATCTGGAGACCGGCGGTTTCGACCCGGTCCGCAATCCCATTCTGGAGGTGGCCGCGGTGCAGGTGCGCTATGCCAACGGCCGTCTGCAGCCGGGCGAGCGCTGGGTTCGCGCGGTGGAGCCGTTTGCCGGTGCGGTGGTGGAACCGGCAGCCCTGAAGGTCACGGGTATCGACCCGCAGGACCCCGACCGGGGTGCACTGCCGGAAGGCACCGCACTCAAGGAAATGTTCCGTGTCATCCGCACAACGCTCAAGGAACTCAGCTGCACGCGTGCCATCCTGGTGGCCCACAACGCGGCGTTCGAGCAGCAGTTTCTGAACCGGGCGACGGCCCGCAACCAGCTCAAGCGCAACCCGTTTCACCCGTTCAGCTTCATCGACACCGCCTCGCTGGCGGCGGTGGCGCTGGGACACACGGTTCTCAGCGAGGCCTGCGCCCGCGCGCAGATCGCGTTCGACCCGAATCAGGCGCACAGCGCTCTGTATGACGCCGAGCGAACGGCAGAGCTGTTCTGCGCGATGGTGAACGGCTGGGACGCGCTGCGCCACCTCGTACCACTGCCGGATCCCGCATGGGGGCCCGGCAGCGCAGCCGGCTAGGCGTCCTGCGCTTCGCTCGCGCCCTTGATCAGCGGCTCGAGCTCGCCGCTCTCGAACATCTCGGTGACGATGTCGCAGCCGCCGATCAGCTCGCCGTTGACGTAGAGCTGCGGAAACGTGGGCCAGTTGGCATACTGCGGCAGCGCCGCGCGAATCTCCGGATTCGCCAGGATGTCGACGTACGCGAAGCGCTCGCCGCAGGCGATCAGACACTGCACGGTCTGCGCGGAGAAGCCGCACTGCGGCGCCGCCGGCGAGCCTTTCATGTACAGCAGTATCGGGTTGCTCTCGATCTGCTCCTTGATGGTGTCGAAAATTTCTTCGCTCATGCGAACGTACACCTGAATGAACTACTGAGCGCCGATTGTAACGGCCCCGCCGGGCGGCTACTAGCGGGCGCAGCATTGCCGACTGAGGAGTCGCCATGGGAACCAAACAACCCGGAGCCACGCAGCCCGGAACCACCGAGGACGACCGCGGCGCCCTCGACTTCGACCGCATCATCGACCGCCGCGGCACCTCGAGCAGCAAGTGGGACAAGTACGCGGGGCGGGACGTGCTGCCTTTCTGGGTAGCCGACATGGATTTCGCCATGCCCGAGTTCCTGCGCGATGCCATAGCGGCACGCCTGGCGCACCCTGTGCTCGGCTACACCCGCACTCCGGCAACCCTGGTGGAAGCCTTCCTGAGCTGGCTGGAGCGCAGCTACGGCTGGCAGGTGGACAGCGATGCCCTGGTCTGGCTGCCGAACGTCGTCACCGGCTTCAATCTGGCAGCGCGCGCGGCAGCAGCGCCGGACGGCGCCGTGCTGATTCCCACGCCCGTGTACTACCCGTTTCTGGATGTGCCCCGTAATGCCGGGGTGCCCGGAATTCACGTGCCCCTGGTGCGCGACGGCACGCGCTGGGTCATGGATCTGGACGCGCTGGCCGATGCCGTGCACGCATCACCCACGCCGGTGCGACTGCTGCTGCTGTGCAATCCCCAGAACCCCACCGGCCGCGCCTACGCGCGCGACGAGCTCGCGGCCCTGGCCGCCTTATGCGTACGTGAAAACATCGTCCTGTGTTCCGACGAGATTCACTGCAGCCTGATTCTCGATTCCCAGGCCCGCCACGTGCCGGTAGCGAGCCTCGACCCCGGGATTGCCCAACACAGCATCACCCTGTACGCGGCGACCAAGACCTACAACATCCCGGGCCTGAGCTGCGCGGTCGCCGTCATCCCGGACCCTGAGCTGCGGCGCCGCTTCCGCCAGGCCCAGGCGGGGCTCGTCGCAGGAATCGGACCGCTGGCGTTCGCGGCCTCGGAGGCCGCCTACCGCGACCAGGGTCCCTGGCTGCCGGCGCTGCTCGACTACCTGCGCGGCAATCATGCCCGGCTGCAGGCCGTTGCCGGATCGCGCATGACACCGGTGGAAGCCACCTACCTCGGCTGGCTCGATCTCACGGACCTCGCCGTCGACGACCCGGGTGCCTATCTCGAATCCCACGGTCTCGGACTCTCCGACGGCGCCGCGTTCGGCGGCCCCGGCTTCGTGCGGTTCAACTTCGCCTGCCCGCGCAGCCAGCTCGAGCGGGGCCTCGAGCGCCTGACCAGGGCGCTGGCGGCAGCGCCGAGGCATTGATCTGACCGCACCGGTCAAGTAGCATCGGCCGTTTTTCCGGGTGCCGGCGCCTGCGGCGGGGCCGCTATGGAGACCGCGGCGCGGCCTCTGCGAACACCCGGTACAGCACGGATTTCGGAAGCAACAGCAGGCAGCGCAGCTGCCTGTCGTCGTTTTGGGGTTTCGGAAACAGGCGCGCCGACCGCGCCGGGACGATTGCTATGACGCATCTGATGGACACCTACAAGCGCCTGCCGGTGGCGTTCGAGAAAGGCGCCGGCGCCTATCTGGAAGATGCCTCCGGGCGCCGCTATCTGGACGCCCTCTCCGGTATCGCGGTGTGCGGACTCGGGCATGCCCATCCGGCCGTCACCCAGGCCATCGCCCACCAGGCGCAGACGCTGCTGCACACCTCGAATCTGTACCGCATTCCGCTGCAGGAGCGTCTGGCGGCCCGGCTTTGCGAGATGTCCGGCATGGAGCGCGTGTTCTTCGGCAACTCCGGCGCGGAGGCCAACGAAGCCGCCATCAAGATCGCCCGGCTGCACGGACACCAGCGTGGCCTGCAGCGGCCCGCCGTGATCGTCATGGAGGGCAGCTTTCACGGCCGCACCATGGCGACGCTCACGGCCACCGGCAACCGCAAGGTGCAGGCCGGCTTCGAGCCGCTGCTCAGCGGCTTCGTGCGGGCCCCGTTCAACAACCTCGACGCGATCCGCCAGATTGCCGCCAACACCAACGAGATCTCCGCGGTGCTGGTGGAGCCGATTCAGGGCGAAGGCGGCATCGTGATCCCGAGCGGCGACTACCTGGCGCAGCTGCGGCAGATCTGCGATGCCAACCAGTGGCTGCTGATGCTCGACGAGGTGCAGACGGGCAACGGCCGTACCGGCAGCTTCTTCGCCTACCAGCGTTCGGGCGTGATGCCCGACGTGGTGACCACTGCCAAGGGCCTGGGCAACGGAGTGCCCATCGGCGCGTGCCTGGCCCGCGGCGTGGCCGCGTCGGTGTTCGCCCCGGGCAACCACGGCTCCACTTTTGGCGGCAACCCGCTGGTGTGCGCAGCCGCGCTGGCCGTGCTGGACACGCTCGAGAACGACGGTCTGATGGAACGTGCGGCCGTGCTCGGCGAGCGCATGGTGGACGGTTTCCGCAAGGCGCTCAACGGCTGCAACCAGGTCATGGAAGTGCGCGGCTGCGGGCTGATGATCGGCATCGCGCTGACGGTGCCCGCCGGCGATCTGGTAGCGAAGGGCGTCGAGCAGGGCGTGCTGATCAACGTCACGGGCGAGAACGTGGTGCGGCTGCTGCCGCCGCTGATTCTCAGCGACGCTGAGGCGGACGAGATCGTCGAGCGGGTGTCGGCGCTGATCCGGAATCAGGATTGATGCCCAAGCGCGATTTCCTGACCCTGCTGGACTTCTCCCCCGAGGAACTCGGCGCCCTGGTCGCGCGCGCACGCGAGATCAAGGCTGCGCACCGCGCCGGACGCATCGAGCGCACCCTCGAAGGCCGCACGCTGGCGATGATCTTCCAGCTGAACAGCACCCGCACCCGGGTGGGGTTCGAAGCCGGCATGGCCCGGCTGGGCGGACACGCCATCTTCCTGAGCCCGGGCGACACCCAGCTCGGCCGTGGTGAACCCATAGAAGACACGGCGCGGGTACTCTCGGAGATGGTCGATGCGGTGGTGATCCGCACCACCGAGCACGAGGACATCGAGCGCTTTGCCGCTGCTGCCGCCATCCCGGTGATCAACGCCATGAGCGCGCGTTACCACCCCTGTCAGCTGCTGGCGGACGTGTGCACGTTCGAGGAGCTGCGCGGCCCCATTGCCGGCCGCACCGTGGCGTTCGTCGGCGACGGCTACAACATGTGTCACTCCTACATCAATGCCGCGCGGCAATGGGGCTTCCGGCTGAAGATCGCAACGCCGGAACAGTACCGGCCCGACGCCGCGCTGCTGGCGAGCTGCAACAACGCAACGCTCGTGGAGACGGCACGCGAGGCGGTAGAGGACGCCGATCTCGTGGTCACCGACGTCTGGTCGTCCATGGGGCACGAGCAGGAAGCCCGCGTGCGCCTGGAACGCTTCGCGCCGTTTCAGGTCACCGAAGCGCTGCTCGACCACGCGCGTGACGACGTGCTGTTCATGCACTGCCTGCCTGCGCATCGCGGCGAGGAGGTCAGTGCAGGGCTGCTGGACGATCCGCGCGCGGCGGTGTGGCAGGAGGCAGGCAACCGTCTCTACACGCAGCAGGCGCTGCTCGAGCGGCTGCTGGGGCGCTGACCATCACTCTCCGGCGGGCAGCGCCGGACCCACCGCAGGGACGTTTCAGATCCTCAGAGTTTCCAGCGTGCACGGCTTGGCTATGTGGTAGCCCTGCACGAAGTCCACGCCGATCTCGCGGATCCGTTCCAGCACGTCTTCGTTCTCGACGTACTCGGCGATGGTCTGCTTGCCCATGTAGTGGCCGATTTCGTTGATCGAGCGCACCACCGCATAGTCTCCGGGATTGTCGACGATGTCCTTGACGAACACGCCGTCGATCTTGACGTAGTCCACCGGCAGGTTGCGCAGGTACGAATACGACGACAGTCCCGTGCCGAAATCGTCCAGCGAGAAGCGGCAGCCGATGATCTTCATCCGGCTCATGAAATCGCGCGCGTTCTCCAGGTTGGCGATGGCCGCGGTCTCGGTGATCTCGAAGCACACCTTGCTGGTGGGCGCCTGAGTCCGGGAGAACTGCTCGAGCACGAAGTCGGGAAAGGTCTCGTCGTTGACCGAGTGGCCGGACACGTTTATGGAGAAGCCGCCGAAGTTGTCCAGCTGGGCGCGGTGGTCGGCCATCCACTCGAACACCCGCTGTATCACCCAGCGGTCGATGGTGGACATGCGCTGGTAGGTCTCCGCAGCCAGAATGAACTCCGTCGGCGGCATGGCGTCGCCCATCTCGTCGAGCATGGTCAGCAGAATCTCGAAGTGGTGCGCGCCGCCATTGCTCCGGCCGTTGCCGTTGCCGTTGCCGTTGCCAATGCCATTGAATGTCGGCGCGATGCGCTGGCAGTTGAGCACCAGGCGGTTGTCTGCAAGCGCCTTGTCGAGCTGCGTGACCCATTCCATGATGCCGTGCCGGTTGCGGATCACGGAGTCACCGAGTTCGTACTCCTGCAGCCGGTTGCGGCCGGCATCCTTGGCCGCGTAGCAGGCCTCGTCGGCATGCTGCATGACGGTGTCCACGCTTTCCGTCGTCTCGTCGATGTAGACGAGCCCCATGCTCGCCGAGAGCGTGTATCTGCGTCCGTCCCACTCGAACGGGGTCGAGCGGATGGCGTTCAGCGCCTTCTCCGCCAGCGCGCGCGCCGCCTCGGTTCCCACGTCCTCGAGCAGAATGCCGAACTCGTCGCCGCCCAGCCGGGCGATGGTCGCCGCGTCGTCCGCCAGCGCCTTGGTCAGCACCTCGGCGATCACCTTGAGCAGCTCGTCGCCTGCCGTGTGGCCGCTGGTGTTGTTGACGATCTTGAACTGATCCAGGTCGAGATACAGCAGCGCATGCTGCTCCCCGCGCGCGCGCGCGCCATGCATGGCCCGCTCGACGCTGCGCTCGAAATCCTTGCGATTCGCCAGCTGCGTCAGATCGTCGTGCGCAGCCTGGAACGCCAGCTGCTGGTGCATGCTCTCGAGCATTCGCTGCGAGGCCCGCTCCATCAGCGGCAGGTCGTAGTCGTCGAGCAGCGTGATCCGCCCCTCGTGCAGCCCGTCTGCCATCTCCTTGAGTGACAGCTCGCGGGTTTTGATGCCTTTGCGATTGACCAGCACGAACGAGCTCGCGTCGTCGCCGACGAAGGCGGTGGACAAAATCAGCGGACGCCCCTGAGGATCGCTGGTGGCCAGCCACTCACCGACCTGAATGCGCCGGGCGCGGGTCACGGCCTGATCGTAGCTCTCGCGAACGCGCTCGTTCTCGGCCTCGATGCTGGGATTGGTTTCCGGCAGCAGGCCGTCCAGCCCCAGCGCGCCCGCGATCTCCTGCTCGGGCACCCGGGTGTAACGCACGGGCGAGCGCTTGCCGGTGGTGTCGCCCACCAGGGCGGCAGACAGCGCCATGATCAGCGGCGTGCGCTTGCTGGGATCGAAGGAGATGCTGTTGAGGCCGTCGACGACGCGCTTGAGCAACTGCTCCGGCTCGACGTAGCCCTCGCTGTCCGGCTCGATGCCGCCGGAGAGCTGGCCCACCAGCTGCTCGAGCAGACCGATCTGATCGCGCCACTCGTGACTGCCGGGACCGCGGCGCAGGTGCGTGTGCACCAGCAGATTGCGCCAGCCCGGGTTGAGCAGCTTGAGCACCAGGTCCGGCACGTCCTTGTCGGCCACCATCGACTCGATCTCGCGCACCACAGCGCGCCGCGCACGCGAAAGCTTCTGCTGGCCTTCGGACTGCCGCACCGTGCGTTCCAGGTTGCCCCGGTACGCGCGCACCTGACGGTCGACCAGCTCGTTGAGCTCGGTGGCCACTTCCGAGAACACACGCGGATTCTGATCCGACTCGCGCACGACCCGATGCAGCAGCTCGTCGACACGCTGGCCGACATCGCGATCGATGCCCTCGCGCACGTCGCGGGTATCCCCCAGACGCGCCAGCTGGTTGAGCATCAGCACGGCATCGTGGGGCTGCTCGCTGTCCTGGCGCAGGAATTCCGGTTCGCGCGCGGCGAGCTTGGTAAGCGTCACCTCCAGGCGCCGTACCCAGTCGCGAATGCCCTCTGTCAGGTAGTTGTCGCGCTCGATGGAGTCGACCAGATTCTCCATCACGTCCAGGGTGTCGTAGTCCTCCGGCTTGAAGCCCTTGTGGTCGCCGTGCTGATCCTTGAGGATCTCCATCAGCCGCGGCTTGAGGCGCTGATCGGTGAGCGGCGCGTCGCCGAGCTCGCTCTGGATCGCCGACAGCGCATTGAGAATGTCCATGCTATTGAACGTGTCTTCCGGCCCCGCGTCCGGCGGCGCCAGCATCTCGTCGGGCGGCTGACCACGCACCGCGCGCGTCAGCCGGCCCAGATCGAGGATGTTCTTGGCAGCCTGGTAGGCCTGGCCGCCGCGCGCCGGCCGCGGCACGAACGGATTGCTGTCGAATCGGGGAGTGACCGCGACGCCGTCGGCGGCCATGGCTGCCTCGCGCACGGCCGCGTCCATTTCCTGATACACCTCGGGCTCGATGCGCACGCCCGAGGGCGAGCGCCGCACCGATGCGCGCAGCAGCGATTCGCGGATTTCCTCCACCGACGGGAACAGCTTGCTGTCCTCGAACAGCTTGGCCAGCGCTGCATACAGATTGGCCAGCGTCGGCTGCAGCGTCTGCTCGAAGTAGCGGTACAGGTCCGCCTTGACCTGGCGCCGCAGATCCAGCGTGCGCAGGGCGTCGTCGAACGCCCAGGTGATCACTGCCGGGCCGATCGGCAGCGCATCCTTGTGGGTCCAGGGGCGTGACACCAGGCCGAGCTGGGCGCGCATGTCGAGCAGCTCGTCGGCAAACCGTCCCTCGGCTTTGGAGATGATTTCCGCAACCTCGAGCCAGGCCTCGAACTCGTCGGTGTCCACCAGCTCGAGCTTGCTGGTTTCGCCGCTGGAGCGACGACGGCGCCGTTCGAGCACCTCCTCGAGGTCCGAAACCTGATCCACCTGGCGCAGCACCTGGGGGATGAACGCTTCGCTCAGACTCTCACCGTTCTTGTCGAGCTGATTGACCCCCTCGAAGAACATGGTCTGCATGGCGTTGGTGCCGGCGTCCCGGGCGCTGACCATGAGCTCCTTGCGCGCGGTCTCGAGAAACTGCGCCATGAGACGCTGGAGTGCCCGCTGAGTGACCCGACGTACCCGCGCGCGGATTTCGCGCGCCTGGGATTCGTTGATGCGCCGATCGCGCAGCAGCTGGTCGGGAATGTCCTGCTGCTGACCGGATTTGCCGGGCGCGCGCGCCGCCGCGCCGGCCTGCTCAGAGACCGCAGCACCGTTGCCTTCGGCATGCTGCGCCGACGCACCGGCCACTGCCCGGGACAACATGCCGGAGGCTACCGCGAACTCGATCAGCGCTTCGAACGCAGGATCCGGGAGACCCTGCGGAAACAGCACACCGACACCGTTGCCGTTTTCCAGCTTGCGGGCGATCGTCGCCTGAGTGCGGAAGTGCTGCTGGCCCTGTGGCGTGGGAACGGAAAAATGAACCGCGATCGGGTCGCCGTGCTTGATGTCCGCGTCAGCTCCACCGAGAGAGCGTGACGAGCCGGCGCCGGTCAGCAGCATGCCCTGCTGACAGAAATCGCGGATGGTGCACAGCCACGAGCGTCCCGTCGGCGGGTGAACCAGCGCCGAGAGGGATATGGGTTGCCTTTGATGGCGGCGGCGATTCAATTCGGCAGTGTCCATCTGCGAAATCGCCCGGACATTAACCGATATCCCCAGACAGGTCACGTGGCCTGCGTCTCAGCTCAGACGAATCTGATCCCTGCCCGCCCGTTTCGCCTCATAAAGTGCCCGGTCTGCGCGCTGGATCACAGTTTCCACGTCTTCCCCCGGGTGGAACTCGGCGATGCCGACCGACACCGACAGCCGATAGTCGGGAGCCTCAGCCGCGACCGGCAGGTCGCGCGTCCGCTCGCACAGGCGCGCTGCCACCCGCTGCGCCGCCGCGGCGTCGGCGTCCACCAGCACCAGCAGAAATTCCTCGCCACCGAAACGCGCCACGTAGTCCACCGAACGCACCACCTGCTCGGCTATCCGCGCGAAGTCGCGCAGCACCTGATCACCGCGCTGATGGCCGAAACGGTCGTTTAGCCGCTTGAAGTGATCCAGGTCGCAGTAGCACAGGGTAAAGCCCACGTTGCCGCGGTCGGCCAGCGCCTTCTGCCTGCCGAGCACGTCCATGATGCTGCGCCGGTTGTACAGCCCCGTGAGGTCGTCGCGCATGGCGAGCTCCTCGAGCTGCCGCAGCGCCGCGCTGAGCCGATCGCTGCGACGCTGAAAAGCCCTGCGCAGCGCTGTGACCTCCGAGGCCATGAACAGCATCCCCAGCAGCAGCGCGCTGAACAGCAGCGCGACGCGCAGCTCGTTGCCGGCCAGCGTGCCGCCCTCGCCCTGGACGAGCGTCGCACCCAGCACGTAGGCAGCCCAGGTAGACAAGGCAACCAACGCGACCTGCCGGCGCGACAGGTGCAGGGCCGCATAGAGCACACCGGCCAGCGGCAGCACCAGCAGCAGCAGGCGCATCTCGTGGGTCACGAACAGGGCCGAGACCACCACGCCGCCGTTGGCCCAGAGCACCTTGGCCAGCGTCAGGATGCCTCCCGCAAACCGCGCGTGCGGCGGATCGAACAGGAGCAGCAGCATCAGCCCCAGGCCCCAGACCCCGAGCAGCAGGTAGAGATTCAGCGCCGCGTGCCAGTGTCCCTGCTGCACCATGAGCACGCACACGATGGCGTACGCCGGCACGCCGAGCAGCAGCAGCGCCTTGCGCAGCAGCGACGAGCGGCCGTCGGCCGCGCTGTCAGCGGGCAGCGCCTCGATCTGCGCGGAAGCGCCTGGCACGATGGGGAAGCCGTGGGGCAACGGAGCGGGTTCCTGAGCAACGAGCGGTCATTCTAGAGGACTGCCCTGTGACCGGTTTCACTTTCGCGTGGCTGCTTGTAACGAAAATGTAGCGTTGCGCATGGCGGCGCCCGCGGTCAGAGAGCGCGCGCGACCGCGCGCCGCCAGCCGTCCAGCAGCAGTCCGCGCCGCTCCGGATTCATCTGCGGCTGGAATTCCCGATCCAGCCGCCAGCGCCCGCCGGCGGCAGCGAGGTCGGGCAGCAGGCCGGCGCCGATCTGTGCCAGCACGGCCGCGCCCAGGGCGGTGGTTTCGGTGACCTGTGGACGCTCCACCGGACAGCCCACCACGTCCGCGAGAAACTGGCACAGCCAGTCGTTGACGACCATGCCGCCGTCCACCCTCAGCCGCGCCACCTCGGCACCATCGGCAGCCATGGCGGCGAGCAGTTCCTGCGACTGGTAGGCAACGCTCTGCAGGGTGGCGGTGATCAGCTGGTCGCGGTTCGAATCCAGGGTCATGCCGGTGAACAGAGCGCGCGCCTCCGGACGCCAGTAGGGGGCGCCCAGGCCGGTGAAAGCCGGTACCAGATATACCCCGCCGCTGTCGCCGTCGGTCCGGCGCGCCGCAACCTCGGTGTCGGCCGCAGAGCGGATCAGCCCGAGCTGATCGCGCAGCCACTTAACCGCCACGCCCGCGGCGAAGATGCTCCCCTCGAGCGCGTAGGTGGTGCGGCCGGCAAGCCGATAGGCCACGGTGGTGAGCAGGCCATGTTCCGAGTGCAGCTGCTGCGCGCCGGTGTTGCTCATGACGAAGCAGCCGGTGCCGTAGGTGCTCTTGGTCATGCCGGGCGTGAAGCAGCCCTGACCGATCAGCGCCGCCTGCTGGTCGCCGGCGACCCCCCGGATGGGCACCGGCGCGCCGAACCACGCCGCATCGGTCACGCCGAAGTCACCGGCGCTATCACGAACCTCAGGGAGCAGCCGCGAGGGCACGTCCAGCACCTCGAGCAGGGTCTCGCTCCAGTCCTGCCGGCCGATGTCGAACAGCATCGTGCGCGCCGCATTGCTGGCGTCCGTGGCGTGCACCGCGCCGCGCGTGAGGCGCCAGATCAGAAAGCTGTCGACGGTGCCGAAGCACAGCCCCCCGGCCAGCGCCCGCGCGCGCAGTCCGGGGACGTTGTCCAGCAGCCAGACCAGCTTGGTGGCGGAGAAGTAGGGATCGATCACGAGCCCGGTTTCCTGTGCCACCATCGGGCTCAGACCGTCGTCGCGCAGACGCCCGCAAAACGGGGCGGTGCGCCGGTCCTGCCAGACGATGGCGTTGTGCAGACACTCGCCGCTGTCGCGGTCCCAGACCAGCGTCGTCTCGCGCTGATTGGTGATGCCGATGGCGCTGAGCTCCGCGGCGCCGGTTGCGGCGGCCGCCAGCGCTTCGCGACCGGCCGCCAGGGTCGTCTGCCAGAGCACCTCGGGATCCTGCTCGACCCAGCCGTCCGCTGGAAAGATCATGTCGAACGGCTGCTGGCCCACACCCAGGATGGTCCCGTACTCGTCGAAGACGATGGCACGTGAGCTCGAGGTGCCCTGATCAATGGCCATGATGCGATGCATGAATCCCCCTGCCTGACCCTGTGTGCCTGTCGATTGCCCTACCCATGGCCGCGTTTCCGGGACCGGAGCCCAAACACAAGATGTAGTGGTCCGGGGCCCGGCAGGACGGGCCGGCGAATTATCCACAGAGCATTCACAGCCTGCAAAGCCGTCCTGCGGCAATGCTCAACAGGTTTTCCACAGGCTGTTCCTTGCAATCACCCAGGCACCGCATTATCTTGTGGGGCCTTGGGTTTGAAACCCAACATCTTGCGTTTCGCGACCATTTCCCGGGCCATGCGGGTACCGGACCCGGGCCGCGAAACCGGCCGGGCCAGGCCGCGAACTGGCCGAAAATGACACCAGAATCGCGGATTACGTGTTCGGAGGGGACGCGCCATCCAGCAGCCCGCCACCACAAGGTATTGTGGTTCGCCCGCCCCGCCCCGTCGGGCGGGGCCGACCGGCGTACGGGCACGCTGGAGGGGACGGTACCCGCCAAACCGGAACGCCGCACAAGCAGCACACCAGACCGGGGAGCGAGAAGCAGACCATGCAGACTGACACGCTGGACAGCACGCGAAACGTCCGAAACGTCAAGGAAGAGTTTTCAGGCGAAGCCCGCGCCGCCGCCGGCAGCACGGGCGCCGCATCGGCGCAGCCGCTGCCGCCGTCCGTCGCCGCGACCGCGCCGGGACAGCTCCGGGTGATCAAACGCAACGGCACCGTGGTGCCCTACACCGACGACAAGATCGCCGTCGCCATGACCAAGGCGTTTCTGGCGGTAGAGGGCGGCACGGCAGCCGCGTCGCCGCGCATCCGCGAGCTGGTGGCGGAGCTGACCCGTCAGGTGAGCAGCACCTTCCGCCGCCGCTTCCCGTCCGGCGGCACGATCCACATCGAGGACATACAGGACCAGGTCGAGCTGGCGCTCATGCGCTCCGGCGAGCACAAGGTCGCGCGCGATTACGTGTTGTACCGCGAAGGCCGCGCGCGGGCGCGCGCCGAGCGCAACGCCGCACAGGCCGCTACCCAGGCGCCGGCAGCAGCCAGCATCCACGTGATTGCCGAAGACGGCTCGCGCGTGCCGCTGGACCTGCAGCGCATCAGCGTGCTGGTGCACGAGGCCTGCGCCGAGCTGGGCGACGTGGAACCGGAGCGCATCATCCGCGAGGCGCTCGACAACATGTACGACGGCATCGCGCTGGCGGACGTCTCTACGTCGCTGCTGATGACCGCGCGCACCCTGGTGGAGGAAGAACCCAACTACACCTACGTCACGGCGCGCCTGCTGCTCGATCAGCTGCGCAGCGAAGCGCTGCGCTTTCTCGGCGTAAACGCGGCCGGCAACTACCGCGCCACCCAGGGCGAGATGGCCCAGGTTTACGCTCAGGCGTTCAAAGCCTTCGTTGCCCGCGGCATCGAGCTGGAGCTGCTGGCGCCGGATCTCGCCGGTTTCGATCTCGACGAGCTGGGCGCAGCGCTCAAGCCTGAACGCGACCTGCAGTTCAGCTATCTCGGCCTGCAGACGCTATACGACCGCTACTTCATTCACAGCGACGATACCCGCTTCGAGCTGCCGCAGGTGTTCTTCATGCGGGTGGCCATGGGCCTCGCCGTACGCGAGGACAACCCAAATGCCCGCGCCATCGAGTTCTACGACCTGCTGTCGTCGTTCGACTACATGGCGTCGACGCCGACGCTGTTCAATGCGGGCACGCTGCGTCCGCAGCTGTCCTCCTGCTTCCTGACCACGGTGCCGGACGATCTGGACGGCATCTACAGCGCCATCCGCGACAACGCGCTGCTGTCGAAGTGGGCCGGCGGGCTCGGTAATGACTGGACGCCGGTGCGCGCGCTGGGTTCCTACATCAAGGGCACCAACGGCAAGTCCCAGGGCGTCGTGCCCTTCCTCAAGGTGGTGAACGACACCGCGGTGGCGGTCAACCAGGGCGGCAAGCGCAAGGGCGCCGTGTGCTCCTATCTGGAAACCTGGCACCTGGACATCGAAGAGTTTCTCGAGCTGCGCAAGAACACCGGCGACGACCGGCGCCGTACCCACGACATGAACACGGCCAACTGGATTCCGGATCTGTTCATGAAGCGCGTCAGCGAGGACGGCGAGTGGACGCTGTTCTCGCCGAGCGACGTCGGCGAGCTGCATGATCTGTACGGGCGCGCCTTCGAGAAGCGCTACGAAGAGTTCGAAGGCATGACCCGCAGCGGCGAGCTCAAGCTGTTCAAGCGGGTGCGCGCGCAGGATCTGTGGCGCAAGATGCTGTCGATGCTGTTCGAGACCGGCCACCCCTGGATCACCTTCAAGGACAGCTGCAACGTGCGCTCGCCGCAGCAGCACGTGGGCGTGGTGCATTCCTCGAACCTGTGCACCGAAATCACGCTCAACACCTCGAAAGACGAGATCGCCGTGTGCAACCTGGGCTCGGTGAACCTGGCCCAGCACGTGGTCGACGGCCAGCTCGACGAGCAGAAGATCAAGAAGACCGTGCGCACCGCGGTGCGCATGCTCGACAACGTCATCGACATCAACTACTACTCGGTGCCGCAGGCGCGCAATTCCAACATGCGCCACCGGCCGGTGGGGCTCGGCATCATGGGCTTCCAGGACGCCCTGTACCGGCTGCGCGTGCCATACGGCAGCGATGCGGCGGTGACCTTCGCCGATCGTTCCATGGAGATGATCAGCTACTACGCCATCGACGCATCGTGCCGGCTGGCGAAGGAGCGCGGTGCCTACCCGAGCTTCTCCGGCTCGTTGTGGAGCCGCGGCGTGCTGCCCATCGATTCGCTCAAGCTGCTGCGCCAGGAACGCGGCGAGAGCTACCTCGACGTCAACTTCGACGCCACCCTCGACTGGGACAAGCTGCGCAGCAAGGTGCAGATCAACGGTATGCGCAATTCCAACGTGATGGCCATCGCGCCGACGGCGACCATCGCCAACATCACCGGAGTGTCCCAGTCCATCGAGCCGACGTACCAGAACCTGTACGTGAAATCGAACCTGTCCGGCGAGTTCACGGTGGTGAATCCGTTCATGGTGCGCGACCTCAAGGAGCTCGGCCTCTGGGACAAGGTGATGGTCAACGACCTCAAGTATTACGACGGCAGCCTGAGCTCCATCGAGCGCGTGCCCGATCAGCTCAAGCAGCTTTACGCCACCGCGTTCGAGGTGGAGCCGCGCTGGCTGGTGGATGCCGCCAGCCGCCGCCAGAAGTGGCTCGATCAGGCCCAGTCGCTGAACCTCTACATCGCCGGCGCTTCGGGCAAGAAGCTGGACGTGACCTATCGCATGGCGTGGCTGCGCGGCCTGAAGACCACCTACTACCTGCGCGC
This sequence comes from Pseudomonadales bacterium, assembly GCA_041395905.1. Taxonomy (GTDB): domain Bacteria; phylum Pseudomonadota; class Gammaproteobacteria; order Pseudomonadales; family Azotimanducaceae; genus UBA7803. Next base: position 289,099 of record JAWKZP010000002.1, read on the forward strand.
GCTCGGCGCCACCAGCACCGAGAAGTCCACCGTGGACCGCGGTCGGCTGAATGCCGTCAGTGCTTCCAGCCAGAATGCTGCTGCGGGCGGCGCGGCGGCGGTGCAGGCGCAGGCCGGCACCTTCGAAGACATCACCGCGGGCGGCCCGGCCGACGTGCCGCTGGCCTGCTCCATCGACGATCCGGATTGTGAGGCCTGCCAGTGACGGCAGCGCCGGGAAGGCAAGGAGTATTCGAATGCTGAGCTGGGACGATTACGACGAGAACGAAGAGGGTCAGGCCGCCGCCAGCGCGCCGGCCACCACCGCGGCGGCAGCGAGCACCCAGGTCGCCGCCGAGCGCCCCACGGAGGCGCTGGACGCACCCATCACCGTAGCCGAGCCGCCGGCAGCAGAGCCGGCGCTGTCCCTGTCCGAACCGGCACTGCAGCCGGCATCGGACCTGGACATGGGGTCCCCCGCGGCCGACCCGGAACCGGCCGTGATCGCCGTCACGGACGCGCCCACGGCACCAGTGGCCGAGCCGGAGCCGGGCTTGAGCGTGACCTCGGACGGCGGCAGGGCCGCGGCGCTGCAGCAGGCGGAAGCTGCGCTCGCCGAACTGGACGCACCGCTCGTGGAGGCCGCGAGCGGCGCCGAGGCAGTGGAGTACCAGCGCGTCACCGTCGATCAGAAGCGCATGATCAACTGCCGAGCCGACCTCAATCAGCTGGTGCCGTTCAAGTACGACTGGGCCTGGCAGAAGTATCTGGACGGTTGCGCGAACCATTGGATGCCGCAGGAAGTCAACATGAATGCGGACATCGCGCTGTGGAAGTCGGAGGGGGGCCTCAGCGACGACGAGCGTCTGATCGTCAAGCGCTCACTGGGCTTCTTCTCCACGGCCGATTCGCTGGTGGCGAACAATCTGGTGCTGGCCATCTATCGCCTGATCACCAATCCCGAGTGCCGTCAGTACCTGCTGCGCCAGGCGTTCGAAGAGGCCATCCACACCCACGCCTATCAGTACGTGATCGAGTCGCTGGGCATGGATGAGGGTGAGATCTTCAACATGTACCACGAGGTGCCGGCAGTGGCCCGCAAGGCGTCATGGGGCCTGAAGTACACCCGGCACATCTGCGACCCGACCTTCAACACGGGAACCGTGGAGAACGACAAGCGGCTGCTGAAGAACCTGATCGCCTACTACTGTGTGCTCGAAGGCATGTTCTTCTACTGCGGCTTCACGCAGATTCTGTCCATGGGCCGGCGCAACAAAATGACCGGCACGGCGGAGCAGTTCCAGTACATCCTGCGTGACGAGTCCATGCACGTGAACTTCGGCATCGACGTCATCAACCAGATCAAGCTGGAGAACCCGCAACTCTGGGACGAGGCCATGCAGGCCGAAGCCCGGCAGATGATACTGGAGGGCACCCAGCTCGAGATCGAGTACGCCCGTGACACCATGCCGCGCGGCGTGCTGGGCATGAACGCCAACATGATGGCCGAGTACCTGCAGTTCATCGCCAATCGGCGTCTGGCGCAGATCGGCCTGTCCGAGCAGTTCCCCGGCGTGAAGAACCCGTTCCCCTGGATGTCGGAGATCATGGATCTGAAGAAGGAGAAGAACTTCTTCGAGACCCGCGTCACCGAGTACCAGACCGGTGGAGCCCTCAGCTGGGATTGAGAGCCTTCAGCTGGCATTGAGAGCCCTCAGCTGGGATTGAGAGCCTTCAGCTGGCATTGAGAGCCTTCAGCTGGGATTGAGAGCCCTAGGCCGACCCGCTACCTTAAACCCCTCCTCCGGAGGGTTTTTTTCGTTATGGCTACCGGCAACCGACCGATCCCGGCAGCGCTGTTCGCGGCGCCGCTGACCACGGCCCTGATGCTCGCCGCGCTGCTGTTCAGCACTGCCGGCGCCGGCGCGGCGACGCGCAGCGACGAGCCGGGACGCGTAGGCAAGCAGACACCGCCGCGCCTCAGCTACACCGCGGCGGGGCTCGAGCAGCCCGCGGAGATCCTGATCGATGCCTGGGGCGTGCCCCACATCTACGCCGGCACGCACTACGACGCCTTTTTCGTGCAGGGTTTCAACGCCGCCCGGGATCGGCTCTGGCAGATCGATCTGTGGCGCCGCCGGGGCCTCGGTCTGCTGGCCGAGGTGCTCGGCAGCGACTACGTCGAGCAGGACGCGGCGGCGCGGCTGTTTCTCTACCGGGGCGACATGCACGCGGAGTGGCTGGCCTACGGCTCCGACGCGAAGCGCATCGCCCAGGCGTTCACCGCGGGCATCAATGCCTATGTGGCGCTGACCGAGGCCGACCCGGCCCTGCTGCCTCCGGAATTCGAGCTGCTCGGCTATCGTCCGGTGCGCTGGCAGCCGGAGGACGTGGTGCGCATTCGCAGCCACGGCCTGTGGCGCAACCTGACCAGCGAGGTGCAGCGGGCGCGAATCGCCTGTCGCAGCGGCCTGGCCGCGGCGAGCCTGTGGAAGCAGCTGGAACCGGCCTGGACCACTCAGATCCCGCAAGGCCTGGACCCCTGCGCGCTGCCGGACGACGTGCTGGAGCGCTACCGTCTGGCCACCGCCCCCGTGACCTTTCCGGGAGGCGGCGACCTGGCCCAGGAGGCCGGGCTGCAGGCCGAGCAGCTGGCGCCGCACCTGGGCAGCAACAACTGGGTGGTCGCCCCGGCCCGCAGCCGGACCGGCCGACCGATTCTGGCCGACGACCCCCATCGCGGCCACGCCGTGCCCAGCCTGCGCTACGTGGCCCATCTCTCGGCGCCGGGTCTGGACGTGATCGGCGCCGGTGAGCCCGCGCTGCCCGGCATCTCCATCGGCCACAACCAGCAGATCGCCTTCGGTCTGACCATCTTCCCCATCGACCAGGAGGATTTGTACGTCTACCAGCGCAGCGGCGAAGGCTACCTGTATCAGGGCCGCGGCGAGCCGCTACGCACGATCGCCGAGCAGATCCCCGTGCGCGGCGGGCAGCCGCGAACCGTGACGCTCACCTTCACCCGCCACGGCCCGGTGCTGAAGGAAACCGACACGCAGCTCTTCGCCGTGCGCGCCGCATGGCTGGAGCCTGGCATGGCCCCCTACTTCGGCAGCGTCGAGTACATGCGCGCCCGCAACTGGCGGGAGTTCCTGGCTGCCCTGAACCGCTGGGGTGCGCCGTCGGAAAACCAGGTCTACGCGGATACGGACGGCAACATCGGCTACAAGCCTGCGGGCCTGTTCCCGCGCCGCAACAACTGGGACGGCTTGCTGCCGGTGCCCGGCGACGGCCGCTACGAGTGGGACGGCTACTTCGACATGGATGCCCTGCCGGTGGAGTTCAATCCGGAACGCGGCTTTACCGGCAGCGCCAATTCCATGAATCTGCCGCCCGACTATCCCATTGCCGAACGGCGCATCGGTTTCGAGTGGACCCCACCCTGGCGCTACCGGCGCCTGTGGGAAGTGCTGCAGTCGCAGCCCCGCCACGGCATCGACGATTCGCTGGCCCTGCAGCGCGACTACCGGTCGGTGCTGGCGCGGGAAGCGCTGCGGCGGCTGCCCGAAACGGCCCCGGGCGACGCCGGCCGGGCCCTGGAACTGCTCGCAGGCTGGGATCGGGTGCTGGCGCCCGAATCCAACGCGGCCCTTCTTTACGCTCTGTGGTTTTATGCCCATCTGCCCACGGCGCTGGCCCAGGCTCTGAACCCTGAGGCAGCACCGCTGCTGCAGCCGCTGGACACACTGACGATCCTCGATGCCCTGCCGACGCCCACGGGCCGCGAGGTCGCGGTCAGGACGCTGGCAGCTGCCTGGGAGGACGCGCAGGCTCGATTCGGCAGCGATCCGGCTGCCTGGCACTGGGGCGATCTGCACCGGATGGCGTTCGAGCACCCGCTGCTCGATCTCGCCAGCGACGGGCTGGCCGACGCGATGCGCTACCCCACCTACCCGCGCGGCGGCAGCGGCAATACCACCAACAACACCAGCTTCCGCGCCGACGACTTCCTGGTGCGCTCGGGCGCCTCGTTCCGCATGGTGCTGGATGTGGGCAACTGGGACGCGGCGCGCATGACCAACGCACCTGGACAGTCGGGGGATCCGCGTTCGCCGTTCTACCGCAATCTGCTGGAAGGCTGGGCTCGCGACCAGAGCTTCCCGCTGCTGTACGACCGCCGCGCGGTGGAGCGCAACACCGTGCAGCGGATCGAGCTCCGCCCCGCAGATGCCCCAGACTGATGGCGGGCCGGTCCGTCGCGGCTGCCGGGCGCCGCCGGGGTCAGCCCAGCAGGCCCTCGATGGCTTCGTGGCGCGCGCCCCGCTCGTCACAAACGGCGTAGCTGCGGTTGCCGCCGTAGAAGGCGACACCCGCGTGGCTGCCATCCTTGGCGAGCACGTAGAAAGTCACGTTGAACGACGGCTCGCCGCGTTCGTTCTGCAGCCGCGGAGCCACGGTCTGGGCGCGGATGCGTTGCAGCGCAGCCATGCCCGCATCTCTGGGCGCCATGCCCTGGCGCATGAACTCGACGATGAGAAACGAGGCCAGACTGTAGAGGTTGGCCTCGCCGCGGCCCGTGGAGCCGGCGGCACCCACGTCGTTGTCGACGTACAGCCCCGCGCCGAGAATCGGTGAGTCGCCGACCCGGCCGGGAATCTTCCACGCGAGCCCGCTGGTGGTGGTGACGCCGCAGACGTCGCCGGCCGCATTGACCCCGCTGCAGTTGATGGTGCCGTAGAAATGGTCAGCGTCGATTTTGCCTTCCGCAACCATCTCCAGACCCACCCGGTGCCCGGCAGCGGCGCGGGCCGCGGGGTCGGGGTAGTGCTCGGCGTCGGTGCGCCGCTTCCACTCCAGCCACAGAGCGCGCGAGCGCTCGGTGTTCAGATCGTCCTCGATGGCGAAGCCGAGATTGCGCGCGAAGCGCTGCGCGCCTTCCCCCACCAGCAGGTGGTGGTCGGTCACGTCGGCCACCGCCCGAGCCACCAGCGATGGCGTGCGAACGCCCTGCAGGCAGCCCACGCCGCCGGCCCGTCTGCCCGGCCCATGCATGCAGCAGGAGTCCAGGGTCACCACGCCGTCGGCATCGGGCAGCCCGCCGTAGCCGACGCTGGTGTCCTCCGGATCCAGCTCGACGATGTTGACCCCCTGGATCAGCGCATCGAGCACGTCCGCACCGGCAACGATCTGCTGGAAGGCTTTCTCCACGCAGGTCAGTCCGTCGGCGCCCCTGCTGACGAAGCCGTTACCGGAGGCGATCACTACCGGGCGCGACGACGCGGACCTGCGCACCGCCGGCGCGGCGCTGCTCGCAGCTGCCGCCGCGGCGCCGGAGACCAGCGCGCCGCGGCGCAGGAAGTCGCGCCGGTTGATTCCCTGGCTCATGCTGTGTGCTCCTGTTCGCTCGACGGGGACCCGTAGCTGCGCCGCTCGTCAGTCACGGAAACGTTTTACCAGCTCGCCGTAGGCGTCGATTCTGCGGTCGCGCAGAAACGGCCAGCCCTGGCGCTGGCGCGCGATGCTCGTGAGGTCCAGATCAGCAAGCAGCACGGTTTCCTCGCTGTCCCCCGCGCGCGCCAGCAGCGAGCCATCCGGTGCGAAAACGAAGCTCTGACCCCAGAACTGAATTCCACTGTCGCTGGCCGGATCCGGTTCGAAGCCGACCCGGTTCGCGGCCAGCACGAAGCAGCCGTTCGCCACCGCGTGGCTGCGCTGAATGATTTCCCACGCCGCGTGCTGCGCGTCGCCGGCCGTCGCTCGCTCCTCCGGGTGCCAGCCGATGGCGGTGGGGTAAACCAGGAGCTCCGCGCCGGCCAGGGCTGTGAGCCGCGCCGCTTCCGGATACCACTGATCCCAGCACACCAGCACGCCGAGCTCGAGCGGACGGGTGGAGAAGCTCCGGAATCCGGTATCGCCGGGCGTGAAGTAGAACTTCTCGTAGTAGCGCGGATCGTCCGGGATGTGCATCTTGCGATACTTGCCGAGGTAGCCGGCCGCGCCGTCCAGCACGGCCGCGGTGTTGTGATACAGCCCCGGGGCCCGCGCTTCGAACAGGCTCAGCACCAGCGTCAGGTCGAGCTCGCGCGCCAGCGCCTCGAAGCGGCTCGTGCTGGGGCCCGGCACGGGCTCGGCCAGATCGAAATGCGCGTAGTCCTCGGTCTGGCAGAAGTAGCGCGACAGGAACAGCTCCGGCAGGCACACCAGCTGCGCGCCCTGGCGCGCTGCGTCACGGATCATGGCCTCGGCCTTGGCCGCGTTTTCCGACGGCTCGGCGGACATGGCCATCTGCACCAGCGCGACGCGTACCCGATCAGTTCTGCTCACGGCGCAATACCTCAATGTCGCAATAGGTGTTGAGCTCCAGCTGGCGCGTGTAGTGGTTGAGCACGCGCATGCCCTGATTCGGCTTGATGAGCCCGGCCTCGATCTTGCGTTTGACCAGATCGGACACGCGCCGGATCAGCTCGTTCGGAAAATACTGAACATCGGCCAGCATCTCCTTGATGGTGATGCCCTGGATGAGCTTTTCGATCCAGAAGTTATCCGGTTCGTCGGCGCTGCCATAGACGTGGACCTCGCACACGCGGCCGAACAGATTGTGCGAGTCGCCGAGAATCTCCTGATACGCGCCCACCAGAAAGAATCCCAGAAAGTAGGGCTCGGTGCTCGAGAAGCGATGCAGCGGCAGCCGTTCCGCATCGTCCTTGATGTGCACGTAGCGGCTGACCTTACCGTCGGAATCACAGGTGAGATCGACGATCTGCGCGCGCCGGTCGGGCTCCTCCTCGAGCCGGTGCAGCGGCATCACCGGGAACATCTGACCGATGGCCCAATGATCGATGATGGAATGGAACACGGAAAAGTCGCACAGATAGAGATCCGTGAGCTGCTGTTCCAGCAGCGTCTGCTCTACCGGCACCGGGCTGAGATCGAGCCGCTGCAGCCGCGCCAGCACTTCCCGGCAGATCGACCAGTACAGGCGCTCGCTCTGGGCCATGGAGACCAGATCCAGATAGCCGAGGCGCAGCAGCTGATCGGCCTCGGCGCGCGCCTCCTGGGCATCGTGAAACGCCTCCAGCAGATCGCCGGGGCTCTGCGCGGCCTGGGCCTCTTCCAGCGACAGCTGCAGGCGCGCCACGACGATGGGCGGGTCGTCCTGTTCCGGCAGATCCACCGGAGAGTCGGGTTTGTGCACGCCGAGCACCGGCACCACCAGCACCGAATGATGCGCGGTGATGGCTCGCCCGCTCTCGGAGAGCAGCACGGGCTCGGGCACACCGCGCTGCGCGCAGATTTCCTGGACGGCGTAGACCACGGCGTTGGCGTACTCCATCAGGCCGTAGTTGATCGCCGACTCCTCGTCGGTGCCGTAGTCGCCGCCGTAGTTCACGCCGAGGCCGCCGCCGACGTCCAGATACTGCACCGGCAGCCCGCGCAGCCGCAGCTCCGCATACACCTGGGTGAGCTCGCGAACGGCGGACTTGAGCACCTGGATGTCGGCGATCTGGCTACCGAGATGGAAGTGCAGCAGTTGCAGGCGGTCGCCCGCACCACGGGCTTCCAGCTCCTGCACCAGGCGGGTGAGCTCGGCGAAAGTGATGCCGAACTTGGACCCGGAACCGCCCGATTCGAACCAGCGCCCGGAACCGCGGGTCGACAGCTTCACGCGCGCGGCCAGCCGCGGCACCTCGCCGCGCTGATCGCCGAGAATCATCAGCTGCTCGAACTCGGTGTACTTCTCCACCACGGGCAGCACCTGCTGGCCGATCTGCTGCGCGTTCACCATCAGCGTCAGCATGTCGCGGTCCTTGACGCCGTTGCACAGCAGCAGGCGGTCATCGCCAACCAGCGGCAGCGCCGCCACCAGCTCCGCCTTGGAGCCGCACTCGAGGCCGCCTCCGTACGGTGCGCCCGCTTCCAGCACCTCCTCGACGACCTCGTTGAGCTGATTCACCTTGATCGGGTACAACGACTGGTAGCGGTTCTGATAACCGGCCTCGCTGATGGCCTGAATGAACGCCTCGTTCAGCCGCTTCACGCGCGCTTCGAGGATGTCCTGAAAGCGGATCAGCAGCGGCAGCGTGGCGCCTTCTGCTCGCGCGGCGCGTATGACCGCGCAGATGTCGATGGACAGGGACTCACCGTCGAGCGGTCGGACCGCGACGTTGCCCTGCTCGTTGACGAAGTAGTAGCCGTCGCTCCACGCGCTCATGGCGTACAGTTGCTCCGAGTCTTCCGGTCCCCAGGTGAGGTTCTCTACAGGTTCTGCCAAGCTATTGCCCCAGCACGTAAGCGAACATCAGCGGAGCCACGATGGTCGCATCGGATTCGATCACGTAGCTCGGCGTGGCCGCGCTGAGCTTGCCCCAGGTGATCTTTTCATTGGGTACTGCTCCGGAGTAGGAGCCGAAGCTGGTCGTCGAATCGCTGATCTGACAGAAGTATGCCCAGCGTGGGATGTCCTGCATCAGCAGATCCTGCTCCAGCATGGGCACCACGCAGATGGGAAAGTCGCCGGCGATACCGCCACCGATCTGAAAGAAGCCCACGGTGGCCTCGGCGGTGACGGCGCGATACCAGTCCGCCAGCCGCACCATGTACTCGATGCCGCTGCGCACCACGTGCACGTCACGCACGTCGCCGTTGATGACGTGCGCGGCAAACACGTTGCCGAGCGTCGAGTCCTCCCAGCCCGGCACGAAGATCGGCAGGTCGCGCTCGCAGGCGGCCACCAGCCAGGAATCCTTCGGGTCGATCTCGTAGGATGCTTCCAGCACGCCGCTGCGCAGCAGACGGTAGAGAAACTCGTGCGGAAAGAAGCGCTCTCCGGCGGCGTCCGCTGCGCTCCAGAGCTCGAGAATGGCGTGCTCGATGCGACGGATCGCTTCCTCTTCGGGGATGCAGGTATCGGTCACGCGGTTGAGGTGCCGCGCCAGCAGCGCTTCCTCGTCCTGCGCGCTCAGGTAGCGGTAGTTGGGGACCCGCACGTAGTGATCGTGGGCCACCAGGTTGAACAGGTCCTCCTCGAGGTTGGCGCCGGTGCAGGTGATGGCGTGCACCTTGTCCTGACGGATCATCTCCGCCAGCGACAGACCCAGCTCCGCGGTGCTCATGGCCCCGGCAAGCGTCACCATCATGCGGCCGCCTGCGTCCAGATGGCGCACGTAGCCTTCCGCCGCGTCGATCAGCGTTGCCGCGTTGAAATGACGGTAATGATGTCGGAGAAAAGTTCTGATCGCGGTCACCGCGAAGCTCCACCCGGTGGGGCCGCGTAGAGTAAGACCCATGAACAGCGAGCGCAAATGACGTCCCGGTGACGGGCGCGGTTCGCGTACAGCAACCGGGCGCGTCGGCTGGCCGCGGTCAGCGCGCGGCCGGGCCCAGCTCCGGTACCTGCTGGGTCAGGCAATGCAGCGTGCCCAGCCCGAACACCACGTGACTGCAGTCGATGGGCACGATCTCGCGCTCCGGGAAGCAGCGCGCCAGAATGGCGACCGCTTCGGCATCGCGGTCGCAGCCGAACACCGGCAGCAGCACCTGAGCATTGGCGATGTAGAAGTTGGCGTAGCTGGCGGGCAACCGCTCGCCGTGCTGAATCAGCGCGTCCGGCATCGGCAACTCGACGACCTCGAGCCCCCGGCCGTCGGCCAGCCGCAACGTCTCGAGGCGCTCGCGGTTCTCCTGCAGCGGCGCGTAGTTGGCATCAGCGGGATCGTGCTCAATGGCGGTCACCACGGTATCTACCGCCACGAAGCGAGTGAGATCGTCGATGTGACCATCGGTATCGTCGCCGACGATGCCCTCGCCCAGCCACAGCACCCGCTCCGCGCCCAGATACTCGTGCAGCATCGCCTCGATCTCGGCGCGCGAACGCTCCGGGTTCCGATTGCGGTTGAGCAGGCACTGCTCCGTCGTCAGCAGCGTGCCGGCGCCGTTGGTCTCGATCGAGCCGCCCTCGAGCACGTAATCCACGGCCAGGCTCGGCAGCCCGAGGCGCGCAGCCATCTGCGGCGGCACCGCGTCGTCCAGATCGAAGGGCGGGTACTTGCCGCCCCAGCTGTTGAAGCGGAAGTTCAGCGCGGTGAGCCTGCCGTCAGCGTCGCGCACGAAGATCGCGCCGTGGTCGCGGCACCAGGCGTCGTTGGTTGCGATGCGCTCGAACGAGACGTTGTCTTCGCGCAGCCCGGCGCCGAATGCCGACGTCCGCAGCAGACCGCGCACGCGCGCGGCATGGGCATCATCGAGCACATTCACGTAAACGCGCTCGCTGCGCGACAGGCTCGCAGCCGCCGTCGCAAGGGCCTGCTCCACCTCTGCGATCTGTACCGGCCAGGTCTCCGGATTGTGCGGCCAGGACAACCAGGTGCCGTGATGCGGCATCCACTCTGCGGGCATGAGAAAACGCTTCAAGAGAGTGCCTTGTCTGCAGCTGTCCGGCGGGTTGCTGGCGTTGGCCGCCCGCGCCGGGCCCACGGCGGCGGGCGAGCGCCTTCAGGCACCCAAATCCTCGAGCATCTTGCGCAGCGCCGCGACGAACGCCAGCGGTTGATCCAGGAACACGTGATGCTGGGCGTTGTCGATGGCCGCCGCGGGGAAATCCTGTGGGATCAGCTCGCGCATGTATTCGAGGCTGCGCTTCGAAAACAGCTCGCTGTCGGCGCCGTAGATGACGCCAAGCTTCACGCGCAGATTGCGGTAATCGTCGGCCGTGCGCATCACGTCCTTGAGCGAGCCCGGCAGATCCTCATCGAACTTCCAGGCCCAGCCGCCGTCATCCACCGGCAGCAGCGAATTGCGCGCGATGTACTGCAGGATGTACTCGTTGGCGCAGGGTTGCGGCGGCTGCAGGCGGAACCGCCCGAGCGCGGTTTCCCGGTCCGGGTAGACCTTGGCACGGCCCCCCATGGATGGCCGGTCCGGCACCGGCTCGTCCGGGTGGCGGATGCCGGAATCCACCAGAATCAGCGCGCCGAACCGGTCGGGAAAGAGGTTCATGGCCTTGACGGCCATGTAGCCGCCGAAGCTGTGCCCCACCACCACCACGTCGTCGCCGAAGCCGGCGTCGTCGCACACGGCGCGGATCTCCGCGGCGTAGGTCGCGGCGTCGTACTGATAGCGGTAGTCGGAGTCACCCATGCCGGTGAGATTCATGGCCGCGCAGCGATGCCGGTCGGTGAGCTGCGGCGCGATGAAGTCCCACCAGTGCGAGTGGGCGTTCATGCCGTGAATCAGCAGTAGCGGCGCATGGCCGGGTTCGGCATCCGCGCGCCGCTCCCAGAGCTGGTAGGCGACGTCGCACTCGTCCACCTCCACGGTGCGTTCCTCGTAGGGCGTTTCCACCGCCTCGAAGAACCACTCGGGGATGGTCGACGACCCGCTGCCGGACTGCTCCCAGCGCGCCATGGTTACAGCGCTCCGAAGCGCTTGAGATGGAAGTCGACGTTGCCGAACAGGGTATCGACCGTGGTCAGGCGCTTGAAGTAGTGACCGATGTTGAGCTCGTCGGTCATGCCCATGCCGCCATGCAGCTGCACCGCGTTCTGGCCGACGAAGCGCCCGGACTTGCCCACCTGCACCTTGAAGGCGGACACGGCCTTCTGCGCCTCGGGTCCGTAGCCTTCGTCCATTCGCATGGCCGCCATGTACATGAGCGACTTGGCCTGCTCGTGCTCCATGAACATGTCCACCATGCGATGCTGCAGCACCTGGAACTTGCCGATGGGTTGACCGAACTGCTCGCGCGTCTTGCAGTACTCGACGGTGGCCTTGTACAGCACTTCCATGCAGCCTACGGCTTCGGAGCCGATGGCGAGGATGCCTTCGTCGACCACCTGCTCCAGCACCGCCAGGCCCCTGCCCTGCCTGCCGAGCAGCGCATCGGCATCCAGACGCACGTTGTCGAAGGTGATCTCCGAGGCGCGCAGCGCATCCACGGTGGGATAGTCGCGCCGCGAGATGCCCGCCGCGGATGCCGGCACCAGAAACAGGGACACGCCGCCGGTATCGCGCTGACCACCGCCCGTGCGCGCCGAGACCACCAGCAGGTCGGCCGCAGGGCCGTTGAGCACCACGGCTTTGTAGCCGTTCAGCACCCAGCTGCCGCCGTCACGCTTCGCGGTCGTGGTGAGGTCGGCGAGGTTGAAGCGCCCCTGGGGCTCCGCATAGGCCAGCGCGCCCTGCACGCTGCCGTCCATGATCCCGGGCAGCCATCGTTCCTTCTGCGCTCGAGAACCCGCGATCTTCAGGGCGCCGCCGGCGAGCACCACCGTAGGCACGTACGGTTCCACCACCAGACCCCTGCCGAACTGCTCCATGAGCAGCATGGTTTCGATGGCACCGCCGCCGAAGCCGCCATCGCTTTCCGGAAACGACACGCCCAGCCAGCCCAGCTCTGCGAACGTCTTCCAGTTTTCGCTGCTGAAGCCCTGCTCCTGACGGACGATCTTCTGGCGCGCCTCGAACGCGTAGTCGTTCTGAACGAAGCGCTCGACGCTGTCCCTGAGCAGGGTCTGCTCCTCGGAAAACGAAAAATCCATAACTTCCCCTTAAAAACCCAGAACCGATTTCGCGATGCGGCTTTTCTGCTCCTCGCCGGACCCTTCCACCAGGGCCCGGAAACGACCGGCAAGCATACCCTGAAGCGCCGCAAACGCGTAGTCGGGGCCGACCGTGCCTTCGTTGTGGGCCAGCACCGGATCGGGCCCGGGCAGCGCGTAGTAGCCCAATGCCTCGACCTGGAGATCCGCCAGGCGCGCGCCGAGCTCACTCGTGCGCAGGCGCAGCGCGGCGCGCAGCGCGGCGACGGGCTGCCCGGCCTGCAGAGCGCCGAGCACGCGCAACTCGAGGGCCTCTACGGCCGCCGTGCCCTGAGCCAGATCGGCGAGCTTGCGGGCGAAGTCGGCGTCGTCGGCGAGCGCGCGGTCACCGTCCACGACCTGTGCCGCCAGGCGCCGCAACCCCCTGAGCGCGACCTCGAGGCGGGCCGCGCCGGCGAAGGCGAAGCGTCCGCCCTCGACCACCGTCGCGGCCAGCGCCAGGCCGCCGCGGGCAGGGCCGATGCGTCCCTGCGGCGCCAGCACCACCCCTTCCAGCGTCACGCGGTCCGCCAGATGACGTCCGTCGAGCCCGCGGACGGGCTCAATCGTGACACCGGGTTGGTGCAGGTTCACCACCACCAGCGCGTACCCCGAGCCGGCAGCAGCGGTGCCGTCGCGTGCCAGGCACAGCATGTGGTCGCTGGCAGCCGCCTGCAGGACCAGGCGCTTCACGCCACCCAGGCGCAGGCCGCCGCGCACGGTCCGGGCCACGATCTCGCCGTCCTCCGGCCCACGCCCGAGCACCTCCCCGAGCGCGAGGCACCAGCGCGCGGTCGCAGCGCGGATCGCCGGCAGCCAATCGGATTGCTGAGCGGACGTGCCGTAGGCACACAGGAGCGGCCCCGCCAGATCCACCCCGATGGGATCCAGGACCTCCGCGCCAGCCAGCGCGGTCTCGCGATCCCACAGATACTGCCGCACCAGGTCCCAGCCGGTGCCGCCAAAGCGCTCCGGCCAGTGCGGCACCAGCCAGCCGCGCGCCACCAGCGCGCGGGTCCAGCGCTGCGCGCCGGCCTGCACGGCACCGGCGGGCTGCGGCCAGTAGACCCGGATGAAGCCACGGATGTCGTCCAGGAACTGCTGCTCGTCCCTGGTCAGCTCGAGGCGCATGACGCGCGCGTCTCCCTTTGGGCTGCCGCGGCCATGGTATCAGCCGACCCGCGTGCCGCAGGCATCGGCCAGCGCGGCAGCCAGCGCCCCGACCGCAGCAATGCGTGCCGGTCGGCCGCTGCCTTCGGCGAACGCCAGCGCCGCTTCGACCTTGGGGCCCATGGATCCGGGCGCGAAGGTCCCGGCCGCGAGCTCGGCGCTGGCAGTGCCAGTGTCGAGGCGCCGGATGGCCGCCGCGGCGGGCGTGCCGAATCCGCGGTAGGCGGCATCCACGTCAGTCGCCAGCATCAGCGCCTGGGCATCCAGGGCCAGCGCGAGCAGCGCCGCCACCCGATCCTTGTCCACCACGCCCAGCACCGGCGCGCCCGTCCGGTCAATCGCCACGCCACCGCCGCCGCCGGCCACCACGTGGCCGGAATCCAGCAGGGCACGCACGGCCTCCAGCTCCAGCACCGCCAGTGGGCGCGGCGACGCCACCACGCGGCGCCAGGCGCCGGCCGTTTCGAGCCACACCGCCGGCGCCTGCGGCCGGCACGCCAGCAGTGGCCCCACGGGCTTGTCCGGCGCGGCAAGGGCTGGGTCCGCGGCATCCACCAGGGTCCGTGTCATGAGCGCAGACACGGGCTCATTCAACAGCGGCGACAGACCGGCCGCCAGCAGGTAGCCCAGCTCGCCCTGGGTTTGCGCCACATGAATGTCGAGGATTTCCGCCGCGAAATCCGCGTCCAGCAGCCGGCCCACCTGAGGGCCGTTGCCATGCACCACCAGCAGGCGGTAGCCCATCCCCACCAGCGTCGCCAGCTCCGCAGCGGCCGCAGCTACCGCGTGGCGCTCCGCGGCGTAGTCCAGCGCCCCGCCCGGCGGGCTGATGGCATTGCCGCCGAGACCGACCACCAGCAGCGGCCGCTGGCGCGCCGCCATCACAGCCAGCCCTGCTCGCGCCCGCGCTGCACCACCAGCGCCAGCAGTTGCGGCTCACCGGCCGCCGCGTAGCCGTAGCGAGCCCGCACCCCCGGCAGGTCCAGAGGCACTGCGCGGGCGAAGTCGATGGGCGTGCCGGCCACCACCACCTCGGCGTCGCTGGCCTCGATCGTCGCCGCCAGGGCGGCGCGCTGGCTGCTGCTGTAGCCCACCGCCGGCAGCACCGGACCGATGTGCGGGTACTGCCGGTACACCTCCTCGATACCGCCGCGCGCGAACGGGCGCGGATCCACCAGCGTCGCACCGGGCACGGCGCGAGCGGCGACGTAGCCGGCGCCCCAGGGCATGCCGCCGTGGGTGATGGTGGGGCCGTCGTCAACCACCAGAACACGCTTGCCGGCAACGGCATCCGGATCATCGAGCCGTACCGGTGACGCAGCGGAGCAGACGGGCACGCCGGGCAGCAGCGCCTCGAGCTCGGAGCGCAGCTCGGACACAACCTCCGGCTGCGCGGCGTCGACCTTGTTGATCACCACCAGGTCCGCCGTGCGCAGCACCGCTTCCCCCGGGTGGTAGCCGCGGATGTGCGCCGGTCGCAGCGCATCCACCACCACGACGTGCAGATCCGGCTGCACGAACGGGAAGTCGTTGTTGCCGCCGTCCCAGAGGATCAGATCCGCCTCGCGCGCCGCCTGCTCGAGCACCGCGGCGTAATCCACGCCCGCGAACAGCAGGTTGCCGGCGGCGACGTGGGGCTCGTACTCCTCACGCTCCTCCAGAGTGCAGTCGGCCGCGTCGATGTCGGCGACGCTGGCAAAGCGCTGCACCCGCTGACGCGCCAGATCACCGTACGGCATGGGGTGACGCAGCACCGCCAGGCGCGGCCCCAGGGCGCGCAGCTCACGCGACAGATAGCGGGCAATCTGCGACTTGCCGCAGCCGGTGCGCACGGCGGATACAGCCAGCACCGGTCGCGACGCCCGCAGCATCGTCGCCGCCGGCCCTGGAATGGCGAAGTCCGCGCCACAGCTGAGCGCTCGCGACGCCAGGTGCATTACGGTGGCATGGGGCACGTCGCTGTAGGCGAAGTCCACCTGGGCAATCTCGTGTGCCGCGCCGAGCGCCTCCAGCTCGCGCTCGGCGACGATGGGAATGCCTTCGGGATAGCCCGGCCCCGCCAGCATCGCCGGATACCGGCGCCGGTCGATTCCCGGGATCTGCGTCGCCGTGAACGCGACGACGCGGACTGCCGGATCGCCGCGGTACAGACAATTGAAGTTGTGAAAGTCGCGCCCGCCGGCGCCACAGATCACGATCGGTCTTGCGGTCATACGCGCACGCGCCTCCTGCGCTGCTCTGCAGCGGACCAGAGCGCTCGAGCCGGCGGTCAGTCCGGCAGCCCGAGCACCCGTTTGGCGATGATGTTCGACTGCACTTCATTGGTGCCGCCGTAGATGGTCACCGCCTTGCTGGCAAGCCACGAGCGCGTCGCCCCCAGCTCATCGGGGGTGAAGCCGTCACCCTCCCAGCCGAGCCCGCGCGTGCCCATCAGGCGTACCAGCAGATCCTGACGCTCCCGCGCCAGCGTCGAGCCGTAGAGCTTGAAGATGGAAGTCGCCTCGCCCGGCGTGCCGCCGCTCGTGTTCTCCTCGCCGGCGCGCCGCTGGGTGAGCGCGTAGGCGGCGCTGTTCATCCTCCATCGCGTCACCTCGGCACGCAGCGCCGGCTCGGCGATGCGTCCGCGCACCTCACCAAGGTACGCACGCGCCACCTCGTCCACCTCGAGGTCCACGGTGACGCCGACCGGCCGCGGACGCGCGGCGCTCGGGCCGAGCCCGCCCTGCCCGGAGCGTTCGTGCTGCAGCAGACGCTTGCCCACCGTCCAGCCGTCGTTCAGCGGCCCGACCAGATCCTCCTTGCGGGCAACGGCGTTGTCGAGAAAGGTTTCGCAGAACGGTGAGCTGCCCGAGATGAGCTGGATCGGGCGCACCGTCACCCCTTCCTGATCCATGGGCAGCAGCACGAAGCTGATGCCGCGATGCTTGGGCGCGCCGGGATCGGTGCGCACCAGGCAGAACATCCAGTCCGCATTCTGCGCGCCCGAGGTCCAGATCTTCTGCCCGTTGATCACGAAGTGATCGCCCCGGTCTTCGGCGCGCGTGCGCAGGCTCGCCAGATCTGAGCCGGCGCCCGGCTCGCTGTAACCCTGGCACCAGGCCGCGCCGCCGCGGGCGATCCGGGTCAGGTGGCGCTGCTTCTGCGCCTCGGTGCCGTACTCCAGCAGCGTCGGGCCGAGCATGCGCGTACCCATGTTGACCAGCGGCGGACGCGCGTCGATGGCCGCCATCTCCTGGTAGAGCACCCGGGCTTCGTCGTTGCTCAAGCCGCCGCCGCCGTAGGCCACCGGCCAGGTAGGCACCGTCCAGCCGCGCTCGGCCATGCGTTCGAGCCACAGCTGCACGTCCGGATTCTGCACCTCCACCTTGGTGCTGCCCGTGTGGATCTCGCCCGGGCCGCGCGCCCCGGGCGGGCAGTTCTGTGCCAGCCAGGCACGGGTTTCGGCACGGAATGCTGCCAGATCGGTCATGTTGCTGCTCCCTGGCCGGGTTGAATGTCCGGCAAACTGCATTGGCTCTGCTGCGACGCCTGTTATAACGTCGCAGCAACGGGTTGCATAGCCAGACCCCGGCGGCCGGGACGCCGCCGGCAACCAACGGGAGGGGGGCCTGAACAGATGAAGCTGACCACGATCGCCGCGCAGATCCTGGGGATCCTGCTGCTGATTCCCGCAGTGGCCCTGGGCACGCTGCGCTGGGAACACCGCAACGCCGACGGGCCGTCGATCCTGTTCCCCGGCGGCAGGCTGGTATCCGGTACGCTCTACGACGGCCCCGAGCCCGACTGGCGATTCACCCGCGAGGTGCCCACCATCGAGCTGCAGCTCGAAAATCCGCCGAGCTCGCGCCTCATCTGGGTGGTCGAGAGCGACGGCAGGATCTACATCGCATCGGGCTACATGGGGACCCTGCTCGGGCGGCTGTGGAAGCACTGGGCCGTGCAGGCCGACGCCGGCGACGGCCGCGCGGTGGTGCGCATCAACGGCACGCGCTACGAGCGCCAGCTGGTGCGGATAAAGCAGGGGCCGGTGCTCGACGGCGTCGCGGCGGCGATGCAGGCGAAATACGGCGTCCCCGCGTCGCGCCAGGACATCGAGGCCGGCAACACCTGGATATTCGAGCTGGCGCCCAGAGGAAGTGCATCATGAGAGCAAGGAACTACCTCATCGTGTGTGTGGTGACCGCCGCAGCCGTGGCCCTCGCCGTGCTGTACGCGCCCGGGCTGGACGATGCCATCGAACGGCAGCTGCTGACGTTTCTGTCCACCAATGCCCGCTGAGCGCGGGTTCCCGACGTCCCAGGGACGCGAAGCGAGGCACGCTCCATGAAGATCGGAATCAACGGTACCGGCCTGGTGCAGAAGGCATCGGTGGACGCCGTCGCGGCTCATGCTGCGGCAGCCGCAGCCGACGGCTTCGCGAGCTACTGGCTCGCCGAGCACCCGACGGGCGGCTTCGATGCGCTGACCGTGCTGGCACTGGTGGGCCAGCGCGTCGGTGCCCTGGAGCTGGGCACCGCCATCGTGCCGACCTTCCCGCGCCACCCGCTGACGCTGGCGGGACAGGCGCTGACCACGGCTACCAGCATCGACCACCGTCTCACGCTGGGCATCGGGCTCTCCCACGAGCCCATGATGGCGCAGCTGGGGATCGGCTTCGACAAGCCCATCCGCCACCTGCGCGAATACCTCACCGTCCTGATGGCGCTCATGCGACAGGGGCGGGTGGACTTCACCGGCGCGACGCTGGCCTGCCACGCAGAGCTGTTCCGGCCCCCAGAAGCGGTGACGCCGGTGGTGGTGGCAGCCCTCGGGCCGCAGGCGCTCAAGGTCGCCGGCAGCCTCGCCGACGGCACCACGCTCGCTTGGGTGGGGCCCAGAACCGTGCGTGAGCACATCGCGCCAAGAATCCGCGCCGCGGCCGCCGCCGCCGGGCGTCCCGAGCCGCGCATCATTGCCACCCTGCCGGTGTGCGTCACCGGCGACGCTGCCGCTGTGCGTGCCGCCATCGGCAAGGGCCTGTCCATGTACGGCCGGCTACCCTCCTACCGCGCCATGTTCGAGCGCGAGGGTGTCGACGGCCCTGCCGACGTAGCCATCGTCGGCAGCGCCGCGCAGGTGGAGGACAGGCTGCAGGCCATGGCCGAGGCAGGCGTCACCGACTTTGCAGCCTCCGAGTTCGTGCGCTCACCCGAGGAGCGCGACGCCACCCGAACCCTGCTGCGCGGCCTGATTGCCGACGCGAAGTCACCGCACTGACCCTGGAGACCACATGCCGACCCCCGAGCGCAGCCGCGAGCCCATTCGAACCGATCCCGTAACCGGCCTGAAGGTTTTCGACACCCGCGCCGCCATGGCGACCGACCGGATCGCCGGCAAGGGCTACTCCATCGTCACCGACGAAACCCTCAAGGCGCTGCCCGAGTTGCCCGCGGGTGCCACCTTCGATGCCGAAGAGCAGGCCCGCTATCGGGCATTCAAGGAAGCGCGGCGCGGCGCGGCCGACTACATGGCCATGGAGGGCGAGTTCGCGAAATACCTGGACGATGTCTACTCGGCCGATCCGGTGCCACGCGAGGCGCTGACCGACGAATGCGAGGTGCTCGTGGTCGGCGCCGGATTCGCCGGGCTGCTGCTGTGGTACAAGCTGCGCGCCGCCGGGTTCCGTGACGTGCGCTTCTGCGAGAAAGGTGGTGACGTCGGCGGCACCTGGTACTGGAACCGCTACCCGGGCATCGCCTGCGACGTGGAGGCCTACAGCTACCTGCCGCTGCTCGAAGAGATGGGCTACGTGCCGACCATGAAGTTCGCGTCGGGATTCGAGATCCTGGAGTACTGCCAGAGCATGGCCCGCAAGTTCGGCTTCTACGAGCACTGCCTGTTTCACACCACGGTCGAAGAGACCCGCTGGGACGAGGCGGCCGGACGCTGGAGCGTCAGCACCGACCGCGGCGACCGCATGCGCGCGCGCTTCGTGATTCTCGCCAACGGCATTCTCACCACGCCGAAGCTGGCGCGCATCGAGGGCATGCAGACCTTCGAAGGTGATGCCTTCCACACCTCGCGCTGGAACTACCACGTGGATCTCAGGGGCAAGCGGGTGGGGATCATCGGCACGGGCGCAACGGCCGTGCAGGTGATACCGGAGCTGGCCGGGATCGTCGGCGAGCTGTACGTCTTTCAACGCACGCCGTCATCCGTGGACGTGCGCGATCAGCGCGCCACCACGGCCGAAGAGATCGAAGCCTGGGCCCGCGAGCCGGGCTGGGCGCGCGCGCGCCGGGCGCGCTTCGCCAGGATCTCCGCCGGCCGCACGGCCATTCAGGCCAACGACGACTATCTGGCCGGCAAGGTCAGCGACTTCAAGGAGCGCAAGCAGCACGAGCGGCCGCTCAGCATGGAAGAGATGATCGAGAAGCAGCTGGATTCGAACTTCCGCATCATGGAGCAGATCCGCGCGCGGGTGGACGCCATCGTGAAGGATCCGAAGACCGCAGCCGCGCTCAAGCCCTACTATCCCTACGGCTGCAAGCGTCCCACGTTTCACGACGAGTACCTGCCGACGTTCAACCTGCCGCACGTGCATCTGGTCGATACGGCGCCGCTCGGCGTGCGCCGGATCAACGCGCGCGGGGTAGTGCACGACGGCGTCGAGTACCCGCTGGACGTGCTGATCTACGCTACCGGCTTTCAGTGGATGGCGACCTCGACATTCAACATGATCACCGGGCGCGACGGCCGCACGCTGAAGCAGAAGTGGGAGCAGGAAGGCACGCGCACGTTCCTCGGCCTGCACAGCCACGGCTTTCCCAATCTGTTCATCGTTTCCGGACCCCAGGGCGGCGGCGGCAGCTTCAACTTCACCGATGCCATCGACGCCCACGCCGACTACATCGTCTGGATGCTGGAGACCCTGCGCGAGCGCGGCGCCAGGGTCGTGGACATCGTCGAGGACGCCGAGATCGACTACGCCGAGCACTGCCGCAAGGCCGACATCGCCACGGCGCCGCTGAGGGACTGCCTGTCGTATTACAACGGCCACGGCGACGCGGAACCCGGCAGCCTGGCCTACTACGGCGGCAATCGCTGGCATCGTTACCGCACCGAGGCGCAGGCCTCGCTGGCTCCGTATCTGTTCGAGGACGGAACGTCCTGAGGCCGCGCCAGCGTGTGCAGCCGGCAGCGATCACTCGCCCAGTCGGGCCGAGCCACGGCGCGGTGCGGGCTCACGGGCAACTCGTGACCAGGCTGGCACGCACGCTGCTGGCGCTCGCCCTTGCGAATGCGGCCAGCGCCGCTGCCGCGGCGCTGGCCGGGCCGGCGGCCGCAGACGTTTCCGACCTGCCGCTGGTCGAGGTCCCGGCAACGGCCGGCCGCTCGGATCTGCTGGCCTTCATGGTGTCCGGGGATGGCGGCTGGGCGGCCATCGATACCCGTATCTCCCTGACCCTGGCAGCGCACGGCGTGTCGGCAGTCGGACTCAACTCGCTGCGCTACTTCTGGCACCTGCGCACGCCCGAAGAGTCGGCGCAGGCCATGCAACGGACGCTGCGGCACTACCTGGCCACCTGGGACAAACGCCGCCTGCTGCTGATCGGCTACTCGCGCGGTGCCGACGTGCTGCCGTTCATGGCCACCCGGCTGCCCCCCGACCTCGCGCAGCGCGTCGCGCTGATCGTGCTCATCGGACCGGAGCCGACCATCACCTGGGAGATACGCATATCGGACTGGCTCCGGGGCGGACCCGGGCAGGACGCAGTCCCGGTACAACCCGAGATAGCGAGGCTCCAGGGCGCAAGGCTTCTGTGCGTCTACGGTGCCGAGGAGCCCGACAGCCTGTGTCCGCAGTTGCCCGCGGGCCTGGCCATTCTCGATCGACGGGCCGGGGGCCATCACTTCGACGGCCAGTTCGAGTCGATCGCCGAGCGGATTCTTGCGGAGTCGGCCGCCCCGCAGGCGGCACCCATTGTCCGAGATCATTGACGCGCCGGTCCGCTCGGCACTCAATAGAGCCCCAGCGCAGGAGGGCAGGGAACATGCTGGACCGGGTAGACCGTATTCTGGTTGCCGTACGCGACGCCGAAAGCGTCGCGCGCAGGTGGTGCGACCTGGTGGACGCCGTGATTGACCGCCGCGTTCAGGTGCCCGCACTCGGCAGCCGCAAGATCGTCCTGCGCCTGGGTGACGCGGAGCTCGAGACTCACGAACCCACCGGCGAAGGCGCCGTGGCGTCACACCTGCAGCAGGCAGCGGGGCCGCTGGCGGCAGGTCTCGCGACGGCGGACCTGCCCGGCCTGCTGGAGCGCCTGCGCGCGCTCGGTATGGAAGGCGTCGAGCTGGGCGAGGGGCGCTGGTACTTCAATGACGCGGCGCTGGGCATCGCGGGTCTGCGCGTGGTGCTGTCTGCGCTCGAGCCGCACGGCCGCGTCGGTCTGCTCGGCTCGCTCTACGAGTGCACCCACCTCACGGCCGATGCACCGGCATCCGCTGCGGCGATCGCCCGGCTGTTCGGTCTCGATGCGTCCCGGTTCGTGCCGATCCGTTCGGAGCAGTACGGCTACGACGGCGCCCTGACCCTGTTCGACGGCAACCGCCTGCACCGGATCGAAAGCATCGACCCATTCGACCGCAGCAAGACCATGGGGCGCTACTTCGATCGCTTCGGGCCGAGCCTGTACATGTGCTACGCCGAGGCGCCGGATCTGGCACCCATCCGCGAGCGCCTCAAGGCTCTGGCGCCGCACGACTGGACCGGCAGCGACGGCGACCCGAACGGTCTGTTCATCCATCCCAACGCCACCGGCTCCACCATGATGGGGGTCAGCCGCACCAGCTTCGCCTGGAGCTGGTCGGGCTACCCGGAGCGGGTCGTTCCGGCCCCGGCGCAGACGCACTGAGGCGGAACAAGCCCGCCGGGGCAGCCGAACTCAGTCGTCCGCCAGCAGCACGAGAGTGCCGGTGGTCGACAGGCTGCCGCCGGTACCGTTGACCACGCAGGTGCGCGCGCTGGTCTGCTTGCCCGGGTCGCCGTTGACGCCGTCTTCTGCAGTCCCGGAGAGCTGCCGATAGGCCTCGATCAGCAGGGGCATGCCGTACATGCCGCTGTGGTTGAACGACAGCCCGCCGCCGTTGGTATTGATGGGGAAGCGCCCGCCCGGCGCCGCGTGCCCGTCCTTCCACAACAGGTGCCCCTCGCCCCGGGGCGCGAGACCGAGCATCTCCGCGGTGATGGCCGCGGTGATGGTGAACGAGTCGTACAGCAATGCCATCTCCATGTCGTCCGGACCCATGCCCGCCATGGTGTATGCGGCCTCGGCCGACGCGCGCGCCGACGTCGCCGTGAAATCGTCCATTTCCAGCATGTTCGAGTGACCCATGCTCTCGCCGGCCCCCGCGATCCAGACCGGCCGGGTGCGCAGGCTGGCAGCAACTTTCGGACTCGCCACCAGCACCGCCCCGCCATGGTCCGTCACCATGCAGCAGTGCAGGATGGTGAGCGGCCACGCGATCACCCGCGACTCCTCCACCTGCTGCACCGTGATGGGGCCACCGAACGGATGCTTGTCTTTCGAGTACATGGCCGCGCGCGGATTCAACGTGGCCCAGTCACGGGTGACTTTGGCGATGTGCGCGTAGTCCTCGCGGGTGGTGCCGAAGCGGTGCATGTGCCGGACCATGGCGTGGGCGTAGTTCGAGGGCGCTCCGGCCAACCCGTACGCCATGGTCATCTCATGCGCCGGTGAGGCAACGCCGCCGCCGCGCCCGTAGTTGCCCGTGCCGCGGCCACCTATGGCACGTGCCGAATGGCCGTTCTCACCATGGCTGATCAGCGCCGTGTCGATGATCCCGGCATGGATGGCCGCAAGCGCGTGATGCACGTGCATTTCGAACGAGCAGCCGCCTACCGCCGTGGTATCGATGTACTTGGGACGAATGCCCAGGTGCTCGCACAGCTCCGACGACCAGCCCGTGGAAAACACGCCTTCGATGCGGGAGATGGGCAGTCCGGTCTGATCGCTGAGATTCTTGATGGCTTCGATGTGGAGCTGCAGCGAGGTAACCGGCTGCTTGAGGAAGCCGATCTCGTTGGCCTCTGCGGCACCGACGATGGCGGCCGCTTTGTACAGTGCACCTGGCATGGCTATTCCTCCACCACGCGCCAGAACGGCACGTGCACGTCGTCGCTGGCGGCTTCGAACTCGACCCTGACGCGGGCGCCGATGCGGATGTCCTCCGGCCGCGCCGGATCGACCCCGCGCAGTACCGTGAGCATTCGATCACCTTCCTTGAGATCCACGTAGGCGGTGACGAACGGCGCGTGCTCCGCCCAGGGTCCGAAGGCCATGTGCTGCACGGCATAGGTGTGGATCGTGCCCTCGCCGCTGCCCTCGATCCACTCCAGATTGGTGGAATGGCAGTGCGGGCAGATGAAGCGCGGGTACCAGTGCACGCGATTGCAGTCCTGACACCTGGGCAGCATCAGCTTGCCGAGCCTGGCGCCGTCCCAGAACGGTTTGGTGTGCGTCCCCGGCGTGGGAACGGGCAACTTGTAGCTCACGGGGTGTGTTCCTCCCTCAGACCCGAACCCGCAAGCATAGCTTTCCCGGCGCTCAGGCGCTCCCCCCGCCGCCGACATTGGATGCCGCGGGTCGCGTTACGTAGAAAATCACGACGGAACTGGGCAACATAGCCCGCCTCACGCGCGGCCGGCGACCCCGGCGGCATTCACGACCATCATCGGACCGAGCCAGATCATGAGCTACAACACCATCCTCTACGACGTCGACGACGGCATTCTCACCCTCACGCTCAACCGGCCGGAGCGCCTCAACGCATTCAACCGCGAGATGCTGCGCGAGATGATCGACGCCTTCGACCGTGCCGACGCCGACGACGCCGTGCGTGCCATCATCGTCACCGGGGCCGGCCGCGGATTCTGTGCCGGAGCGGATCTGGAAGCCGGCGGCAACACCTTCAATGCCGACGGCCGCGCCGACCGCGAGAGCGGCCTGCAGCCGGATGGCGGCGGCGTTCTGACCCTGCGCATCTACGAGCTCAGGAAGCCCATCATAGCCGCCATCAACGGCCCGGCAGTGGGTGTCGGAGTCACCATGACCCTGCCCATGGACATCCGCATCGCCGCTGACGTGGCGAAGATCGGATTCGTGTTCGCCCGTCGCGGCATCGTTCCGGAAGCCTGTTCGAGCTACTTCCTGCCGCGTGTGGTCGGCATCAGCCAGGCCCTGGAGTGGTGCTACAGCGGCCGCGTGTTTCCCGCTCGGGAGGCACTGGACGGCGGCCTGCTGCGCAGCGTGCACGACAAGGACGAGTTGCTCCCTGCAGCGCGCGCCATCGCCCGCGAGATCGCCGACAACACCTCAGCCGTGTCGGTGACGCTGATCCGGCACATGATGTGGCGCATGCTGGGTGCCGATCACCCCATGGAAGCACACAAGATAGATTCCCGCGGCGTGTACTACACCGGCCGTTCGGCGGATTCCAAGGAAGGCGTGGAGTCGTTCCTCGAGAAGCGCGCCGCGAAGTTCCCGGGCAAGGTCTCCAGGGACATGCCGGAGTTCTTCCCCTGGTGGGAACCGCGGACGTTTTCCTGAACGCCCCATCGCAAACTGAAACGAGCACAGAGGAGGCTGCATGAGCGAGCCAGTGATTGCGCAGAAGGCGCCCTACCCCGTCGAGGTCAAGAGCGGTCAGAAACTGTTCTGGTGCGCCTGCGGCAGAAGCACCAAGCAGCCGTTCTGCGACGGCTCCCACCAGGGCACCGAGTTCACGCCAATGGCGTACACCGCCGACAAGGACCGCACGCTGTACTTCTGCGGCTGCAAGCGCACGGCCGGCGCGCCGCTGTGCGACGGCACCCACAACGGGCTCTAGGCTGAGGCAACGGCATGCTGCGACGTCTGTTCAAGGGGCGCGACCGGCTCGCCGACCCGGATCCAGCGGTGCGCCGCGACGCGGTTCTGCAGCTCGACGCGGGTGATCCGGAGCAGGCAGCCACGCTGGCCCGACTGCTGCAGGAAGATGCCGACGCCGGGGTGCGCAGGGCCTGCCTCGATCGCATCAGCGACCCCGAACCGTTGCTGAGGCTGCTCGACGACGCGCAATGGGCCGAGCGCGCGGCGCGCCGGCTGCTGGCGCTGTTGCCCCGGGACGACGCCCGCCGCAGGCATCCGCTGCTGGCAGAGCTCGAGCTGCTGGAGGCAGCGCCCGATACGGCAGCTGCCGGCATAGCGGCCCTGGACGATCCGCGCCAGCTTGCAGACCTGGCACTGCGCGCCGATCAGGCCCTGCGCGAGCGCCTGCTGGCCCACCCGCGGCTCAGCGATCCGGCCGGCCTCGCGCTGCTGGAGCGGAGGTCGCGCGGCCACGACAAACGTCTGAACCGGTATGCGCGGGAGCGCCTGGATCTGCTCAAATCGACGCAGCGCGAGGCAGCCGAAACGCGTGCGCGCGCCGACGAGCTGGCGGGCGCGCTGGCGCGCAACGACCCCGGCGGCCAGAATCCCACCGCCCTGCATCAGCGACGTCAGGCCCTGGCCGCAGAACTCGCGGGCGTGCTCGGCCGCCACGATGATCTGCGCCGGCAGCTGGCCCAATTTGCGGTGGACGAGTCGTCGCTCACGCACCTGCGGGAACAGCTGCAGAGGCTTTCCGAGGAGCTGGCCCGCGAGCGGCCGGAAGCGGGCGCCCAGGCGCCGGTCGAGCCGGATGCCGGCGCCAGCGTCGACCCGGCGGCGCAGGCAGAATCGACCTCGGCCGGGCAGGCGATGGGACCTTCAGCTGGTGCCTTGGGCGAACCTGGAAGCGACGCCTTCGCCGTGCTCGTCGAGGCCTGCGCCGGGCTCGAGCGCGAGCTGGCCGACGCGACCGCACTGCAACCCGAAGTCTTCGCCGAGCTGGCCGGGCGGCAGCGGCGGCTCGCTGAGGCGTGGTTCGAAGCCAGCACCGGACAGCGCCCGGACTCCGAGCAGCTCCAGGCTTTCGAGTCCTGCGGCCAGCGCTTGCGCGAGCTGGCCGGGGCCCTCGATCGACTTGCCGGACAGACGCTGCCGGAGGCACTACCGCCGCTTCCCGACGCGCTGCCCGCTGCGGCGGACCAGGCGGAGCCGTTCTGGTCGCTGGTGGCCGCTGCGCGCACACGCTTGCGCGCGCTCAAGTCGCTGCGCCGCGAACTGGGCTGGCCCCAGTGGGCCCATCCGGCCCCTGCGCTGCCGGCATTGCAGACGCAGATCGCCGGGCTGGAAGCCGCCATGGCGCGCATAGACGAGCAGGTGCGCGACCGCGAGCAACAGGTTGCCGGCCTGCTCGATGCGCTGGATGCCAGCATCAGCGCCGGGGCGCTGCAGGAGTCCCGTCAACAGCTGGCCGAGGTGCGGCGACTGCACGACACTCTGCCGGAGCGCACCGCGCGCAGCCTGGGCCGGCGCATGGCGAGCGCCGGAGCCCGGGTCGCCGAGCTGCGCGACTGGCAGTCGTTCGCCACGTCGCCGAAGCGCGAAGCTCTGCGCGACGCTCTGCGTCAGCTGGCGGAATCGCCGCTCTCGCCTCCCGACCAGGCGGATCGAATCAAGGCCCTGCGCCGCGAATGGCAGAGCCTGGGCCTGGCCGTGACGGCTGCCGAACGCCGCCTCGAGAGCGAGTTCAACGAGCTGGCAGAGCGGGCGTTCCAGCCGTGCCGGGAATACTTTGCAGCCCAGGCCGACGAGCGCGCGCGCAACCTGGCGGAGCGGCAGCGCGTCTGCGTGCAGCTCGAAGAGTATCTGCAGAGCACCGACTGGAGGCATGCCGACATGCGCGCCGCGGAGCAGATCATGCGCGCTGCCCGCGACGAATGGCGACGCCTGCAGCCGGTGGATCGCGGCAAGGCGCGCGCGTTGGACGAACGCTTCGAGCAGCTGCAGCAGCAGCTCTACGATCGCGTCAAGGCGGCCTGGGATCGCAACACGGCCGCCAAGCAGGCCATCGTCGATGCCGCCCGGGCGCTGCTGGAAGGCGACGAGGAGCCGGCACGGCGTGCCGCGGCCGCCAAGGATCTGCAGCAGCGCTGGCGCGAGGTGGGCAACGTGCCGCGCCGCACCGACCAGGAGCTCTGGCGCGAGTTCCGCGCCCTGTGCGACCAGATCTTCGCCGGCCGCGACGCAGCGCGCCAGGCGTCCGACGCTGCCGTCGATGCCGAGCACGCGCGCTGCAGCGAAGCGCTGGCGCAGCTCGAGGCGCTGCTCGCCAGCCGCGACCTCCACAGCGTGAGCGCGGCGGAGCTGCGCAGCCGACGCGAGGCCCTGGACGCCATCGACGCGCTGCCGCAGCGCCTCGCGGGGCCGCTGCGACAGCGCCGCGCAGACTTGCTCGCGCGCTATCAGGCATTGCTCGACGAGCAGAAGCAGGCAGCACGGCGGCGTCAGCTCAGCGAGCTGCTGGAAACCGACGCCGCCTTCAGCGCGGCGGAGCTCGCCTACCGGGCCGGCGACAGCGCTCGGCCCGAGATACCGCTGCCCGTATTCGCAGGCCGTCTGGATTGCAGCGACGAGGTGCCACTGGATGCGCTGCAGCGCCTCACCATCGAGGCGGAACTTGCGGCGGGGCTCGATTCCCCCGAGACCGATCAGGCGCTACGCCGGGAGCTGCAGGTGGCGCGCCTGCAGGCGAGCCTGTCCGGATCGAAAAGGCGGCCCGACGCGCGCGAGCTGGCTGAGGCCTGGTGCGCGCTCGGGCCCAAGGACGCCTCGCTGAGCGGGCTGCGCGAACGCCTGCTGGCGGCGCTGGCGCGCCTGCACGAAGCGGGCTGACCGAACCCGTCGCGCCCCTGGCGCGCGCGGTCAGGGCAGCTGGAGGCACAGGCGCGCGCCGCCGAGATCGCTGTCTTCGATGCGCAGCGTGCCGTGATACAGGGCCACCAGCTCCGCCACCACCGCGAGACCGATCCCCTGTCCCTGCTGCTGCTCGTCGGCGCGGGTACCGCGGTTCAGCACGGCGGCGCGCACCTCCGGGTCGATACCGGCGCCGTCGTCGTCGATCAGGAGTTCCAGGGGCTGGCCCGGGCGTACCCCGACACGCACCCGCGAGCGCGTGTACTTGAACGCGTTTTCCAGCAGATTGCCGAGGATCTCCATCAGGTCGCGCTCGTCGGCACGCACGCTAAGCCCTGCGGGCACGTCCAGCGCGACCGTGATCGCGCGGTCTCGATAGGCCGCCTGCAACGCCCGCAGCAGGCGCTCGATGACGCCGCGCAGCTCGATGGGCCGGCTGACCACCACCGGCCCGCTGACAGCCGCGCGTGACAGCTGGTGCTGCACGGTCGCCTGCATGCGGTCGAGCTGCTCCACGAGCAGGCCGCGCGACAGCGGCTCGACCTGTTCGAGGGCGTTGCGGATCACGGCCAGCGGCGTCTTCAGACTGTGGGCGAGGTCGTCCATGGCCTTGCGGTAGCGGCTGCGGCTACGCTGCTCGTGGGCGACGAAGCGGTCCAGATTTTCAGCCAGCCCCTCGAGCTCCGCCGGGTAGGCCGCGCTCAGCGTCTCACGCCGGCCTTCCTCCATCTCACGAACCTCGTGGGCCATCCGGCGCAGCGGCAGCAGGCCCCAGCGCACGGCCAGAAACTGCGCGACCACGAACAGCAGCGTCGCGGCACCCAGGCCGATGTACAGGTTGCGCCGGAAGCTCTGGATGCTGGCCACGAACGGCGCCCGGTCTGCGGCGACCTGAAAGCTCAACACGGTCTCGCCTGGATCCTCCCAGATGACCGCGTAGGTGAGTCGCACCAGGTCTACGGTGTAGTCACCGTTGCCGGGACGCTGCGCCGGTGGGTCGGCGACGAATTCGAACTCTCCTGGCTGCAACGGCGTCGCCGGCGGTTCCAGGGCAATGCCGCCGGCGGCGGCCGACGGCGAGCGCCAGCGCTCGTCACCATCGGGCCCGGTCACCCAGGCATAGAGACCGGACAGCGGTTGCCCCAGGCGCGGCTCGGGCAGCGGTCCCGGCAGGCTCAGGGTGGTGCCGTTGCTTTCCACCGAGCCCATGAGCGAGAAGATCACCAGCCGCAGCTGCTCCTCGGCACCCGACAGAACGCTGGCGCGGAACGACCGGTCCAGCGCCAGCCCGGCCAGCGTCAGGCTGGTGCCCAGGGTCAGGGCGGTGACCAGCAGCAGCCGGGTCTGGATCCCGAGCTTCACGTTGCGCCCGGCGCGTCAGGACGGCTCGTCGGGCGTGAAGCGGTAGCCCTGGCCGCGCACGGTGCGGATCGGATTGCACGGATCGAGCTTCTTGCGCAGACGGCCGACGAACACTTCGATCACGTTGCTGTCGCGCTCGAAGTCCTGCTCGTAGAGGTGATCGGTGAGCTCACTCTTGGAAATTACGCGGCCCGGATTGAGCATGAGGTACTCGAGCACCCGGTACTCGTATGCGGTGAGCTCGATCAGCCCATCGTGAATGCGCACCTCCTTCCTGGCGGTATCGAGCCGCAACGGGCCGTCGCTGATCACGGGCGAAGCGTAGCCCGCAGCGCGGCGCAGCAGCGCGTTCAGACGCGCCAGGAGTTCCTCGAGCTGGAACGGCTTGGTGACGTAGTCGTCTGCTCCGGATTCGAGACCTTCGACCTTGTCCTGCCAGTTGCCGCGCGCCGTCAGCACCAGGATCGGATAGCGCCGGTCAGCGCTGCGCAGCCGGCTGATCAACGCCATGCCGTCGAGCTTGGGCAACCCGAGATCGACCACCGCCGCGTCGTAGTCGTATTCCGTGCCGTAGTACAGGCCCTCCTCGCCGTCGGCCGCAGCGTCTACCACGTAGCCGCCCGCCTTGAGCTTGTCGCGCAACTGCTCGCGCAGGCGTTGCTCGTCCTCGACTATGAGTATGCGCACGGTTGCTCTCCTGTGGTGTGCTAGCGCTGCGAGCGGATGCGTCCCTGGCCATCGACGTACACCTTGGTGACGCGCTTGCCGTCGATCAGCACCCGGACCTCGAAGCCCGTTTCACCGCCCCGTGTCACCGGGGTCGCGGACAGCACGCGTCCACCGGTCTCGCGCCGCACCATGTTGGTGGCCTGCTCGAGACTGATTCCCGGGGGTTTTACCAGAGATTGCGGCTCCGCCCCTTCGGCGGCCCACGACGGCCACTGGGCCGCCAGCGCCGGAGATCCTGCGCAGAGCACAGCCAGCACGAGGCAGAGCAGCCGGAAGCTGCGGTTCCGCGTGTGCGCAGGCGCATTCATCGTGTCAGGCGCTCCGGGATCATGCGGCTCATTGTAACTCCAATCCCGACGGCTCAGCCGACCGGGGTGACCTGCACCCGCACCCGCAGCCACTCGCCCGGGTCACGATCCATGCGCGTGCTGTAGGTGCTCCCCGCATAACGATAGGTCACGTCGTAACCCAGCAGCCGATCCTCGCTGCGTTGTTCGTGAACGATGTCACAAACCTCCTCGGTGCCGTAGCGGACAGTCTCGTATCCCTGCTGGCGGCGGCCGATGTCGTAACCGATGGTGCCGCCCAGCACCGCACCCACGGCAGTCGCCGCGCGTTTGTTGTGGTTGCCGTGGCCGACCGCATTGCCCAGCGCGCCGCCGATGATGGCCCCCAGAATCGGGCCCGTGGCGGACCGCGCCTGCGGCTCGCGGTAGGCTACCCGCTCCTGGCGGCAGACTTCCTGGGGCACGCTGTAGGTGACCCGTTCGTAGACGGGCTGCGCAGAGATCACCCGCGCACGGTCATAGCCGTGGCCTGCGCCCCGGTCATGGCCGCGACCTTCGTCAGCGCCTGCGAGCCCCGGCACCAGCAGAGCCGGAATCAGCAACCAGCCCAGCACGCGCCGCGCCCTGGCCGAACGGTTCATCGATACCTTCATGATCTACCTCGCAACAACCCGAATTGCCGGGCCATTGTGCGTACCCATGCCTGAATGGCATCTGAATGGCGCCTCAGTGTGCTGCGCGCAGCTGCAGCGCCACCGCCCGATGCGACTCGTCCAGCGTCACCAGCAGGTCGGCCGGCGAGTCGGCGCGGGCCCAGCGGCCGAGCATCTGCTCGGTTATTCGCTGGTAGTGGGCGATGAACCGTGCCAGCGCGGCGTCACCCATGCGCTGCGGCGGCGGCAGCGCCTGCTCCTGCTCGGCACGCCAGCGGCGCACCGCCGCGAGATCAGGCACGGCGAGGAACACCCAGAAATCCACCCGCTGCCATAGCTCGGCGTAGGGCCCGGCCAGCGCCGCGTTAACGTATCGCCGCCAGGCGCCGTCCCGGTCCTCCTCCGCCTCGAGCGCGTTGATCGGCTCGCGCAGCCGGGCTGCCGGCGCGGCCTGCGCGCCCAGACACCAGCCCTCCAGCACGAAGACCTCGAGCGGTGCCTCGACCTCAGGCCAGGCGGCAGAAGGCGAGCGGTCGTCCGCGCCCTTGTCGAAGCGCGGCAGGCGCACCGTACCTTCCCGGGCGAGCGCATCCAGGGTGGTCTGGAGCAACGCCAGGTCGTGGGTGCCGGGAACCCCGCGCGTCGCCAGCAGCGGATGCACCGATGCCGCCAGCGCCAGCCGCCCGGCCCGGGTGAGATAGAAATCGTCGATGGAAGCCGTGGCCGCGCGCCGACCAAGTGCGCACAGGGCCTCCACCAGCAGGCGCGCCAGCGTGCTCTTGCCGGCACCCTGCCCACCGCCGATACCGACCACCAGCGGGCCAGGGCCACTGTTCAGCCGAGGCTCCAGGTACAGCGCCAGGGCCGCTGCCAGCCAGCGCCAGTCCTCCGGTCCACGGCCCGCCCGGGCCAGCGCCGCGGCCCGCTCACGCGCCCGCGGCGGAAGCGGGAATGTCTGAAGAATGTCGGGCCCCTGCACGCGTCCAGCCTGATCAATGGGGGGTGCCGCGGGCGGCAGTGCCCCGGTTCGCAGCGCTATCGCCGCGGCGCCGTCGTCGCTCCGCGACGGGGAACCGCATGCGCTCACACGGTCTAACTTCCGGTGTGCCCGCACCGGCGTCTGCATGATAGCGTCAGCCGTACGGGCCTATCCCGTATAATCCGCGCCCATCGCAACCCGGCGCCATCGACCGACGAGGACAATCGTGACGCGTACACTCGCCACCCTGACGCTCGCCCTGACGTTCACCGTGTCGGCGGCCCTGCTCGGCGCCTGCGCCGGAACCACCGGGCCACAGACCGGCACGTCGAAGAGCGTCCCCCCTGAGCCAGCCGTCGCGCCCGCAGGTGCCGCGACGGCGGCCGCGGCCGCCCCGGTGACGATCCGGCAGAGCCCCAACGACGATCGACAGTACCGCTACCTGACCCTCGACAACGGCCTGCGCGTGCTGCTGGTATCGGATCCCACCACCGACAAGGCAGCGGCATCGCTGGTGGTGGAGCGCGGCAGCTTCCACGAGCCCGAAGCCTACCCGGGCCTGGCACATTTTCTCGAGCACATGCTGTTCATCGGTACTGAGAAATATCCCGAGGTCGACGCCTATCAGCAGTTCATCGCCAAGCACGGCGGCGCCTCCAACGCATACACCGCGGGCGATCACACCAACTACTTCTTCGACATCCAGCCCGACTACTTCGCACCGGCGCTGGACCGTTTCGCCCAGTTCTTCATCAGCCCGCTGCTGGACAGCGCCTACGTCGAGCGCGAGAAGAACGCCGTCAATTCCGAGTATCAGATGCAGATCAAGGACGATGCCTGGCGCGGCAATGCAGCGGTGGCGGTGGCCATGAATCCGGCGCATCCCGAGCATCGCTTCAACATCGGCAGTCTCGAGACCCTTGGCGAAGGAGTGGAGCCCGCCCTGCACCGATTCCTCGACAGCGAGTACTCGGCAGACCAGATGGTGCTGGTGGCGCTGTCCAGCGAGCCGCTCGACACCCTCGAACGAACCGTGAAGCCGCTGTTCGGCGCGATCAAGAATCGCCACCTGGGCCCGGCACCCATCACTACCCCGCTGTTCCTGCCGGAATCGCTACCGGCGGTGCTCCGTTACAGGACCACGAAAGACGGCTACAAGGTGTCGTACAACTTCCCGATACCGGCCACGCGGCCCTACTACGCCACCAAGCCCGCGCAGTACATCAGCAATCTGCTGGGTCACGAGGGCAAAGGCAGCCTGTATCAGAGCCTGAAGCGCCAGGGCTGGATCGAGGCGCTGAGCGCAGGCGAGACCGACCTCGACGACAGCAACGGTCTCATCGTGCTGAGTCTGGATCTCACCGATGCCGGCTATCGCAATCTGGAGCGCGTCAACGCGCTGGTCTTCGCCTACATCGACCTGGTCAAGCGCGCGGAGCCGGAAGCGTGGCGCTACCACGAGCAGGCCGTGGTGGCGGATCTGGGCTTCCGCTTCCAGGAAAAGACGTCCGCCACCGGGTTCGTCTATCAGGTTGCTCCACGTCTCGCCGAGTACCCGCCGCAGGACGTGCTGGTAGCACCCTACCTGATGACCGACTTCGACCCCGACCTGATCAAGGACTATCTCTACTATCTGCAGATCGACAACGTGCTCGTGGAGATCGCCGGGCCGGACGTGCAGACCGATCAGCGCGAGCGCTGGTTCGACGTACCTTACAGCCTGGAGCAGCGCCGACCCCGTACGGCGCCCGTGGCCGTGGCCGATCTGCAGCTGCCGGAACCGAATCCGTACCTGCCCGAGGATCTGTCGCTGCTGGCCGACGACCCGGAGCCGCCCGCGCGCACCGTTCGGGCGGACGGCCTGGCGCTGTGGACGGACCGCGACACATCGTTCGGCGTACCGAAGGCAGACGTGTTTCTGTCCATCGGCGTACGCGACGGGCTGGAATCGGCCCGCGACCAGGCCCTTGCCCAGCTGTATCGGCGGCTGGTGGACGACGCGCTGAGCGAAACGGTTTACCCGGCCTATCTGGCGGGTCTCGGCTACACGCTGGATGTCGACGGTTACGGCTTCGAGCTCAACGTCGGCGGCTACAGCGACGGTCAGCTGAATCTGCTGCGCACCGTGCTCGAAGGGTTCACAGGGCTCACCATCGATCCGCAGCGGTTTGCCGCGCTCAAGGCGGAGCTGCTGCGCGAGCTCGGCAATTATCGCGAGGAGCGCCCGTACAGCCAGACCTACGGTGCGCTCGGCTACCTGCTGCTGTCGAGCCGCTGGCCGCCCGAGGCGCTGATCAGCGCCCTGGAGGACGTCACGGTCGCAGACCTCAACAGCTGGCGCAGCACGCGCCTCGGCGCCTTCAACGTGGTCGGCCTGCAGCACGGCAACGTGGATGCCGCCGACGCCGCGCAGCTGGTGGACGTCCTCGACACCACCCTGCCGCTCGCCGCCGTCGCGCGCCTGCAACCGCAGGTGCACGAGCTCGACGCGCGCGTGCGCTACGACATCCCCATCGATCACGACGACGCATCGATGGTGCTGTACGTGCAGGACCCGGACAGCAGCTACGCATCGCGGGCCGCGAGCGCGCTGGCCACGCAGCTGCTGCGCCAGGCCTACTTCACCAGCCTGCGCACGGAGCAGCAGCTCGGTTACGTGGTGACGATCACCAACCCGACCCTGCGCGACCGCTCGGGGCTCGCGTTCGTGGTGCAGTCGCCGGTGGCGTCGGCGGCCAGGCTCGAATCCCTGACGCTCGGGTTTCTCGAGCAGGAGCGGCCCGCGCTCGAGGACATGAGCGAGGCGGATTTCGAGCGCTACAAGCAGGGTCTCGTGGTACTGCTGACCGAGCAGGACAAGAACCTCACGGAACGCGGCCAGCGCTACTGGAGCGACCTGCTGCTCGGGGTCACGACGTTCGACAGCAATGCCCGCATTGCGAACGCGGTGGCAGCGCTCGACAAACAGGACATGCTGGCATTTCTCGACCGCTTCGACGAGCGCCTGGAACGGGCCCGCTTGATCGTCTACAACCGGGGCAAATTCGCCGAGGTACCGGAGGACGGTACTCTGCTGACCGACGTCATCGCGTTCAAGGGCGTACCCAGCGCCATGGAGTACCGCGGCAGCGAGTCGAGCAGCGCGCGTCCGTAGCGGCGCGTGATGATGCGCTTGTCGAGCAGTGTGATGCGGCCGTGGTCGGCTTCGTGCCGAATGAGCCGGCCGCACGCCTGCACCAGGCGCAGCGCGGCGTCCGGCACCGAGATGTCGTAGAACGGATTGCGCCCCTGGGCCTCGGCCCACTCCGCCATGGCCTGATCGATGGGGTCTTCCGGTACCGCGAACGGCAGCTTCACGATCACCACGTGGCGGCAGTAGTCGTCCGGCAGGTCGACCCCTTCGGCGAAGCTGGCCAGGCCCATGAGTACGCTCTGCGTGCCGGCATCCACCGCCGCACGATGCGCCTCGAGCAGTGCCTGCTTCGAGGCGTCTCCCTGAATCTTCAACCGCGGCGCGAACCCCTCCGGCAGCAACCGGCTCACCTCCCTGAGCTGCCGCCACGAGGTGAACAGCACCAACGCGCCGGGCGCATCCCCCAGAAGGCCGGGCAGCAGGTCGGCGACCTCGCGGGAATGCGCCGCGAAGTCGGTGGGTTCGGACGCCATGTCCGGCACGCAGAAGGTGGCCAGGCGCGGGTAATCGAACGGGCTGGGAATGCGCAGGCCGTCGACGGCCTGGAGCCCGGCCCGGTCGAAAAAGCGCTGAAAGCTGCCGAGGGCCGTCAGGGTCGCCGAGGTGCAGATCGCGGCGAACGCGCGATCCCACAGGTACTGGCGCAGCAGCTGCCCGGTCTCGAGCGGCGCGCTGACCAACTCGACGTCGTTGTCGTAGCGGTTTGCCCAGCGCGCATGGGTACCGGCGGTGGCTGCTTCCGCAAAATCCGCCAGGAGCCCCGTGAGCGCCCCGGCACGGCTCTGATGCTGTCCCAGCACCGGCAGCCAGTCTTCCGCTTCGTGACCGTTCGGCCAGTCGAGTTCTCCGGCGAAGGCATCCTGCAGCAGCTCGTGGCCCTGCTCGAGCACGTCCAGCACCTCGCGAACCGGCGTCAGCGCAGCGCGCGCCAGCTCGCGCAGGTCGGCGGGGATCTCGCCGTGCGCGAAGCGACAGGTCTCGAGGGTCTCATCGCGGCTCTGGAACGGCAACGCGGTGCTCGCGCCGTGCAGCGCCCGCAGCGCCTCCTGCGCGGCGGCGCCTCTGTCAGCAAGCCGCGTAGCCAGATCCACCAGCCGCGGCGGACGCGCGAAGCGCTGGGTCAGGGTACCGAGCACCCCCGAAACCGTGTCCAGCCAGATGCCTGCGGCCTGCAGGCGCGCCGAGACGGCGAAGTGCTGCTGCGTCTTCTCAGGCAGGTGGTGGGCCTCATCGAGCACGTAGATGCAATCCTCGGGTTCAGGCAGCACCGCGCCGCCGCCGAGCGCAAGGTCGGCAAGCACCAGGTCGTGATTCGCCACGATGACGTCCGCATCC
Organism: Pseudomonadales bacterium; assembly: GCA_041395905.1. Classification (GTDB taxonomy): domain Bacteria; phylum Pseudomonadota; class Gammaproteobacteria; order Pseudomonadales; family Azotimanducaceae; genus UBA7803. The sequence goes on from JAWKZP010000002.1 coordinate 326,183, forward strand.
TCCAGACGTGCCCGCGCCTTGAAGAATGGACCCTGCTTGAAGTACGAGCAGCGGTTGTTGCTGCAGCCACGGTGATCCGTGGTGACCTGGCGCCAGGCGCGCTCGTCGACTGGTTCGCTCCAGCCGTCCAGCTCACCGTTCCAATCGCGCGCTGCGAATGCCTGCAGCATGCTCTGGTAGAGGATCCCGTCGTCAGGTGCCAGGCTGTCGAACAGCGGAATTTCCTGCTGGTCGTCGTAGCGCAGCCGGTCGTCCAGGCGCTTGAGACAGACATACCTGCCGCGGCCCTTGGCCAGCGCGTAGTCGAAGTGCAGCTCGGCGCGCCGCTGCAGGTCCGGCAGATCCCGCAGCACCAGCTGTTCCTGCAGCGCCACCGTGGCGCTGGCGATGACCACGCGTTTGCCGAGTGCCTGTGCGATGGGCACGGCCGGCAGGCAGTAGCCGGCGGTTTTGCCGGTGCCGGTGCCCGCCTCGATCACGGCAATGCGCGGAGCCGGACCAGTGAGCGTACGCGCCACGGCCGCGATCATCTCGCGCTGGCCGCGGCGGGCACGGAAGCTGCGCGCCTTGAGCCAGGCGCTGTACGCAGTCTGAATCCGCTCCTTCAGGGCGTCGTTGAGCACGGGTACGGTTCGCTGATTCGAGTGACGGCGGGCTGGGCGCGGTGCATCGGTGCAGCTTAGCGGCCACCCTGCCCCCGCACCAGCGGCCGCTGCCTGCGGAGAGCTTGAGCCAAGCGCCCGCTTCGGTCCTAATACCGACTGCGCTGCCAGATCAGGACACCCACATGCGATTGCCCGGCATCCTGCTGCTCGTGCTGCTTGTGGGCGGCACACCCCCGGCACGCGCGCAGGCGCACCCGGAGCGCCTGCGCGTTCCCGACGGGTTCGCCGTGACCATGCTCAATGACCGGGTGGAGAACGCCCGGCAGATGGCACTCGGCGGCGACGGTACCCTGTACGTGGGTACCCAGCGTGCCGGGCGGGTGTATGCGCTGCCGCAGCTGCTCGGCGACGCCCCCCGGGCAGACGTCGTGGTGCTGGCCGAGGACCTCGACCTGCCCAGCGGTGTCGCCTACCGCGACGGCGATCTGTACGTCGGCGCCGTGAGTCGGGTGCTGCGCTTCCCGGCTGTTGCAACCCACCTGCAACCGAACGCCCCGTACCAGGTGGTGACCGACCGTCTGCCCGCGGAGCGCCATCATGGGTGGAAGTACCTGGGCTTCGGACCCGACGGCATGCTCTACGTTCCCGTAGGCGCGCCCTGTAATCTGTGTCTATCGGAGGATCCGCGCTTCGCCAGCCTGCTGCGCATGGACCCAGCCAGCGGCGCCACCACGGTCTACGCCAGCGGGATCCGCAACACAGTAGGCTTCGACTGGCACCCCGGCACGGGCAATCTGTGGTTCACGGACAACGGTCGCGACCTGCTCGGCGACGACGTGCCGCCCGAGGAGGTCAACGAGGTCACTGCCCCCGGTCAGCATTTCGGCTACCCGTTCGTGCACGCGGGCGACATTCGCGACCCGGAACTCGGCGCCACTGCCGACCCGGCCGACTACGTGCCGCCGCGGGTGAAGATTCAGGCGCACTCCGCCGCGCTGGGCATGAAATTCTATCGCGGCAGCGCGTTCCCAGCGCGTTACCGGGGCGCGCTGTTCATCGCCGAGCACGGTTCCTGGAACCGCAGCAGCAAGGTGGGCTACCAGGTCTCAGTGGTCACCTTCGATGCCGCCGGATTCCCCAGCTACGCACCCTTCGTCACCGGCTGGCTGAACGATGCGGACGGCGGACGCACCGAAACGTCCTGGGGGCGACCGAACGACGTGCTCGTGGCACCCGACGGCAGCCTGCTGATTTCCGATGACCAGGCCGGCGCCATCTACGTCGTGCGCTACCTGGGCCCGGGATCGTCAGAAGATGCGGCGCCACCAGCTGTCCGGTAGCTCGTCGCGACAGCGCTCCAGTTGCGCCCGATAGCGTTGTGCGCGGCTGGCGACCCGGCTGGCGTAGCCTTTGACACGCGCGTCCTTGCGCCATTTGCCGCTGGCATAGCCGCTGGGACCTTCGTAGTAGGCCACGTACAGGTGATAGGCGTCGTGGGTGGCGATGCCCAGCTTGCGTGCGCTGCGGTGGTTGTACCAGCCGATGAAGTCCAGCGCGTCGGCAAAGTCGTCACGATCGACGAAGCTTCTGCCCGTGTGGGCACGATAATCGTGCCAGGCCTCGTCGGTGGCCTGGGCGTAGCCGTACGCGCTCGACGGCCGGCGCCAGGGAATCACCCACAGCAGCCGCCCGCGCGGCGGCCGCGCCTTGGCCACGTACGAAGACTCCTTGTGCACGAATGCCATGGCCACCGGCGCCGGTACCCCCCAGCGCTTCTCGGTCTTCAGCGCCGCCCGATACCAGCCCGGGCGCTCGTGAAATATTGCGCAGAGGTCATCGGGTGCCCGCGGCGGCGTGTGGGTACAGCCCAGCAGGGCGCCGCAAAGCGCCACCAGCAGCGCCGGCGCCAGCGCCCGGGCCAGCCGGCGCTGACCCTGCCGACTGCGCTCAATCGAGCCCATGCTCGTGCAGCAGCGTGAGCAGCGCCGCTTCGTCCATCACCGGGACCCCCAGGGCTTCGGCCCGGTCCAGCTTTGACCCCGCTCCGGGACCCGCCACCACCTGATCGGTCTTCTTCGATACCGACCCCGCAACCTTGGCGCCCAAAGCCTGCAGCCGCGCCTTGGCTTCGTCCCGGGTGAGGCTCTCCAACGTGCCGGTGAGCACCCAGGTCTGGCCGGCGAGCGGCTGCGGTCGATCGACGCTGCCGGCCTGCACCGGCCAGCTGACGCCAGCCGCGCGCAGCGCGGCCACGGCCGCACGGCGCGCCGGATCCTGGAAGTAGTCGAAGATGCTCTTCGCCACCACCGGGCCTACGTCCCCTACCGCTTCCAGCGCTTGCGGATCGGCACTCATGAGCGCGTCCAGATCGCCGAAGTGTTGTGCCAATGCCTGCGCGGTGGCTTCGCCGACCTCGCGAATGCCGAGCGCGTAGATGAAGCGCGCCAGCGTGGTGCGCCTGCTGGCATCGATGGCACGCACCAGATTGGCGGCCGACCTGACGCCCATGCGCTCGAGACCGGCCAGCTGCTCTGCATCGAGCCGGTAGAGGTCCGCCGGTTCGCGCACCAGATCCTGCGCCACCAGCTGCTCGATCAGCTTGTCGCCGAGCCCCTCGATGTCCATCCCCAGGCGCGACGCAAAATGCTTGAGCCCCTCCTTGCGTTGCGCCGGACAGACGTCGGGCCCCGCGGAGCAGCGCGCCACCACCTCGCCTTCCGCGCGCACGATGGGGCTGCCGCAGGATGGGCACCCATCCGGCAGCGCCACGGGCGCCGCGTCCGCCGGACGGCGCCCGGGGATCACCGCCATGACCTGGGGTATCACGTCCCCGGCGCGGCGGATCATCACCGTGTCGCCGATGTGCAGATCGAGCCGGGCGATCTCGTCCATGTTGTGCAGGGTCGCGTTGCTGACCGTCACGCCACCCACGAACACGGGCTCGAGCCTCGCCACCGGGGTCACCGCACCCGTGCGTCCCACCTGGAATTCCACCGCCACCACCCGGGTACTGGCTTCTTCCGCCGGATACTTGAACGCCATGGCCCAGCGCGGCCGGCGGGTCACGGTGCCGAGACGTTGCTGCAATGCGAGATCGTTGACCTTGATCACCGCGCCGTCGATGTCGTAGCCGAGCGAGGTACGGCGCTTCAGCAGCCCCTCGACGTAGTTCCGGCAGCCCTCGAGGCCGCGAACCACGCGCACTTCGGGGCTGACCCGGAAGCTCCAGCCACGCAGCTGCTCCAGCACCTCGAAATGGGTACGCGGCTGCCAGCCGTCGCCCAGCGCGCCGATGCCGTAACAGAACATGGTCAGGGGGCGCTGCGCGGTAATCCGCGGATCGAGCTGCCGCAGGCTGCCGGCGGCACCGTTGCGGGGATTCACCAGCGTGCGCTCGCCGCTGGCACGGGCCCGGGCATTGAACCGCTCGAAGTCGCGCAGCGGCATGTAGATCTCACCGCGAACCTCGAGCCGTGGCGGGAGGTCGGCTCCCTCCACCTTGAGCGGCACCGCGTGAATGGTGCGAACGTTGGCTGTGATGTCCTCGCCGGTCTGGCCGTCACCCCGGGTCGCCGCCTGCGCCAGCACGCCGTCGCGATAGATCAGCGCTACGGCGACGCCATCGATCTTGGGCTCGCAGCTGAACTCCAGGTCTGCGTCCGCTGCTCCCAGACGCGCGCGGCAGCGCTCGATCCAGTCGGCCAGGTCCTCGGCGCTGGTGCATTTGTCCAGCGACAGCATCGGCAGCTCGTGTGTGACCGTGGCGAAGGCGGTCTGTGGCGCCGCGCCTACCCGTTGTGTCGGTGAGTCCGCCGTGACGAGCGCAGGGTTTTCGGCTTCCAGCGCCAGCAGCTCGTCGAACAGCCGGTCGTATTCGGCGTCGGCGATCTCCGGATCGTCGAGCACGTAGTAGCGGTGATTGTGATGACGGATCAGCGCGCGGAGCGCCTCCGCGCGCGCTCGCGGCCCGGTCATGCGCGCAGCGACATCTGCCGCCGGCAGAATTCGGCAATGCGGTGCCGGTAGTGCTCCACGGTCTGCCCGGTCATCACGCTGCGCTGCTCGTCCTTGAGCTCGCCGCCGAGCTGCAGCGCCACGTCGCGGGCAGTGCGCAGCATCTCTTCGAACATGTCCAGCGGCTGCTCCGGGCCGGGTAGGCGCATGAAGAAGCACACACCTCGGGTCTGAAAAGCCGCCAGGTCGGAAATGTCGAAGGTACCCGGCTCCACCACGTTGGCGACACTGTATTGAGTGACCCGGGTGATGGGCTCGATGCGGTGAAAGATGTTCATGTCGCCGTAGCGCAGGCCGCGGCTCTTGAGCGCTTCGAACAGCGCCTCGCCGCGAAACCTTTCGCCGCGCGGGGCCAGCACGTTGACGACGATCAACTCCTGTACTTCCGCCTCGGCGTTGCTGCCGCGCGCGTCCGTCCGGCCGTCGTCGCGCTGCCCGCCGCGCTGGCCGGAAAACAGGCCACCGCGCAGGCCCGGTCGCTGCTCGGCCCTGCTCGTGCCGCGCCGCTCGACCGTCCGCTCGACTCTCCTCTCAACTCGCTTTTCGACTCTCTCTTGACCTTGGCGGTCGCTGCCGACCCGCTCGCCTGCGGCGCGCACCGCCCGGCCGCGGGTTTCACCAGTAGTCACCTGCTCTTCGCCGGCCGCCGCGTTGCGTCGTCCCGCCCAGCGCCGGGGTTCCTTCGGCTCTTCGTCGCGTTCGCGCCTCGTCGGCAGCACCACGTCCGCGACCGTCGGTCGACCGGCGCGCTCGCCGGCAACCAGGGGGGCATCGGTGCCTGGCTGCGGCCGCGAGCCTTCGGCCGCTGCCGCGGCCCCGTCCGCGCCCGCATCGCCGCCAACCACCGGCTCGCTGTGACCCCGGCGTGCCGGCGCACCATTGCCGCGCCGTGTCTGGCCTGCGCTCGAGCGGCGCGCATCGGCGGCCGCGACCGCCTTAGAAGGGGTATCTTCCAGCGACGGCAGGCCCTGTTTCGAAGACAGGACCTGCTGCGCGGCCGGGTCTGCCGGCACCGGGGCAGTGCCGAACAGCTCCGCGTCGGACTCGTGCAGGGGCAGAGCCGGCTGCTGCGGCGCGTCGCTGCTGCGGCGCACGATGCGCGCGCCGCCGTTGGGCAACTCTGCGGAGTAGTGCTCACCCGAAAGGTCGTCACCACCGATGTCGGCGACGATGTCCATGCGCAACGGATCGCGACGGGCGCGCCAGGCGATCCAGAAGCCGTGGGCCACCACGGCGGCTATCAGCAGGCCACCTCCGACGAGGATCAGATCCTTGATATCCAATTTCGGCTCCTCGGCCGCCGCTGCGGCCACACAACTCCCGGAACAGGCGCCCGCGCGTATCGCCCGGGCCGGACTCTCCTGCGAACTGCGGCTCAGGCCGTGGCCATCGCCGCCGCTTCCTCCACGTCCACCGACACGAGCCGGGATACCCCGGGTTCGTTCATGGTGACTCCCATCAGCTGATCCGCCATTTCCATGGTGATCTTGTTGTGGGTGATCACGACGAACTGCACGTCCGCGGACATTTCCTTGATCAACTCTGCAAAACGCATGACGTTCGAATCGTCGAGCGGCGCATCCACCTCATCGAGCAGGCAGACCGGGCTCGGGTTGAGGTGAAAGATGGCGAAAATCAGCGCCACCGCCGTCATTGCCTTCTCCCCGCCCGAGAGCAGGTGAATGCTGGCATTGCGTTTGCCCGGCGGTCGCGCCATGAGCGTGACCCCGGTGTCGAGCAGGTCCTCCCCTGTCAGTTCCAGATAAGCGTGTCCTCCGCCGAATATTTTTGGAAACAGCTCGCCCAGCCGAGCATTGACCTTTTCAAAGGTTTCTTTGAAGCGAATTCGGGTTTCTCGATCGATCTTCCGGATGGCGTTCTGCAGCGTGTCCAGCGCCTGCACCAGGTCTTCGTTCTGCTGATCGAGATAGGTTTTGCGTTCCGACTGCGTCTCGTACTCGTCGATGGCGGCCAGATTGATGGGACCGAGGCGCTGGATACGCCGGTCCACGGCAGCCAGCGAGTCTTCCCAGGCCTGCTCGGTGGCGTTTTCGGGCAGTTCAGCTTTGACCGCCTCGATCTCGTACCCCGTGGCCGCGACCTGCTGCTGCAACGTGCGCGCTTCGACGGCCAGACCCTGGCGCTCCACGCGCGCCTCCTCGAGACCGCTGCGAACCGTTGCCACGCCCTGCTCTGCCCCGACGCGCTGGCTTTCCAGGGCTCGGATCGCCTCGTCGATGGTTTCCAGGGCCCGCCGCACTTCGCCCAGCTGGCCTTCCACGGCGAGGCGTGCCTCGAGCTTCTGCTCGAGCTCGGCACGCAGTTCCGGCAGCGGACGCGCGCTGTCGCTGATTCCGGTCTGCAGGCTGTCACGCTGCTCCGCCAGCTGGCGCTGCTGGCGGACCAGGCGCTCACGGGCCGTCTCGGTGGCCGCGCGGCGCGATTCGAGGCTGCGCAGCTCGGCGTTCAGCGTGTGGTAGTTGTCGCGGCTGCTGCGCGCCGACTGGCGCGCCTGTTCGAGATCCCGCTCATTGCCCTCGCGGGTCGCCGCGAACGCTTCGCGTTCGCGCGCTGCCTGCTCGCGGGCACGCTCTGCCAGCGCCAGGGCGCCGCGGGTCTCGCCGAGCAGCGTCTGTTCCTGGTGAATCTGCTGATCGATGTCGTTGCGCTCGCGCTGCACCCGCTCGCGACGCGCGTCCGCTTCTTCCTTCTGCACGCGGCGGACACCATGGTCGGCCCTGAGCTCACCAAGCCGGCGGGTCACCTCGTTCACGCGGCTCTGCAGCGTTTCCCGGTCGTGCTCGAGCCCTTCCACGCGCGCGCGCGCCTCGCTGACCTGGCCCTGCAGATCCGCGAGATGCCGCTCCGCGTCGTCGACGCGCAGCGACAGCGCTTCGATCTCCTGGGCGCGCTCTATGATGCCTGCCTCGTCGCTGGCCGCGCTCAGAACCCGTACCCAGTCGGGGCCGACCCATACGCCCTCGCGGGTGATGATGCTCTGACCGGGCCGCAACGCATGCCGCTCGGTGAATGCCACCGCCGCCGATTCCGCGGCGAACACGCCGTCGAGCACCGAACCGAGCGCGATGTCGGCACTGCGCACCAGCGACGCCAGGGTCGGCAGGTCACCTTCGGTGGTCGGTTCGAGCCGGCCTTCGATCAGGGTAACGCCGGCGCTGCCGGTATCGGCGAGACCCGCCAGGTAATCGTCGATGCGGGCCACGTGCACGCCCTGCAGGAACTCGCCGAGCACGGTCTCGACGGCGCGCTCCCAGCCACTCACCACTGCCAGCGCCTCGCCGAGGCGCTCGACCTCGGCCAGACCCTGGCGGGCCAGCCAGGCGCCCGAGTCCTGGCCCTCGCGGCCCAGCGCCACGCGCTGCAGAGCCTCGATACTGGCGAGCTCGTGACGCAGCGTCTGCACCGCCTGACGCGCTTGCTCGAGCACGCGCTCGCGGGCCAGCACGTCTTCGCGCGCGGCACTCAGATCCTTCAGGCAGCGATCGATGTCCGCTTCGAGCCCGAAGCGGTCACGATCCAGCGACGCGATCTGCGCGGCCAGGCTGTCGACATCGTCGCTCGCCACCATGGGGACGCTTTCCGCGTCCTCGTCGAGCTGGGCGAGGCGCCCGCGCAGACGCTGCAGGAGCTGTTCGAGATGCTCGACCCGGGACGCCTGCACCTCGGCGTCACGTTCGTGCCCCGCGACCTCTGCATTGAGGGCCTCCCAGCGGGTCAGCCACTGCCGGTAGCGACCCTCCAGCTCCGTCAGGCGCTCCGCATCCGCCCGGTCCTTGTGCTCGGCCGCCTGCACCTGCGGGCGCACGACCTCGATCTGCGCTTTCAGCTCCGCAAGCTGCGCCTCGTCCATGCCGAGCTGGCGCTCGGCTTCTTCGGTGCGCTGCGCCACCGTCTGCAGGTCGAGCTCGAGCTGGCGCACGCGCTGCTCGCTGAACTGAATCGCTTCCTGCATGCGCCCGACGTCGGCACCGAGCGCGTAGTAGCGACCCTGCACCTGGTTGAACTCGTCCGAGGTCTCGGCATGGCGGGCCCGCTCGGTTTCGATGCCGGTGTCGACCCGCTGCTGCTCCGCCAACGCCTTCTCCAGCGCGACCTCGAGCTCGCTGATGCGTCGCTGGCAGGTGGCAAGCCGCTGCTCGAGGCCGCTGTAGCGCAGCGTGTGCAGCTCTGCAGTGAGCTTGCGCTCCTCGTCCTTCAGCTCGCGATAGCGCTCTGCAGCGCGGGCCTGGCGCTGCAGCCGGTCGAGCTGGCGCCCCAGCTCTTCGCGCAGATCGGTGAGCCGTTCGAGATTTTCCCTCGTGTGCTTGATGCGGGTCTCGGTCTCGCGACGGCGCTCGCGATACTTGGATATGCCGGCTGCCTCTTCCAGATACGCGCGCAGCTCGTCCGGCTTGGCTTCCACCAGCTGGCTGATCATGCCCTGCTCGATGATGGAGTAGCTGCGCGGGCCGAATCCGGTGCCGAGAAACATGTCCATGATGTCGCGGCGCCGGCATTTGCTGCCGTTGAGGAAGTACGCGGACTGCGCGTCGCGGGTCACCTGACGACGCACCGAGATCTCGGCGTACGCCGCATACTCGCCGCCGATACGCCCGTCGCTGTTGTCGAACACCAGCTCGATGGAGGCGAGCGCCGTGGGCTTGCGGGTGTTCGAGCCGTTGAAGATGACGTCGGTGAGGTTCTCGCCACGCAGCTGCTTGGCGGAACTTTCGCCCATGACCCAGCGCACCGCGTCGATGATGTTCGACTTGCCGCAACCGTTCGGGCCTACCACTGCACATCGGTTGCTGGGGAGGGTGACGGTTGTCGGGTCGACGAAGGACTTGAAGCCGGCGAGTTTGATCTGCTTTAGTCGCATCGAGCGCGGGCTGTCACCCTGAGCGAATGAAGCGGCTAGTCTAAAGCAATTGCCGGGCGATCGTAACACCCGAAACCGCGTGGGATCCGGGATTTTCCGCTAGTTCGGCGCCTGCCCCGCGCAACAGATGGCGAGCTTGCGTTCGCGTGCATTGAACGCCTGCAGCAGCTGCGCCACCTGCTCGCAGTTGCCGCAGGTGAGCGCGTCGAGCAGCGCCCGATGATGACGCAGGCAATCACGCGGATCGTGATCCGGATGCGCGGCTGCCAGATGCGCGATGCGCAGACTGGCCGGCACCAGGGTGTTGAGCACCGAGCCGAGGTAGACGTCGTCGAGCTGCGCCAGCGCGGCGCACAGAAAGCGGCGGCGCGCCTCGAGCACGCCCACCAGCGGCCGCTGCGGGCCCTGGCCGTTGGCGGTGCCGGCATCGTTCTGACTGCCACCGGCCGTTTCGCGCAGCGCGGTCTGCAGCTGGGTCAGCGCTGCCTGCAGCGGCTCGGGGTCCAGTTTACGCCGCGCGAGGCGGCTGTAGCAGGCCACCTGCAGGGCTGTGAACAGCTCCGAGCAGTTGCCGATCTCGGTGACACCGAGGCAGCTCACCACGGCGCCGCGGCGCGGCAGAATCTCGATCAGATGGCGCCGCTCGAGCAGCAGCAGCGCCTCGCGCACCGAGCCGCGGGAAACGCCCAGGTGCGACGCCACCTTGAGCTCCTGTATGCGGGTACGGGGCCTCAGCCGCCCCGCGATGATCTCCGTCCCGAGATGATCGGCAATCTGCTCCGTCAGGCTAGCGGCGGGCTGAAACGACATGATGCTCCCCACTCGAATTGCATTGTGGCCAGAGCATCAGACCACGGAGCGGTGCCCCGGGTTCCCCGGATGACGAATTGAGAGCGCTTCGCCGTACACACGGCGGCCCTGTCCGGATGCCCCGGGCCCGCCCGGCTCAGCCGCCGCCAGCGCGCGCCGGTGCCGCTGCCGGAGCGCCGCCGGGCCGATCCGGCGGCGCCAGGCGTGCGGTCAGCTGCAGCGGCTGCTCGAGATCGGCAAGGGCCAGCGTGTCGGAGTGCCACTCCCAATCCCCCGGGCGGGCGCCCGCGGTTCCGTCGAGACTGATGCGGACCACTACTTCCACCGCCGGCGCGCGGGACAGGGGCATGGCGGGATTCATGCTGGTGGTGTCGTCGAGGCGCACCGACAGCGGCAGCAGCGCGGCCGGCCGCCGGATCACCGCGAACGGCATGCCGCCGCCAGGCGGGCGGGCGATGACGAACAGGGTCGCGCCCTGGGGTACCTGGGCAGCTGCGCTCACGTCCACGTCCACCGCAGGCGTGAGATCGCCGAGCTGGGCGCGCGCCTGCTCGAGCCCCGCCAGCAGCGCCATCTGCTGATCGACGGCCAGATCGTTGCTGAGCGCGCGATTGATGTGTTCCACCGCCGCCCGGTAGTCGCCGCGACGGTAGGCGTCCAGCGCATAGATCTCCAGCACCATGGGGTGGTTGGGGCGCTGCGCCAGCAGGCGCTCGGCAATGCTGCGGGTGGGGGCGTCCAGCTGGCCGCCACCGGCCAGATAACGCGACTGCAGCCAGTACAGATCGATGTTGGGATCGTCACCGGTCACGGCGTGGGCGCGCGCGAACGCTTCTGCCGCCGCGGCATAGGCACCCAGCTGCAGGTGGGCGACGCCGAGCAGATACTGACTCTGCGCGTCGTCCGGGCGGCTGCGTACGCGACGGCTGAGGCGCTGCTGCCAGGACTCGATCTCGGCGCGCTGGGTCTCCGGATCCAGCCGCAGCACCGCCGTGGCACCCGCCACCTCGCCGGCCGCCGGCTCGCCCACCGACAGGTAGATACCGAGCGCGGCCAGCGGCACCAGCAGCGCCAGCGCGAACACCGCCAGGGCCGGGCGCGACGCGCTGCCGGAACGGGCAGATGCGGACTCGCCGCCTGGACCCGGATGGTTGTCGGCGCTCGCGCTGCCGTACTCGGACAGCAGATTGGCCCCCAGCTCTTCGGCTACCTCCACCTGAGTCTCGGGATCCGCGCGGGCGGCGAGCGCTTCCGCCTCCAGCTCCGCCACCCGGTCCTGGTAGAGTACCCGCACCATGCGGTCGCGATCGCGCAGCGGATCGTCCACGGCCCTGCGCCGGGTCCACAGCAGCGGAACCACCGCAAAAGCGACAGCCACGAGACCGAGCAGCAGCGCCAGCAGCCAGAAGGTCACGGCTGTGTCCCCCCGGGGCCGGATCCGGAAGGCCCGGCGGCGCCTTCCTCAGCCAGGATCTGCTGCAGGCGTGCCGCCTCGTCGCTGGAGAGCGGCTCACGCGGCGGCTGCCGCAGCAGGCGCCAGAGCACCAGCAACCCCACCAGCAGAAACGCCGGCGGTCCCAGCCACAGCAGCCAGGTACCCGGCCGGAACGGCGGATCGTAGAGCACGAAGTCACCGTACCGTTCCTGCATGAAGGCCCGGATCTCCTTGTCGGACAGGCCGTCCCGGGTCAACAGCCGGTAGACGGTGCGGCGCAGATCCTCGGCGATGGGCGCGTCGGAGCCCGCCAGATTGGTATTCAGACACTTGGGGCAGCGGAACTCCGCCACCAGCGCCTGGTAGCGTGCCTCCTGCTCGGCGCTGTCGAACTGGAACACGTCTACCGGGCCGGCGCCGCGCGCCACCGCGCAGCTCAGCAGGAGCCCCAGCAACAGCGCCGATCGGCCGCGACGCAGATCAGACATCGCCCGCCTCCACGCCGAGCCGGGCCAGCTGCGGAGCCAGCTCGTCACGCCAGACGCGCGGATTGATGTCGCCCACGCGCTTGTACACCACGGTTCCGGAGGCATCGAGCAGGAAGCTCTCCGGCGCGCCGTACACGCCGAGCTCCACGCCCAGGCTGCCGTCCGGGTCCTCCAGCACGTACTCGTACGGATCACCGTAGCGACGCAGCCAGGCCAGGGCCTGCTGCCGGTCGTCCTTGTAGTTGACGCCGACGATGCGCAGGCCGGTGCGGGCACTGATGCGCAGCAGCTCGGCATGCTCGGCCTTGCAGGTCGGACACCAGGTCGCCCATACGTTCACCAGAACGGGCTCGCCGAGCAGCTCGTCACGATGCACGACCCGTTCCGGTTCGTGCAGCAGCGTGGCGCTGAAGTCCGGGAACGGTTTGCCCAAGAGCGCGCTCGGCAGCACGTGCGGATCGTTGAGCTTGAACCCGGCATAGCCGATGCCGACGATCAGCAGAAACAGCCCCAGGGGCACGAACAGGCTGACCCGACTGATGCCACGCTGGCGCCGCCACGCAGCTCCCGGCGACACCCCGGACATCAGGCCGCCTCCGGTGCCGTGGGCGTGGGCGTGGGGCGCTCAGCCACAGCCGGCGCGGCGGCGCCTGCACCGACGCGCCTGCGCAAGCGCCGGTAGCGGGCATCCGTGACCGCCAGCAGCCCGCCCAGCGCCATGATCAACCCGCCGAGCCAGATCCAGCGCACGAACGGTTTGTAGTGCAGCCGCACCGCCCAGGCACCGCCCTCCAGCGGTTCGCCCAGAGAGATGTAGATGTCGCGGAACAGCCCCGGATCGATGGCCGCCTCGGTCATGACGTTGTTGCGCGCCAGGTAGCGACGCTTCTCGGGATGCAGCACCAGCTCCGCGCGGCCGTCCTGAATGCGGAAGGTGCCCTGCTGGGCAACGAAATTGGGGCCATTGCGCGTGCCGACGCCGTCGAAGGTAACCTGCAGGTGATCGAGCGTTTCGGTCTGACCCGGGCTCATGCGCAGGTCTTTCTCCACCGTGAGCGCGCTGGTGAGGGCAATGCCGAATATGGCGACCACGAAACCCAGGTGCGCCAGGGTCATGCCCCAGTAGGCGAGAGGTACGCGGCGCAACCCCTGGCGCGCACGGAAGCTCAGGTCACGCAGGTGCGTCGCGGCGATCCAGACACCGAGTGCCAGGGTCAGCACCACCTGCCAGTGCAGAGCGCCGGCGACGAGCAACGGCAGCACGAGACCGAACGCCACCGCTGCCGCGAGACACCAGCGCAGCTCGCGCCAGAGGCGCTCGCCCCGGGTCCGCTTCCATTGCAGCGCCGGCGCCAGGCCGAGAAAGCCGGCCAGCGCCAGCATCAGTGGAACGAATCCGGCGTTGAAATAGGGCACGCCCACGGAGATCTTGTCGCCACCGGTGAATGCCTCGTACGCCAGCGGGTACAGGGTACCCAGCAGCACCAGCGCCATCGCCACCACCAGCAGCACGTTGTTGACCAGCAGCGACGTCTCGCGGCTCCACAGGCCATAGCGCGCGCGGGACTGGATGGTGGACGCCCGCAGCGCGTAGAGGGTCAGGGAGCCGCCGACGACCAGCACCAGAAACGCAAGAATGAACAGGCCCCGCGTCGGGTCCGTGGCAAACGCGTGCACCGAAGTGAGCACGCCGGAACGCACGATGAAGGTACCCAGCAGCGACAGCGAGAACGTGGTGATGGCAAGCAGCAGGGTCCAGCTCTTGAAGGTGCCCCGCTTCTCAGTGACCGCCAGAGAGTGGATCAGCGCGGTGCCCGCCAGCCACGGCATGAACGACGCGTTTTCCACCGGATCCCAGAACCACCAGCCGCCCCAGCCGAGCTCGTAGTAGGCCCACCAGCTGCCCAGCGCGATGCCCACCGTGAGAAACGCCCAGGCGATGTTGCTCCAGGGCCGCGACCAGCGCGCCCAGGCGGTGTCGAGCCGGCCGGACAGCAGCGCCGCGACGGCAAAGGCGAATGCCACGGAAAAGCCGACGTAGCCCATGTACAGCATCGGCGGATGCACGATCAGGCCGAAGTCCTGCAGCAGCGGGTTGAGATCCGCGCCCTCGGGCGGGGTCATGGGTACCAGGCGTTCGAACGGGTTGCTGGTGAACAGCAGGAACGTGAGAAAGCCGACGTTCATCAGGCCCATGACGCCCAGCACCCGCGACGAAAACAGACCCGGCAGGTGTCCGGCACGCAGCGCCACCGCCAGGGTCCAGCCCGCCATGATCAGCGACCACAGCAGAAACGACCCTTCGTGGGCGCCCCATACGGCGCTCACCTTGTAGTACCAGGGCAGCAGCGAATTGGAGTTGTTGGCCACGTACGCAACGGAGAAGTCGTCGCTGACGAAGGCGCTGACCAGCGCCGCAAACGCCAGGGCAATGAACAGGAACTGACCCATGGCCACCGAGTTGATCACGCGCGGCCAGGGGCCCGACTCCGCATTGGCGGGCCGCACCACCAGCAGGCCCGCCACGGCCATCACCGTGCACAGACAGAGTGCCAGCGCCAGCGCGAACTGGCCGAGTTCGGCGATCACGAGCCGAACCCCGGGTCGGGGCGCGCCGGCGCGGTGGCATCCGGCCGGCGCATGTCGGCGAGCTCCGGTGGCATGTAGTTCTCGTCGTGCTTGGCCAGCACCTCGTCGGCATGAAAGACGCCGTCGGCGCCCAGTTGCCCCTGCACCAGAATGCCCTGACCCTCGCGGAACAGATCCGGGAGGATGCCGGCGTAGCGCACGGTGAACTCGGACCCCTGGTGATCCGTCACCACGAACTCGACGTTCAGATCGTGCGCCGAGCGGCGCACGCTGCCGTCCTCCACCATGCCACCCGCACGGATGCGCGTGTCCGTGGGCGCCCCGCCGCTGACGATCTGGTCCGGTGGGTAGAAGAGATTGAGGTTCTCGTTGAGTGCCAGCAGCACCAGCGACACGGTGATGCCCGCGCCAGCCAGCAGAAACAGCACGATCGCAAGCCGATTACGGCGTTTAGGATGCATCGATACTCCCGTCAGCCATCTGATCCAGTTCAGGCGCGCGGTTGCCGCCGGTGCGCCGTTCCGATTGTCCGCCAGAGCCGGACGCCGCCTGCTGACGGCGCAGCTGGTCGGCGGCGTCGCGGAAGAAGCGCCGGGTGCGCACGCGCACCGACACCACGTTGGCCAGCATCACCAGCACCGTGCTGCCGAACGCCAGCCACACGTACAGGCCATGACCGCCCATGGCCAGAAACGCCGCAAACGAGTCGAAACTCACCTCGGCGTGCCTTCGATCAGCCCGCGTACCCAGCTGGTCGCCCGTTCCCGTTCGAGAATCTCGAGCCGCAGGCGCGCCGCCAGATTGGCGCCGAAGAAACAGTAGATGCCGATCACGTTCACGAGCAGCGGCAGCCACATCTCGGGCGGCATCGCCGGCGCCTTGGTGAGGGTGAAGGTCGCGCCCTGGTGCAGCGTGCGCCACCATTCTACCGAGTATTTGATGATCGGTATGTTTACCAGGCCGACGATCGCGAGCACGGCACAGGCGCGACCGGCGGCTTCCGGCCGAGGCACCGCCTGGCGCAGGGCGTAGAGCCCCAGGTACAGGAACAGCAGCACCAGCATCGAAGTGGTGCGCGCATCCCAGACCCACCAGGTACCCCAGGTGGGTTTGCCCCACACGGCTCCGGTGAACAGCGCCACCGCCGTCATGGACATGCCGAATGGCACCACGGCGGCGATCACCATGTCGGCAAGCTTCATGCGCCAGACCAGCAGCACGACCCCGGCCGCACCCATCAGCATGTAGGCCGACTGGGCGACGATGGCCGCGGGCACGTGTATGTAGATGATGCGGAAGCTGTCGCCCTGCTGGTAGTCGGGCGGCGCGAACGCCAGCCCCCAGACGGTTCCGACCACGAGCAGCACCGTTGCCAGGCTGCCGAGTACCCAGATCAGCGGCCCGCTGATCTGGTAGAACCAGCGCGGCGAGCCGAGTCGATGCCAGAGTTCCTTCAGTGTCACAACCGCTATTGCTCCAGACTGATCTTCAGGGCCGCAAGCACCGCAAACGGCCCGAGGGTCACGGCCAGCATACTGATGGCCATGAGCCAGTAAATCTGCGCGCTCGCTCCCAGTCCCAGGGAGGCCTGCAGAATCGCGCCGGCGCCGAAGATCAGCGTCGGTACGTAAAGCGGCAGCACCAGGAGCGCCAGCAGCACGCCGCCACGCCGCAGGCCCACCGTGAGCGCGGCGCCTACGGCACCCAGCACCGTGAGCGCCGGGCTGCCCACCAGCAGGGTGAGCAGCGCCGTGCCGAGCACCTGTCCCGGCAGGTACAGCAGCAAAGCCGCCAGCGGCGCGATCAGCGTCATCGCAAGCCCGGTGACGCACCACTGCGCAAGTACCTTTGCCAGCACCGGCACGAATCCGGGCCGCGCCAGCAGAATCATCTGTTCCAGGGTGCCGTCGTCGTAGTCGCGACGGAACAGCCCTTCCAGTGCCAGCAGGTTGGCCAGCAGGACCAGCACCCAGATGATCCCGCCGGCAAAGTCCTGCAGTGCCTCCCGCTGCCCGCCCAGGCCGATCGCGAACAGGGCGATGGCCAGAAACAGAAACAGCAGCGGGTTCAGCGCCTCGCCCAGCGAGCGCGCGGTCGCCACCAGCTCGCGCTGCAGCTGCGCCCGGAACAGGCCCGCCGGACCCGGCCGGGCGCTCACGCCGGGACCTGGGCCGGGGCAACCGAACCCAGCGCCAGGCGCCGGGCGCGGGCCAGGCCGAGGCCCTGATGGGTGGCGCAGATCACCGCACCGCCGCGTGCCATCTGGCCCTCGATCAGTGCCCGAACCAGGTCGTGGCCCGCCGCGTCCAATGCGGTCAGCGGCTCGTCGAGCAGCCACAGCGACGCCGGGCACAGCAGCAGCCGCGCCAGGCCGACGCGGCGTTGCTGGCCCGCCGACATCTGCTGGCAGGGCACGCGCTCGTATCCCGCCATGCCCACCCGTTCCAGCGCTTCGGCGATGCCGGCGGCGCTGCCGCCGAGGGCAGCGTACCAGCGCAGGTTTTCGGCCGCGCTGAGCAGCGTGCTGAGACCCGCGCGATGTCCCAGATAAAGACTCTCTGCGGCGTCGATCGTTCCATCGAAATCCGGGTACAGGCCCGCTATGGCGCGCAGCAGCGTGGATTTGCCGCTGCCGTTCGGCCCTGTCAGCTCCAGGCACTCGCCCGGGCGCAGGTCAAGGTCGAGCTCGGCGAACAGCCGGCGCCCGTCGCGCTCGCAGGTCAGGCCGCGCAGCGACAGCAGCGGCGCCGGAACGGCGCCGGCGGCGGCTGGATCAGCAGCCTCGGGGTGCAATCTGGACCACATTACGGATTCGACGGGCAGATTCGATGGCGCGTCATTATAGGGCTTCGATCGGCAAAGTCCGGCCTACAGCGGCCGCACGCGATAGCAGGGGCGATAGGCTCCCTCGAGCTTCATGCGGCCCTGACGGACGAACTGCTCGAGCAGATGCTCGAGCGCCTGCAGCAGGGACGCGTCGCTGTGCAGCTCGAACGGACCGTGCTCGCGGATCATGCGGATGCCGTTGTCCTTGACGTTGCCGGTGACGATGGCCGAGAACGCACGGCGCAGCGCCACCGCCAGCTCGTGGGCGGGCAGATCACGGCTGAGCCGCAACCCCGCGACGCTGTCGTGACTCACCGCGAACGGCTGCTGGTGGTCCAGCGGCACCTTGAGCAGCCAGTTGAAGTAGTAGGCGTCGCCGTCGCGGCGCCGCTGACGCCGCACGGCGCGCACGCGCTGCCCCATGAGGGCGCCGACCCGGGAAGCGTCGCCGATCACGATCTCGTAGCGTTGCGCGATCTCCTCGCCGAGCGCGAGCCGCAGAAACGCATCGAGCTCCTGAAAGTACCCGGCGGACTGGGCCGGGCCGGTGAATATCACCGGGAGCTCCTGGCGCGCGTTGCCGGGCTCGAGCAGCACGCCGAGCAGATACAGAATCTCCTCAGCCGTACCGACGCCGCCGGGAAACACCACGATGCCGTGACCGACGCGCAGAAATGCCTCCAGCCGCTTTTCGATGTCCGGCAGGATCACCAGGTGGCTGACCATCGGATTGGGTGGTTCGGCAGCGATGATCCCCGGCTCCGAGAGACCGATGTAGCGACCCCCGCTGAGGCGCTGTTTCGCGTGCCCGACCGCGGCTCCTTTCATCGGCCCTTTCATGGCGCCCGGACCGCAGCCGGTGCAGATGTCGAGCCCGCGCAGTCCCAGCTCGTAGCCCACGAGCTTGGTGTAGTCGTACTCGTCACGTGAGATCGAGTGGCCGCCCCAGCACACCACCAGCCGTGGCGGCACGTCCGGATTGAGCACCCGCGCCTGCTTGAGGATGTGGAACACCGCGTCGGTGATGCCGTCGGACAGGCTGAGGTCGAACAGCTCGCTGTCGGCAACCTCCGTGCCGATGTAGACGATGTCACGCAGCACCGCGAACAGATGCTGGCGGATGCCTTCCACCATGCGGCCGTCGACGAACGCACTCTCCGGAGCATTGCGGATGATCAGCTTGAGCCCCCGCGTGCGCCGCGCGACCTCGATCTCGAAATCCGCGTACTCGGCGAACACGGCCGCGGCGTCGTCGGCGACGTTGCCGGTGTTGAGCACGGCCAGCGCGCAGCGCCGGAACAGGTCCAGCAGCCGGGTTTCGCGCGCGGTGCTGGTGAGCGCCGCGACCTCACGCTGGGAGAGCAGCTCGAGCGTGCCGCGCGGGCCGATCTGGACGTCGACCTTGTGCTTCGTGGTCATACGCTCAGTGTAGAGGACGATCTGCGCGCCGGCAGCTCACAGCGTGAAGGTCACGCCGGCATAGATCTGCCGCGGCATCGCCGGAAAGTAGCGGTACCTGTCGGCGTCGAAGATGGTGTAATCGGCGCGATCGGCATAGCGCTCGTCGAGCACGTTGATCACCCGGGCAAACAGCTCCGTGCGCTCGCTCAGGCGGTAGCGGCCGCGCCAGTTGACCACATAGTGGCCGTCGTACTCGGCGCTGTTGAGAGCGTCTATGTAGTGCTCGCCCACGAAGTTCAGCTCGAACTCGCTGTCCCAGGCGGCGGACGGCGCGTAGCGCCAGCGCGCGTTGCCGAGCCAGCGCGGCGCGGTGTCGACCATGTTGTTCTTGACGATCACCTCGCCGCCCGTGGCGCCGCCGTTGAAATCGTAGCGGTGCTCGGCATAGCTGGCCGCGAGCTCGAACGTGTTGGCACCCAGCGTGCGCTGATAGGAGAGCTCGACGCCGATGGATTTGGTCTTGCCGTCGCTGACGTTGAGCCCGGCGGCATCGCGGAAGATGAAGTGCTCGGTGCGTTCGGCAAACGCAGCCAGTTTCAGGTGCGGCGAGCGGTAGCCCATCTCCGCCGAAAGCACCCGCTCGCTGTCCAGCTCGGCAATGTCCTGGCCGCGCTGAAGCCGGTACAGCTCCGTCGCCTGGGGCGGCCGGAATCCGGTGCCGAACACGAGGTACACAGCGGCATCCCGCAGCGCGCGCTCGATGCCGAGCCGGCCCGCGACGTTGCTGAAGTCGTCCTCCCGGTCGGCGGGCCGGTTGTACAGGCAGCCGCCGAACCCGCAGGTGGTACCGTCATCACGTGAGTTGCCGTCGAGCATGCGGTTGTCGTAGTCGTACTCGATCCGCTCGACGCGCAGGCTGTGTACCAGTGACAGCTTGTCTGCAAAATCCCAGTTGAGATCGTAGTAGGCCGCCAGCAGAAGGCTGTCGACGTCGTAGTCGTAGTGGGCGCCCTGGGGTCGGACGGCGTTGTTGAACGCCGACGAATCCGTCAGCGGCAGCGCCTGGTATTCGTAGAGCGAGCCCTGCATGAGCTCGATCTGACTGCCGAAGCTGGTGCGCAGCCGCCCCTGCTCCAGGTCGTAGCCGAGCATCAAGCCACCGCTGGTCTGATCATTTTCCTCCAGCGGCTGGCCGGGCAGAAAATGCTGCAGAAAACGCATGTCGGAGCGGCGTACGTAGGGCACCAGGCGCCAGGGTCCGTTGCGCCAGTGACTCGCGGCGCGCAGCGACCAGGCATCCCGGTAGGCCTCGGGATTGGGATTGGTGTCGCGCAGCCGGCTGTCCTTGTAGGCCTTGTAGCCGTAGACGTAGCCGCCGGTCTCCTGGTTGAGCAGGCTGTAGTTGAGCGTGTTGCGCACCTCCCAGGCTCCGATGCGCGTCTGCTGCACCAGGGACAGCTTCTGCTGGTCATAGCCGGTGGCGTCACGCCAGCCGTTGGTGGACACGCTCTGCGCCGCCACGCCCAGCTGCTGACTGCCGAGATCCACTGCGGCCACGGCGCCGACCCGATAGAAGTCGTAGGGCCCGGCCTCCAGCGTGAAGCGCGTGTCTTCGGGCACCGCGGTGATCACGTTGACCGCGCCGTGCAGCGCATTGCCGCCGAGAACGGCGCTGGCGGGGCCGCGCCAGACCTCGATGGCGGCTGCCTGCTCGGTGTTGACCTCGAACAGATTGTTGATGTTGCAGAATCCGGCCGGGCGGATGGGCACTCCGTCCTCGAGATACAGAAACTCACCGCAGGCACCGGTGCCGGAGTACACGGGCGAACGGATCGCCGTCAGGTGCTCCTGCCCCGAACCGCGCGTGATCCAGACGCCGGGTATCCGGGCGAGGGCTTCGTTGACGTGGGTGGCGCCGATGCCGGTCAGCTCCTCGCCGCTGAGCATGTCCATGCTGCCGGTGGCCCCGAGCCGTGCCGCCAGCGAGGCATCACCGCTGACGATCACCTCTTCGACCAGCCCCCCGGAGGTCTGGGTGGCGGAAAGGGTCCCGGCCGCCCCCGGCTGCCCGGCGGTTGCCGGCGTCGCTGCGACCGAGAACGTGGCCGCGAGGCACGCCAGCGCGCCCAGGCACGCCGCGGCAGCGGCGCGCCGCAAAATCGACGAAGTCATGGGATCCCTTATCAGCGCTGCAGACGCCCGGCACCTTAGCCAAAGCCCCGGTGCCCCGCAAGCCGGGACCCGGAGCGCGGACCGGACAGCGGCCCCGCCTCAGGCGCGCGCCGCGCTCAGAGCGTTCGCGCTCAGAGCGTTCGCGCTCAGAGCATGCGTACGTGAAAGAACAGTTCGGTGCTCGCACCGGGCTGCAGCGCCGCGTCGTACGTCCAGCGCAGAAAGCGTGCGGGCTGCTCGACGCCGTCGCCGTCGCGCGGCGGGGTGCTGGTGAACGTCTCTCCGTCGGCAGAGAACTCGAGGCTGGCATCCTGGCCGCCGGCAGTGCCGGGCAGGTACTCCGTGCCATCGGGGATCGGATTGGTGACCACCACGCGCCCGCCCTCGACCACCTCCGGGCTCTGGTTGGTGACGGTGATTGCGTAGCGCAGCTCGTCGCCGGGGCGCACGGCGTCCACCAGCACCAGGCGACGCTCGACGTTGCCCCCGGCATCGAGCACGCTCTCGACCTTGTGTACCGTGGTGGTCAGGGTGACTTCGGCGGTTGCGACAGGGGCCGCAACCGCAGCGAGGAGCGCCGTGATCCACAGCAGTGGCACACGCCTGGCACGTGCGCCGCCCGTCGCTGCCGCCCCGGCCCATGCCCGTGTGCCGGCCATGGCGAGGAAGGGACGCGAGGTGCGCAAGAAGTTAGTCAATTTGTATCCCCCTGATTGGTTGCCCGCGAGCCCGGGCGAACCTCGACCTCGCGGATGTTGGTACTGTCCGTAGCTGCGTCGTACCAGATCTCGGCCATGCCGCGTTCGAGCTGCCCGCGCACCGCCGCCACCTTTTCCGCAAGCAGGTAGTCGCGATGTCCGTAGTCGGTACCCTCGCGCAGCACGTAAGCCTCGATCACACCGTCGAGCGCTTCCTGTGACAGCGACTGCAGCGGAATCTTGATCATAAGCGCGCGTCAACCGTGAACCAGCCCCCACCCCGATCGCATCTGCCTTGAATTTGCGCTGGCGAGGTGCATTACTTCCATTCTGACCAGAGCAGTCGCAGCGAAGCGATTGTACAACCGACGTTCCAACAGGATAGGGAACCATGGCCGAACAGGATCACATCTTAATCGTCGAGGACGAGCCGATCACCCGTGAGCAGCTCGTTTCGTACTTCGAGGAGGAAGGCTTCAGGGTAAGCTCGACCGGCGATGGCGCCGAGGTCGTGCCGCTTGTGCAGAACAACGACGTGACCCTGGTTCTGCTCGACATCAAGCTGCCCGGCAAGGACGGGTTGACGCTGACCCGCGAGATCCGCACCCAATCCGATCTGGGGATCATCCTGGTTACCAGCAAGCAGGAGCAGATCGACAAGATTCTGGGCCTCGAAAGCGGCGCCGACGACTATGTGACAAAACCCTTCGATCCGCGCGAGTTGCTCAGCCGGGCCCGCAATCTGCTGCGCCGCGTGCACGTGCAGCAGCAGCAGCGCCGCAAGAATCACATCCGCCGCTTCGGCGGCTGGACTCTGGACCTCAACAAGCGCGAGCTGACTGCACCCGACGGCGAGCAGGCGACGCTTTCGGCCGGCGAGTACCAGCTGCTGCTCGCGTTCATGGAACGCGCCGGCGAGGTCATGAACCGGGATGCGCTCATGCAGCGTATCCGCAATCGTGAATGGTTCCCGGACGATCGCTACATCGACGTGCTGGTGGGCCAGCTGCGCAAGAAGCTGCGCGAGCGCGCAGCCAACGCGAAGATCATCACCACCATCCACGGCACGGGTTATCTGTTCACGCCAGAGGTAACCTGACCCGCAAGCGGGTCGGCCCGGCGGCGCAACCGGCCGCTGCGCGAGCGACTGCGCGCCGGCGCAGCGATCCGCGGCGGACCCCGGGGGCGAGCGTGTCGGTCCAGCGGCCGCGTGAAGCACTCATGAGCAACGGCGTCGACAGGATCATCTACGAAAGCGCGACCACCCAGGTCAAGCGCACTCAGTGGGATGGTCAGAACGTCATCATCAAGTCGCTGCGCCCGGGCGCGCGCACGCCGCGCGCGATAAATCGCTACCGCCACGAATTCCGCCTGAACCAGTCTCTGACCAGCCCCTACGTGTGCCGGGCCCTGCTGCTCGACGACGCCGAGCAGCGCATCATCTTCGAAGACGTCGGCGGCACCTCGCTGCGCGAGCTGATCCGCGACGACACCCTGGCACCCGACGAGCGGCTGGATGTCGCCATCGCGCTCACGGCCGCGTTGCAGTCGATCCACGACGAGGGCGTGATTCATCGGGACCTGAATCCGGGCAACGTGATCGTCGGCGAGGCGCCGGACGACGTGCACCTGATCGATTTCGGGCTGGCGACCCTGGCACCCCGCGAATACCCTCAGGGCGAGCACGACGGGCAGCTCTCCGGAACCCTGCCCTACGTCTCTCCCGAGCAGACCGGCCGCGTCAATCGCGTGGTCGACTATCGCACCGACCTGTACTCGCTGGGCGCAACCCTGTACGCGCTGTTCTGCGGCCAGCCGCCGTTCACCAGCAGCGACCCGCTGGAACTGATTCACGCGCACATCGCCAGCACCCCGAAACCGCTCAACGCAGTGCAGGCCCAGGTACCGCGCTGGCTGTCCGACGTCGTCCAGAAGCTGCTGGCCAAGCAGCCCGAGGAGCGCTACCAGAGCGCGTCTGCCGTGCGCGACGATCTGCTCGAGGGCCAGCGCCACGGCAACGTGATCCCGTTCCGCCTGGGCCAGACGGACGCCCCGGGCCAGCTGACCCTGCCCAAGCGCCTGTACGGGCGCGACGGCGAAAGCGAGGTACTGATCGACGCGGTGCGGCGCGCTGTCCACGGCGAAACCCTGTTCGTCGAGATCAGCGGCGCTACCGGCATCGGCAAGTCCGCGCTGTGCGACACGCTGCTGCGCGAGGCCGGCGAGCAGCAGATGCTGCTGGCGCGGGTGGAGGCACCGACGCTGTCGCTGCAGGCGCCGGACCTGGTGCTTCTGGAGCTGCTGCGACGCGCGCTGCGTCACGCCATGGCGCGTGCCGACGACACGGTTACCGAGCTGATCAGGCGCCTGAACCGACTGCCGCTGCCCGCCGCGCGAGCGCTGATGGTACCGATTCCCGAGCTGCGCCATCTGGTGCGGGACGATGCCGCGGCCGCGCTCGACGAGGCAGCTCCGACGCCCATGGCGACCCTGGAGGAAGCGCTGGGTGTGCTGCTGAAGGCGATACACCCGGCTCCGCTGTGTCTGGTGCTCGAAGACGTAGATCAGCTGCCCAGGGGACTGCTGGCGGAGCTGCTGACGCTGTGCGTGGCACAGCGCCACCTGGTGCTCGCGATGACGCAGGAGCGGCCGGACCCGTCGCTGTTCGAGCAGCCGCGCCTGGCCACCAAGCGCGTAGCCCTGGATCTGCCATTGCTGCAGCGCGCCGAGCTGCGCGCGCTGCTGGCAGACATGCTCTCCGCAGGCGAAGCCCGGGTACGCGAGCTGGCCGCGGATCTGCACGACAAGACCGATGGCGTCCCGGGCGACCTGCTCGAACTGCTCTTCGAACTCCATCGCGGCGGGGCCATCGCCTATGACGGAACGGCCGGCGAATGGCACTGGGACCTGGATCAGATCCGCGGCTACTACTTCAGCAGCAACTCGGCCCAGCGCATCCGCGCGCAGCTGGCTGCGCTGCCGGACCACACGCGCGCCGCCATCGAAGCCGCGGCCGCGCTCGGCGAGCGTTTCGACGCGGCGCTGCTGCACGGGCTGGTGGAGCATGACGGCGACACGATGACCGGGGTGTTGCGGCCGGCACTCAATCTGGGGCTGCTGCGGCCGGCGGCCGACGCGCCGTCGAGCGCCATGAGCTATCAGTTCGCCCATCCGCGGGTGCGGTCCCAGGCCTACGGCGGGATTCCAACGGCCGGCAAGCCGGTTCTGCACCGGAAGATCGCCGCCCGCCTCAAGGCGCGGCGCATGGCGGACGCCGTGACGGTCACCGCCATTGCCGACCATCTGAACGCCGCCGCCGATCCGCTCCGGATCGACGCCGGGGACCGAGCCGAGATCGCCTATCACAACCTGCTGGCGGCACGCAGCGCGCTCGAGCAGGGCGCCTTCCAGCAGGCCTACAAATATGCGCGCAGCGGCCTGGCACTGCTGCCGACGACTGCTGGCGAGGCGCAGGCGGACACGGTCCAGCGCGAGCTGAGCCAGTGTGCCGCGGAGTCCGCGTTCTTCTGCGGCGATTTCGAGCAGCTGTTCCGGGTGATCCGCGAAGTCAACTTTTACAGCAGCAGCATCGAAGAGATCCGCATCCGGGCGGCCCTGGTGCAGAACCGCCTGCGCGAGGCCGAGAACCTGACGCTGCAGGCGCTGGAACGGCTCGGCGTGCGCCTGCCCGGGGGCTGGCCGGCGGCACCGCCGTTGCCGCTCGACCCGGCGCGGCTGCCGCGCTATCTGCGCCGCCGCATCGAGGGCGGGCTGCCGTCGCCGCTGCAGACCCTGGACGACCCGCAGCTGCAGCAGATCCAGCGCCTGTACGGCTACCTTCTGCACATCGGCTACCACCTGGGCTCGAATCGGCTCGGCAACCTCGCCGACGCCATCATCGCCCACGCGCGCCGGCGCGGCTTCAGCGCTGAAGCCGCGTTCGGCTGGGCCGCACAGGCGGTCACTGCAGTCGCGGACGGTGACGTCCACGGCGCCGGCGGTCTGGCGCGCGACGCCCGGGTACTGGCCGAGCGCTTCGACAGCGAGCGCTTCGCGCTGCGCAGCACGACGCTCCTCAGCGGGCTGGTGGACCCGTGGTTCGGCAGCATCGACCAGACCCTGAACGCGCTCACCAGCAACATGGACGCGAGCCTCGCGCGCCAGGACTACGAGTTCGCCGCTACCGCGAGCGCCTTTTACGCGAGCAACGCCCTGCTGCGCGGCAGCGAGCTGGGCGCGCTGAAGCAGGCGCTGCACGCGCAGATCGACAGCCTCGCCCGTTTCCGGCTGGTGACCGACATCAACGTCACCCGATTCGTACTTCAGATCGTCAACAGCCTGCTCGGCCAGGCGGACGTGGATCCGAATCCTGATCGCGGCTACTCGCTGGGTATCCGCAACGAAGACGATGCCGCCGCACACGGTGTCGTCTACGTGCTGCGCCTGTACTACGCGGTGCTGTTCAACGACTACCAGGGCGCGGTGAACATCCTCGAGCTGGCGCAGCGCTATGCCCCGACCCTGGGCGCATCGCCGTTGCAGACGCTGCTGCGGTTCGCCGAATCACTGGTGTATCTGCACGCCGGAGAGACGATCCTGCGCGAGCGGCGCGGCGCCAGCGCGGCCCAGATCCGACGCACCCTGAGCCGCAATCTGCGCTGGCTCGCCCGCTGGCGTAAGCGCGGTACCCTGCACGTCGAAGCCAAGCTGCTGATGCTGCGCGCCGGGCACGCCTGGCGGCGCGGCCGCACTACCCTGGCGCTCGAGCTGTTCGAACGCGCGGCCGCAGCGGCGCGCCGGCAGGGTCTGGCCCACGACGAGGCACTGGCCTACGAGCTCGCGGCGCGCGCCTGCGATCGCGCCGGCCGCGCCGACTTCGCGCGGCTGTTCGCACGCAGTGCCTATCAGAGCTACCTGCGCTGGGGCGCCGCCGCCAAGACCAGCCAGCTGGAGCGGGAGTTCCATGCGCTGCTGTCCGACGGTCTCGAACACCGACGCACCAGCACGCTGTCGGTAGGCGATCTGGCCGAGCTCACGGTACGCGACCTGCACAACCAGACCACCAGCCTCGAGAGCTCGGACTTCAACGGCCACCTGCTCGACACGACGACGGTGCTGCGGGCCGCGCAGACGATTTCCGGAGAGATTCTGCTCGATCGGGTGCTGACCAAGCTGCTGCACCTGGCGCTCGAACACGCCGGCGCTCAGAAAGCCTGCATGCTGCTGGCACACGAGCGGCGTCTGTACGTCGAGGCAGTCGCCGCCGTGGACGGCGGGCCGAGCACGCGCATCAACCCGCCGATCGCGCTCGAGGCATCGGACGACGTGCCCGAGAGCATCGTGCAGTTCGTTGCCCGAACCAAGGAAGCGCTGGTGATGGGCGACGCGACCCAGGAGGACGTGTTCACGCAGGACCCTTACGTCAAGCGCCTGCAACCGCTGTCGGTTCTGTGCCTGCCGATCATCCACCGCGGAGAGATCACCGGAATCATCTACCTGGAGCACCGCTGGCTCACCGGGGTGTTCACCCAGCAGCGCGTCGAGGTGCTGGCGCTGCTCGCGTCCCAGGCGGCGATCTCCATCGAGAACGCCAGGCTGTACGCCGATCTGCAGTCGGCCCGGGACGAATACCGGACGTTGTACGACAACGCCATCGAGGGCCTGTTCCGGACCAGCCCTCAGGGCGTGCTGCGCAGTGCCAACCCCACGCTGGCGCGGATCCTGGGCTTCGACAGCGTCGGCCGTCTGCTGGACGAGTATCGCGAGCTGTTCGATCGCGTGTTCCTGTCGCGCGAGCAGGCAGGGCGCTTTCTCTCGGAGCTGGAAGAGCACCAGCTGGTGAGCGGCTTCGAAGTGCAGGGTGTGCGTGCCGACGGCGGCACGCTGTGGATGGCACTCACCGCCAGGCTCAATCACGACCCGGAGCAGGGTGACTACATCGATGGCTCGCTGATCGACATCTCCGAACGCATGGAGCGCGAGCAGGCGGACAAGCAGCGCCAGATCGCCGAAGCCGCGACCAAAGCCAAGAGCGAGTTTCTCGCCAACATGAGCCATGAAATCCGCACGCCGATGAATGCCATCGTCGGCTTCTCGAAGCTGACCCTGGAAACCGCGCTGGACCGCAAGCAGCACGAGTACGTGACCTCCATCAGCAACGCGGCCGAGAACCTGCTGATACTGATCAACGACATTCTGGATTTCTCCAAGATCGAGGCCGGCAAGCTGGTGCTCGAGCAGCGTCCGTTCCGCCTTGCCGAAACCCTCGGCGAGGTCGAGCGCCTGTTCCGCACCGATCTGCGGCGCCGCAATCTGAAGCTGATGGTCGAGGACGACACCCCCAACCATCCGGAGTTTCCAGCAGATGGCGTTCTGCAGGGTGACGCGCTGCGCCTGCAGCAGGTTCTGGTGAACCTGGTGGGCAATGCAGTCAAGTTCACCGAAGAGGGCGAGATTCGTCTTCGGGTTTCGGTCGCGAAGGTCGCAGCCCCCCAGGTCACGCTCGCCGTGCGGGTCACCGATACCGGCATCGGCATCAGCGCCGAGCACCAGGCCCGCCTGTTCGAGTCTTTCGAGCAGGCGGAGTCGTCCACCACGCGGCGCTTCGGGGGCACCGGGCTCGGATTGTCCATCTGCCGCCGCCTGGTGCAGGTCATGGGCGGCGACATCAGCGTGCAGTCGCAACCCGGGGTCGGCAGCACCTTCAGCTTCACCGCAGACTTCGCGCTGCCGGCTGATTCGGTGACCGACACGATGGTGCCGTTGAAGAGCCAGCGCGGCACCTCGGTGGTCCAGGGCCGGCACATCCTGGTCGCCGAGGACAACCCGATCAACCAGCAGCTGGCAACGGAATTCCTGCAGCGCGCGGGCGCCCAGGTGAGCATCGCCGAAACCGGACGCCAGGCCGTGGATCGGGCCACCGCGCAGGCGTTCGACGCCATCCTCATGGACATCCACATGCCGGAGCTGGACGGGCTGGAGGCCACTCGAATCCTGCGCGAACAGGGACTGACCGTGCCCATCATCGCCGTTTCGGCCGACGCGCTGAGCACACGGCGCTCGGCTGCCACCGATGCCGGCTGCAATGCCTACGTCACCAAACCCATCGACTTCGATCAGCTGCTCGCGGCGCTGGCCCGCGTGCTGCCCGAGGGTGAGAGCAAGGCGCTGCGCAGGCGCGCGTCCGACCGGCTCAACCCGGTGCCGGAAGCGGAGCTCGATTCAGACGAGCCCGTGGCGCCGGCGCCGCCGGCGGTCGCACAAGCGACCCAGGCGCAGCCCATGGCGACGGTGGAATCCGATTCCGCAGCCCCTGCCGACGCGCTTGATCTGCTGCCGATCCAGCGTCTGCCCGGTATCGACGTGGGCGCCGCGATCAAGGGTCACAACGGCAACATCCGCCTGATGAAGAAACTCATGGGCGACTTCGGCCGCTACTACGGCGACGCCGCGACCCGGGCGCGCCGGCTGGTCAATGACGAGCAGTTCGAGGAGGCCGAGCGGCTCGCGCACAACCTGCACGGCGTTGCCGGCAGCTTCGGCGCGCAGCGCCTGCAGGAAGCGTCGAAGACCCTGGAGCTCGCGCTGGGCAGTCCCGATGGCAAGAACCTGCTGGGGCTGGTGCAGAGTTTCGAGGTGGCGCTCACCGAAGTGCTGGAATCCGCCGAGGCGCTGGCCAGCGACGAGGTGCCGCTGCGGGCATCCGATCAGGACCTTTCGTAGTCTCGGACCCGGCAGCCGTACCGCTCAGCGCGCTGGGCCTGCAGCGTCCGTCAGGTCGAGCAGCGGCAGCCGGGCCGCGTCCGGCCTGAGCCCCTCGAAATCGAACAGCGCGGCGTCCGCCAGGTGCGACGGCACCACGCGACCCAGGCTGTTGGCGATGTTCTGCACCCTGCCCGGAGAGCGCCGGTCCCACTCCGTCAGCATCTGCTTGATGGCCTGGCGCTGCAGGTTCTCCTGCGAGCCGCACAGGTTGCAAGGAATGATCGGAAAGCGACGGTGCGCCGCCCAACGCTCGATGTCGCGCTCGCGGCAGTAGAACAGCGGACGGATCACCAGATTCTGACCGTCGTCGCTCTTGAGCTTCGCAGGCATGGCTTTGAGCCGGCCGCCGTAGAACATGTTCAGGAACAGCGTCTCCACCACGTCATCGAGGTGATGACCCAGGGCGATCTTGCTGGCACCGATGCGCCGCGCGCAGGCGTACAGAATGCCGCGCCGCAAGCGCGAACAGACCGGACAGGTGGTCTTGCCTTGCGGCGTCAGCTGCTGAACGACGCTGAACGTGTCCTCCTCGAGAATGTGATATTCGAGACCCAGGCCATCGAGATAGCGCGGCAGCACCTCCGCCGGGTAGCCCGGCTGCTTCTGATCGAGGTGCACGGGCACCAGCTCGAAGCGCACCGGCGCGGATTGCTGCAGGTTCATGAGAATGTCCAGCAGCGTGTAGGAGTCCTTGCCGCCGGACAGACACACCATGACCCGATCGCCGTCTTCGATCATGTTGAAGTCGGCGATCGCCTGTCCCACCTGACGGCGCAGCCTCTTGTGCAGCTTGTTGGCGTCGTAACGCTGGCGGCGCGGGTCCCCTGCCGCTCGGCCCGCTTCCGGCCGGGGCGCCTGCGCGACGCCGGCCGCGACAGAGGTCGCCGCAGCCGTTACGGCCGCCTTGGCGGGATCGTAGATTGTGCTGGTCAAAGCCGCCTCGCCGGGGTTGAGAGGCGCCGTTTGTACCCTGCTAGCCCACGTCGCGCAACTCGCCGTCGCTGGCAAAACGGCAGAACTCCTGAGCAGGCAGCGGCTTCGAGAAGTGATAGCCCTGAATGTAGTCGCAGCCTATCTGCTTGAGACGTTTGACCTGGTCGATGCTCTCGACGCCTTCCGCCACCACGCGCATGCCGAGAATCCGCCC
The DNA here is from genome assembly GCA_041395905.1 of Pseudomonadales bacterium. GTDB lineage: Bacteria > Pseudomonadota > Gammaproteobacteria > Pseudomonadales > Azotimanducaceae > UBA7803. The sequence goes on from JAWKZP010000002.1 coordinate 357,011, forward strand.
CATGCTGACGATGGACGCCACCAGACCGTAATCCCTGGTGTTCTCCAGCTCGTCGATGAAGGTCTTGTCGATCTTGAGCACGTCGAACTCGAAGTTGCGAAGGTAGCCGAGCGACGAGAAGCCGGTGCCGAAGTCATCGAGCGCCGCCTGGCTGCCGCGCGAGCGCACTTCCTTGAGAAAATGCTGCACCCGCTCGGCGTTCTCCAGCAGAGCGCTCTCGGTAAGCTCCACCATGATGCCGTTGTCCTCACCCGGCGCGCCCAGCAGATCCAGCAGATCCTGCACGTCCTCGGCGCGCCGCAGCTGAATCGGGCTGACGTTGAGCGAGATGCGCAGGTCCTCGAGCCCCTGAGCACGCCACTCGCGCAGCTGGCGCTGACACTCGCTCACGACCCAGCGGCCGATGTCCACGATCAGCCCGGTATCCTCGGCAATGGGGATGAAGTCCGCGGGGGAGATCATGCCGAGCTCCGGGTGCCGCCAGCGCAGCAGCGCCTCGCAGCTCGCGACGCGACCGCGGCGCACGTCCACCACCGGTTGGTAGTAGAGAAGCAGCTGATTCTCGGACAGCGCCCGCCGCAATGACGTTTCCAGCTCGAGGCGGCGCTCGGCGCGGGCGTTCATCTCGGGTTCGAAAAATGCCAGGTTGTTGCCGCCCTGCTCCTTGACCTGAATGCGCGCGGCATCCGCTTTCTGCAGCAGCTCGCCGGTTTCGTCGCCGTCGCCGGGAATGAGCGCCACGCCGATGCTGGAGGTGATGAACAGCTCCCGGCCTTCGAGGACGAACGGCCGGTGAATCGATTCCAGAATACTGCGCCCGAGGCGCTCGACGTCACCGTAGTCACTGATGGCGCCGAGGAGCACCACGAAATGGTCGCTGCCCAGTCGTGCGACCGTATCCGACTCGTCTATGCACATGGCAATGCGGTAGGCGGCCTCGGTGAGGATCTGATCGCCCCGGGCCGGCCCGACCGAATCGTTGACGATCTTGAAACGATCCAGGTCGATACTGAGAAGGGCACCGTGGAAGCCCTTTTCGTGGGCACGCAGCAGCACCCGCGTGAGCCGCTCCTGAAACAGATTCCGGTTCGGCAGCTTGGTGAGCGTGTCGTGATGTGCCTGCCACAGCATCAGCCGCTTGGCGTCGTCGCTGCTGACCATGTCCATGGACAGGGTCAGATAGCCCACCGGCACGCCCCGCCCATCTTCCAGACGCAGCCGCGTGACCTTGTCGGCGAATGCCTCCCCCTGCTTGTTGCGCAACCAGAACTCGCCGCTCCAGCGTCCGAATTCCACCAGACCGCGCCGCATCGCATCGTAGAAACGCTGATCCTGCTGCCCCGAGTGGTTGAACGCGATGGGTTTGCCCACCACCTCGTGGGAGTGATATCCGGTCATGCGCTCGTAGGCGTCGTTCACCGCCAGGATGCGGTCTTCGAGATCAGACACGATCACCGCACCGGGCGTGTGCGCAAACAGGCGTTCCTCCAGACCGGCGAGCGACCAGGCGGGTCGCTCGCTCTGACGTGCGCGCCAGCGCAGCCCCAGACCCGCCAGCGCGAAGCCGGCCAGGGTGAACAGCACAAGCAGAATCATGAGGTGCAGCTGCAGATCGCGGGTTCGCGCCAGATTGGCCTGAGCCAGCGCGAACATGGCGTCATGCACCTCGCGGAACGCCGCCATTACGGCCGCAACGGTATCGGGGTTGCGCAGATCGCTCAGCAGCTGCGCTTCCAGCGCATCCACCTGCTGGCGCAGCGCCACCAATCCGCGCGGCTCGAGCAGAGCCAGCTGGGGCAACAGCACGCGCATGTCCAGCAGCAGCCGTACCGGATCGCTCGCAGCGTCCGAGTCGGGAGCCCGGCCTGGGACGGTGGCGATTCCCGGGGCGGTCTCCGGCTGACCGGCGTTCGAGTCCATCGCACCGTAGGCGTCCATGTGCCGGATCAGCCGCGCCAGCTCCAGATGCCGGTGGCTGTTGTCGAGCAATGCCAGACCCAGGTACCAGTAGACGGCGGCCACCAGCAGCGGCGCGCCGAGCAGCAGCGCCGACAGGCGCCGCGCGCGCGGCGCGGACGCAGCATCGTCACGCCGCTTGGGCGCGAACATCCGGTACAGCTGGTTCATCGATTGAGCGTTCCCCGCCCCGTGACCGACCTCGTCCCTTAACCGTAGTCGAGGACGGCGCGGGCGCAAGTCAGCTCAGCGCACGCAGAATCAGCATCGGCGGGGTGGAAATCAGGCGGCGGGTACCCAGCAATCCCACCGTCATGATGAGCAGCATGCCGGCCAGCGGCCCGAGCAGCCACAACCAGGGGTGCAGCTGCATGCCGAGTTCGAACACCTGACGCTGCAGGACCGCCACGGTGACCTCGGCACCGACGGCAGCCACGATGCCCGCAAACAGACCCAGAGCGGCGAACTCCACTGCCAGCGAGCCGGCGATCAGCCGCCGGGTGCCGCCGAGGGTGCGCAGCAGGGCGTGCTCCTGCATGCGTCCGTCGCGGCTCGCCTGAATGCTCGCGATCAGCACCAGGCAGCCCGACGCCAGCACCAGGCCGAGCACCAGCTCCACCGCCTGGGTCACGCGCGCGATGATGCTCTGAATCTGCGCGATCAGGGCATCCACCTCGATCACGGTGATGGTGGGAAACCGGCTCAGCAGCTCGTTGAGGAAACGCTTGTTGGCCGGCTCGAGGTAGAAGCTCGTCATGTAGGTTGCGGGATAGTTCTCGAGCACGCCGGGCGAGAAGATGATGAAGAAGTTGGGCCGCATGCTTTCCCAATCCAGTCGCCGGAGGTTGGCGATCTCCACCTCGACCTGGTGCCCGGCGATATCGAACGTCAACTGGTCGCCCACGCCCAGCCCCAGATTGTCGGCGTAATCCTGTTCCAGCGACACCAGCGGGCGCGGATCGTCAGCCGACCACCAGGCGCCACGCACCACCCGGTTGTCGTCCGGTATCTGCGCCGCCCAGGTCAGATTGCGTTCTGACGACAGGCGCGGTCCGTCACCCTCGCCGTCGCGGGCGGCATGCTCGGCAGCCCAGGTGTCGGCGTCGACCCCGTTGGCGGCGACGATGCGCCCGCGGATCATCGGAAACAGCTCACCGCGGCCGGCGGTTGCCTCGGCCAGCAGTTCGCTGACCGGCGCCACCTGCTCAGGAGTGACGTTGAGCACGAAATGATTGGGGGCACCTGCCGGTACCTGGCTGCGCCACTCGTCCAGGAGCGCAGTACGCAGCAGCAACAGGATCAGCAGCAGCATCAGCGCCAGGCCGAAGATCATGATCTGGGCCACATTCTGCCCGCCGCGCCGCTGCAGCCCGGCCAGAGCCAGGCGCCAGCCGCTGCCCGCCTGCATTCCCACCGCACGCCCGCCGCGCAGGAGCAGCAGGGCGAGCGCGCCGAACAGCGCCAGTACCCCGGCGCTGCCGAGCAGCGTCCAGAGCGTCAGCCAGAGGCTGCCGCTGTACCAGATCAGCAATCCCAGGCTGCCTGCGGCGGCGGCACCGTAGCTCAGGATCTGGGACGGCGGCGCCGCGCCCAGCTCGCGGCGGATCACGCGCATGGGCGAGATCTTGTGCAGATGCAGCAGGGGCGGCAGCGCGAAGGCCATGGCACAGATCAGCCCCGTGGCCGCCCCGAGCAGGAACGGCCTGAGGCTGGGCAAGGGCAGATCGACCGGAATCAGCGTCTGCAGCACCGCGATGATGGCCAGGTGCAGGCCGGTACCCGCGATGAGCCCGGCAGCCACCGCAACCAGCGCCACCAGCCCCAGCAGCAGCGCGAACGCCTGCAGGATCTGCGTCGGCGTGGCCCCCAGCGTCTTGAGAATGGCAACGTGGTCGTAGTGGCGCTGGGCATAGCGATGCGCGGACAGTGCCACCGCGACGCCGGCGAGCAGCACCCCCAGCAGGCCCCCGAGCAGCAGGAAGCTTTCGGCCCGATCCAGCGCCGCGCCGATGGATGGACTGCTGTCGCGGATACCGCGCCAGCGATAGTTGGGTGCCAGCGGCAGCTCGGCGCGCAGCGCCTCGAGATCGGCATCGCCGCCGGCGAGCAGCAGCCGGTAGGCGATGCGGCTGCCCGGCTGCACCACCTCGGTGGCCGGCACGTCCTCCAGCCGCATCAGCAGACGCGGGCCGAGGTCATACATGCTGCCGCCGCGATCGGGCTCCGCCAGCAGCACCCCCGCTACCTGCAGGCGCGCCAGCCCGACCTCCACGGTATCGCCGAGCCCGATTCCCAGAGCCGGGAACAGGCGCGAATCCAGCCACACCTGGCCCGGCTCGGGCAGCAAGCGGGTCACGTGACCGGCGCCGAAGGGTTCGTCGGCCACGACCAGCTCACCGCGCAGCGGGTAGCCGGGGGCCACGGCCTTGACGCTCACGAGCTGATTGCGGTCGTCCCCGGCGAACACCATGGACGGAAACGACAGCGTCTCGGAGACGCGCAGACCCCGGGCCGTCGCACGCTCGCGAAACTCGTCTGGAATGGGTCTGGAGCTGCCGATGTAACGGTCCGCAGCCAGGAAGTCGGCAGACTCCGAGAGCAAGGCGTGCTGCAGCCGGTCGACCAGCAGCGACACGGCCGTCACGGTACCCACCGCCACCAGCAGCGCCACCAGCAGCAGCCCGAGCTCACCGCTGCGCCAGTCGCGCCACGCCAGGCGCAGGATGAAGGCGAGCCTCACGCGACGATCCTGCCGCCATCGATCTCGATTACCCGGCCGCAGCGTGATGCCAGCCGGTCGTCGTGCGTGACCAGAATCAACGTCGTGGCGAACTCAGTGTTGAGCTCGAAGATCAGATCGATGATCTTCTGGCCGGTGCGGGTGTCCAGATTGCCGGTGGGCTCATCGGCGAAGAGCACGTTCGGGCGCGATGCGAACGCGCGCGCGATGGCCACGCGCTGCTGCTCGCCGCCCGAAAGCTGGCGCGGATAGTGGCCCATCCGCTGGCCCAGCCCGACCTTTTCCAGCAGCCGGCGCGCATCGGCGCGGGCATCCGGATCGCCGCGCAGCTCGCCGGGCAGCATCACGTTCTCCAGCGCCGTGAGGCTGCCGAGCAGCTGGAAGGTCTGGAACACGAAACCCACCTGCTCGCCGCGCACCAGCGCGCGGGCTTCCTCGTCGAGACGGGTGAGATCCTGACCCACCAGAGATACCGTACCGCCGCTCGGCAGATCCAGGCCGGCAAGAATGCCCAGCAGCGTGGTCTTGCCGGAACCGGATGCTCCGACGATCGCCACCGTCTCGCCCGCGTTGATTTCCAGATTGATGCCATCCAAGATGACCAGCTGCCCTTCGGCGGTCGGCACAATCTTCTCCACATCTCTGGCCTCGATGACCATACGATCCATACGACACGCAATCCTGTCCTGTCCCCGCTCGGCGCTGACCCTGGGGTCAGCCGCAGCGGTGAAATACCTCGGGAGGCTGATGCTGGTGCTGGCCGGCTGCGGCATCCTGGCTGCGCCAACGGCGTCCGCAACGGCCGAATCGACGATTCTCGTGCTCGGCGACAGTATCAGTGCCGGATACGGTATTCAACGCGATCAGGGCTGGGTCGCGCACCTCGAGCAGCGCCTGCAGACCCTGGATCCGCCCTGGCGGGTGGTCAACGCCAGCGTCAGCGGCGAGACCACAGGCGGCGGGCTGGCGCGGCTGCCCGGAGCGCTCGCGGAGCACGAGCCCGAGGTACTCATCATCGAGCTCGGCGGCAACGACGCGCTGCGCGGCTATCCCATCGCAACCATCCGCGACAATCTGGCGGCCATGGTGGCGCTGGGCAGGGACGGCGGCCGTGCGGTGCTGCTGGTGGGGATGCAGATTCCACCCAATTACGGGCCGCGCTACACGCGCGCGTTCGCCGATGTGTTCTCCGAGGTCGCCGCTCGCTACCAGGTGCCACTGGTACCCTTCCTGCTTCAGGACGTCGCGCTCACGCCGGAACTCATGCAGGACGACGGCATCCACCCGACGGCGCTGGCACAGCCGCTGCTTCTGGACACCCTCTGGCCCTATCTCGAGCCGCTCCTGCGCTGACCGGCGGCCTCACCGGCGCCGATGTGACGCGCGCCGCGCGCCTCGGCCAGCAGCACCTGCCGGCGCCGTTCGGCGAAACGCCGGCGCCGCTCGGCGTCGACCTCCTCGAAGCAGTGCGGGCAGCTGATGCCTTCCTGGAATTGTGCTGACGCCCGGTCGGCTGCGGTGAGGGCGCGGCGGCAGGCATAGCACTGGCTGTGTGCACCCTCGGCCAGTGCCGTCGTCACCGACACCCGCTGGTCGAACACGAAACAGTCTCCCTGCCAGCGGTTGTCGGCGGGGTCCACTGTTTCGAGATAGCGGAGGATCCCGCCATCGAGCTGGTAGACGGCCGCAAAGCCCTGCTCGAGCAGAAACGCGCTGGCCTTCTCGCAGCGGATACCGCCGGTACAGAACATCGCTACCCGTCGATTGCGCTGCGGGTCGAGCGCCGAGCGGACGAACTCCGGGAACTCACGAAAGGTGCGCGTCCCGGGATCCAGGGCACCGGGGAAGGTGCCGATGGCGACCTCGTAGCGGTTGCGCGTGTCGATCACGACGACTTCCGGATCCTCGAGCAGCGCGTTCCAGCGCGCCGCATCCACGTGCTCGCCGGTGCGCTCGCCCGGCCGCAGGTGCGGCTGGCCGAAGCTGACGATCTCGGGCTTGATGCGCACCTTGAGACGGTGGAACACGGGATTGTCGGCATTCGCCGTGGAGAATTTGAACGGCATGCCGGCGAGGCGGGCGTCGCGCAGCAGCTCCGAGCGCAACGCCTCGAGCGCCTCACGGGCGCCGCAGAGCGTGCCGTTGATGCCCTCTTCGGCCAGCAGCACGGTGCCGCGCAGATTCAGCGCCGTGGCAGCCTGGTGAACATGCGTCCGCAACGCCTCGAGATCGGTGAGCGCCGCGAACCGGTAGAAGGTCATGACACTGGGAGCGCTCACTCGCGGGTCTCCCGGGTCGCCCCGTCATGGTCCGCCGCGCGCCCGCCCAGGCACGGCGGCGACAGCGGCGCGGAGCCGAAGCGCTCGCGCCACTCCGCCTCGGTGTAGGTATGAATCGCGAGCGCGTGCACGCCTCCGGCCAGCTCCGCAGCCAGCGTCTGGTTCACCAGGCGGTGCCGGGCCAGCAAACGCAGCCCGGTGAACTCCGGCGCCACCAGCACTACCTTGAAATGCGTCTCGGATCCCCGCGGCACGTTGTGTCCGGCGCTCTCGTTGATCACCTCCAGATGACTGAGTTCGAAGCGGGCAGCGAGCTTGTCCTCGATGACCGACTGCATGGATACCGACTGCATGGGTGCCGACTGCCTGGATGGTTGCTGGGGACTCGTCTCGGACGTCATATCGCTGCGGGTGGTTCGGGTGTTGCGAGCGCAACGGGCGACAATCCGAAGCGCCAATTATAGAGCGTGCCGCCAGCGCCTGCACCGCGGGGGGCCGGCAGCCTCAGATCTCCAGCAGAACCAGGGAAACGTTGTCCGTGCCGCCGGCGCGGTTGGCCAGGTCCACCAGACGCGCGGCCGCATCCGCCAGCGTCCGCTCGCGGCGCGCTACCGCGGCGAGCTCGCCGCAGAGCGCCGCGTCGCTCACCAGATCCCAGAGCCCGTCGCTGCAAAGCAGCAGCAGCTCGCCGCTGCATGCCTCAATGGTCAGCAGGTCCACCTGAACCTGGCGTTCCAGCCCCAGCGCCCGGGTGATCACGTTGCGATTGGGCGCGTGGCGTGCCTCGGCAGCCGTCAGGACCCCTTCGCGCACCAGCTCCTGAACCAGGCTGTGGTCCTGCGTGAGCTGCTCGAGCACGCCACCGCGATACCGGTACGCGCGCGAGTCGCCAACGTGCGCCAGATGGCAGCGCCCGGCACCTGCATGCACGCACAGCTCCAGCGTCGTGCCCATGAGCCCGCCGGACCCCGGCGCTTCGGCAAGCTGGCGCAGGTGCCGGTTGGCATCCGCCACGAGCACAGCCAGCGCCGCCGCATCCGGAGGCGCCTGGCCGAGCGCCGCGCGCCGGTGCAGGGTCTCGAGCAGAAATGTCACGGCCTGCGCGCTTGCCTCGGCGCCCCGGCTCAATCCGCCCATGCCGTCGGCGAGCACTGCGACGCCGAGATCAGGGTCGACGCCCACCACGTCCTGGTTGCTGGCGCGGACCCTGCCCGGATCCGTTCGGGCCACGATGTTCAATGGGACTCCCGGTGTCATGTGCGTTGGCGGTCGGCGCACGCGCACGGACCACGGGCTAGCCTGCCACGTTCGCCGATCCAGTCAACGCGCCAGATCACCCGCTACCCGCCCCGATCATGTCGAGGGCCGGCGTTCCGACACCAGGTCGGCCAGCTGTGCCTTGCGCAGTCGCAGATGATCCTCGCGCACGCGCTTCGCGCGAATGTTCAACATCTCGACGCCGAACGAGAACGCCATGGCGACGTAGATGTACCCCTTGGGCGTGTGCAGGTCGAGCCCCTCGCCCACCAGCGTGAAACCCACCAGCATGAGAAACGACAGCGCCAGCATCTTGACCGTGGGATGCTCCTCGACGAACTGCGAGATGCGGCTCGCAGCGAGCATCATCACCAGCACAGCGGCGACCACCGCGGCAATCATCACCTCCACCTGCCGAACCATGCCCACCGCGGTGATGACCGAATCGAGCGAAAACACGATATCCACCAACGCGATCTGGGTCAGCACGCCGGCAAAGCTGACGCCGGCCGCGCCGTGCGTCTCGTGCTCCTCGCCCTCGAGACTGTTGTGGATCTCGCGGGTCGCCTTACCCATGAGAAACACGCCGCCGCCGAGCAGGATCAGGTCGCGCCCGGAGATCCCCATGGCGAACACCGAAAACAGATCGTCGGTGAGGCGCATGATCCAGGCCAGCGACAGCAGCAGCAGAATGCGCATGAGCATGGCCAGACCCAGACCCAGATAGCGGGCCCGCGCGCGCTCGTGTTCCGGCAGACGCCCGGTGAGAATGGAAATGAAGATGATGTTGTCGATGCCCAGCACGATCTCCAGCAGCGTCAGAGTCGCAAAGGCCATCCAGATTTCGGGTTGCAGCAGCAGGTCCATGACGTCTCCCCGCGGGTTCGAGAATCGCCTGCACGAGGCGGCGACCATTGAAGCACAGCCGCGTCAGGGGCGGCATCTCACCCCGGCATCCGGGTCGCAGAGCGGAACTCGAAAGCAGGACCAGGCGAGCCCTGCCCGGCCCAGGGCTCCGGGCGGCCCCCGACAGACGCGGTTCCGACTGCGGGCCTTGCCGGCAGGCCAGGTTTGGCCCGCCGAACCGATCAAGTAGAATCCGGTCTAATCCCGCAGTGCCAGGAGTGTGAACGTGGACCAGAACCAGCAGAACCAGATCGAGGCCGCGGTGTTCCGCCGTCTGCTCGCGCACCTCGATGAGCGCAAGGACGTGCAGAACATCGACCTGATGAATCTGGCCGGCTTCTGCCGCAACTGTCTGTCGAAGTGGTACCGGGCCGCCTGTGAGGAAGCCGGCGTCGACGTCGACTACGAGCAGGCCCGCGAGCGGATCTATGGCATGCCCTATGCCGAGTGGAAGGACCGCTACCAGAGCGAGGCCAGCCCGGAACAGCTGGCGCGCTTCGACGCCCAGAGCCGGGCCTGAGAGCATGACGGGCAGAGCCGGCAGGCTGTGGCGCGAGTGGCGGCTGTTCATCGCCTTCATCGTCGTGATGCTGGTGTTCCGTTCCGCCATCGCCGACTGGAATCAGGTGCCCTCGGGGTCGATGCTGCCATCGATTCTGATCGGCGACCGGATCGTCGTGAACAAGCTGGCCTACGACCTGAGGGTGCCGTTCACACTGCAGCGTCTCGCGCACTGGAGCACCCCGCAGCGCGGCGACGTGGTCACCTTCACCTCACCCGAGGACGACCGCCTGCTGGTCAAGCGCGTGGTCGCGCTGCCCGGCGACGTGGTGGAATTGCACCAGAACCGTCTGACCATCAACGGCATGACCGCCAGCTACAGCCCGGTAGATGACGCCGAGCAGCGGAGCCTGCCGTTCCAACCGCGGCCCGGCTACCGCCTGTACCACGAAAACCTGTTTGGCCGTCAGCACCTGGTGATGCTGCGTGCCGACGGTCGCGCCGGCTTCGCCGGCTCGTTCCCAGCCACCACCGTCCCCGAGGGCAAGTATCTGATGCTGGGCGACAATCGCGACAACAGCCGCGATTCGCGGGTGATCGGATTCATCGACCGCGACCGCATCCTGGGTCGCGCCACCACCGTGGCGTTCTCGCTGGACTACGACCACTACTACGCCCCGCGCATGGGCCGATTCCTGGCCGATCTGCCCTGAGACAGGGAGGATACGCTGCCTAGCGACGCAGACGGCGGATCAGCCACAGAAGCCCCGCGCCGAACACGCCGAGCACGACCATGATGCCCACGACCATCAGACTCGTGGCCGCGTAGTTCAGCAGATCGTCCGGGTCGAGACCCAGGTCTCGGACCAGCCAGTACAGCACGCCAAGCAGAAGCAGCGCGCTCAGCACGATCGCCCGGACCAGACGCTGCTGAACCGGCGAGCCGCGCTTGCCCAGGATCAGGCTGCTGCGCATGCTGCCGGGCGCGGGCGACGGCTCCGGACGGCGCGGCTCCCGCGGATCAGCCATGCGCGGCGCCGCTGTGCCAGGGCTCGACGACGATCTTTGCGTGCGCCTCCGGATCCGCCAGCGCGGCAAATGCATCGGCAACGCCGTCGAGCCCCACCGTACCGGTAATCAGCGGCGCGACGTCGATGTCCCCCGAGGCGATCAGGTGCAGGGTCTGTGCAAACTCCTCGACGCTGTAGCCGAGCACGAATTGCAGGGACAGCTCCTTGTTGACGGCGATCAGCGGACGGCAGTGATCCGTCTGCAGACAGACCCCCACCACCACGATCCGGGCATCGCGCGGCGCGCCGAGAAAGATCTGATCGATGCTGCCGGGCACGCCGATGCACTCGAAGATCACGGTACCGTCGCCGTTGCCCCGGACGGCGGCCCGATACGGCGACGCCACGGCCGGATCCACCGCCTCGTGCGCGCCCATCTGCAGCGCGAGTTCGCGCCGCCGCGGCGAGTAGTCGGCCGCGATCACCGGACCGGCGCCGGCCGCCCGCAGGGCCGCGACGACGGCCAGGCCAACGGGGCCGCAGCCGAGCACCAGCGCAGTCTCCCTGCCGGCGAGCCGGGCCTTGGCTACGGCATGGCGACCGACGGCCATGGGCTCCGTGAGCGCGGCATGGACGGCAGACAATCCGTTCGGCACCGGCACGAGCAGCGGGGCCGCCAGCAGCATGTACTCGGCGAAGCCCCCGGGGGCCTCGGCGGAGTAACCCAGACCCAGAGTCTGCTGCCGCGGCAGCACCGGCACCGAGCACACCAGCGTACCGGGCGCGAACCTGTGCGGGGTGTCCGGCCCGTAGTCCACGACCTCGGCGCAGAACTCGTGACCCAGCACAACCGGTTCCAGCGTGGTCAGTTTGAACGCGCCGCCTGCTTCGCGGCTGGTGGCAACGAACTCCTCGGTGTGACGGGTCGCGTGCAGATCCGACCCGCAGATACCACAGGCGCGGCTTTTGACCAGCACCTCCCCGCGCAGCGGCTGCGGCGCGGGCAGATCCGCAACCCAGAGGCGCCCGCGCTGCATGAGCGTGGCCCGCATGATCCGCGCCTGCCCGCCGGTCCGAGTCGGGCTACTGGCCCGCCGCGGGTTCGACGTTGAGCAGCTCCACGTCGAACACGAGCGTCGAATTGGGCGGGATCCTTCCCGCCGCACGCTCGCCGTAAGCCAGGTCGGCAGGCACGTACAGGCGCCACTTGGAGCCCTGCGGCATCAGCTGCAGGGCTTCCGTCCAGCCCGGTATCACACGATCCAGCGGGAACGTGGCCGGCTCGCCGCGCTGATAGGAACTGTCGAACACCGTACCGTCGATGAGGCGCCCTTCGTAGTGCGTAGTCACCTGATCACGTGGGCCCGGCTTGGGACCGTCTCCGGTCTGCAGAACTTCGTACTGGAGGCCCGACTCGGTGGTGACGACCCCCTCACGGGCACCGTTCTCCGCCAGGAATGCGAGGCCCGCCTCCAGGTTCTTCAGGCCCTGAGATGCCAGCGCGGCCTCGCGGGTTTCATTGAGCAGTGAGCGCAGGCGCTCGCTGTCTTCGGCGCTCACCAGGCTCTCGCGCGACGCCAGCCGATCCTGCACGCCCTGCACGAAGGCGCTGCTGGTCAGGCCACCCTGGAACTGCTGATCGACGTTGTCCGCCACCTGATAGCCGAGGCTGTAGCTGGCTTTGGCCAGATCGTCTGTCAGCTCGCCGGCGGCCGCGGCGGCCGGGTTCCCGGCATCCTTGCCGGCACTCGCGGCGCTCGCTGCTTCCTGGCCGCCGCTGTCCGGGCGCTGGCAGCCCGCCAGGGCCAGCCCCAGGGCGATGGCTGCGGCCAGGGCGGCAGCGCGTACGCAACGCGGCCCGGTAAGGCCTTGGAGGGTGTCTGGGCCCGCTGCAGCCTGCGCGCCTGTCTGGCCAGTGGTCATCTCGAGTTGCTCCTCTATACGATCGGGGTTCGGTTGCCCGTGCTCCACGTGCGGGTTACATTCCCGTCACAGTGCTCCGACAGGGACATGCATAGTCTCGATCAGGAGGCGCTTGGGGGAACCTCCGGATCGCGATAGGATCCTACACATCAAGCACATAGGATCATGCGCGGGATCGGGCGCGGCGGGCCGCGTCGGTCACCGCCGATTCTGCACCGGAATGCACAGCGAGCGGTCCCGCGCCGCGGCATATAAACACAATTGCGACAGCCACGGCTAGGTTGTGACGGCCACGGCTAGAAGGCACCACATGATGGCAAACACGGCTAAGGTTCACCCGACGGACGCACCACGGCGGATACGCGCGGCGCTGCTGCTGGCGATCGGCGCCATCCTGGCGATGGGCGCGTCTTTTGGCGCCTACCAGGCACTCGCGGAAGGTCCCGCAACCACTGCTCTGGTGACCCCCGAGGCACACAACAGCCTGCCCGCAGATTTCCATCCGACCCACCTGCAGCCGCTCGACGTACATCCGCGCACCAGCCTGACCATCGTCGAGCAGCTGCGCCACAACCACTATCTGGACAAAAACCTGGACGACAACCTGTCCAGCGAGATCTATGACAAATATCTGGATGCCCTCGACGGCGCGCACGTTTACTTCCTCGCCGACGACGTCGCCAAGATGGACAAATACCGCTACCAGCTCGACGACGCGCTGATCCGCGGTAACCTGGATCCGGCCTTCGAGATGTTCAACCTGTATCAGGACCGTCTCACCGAACGGCTCGAGTTCCTGCTGAGCGAGCTCGACAAAGGGCTCGACAAGTTCGACTTCACTGCCGACGAGAGCATCGAAATCGACCGTAAGAACGCACCCTGGCCGCGCACCGTGGCGGAGCTCGACGACATCTGGCGCAAGCGCCTCAAAGCGGCCGCGCTCAGCATGATGCTCAACGGCAAGGATCTCGACGAGATCCAGGAGCTGCTGACGAAGCGTTATCGCAACCGGCTCAAGCAATCGAGCCAGACCAAGAGCGAGGACGCCTTCCAGCTGTACGTGAACGCGTTCGCCAGCACCTACGATCCGCACACGCAGTACTTTTCGCCGCGGACCTCACAGAACTTCAACATCAACATGTCTCTGTCCCTCGAAGGCATCGGCGCCGTGCTGCGCAGCGAGGACGAATACACCGAGGTCGTGGAGCTGGTTCCGGCCGGGCCGGCCGACAAGTCCGGCAGCATCGCGCCCGCCGACCGTATCGTCAGCGTCGGCCAGGGCGAGACCGGCCCCATGATCGACGTGGTGGGTTGGCGCCTCGACGACGTGGTGGAGCTGATCCGCGGGCCGAAGGATTCCGTCGTGCGCCTCGAGATCGTGCCGCACACCGCCGAGGACGGTGCCACCCGGGTAGTCACCATCACCCGCAACACCGTGCAGCTCGAGGAGCAGGCGGCGCAGAAGAAGCTGCTGACGTTCAACCGCAACGGCCACGAGCAGCGCATCGGCGTGGTCGAAATCCCCACCTTCTACGCCGACTTCAAGGCCATGCAGCAGGGTGATCCCAACTACAAGAGCACGACGCGCGACGTACGCCGGCTGATCGACGAGCTCAAGGCCGAAAACATCGACGGTCTGGTCATCGACCTGCGCAACAACGGCGGCGGCTCCCTGCAGGAGGCCGATGCGCTCACCGGACTGTTCATCAAGTCCGGGCCGACCGTACAGGTCAAATCCGCCAACCGGCGCCCGAGCATCTATGCGGATACCGACGACAGCGTAGCCTGGGACGGGCCGCTCGCCGTGGTGGTGAACCGCCTGTCGGCGTCCGCATCCGAGATCTTCGCGGGCGCGATCCAGGACTACGAGCGCGGCCTGATAATCGGCAGCCAGACTTTCGGCAAGGGCACCGTGCAGACCCTGATACCGCTCAATCGCGGCCAGCTGAAGATCACGGCCGCCAAGTTCTACCGGGTATCGGGACACAGCACGCAGCATCAGGGGGTACTGCCCGACATCCAGCTGCCGGAGCTGTTCGACACCGAGCAGATCGGCGAGAGCGCGCTCGACGATGCCATGCCCTGGGACATGATTCAGCCGGCCGTGTACCCGCACAGTCATCAGATCGAGCCGCTGCTGGGTCAGCTGCGGTCGCTGCACGAAAGCCGGGTGGTGGGCGATCCCGACTTCGTCTACATGCGTGCGCTGGCCGCGCGCAACCTGGAAGACAGCCACAAGACGGAGCTGTCTCTCAACGAGGCGGAGCGCGCCAAGGAGAAGGCGGCAGACGACGCCTGGCGCCTGAGCCTGGAGAACGCCCTGCGCATCGCCAAAGGCAAGGAGCCGGTGAAAGATCTGGAAGCCCTGGAAGCGGAGGCATCGGCGGACAAGGACCAGGACCCGATGGACGACGCGATGCTGCGGGAAAGCGGCAACATCCTGCTCGACTACATCGGGCTGACCCGGCAGGTGGCGCTGGTGGAGCACACGCCGGACGCCCAGACCACAGTCCAGTAACCCCGGGACACGCCGATCCAGGCCATGGATCTCGCGCCGGTGCTGGCGCCCCTGACCGCCTGGGGCCTGCCGGTACTGGCAGTGCTGGTGGTCGCGGCGGCCGTCATCTGGTCGCTGCGCCGGGCGCTGCCTGACGCTTCCGCCACCCGCATCGCCCGCCAGCTCGCGACCGTTGCGGTGGTGCTGGTGGCCAACGTCGTGCTGGTGCTGCTGCTGCCGTTCGACAGCGAGACCCGGGGTCAGCTGCTGAGCCTGTTCGGGATCGTCCTCACGGCAATCATCGCGCTGTCTTCGACCACCTTCGTCAGTAACGCCATGGCCGGTCTCATGCTGCGGGCCGTCGGCAGCTTTCATCCCGGCGACTTCATCTCGGTGGAGCAGCACTTCGGCCGGGTCACGGAGCTGGGACTGCTGCACACGGAGATTCAGAGCGAGGACCGGGATCTGATCACGCTGCCCGCGCTGTACCTGATCACACACCCGGTCCGGGTGGTACGCAGTTCCGGTACCCTCATCTCGGTGGAAGTCTCTCTGGGCTACGACGTGCCCCGGCGGCGCGTGCGGGAGCTGCTCAAGCAGGCGGCGGAGCAGGCGGAGCTGGTCGAGCCGTTCGTGCAGATCAAGGCGCTCCAGGATCACGCCGTGCTGTACCGGGTTTCGGGATTTCTCGAGGACGTGGCCAGTCTGGTGAGCAAGCGTACCGAGCTGCACGCGGCGGTGCTGGATGCCCTGCACGGCAGCGGCGTGGAAATCGTCTCGCCGAGCTTCATGAATCAGCGCCAGCTGCCTCCGCAGCAGCGGGTGCTCCCGGAACGGATCCTCACCTCCGCTCAGGCGGAGCTCGAAGAGCGTACCGGGGCGCCTGAACGGATGATGTTCGACAAGGCAGAGCTCGCGGCCCGCCTGAACGCCCTGGAAGAGCAACGCGACGCGCTGCAGGCAGAGATCAAGGCATTGCAGGACGGCGGCGCCGAGGGCCATGAGATCGGCTGGCGCGAGCACCAGGTGCAGACCCTGGAACGGATCATCGCGACCCTGCGCTCCGAATGAGGCGGCGGCCCGTTCCTCAGGCACCCTCAGGGGTTTGAATCCTTCCGGACGACCCAATATTCCCCGTGCAGGCAACGCGATCGGGACCCGAAACATGGACATCAACCAGGACGGCCAGGTCGTCGACAACGACGACGCCGAAAACCGGCAGATCATCCTGCCTGGCGAGGCGCTACCGGCCCACATCTACGTACTGCCGCAGGAGCACCGGCCGTTCTTCCCGGGTCAGGCGATCCCGCTGCTCATGAATGCCGAAGTCTGGCTGCCGACGCTCAAGGAGGTCCAGGCCCGCAAGCAGGAGGTGGTGGGACTCGTCGCCACCCGGCACGACATCGACGGCCTGCCGGGCTCCGCCGACCTGCACGAAATGGGGACCGTCTGTCGGATTCTCCGGGTGCATCGCGAGGGCGAGCAGCTGCACGTTCTGCTGGAAGGTCTGCAGCGCTTCCGCGTGCGCCGCTGGCTGAGCGACAAGCCGCCGCTGGCCGTGAACGCGCAGTATTTCCCTGAGCGCGCCGAAACGCGTTCGGAGGAGCAGAAGGCCTACGCCGTCGCCATCATCAACATCATCAAGGAGCTGATTCCCCTGAATCCGCTCTATGGCGAGGAGCTCAAGGTCTTTCTCGCCCGCTCCAACCCCAACGAGCCGGCGCTGCTGGCCGACTTCGCTGCCAGCCTGACCTCGGCCAGCAAGGCCGACCTGCAGGCGGTGCTGGAGGAGATCACGCTGCAGCGTCGCCTGGAAAAGGTGGTCGAGCTGCTGCATCGCGAGCTCGAGATCGCCAAGGCGCAGCGCGACATCCGCGAGCAGATCGAGCAGGAGATCCAGGGCCACCAGCGTGAGGCGTTTCTGCGTCAGCAGCTGAAGTTCATTCAGAAGGAACTCGGCATCTCCAAAGACGACAAGACCGCCGAGATCGACACCTTCCGCGAGCGGCTCACGCATCTGGCGCTGCCGGAACACGCGCGCAGCCGGATCGACGACGAGCTGCACAAGCTCTCGCTGCTGGAGGTCGGTTCCCCCGAGTACGGCGTCACGCGCAACTACCTCGACTGGGCGACCAGCCTGCCCTGGGGCGTAACCAGCGAGGACACCCGCGATCTGGATGCGGCGGCGCGCGTTCTCGACAGCCACCACGAGGGGCTCGAGGACATCAAGGAGCGGATCCTGGAGTTTCTCGCGCTGGGAATCATGAAAGGTGACGTGGCCGGTTCCATCATCTGCCTGGTGGGACCGCCCGGCGTGGGCAAGACCTCCCTCGGCCGTGCCATCGCGGACGCCCTGGACCGGCGCTTCTACCGCTTCTCCGTGGGCGGCATGCGCGACGAGGCGGAGATCAAGGGCCACCGACGCACCTACATCGGCGCCATGCCGGGCAAGCTGATTCAGGCGCTCAAGGATACCGCGGTCGCCAATCCGGTCATCATGCTCGACGAGATCGACAAGATCGGCGCGTCCTATCAGGGCGACCCGGCTTCGGCACTGCTCGAGGTGCTCGATCCGGAGCAGAACGGCAGCTTCCGCGACCACTACCTGGATCTCGACTTCGACCTGTCCAAGGTGCTGTTCGTGTGCACGGCCAACCAGCTCGACAGCATCCCGGGGCCGCTGCTGGACCGCATGGAGGTGATCCATCTGTCCGGCTATCTGGACAGGGAGAAGCTTGCCATCGCCCGCCGTCACCTGCTGCCGCGGCTGCTCGAACGCGCGGGGCTCAGGCAGCGGGGCGACCTGCGTATCGATGCCGCGGCGCTGCGCCGCATCGTCGAGGGCTATTCGCGCGAAGCCGGCGTGCGGCGCCTCGAAAAAGCCCTGGCGAGCATCGTCCGCAAAGCCGTCGTGAAGCTGCTGCGCGGCAGCGCGCGCCCGATCCGGGTCCGGACGGGCGACGTCACGGAATATCTCGGCAAGCCGCCCTTCGAGAAGGAAGCGCTCGAGCAGGGCGTGGGCATCGTCACGGGGCTCGCGTGGACGCCGCTCGGCGGCGCCACGCTGCCCGTCGAAGCGACGCTCGTCCATCACGCCCAGGCGGGGTTGCGCCTTACCGGCCAGCTCGGCGACGTCATGCAGGAATCCGCCAACATCGCCTACAGCTACGTGCGCGCCCATGCGGACCGCTACGGCATTGCCGCCGACTACTTCGATCAGGCCGGCCTGCACCTGCACGTGCCTGCCGGCGCGACCCCCAAGGACGGGCCCAGCGCCGGGGTCACCATGGCCTGTGCGCTGGTGTCGCTGGCCACCGGCAGGCGCCCGGGGCCGCGCCTGGCCATGACCGGCGAGCTGACACTGAGCGGGCGCGTGTACCCGGTGGGCGGCATCCGCGAGAAACTGCTGGCGGCAAAACGCCAGAGGATCCGTACCGTGATCCTGCCGGCAGCCAACCAGCGCGACTACGACGAAGTACCTGATCACATTCGCCAGGGAATCCAAGTACACTTCGTCGAAACCTTCGATGAAGTCTCCCAACTTGCGTTTCCTCGCCGCGCAGCGCCACGCTGAACCTGATGATTGACGGTGGCATCCCGGATGCGGGTGCCGCCGCGGTGATCGCTGCGCCCGGAGTCCATGCCATCGCCGTCATGGCTCTGACGGTGGTGGCTCTGTACCTGTTTTCGCGCGAGCGGCTGCCCCTCGAGGTGACGAGCCTGGGTCTGCTCGCGGTCCTGGCGGTGGGTTTCGCCCTGTTCCCCTATCCAGGCGTCAGCACCACGACACTGTTCGCCGGATTCGGTCACGAGGCCCTGATTGCCGTGTGCGCACTCATGGTCATCGGGCAGGGGCTGGTTACCACGGGCGCGCTCGAACCGGTGGGGCGCATTCTGGCCCGCACCTGGGGCCGCGCCCCGTTCCTGTCGTTCCTCACCACGCTGATCGTCGGCGCGGTGCTCTCGGCGTTCGTCAACAACACACCCATCGTCGTGCTGCTGCTGCCGATCCTGATCAGCGTGTGTTTGCGCACGCGTACCTCGGCGACCCGCGTGCTGATGCCGATGAGCTTCGCCACCATCGTCGGCGGCATGGCCACCACCATCGGGACCTCCACCAACCTGCTGGTGGTCAGCGTGGCCAGAGATCTGGGTCAACCCGAAATCGGCATCTTCGATTTCGTGGTCCCGGCGGCCATCGGCGGCGGCGTGGCAATCGTCTATCTGTGGCTGATCGCGCCGCGGCTGCTGCCGGAACGCCAGATTGCGCTGGAGAACCCGTCACCGCGGCTGTTCGAGGCGCGCCTGCACCTGGGCGAAGATTCGCCGGCCGTGGGCCGCACCCTGGCGGAAGCGAAGACCCTGATCGGTGAGAACATGCCGGTGCAGCGGATCCGACGTGGCGACACCTATCTGCTGCCGCTACCTGACGTCGAGCTCAAGGCCGGGGATCGTCTGCGCGTGCGCGACACGCCGCAGCGCCTGAAAGCATTCGAGGAGGCGCTGAAAGCCACGCTGTACTCGGGCGATCAGCCGGTGGACGACGAGCATCCACTGCGGGCCGAAAACCAGGTACTCGCGGAGATCGCCGTGGTGCAGGGTTCGAGCCTCGACCGTACCAACCTGCGCTTCGCGCGCTTTCTGGATCGGTATCAGCTGGCCGTGCTGGCGGTGCACCGTGCCGGCCGCGACATCTGGCGTGCCAAGGAGGAGCTCGAGGACGTGATCCTGCGCCGCGGCGACGTGCTGCTGGTGCAGGGTTCTCGCGAGCACATCGCCGCGCTCAAGGAAAGCACGGACTTTCTCGTGCTGGATGCCACAGTCGCGCTGCCCAGCACCAGCAAGGCGCCCATCGCGCTGCTGACCCTGGCAGTGGTGGTGTCCCTCGCGGCTACCGGCATTCTACCCATCGCGGTGAGCGCCACCGCCGGCGCCACCCTGCTGCTGGTCACCCGCACCCTCGGCGCCGGCAGCGCGATCCGCGCCATCAGCCCATCGGTCTTCTTCGTGGTGGCGGCGAGCCTCGCGCTTTCCAGCGCGCTGACCGCAACCGGCGCCATTGAATACATCACCAGCGTGTTCCTGCGCGCCACGGAAGGCGCAACGCCCACGGTGATCCTGTCAGCACTGATGCTGATGCTTGCCATTCTCACCAACGTGGTTTCGAACAACGCCGCCGCGGTGATCGGCACGCCCATCGCCGTGGGCATTGCCACGCAGCTGGCGCTGCCGGCAGAGCCCTTCGTTCTGGCGGTGCTGTTCGGCGCGAACATGAGCTATGCCACGCCCATGGCCTACAACACGAACCTGCTGGTGATGAGCGCCGGGCAGTATCAGTTCAACGACTTCGTGCGCGTCGGCGTGCCGCTGACGCTGCTCATGTGGCTGACGCTGACCTGGGTGCTGTCGACGCTGTATCTGTGACGCCTGCGCCGGGATCTGGATCAGCGCAGCCGCAACGCTGCGTCGGCCGGGGCGGCGCTTTTCAGCAGCGGCACGTCATCAGCTACGGCGCTGGGCGCTGCGGCCCGGCGCGGTCATGCGCGCCGAACGGGCCGGTGCCGGGCACGGCTGGCCCGGTTCGGGCGACTCGCCCTTGCGGCTCTGGTTACGCCGCTCACGGGCGATGAGTTCGGATTCGTTCCGGTTGATCACGACAGTTCCTCGGCAGGATGTATTCGCGTCTATTGCAATCGATGCCCCGTTCAGGGGCCGCGGATTATAGGGATCTGCAATTAGACCGCAAGCGCCGCCAGGGTTCTGTGCATCATTTAACAGATCATCCGGCCAGTGTCGGCCCCGAGCGCAGGTCTGCCAGGACGGCATGCAGATCGCTGACCACCTGGTGACCGAGGGCGCGCACGGCAGGCGCCGGCTCGAGCAGATCCGGTACCTGGATTACCTTCAGGCCGGCGGCATGAGCGGCACGCACGCCGTTGTCCGAATCCTCCAGCGCCAGGCAGCGCGCGGGCGGCTGACCGAGATGCTCGAGCGCTGCCAGATAGGGGTCGGGGTGCGGCTTGCCGCGCGGGGTCTCGCCGCCGCACACCATCACCGGAAAGAACGCCGCCAGGCCGGCCAGCTGCAGCTTGCGCTCCGCCACCGGCCGGCGCGTAGAGGTTGCCAGCGCCAGCGGCACCGAGGTCGACTGGAGGTATTCCAGCAACGCCAGCGCACCGGCTTTTACAGGCACCGGATGCGCCCGGATGCGGGCTTCGTAGCGAGCCGACCAGCGCGCCTCCAGCTCCTCGTAGCCGGCAGCGCCCAGTATCGCGGAGAGGATCTGCGCGGTGCCTTCATGGGTGGTTCCTACGCAGCGGTCGTAAACCGCCGGGTCCACCTGCATGCCGATCTCGACACAGGTCGCGAAGAACAGCTCGCGCGCCAGGCGTTCGGAATCGAGCAGCAGCCCGTCCATGTCGAACACTACGGCCGCCAGGCGACCCCGCGCGTGGCCGTCGAGCTCAGCCAGCTTGCTGCACCAGGTTGTTGAGCACGTACTGCAGAATGCCACCCGCCTTGAAGTAGCGATCTCGTTGTCGGTATCGAGGCGGCTCATCACCGCTATCCGGCGTTGCCCGCGTCGCGGCCTGGTTACGAGGACCAGTTCCAGATCCTGGCGGCCGGGACTGGCATCCTCCGGCAGCCGCAGTGCAGCACATCGGCTGATCTCGTCTCCTACCAGTCCCAGGAGCCGCGATTGACGTCGCCCGAACACCAGGCGGCAGGACCCCCATTCCGATCAGATTGGAACGGTGGATGCGTTCGAAGCTCTCGGCTAGCACCGCCTTGACGCCGAGCAGCCGGGTGCCCTTGGCCGCCCAGTCGCGGCTCGACCCCGTGCCGTACTCCTTGCCCGCTATCACCACCAGCGGCGTGCCTCGCCCCGATAGCGCATGGCGGCAGGTCGTGATGACGCTGGTCGCCGGACGGAATGTGCCGGGTATAGCCGCCTTCCACGCCCGGCACCATCTCGTTGCGGATGCGGATGTTGGCAAAGGTGCCGCGCATCATCACTTCGTGATTACCGCGCCGCGAACCGTAGGAGTTGAAGTCGGCGACGTCGACGCCATGCTGCTGCAGGTACTGCCCTGCAGGGCTGTCCGGCTGAATCTCGCCCGCCGGAGAGATGGTCGGCGGTGACCGAGTCACCCAGCAGCGCCAGGATCCTGGCGCCGGACACCTCGATCTCCTGATCGAGATCGCCACCCACCGAGAAGAACGGCGGCTGCTTGATGTAGGTCGACTGCTCCCAGGCGTAGGTCGCGGCGTCGCTGATGTCGATGGCGCGCCAGGACTCCGGGCCGGTGAACACGTCCGCATACTGATGCTCGAACATGGCGGCAGAGACCTGATTGACCTGATCGGCGATCTCGCGGTTGCTCGGCCAGATGTCTTTGAGAAACAGGTCCCGACCGCTGTCGTCCCGACCGATCGGGTCGCGGGTCAGATCGATGCGGGTGGTTCCGGCTATGGCGTAGGCCACCACCAGGGGCGGAGACGCCAGCCAGTTGGTGCGTACCTGCTGGTGCACCCGTCCTCTGAAGGTGGTTGCCGGAGAGCACCGACGCCACGACCAGATCCCCGGCATCGTGATGGTCGCCGCGATGGGCTCCGGAGCGGGCCCGAGTTGTCGATGCAGGTCGTGCAGCCGTAGCCCACCAGATTGAATCCCAGCTGGTCGAGGGCGTCCTGCAGACCGGTCTTTCCAGATAGTCCGTCACCACCTTGACCCCGGCGCCAGCGAGGTTTTGACCCACGGTTTGACCTTGAGGCCCAGCGCCAGCGCCTTCTTCGCCACCAGGCCGGCACCGAGCATCACCGCAGGATTGGAGGTGTTGGTGCAGGACGTGATGGCGGCGATGACCACGTCACCGTCGCCGAGATCGTAGTCGGTGCTGCCGGTACGCGCGGCGCGTTCGTGGCTCGACCGGAAAGTTCCAGCGAGGCTTCGAACGCCCGCCCGTCGGCCATGGCAGCCACCTTCGGTCCTGCGGGCGCTTGGGCCCGGCGAGGCTCGGCACGACGCTGCCGAGATCCAGCTCCAGCGTGTCGCTGTAAACGGCGCGCACGGCCCCGGGTTCGCGCCAGAGGCCCTGTGCCCGCGCGTAGGCTTCGACGAGCTCGATGGTTTCCTCGGGCCGGCTGGTGAGGCGCAGATAGTTGAGGGTTTCCTGGTCGATGGGAAAGAACCCGCAGGTCGCGCCGTACTCGGGCGCCATGTTCGCTATCGTGGCTCTGTCCGCCGAGGCAGCTCGTTGAGGCCGTCGCCGAAGAACTCCACGAATTTGCCGACCACGCCTTTGCGGCGCAGCATCTCCACCACTGTCAGCACGAGGTCGGTTGCGGTGATGCCTTCCGCCAGGCGTCCACTCAGCTCGAAGCCCACCACGTCGGGGATCAGCATCGAGATGGGCTGGCCCAGCATTGCCGCTTCCGCTTCGGATGCCGCCCACGCCCCAGCCGACACCGAGACCGATCATGGTGGTATGGCTGTCCGTGCCCACCAGGGTATCCGATAGGCCAGGGTCGTGCCGTTCTCGTCCCGCGTCCACACCGCGCGGGCGAGGTACTCCAGATTGACCTGATGGCAGATGCCGGTGCCCGGCGGCACCACGCGGAAGTTGTCGAACGCGGTCTGGCCCCAGCGCAGAAACCGGTATCGCTCGCGATTGCGCGCCATCTCCAGCTCTACGTTCTGCTCGAATGCCTGCGCATTGCCGAAGCGGTCCACCATCACCGAGTGGTCGATCACCAGATCTACGGGCGAGAGCGGGTTGATGATGGCCGGGTCCACGCCCGCCGCCACGACGGCACTGCGCATTGCGGCAAGATCGGCGACCGCGGGCACGCCCGTGAAATCCTGCATGAGCACCCGAGCCGGGCGGAACGCGATTTCGTCGGTCGGCGCGTTCTCGGTCCAACCCCCCAGCGCGCGAATGTCACCTTCGGTGACGGTACTGCCGTCCTCGAAGCGCAGCAGGTTCTCCAGCAGGATCTTCAGCGACATGGGCAGGCGCGCCACGTCACCAATCCCGGCCGCCTGAGCTGCCGGCAGGCTGAAGTAGTCGTACTGCCTGCCGCCCACACGCAGCGTAGTGCGGGTTGCGAACGTGTCTCGGCTCATGGTGTCCTCCCTGTGCCGGGGTGTGGTTTACGCCTGGACCACGATCTCGCGCGCGATCGACCGGCCGCGATCGGCTTCCTGCAGGAACTCCGGAACCTTGTCGAAGCTCAGATAGCGATAGATCTCCGGCCCCATGCTGTCGATCTTCGTCGCGTACTCCAGGTACTCTTCGGGGCTGGGCAGCCTGCCCAGCACGGCGGCAATGGCCGCGAGCTCGGCCGAAGCCAGAAACACGTTGGCCCCCTGACCGAGCCGGTTGGGGAAGTTGCGTGTCGAGGTGGACACACAGGTGGATCCCGCCTGAATGCGCGCCTGATTGCCCATGCACAGGCTGCAGCCCGGCATCTCGGTGCGCGCCCCGGCCTGCGCATAGATGTTGTAGTAGCCCTCTTCCATGAGCTGGTGCTCGTCCATCTTGGTTGGCGGCGCGATCCACAGGCGGGTGGGTATCGCCTCCCCGGCGGCCTGCAGCAGCTTGCCGGCCGCGCGGAAGTGACCGATGTTGGTCATGCAGGAGCCGATGAACACCTCGTCGATCTTGGTCCCCGCAACCTCGGACAGCGGCTTGACGTCGTCCGGATCGTTGGGACAGGCGAGCAACGGCTCGGTGATCTCCGACATGTTGATCTCGATGACCTCGGCGTACTCCGCATCCGGGTCGGCACGCAGCAGGCTCGGGTTCTCGAGCCAGGCCTCCATGGCCCGCGCGCGGCGTTCCAGGGTGCGGACGTCACCGTAGCCGTTGCCGATCATCCAGCGCAGCATCACCACGTTCGAGCGCAGGTATTCCGCGACCGACGCTTCGGACAGCGCGATGGTGCAGCCTCCGGCGGAGCGCTCGGCCGACGCATCCGAAAGCTCGAACGCCTGCTCGACGGTCAGATCCGGCAGACCCTCGATCTCCAGAATGCGGCCGTTGTAGACGTTCTTCTTGCCCTTCTTCTCCACCGTCAGCAGCCCGCGCTGCAGCGCCGCGTAGGGAATCGCGTTCACCAGATCGCGCAGGGTGATGCCAGGCTGCATCTCGCCGGTAAAGCGCACCAGCACCGACTCCGGCATGTCCAGAGGGATGACGCCCAGCGCAGCGCCGAAGGCCACCAGGCCGGACCCGGCCGGAAACGAGATGCCGAGGGGGAAGCGCGTGTGTGAATCACCGCCGGTGCCGACCTGATCGGGCAGCAGCATGCGGTTCAGCCAGCTGTGAATGATGCCGTCGCCCGGACGCAGCGACACGCCGCCGCGGTTCTGAATGAAGTCCGGCAGCGTGTGCTGGGTTTCGATGTCCACGGGCTTGGGATAGGCCGCGGTGTGGCAGAAGCTCTGCATCACCAGATCCGCGGAGAATCCGAGGCAGGCGAGCTCTTTGAGCTCGTCGCGGGTCATGGGTCCCGTGGTGTCCTGAGAGCCCACCGTTCCCATGCGCGGTTCGCAGTAGGTGCCCGGCCGTACGCCCTGACCTTCGGCCAGCCCGCAGGCGCGGCCGACGATCTTCTGAGCCAGGGTGAAGCCTTTACCGGTATCGTCCGGATCCACCGGCCGGCGGAACACGTTTGTCGGGCCGAGGCCCAGGGCTTCGCGGGCGCGCTCGGTCAGGCTGCGGCCGATGATCAGCGGAATGCGGCCGCCGGCCTTCACCTCGTCGAGCAGCACCTCGGTCTTGAGCGTGAACTGTGAAATCAGCTCGCCCTTGTCGTTCTCTATGCGGCCCTCGTAGGGCTTGACCGTGATGACGTCGCCCATGGCGACCTTGTCCACGGGACACTCGATGGGCAGCGCGCCCGAGTCCTCCAGCGTGTTGAAGAAAATCGGCGCAATCTTGCCGCCGATGACCACGCCGCCCTGACGTTTGTTCGGCACGAAGGGGATGTCGTCGCCCATGGTCCAGAGCACCGAGTTGGTCGCGCTTTTGCGCGACGAGCCGGTACCGACCACGTCGCCCACATAGGCGACGCCATGGCCCTTGTTCTTCAGCGCCTCGATCTGATCGATGGCATTGGTGATGCCTTCCCGCGGGTTCTTCAGCATCGCCAGCGCGTGCAGCGGAATGTCCGGCCGCGACCAGGCATCCTGCGCCGGCGACAGGTCGTCGGTATTGGTCTCGCCGGTCACCTTGAACACGCTGAGCTTGATGCTTTGCGGCAGGTCGGGCCGCTTCGTGAACCACTCCGCGTCCGCCCAGGACTGCAGCACGGCCTGTGCATTGGCGTTGCCCTGTTTGGCCTTCTCGGCCACGTCGTGAAACGCGTCGAACATGAGCAGCGTGCCCTTGAGCTGCTCCGCTGCATCCGTGCCGAGCTCGGTGTCGTCGAGCAGTTCCACCAGCGGCATGATGTTGTACCCGCCAAGCATCGTGCCGAGCAGCCGCACCGCTTCGCGCCGGTCGATCAGCGCGCACTCGGCCCGACCATTCGCCACGTCGGCGAGAAACGCCGCCTTGACGTAGGCGGCGTCATCGACCCCGGGCGGCACGCGGTTGGTAATCAGATCCTTGAGGAACGCCTCCTCACCCGCGGGCGGAGCTTTGAGCAGCTCGATCAGCTCGCTGACCTGCTGGGCGGACAGCGGCAGGGGCGGGATGCCCAGAGCAGCGCGTTCGGCTGAATGGGCGCGATAGGCGTCGAGCATGGTGACCTCGCAAAGGTGGGATCAGTAGGATCGCACCAATCTAACAGAGGCTCTTACATGCGTAAAATGGATAATATGCATGAATAACATTATCTATTTTTATATTTCGAGACGTTCATGTAGCATGGCGTCAGCTCATCTGCCGGAGTCGACGCGTGGACCTGAATCTGCTCCGCTCGCTCGTGGCCGTTGCCGACGTCGGCGCGATCACACAAGCCGCGAACCGTCTGGGCCTGACGCAACCGGCACTGACGCGCCGGATTCAACAGCTGGAAGCCGAATTCGACGCGGAGCTGCTCAATCGCAGCCGCCGCGGTGCGCAGCTGACCGAGCTCGGCCGCCTGGTGGAGCGTGAGGCGCGCGTTCTGATCGACCGCTACGACAGCCTCAAGAGCGAGGTGGCCAACCAGCGCACGGTCGAGGGCGGAACCGTCCGCATCGGCGGCGGCGCCACGGCCGTGTCGTTTCTGCTGCCGGACGCCATCGCCCGGTTTCAGCGCGAGTTCCCCCAGGTCCACTTCCACGTCAAGGAAGCCAGCAGCAGCGAGATCGCCAGCGATGTCGCAGACGGCCGTCTGGAGCTCGGCCTGGTCACGCAACCGGTGCGAACCGCGGGGCTGGAGATACAGCCGCTGGTGGAAGACCGGATCGTGCTGATCGCCGCTGCCGACAACCCGCTGGCCCATTCCAGGGCCGTCCACGTGGCCAGTCTGGACGGTCAGAACTTCGTGGGTTTCGAAGGCGGCAGCGCCATCCGCCAGATCGTCGATACCAGCCTGCGCGAGGCCGGCGTGGTGATCAACGTGGTGATGGAGCTGCGCTCGATTCCTGCCATTCTGCGCATGGTCGCAACCACCGGGAGCCTCGCCTTCGTTTCCCAGCTCGGGGTGCAGGGTCAGGAGCTGGTGCGGGAGATCGCGGTGACCGGACTTTCCATTACCCGCCGGCTCGGGCTGGCCTGGCGCAGGGCCTCCGACCTGTCGCCTTCGGCACGGCGTTTCGCCGAGCGTCTGCTGGCGGCCCGCTGAGATCGAACCCGCGCTCAGAGACCCTCGCCGAGCTCCCGTCCGCGATCTGTCTCTTCAGGACGAAACAGGTGCGACCCGCACTGAGCGCAGTAGACCGCCTCGCGCGAATGTCCCTCGGCCGCACACACCGGGCAGGTGCGCGTGTTGGCACTGCGGCGCGAGGCTTCGGACAGTTCCAGCGTGACGATACCCGTAGGCACCGCGATGATGCCGTAGCCCATGATCATGACCACGGTCGCCAGCGCCTGGCCGAATGGCGTCTGCGGCGTCAGGTCGCCGTAGCCGACCGTGGTCAGCGTGATCACCGCCCAGTAGATGCTCTTGGGAATGCTGGTGAAGCCACTGCCAGGGCCTTCGATGAGGTACATGAACGAGCCGAAGATGATCACCAGCGCAATCACGGTGCTGATGAACACGATGATCTTGCGGCTGCTGGCGATCAGCGCCTGCCGCAGCAGCTCCGCCTCGCCGACGAATCGGACCATGCGCAGCACCCGGAACACCCGCAGCACGCGCAGGACACGGATCACCAGCAGGTACTGGGTACCCACGAAGAACAGGCTCAGGTAGGTCGGCAGAATGCCGAGCAGATCGATGATGCCGTAGAAGCTGCGCGCGTACGCCGCCCTGTTCTGAATGCACCACAGGCGCAGCCCGTACTCGATGGTGAAGAGGATCGTGAAGAACCACTCCAGCGTGAAAAACAGGGAACCGTAGCGCTGGCTGATGGGTTGCACCGAATCCAGCATGACCGCGGCGACACTGGCCAGGATGCTGACGATCAGCGCCACGTCGAATGCCTTGCCGGCCGGCGTGTGCGCTTCGAAGATGATGATGCGGACGGTGTGCTTGTCCCAGGCCATCCGGCAAGGCTACCACGATCGCGGCGGCCGACAGATAGCACCCGCCATCCTGATCACCAATGGCGCCGCATCGGGTCAGGGCGACCTCCGCGGCGGCTGGAAAATGCGTTGCAGACCCGCGTTGCTGGCGCGGGTCCGCTACCGCTCGACAGGTGCTCCTGCACCCCCGGACGCTGATTGGGTCAGCGCGCCGGCACTGCCGCAGTCAGTGCACCGGCACTGCCGTAGTCAGTGCACCGGCACTGCCGCAGTCAGTGCACCTGTACTTGGATGGACCGCGGCTGAGCCTTGGCCTTCTTGCCGACAGTCAGCTCCAGCACACCGTCACGGGCTCGGGCGCTGATCGCGTCGTCTTCGACGTCCTCCGGCAGACGGAAGCGGCGCGCGAAACGACCGTAGCGGCGCTCGATGCGCTGCCGTCGGCCGTTGGCCTCTGCCTCGAACCGGCGCTCGCCTTCCACCGTCAGAACTCCGTCCTTCACCGACACGTTGACCTGGTCGCCCGGCACGCCGGGTATCTCCAGATCGATCCGGTAGGCTTCGTCCGTCTCGGTGATGTCCACCGCCGGCGACCACTCGGCACCGCCTAGGTGCTCGCTGGGGGCGTTGACCACGCGACCGAACACGTCATCGAGTTCTTTCCAGGGATTCCACTGCACGATGCTCATTTGAAGTCACCTCCTGTTGCCTTTGGCTGGTTCGCAACGCAGTCTAGATAGGGTCAGGCGCGCGGGTTTCAAGTCCCGGGACGCGAATCGTTGAGCACAGGCAACCAGCGGGGCAGCAGTGATGACCGGGATGACTCGAGAAGAAAAGCAGCAGTTTCTGGCCGGCGCGCACGTCGGCGTGCTGGCACTGACGCGCGCAGGCGCCGGACCGCTCACCGTGCCCGTGTGGTACGACTACGAACCCGGCGGTGAGCTGTGGTTCATCACCGGGCGGAACTCCATGAAGGGACGCCTCCTGTCGGCCGGTACCCGCATCAGCCTGTGCGCGCAGTCGGAAACCGCGCCCTACCGCTACGTCAGCGTCGAAGGACCCGTAACCAGCCTCGACCCGCCCGGCGACGCGCTGCTGCCCATGGCAGTGCGCTATCTGGGCGAAGAAATGGGGCGCATGTACGCAGCCGGAGATTCCGGCGAGGACAGCGTGCTGGTGCGCATGCAGCCGCAACGCTGGCTGGCCGTCGACTACGGCAAGGCAGTCTGAGTCCCGCTCGCCGCGGGCCGCTTCCAGGGGCAGTTGCCGTCACCCGCGCCGGGTTCAGCGGCCGCTGCTGCCGGCGAAATCCCGGATCAGCTCGACGATCCGCGGCGCCAGCGCGTCGGGAATGTTGTGACCCATGCCGGGTACCAGCGCCAGCTGCGCCTCTGGAATGGCGCGCGCGCAGTCCTCGCCGGCGGCTGGCGGTATCAGCGGATCATCCGCCCCGTGTATGACCAGGGTGGGAACTCGAATGGCCGCGAGCCGTTCGATCCGGCTGCCGTCGGCAAGCACGGCCCGCATCTGTCGGGCGACGCCCTCGGGACAGTAGCAGCGATCGTAAGCGGCCGTGGCCGCCGCCACCCGCTCGCTCAGGTCCTCGGGATAGCCGGGGCTGCCGAACACCGCCCGATTCTCCGCGTTCAGCGCGATGATCGCCGCGCGATCGGCCGCAGTCTGAGTCAGCCGCGCACGGATCTCCGGTGCCGCCTGGGGCAGATCGGGATTGCCGCTGGACGACATCACCGAGAACAGACAGCGCACGCGCTCGGGATAGCCATGGGCCACGAGCTGCGCAACCATGCCGCCCAGCGAGATGCCGAACACGTGCGCTCGATCGATTCCGAGCGCGTCGAACAGCCCCACCACGTCTGCCGCCATGTCTTCCAGCCGGTAGTCGGCTTCGAGCTTGCTGGACAGGCCGACGTCGCGGTTGTCGAAGATCAGCACACGGAACCCCGCTTCCGCCAGGCCCTCCAGCAGCGCTTCGCTCCACTCGATCATCTGCGTGCCGAGGCCCCTGATCAGCACGATCCAAGGTGCCGACTCTGGCGCCGCGGCGTTGACGGCCGCCGGCTCCCGCGTCGCATATTCCAGCTCGACTCCGTTGGCTCGGACCCGCGGCATCAGCGTTCCTTGACGATCAGATAGACGGCCTCGGCGGCCTCGGTGATTCCCGCCGCCGTGAACCTGGGCGGCAGCTGAGCGCTGTGCAGGCGCTCCACCAGCTCCACCCGGCAGCGCTCGCCGAACAACGCCTGCACCTCATCGGCATGCACGGCATGGGGCGGTCCCTTCATGCGATTCTGCTCGTACTCGAGCGTCAGCAGAAGAATCTGCACGCCGTCGGCGATGATGCGCTGCAGGTGATCGGCATAGTGGGCGCGCATGCGCGGCGGCAGGGCCACCAGCGCGCCGCGATCGAACACGGCGGCCGTGCCGCGCAGCTCCACCGCAGTGAGATCCATGAAATCGCCCACGAATATGCTGTACGGTCCGCCGAGGAACAGCTGGTGATAGGCGCGATGCTCGATCTGGAAAGGCTGTCCTGCCTCTTCGAAGAAGGCACGCACCGCCACCTCGGCGAGTTCCACACCCACCACAGGATGCTCCCGTTCGGCCAGCCAGCACATGTCGCGCGACTTCCCGCACAATGGCACGAACACGGGCGCGTCGGCATCGATGTCGAGCTGCGGCCAGTGGCAACGCAGCAACGGGTTGACCTCGGCCTGGTGGAAGCCGATCTCGTCGTTCGCCCACCTTTCCAGCCAGAATTCGCGCTGCACCCTGTGCTAAAGTCCCTGCTCCCGAGGCCCGATTCTGACCAATGCCCGACACGCCGGCAACCGCCAAGCTGCGCCGGATCGCTCTGCAGCATCAGGGTCTGCTGAGCGCGGCGCCTTTCGGGCGGGGGCTCAACGGCACGCTGCGGGCCATAGAGCATCTGGGCTACGTTCAGATCGATACCATCTCGGTGGTCACCCGCGCCCACTATCACGTGCTGCACAGCCGTGTACCCGGCTACCGCGGCGCCCATCTCGACGCGCTTCAGGCTCGCGGCCGCATTTTCGAATACTGGTGGCATGCCGCCGCCTACCTGCCCATGCGCGACTACCGCTTTGCGTTGCCGAAAATGCGCGCGATGGCGCGCGGAGAGGACCGCTGGATCCGCAGCCGCGACCGGCAGCTGATGCGGCGCGTGCTCGAGCGCGTGCGCGCGGACGGACCGCTGCAGGCACGCGACTTCGAGGCGCCGGCGGGCGCCAGCGGCGGCTGGTGGGCGTGGAAACCGGCGAAGCAGGCGCTGGAGCAGCTGTTCATGGAGGGCGAGCTCATGGTGGCCGGCCGGCGCGGCTTCCAGAAGGTCTACGATCTGGCGGAACGGGTGCTCCCCGGCGACGTCGACACCCGCGAGCCCGCGCTCGACGAGATCGCTAGCCACCTCATCGAGCGCACCCTGAGCAGCCACGGCTTCACGTCGCTCGGGGAGATCGTCTACCTGCGGCGCAGCCCCGCGCTCCGCGAGGCCGTGCGCGCCGGGCTGGATGAGGCGGTGCGCGCAGGCGCATTGACGGCCTTCAGCGTTCCGGGCGCGACCGAGCGGCTGTACGCGCGTCCCGACGTTCTGGCGCGCCGCGCTGCCCAGGCGCCGGCGCGGGCCCGGGTGCTGTCGCCCTTCGACAACGCGGTCATTCAGAGACGTCGCGTGCGCACGCTGTTCGATTTCGACTACCAGCTGGAGTGCTACCTGCCCGACGGCAAGCGGCGCTTCGGCTACTTCTGCCTGCCGCTGCAGTTTCGCGACCACTTCCTCGGCCGCGCCGACTGCAAGGCACATCGCGAACGCGCCCAGCTGGAGATCAAGCGGCTGTTCGTGGAAGATCAGACACCCCTGCGCCAGGAGCCGGATCGCCTGCTGCCCGCGCTGGCGGACGCACTGACACGCTTCGCGCGGTTCAACGGCTGTACCAGCGTGACGCTCGACGAGGTGCATCCGGCATTTGCGCGCGTGCCGATTCGACGGGCACTCGCGCAGCACATCCCCGAGGAGGAGACATGAGCTACAGCAACCCGAATCTGCTGATCGAACCCGAGGCCCTGGCGGCACGGCTCGCGGACGCCCGCGCATCCGGGAACCTGCGCGTGCTGGACGCCACGGTGTTCCTCGTACCCGCCAAGACCGGCTATCGGGCGGAGAGCGGCCTGGAAAAGTACCAGGAAGGTCACGTCCCTGGCGCGGCCTTCATGGATCTCATCCAGGCGTTTTCCGATACCAGCACCGGACTCGGCTTCTCGCTGCCGACGGCCGACGCCCTCGCCACGGCCCTGGGCGCGCTCGGAGTCGGCAACGACGACGACGTCGTGTTGTACGCCACGGGCCACATGATGTGGGCAACGCGCGCATTCTGGCTCTTGCGCTATGCCGGTCACGATCGGGTCGCGGTGCTCAATGGCGGCTTCGCAGCCTGGCGCGATGCCGGCCTGCCGGTGGAGACAGGTAGCGCGAGCTATCCGCAGGCTACCTATGTCGCGCAACCGCGTCCGGCGCTGTTCGTCGACAAGGCTGCGATGCTGGACGCCATGGGGGCAGCCGGCGTTTGCACGGTGAATGCCTTGTCCCCGGCCGTCTACGAAGGCACCGGTGATCATCACTATGGCCGACGCGGACACATACCCGGCAGCCGCAACCTGTTCTACGACCAGCTCATGGACGGCCAACGCTTCCGCCCGGCGGACGAGCTGCGCGCCGCCCTCGGTACCACCGGCATGCTCGACGCCGAGCGCGTGATCACCTACTGCGGCGGCGGCATCTCGGCAACGATCGACGCGTTCGCCTGCCTGCTGGTGGGTAAGGAGTCGGTGGCCGTGTACGACGGGTCGATGTCGGAGTGGGTTCGCGATGAAGCGCTGCCGCTGGTTACGGGGAGTGCGCCCTGACGCTTTGATTGCCGACGTCGTGGCTGTGCTGCCCCAGTCTGGTCGGGCGGAGCGAGCCATGCGTTGGTTTTGGCCGGGGACGTGAACAGGGCGCCGGTCTGAGCGGGGCGGGGACCCTGCGCTGGACCGCGCGCAGCCGCTCCGCGGTTCCCTCGCTGTGCAAAGTTGTCACCCGCCCTGCGGGCGCGTCAATTTGCGCGCTCGGCTGCGCTCAGACGGTCCTGCGCAGGGTCCCCGCCCCGCTCAGACCTGAATCCAGGATTCGCTCGCTTCGGCGGTAGCCGACGCAGGCGCAGTCGCAGCGCGAAGGTCTTCCGCCATCTCGACAGCGCCGCGCGCGCTCAACCAAGCACTACCGGCGATTCGGTAGTTGGTCTCCGAATGCCGTGCCGCCGATTCTCGGGAGCCACAGCCCGTCGGGGGTGCGGGGTAGTCTCAGCCGCCTTTGAGGGCAGCCGAGCGACGCGGATTGACACCCGTGCGCAGCGCGGGCGGCAACGCCGCACAGCGAGGGCACGGCGGAGCCGCTGCCCGGAGCGGCTGAGACTACCCCCCGCACCCCCGACGGGCGGCGCCACAAGATTCAAGCGTCCTTGTAATCCGGCGCCCGTTTCTCCAGAAACGCCGAAACCCCCTCCCGCATGTCACCTGTCGTCGACACTAGAATCTGCTGGCGATCCTCCATGGCGATCACCGCCTCGAGGCTGCCGGCATCGACGCTCATGTTCAGACACTCCTTGGTCAGGCGCACGCCCACCGGGGAGTTGCCGAGAATCTCACCGGCGATGGCGCGACCCGCCGCGGCCAGCTGATCCTCGGCGACCACGTCCGAAACCAGGCCCACGGAGCGTGCCCGCTCGGCATCGATGAAACGCCCGGTGAGCAGCAGCTCCGAGGCCAGCGCGCTGCCCACCAGGCGCGGCAGAAAGTAGCTCACGCCGACGTCGCAGGCGGTGAGCCCGATGCGAATGAAGGCCGCATTCATGCGCGCCTTGGGGCCGGCCAGGCGGATGTCCGAAGCCAGCGCCAGAGCAAAGCCGCCACCGCTGGCGGGCCCGTGGATCAGGGAGATGATCGGTTGCGGGGCCCGGCGCATGCGCATGACGATCTCGCTCACGCGGCGCTGCACGCGCAGTCCGGTTACCGCGCCGGCCGGTTCGTCGGTGCGCTCCTCCTTGAGATCCAGCCCGGCACAGAAGCCGCGCCCGGCGCCGCGCAGTATCACGACGCGCACGCTGTGGTCGGTATAGAGCTCGCCGAAGTAGTGCTGCAGCTCGAGCATCATGGTGCGGCTCATGGCATTGAGCGCTTCCGGCCGGTTCAGGGTCAGCCAGTCGATGGCGCCCTCCTTCTCGACCAGCAGCGTCTCGTAGCCGCCATCCGTGCCGGCCCGCGGCCGGTAGTAATCCTGTGCCATTTCGAGGCTCCCCAGTTGCCGTTAGTTGATCGGATTTCGAGCCGGCGCCGCGCAGGCTGCGCCGGGTGCCCGTCCCTGCAGATCAGAGCAGCTCGCTGACCCGCCGCGGCGCGCCGTGGTGGCTCTGCATCCAGAGCGCGCCATCCTCGCTGTAGAGCGCCAACGCGTCGAGAAATGCCACCTCGGGTCCGTCGACGGGCTCGCCGAGCAGCTGCGCGCGCAGCAGGTACAGGGTCATGTCGTGAGACACGCACAGGTCGAGCTGCTGGCTGGCGACGGGCGCTGCGAGCTTGTCGGCCAGCACGTGCAGCACCAGCCGTGCCGCCAGATCCGGTGCCATCATCGCATCGGAAGGCACCTCGCCCTGGAACCAGCGCTCCAGATAGGGCACCAGCCCGCCCGCGAGCTTCATCCCCTTCCACATCTTCATCTGGTCCAGCGCGTAGAACACGCCCAGGGCCTCCAGCGGCCGATGCCGGGTTACCGCGCCGCCGGCGTCGCGATGGGCGTCGAGCACCAGCTGCGCCGTTTCCATGCAGCGCTCGGGGGGGCTTGCGTAGCCGCGCAGGGTCATGTGTTTCGGCAGCCGCGTACCCAGCGCACGCGCCAGCGTCCGTCCTTCGTCGGTCAGCGGGTTTTCCAGGTCGTGGCGATCGGGGTGGAACTCCCGCGCCGAATGACGCATCAGCAGCACCGCATGATCGATGCCGCGGCCGGTCAGATCTGCGACGAGATCAACCGTGGCTTCCCCGTAGCTCAAGGCATTTCCCCCAGCATGGCGCATCCGCACATTTCTGTATTAGTATCAAATTCGTTCCGCGTTTTCGCACCTTTTTTCGCCTCGAAAGACAGTCCGCAACCACACCAAAGGGGGAGTTCATGGACCTCGGTATTTCCGACCGCGTCAAACCGCTGATCAACGACATACAGGCCTACATCGACGACTACATCGTGCCCAACGAGGCAGTGTATGCGCGGCAGGTACAGGAAGGTGGCCGCTGGTGCGAGACCGAGGTGATGGAGGAGGTCAAGGCGAAGGCCAAGGAGCGCGGGCTGTGGAATTTCTTCCTGCCCGAAAGCGAGCGCGGCGCCGGGCTCACCAACGTCGATTACGCCCACATCGCCGAGATCCTGGGCCGCTACCCCATGTCTTCCGAAGCCATGAACTGCGCCGCCCCCGATACGGGTAACATGGAGGTGATCGAGCGCTACGGCTCCGAGGAACAAAAAGCCCAATGGCTGCAGCCGTTGCTGGACGGTAAGATCCGCTCCGCCTTCGCCATGACCGAGCCGTTCGTGGCCTCGTCCGACGCCACCAACATCAGCCTCGAAGCACGCCTGGACGGGGACGAATGGGTACTCAACGGCGAGAAGTGGTGGACGTCGGGGATCGGCGATCCGCGCTGCAAGATCATGATCGTGATGTGCGTGACCGAGCCGGACGCGCCGCGGCACTCACGTCAGTCGCAGATTCTCGTGCCGGTGGAAACCCCCGGGGTCGAGGTCCTGAAGATGATGCACGTGTTCGGCTACGACGACGCGCCCCACGGCCATGGCCACGTGCGCTTCACCAACGTGCGCGTCCCCAAGGACAACATCATCCTCGGCTCCGGCCGCGGCTTCGAAATAGCCCAGGGCCGCCTGGGGCCGGGCCGCATCCACCACTGCATGCGCTCCATCGGCGTGGCCGAGCGGGCCCTGGAGCTGATGTGCCGGCGCGCCCAGTCGAAAGAGGCGTTCGGTAAGAAGCTCGCCGACCTCGGCGGCAACATCGACAAGATCGCCGACGCCCGCATCAACATCGAGATGGCCCGTCTGCTGACGCTGAAAGCCGCCTGGATGATGGATACGGTGGGCAACAAGATCGCGCGCAGCGAGATCGCGCAGATCAAGGTCGCGGTGCCGAACATCGCGCTCAAGGTCATCGACGACGCGATTCAGATGCACGGCGGCGCCGGGGTGTCCCAGGTATTCCCGCTGGCGAAGATGTATTCCAGCATGCGCACGCTGCGCCTGGCCGACGGCCCTGACGAGGTGCACCGGCGCACGGTCGGACGCCTGGAGCTCGGCAAGTATCCGCAGGTCGACGCCGTTCGCACTGCGGTGTGGGGGGAAGAAGAGTCCTGATACGGGACGCCGGACAACTCATCGGGGGAGAACGACATGGGAAGACTCGACGACAAGGTGGCGGTAATCACCGGTGCCGGCCGCGGCATCGGCCGCGAGATCGCGCTGCTGATGGCTAGTGAGGGCGCCAGGATCGTGGTCAACGATCTCGGCGCCAACACCGACGGCAGCGGCACGGGCAAGGTGGCCGACGACGTGGTGGCGGAGATCCGCGCAGCGGGCGGCGAGGCCGTATCCAATACCGACAGCGTCGCTGAGGTGAACGGCGGTGAACGTCTGGTGCAGACCGCCCTCGACGCGTTCGGCGGCATGGACATCCTGGTGAACAACGCCGGCATACTGCGCGACAAAACCATTTTCAACATGGATGAATCGGACTGGGATGCCGTGCAGGCGGTGCACCTGAAGGGCCACTACTGCTGCTCGCGGCCGTTCGCGAAGTACATTCGCGAGCACAACCGCACCGGTTGCCGCATCATCAACTTCTCCAGCGTTTCCGGTCTGATCGGCAATTTCGGCCAGGCCAACTACGGTGCCGCGAAGGCCGGCATTGCCGGCTTCTCTCGAGTACTGGCGCTGGAGCTCGCCAAGTACGGCTGCACGGTAAACACGATCTCTCCCGGCGCGCTGACGCGCATGACGATCCCGCTGCGGGAAAACCGTGGACAGAAGGTCGACGAGGACGACATCGCTCAGGGCGGACCGCAGCACATCGCGCCGATCTGCGCCTGGCTCGCCACCGACGCGGCTGCCGGCATCACTTCGCAGATCTTCCACACCGGGCGCGGCGGCATTGCCATCATGCAGCAGCCGGCTGTGATCAAGCAGTTCCACAAGTCCTCGGGCGTATGGTCCCTCGACGAGCTCGACCGCTACGTACCCGAGCTGATCGCGGCCAAGCAGGCGCACGATGCGCATGTGAAGGAGTCTGCTACGCCGGTGGAGATCTGACCCGCATTCTGTCGCCGCGGCGACGTACCGGGCGGTGACCTGCTGGAAAGCCCGGGTCGCGATGACCGTGGGGTACGATCTCGAATCTCGCTCCGGCGCTCCGCGCTACCCTCGATCCCCGATCTGCCCCCGGCCGCGCCGGGGGCAGGTCGGCTCACTCGGCATCTCCAAAAGAGGCCCCGCGATCATACCCCACGGTCATCGCGACCCGACCACGCTCCAAGTACCTGACCGCACGGGCACTCTCCGAGGCCCAAGAACTAGAAGTAGTACACCCAGCGCAGATAGCCGCGGGTGCCGCCGCCGCTGGTGATCTGGCGGAGCGGCTGCCCGGGCAGCTCGGGCGGCAATGTCGCTACCGGCACCCCGCCGAACTCCTCCCCGGGATCGCCGAAAGCATGCACCACGCCGAGCTCGAGTCGCTGATGATCGCCGCGCTCGAACGCGATCTGCGTCTGACCGAGCACGCTGCCGTCATTGAGGTTGGTGATCAGCAGCAGGGTCTGGTTCCACAGCGGGTGCCACTCCAGCGTGCCGCCCAGGGCCAGATAGTCGCGCATCAGGTTGAACAGCTCGCCGCGCTGGACGCGGTCGCGCAGCGCCTGCGGGTACCCTGTCGGGTCGTCCGGCAGCTCGCGCACGCCGAAGCTCGAGTGGAAGTACTCACCGAACAGGTACAGGTTGCGTTGACCGATCACCAGGCTGTAGTCCAGATTGACGATCCCCGACAGCTTCCAGGTTCCGGACTCGAGTCGGGTCGCGACCAGATCGCTGCGCAGCAGCGCCCCACCGAGCGGCCAACGGACGGCGGTGCCGTACACCTGATCGCGGAAGTGTCGGGCGGCGACGAGCTCGAGCTCGCCCTCGCCCATAAAGCCGTGCCACTTGCCGGCAAAGCTGCTCGCACCGGCCGACACCTCATGGTCAACGTCGCGCCGCCCCACCGCCAGCAGCTGCAGATCGCTGCCATCGTCGAAGAGCCGCTCGACCAGCAACAGGTCGTCACCGGTCTTGTAGTCCGTATCCACGGTGGTGGGCGCGAACGGGTTGAACAGATCCAGCGGCTGAAACACCAGGCCGTTGCCCCAGCTGACCGCCTCGCGCCCGGCGGTGACGCGCCAGTTGCGCCCCTGATAGCGCAGCGCCAGTCGATCGAACCGGTGCAGCAGCACGTGACGGCCGCCTCCGTCGAGGGTCCAGGTCAGATCGGCGAGCCGCCGGTCGTCGCCGGTGGCCGACTGATCGAGGGTGAGCCCCGGCGCGCGCGCCGAATTGAGCACGTCGCTGCGCAGCAGCGTCGTGCTGTGATCCACGATCAGCGACAGGCCATCGCGCTGCGTTCTGAACATCAGCCTGAGATCGGCACCGTCAGCGTAGTCGGGCGTGCCGGTCTCGATCCGTTGGAGATCGTCTTCGGGCAGCGCGGCAACGCTGCCGAAGTATTTCAGGCGGGCGTCCAGCTCCCAGGCAGATGCTGCCTGACAGGCCAGCAGCGCCAGCAGCACCAGACCGCTGCGGTTCATCGCGTCATTCAGCCCGCGCGGCTGCTTCGGCGGCAGCGGCTGCGTCCTCGACGATTGCCCCATCCCTGAGCTTCACCTGGCGCTTTGCGATGGCCATGACCATGGGATCGTGGGTGGCGGTGACGATGGTGACCCCGTGCGACTCGTTGAGGTGACGCAGCAGCTTGAGCAGCTCCTCGGTGGTTGCGGAATCCAGGTTCGCGCTGGGCTCGTCTGCGAGCAACAGCACCGGGTCGGTCACCAGCGCGCGCGCGATGGCAACACGCTGCTGCTGGCCGCCCGACAGCTCGCCGGGGCGGCGTGCGCCAAGCTCACCGATGCCCAGCTCCTCCAGCATGGCCTGGGCACGCCGGTGACGTTCGGCGGCGGCGACGCCCTGCAGCTGCATGATGAACTCGACGTTCTCGAGTGCCGACAACACCGGAATCAGGTTGTAGGCCTGAAACACGAACCCCAGCTTGTGCAGGCGCATGTCCGACAGCTCGCTCTCGCTGAGATCGTTGAGCCGCACCCCATCCACGTCCACCGTGCCCTGCGTGGGCCGGTCGAGACCGCCGATCAGGTTCAGTAGCGTCGACTTGCCCGACCCCGACGGACCCGAGAGGCTCACGAACTCACCGCCGCGTACGTCGAGATCAATGCCGCGCAGCGCGTGCACCGGCACGGCCTCGCCAGCGTAGACGCGGGTCAGGCCGCGGCATCTCACCACCAGATCATTCATCGTCGCATTGCCTCCAGGGGCCGAACCCGCACGGCCCGCCACGCGGGATACAGGCTGGCCAGCACTCCGAACGCCAGGCTGAGCCCGGCCACCATCACTACATCCGCCAGCTCCATGCGCGGAATCAGCAGGCTGCGCATGCCGGCGAGCTCGACGCCCTGGGACCACTGCGACAGGTCGATGCCGTCGGCCAGCCAAAGGGTCAGCAGAACGCCGACGCCGACCCCCACCGCCACGCCGAGGGCCATCACCAGGGTCGATTCCAGCACCACCTGCACCACCACCGCGCCGGGACGCATGCCCAGCGCGCGCAGCATGCCGAACTCCCGCACCCGCTCCATCACCGAGGTCACCAGCGTATTGACCAGCCCGAAGATCAGCGCCCCCATCATGATCAGAAACCAGATGAACACCGCCGCGTCGGCGAACGCGAACATGGCCGCCGCCTGGGGTTCGAGGTCCTGCCAGCGCAGCACGTCGAGGCCGGAGAAGAAGCTGCGCAGGTGCTTCATGACGCTGCCGGTCACCGGCTCCTTACGCAGCCGGATCGAGACCTCGGTGACGACGTCGGCGTCGAGCAGCTTCTGCAGAGCGCCGACCCCGGTGAACACGAACGCTTTCTCGAGACCCGTTCCGTCGGCGTCGAACAGCCCGGCGATGCGGAAACCCGCCTCGCGGTTGAGGCCGTCCGCACCCTGGGTCATGATCACCAGCCGCCGGCCCACGTCGGTCTCGAGCTGCTCGGCGAGCGCCTTGCCGACGAGCACGCGACCGTCGGCTGCAGATGCCAGCCGCTCGCCCTGGTAGCGGGCGTCGGCGAGAAACGAGATCCGCTCCTGTTCCGGGTCGATGCCCACCAGCTGCACCCCGCGCGTTTCCCGCTCGCTCATGATCACTGCCGGCACCTTGACGCGCGCGGCCCAGCCATCGAGCAGTTCGGGCGGCAGATCGGGCTGCCAGTCGGCAGCCAGCGCAAAACTGTGCTCGATACTCGGATCGTCCAGGTAGCCGGGCGCCAGAATCTTGATGTCGCCGGTCAGGTTCTCAACCGCGGATTCCCGCATGTCGTACTGAAAGCCCCGGATCAGCGTGCTCATGAAGGTGACGCCGGCCACGGCGACGCAGATCGCCATGAGCAGCATCAGCGTGCGCCGCCGATGACGCAGCAGGTTGCGGGCAGAGAGCTGAACCAGCAGCTTCACGGGCATCGACGTTACTCCATGGCTCGGAGGGCCTGCACGGGACGCAGCCGCAGCACGCGCAGCGCCGGCACCAGCGCAGCGAGCTGGGTGCCGAGCAGCAGCACGATGCAGGCAGTGGCCGCCGCTCCCCAGCTGAATACCGGATAGATCCGCTCGGGCAGCTTGTAGCGCACCAGCACGTCTTCGACGTCGGCCGGCAGCGGCACGCCCACGGCTGCCAGCACTGCCACCAGCAGTGCCGCGCTGCCGAGGCCGAGCACGAGCCCGAGCAACGCCATGCAAAGGGCTTCGCCGCACAGCTGGCGCGCAATGGCGGCAGGACGCATGCCCAGCGCCATCAGCATGCCGAACTCCGGCGTGCGTTCGAACACGGTCATCATGAAGGTGTTGACCACGCTGAAGGTGACGATCACGGCAACCAGAGCAAAGAACAGCTGCGCGCCCACCCGTTTCAACTCGACCGCCTGAACCAGCTCCGGCGTCAGCTCGGTCCAGTCGAGCACCGCGCGTCCCGGGCCTGCGAGCGCTCGAGCCACGGAGGTACTGCGGCCGGTCCGGTCGAGCAGCACCACAAGCGCGTGGATCTGGTCGGCGCGGAGATTCCATGCCTGGCGGAAATCGTCGATGGGAATCTGCACCAGACCCCGGTCCAGCTCCGCAATGCCCGTGCTGAACACACCCACCACCCGGGCGACTGCGGCTGCAACCCCGCCTTCACGCGCGTTGCCGACCAGCATCAGCTCGTCGCCTACGCCGAGGCCGAGATTGCGCGCCAGAGCGGCGCCGATCACCGCCTCACCGGAACCCTCGAGATAGCGGCCCTCATTCACCATGCCCGGCAGGCTCGACGCGCGCTGCTCCGCCGCCGCGTCCACGCCCATGATCTGCGCGCCAAAGCTTCGATCTTCCCCCGCTGCCAGGGCGAATGCCTGGGCGCGCGGGAGCGCCGCGGTGACGCCGGGCAGCCGCAGCGCCTGTTCGCGCAGCGAGGTGGCATCATCGAGCACGTGTTCCAGGCGCGGATCATCGTGGTAGTCGGGCCGCTGCACCTGCAGATGCCCCGTCAGCAGCCGCGCGGCATTGTCCACCATGGTGCCGAAGGTGCCGTCCTGCATGGACATGGCGAACACCTGCAACCAGGCCGCGAACCCGATGCCGCCCGCGGTAAGCCAGGTCCGGCGCCGGTTGCGCCAGAGATTGCGCCAGGCCAGCGGTCCGGTGACGCCGCCGAACCCCGTGCGGCGTGCCGTGCGGCGTCCGCGACTCCCGCCGACAACGCCCTGCACACCGCTCACGCAGCCACCCGCAGCGCCGCCGCTGCAGCGAGATGCCGGATTCGCAGTGCCGGTATCAGCGCAGCGAGCTGGGTACCGATCAGCAGCACCAGCGGCGCGGTGATCATGGCGGCCGGCGCGAAGCTGGGGTACAGCCGGGTGGGCACGTACATCTGAGTCGCCAGCTGCTCCAGGCCGCCGCCGAGAGAAATGCCGGCACGCATCAGCCAGCCCACCACCGCCAGCGCCAGGCCCAGCCCGATCGCGGCGCCCAGCGCCCACAGAAACAGCGCCTCCCACTGCAGCATGCGCATGATGCGCGCGGGACGCATACCGATGGCCAGCAGCATGCCGAACTCGCGGGTGCGCTCGAACACCGTCATGATGAAGGTGTTCACCGCGCTGAACGCGACCAGAATCATGATCAGCCAGTAGAACAGCGAGCCGCTCAGGCGATCCACCTCTATGGCCTGGCGCAGTTCCGGAAGCACTTCCCACCAGGGACGCACGCGCACGTCGGTGCGCGGGATATGCACGACCGCGGCGGCGATGCGCTCCGCCACCCGGCCTACGTGCGCCAGCTTGTCTGTTCGCACGGCGATGCTGTGCACCTCGTCACCCAGGCCGAAGGCATCACGCATGGTGGCGATGGGCAGCAGCAGCAGGGCCCGATCGAGATCCGCCAGTCCCGTGCGGAACGTGCCTACCACTTTGAGCACCAGCGCGGCGACGCCGCCCTCCTTGCCCGTGCCGAGCACCACCACCTCGTCACCGGGCGTCACGCCCAGATTGCGCGCCAGACCCTCCCCGAGCAGGCCTTCCTCCCCCGAGGCGACATTGCGGCCCGCAACGATGCGGCGCTCGAAATCCACTACGGCGCGCTCTGCCACCGGATCGACACCCAGGACCTGGGCACCGAAGCTGCGCTCACCGGCGGAGGCCAGCGCGAACGCTTCGAGGCGCGGCGCAGCCGCGACCACGCCCCTGGTCCGGCGTACGACGTCGAGCAGCGCCGTGGCGTCGGCCAGCGTGTCCTCGAGCCGGTCGCTGTCGACGTAGTCGGCGTTCTGCAGCTGCAGATGACCGATCAGCAGCGAGGTCGCATTTTCTTCCATCATCTCGTAGCTGCCGAGCTGTATGCACATGGACAGCACCACCAGAAACACGGCGAACGCGACGCCACCGGCAGTGAGCCAGGTGCGCCTGGCATTGCGCCAGAGATTGCGCCAGGCGATGCGCAGCCCCAGCCCCGCGGCCCCGCGCTGCGGACGCTCGACGACGCTGCCCAGGATCTCACTCATTGCATGGTGCCGGTGATCGCGCTGCGCTGCGCCTCGATGCGCGGCTCGCGACGACGCATGGCGGCACTCATCGCGCGCCGCCGCT
Source organism: Pseudomonadales bacterium (assembly GCA_041395905.1). Taxonomy (GTDB): domain Bacteria; phylum Pseudomonadota; class Gammaproteobacteria; order Pseudomonadales; family Azotimanducaceae; genus UBA7803. The sequence goes on from JAWKZP010000002.1 coordinate 401,244, forward strand.
CAACGTCTCGGGAGTCGCGCCGCTCTTCAGCGCGAACAGCGTGAACAGCTGATCGGGCAGATCGAGATCGAACTGCGCCTCGGCGTAGCTGATCTCGGTGTAATGATCCTGCTCGTCGAGCTTGAGCATGCGCATTCGGGTGCCGAAGGTTCTTCCACCCAGCTCTCCGATTTCCAGCGTCTCCATGCGTTTGAGCGGCGTCAGGCTCTGATCGAAGAACGTCTCCGACAGCAGCACGTAATCGTCCCGCAGTACCAGTTGCTCCTTACCCCAGACCACGGGGGCATCGTCATGGGGGACGGCATCGATGGTGTAGATCGCATGCCCGTCGCGCTGTTGGGTTCCGGTGAGCCCGAGGTCGTAGTAGTGCAGCAGCTTGTCCGTGCGCGAGAGGTCGTTGTAGGAGAAGTCCGAGCCCGCCCAGCTCTGGGACATGAGGCTGAAGGGCAGCCGGATGGTACGGTTCAGTTTGGGCGTGAACGTCCACATGCGATCGCCCTGCTTGAGCGTGGCGTTGCCGGCATCGCGAGCCGGTTCGGTGAATCGGATCAGCGCATCCTCGCGCCCGCGGGTCCAGGCCACCAGCGTCGAGGTCCGCTCCCAGTCCGGCCGGTGCACCACCATGGTCATGCGTACGAACGAGGTGCGGCCGCGGGTGAGATCGATGGCCGCGGCGATCAGCGCCCGGGCGTCGACTGTGTCGGCTGCCGCGGCGGACTCGCGTTGCGCCGTCTCCGCTACGGCGGTCAGGGAAGAAAAAACGAGCGCCGCGGCGGCAGCGGCTCTCAACACGGTGGTCAGAGTGCCTGCTGCCGTAGGGGATGCGCGCATGAAAAGCCTCCAAGTCTGGTGCCGGGCCCGTAGGGCTGCACGCTGCGGCCGGCTTGTATTTTGACTCATACGAAAGTTAGACTCTATCAAATATTTTCCACCGCACGCAATCGTCAGATGACCTCACTGCGGGAACGCAAGAAAGCCCAGGCCAGAGAACGCATCGTGACTGCAGCGTCCCGGTTGTTCGACTCCGAGGGGTACGAATCGGTGACCATCCGGGACATCGCTGCGGCGGCCGAGGTTTCCTACCAGACCGTGTACAACTACTTTCCGAGCAAGGCGCGCATCCTGCACGAGATATTGCTCGGCGAGGCGCGCAGCATGGAAGCTCAGGCGCTGGCGGCATTCGACCCCGCCCGGGGGCCATGGCCCGGGCTCGAAGGCGCCATAGATGCGTTGGTGAGGGCGACGATCACACTGGTCGGGCAGCGCGCCCCCGGCTACTGGCGCGCCGTGACGGCTGAGAGTCTGCGCGACCCGGATACCTTCGGATCGCTCATGGGGTTGCTCGACACGGAACTGCGCGAGGTTCTCGCGGCCGCGCTCGCCGGCGCCCGGGCTCGCGGCGAGCTGGACGGACAGGTCGATCTGGAGGTGCTCGCGCAGGTGGTGATCTACCTCAGCGATCACGCGGCGTTGCGAGCCATCTCCATGCCCGACGCCGACCCGGGCACAATCGCCGCCGATCTGAAGGCGCAGCTGTTGCTGGTGCTGCGGCCCTACCTGCGCTGATTCCGGCGCCGGGCGCTGCGACTGCCGGCGCGAGCCGCAGCCGGTCCTTGCCGGCAACGGGGCGCAGCCGGTAGCGTGCGCGTTTTTCCGGGAGCATCGATCATGCAGGAAGGTCGCTGGGGCATAATCGCCACAGGACGCATTGCCGGCGCATTCGCCGACGCGCTGGGTGCCGCCCGCGGCAACCGGCTGGTGGCAGCGGCCAGCCGCAACCAGCCGGCGGCCGAGGCGTTCGCCGCCCGCTATCCGGACGTGCGCCCCTGCGCCGACTATGCCGCGCTGCTCGATGACCCGGAATTAGACGCCGTCTACGTGGCCACGCCGCACCCGCAGCACGCCGAGTGGGCCCTGCGCGCGCTCGCGGCCGGTAAAGCGGTGCTCTGCGAGAAGCCGCTGGGGCTCAATCACCCGGAAGTGATGGCCATGGTCGACGCCGCCAGCCGCGATCAGCGCCTGCTGATGGAAGCATTCATGTACCGCTGCCATCCGCAGACCCTGCGGCTGGTGGCACTCGTTCGCGACGGCGCCATCGGCGAGCTGCGCCACATCGAGGCGAGCTTCGGCTACCACGCCGCATTTGATCCCGACAGCCGGCTGTTCGCAAATCGTCTCGCCGGCGGCGGCATCATGGACGTGGGCTGCTACCCGGTGTCTGCCGCCCGGCTGCTTGCGGCTGCCGAGCCGGTGGAGGTAGTGGCCCACGGCCACCTCGGTCGCACCGGCGTCGACGAATGGTCTGCAGCGCTGCTCAAGTTCGACAACGGGTTGTCGGCCCAGGTCGCCAGCAGCGTTTCCGTCGGGCTCGACAACAGTCTCTCACTGTACGGCAGCGCCGGCCGTATTCACCTGCGCAATCCCTGGTTGTGCGCGGATGCGGCGGGCAACTGGTCATTCGACCTGATCCGTAACGGCCGCGATCGCGAAACCGTCAGCGGCCAGGCAGAACCCCTCTACGTCCTCGAGGCGGAACATTTTGCGGGGCTCCTGCGTGACGGCCGTGTCGAGTCACCGCTGATGAGCTGGCAGGACAGCCTCGGCAATGCGCTGGCCCTGGACGCCTGGCGCCATGCCATCGGCCTCGAATTCGAGCAGGAGCGTCCGGCCAGCCATCGCGGACCGCTGCTCGGCCGGGCGCCACGCGCGGGCGGCAAGCCGGACATCGACCGCGCTGCCGTGCCGGGACTCGCCAAGCCGGCATCGCGCCTCGTGATGGGGTGCGACAACCAGCCGAGCATGAGCCACGCCGCCGTGATGTGGGACGCGTTCTTCGAGCTGGGCGGCAACACCTTCGATACTGCCTACATTTACGGCGGCGGCACGATGGAAAAATTTCTGGGCCACTGGCACCAGCAGCGCGGACTGCGCGACGAACTGGTGATCATCGGCAAGGGTGCACACACACCGGACAACTTTCCGGAAGCTATCGCACCGCAGCTGACCGAGTCGCTGGAACGTCTGCAGACCGACTCGGTCGACGTCTACTTCCTGCACCGCGACAACCCGGAAGTACCTGCGGCGGAGTTCATCGACGCTCTCAATGCGGAAGTCCGGCGCGGCCGCATCGGCGTTTTCGGCGGTTCCAACTGGACCCTGCCGCGGCTGCGCGAGGCCAACGACTACGCCCGCCGCCACCAGCTGCAGGGATTCAGCGCGGTTTCCAACAACTTCAGCCTTGCGCGCATGGTTGCACCCATCTGGCCCGGCGTCGAAGCTGCGTCCGACCCGGTATTCCGCGACTATCTGCGCGCAACCGGGATGGCGCTGATGCCCTGGTCGTCCCAGGCGCGCGGATTCTTCACGCCCTGGGCTGCCCAGGTGCGCGCCGACGCGGCCCGCGAGAACCCCGCGGTGACCCGCGTGCAGCCGACCATCGCCGAGCTGCGCCGCACCTGGTTTGCAGACGACAACTTCGAGCGCCGCGACCGCGCCGAGGCGCTGGCACGGCGACGGGGTGTGGAGCTCATCAACGTGGCGCTGGCCTATGTGCTGTGCCAGCCGTTTCCGTGCTTCCCGCTGATCGGGCCGCGCACGCTGGCGGAACTGCGCAGCTGCGTGGCCGCACTGGCAATCGAGCTCGCCCCTGAAGATCTCGCCTGGCTGAACCTGGAACGGTGATCGGGCTCAGCGGCGCCGGCGCAGGGTCACCACGTTGTCGCCGCCGAGCGTCTGCTGACGACGCGTGAAGCGCAGCTCCCAGGTGAGCACGGCATCCCCGTCGCGAACGAAACCGCGCAGACCGAGCCCGCCGTCGCCGAGCGCAAACAGCGCCGCCGCGACATGCACCGTGCTGCTGTCGTTCCAAAGCAGGGCGAGATTGGGTGCGCTGTCGAGTTTGGCAGTGCCCTGCAGGGTGTCGCCCGCGAGACGCATGCTCAGGGTGTAGGTGCCGCTCTCGTTGGCGGCGATGCGCAGCACGAAGTCGCGCGGCAGGTCGGGATCGTCGTGCCAGCTGCCTTTGAGGGTGGTCCCGTTGTCGTCACGTTCGACCAGCACGCTGCAGGCGATTGCCCGACCCAGACTGCGTCCCGCGGCAAGCAGCGATCCCTTGCCCAGCCATTCCCCCGGCGGCAGCATCATGCCGGCGGGCCCGACGTCGCACGCACCGGCACCGGCCCGGCGATCGGCTCGTAGCAGCGCGGCCCCTTGTTGCGGGCGTTGTTGACGAAGCTCGACACCGGTACTGCGTCCAGCGCCACCGGGATCGCCGGCCCAAGCAGTGCGGCAATTGCCGCCTCGTCGAGCTCGGGATCGAGCCACCGCCGCGCGTCCGCCATGGACAGCATCACCGGCTGCCGGGTGTGCACGAACTCGAGCCCTTCGGCCGCCGCGGTCGTGAGAATGGCGAAGCTCTCCAGAGGCTGGACCTCTTCGCCCGCGTCACCGGCGGCATCCGCCTGCTCCGCCGACACGGCACCTTTCGGCCGCCAGCGGTCCCAGATGCCGGCCAGCAGCATTCCCGGTTCCGCATGCGGTCGAATGTAGTAGGGCAACTTCTCGCCGCGCTGGCGGATCCACTCGTAGAAGCCCGACACCGGCACCACGCAGCGCCGCCTGCGCAGAGGCTCCCGAAATGCGGGGCTGGTCGCGGCAGTTTCCGATTTCGCGTTGAACATGGAGTAGCGGGTGCTCGGCTCCTTTGCCCAGTAGGGCGTCAACCACCAGCGCATTGGCACCAGCTCCGGCGCGCCGTCCGTGCGCAGGCGCAGCACCACGATCTGTTCGGTAGGCGCGGCGTTGGCGTTGTCCGGGCCCGGATGACGCAGCCCCACCAGTTCCAGGAGCAGCTTCGACAACGGGTCGGTGCTGACGTTGAAGCGGCCGCACACGGCGTTGTAATCAGACCCCGCCGCGCTCAATCGCGCAGCAGCGCCGCAACCTCGTCGAGCTCCGCCGTGTCGAGCCGCCAGGCACTGCCGGCCGCGGCATTGGCGGCCACCTGCTCCGCTGAGGTGGCACCGGCGATCACGCTGCTGATGACGTTCTGGCTCAGCAGCCAGCAGAACGCGAGCTCCAGCAGGGTGTGGCCGCGGCCCGCCGCGAACTCCGTCAGTCGCGCGACGCGGTCGAAATTGCTATCGGTCATGGCGCGCCTGGCCAGCCCTTCCATCAGCGCCAGACGGGTCCCCTCCGGTGCGGGCTCACCGGCACGGTACTTACCCGTAAGCATGCCGCTGGCGAGCGGGAAATACGGCAGCATGCCCAGGCCGAAGCGTTCGCACGCCGGCAGGACCTCATGGCGCACGCCGCGTTCCAGCAGGCTGTAGTGATTCTGCGCGGTCACGAACGGCGTGTAGCGGCTGGTGCGGGCAACCCAGTGCGCATCCGCAATCTGCCAGCCACTGAAGTTGGAGTGACCGAGATAGCGGATCTTGCCCTCGCGTACCAGGTCGTCGAGCACGCTCAGCGTCTCCTCGATCGGCGTGGCGGAATCCGGCGCGTGCATCTGATAGAGGTCGATGTAGTCCGTACCCAGGCGCTGCAGGCTCGCCTCGACGGCCAGGCGCACGTAGCGACGCGAGCCGCCCTTGGCATGCAGAGCCTGCGCCGGATCGCTGCTCATGGGCATGCCGAACTTGGTGGCGATGACCACCTGCTGCCGGCGCAGGCCGAGTGCCTGGCCGAGCAGTACCTCAGAGCGCTGGCCACCGTAGACGTCGGCCGTGTCGAAGAAGTTGATGCCCGCATCCAGCGCCGCGTCCACCACAGCGCGGGTCTGCGCGGCATCGATCCGGCCGCCGAAGTTGTTGCAGCCGATCCCTATGGCGGATACGTACAGCCCGGAACTGCCAAGTCGCCGCTGCTCCACTGATCACCCTCCGTGCGCGACCGTTCCTGCGCGACCCAACGGGCAACACCAGGCGCGGCCGCGCGCTCCAGTCGATGAGAGCCCGGGATCATAACGGTTTGCGTTTGCCCGCGCATTCCAGTAGTAACGGCTGCCGGACATCGGTCACCATCACAACATGCTCGAACCGCCCCGCGCACCGCGCATCCCGCACAGCCACAGCTGCCACGGCGTGACGCTGGAGGACCCGTACCACTGGCTGCGGGATCCCGGCTATCCCAACGTGCAGGATCGGCGCGTGCTCGACTATCTGGCCGCGGAAAACAGCTACGTCGAAGCCTGCATGGGACCCCATCGGGACCTGGTGCAGGCGCTGTTCGAGGAGATCAAGGCGCGCCAGCCGGAGGAGGAGCTGTCGGTGCCCTACAGGAAATCCGGCTTCTGGTACCGCTGGCGATTTCAATCCGGTGCCCAGTACCGGCAGTGGCTGCGCGCCGCGGACGATGGCGGTGGCGAGCCCCAGGAGGACTCGCCGCAGTGGCAGGTGATTCTCGACGAGACCGAGCTGGCTGCCGCACACAGCTACTTCCGACTCGGGGGGATGGTGGTGAGTCCGAACGGTCGCTATCTGGCCTGGACGGCGGACACGGATGGCTCGGAGCGTTTCACCCTGGAGATCAAAGATCTCGCCAGCGGCACGCGTATCGACGAGCCCATCCGCGATACCCTGGGCACGCCGCAGTGGTCGGCCGACAGCGGCCGGCTCGCCTACCTCGCCGTCAACGAGCAGTGGCGGCCCTATCAGGCTCGCCTGCACCGCGTCGGCACGCCGTTGGACCGGGACCGCGTTCTCTACGAGGAAAGCGACGAAGCATTCTTCGTCGGCCTCGACACCACCAGCTCTGAGGCGTTCCTGCTGATCACGACGGGAGATCACACCACCACGGAAGTGCGCTGCCTGCCGACCGACGACCCGGAGGCGGAGCCGTTGCTGATAGCCCCCAGGCGCACGGGCCATGACTACCACGTGGACCACGGCGAGGGCAGCTTCTACGTGCTCAGCAATGCCGCCCATCGCAACTTCGGCATATACCGGGCGCCGCAGGCGGCGCCGGCCGAGGACAACTGGGAGCGGCTGATCAGTGGCAGCACGCGTCACTACCTGACCTGGCTGCTGCGCCGCCGCGGCCGCCTCATCGTCGGCGAGCGCGTCGAGGGGCTCGATCAGGTTCGCATCCTCGACGACGACGGCAGCAGCCACAGCATCGCCTTTCCGGAGCCGAGCTACAGCGTCGACGCCGGCGCCAATCCGGAGTACGCCAGCCCGACGCTGCGGCTGATCTATCAGTCCATGGTCACGCCGCAAACGGTCTACGACTACGACCTGCAGACCCGTGCGCTGCAGACGCGCAAGGTCCAGCACATTCCCAGCGGCTACGACGCCCAGAGCTATCGCACCGAACGCCGCACCGTCGTCGCCCGAGACGGCGCTCACGTGCCGGTCAGCGTCGTCTACCGGCGCGGCCTGGTGCGGGACGGCAGCGCGCCCGCCTATCAGTACGGCTATGGCGCCTACGGCGTGGCCATCCGGCCCGGGTTCTCTGCCAACCGGCTGTCGCTGCTCGACCGCGGTTTCGTATTTGCGATCGCCCACATCCGCGGCGGCGACGACCTGGGCTACGACTGGTACGAGGCGGGCAAGCTCGAGCAGCGCACCAACACCTTCAACGACTTCGTCGACGTCGCCCGTTTTCTGATCAGAGAGGGTTACACCAGCGCCGGCCGCATGGCCATTGCGGGCGAGAGCGCCGGCGGCGAGCTGATGGGCGCGGTCGTGAACCAGGCTCCGGAGCTCTGGGGTGCGGTAGCCGCGCACGTACCCTTCGTCGACGTGCTCAACACCATGCTTTCACCGGATCTGCCGTTGACGCCCATCGAGTGGCCGGAGTGGGGCAATCCCATCGAAGATCCCGTCGCGTTCGAACGCATCCGCAGCTACTGCCCCTACCAGCAGCTCAAGCCGGGCCATTATCCACCGATGCTGGTCACGGCGGGCCTGAACGATCCGCGCGTCACGTACTGGGAGCCGGCCAAATACGTGGCCCGGCTGCGCACGCTGAAGCGCGACCGCAACTGGCTGCTGCTGAAGACCAACATGGAGGCCGGTCACGGCGGTCAGTCAGGACGCTACGACGCGCTGCACGACCTGGCCGAGGAGTATGCCTTCGTGCTCATCAGCCTGGGGCTGGTGCATGGCGCCAGAGCGACGCAGCCCGATGCCGCAGCGCCCTGATGGGTCTCGATCCTGCCGGGACTCAGACGGGATTCAGGCGCTGTCCGCGCGCGCCGGATTGCGGCTCTCGTGCGCTTCGCGCATACGCCGCTTGATGATGTTCTGCACCACGCTGACGGTGGTCCAGTCGTGCAGCATCTGTCGCGCGCACGAACCGCAGGGCACCTTGACGCCGGCGCTCACGCGCTCCAGCAGATCGCTGTAGCTCAAGCGTGTCACGTGCTGACAGTGCGAACACTCCAACCCGACCGTCGGGTCGATGCCAACGTAATCCATGACCGCCAACTCCCTGTCGCGGCTTATCCTGTTGCAAGTTTAGTGCGATTCGCGCAGCAATCCAGTGGGCGTCACGAGCGGACGCAGGGCGCGCCGCGCGCACGGTGCCGTCATCCAGGCAGCGCCGCGCGCAGCGCGTCGCGGAACTCCGGCGCGGCTATGGCAATGAGCGCCTCGGCACGCTCGCGCACCGGCGCGTTCCTCAGATGTGCAACGCCGTACTCGGTGACGACCATGTCGACATCCGTACGCAGGGCAGTCACCAGCTCGACTCTGGGCACGATTCGCGACACGCTGCCACCGCGGGCGGTGGCATTCATGGCGACGATGGAGCGACCGCCGCTGCTGGCGCGCGCGGCACGCATGAAATCCACCGAGCCGCCGGTTCCCGAGATCTGCCTACCGCCCGCCATCTCCGCGTTGACCTGGCCATACAGGTCCACCTGAACGGCGGAGTTCACCGATACGAAACCGGGCAGCTGGCGGATGACGCCGACCTCGTGCGTGTAGTTGGCGCTGCGAAAGCTGACCTCCGGCGCGTCAGCCAGCCAACCCAACAGCTCGGCCGATCCCAGCGCCATACCCGTGATGTGTAGACCCGTGTCGATCGGTTTGTTGCGCCCGGTGACGTTGCCGTTGCGAATAAGCCGCATGCCGCCATCGTCCAGCAGCCCGCCGTGCAGGCCGAGATCGTTCTTGTCCTCGAGCCGTTCCAGGATCGCGGCCGGGATGCCGCCTATCCCGGTCTGCAGACAGTCACCATCGCGGATCAGGCCGGCCACGTGCCCGCCGATGGCTGCGGCGGCGTCATCGATGACGGGACGCGGCAGCTCGTAGAGCGCACGATCGCTGGGAACGAGCAGGTCGATGTCCCGTTCGTCCACGATCGGGCAGCCCGCCGGCGCCACGAGCCCCTCGTTCAGCTCCGCGATCACTGTGCCGGCGCAACCCAGGGCCGCTGCGAGAAAATCCACGTTCGGGCCGAGCCGCAGGCGCCCGTCCCGACCGCGCGCCACCTGCATGAGCACCACATCCACTTCCCGAGTGAGATAGTCGAACACGGCGCGCATCTGCATGGGCAGAAACTGCAGCCGGTCCGGATCGGCGCCCCGCAGCGCCTCGGTCATGAAAAATGTGGTAAACCGCGCGCTCGGGTTGTAGCCCGTGAAATCCTGCTGGTTGTAGCCGCCAAGCGGAAACTGGACGAACTGCAGATCGTCCGGCACACCGTGATCACGCAGCAGCTCGAGCAGTGCCGTTGGCTCGTTGACGCTGCCGGAGACGAATACCTTCTGACCCGGCTGCAGCAATGCGGCGGCCTGCCGCGCTGCCTGAGTGAGTGCCACCGCTGACCTCCATCGACACACGAGACGCACAGGCGCCCATTCTAGTGCAGGGCGGTGGTGTTCGTAGACGCTGCGGCGCAATAATCGCGCCATGCCCGACCACCGAACGAGCGCCAACGTCGACCTCGATGCCGCGCTGGCAGCTTTCGAGCCAGGGGTACGCGACTGGTTCGGCAGCCGGTTCGACGCGCCTACGGCGGCACAGGCCGCGAGCTGGCCGATCATCGCAAGCGCCGAGCACCTGCTCGTCACCGCCCCTACGGGCAGCGGCAAGACGCTCACCGCCTTCCTCTGGGCACTCAACGAATTCGCCGCCGGCCGCTGGCAGCCGGGAGCGACGCGCGTGGTCTACGTTTCGCCACTGAAGGCGCTGAACAACGACATCCGGCGCAATCTGCTGGAACCGCTGGACGCGCTGTACCAGCGCGGCGTGCTTCCGAGCCTCAGGGTGCAGACGCGGTCCGGCGATACCGCGGCCGGTGAGCGCCAGCGCATGCTGCGCCGGCCGCCCGAGATTCTGATCACCACGCCGGAGAGCCTGCATCTTCTGCTCACCAGCGAGCGCGGTCGCCACGCTCTCGGCACCGTGCGCAGCGTGGTGCTCGACGAGGTCCACGCACTGGTCGACAACCGGCGCGGCACGCTCCTGCTCACGGCATTGGAGCGCCTGACGCTGCTCAGCGGCGAGTTTCAGCGCATCGCCCTGTCGGCTACCGTGCGGCCGATCGAGGCTGTGGCGCAATTCATCGCCGGACGCGACGCGTCGCTGCGGCCACGACCCATCAGAACGGTGTCAGCGGCGCAGGAGAAACGCATCGACCTGCGGGTCCGCTATCCAGCCGCGGCGCGCACTGCCGCGGATCGCGGCGAGCCGATCTGGTCGCCGCTGGCCGACGCCTTCCGCGAGCGGATCCGCAGCAACCGCTCGACGCTGCTGTTCACCAACAGCAGGCGTCTGGCCGAAAAGCTCACCCAGCGGATCAATGAAGACCAGCCGCAGCCGCTGGCATACGCACACCACGGCTCGCTGGCACGGGAGATCCGCCTCGCCGTGGAGGAGCGGCTCAAGGCCGGCCAGCTGCGCGCCATCGTCGCCACCAGCTCCCTGGAGATGGGCATCGACATCGGCGCGCTCGATGAGGTGCTGCTGGTGCAGAGCCCGCCGTCCATCGCCGCGACGCTGCAACGGATCGGCCGGGCCGGTCACCAGGTGGGCGCGGTGAGCCGCGGCAGCCTGTATCCGACGCACCCGTTCGATTTCGTCGAAGCAGCGGCACTCGCGGGTGCGCTCGCCGAGCGCGACATCGAGCCCATGCGCCTGCTGCGCAATCCCCTCGACGTGCTGGCGCAGATCATCGTGTCCATGAGTGCCAGCGAAACCTGGCCGCTGGACGCGCTGTATGAGGTGCTGCAGCGCAGCGGTTCCTACGAGACCCTGCCGCGTGAGCAGTTCGACCTGGTTGTGGAGATGCTGGCGGGGCGCTACGCCGGAACCCGGTTGCGCGAGCTCAAGGCGCGGGTGAGCCTGGACCGCATCCACCGGAACGTGCACGCCACCCACGGCGCGCTGCTGGCCATGTACAACGCCGGCGGCGTGATTCCGGATCGCGGCTACTTTCAACTGCGTCACGTGGACAACGGCGCCCGGCTCGGTGAGCTCGACGAGGAATTCGTCTGGGAAGCAACGCTCGGCCAGATATTCACCCTCGGCACCCAGAACTGGCAGATCCAGCGCATCACGCACAACGACGTGCTGGTGCGGCCGACGCAGGCTCCCGCGACGGCACCGCCGTTCTGGCGGGCGGAAGCGCAGAATCGCAGCCATCACTTCTCGCGGCGGATCGCCGCCTTCCTGCAGCGCGCCGACGCCCTTCTGTCCAGCGACGGGCGCGACGCCCTGTGCGCGCTGCTCGAACGGGAACATGCTTTCGAAGCCACCGCGGCGGGCGAGCTGGGCGCCTTCCTCGAAGACCAGCGCAGGCACAGCGGCGCACCGTTGCCGCACGCCGGGCACCTGCTGGTGGAGCGCATTCTGGCCGGACCGGGCGGATATCGGGGCGCCGGAGATCTGCAGCAGCTGGTGCTTCACACGCTGTGGGGCGGCCAGCTGAACCTGCCCTGGGCGCTGGCCCTCAAGGCAGCTCTGGTGGAGGCCGGGATCGCTCCGGCGCAGGTACACGCCGACGACAACTGCGTGGTCGTGCAGAGCCGTGAGCCTCTGTCGGCGGACGTCGTGCTGTCGCTGGTCCGTCCGGACGAGCTGGACCGGCTGCTGCGCGGGAGCCTGGAAGGATCCGGCTTCTTCGGCGCGCGCTTCCGCGAGGCGGCAGGACGGGCGCTGCTGCTCACCCGTCAGCGCTTCGGCGAACGCCTGCCGCTGTGGCTGTCTCGGCTGCAGTCCAGGCAGCTGCTGACCCAGGTGCGGGACTTCCAGGAATTTCCTGTGCTGCTCGAGGCCTGGCGTTCGTGCCTGGCCGACGAGTTCGACCTGCCCGCACTGCGCGAGCGCCTGATCGCCCTGGACGATGCGCGCCTGCCCTGGACAGAGGTCGAGTGCGCCACGCCCAGCCCGTTCGCTGCCGGCCTCAGCTACGGCCAGATCTCCGGCTACATGTATGCCGACGACACGCCGGACCCGGGGACGCCGAGCGCGCTCTCCGACGACCTGATCCGCGGCGTCAGCGGCGACGCGGCGCTGCGGCCGCGCCTCGAGCGCGCCGCAATCGATGCCTACCTCGAACGCCGCCAGCGGCGCGCCCCCGGCTACCAGCCGGACTCCGAGGACGACTGGCTCGAATGGCTGAAAGAGCGTGTGTTGCTGCCCGGTGCCGAGTGGCCGGGCGCCATCGAGCATCCTCACGCAGCCCGGCTGCAGCGCAGGGCGGCGGTCTGGCTGGCGCACCGGGAAGTTCTGCACGTGCTGCGGGAAAGCGGCCTCAGCGATGGCGCGACGGTCAGCGGTCCGATCCCGGAGGTCTCCGATCCACGCAGTGCCGTGCAGCTCGCATTGGAGGTGCTGTCGTTCCACGGCCCCCTGTCCCTCCAGAAACTTCACGAGCTGCTGCCAGCCGTGCCGGAGGATCTGCTGCAGTCCGGAGAGCTGCTGCGCGGTCCGCTGCTGGCGGACGACGATGGCGACTATCTCTGCGAACGCCAGTCGTTCGAGGCCATTCTGCGCCTGCAGCGCGCGCTACGGCGTCCGCGCCTCGAACCCCGGTCGGTCCGGCAGTTGCCCGGATTCCTCGCCGCCTGGCAGGGCCTCGCCGCGGCGGGCACGGCGGCAGGCCCTCCCGATCTGGCAACCGCTCTGGAAACGCTGCGCGGCTATGCCGCGCCAGTGGCGATCTGGCTCGACGATCTGCCAGCCGCGCGCTGCGCCGGTTGCACGGCCGAACAGCTCGACGGCGCGGTAGCCGCGCTGGGTCTGCACTGGCGGGGCGCCGGCAACGGCCAGATACGGCTCGGTTACGCGGAAGATCTGGCCCTGCAGAGCGGCGCCGAGGCGGCCGACGACAGCGCCGAGGCCAGCATCGGCGCCCTGTTCGCTGATCCCACCGCCAGCTACGGATTTCACCAGCTGGCCGATCGCCAGAACCGCCCCCTGGCGGAGTTCAACCATCTGTGGTGGTCAGCAGTATGGCAGGGCGCTCTGTCCGCGGACTCGCTGCAACCCCTGCGCCAGGGACAGGCAGGGGACTTCAAGCTGCCCGGCTGGGATTCGAACGCACCGGCCATGACCAGCGGCCAGCGCCCCGGCGCCCGCCTGCGCAGCGGACGCCGCGCGGGGCCGCAGCGGCGCGCCCGGGGCGCCGCTCGGGGTTGGACGGGCCTGTGGACGCTGAACTCGCGGCCCGGGCCAGACGACGATCCGCTGGCGGCGCTGGAAGACGCAAAGGAGCTGGCACGGATCCTCCTCGACCGCTACGGCATCGTCTGCCGCGAGCTGGCCAACCGTGACGGCCCCGGCCGCTGGCGCGACCTGTTCCGGGCCCTGCGAGTAATGGAACTGTCGGGCGAAGTCGTGACCGGCTATTTCTTCGAAGGCCTGTCCGGACCTCAGTTCGCGCTGTCCGAAGCGGTCTCAGTGCTGCTCGGCAGCAGCGCCGGCGGCAGCACGCGGAACCCCGCCGATCCACTAACGCAGCCCGCCGATGGCGACAGTTTCTGGGTAAACGCCATGGACCCTGCGGCACCCTGCGGTCTCGGCCTGGACTGGGCCGAGCTGCCGGCGCGGCGCCCTGGAAACTACCTCGCCTTCGCCGACGGGCAGCTGGGGGCGGTGGTGGAAAACCGTGGCCGGCGCCTGCAGCTTCTGGTTGCGCCCGATGATCCGCGGCTCGGCCGGCTGATGGGGCCCATCGTGCACCTGCTCCGCCAGCGCGGACGTGTGGATCTCAATACCATCAACGGCGTTGCGGCGGCAGACAGCGACTACCTGGATGCGCTGCGGCGCATCGCCTGCCTACGTCGCGACCACAAGCATTGCTGGCTGGAACCCCTCTAGCCGTCGCAACCGGCTCCACGGCGGGCATTGCCTGCGGCTGTGACAAGCGCCTGCGGCTGTGACAAGCGCCTGCGGCTGTGACAAGCGCCTGCGGCTGTGACAAGCGCCTGCGGCCAAACCGCACGAGCGTCTAAACTTGACACAATGAGCTGTGCGCCCGTAGCGCCCCGCGGCAGCGATGCGCACTTCGATCGAAACTTCACCGGCAGTCAGGCGGACCCGCAACCATGATTCTTTGCGCTCTGATCAGAGACCCGGACCTGCGCCATCGCCTCAGCCTGGTTGCCGCAGACGCCGGCTGGAGCTGTCGCGCAAGCGACGACCCAGATACGTTCGCGGCGCAGCTCGGCGCGGCCGGAACCATCGCCGACCTGCTGATCAGCGATGACCCGGAGCTGCTGCAGATGCAGCAGGACGGGCCCGGCGTGCGCGTGCTGCTGACGACGGACGGGTCGACCCGGACACCCGACGGCGCGGCGCGCATTCCCTCGAGTCTGTCCGACCGGGAGCTGCTGCAGGCGCTCAAGACCTGCGTCAATGCGCGCCGCTTCCGGGAGCGCTTCGGCGAGCTCGAGCGCACCGAGCCCATCACCCGACTGCCTCGCCACGAGGAACTGTTTCAGTCACTGGCACGCTATTCCGGTCAAGCAATGGGTCTGCTGGTGCTGCAGATAGATCACGCGGGACATCTGTACGGGAACCTGGATCCGGTCAGCAAAACCGACCTTCTCGCAGCTCTGGCCGAGCACGTTCGCGCCGGGCTGTCCGGCCGCGGCGTGCTCGGGTTCTACGACGCCGCCTGCTTCGTGGTGGCGCTGCCCGACGTGACCGAGCACGCTGGAACCGAAGCCGGCGAGCTGCTGCTGCGCAAGCTGCGCGAGCCGCTGCGCTATCGCGGCGGCGAGCTGCACCTCACTGCCAGTCTCGGCTACAGCTGGGCAGCACTGTTCAACGACTCCGAGCCGCTGTGGTCCGATGCCTGGCGGCTCATGCGACGCGCATTCGAAGCCGGCGGCAACCGCATGCAGAGCGCGCGCAGCGGCATCGACGAACGGTTGCCGGAAGCGCTGGAGCGCGACGAGTTCTCGCTGGTGCTGCAGCCGCAGGTGGCTGTCGGCGCCGAGGCCGAGCCAAGGCTCAGCGGCGTCGAGGCGCTGCTGCGCTGGCAGGGCATGGAGATCGGCGAGCTGGCGCCCAACCGCTTCATTCCGGTGGCGGAGCGCCACGGCCATATGGCCCGAATCGGCGACTGGGTGCTCGATCAGGCCTGCCGGCAGGCGTCGACCTGGTTCGAGCATCTTCTGGAACCGCTGCGGTTGGGCGTGAACGTATCGCCCCAGCAGTTCCACAAAGGCGCCATCGTCCAACAGATCGGCCGCTACCGCAGCGAGCACTGGTTCGATCCCGCTATGCTGGAGCTCGAGCTGCCGCACGACGCCATGCTGCGGCTGGTGGACGATCACCGCGCCATGCTGTACCGGCTGCGCGACTGGGGCGTACGTTTCGCGCTGGACAACCTGGGCAGTTCGCTCATCGATGCCAGCAAGCTGCTGCGCTGTCCCGCCGACACGCTGAAGATCGATCGCAGCGTGGTGAGCCGGATCGATTCGGATCCGTTGGCGCTGGAGCTGGCCACACAGATCTGCGAGCTCGGGCAGCGCTTCGATCTGCGCGTCGTCGCGGTGGGCGTGGAACGGGAGGTGGAGCTGTCGCGGCTGAGCGACGCGGGCTGCACGGACTTTCAGGGCTACCTGTTCTCGCCACCGGTGACGCCGCAGGCGTTTCGCAGTCTTCTGGCTCAGGCGCCGGCCCTGCGCGCGGCGAGCGCGCGCAAGGCCAACTGAGATGCTGCTCTACAGCCACCCCGACTGCCTGAATCACCACATGGGGCCGGGACACCCGGAGCGCCCCGAGCGGCTGAGCGCGCTGCTCGATCACCTGCAGACCACAGGGCTGCTCGATCGGCTCAGCCCGCGCACGCCACAGCCATGCCGCCGCCAGGATCTGCAGCGCGTGCACGTGCCGCGCTACCTGGACCGCCTGCAGGCGCTGGACCCGGAGTCGGGGCTGGTGGCGCTGGACCCGGATACCGCCATGGGCCCCGGCAGTCTGGGCGCAGCGGCGCTGGCCGCCGGCGCCGTGGTGGACGCGGTGCGTGCGGTCCTGCCCCGCGTTCGGTCAGGCGATGTCACCGATGAATCCGACGACCGGCGCGCGTTCTGCGCCGTGCGCCCCCCCGGGCATCACGCCGAACCGGGCGCCGCCATGGGGTTCTGCATCTACAACAACGTCGCCATCGGTGCCGCTGCCGCCCTGGCCGAGCCCGGCGTCGAGCGCGTGGCGATACTCGATTTCGACGTGCACAACGGCAACGGCACCATCGCAGCGTTCGAGCATCGACCGGAGGTGCTGGTCTGCTCCACCTTTCAGCACCCCTTCTACCCGCACCGCTTTTTTGCCAGCGCCGCCGCCAACGTGATCTGCACGCCGCTGCCGGCAGGCACCGGCAGCGCCGCCTACCGGGCGGCCATCGAACGCGACTGGCTGCCGGCCCTGGACGCCCACCGGCCGCAGCTGATCCTGGTGTCCGCCGGGTTCGACGGTCACCGGCTCGACCCGCTGGCCGAGCTGAATCTGGAAACCGACGATTACTTCTGGCTCGGGAGGATCGTGGCCGAAGCCAGCAACCGCTACACGCAGGGCCGCAACGTCTCGACCCTGGAGGGCGGCTACCACCTGACGGCGCTGGCGGAGAGCGCCGCCGCCTACATCGAGGCCCTGCTGACCTAGGCTCGCGCCTGTGTCAGCTATGGGCAGGCATGTGCGGCACGCCGGGAAACCGGATCGCGCAGCCGGGAATCAGTCGAGCACGCGTCCCGGGGACTGACCGCCACCGTCGCAGTAGAGGCGCTCACCCGTGAGGTAGCTGTTCTGCTCCGATACCAGGAAGCGCACGACGTTGGCCACGTCCTCGGGCTGGCAGACCCGGCCGAACGGCATGCTGGCATCGAGCTGACGCAGGTCTTCCACGCCGGCAGTGGCGCGCATCAGTCGCCGGCCCATCTCGGTCTCCACCAGCCCCGGGGCGACGATGTTCACCCGCACGCCGTAGGGGCGCTCTTCCTTGGCCAGCGTGTAGGCCAGTGCTTCCATGGCGCACTTGCCCATGTTGTAGGGGGCCCCGAACGCACCCAGACTGCGCGTGGCAACGGAAGAAATCATGACGATGTCGCCGCGTCCGAGCTTGCGCATCTCGGGCAGCACGAGCTTGGCCAGATAGTGCGGGCCGAATGCGTGGGTAGCCACCACGCGGCGCATCTCCGCCGGATCCGTGTCCACCACCGCCTGCCCGCGACTGGCGATCCCGGCATTGTTCACCAGAATTCCCACCGGCCCCAGATCCGCCTGCACCTGGGCGATCATCTCGGCGTCCTGGTCGAAATCATCCACCGACGCCTGATAAGCGCCGGCACGGCGCCCGAGCTTCTCGATCTCGGCCACCACCGCCAGCGCTGCATCCTGATCGCGCCGATAGTTCACCGCGACATCCGCACCGTCGCGCGCGAGGGCCAGTGCGATGCCGCGACCGACCCCGCGGCCGGCGCCGGTAACCAGCGCTACCCTTCCTTGCAAAGTCATGCTCATTCCCCCTTGAACTGCGCGTCGCGCTTTTCGAGAAACGCCTTCACGCCTTCGGCGAAGTCGCGGCTGGCACCCGCCTCGTTCTGCAGCTGGGCCTCGAGATCGAGCTGCTGCTCGAACGAGTTGTGCCAGGTGTTCCAGTACGCTTTGCGGATCAGGGCGATGGATTTCGGTCCGTCGGCGAGCCCGCGCGCCAGAGTCATGGCGCCATCGAGGAGTGCGTCGTTGTCATCGTACAGACGATTCACCAGGCCCCACTCGTAGGCTTTCTCCGCCGGCAGCCGTTCGGCCAGCATCGACAGCTCCAGCGCCCTGCCCCAGCCTACCAGCCGCGGCAGCATGAACGTGGAGCCGCCGTCGGGAATCAGACCGATGCGCGCGAAGGCCTGGAGAAAAAATGCGTTCTTCGACGCGCAGACGATGTCGCCCATGATCGCAAAGCTCATGCCGACCCCGGCCGCTGCCCCGTTGACCGCCGTGACGATGGGCATGGGCAGCTCGCGCAGCGCAAACAGCAGCGGGTGGTAGCCGCTGCGCAGCCCGTCGCCGGCGCCGCCTTTGCGTTCCGCCCGGCCTTCGTCCTGCAGGTTGGCACCGGCGCAGAAACCGCGACCCTCGCCGGTGAGCAGCAGGCAGCGGGCGCCGTTGGCCGGGTCCCTCACCTGGCGCACCGCGTCGGTGAAGTCCGCGAGCATCTGCGCGCCGACGGCGTTCATCACCTCCGGATGATTGAATTTGAGAACGGCGACCTTGCCGTCGAAATCGAGCGCCATGCGTTCCATAGAACCCCCAGGTGGATCTGTTGCAGCACGTTGTGGAAAAAAGTCGAATGCGGAACCATACCCCATCTGAGAAATTCGCCACAACGAGCAACGCATGCCGGCCACCAGCGCCCTGACCGACGACCAGATCCGCCACATCCGGGAACAGTGCGAAGCGCTGGTCATCAGCTACGCCCGCGCCATCGATTTCCGCGACTACGACCACTTCCTGGAACTGTTCACGACGGACGCGCAGCTCGATACCGGCCGGCCGCTCAAGGGGCTCGCCGCCATCCGCGAATCCCTGCGCCATCGGCCGGACGAGCTGCGCTCGCGGCACGTGATGAGCAACCTGTTCGTGGACGTGCTGGACGCCGAGAATGCGCGCGGCATCGCCTACCTGACGCTGTACCGTCACGTCGGCGACGACAGCGTCCGCTTCGGCCCGGTGCCGCTGGACGGCCCTGCTGCCGTTGGCCACTACGAGGACCGCTACCAGCGCACCGCCGGCGGCTGGCGCTTTGCCGCGCGCAAGCTGCAGCTGGCGTTCCGCAATCCTGCCAAATTCTGAGCGGCGCGCGGCGCGGTGGCTGATCGTCCGATGGCCCTGGTACTCGACCCCTGCGCGCTGCTCCGCTACCGGCCCGAGCGGCGCCTGATGGCGCTGGCACGAGCCTCGGGGCTCGACGCCGTTACCGTACGCAAACGCCTGTTCGATTCCGGGTTCATGCGCAGCTGCGAAGCGGGGCAGATCAATGCGGAAGCGAGCGGCCGCGAGATAGCGAGGCTGCTCGGGCGTCGCTGGGGTCCCGCACAGCTGCGCGAGCTGTGGGCAAGCGCGTTCGAAGCCGATGCCGACATGCTGGGTCTGATGCACGACCTCAGGCGGCGGTTCTCGCTGGCACTGCTCGGTAACAGTTCCCTGCTCGAGCGCGACGCTCTGGAGCAGCGCTTCGATACGATCCTGGAGCTGCTGCGGCCGCGACTTTACTCCGCGGAGGTTGGACGGCTGAAACCCGACCCCGGTTTGTACGCCACGCTTCTCGGGCTGCTCGGCCTCAGCCCCGGCCAGGTGCTGCTGGTGGACCCTGCGCCCCAGAACATTGCCGGCGCTGCCGCACTGGGATGGCAGACACACCTGTTCGAAGGCGCCGCCGGCCTGCGCACGCGCCTGCTCGCCCAGTGAGCGCTGCTTCCAGGCGACGTCTGCTGCACGCCTTCGTGGCACTGCTCGCAGCCATGCTGGCAGCCATGCCGGGCACCGCGTCGACGGCGCCGCTGCCGCAGCCGGACGCCCGCTGGCATGCGATGGCGGCGGATCTGGAACGCCTGGCGCGGGCCGAAAACGTCCCGGCGCTGACCCTGGTGGTCCTGGATAGCGGCCGGCCCGTGCTCTTCAGCGCCATGGGCATGACACCGGACACCCCGTTCCGGTGGGGCAGCATCACCAAGACCGTGACCGCGCTGACCCTGCTCGAGCTGGCCCGCGAACACGGGCTAGACCTCGACGGGAAGGTCGTCGATATGCTGCCGGCCGCACCCTACCGCAACCCCTGGGCCGCCACCGCGCCGATGCGGCTCGCGCATCTGCTGGAGCTGTCTGCGGGGCTGCCCGATCTCACTCGTGACGAGTTTCGAACCGCGCAGGGCGAAGATCTCGGCGCGGCCCTGTACCCGTCCGCGCAGCAGCGGCCGGTGCTCTGGCCCCCAGGGCTGCAGCACAGCTACAGCAACGTGCCGCCCGCGATTTCGGCGGCCGTAATCGAACAGCTCACGGGCGCAGACTTCGAATCCCAGGTGCGGCGGCTGGTGTTCCAGCCGCTGGCGATGACGCATGCGAGCCTGCTGCCGGTGTCCGGTCTTCCGGGCGGGTTCGAGGCGGACGGCCGCACACCGATCCCGTACTGGGACATGCGCTTCCGCGCGTTCGGCGCGCTCAACACATCGCCGCGCGAGCTGGCCCGGCTGCTCGCGGCACTGCTTGATCACGGCCGGGTCGGCGGCCGCCAGGCGTTGGCTGAGAGCAGCGTCGCACGCGCCTACCGCGTTGAGACGGGTCTGACTGCGGAGGCCGGACTCAGGATCGGCTATGGTGCCGGATTGTACGGCTGGATCAGCCAGGGTCGCCTGTTTCATGGCCACGGCGGTGACGCCGACGGCTATCTGTCGCGATTCGGTCTGCTGCCGGAGGCGGGTCGGGGGTATCTGCTCGGGATCAACAGCGACAATCCGCCACTGCTGCGGCGCCTGCAACGGCGAGTCGAGACGGCGCTGGCAGCGGATCTGGCGGCACCCACGCAGCCGCCGGAGCTGAGGCTCGACCCTGCGGCGCTGACACGGCTCGCAGGCGAGTGGTACCCGTCCGCGACGCGCTTCGACGTGGCACGCTGGCGCAGCGGAGAAGCACAGCGTGGGATCCTGACCGTTCGCGATGGCCATCTGCTGTGGCAACGTGGTACACACTCGCAGCAGCTGATGGCGGTCGCGGACAATCTGTTCCGACGTGCAGGAGATCCGCTGGCGACGATCGCGTTTGTACGGCGCGACGGTGTGCTCTACCTGCAGGGAGAGCTGGGCAACTTCGTTCGCGTGCGGCCGGGACCCTGTCCCGGTTTCCTCGCCGTGTGCGATCCGCAATAATCCGGGCTCCGAGGGCAGCAAGAGCACACCAGTGCCAGCATCAGGCGCAAGCGCGGTCGCCACCGCCGAATCGTTCCAGCAGGAAATCCGCGATCGTGCCGCCACGATCGAAGCCGCGCGACGCATGCCGGCCGACCTGGCCGAGCGTATGGCACGCGCGGGAATGTTCCGACTGCTGGTACCCTGCGAGTACGGCGGTGCCCAGGTGCATCCCCAGGTTTTTTTCGACGCGCTGATGACCACTGCCAGAGCAGACGGTGCGGTGGGCTGGTGCCAGATGATCGGCGCAACCACCGGCATGCTGGCCGCGTCGCTGCCCGAGGAGTGGTCCCGGACCATCTACGCCGCGAATCCCGACACCATCACCACCGGCGTCACCGCGCCGCTCGGGCGGGCCGAGCGGGTTGACGGCGGGCTGAGGGTATCGGGACGGTGGCCGTTCGGCAGCGGCTCGCAGATCTCCGACTGGATCTGCGGCGGCTGCCTGCTGACCGAAGGCGGCGAACTGCGCCGTGATGCCCGCGGCGCCCCGGAATCGCTGCTGGCGTTCTTCCCCGCCCGGGAGGTACGCATCCACGACACCTGGCACACTTCCGGCCTGTGCGGCACCGGCAGCAACGACATCGAGGTGATCGATGCCTTCGTGCCCGAGGGGCGCTGGGCAGTGCTCGGCCACCGGGCCCGCGTCGACGAGACGCTGTACCGCTTCCCTACCCTGGGACTGCTCGCCCTGGGCGTTTCCGCGGTCGCGCTCGGTATCGCCCGCAACGCGCTCGACGCGTTTCTCGAGCTGGCCGGCGGCAAGGTTCCCACCGGCAGCGCGCGCACGCTGGCGGAGCGTTCCGCGGTGCAGAAAGACCTGGCCCGGGCCCAGGCTCTGGTGGATTCGGCGGCGGCCCTGACCCGCGAGCACATCGACGCGGCCTGGCAGCAGGCGGAGAGCACCGGTCGGCTGGGCAACGACATCAAGGCGCGCTTGCGTCTGGCGGCCACCAACACTGCCTGGTCCGCCGCCGAGGCGGTGGACCTGCTGTATCACGCCGCCGGCGGCACGTCGATCTACCAGACGAGCGCCCTGCAGCGCTGCTTTCGCGACGTGCATGTCGCCACCCAGCACATCATGGTGGCGCAGCCCACCTACGAGATGGTCGGCAAGGTACTGCTGGGCCTCGATCCGAAGACCATGCTGTGACGCTCGTCGGCACCATCGCCTCTGCCAGGCTGCTGTCATCCCCCCACGCGCAACGCCGCGAGTACGTCGCCCGGATCGTCGATCAGGGCATCGATCACGTGTTCGTCGCCGACCACGTCAGCTTTCATGTCGGCATGGGCATGGACGGGCTGATCAATGCTGCGACCCTCACCGCGCTGCACCCCGATCTCAAGGTCTGCGTTGGCGTGTATCTCCTGGCACTGCGCCACCCGGTCCCGGTCGCCCGGCAGCTCGCGACCCTCGCGGAGTCGGCGCCTGGACAGCTGATACTGGGCGTAGGCGTAGGCGGCGAGGACCGTAACGAGATTGCCATGTGCGGCGTCGACCCGGCGACCCGCGGCCGCCGGACAGACGAAGCGCTGCAGGTGGTACGGGGTTTGCTCGAAGGTGAGCCCATGGATTTCGACGGCGAGTTCTTTCGTTTCGAGCGCGCCTGGATCGTGCCGAAGCCGAGCCTGCCGATTCCCATGCTCATCGGCGGTCGGGCCGACGCGGCGCTGGAACGCACCGCCCGCTATGGAGAGGGCTGGCTCGGCATCTGGAGTTCTGCTGCGCGCTATGCCCAGGTCCTGCGGAGTGTCGACGAAGCCGCGGCCAGCCTCGGCCGGGCACCGCTGCCGATGCACGGAATCCAGGTCTGGGTGGGCATAGACGACGACCCCGATCGAGCGCGCAGCCGGCTCGCCAGGGCCATGCAGGATTTCTATCAGGTACCCTACGAGCGCTTCGAGAAGTACAGCCCGTACGGCACCGCCGAGGCGGTCGCCGACTACCTGGCGCCGTACCGCGACGCCGGCTGCCGGCTGTTCAACATCATGCCCGTTGCCGCGACCGAAGAGGCGGGCATCGCGGCGGTGGCGGAAATCCGCGAGCGTCTGCTCGGGACGCGTTAGCGGCGCTGCAGGACGGAAACGCTATACTGCGCGCTACGTCGCGTTATGTCGTAACCGGGCTGATTCTTGGCACACGCTCATCCGCATCCGCATCCGCACCCGCACCCGTCCGGCAACGAACGGCTCATGGGCAGGGCATTCCTGCTGATCGCCGGCTTCATGTTCGTCGAGATCGCCGGTGGCCTGCTGGCCAACTCGCTCACCCTGCTCGCCGACGCCGGGCACATGTTTCTCGACGCTACTGCGCTGGGTCTGTCGTGGTACGCGCTGCGCCTGTCGCGGCGCGGCCACGACCACAGCCTGTCCTATGGGTATCACCGCTACCAGGTACTGGCCTCGTTTCTGAACGGCCTGACCCTGCTGCTGATGGTAGGCTGGATCCTGATCGAGGCCTGGGCGCGACTGCGCACGCCGGAGCCGATGCTGGCGCTGCCCGCGCTGGCCGTTGCGAGCGCCGGTTTCGCCGTCAACATCGTGGCATTCCGATGGCTGCACGGTGCCGAGGACAACGCCACCGTGCGCAGCGCCGCCCTGCACGTGCTCGGCGACCTGCTGGGGTCCGCAGCGGCGATACTCGCCGCCACCACGGTCTACTTCACGGGCTGGACCTACGCCGATCCGCTGCTGGCACTGGTGATCGCGGTCATTCTGGGCCGCGGCGCCTGGCAGGTTTTGAAACAAGCGGCGCACATCCTGCTGGAAGGCGTGCCGGAGGGCGTCGATCTGGACGAAATCCGCCAGACGCTGGCGGCCCGGGTACCCGGGGTGCAGGAGATCCATCACGTGCATGCCTGGGCACTGACCGCGGAAAAACCGCTGCTGACGCTGCACGCCACGGTGACCGACGACATCGATGTGAGCGGCGTGGTGGCGCGCATCAAGCAGGTGCTGGAGCACGATTTCGGGATCGATCATTCGACGATCCAGGTCGAGCGCGGACCCTGCCCCGACGGCTGAGACTCTACCCGGCAATACAAGCAAGGCCGAGAATCATGAGCGAACCCTCCCGCCCGATGAAGCCTGGACACCAGGGCCTGAAGCACGTGAGCCATGCGTTCGTCTACACCGTGCGCGGGCTCGATGCGGCCTGGCGCAACGAATCCGCATTCCGGCAGGAATGCGTTCTCGCCCTGCTGCTGCTGCCGTGCGCCTTTCTGCTCGGCGAGTCGCTGGCCCAGACGGCGCTGCTGGTGGCGGTGCTGGTTCTGGTGCTGATCACGGAACTGCTCAACTCTGCCATCGAGGCAGTGGTCGACCGCATCTCCACCGAGCATTCCGAGCTCTCCGGCCAGGCCAAGGACATGGGCTCTGCCGCAGTGGCCCTGTCCCTGCTGCTGGTCCCCCTTACCTGGGGTCTGGTGGCCGCGCAGCGTTTTCTCGCCGGCTGAGCGCCGCCCCGGACCGCCGCGTCGTCAGCCGAGCAGCTCGTTGGCACGATTGATGAGCGGCGTCATCGACAGCTTCGTCACCTCCCATAGCGGGTCGTGGCGCTTGCCGCGTCGATGCAGTCCCAGGTTGAGCCCGGTGATGATGGCAAACTTGTAGGCTGCCAGCGCGCGAAACCAGTTCAGGTCCGGCAACGGCGCGCCATAGGCCTCGCTGTACAGCGAAACCAGGGTGTCCGGATCCAGGAACATGGGCCGCCTGACCCCATCGGGCGTGTCTGCCGCCCAGGCCAGAGGATCGCTGAAGGTGGCGATCCAGCCAACGTCGTTGAGCGTCGCACCGATCCCGCAGAGTTCCCAGTCGATCACCGCGAGCAGCTTGCCCTGTTTCGAGCAGAACAGGTTCGCGGTCTGAAAATCGCCGTGAAAGATTCCCACCGGCGCATCTGCCGGCAGCTGATCGAGCAGCTTGCGGCGAACCAGGGGCACGTCTTTGAGCCGCTCGGGGTCGGCCGCACGCTCGTAGAAACGATCCCAGCGCGTGACGTCGTCGGCGAACGGTACGGGATCACCCAAATAGCTGGCGCTGGCGGCATCGACCTTGTGCACGCCGGCAAGTGCGGTCATGGCCTGGCGACCCAGATCGTGCAGCTGCGCGTCGCTGAGCGCCCGGCCCCACTCCCCTTCGCCAAGCCGCAGCACGTCGCCTTCCAGCCAGGGCACCACGAAGTACGGACAGCCGAACCATTCGAGATCGTCACCAGACCAGCGCACGGAGCAGTGCGGTACATCCGTGGCGTCGAGGGCGTTCAGCACCGCCACCTGGCGCAGCACGTCGGCCGTACCGCGCCAGTTGACGTTGGGCGGTGGCAGGCGGATGAACCAGGAATCGACGCGCCCCTCGAGCTCGACCCGGAAGCCGTAAGCGAATCCGGCGTGACCAGGCATCTTGACCACGTCGAACACGCGCAGCGCGTCGACGCCGTACTTGGCGCGGCAGAATGCCGGCAAGCGCTCGGAAAGTTCCTGCAGCTCCATGACCTTCTCCTCAGACCGGCGCCGGACCCGGAAAGCGTTCCCGCAGAAGCCGCTTGAGAATCTTGCCGCTGGGGTTGCGCGGGATCTCGGTGACGAACTCCACCCCTTTGGGCTGCTTGTACCCGGCCAGACGACCGCGACAATGCTCGATCACCTGTGCAGCCGTGAGCGATTCGTCACGCGCCACGACGATGGCCAGAGGCGATTCGCCCCAGCGCTCGCTGTCCTGGCCGATCACCGCGGCTTCGACAATGTCGGGATGTGTCATCAGCACACCTTCTACTTCGGCCGGATACACGTTTTCACCGCCGGAGATGATCATGTCCTTGATCCGGTCCTGGATGAACACGTAGCCCTCTTCGTCCATGACCGCCACGTCGCCCGTGTGCAGCCAGCCGTCACGGATGGTCTCGGCGGTGGCATCGGGGCGGTTCCAGTACTCGCGCATGATGTGCGCTCCCCGTACCAGCACTTCGCCGGCCTCTCCGGGCGCGCAGGCGACCCCGACCTCGTTGACCACCTTCACGTCGGTGTGAAAGAACGCCTTGCCCGTGGAGCCCGGCTTACGCGCCGCGTTCGACGAGTCCATCAGGCAGGCCGGACCGCAGCTCTCGGTGAGGCCGTACACCTGGAGCAGCTTGATGTCCATCTGCGCGTAGCGCTCGGTCAGCGCGACCGGTACCGGGGCCGCGCCGGTCATGATCCAGCGCAGCGACGAGTAGTCGAAGCGCTCGCGCTCGGGCACCTGGTACATGAAATTCAGCATCGCAGGCACCGCCAGGCCGGTGGTGATGCGCTCACGCTCGATCAGGCGCCATGCCAGCACGGGATCGAAGCTGCGCATGACAATGGAGGTCGCACCCCGGTAGACGTTCACGGCCAGCGGCGTGAGCGCACCCACGTGGAACATCGGCAGGGCGCCCAGATACCGGTCGCCTTCGTGATAGTCGGCCGTCGCGGCAATGGTGAGGATGCCCCAGATGGCGGTACTGTGGGTATGCACCACGCCCTTGGGCAGGCCGGTGGTGCCTGAGGTGTACATGATGTAGAGCATGTCGTCGTCCGCTGCCCGCGGCTGCGGCTCGGCATCCGCGCCGGCGTCACGGAACACCTCGTAGGATTCGGCAAAATGCGCCGCGTCGCCGCCTGCTGCCACCTGCAGCCACTGCACCACGTCGGTACGCTCGCCACGGCTGTGCAGCTCGGCCACCGTGTCCACGAAGTCGTCATCGAAGATGAGCCGCCGCGTGCCGCTGTCTTTGAGAATGAACTCCAGCTCGTCGGCGACCAGGCGCCAGTTCAGAGGCACGACCACGGCACCGATCTTGCCCAGGGCGAAGTAGCTCTCCATGAACTCCGCGCTGTTCATCAGCAGCAGCCCCACGCGCTCGCCCTTCTCGACGCCCGCCTCGATGAAGGCATTGGCAAGCCTGTTGCTGCGAACGTTGAGGGCCGCGTACGTCAGGCGCAGATCCGAGTGACTATCGATGTAGGCCTCGACGTGCGGCGACAGCAATGCGCGCTTGGCCAGAATCAGCCCCAGATTGTTCTGCATGTGCTCCCCTGCAAATGTGCTGCGGTGTGCGCCGTATTCTGGGCAAACCGTTGCGGAGTGTGAACCCGTCGCGCCTGAGTCGGCACTGTCGGCGCGTCCCGAGCGGACGATGTTGCCCTGCAACATTTCGTTACAAAAAATTCCCGGCGGAGCGCTTGCTGCACTGCCACAAAACCGTAGAATGCCGCCTGCTTCTCCGGGATACCCCGTGTATCCCTGGCAGAACAGGGCGTGGCGCGGTGTCTCTCTCCCCTTCCTCCCTAGCCGCGAAGACAGTGCCTCAATGTGCTGTCGCCACGCCTTCCCCCTACTCCCTCAAACCGTTTGACCCGACCCGCGCAGCCTGTACAGGTCGCTGCCGGGCCAGCGTGGCCCGAGCTGGACAAGCCTCTGCTTGCGCGTACAATCCGTACAGACTCTGTACTGGGCAACGCCCTTGGCCTGTGACGACAACCTGTACCGCATAGGCACCATTGCCAACCTCACCGGCATCGCGGTCGAGCGGTTGCGGGCGTGGGAGCGGCGCTATGGTCTGGAGCCGGCGCAACGCTCCGGGAAAACCCGCTTCTACAACGAAGAGCAACTGCACCGGCTGCAGCTCATCAAACGACTGCTCGACCAGGGTCACCCCATAAGCACGCTGGTGGAGCTCGACGAGCGGACCCTGCAGGAACGTCTGTCGACTCATCATGCAGCCCGCACGCGCCCCGCGGTGACGGGTCTGATCGGGCCCAATCTGCTGGTGCTGGAACAGCAGCAGGACCATCGCAACCGGCTCGACGTGCGCGGCCGCTGGGCGAATCTCGACGCCTTCGTGGCCGAGCAGAATGCAAGCGAAGCGCTCGACGTGGTGGTGGTGCAGCTGCCCGTGCTGCTGGCGCCCCAGATCGAGCGGATCCGAGCGGTGCAGCCGAACGCCCGAATCGTGGCCCTGTATCAGTTCGCGACGCCGAAGCACCTGGCCGCCGTCCAGGAAGCCGGCATCCCGACGCTGGCCTGGCCCGCCGGGTGGCAGGAAATCGAGCACGCCTGCGCGACCAGCGCCGGCATGCCGCTACGCGCCGCCCGGGCGGCGGAGCGACGCTTCACCGACGAAGAGCTCATCGCCATCGCGGCGAGCAGCGACGATCCGTTCGGCAGCCCTCGGCATCTGGTGGAGATCATCAGCAATCTCAACGCATTTGCCGAGTTCAGCCTCGACTGCGCGCAGCAGGCCGACTCGGCAGACCTGTACCAGCGCGTGCATACCGATACCACCCAGGCCCGGGCGCAGCTTGAGCTTGCCCTCGAGGCGCTGGTGGAAGCCGAACAGCTGCTGGCACGGCCGAATTGACGCAGGCGACCGCTGCGATCTCCAGCCAACCTATACAAAATCTGTACAAAACACGAAATTAGGTGTTGACACCACCTTTGTACTGTACATAATGGCTCCCCAATACGGTTTCGGCGTGCAAGCAACTTCATGCAGTCCTCCCTTTCAAGTGTCCTTCCCCCAGAAGTCGAAGTTGCACTCAGCGGTGCCAACCACTGACACGCCATTTTTATCAGGACCACGACGGCGCCCACTGGCGCCGTCGTCATTTTCGGCCCCCGCAAAAGCCCTGATTGCCGCCCTGCTGGGCCTCTGCCTGGCGGCATGCAGCAGCGGGCAACGCCTGGAAGCAGTGACTGTGATGGCCCCAGAGCAGTGCCAGGGCATAGCTGCCGGCGTCACGCAGCTCGACTATGACGACCTCGCCCGAATCCGCGGGTCGCGGCTGCTGAAGAGCCCCCCGGCGGTGCCCGAAGCGGGCGCCGGGAACAGTCCGGATCAGTCCAGCGCCGTGCTGGTCGCGATCTCACGCGGCGTGCAACCCACCAGCGGCTACCGGCTGACGCTGGCACGCGCCGAGCTGACGGGCCTGTCCGCGATCGTGACCGTGAACTGGCAGACACCGGCAGCGGACGCCGTCGTGGCGCAGGTTCTGACGCACCCCTGTCTGGTTGTCGGGCTGCCGCGCGGCGCCCTGCACGACCTGCGGGTCGTGGATCAGAACGGCACCGAAATCGGCCAACTGAGCCTGTAGGCGTCTGTCGGCGCGCAGACCGGGCCGAATCGGTCGGATCCGGCCGCCGATCCCGATGCCGCGCGAGCGGTACCCCTCAGCCGGTCAGCAGGGCCAGCGCCGCGGCCGCGCGCTGCTGGACGCTGTTCTTGTACGTGTCGAGATCCATGTCGCGGTTCTTGCCCATGGCACCCACGAGGTAGCGCTTGTACACGCCCTGGCCGATAGCGGCCAGGCGCCAGTGGGAGAACGCCCGGTAGTAGTTGATGCCGGCAAGGTCGCGGCCCGTGAGCTCGCTGTAGCGCGCGCACAGGGCCTCGCGGCCGGGGAAGCCGCCGACGCCGGTGGGCGCAACGTCCGCGCCGGGCTCCCCGGGCGCGGTCCAGGAGTTCATCAGGTAGCCGACGTCCGCCAGCGGATCTCCCAGCGTGCACAGCTCCCAGTCCAGCACCGCCCGGATGCGCCCGTCGCCGACGATCATGTTGCCGAGGCGGTAGTCGCCGTGCACGATCGTCGCCCCGATCTGTTCCGGCATCTGCGCCTCCAGCAGCCGCGAGGTTTCCTCCATCTCGGGGATCTCGTGGGTCTTGGATGCCTCCCACTGCTTGTTCCAGCGCTTGAGCTGTCGAGCCAGGTAGGCTTCCTTGCGCCCCAGATCTGCAAGGCCGACCGCATCCGGATCCACCAGATGCAGCGCCGCCAGCACCTCGATCACGTGCATTCCCAGCGCCGCGCGCTGCGCCTCGGGCAGCGCACCCGCGCTGGCCGCATCGTGCAGCACCGCCCCGTCGACGAAGCCCATGATGTAGAACGGCGCGCCGTTGACTGCCGGGTCCTGGCACAGGCCGAACGTGGCGGCCACCGGCACGGCGCTGCCGGCCAGCGCCGACACGATGCGATGCTCGCGCCCCATGTCGTGAGCGCTCTCCAGAACGTGGCCCAGCGGTGGCCGGCGCAGCACGTACCGGGCACCTTTGCGATCGGTGATGCGATACGTGAGGTTCGAATGGCCGCCCGCGATGAGCGTGAATTCCAGCGGCGCTGCCAGCCCCTCGATCCGCTCCTGAAGCCATGGCGTCACCGCCTCGGCGTTGATGCCTTCCACGCTCATCGATCCCCTCAGCGAATGCCTGCTCAGCCGCAACTGTACCCAAACCCTTTGTGTTTTCACATGAGATCGTTTTTCATTCCGCCACATCGCGCAGCATCAAGGCAGCCAATCCCGTGATACCCGAAGCGCCCCTGTCCGAGGCTGCGGCGCCCAGTCGTGGCTCGAGTGGCGCCCCCAGCTGCGACGGGCCATTCTGAGCCTGCGCCCGACCATGCCCGTGTCACTCCGAGCAATCCGCTGGCTTTTGTGCGCGCTCGCGCTGGCACTGGTCTGTGCCGGCTGCGTGGCGCCCCGCATCGGTGGTCCCAGCGCGCCGCGTGACGACCCCGATGCCGGCATTCTGACCCTGCCCGGCGGGCGCGCGGTCGCCGTCTATCCGGACGATCTGGCCTACACGGGCGACGCCAGTTATCAGTGGCCGGACGGACGCCGCTACACGGGCAGCTGGCGCGCGGGGAAGCCCGACGGCATGGGCTCGGAAACCCTGCCCGACGGCGAAACCTACACCGGCGGCTGGCAGGACGGAGCGCGCCAGGGCCACGGCGAGCTCAGCCTCGCCGATGGCAGCCGCTACGTCGGCGCCTTTGCCGGCGGCGTGCGCAGCGGCGAAGGCGTGCTGCGTGGCCCGGCGGGCCTGTACCGCGGCGGCTGGGACGAAGACCTGCCCAACGGTGAGGGTGAGTACCACGGCAACGACGGCAGCAGCTACGTCGGTGAGTGGTACTACGGCCGCCGCGCGGGGTACGGAACCTACACCGCCGCCGACGGCTCCAGCTACGAAGGGGACTGGGCCGACGACCAGCCGAACGGGTTCGGTACCATGACCGGCAGCGACGGCAGTCACTACAGCGGCGAGTGGCTCGACGGACGCCGCTCCGGCTATGGGCGTCTGGTCACGGCATCCGGCCTGGCATACGAAGGCACCTGGGTGGACGACGAGCGGCAGGGATACGGTGTCGAGGAACGTCCCGACGGCAGCCGCTATGAGGGCGAGTGGCAGGCCGACAGGCGTCACGGCCAGGGCCGCGAGGACAACCCGGACGGCTCGCTGCACGATGGCTCGTGGGAAAGCAACCGTGCCTTCGGTCCCGGGCGACGGCGCAACGCCGCAGGCATAGAAATCAGCGGCGTGTGGAACGGCGACACGGTTTCTGCGGGCCTGCTGCACCTGCCTACGGGCATCGAGTACGCCGGGCCGCTGTTTCGCGACCACAATCGCAAGGTCAGCCCGCGACTGCAGTCGTGGCTGCAGGGACACGCAGAGCGCGGTGATCCCTATGCGCAGATGCTGCTCGGCTCGCTGTACCAGGATTTCGAAGAGCCGCCACCCGACACGCAGCTGGCGCGGCGCTGGCTCGAACTGGCAGCCACAGCCGGCGTAGCGGAGGCCGGTACCGGCTGGCGGGGAGCTATCTCGGCGACAACCCGCCACGAGCCATCAGCTGCTGGTACAGGCGGCCAGCGAGGTCACGCCGGCGCCTGCGACCAGCTGGGCGAGTACTACCATACCGGGCGTCTGCTGCCCCGGGACCTGGGCAAAGCACTCGACTACTACCGGCGCGCCGCTGCTGCCAGGCAGCCTGCGCGGTGCCAACAATCTGGCACGGCTGCTGGCCACCAGCGCGGATCCACGCTGCGTGACCCTGCCGCGCGCGCCGGTCGAGACCATCCGCGGCGTCGCATTGTACAGCGGCAACTGGCAATATCTGGACACGCTCGCTGCCGCTTACGCCGCCGCGGGTGATTTCGCCGAGGCGGTTCGGATCCAGCAGCTCGCCCTCGCGGCGGCCGACGACGCCGAATCACTTCCCGCAGACGCGTCCGCGGCCCAGGCGCCGCCAGCGGGTGCGGAGTCCGGAGAGCAGGCGTCGCGCGCCGTGCCGGATGCAGCGGCGCACGACGCGCTGCGGACACGCCTCGACAGTTACCGCAGCGGCGAAGCCTACGTGGAACCGCTCGCCGGCAGCTGAACCCGGCAGACGCAGACGGAGCACCCTATGACGCAGGTCAACTGGCCATTTCTGCGCGGCAGCAGCGTTGCCATAGCGCGCGCCGAAGGGGTCTATCTGTACCGACCCGACGGCTCGGCCATTCTCGACGCCGCCGGTGGCGCCATCGTGACCAACATCGGCCATGGCCGCGAGCGGGTGGTAGAGCGGGTCGCCGCCGCAACGCGCGACTACACCTACGTGGTACCGCCCTGGCTCACCCCATCGCGCCAGGCGCTGGTGGAAACCCTGGAAGCGCACTGGCTGCCGCAGACCCTGCGGCGGATTCACATCACCTCGGGCGGTTCCGAGGCGGTGGAGGCGGCCATCAAGCTGGCACTGCAATTTCAGGTGGCGCAGGGACACGGCGATCGTACCAAGATCATCTCGCGCAGCGTCTCCTATCACGGCACCACCGTGACCACGACGTCCGTGAGCGGACACGCGGCGCGCAAGCGCGGACTGGAACGGGCGTTGACGCGCTACCCCTCCGTGGCCACCCCCTTTCCGCTGCACTGTCCTCTGGGGCGCCATCATCCCGACGCCGGTCGCTACTACGTCGAGCAGCTGCGCGAGACCATCCTGGCCGAGGGTCCGCAGACGGTCGCCGCGTTTCTGGCCGAACCCATCACCGGTTCCAGCGGCGGTGCCATCGTGCCGCCGGAGGACTACTGGCCCGGGGTCCGCGCGCTGTGCGACGAGTTCGGCATTCTGCTCATTCTCGATGAGGTGATGACGGGCTTCGGGCGCACCGGTACCGCTTTCGGCTATCAGCACTGGCCCATCGAGCCGGACGTGCTCGTGTCGGGCAAGGGGCTCGCCGGAGGCTACGCGCCCATCGGCGGCGTCTACGCCTCGGAACGCGTCGGCAGCGCCATCGAGCGTGCCGGAATGAACGTCATGTTCCATACCTTCGGCGCCCATCCCGCGGCCTGCGCCGCAGCCGCGGAAGTGCTGAAGATTCTCGTGGAAGAAGATCTGATCACGCGCGTCCGAACCCAGGGCGCGAAGCTCAAGGCGGCCCTGGAGGAGACCTTCGCACAACACCCGCGTGTGGCCGAGGTACGTGGCAGCGGGCTGCTGCTCGCCGTCGAAGTGGTGCAGGACCGCGAAACCCTGACGCCGTACCCCGAAGCCGACGGCATCAGCAGCCGCATCGTCGGCAACGCGCTGCGCGACGGCGTGTTCTTCTATGGCGGCGGCACCGGCGAGATTCGCGACATCGTCTGCCTGGGGCCGCCGTTCATCATCGACGACGGCCACATCGAAACCATGGTCGACGTTCTGCGGCGCGCCGTGGATCAGGCCACGGCTTGACCCTTCTGGACGGTGCCAGGCTGTTCCTTGCCGGCGCGCGCGCCGTGCGAGAACCCGGTATGGGCCGTTACACCTGGCCGCCGCTGCTGGTAAGCGCGGCAATCGTGATCTCGGGCCTGGGCGTGGCGTTCAGCCGCATCGACGATCTGGTGGTCTGGGTGAGCGCACAGCTGCCGGGCTGGCTGGACTTTCTGACGCTGATCCTCGAACCGCTGCTGTACCTGCTGGGTATGCTCATGGGCGCCTGGCTGTTCGCCTTTGTGGCGGTCCTGGTGGGAAGCCCGTTCCTCGGCATGTTGTCCGCGGCCGTGGAACGCCGTCACGGTGAGCCGTCAGCGCCGGCGCCCGCCGGCTTCTGGGCGGCGCTCGCCGGCACCTTCGCCCGCGAGTTGCGTAAGCTCGGCTACCACCTGCCGCGCCTGCTCGCCGTGCTGCTGCTGTCGCTGCTGCCGGTAATCAACACGGTGGCGCCGCTGATCTGGTTTCTGTTCGGGGCCTGGACCCTGGCGGTGGAGTTCGCGGACTACCCCGCCGAGAACCGCGCGCGGCCGTTTCGCGAGACCCTGACCCTGCTGCGGCAGCATCGCGCCGCAGCCATGGGGTACGGGGTTTGCGCGACCGCTGCATTGTCGATACCGCTGGTGAACTTCCTGTTCGTGCCGGCGGTGTGTGCCGGGGGCACCTTATTGTGGTTACGGATACGGGACGAGGGCTGAGGGCGCTATCCAGTGGGAGGGTGGCGTGGCGGTTGCGCTGCCCCACCCTCCCCCGATACGGCACCCAGGCGTCAGCGATAGGGCAGCGGGGTACATGCACGGGAACGCTGCGAGTGAGCCGCCACCCGCCCGCAGCTCTGACAGCGCAGCGCCGCGCGAATCTCGGGAAGCGTGTCACGGTGGGCAGGGCAGGCGCGCCGGACCCTGTGGCGACGCCGGGGAGCCGGATAGACGCCGGTCCGAGGACCGGTGGCAACGCCGGCGATCGAGGGTGACGCGGAGCGTCGAGCGAGGTCCAGCACACGTCTGCCCTGCCCACCGCGACGGCCTCCGATCTTCAACGGTCGCAGCAGGCCCTCACACCGGCTCCCAGGAAAACACCGAGTTGGTCGGTCCGAGATCTTCGAACTGGCCGGACAGAGCCGGCAGCGCGTGCTCGACGACCGTCTGCGGCGTCCACCCCTCCATCCGCGCCATGCCGCGAATCGGCCGCGGCTGACTCATGAGAAATATCTCGTTGCCGCGCACGGCGAAGATCTGTCCGGACACGTGCCGGGCTGCGTCCGCCAGCAACCCGACCACCGGCTGCGCTACCTGATCGGCGCGCATCCCCTCCTGCATGCGCTTCACGCGCTCCGCGCTGGCGTCGTCCTTCACCGGAATCGTGGCGATCATGCGGGTCCAGGCGAACGGCGCGATGACGTTGGCACGGACGTTTTTCTGTGCCCCTTCCATGGCGATGATCCGGGACAGGCCGGCGATGCCCATCTTGGCTGCAGCGTAGTTGGCCTGACCGATGTTGCCGATCAGCCCCGAGGTTGAGGTGAAGAACACGAAAGCGCCGTCTTCCTGATCGCGGAAGTGGTTGATGGCGGCGCGGGCCACGTTGTAGGAGCCGTTCAGGTGCACGTCGATGACCGCGCTCCAGTCCTCGTCGGACATCCGGTGAAACATCTTGTCACGCAGGATTCCGGCCGGATTGACCACCGCATGCAGGCCGCCGAAGGTGTCGAGCGCCATTGCCACCATGGCGTCGGCGCCCGCGCGGTCCGCCACGCTGTGGGAATCGGCCACCGCCTCACCGCCCAGCGCTCTGATCTCGTCCACGGTGTCCTGCGCCGGGCTGGCGTCACCCAGATCGCCGCCGGCTACCGAGCCGCCGAGGTCGTTGACCACCACGCGCGCCCCTTCCCGGGCTGCGGCCAGCGCGACTTCCCTGCCGATTCCGCGCGCCGCGCCGGTGACCAGAACCACCTTACCTTCGAGCAGTGCCATTGTGCGAATCTCCTGAGTTTCGAGTTGCAAAGATCGGCGATTCTAACTCAGCGGGCCGGCACCAAGCCGGCGCGGTACCAACGAGGTTCCGAGGCAACTCCGCCCCCGGCACGGTCGTCAGCCGAAATGGCGTTCCACGTAGCGGACGATACGCGTGAGCCCTTCGGCGAGTCGGGCGTGGCTCTGGGCAAAGCAGATGCGGAAGTAGCCTTCGTTGCCGGGGCCGAAGGTGTAGCCCGGAGCGACGCCGACGTCGGCCTCGGCCAGCAGCCCTTCGGCGAAAGCCAGGCTGTCCTGGAGGCCACGAACCCGCGGAAACGCATAGAACGCTCCGGCCGGCGCTGCATACTCGAACAACGGATGTGCGCCCAGGGCCTGGCTGACCAGCTCGCGACCGCGCGCGTAGCGCGACTGCAGCTCCGCGACGAACGGCTCGCCCTGAGTCAGCGCAGCCACCGCACCAAGCTGTGCGAACACCGTGGCGCCGGTGTTGTAGCACTCCGACAGCGCGGTCCAATGCAGCGCGTGTCGTTGCGGGGTGACCACCCAACCGATGCGCCAGCCGGTCATGGCCCAGGCCTTGGAGAAGCCGTTAACCACCACCACCGGATCGTCGGGCTCGATGACCTCGAGGAACGATGGGGCGGCCGGCGCATCGAACACCGTCCGGTGATACACCTCGTCCGCCACCAGCAGAACGCGCCGCTCGCGGCAGAATGCAACCAGTGCCCGCTGTTCGTCCGGCGTCATCATCCAGCCGGTGGGATTGCAGGGTGAGTTCACGAACAGCACCCGGGTATCCGCACGCACCGCGGCAATGATGTCGTCCACCGACAACTGCCAGCCCGCTTCGCCGAGCCGCTGCCGGACATAGGAGAAGCTGCCGCCGGCGACCCGGAACACCGCCTCGATGTTGGGCCACACCGGACCGACGATGAGCCCGTGCGCGCCTGCCGACAGAGCCATCTGCACAGCGATGGTGACGCCCAGCATGGCGGATCCGGGCACCGTGATCCGGGCCGGATCCAGGTCGATGCCGTACAAGCCATCCAGGTAGGACTTCAATGCCGCGCGCAACTCCGGGCGCCCGCGGGTATGCGTGTAGAACGTCTGGCCTTCGTCCAGGGCACGCTTGGCGGCATCGCGTATGAACGCCGGCGTCACCTCGTCCCCTTCACCGAACCACAGGGGAATGACCCTGGGATCGTTCATGCGGGGAAATGCCACCCGGGTGATCCCGTTCTGCTGGAGGGATTCGATCTCGTCTCGGAATGGCTGCATGGGGTGCCAGCACCGGTATTTTCGGAGCGCGTACTTTAGGGCAGCGCCCCTGCCCGGGCCACCACTACTGGGCGGCTCAGCCGACGCGCGCCGGCGCTCCGGCTGCGCCGCCGCCGGTTGCGCTCATGCCAGAGCCGAGCGCACCGCCGCCAGCCGCTCGATGGTCGCCAGCGCTTCGTGCTGATCGGCGCTGATGTTGCGCACGATCACGTCCGTGTAGCCGAGCGCCTGGTAGGCGCGCAGCTCCGCCGCTACCTCGTCCACCGATCCGTACAGCAACGCGTCCTCACTGAAACCGCGGTATCCGCGTTCGATGTAGGGCCGCACCACCTGGCGCGCTTGCTGCGTGGTGCTGCCAATGAACAGGTCGCGCCGGATCGCCACGGCGGCCGGCGTACGCCCGTGCTCGGCACAGGCCTGGCGGTAGACGTTGAGCGCATCCGCGGCCTGCTGGCGGGTCAGCCCCGGCGACGCCAGCCAGCCCTCCGCCATGCGCGCGGTACGATTGATCGCCACCGGCGCCTGGGCGCCGATCCAGACGTCGATGGGTTCCGGCGGCAGCGGCGAAATGCGCGCCCGACGGATGGGCCAGAAGCGCTCCAGCGTGACTTCCTCGCCGCGCCAGAGCGCGCGCAGGGTCTCGAGCGCCAGCTCGAACATGGCTGCTCGATCACGCAGCTCGGTGCCCATCCCTTCGGCCTGACGCCGGTCGCCACCCAGCCCGCACTGCAGGATGAAGCGCCCCGGCGCGATGCTCGCCAGGGTAGCGATCTGCTCGGCCAGCAGCACCGGGTTCCACAGCGGCAGCAGGTACAGCGCGCCTGCCGGACGGTCGCCCCACTCTGCCAGCATGCGCCCGAGGATGGCGGTGTTCTGAAAGTACGGGCTCGCCGTCACGTGATGGTCGCCCACGAACAGGCTGTCCAGCTGCGCCTCACGGGCGGCACGAGCGCGCTCGATCATGTGGCGCGCGCCGAGCCGCGGATCCGCGACCCTGTAGCTGGACGAAACCGAAATGCCGATGCGCATCGTGATACTCCTATTCGTCGCTGTGCCCTGGTGCCGGCTCGAGCCTGGCCAGGTCGGCGTCGGCCGACGCCGGAACCAGCTGGTGGGCGAGCAGGCGACCGCGCTGAAACAGAAAGTCACCCTCGAGCCGTTCTCCGGCAAGCACGCGCGGCAGCCAGATCCGATCGTCGTCCCACATCTGCTCGAACGGCAGCGCATCCACCGGGCACCAAACCGGAATCGCCTCGTCGCTGGCGCGCACGACGCCCGTGAAGTCTCGCGCAACGAAGATGAAGCCGAGCCAGTCGTCGTCGTCCAGATCGAGAAAGCGCAGGCGCGCCGCGAGTCGCAGCGACCGCGCGCGCACGCCCGTCTCTTCCTCGGTTTCGCGCAGAGCGCACTGGAGCGGGGTCTCGCCGGGTTCCAGCTTGCCGCCGGGACCGTTGATCTTGCCGGCACCGTGGCCACGCAGCTTGCGGATGAGCAGCACCTTCGCGCCGTCCAGCACGAACAGCAGCGTGCCCGTCTGCTGCGGGGCCCAGCCCTGCAGACGTCGGTTCAGCAGCGCGTGATGGTGCTGTGCCGAAGCGTCGGCCGGGGAGTCAGCTCTCATGGCGGAACATTCTCTGTTCCGCCCTGGCCGAACGCAAACGCCGCCGCGCGTCCCAGTCGATGAGGTTCAGGTTGACCGCCATGCGCTCGGCGATCTGGCGCCAGTCGCGCGACTCGGCGTCAGCCCGGCACACATCGCGATCGAGCAGCAGAGCCCGGCGTACGGCGATGCCGAGATCCTCGTGCATGCAGCCGGTGACCCCCTGCCGCAGAACGTCCACCGGTCCGGTAACGGGATAAGCCGCCACCGGCGTGCCGCAGGCCAGCGCTTCCAGCATGACCAGGCCGAAGGTGTCGGTCCGCGAGGGAAACACGAACACGTCGGCGTCCGCGTACTCGGCCGCGAGCGCGTCACCGAACCGGTAGCCGAGCCACTCCACATCGGCATGCCGGGCCATGAGCGACGCACGCGCCGGACCGTCGCCGACCACCCGCTTGTCGGCGTCGATGTCGAGATCGAGAAACGCCCCGATGTTCTTCTCCACCGCGACCCGGCCCACGTACAGCAGCCGCGGGCGCGCACGCGGCACACGCGGACGGGGCACGAAGCGCGTGGTGTCGACGCCCCGGCCCCAGACCACCAGGTTGCCCAGACCCCAGCGCTCGAGCTCACGGCGATGACTCTCGGTGGTGCACAGGGTGCGCACGGCCGGGCGGTGGAACCAGCGGATGAAACGATAGCCCAGCGCCATCGGCAAGCCGATGCGCTCGTTGACGTACTCGGGGAATTTCGTGTGCAGAGACGTCGTGTAGGGCAGCTGCGCCCGCGCCAGCAGGCGCCGCGCCCAGACCCCCAGCGGGCCTTCGGTGGCGACGTGAATGCTGTCCGGCCGCAGCACGTCCAGCATGCCCGCCAGCCGCCACGGATTGCTGGCGATCCGTATTTCCGGGTAGCTGGGTAGAGGGAGGGTCCGGAACAGTCCCGGGTGCACCACGGTGACGTCGAAGCCAAGGGCGGGCAGGTGCTGGCCGACCGATTTCAGCGTGGTGACCACGCCGTTGGTCTGCGGCTCCCAGGCGTCGGTGATGATCAGCAGCTTGCGCAATGCTCGGTCAGCTCAGAGTGTGGCCTAGCCGGTGTGGGCGCAACGTGCGCGCAGCGCGGACGCAACGACCATCCGGTCAGGCACTGAGACGTTTCGGCTGCAGCGCCACCACCTTCGACACGGCCGCTTCGGCCGCCCAGTCGAGTATGAAGAACTCGCCCCGGTCGTCTTCCACCAGGGCAGTGCAGCTCTCCACCCAGTCGCCGCAGTTCATGTAACGCGTGCCGGAAAACTCCGTGATCTCTGCGTGATGGATGTGACCACATATTACACCGTCGAATCCGCGCCGGTGGCACTCGTGGCTGACGGCTTCTTCGAATTCGCCGATGTAGCTCACCGCCCGCTTGACGCGCTGCTTGATCCAGGCAGACAGCGACCAGTGGCCGAGACCGATGCGGCTGCGCAGACGGTTGAGCCAGCGGTTGAGCTCCAGCAGGATCGTGTAGCCCACATCGCCCAGCACCGCCACCCAGCGATGGTAGCGCGTGATCACGTCGAACTGATCCCCATGCACCACCAGCAGCCTCTGACCGGCTGCAGTCCGATGCTCGGCCTCGTCCACCAGGGTGAGGTTGCCCATCACCATGTCCGAGTACTTCCTCAGGAACTCGTCATGGTTGCCGGTGACGTAGATCACCTCGGTGCCGCGCTTGGCCAGCGTCAGAAACCGCCGCAGCACGTTGCTGTGGTCCTGGGGCCAGTACATCTGCGACTTCAGGCGCCAGCCGTCGACGATGTCACCCACCAGATACAGGCGGTCGCAGGTGTGCTGTTTGAGAAAGTCGAGCAACCGGTCCGCGCGGCAGCCGCGCGTCCCGAGGTGGATATCGGAGAGGAATATCGTGCGATAGCGCTGCCTGCTCGGGTCGCCGCCGGGACCCATCAACGAATCGGTCATGCTCGGACCTGTAGCCGGTTTGTGCAACACTAGGCCGGTCCGGTGACCCGAAGGTGACAAACGGGTGAACGTTACGTGACAACGCTCGAAGCGCTGCAGGGCGACATTACCCGCGAGCGGGTCGACGCCATCGTCAACGCGGCGAACTCGAGCCTGCTCGGTGGTGGCGGCGTCGACGGCGCCATTCATCGCGCCGCCGGTCCGCGGCTGCTCGAAGCCTGCCGGCAACTCGGCGGCTGCCCGACCGGCGCGGCGCGCATGACGCCCGGCTTCGACCTGGCGGCGCGCTACGTGATTCACGCGGTGGGGCCGGTCTGGCGCGGCGGCGGGCACGACGAGGCCGAGCTGCTGGCGTCGTGCTATCGAGAGGCGCTGGCCCTCGCGCGGGCCCACGGAGTGCAGAGCATCGCGTTCCCGGCCATCAGCACCGGAGTGTACGGATATCCCAGGGACCAGGCAGCGGCCATCGCGGTGACCACCGCACGCGCGCTGGCCGCTGAGCCGGTGGCGCTGGTGCGATTCGTATGCTTCGACCCAGCGACGCTCGCAGCCTACCAGCGCCTGCTGTAGCGGCGGCAGGAGCCGGCGGTCCGGCGGCCGCGCACCTCGTCAAGCTCCTGCGTAGCGCTGCCTGAGCCCGGCATACAGCTGCGCGGGTACGTCGTCGGGGTCGCAGGACAGGCCGGCCAGAATCTCCACCAGGTGCTGGTTGTCCTCCCTGCCCGACCAGACCTTGCGATACTCGCCGGTTTTGTAGCCGTGATCCTGGCGGAAGTTGTTGAGCACGTTCTTGCCCACATACAGCCGGAACAGCTCGGGCAGCGGCAGCGGCAGCGTCCGCAGCACCTCCACGAACGCGTCCGTGGCAAACGCCCGCGTCACCAGAGTCTGTCGAGCCAGCTCTTCCACGGCCAGGCGGAAGCGCTCGCCCTGCTCGGCTTCATCCGAGCCTTGCGGGGCATCCGCGACGGTGCGCAGCGCCGTCGCGACATCGTCGCCCAGGGCGTCGGTGCGCAGCAGGTCGCTGAGCCCGAAATGCCAGATGTCCACGACTTCGAGTTTGACCTGATCGAGATCCGGCCGCTGGTGCTTCCACCACTTCCAGCCGAAATGGTCCAGCAGCTCCGCGCACTCCACCCAGACCGCCCGATAGTAGGCATAGCCCTGCTCGCGCCAGAGCGAGTGCACGTGACGGTTGTGCTGGTCCTGCATCTCCGCCATGGTCCCGAGCATGGCAAGCGCCTGACGCTGCGCTTCGGTGTGTTTCGTCGCCACTGTGTTCGAGCTCCTCAGACGCCGCTGCGGTCGGGTTGCGGCGGCGAATTATGGGGTATTCTTGCCGCCATGGCCAAAATGCTGGCAACCGCGCTCGTCATGCACCCGGTGGTGTGCGACGAGCTCATGCGCGACGACCACTTCGAGCAGCTCGAACGGGTGGTCGCGCTGCATTCGCGCGTTCCGTTCCAGAATTTCCGCGCCATGGAGCCGTTGCTCGCGCGCCTCGAGGTGCTCATCACGAGCTGGGGCTGCCCGCCCATCGACGGCGCCCTGGTGGACCGGATGCCGCGGCTCAAGCTCATCGCGCACCTGGCCGGCAGCGTCAAAGGCTTTCTCGACGATGCCGTCTGGCGCCGCGGCATTCTGGTGACCAACGCGGTGGCCGCCAACGCCGT
Organism: Pseudomonadales bacterium; assembly: GCA_041395905.1. Classification (GTDB taxonomy): domain Bacteria; phylum Pseudomonadota; class Gammaproteobacteria; order Pseudomonadales; family Azotimanducaceae; genus UBA7803. The sequence goes on from JAWKZP010000002.1 coordinate 443,611, forward strand.
GCCGGTGGCCGAGTTCACGCTGGCGGCCATTCTGTTCGCGAACAAGCGCGTGCTGCAGCTCAACCGCTTCTACGTGACCCAGCGCGAGAACCGCGCGCCCTGGACGCGCGAGGCGCCCGACGTGGGCAACTACCGCAAAACCGTGGGCATCGTCGGCGCGTCCCACGTGGGCCGGCTGGTGATCTCCCATCTCAAGCGGTTCGACCTGCGGGTGCTGCTCTACGATCCGTTCGTGACCTCGCTCGGGGCGCGGGACCTGGGGGTCAGCAAGGTCTCTCTGTCGGACCTGCTCAGCGACTCCGACGTGGTGTCCCTGCACCCGCCGCTGCTGCCCGAAACCCGCCACATGATCGGAACGCGGGAGCTGGCGCTGATGCGCGACGGCGCGACACTCATCAACACCGCCCGCGGGGGGCTTATCGACCAGGCGGCCCTGGTTCGTGAACTCGAACGCGGCCGCCTGTTCGCGTTCCTGGATACCACCGAACCGGACGTGCTGCCGCCCGAGTCGCGGCTGTTCGATCTGCCCAACGTGTTCCTGACGCCGCACATCACGGGCTCGCTCGGGCGGGAAACGGAGCGCCTGAGCGACTACATCGTCGCCGAGGTGGACCGCTTCGCGCGCGGGGCGGCACTGAAGCATCTCGTGCGCCGCGAGCACCTGCCGCGCCTGGCGTGACCGCCGGTTCCCTTGCGGGGCCCTGACCACCCCGGTAGATTGGACCGGCAAAGGCCGGCGGCCCTGCCGCTGCAGCGAAGCCTGGAACAGCACCCGGCACAGTGCCTGAAGCAACGCAAGTCGGTACGAGGGGGAAGTACGCATGGATCTGTCCTACGGTCCGGAATACGAGGCGTTTCGCAGCGAGGTGCGCAGCTTCCTCGCACGCCATCGCGACGAGGCTCCGCGCGGCGAGGGAATGCGCTCCGAAAAGGCGCTGAGCTGGCAGCGGCAGCTGATCGAGCACGGCTACGCCGCCCGCACGATCCCGAAGGAGTACGGCGGCCACGGCGGGGAACCGGACATACTCAAGTCCCGGATCATCGCCGAGGAGTTCGCCGAAGCGCGGGTGAGCCAGGGTCTCGGCGGCCAGGGCATCTCCATGCTCGTGCCGATGCTGCTGGAAATGGGCACGGAGCAGCAGAAGCAGCAGTTCATCGCCCCGACCCTGCGCGGCGAGATGATCTGGTGCCAGGGCTACTCCGAGCCCGGCGCCGGCAGCGATCTGGCGAGCCTGCGCACCAGCGCGGTGCTCGACGGCGACGAGTGGGTGGTCAACGGCCAGAAAATCTGGACCAGCACCGCCCATCTGGCCGACTGGATCTTCTGCCTGGTGCGCACCGAACCCGAGGCACCCAAGCACCAGGGCATCTCGTTCCTGCTGTTCCGCATGGACACGCCGGGCATCGAGGTCAGGCCGCTCGTGGACATGACCGGAGTCGCCAATTTCAACGAGGTGTTCTTCACGAACGTGCGCGTGCCGAAGGATCAGATCGTCGGCAAGCGCGGTGAGGGCTGGCTGGTCGCCAACGCCATCCTCGGCCACGAGCGCGACTCGCTGGGCAACCCCAACGCGACCCTGCAGCGTCTGAACGCGCTCGTCGAGCTCATGCAGACGGAAACCATCGACGGCCAGCGGCTCATCGACCACCCCACCTATCGGGACCGTCTCATGCGCCTGCAGGGCCGGGTTATGGCGCTGCGCTTCAACGACATGCGCATCCTGTCGGCACGGCTCAACAATGCCGACGCGAAGCTGGCGCGCATGATCGTGAAGCTCCAGGGCACCGAGCTGCGCCACGAGCTGGAGGGCATGGCCGTCGACATCATGGGCGAGCTCGGGCTCGCCTACGGCGACAACCCGTACCTGCGCGACTACGGCAGCTGGCAGAGCCAGTACATGTTCTTCCTCGGCCTCATCATCGGCGGAGGCACGTCGCAGATTCAGAAAAACATCATCAGCGAGCGCGGCCTGGGCATGCCCAAGGAACCCAAGTTCGAGCCCGCCCGCGCCGGCAAGGGGAGCTGAGCATGGAATTCGGACTATCCGAAGAGCAGGTACTGCTGCAGGACAACGTCAACCGCTTCCTCAAAGATCGAGTGCCGCTGGAGCGCGTGCGTCGCTTCGCTGAAGACCGGAACGACGCGGAAATCTGGCAGGGCCTGGCGGAGCTCGGCATACCTGCGCTGCTGGTCCCGGAAAGTGCCGGCGGCGTGGGCCTGACCTGTCTCGATGCCGCGCTGGTGGCCGAGTGCCTGGGCAATCACGTGACGCCGGCTCCGTTTCTCGGCACTGCCGTGCTCGCGCCGCTGGCGATCCGCTATGCCGGCCGCAGCGAAGACGGCCAGTGGTCAGAGCTGCTGGCCGCCATCGCCAGCGGCGGCACGCGGATCGGCGCGGCGCTGGGCGAGGCGGTCGCGGCGCGCATGGACGCCGGCGTGCGCGGCGACGGCAGGACGCTCGACGGCAAGGCACTGTTCGCACTGGACTACCCTGCGGATCAGTACCTGGTCGCGGACAGCGCCCGGCGCCTGTATCTGGTAGCCGCAGACGCAAGCGGGCTCAGCCATCGCGCGCTCACCACCATCGACCGTACCCGTCCCACCGGCGAGCTCTGCTTCTCCGGCACCCCCGCGACGCTGCTCAGCGAGGACCCGGAGGTACTGGCGAAGGTTCTCGACGCCGGCCGGGTGATGCTGGCTGCGGACACCCTGGGCGCGGCTCAGAGCATGCTCGACCAGGCCGTGGCCTATGCCAAGGAGCGCGAGCAGTTCAACCGCCCCATCGGCTCGTTTCAGGCGGTCAAACACATGTGTGCCGAGATGGCCGCGGAGCTGGAACCGTGCCGCGCCATGATCTGGTACGCGGGCCATGCGCTGGACGCAGTGCCCGAGGAAGCACGCCTCACCGCCTGTCACAGCAAGGCACATCTGGCGGAGGTCGGAAAGTTCATCGCCAAGACCGCCACCGAGGTACATGGCGGCATGGGTTTCACCGACCTGCTCGGGCTGCACTACTGGTTCAAGCGCATCGGCTTCAATCGGCAGATGCTGGGCGCGCCCGAGCTGGTGCGGGAAGAAGCCGCACGTCTGCAGAACCTGGTGGCCTGAATGCACTCTAACCCTGCATGCGAGAGCTCGTGACCAGCAAGCAATCGCCGACGCTGCCGGTTCTGCCGCTGAAGAACATCGTCGTGTACCCGAGCGTGGTGGCGCCCCTGGCTGTGGGCCGGGTGATGTCGCTTGCGGCCGTCAATGCCGCCATGGCTCACGGCCGCGAGCTGGTCTGCGTCGCCCAGCGCGACGGCGACGTGGAGCGCCCCGAGCGCGATGGTCTCTACGACGTCGGCACCGTAGCCAGCATCAGCCGCATCGAGAAGCGAGAGCGTGGCGCCCAGGTCATCGTGCAGGGGCTGCGCCGCGTGCGCCTGCTCGACGCCAGCTGGCATGACGACTACCTCGAGGTGACGACGGAAGCGTTGCCGCAGCTGAGCATGGGCGAGGCGCCCGATGATGCTGCGGCGATCACTGCGCTGGTACGGGAGAACCTGAACCTGGCGCAGCGCATCGCGCTGCTGTTCGACCAGGACAACGGCGAGCAGATCTATCAGCAGCTGGTGGGCTCGCTCAAGGATCCGATCACCCAGATGTACCGCATCGCCTCGCTAGCGAATCTCGACCTGAATCAGGAACAGGCGGTGCTCGAGTGCAACTCGACCCTGGCGCTCATGGAGCAGCTGCACGAGGTGCTGCAGCACGAGCTGCAGGTCACCAATCTGCGCCGCCAGATTGCCGAGCAGGCACGCGACGACATCGAGCAGCAGCAACGCGAGCACCTGCTGCGCCAACAGAAGCGGGCGATCGAGCAGGCGCTCGGCGAGGGCGAAGACGAAGAGGACATCCGCGAGCTCAAGGCCGAGCTCGATGCGGCCGGGCTGCCCGAGCCCGTGCAGAAGGAAGTCGACCGGGAGCTGCGGCGCCTGGCCCGCATGTCCGCCAACGCCGCCGACTACCAGGTGGCCCGCGCCTACCTCGAGCTCGTGGCCGAGCTGCCCTGGCACCAGCACACGGAAGACGAGCTCGATCTCGCGCACGCGACCGAGGTGCTCGACACCGATCACTACGGCCTGCAGGAGATCAAGGAACGGATCCTCGAATCGCTGGCCGTGCTCAAGCTGAACCCGCAAGCCAAGGCGCCGATTCTGTGCCTCGTGGGACCACCCGGCGTCGGCAAGACGTCCCTGGGACAGTCCATCGCCCGGGCCATGGGGCGCAAGTTCGAGCGCCTGAGCCTGGGCGGTCTGCACGACGAGGCCGAGCTGCGCGGTCACCGACGTACCTACATCGGCGCGATGCCGGGGCGCATCATTCAGGCGATGCGCCGCGCCGGCGTGATGAACCCCGTGCTCATGCTCGACGAGCTCGACAAGCTCGGGCGCGACTTTCGGGGCGACCCGTCCGCGGCGCTGATGGAGATACTCGATCCCGCGCAGAACCGCGAGTTCCGCGACAACTACCTGAACCTGCCCTACGACCTGTCGAAGGTGTTCTTCATCACCACTGCCAACACCCTCGAAGGCATCTCGCGGCCGCTTCTCGACCGCATGGAAGTGCTGGAGCTGACCGGCTACAGCGACGTGGAAAAGCGCGCCATCGCCCGCCAGTACCTGATTCCACGCCAGCGCGAAGAGGCCGGTCTCGAGCCCGAGCAGCTCGAGATCGACGACGCCGCGCTCACCGAGCTGATCCGACGCTACACGCGCGAAGCCGGCGTACGCGAGCTCGAGCGGGTCATCGGCCGCCTGGCACGCAAGCGCGCCCGGCAGGTGGTGGAGTCGCAGCCGCTGGCAGCGAGCATCACGGTGGACCAGCTCGGTCCCATGCTGGGCCCGCCGCGCTTTCGCAGCGAGCGCTGGCGTGAGGCCCTGCCCGCGGGCGTGGCGGCCGGGCTGGCGTGGACCGAAGCCGGCGGCGACGTGCTCTACGTCGAGGCCACCTGCATTCAGAAGGACGAGAAGCTGACCCTCACCGGCCATCTCGGTCAGGTGATGCAGGAGTCGGCGCGGGCGGCGCGCAGCTGTCTGTGGTCCATGGCGGACAGGCTGGACCTGGACCGCAAACGCATAGAGAAGCACGGCATCCATCTGCACGTCCCGGAAGGCGCGGTACCCAAGGACGGTCCGTCTGCGGGGGTGACCATGGCCACCGCCATGCTTTCGGCCTACCGCAACGAACCGATCCGTGCCGACCTCGCCATGACCGGTGAAATCACCCTCACCGGCGTCGTGCTGCCCGTCGGCGGCATCAAGGAAAAGGTCCTGGCGGCACACCGCAACGGTATGCATCACGTGATCCTGCCGAAGGACAACGAATCCGACCTGGAAAAGCTGCCCGATTCGGTGCGCGCCGAAATGCAGTTCACTCTGGTCGAGCGCCTCGAAGAGGTGTTCGCGGTCGCTTTCAGCTCAGGCTGATTCCCGCCTCATCAAGGAGCGCCGCGAACGCGTCCACTCGCGGCGCCACAGCATCCAGGGACGCCCGCCAGAACTCGCCGCTGCCGAGATCCGCACTCAGGTGGTGCGCCGCCAGATCCTCCGCGCTCATGCGCCCGGTATCGCGAAGCAGCGCACGATAGCGTTGGAAAAAGCCCGCGCCGAAGCGATCGCGCGAGGCATAGACCCCCAGACTGAACAGATACCCGAACAGGTACGGAAAGTTGTAGAAGCTCAACCCGGAGATGTAGAAGTGCAGCTTGCTGGCCCAGAACATGGGATCAGGCTCGGCCAGCACCTCTCCGTAGCAATTCTGCCAGGCTTCGCTCATCAGTCGCTTGAGCTCCGCCGGGCGCAGCGGCCGGGCATCCCGGGCGTCGTAGAAGCGGCGCTCGAACTCGAAGCGTGCCGGGATGTTCAGCACGAAGGCGATGAGCGCCGTCATGTCCTCCCAGGCCACGTCGATGCGCGTCTGCAGCGCCGCGGCGCGCCGCAGCATGGCGTCGCGCACCAGCGTCTCGCCGAAGGTACTGGCTGTTTCCGCCAGCGACATGCCGTAGCTGCGCTGCGCGTCCGGCAGGTCACGCATCACCCAGCTGTGGTAGGCGTGGCCGAGCTCGTGAGCCAGCGTGATCACATCGCTGGCACCACCGCTGTAGGTCATGTAGACGCGCGGAGTGCGCGAGCGCGGAAAGGTGGTGCAGTAAGCGCCTGGACGTTTGGCGTCGCCCACCGTGCCCTCCACCCAGCGTTCGGCGACCATGCGGCGCACGAACTCGCCCATCTCCGTGTCGATCTCGCCGTACGCCTCGGCGATGGTGTCCACCGCCGTGGCGAACGGAATCGGCTCGGCGCCGCCGCGCTCCAGCAGCGGGGCCGGGGCGCGGGAATCCCAGGGGCCGTAGCGCGGTTTGCGGTAGGCGGCCGCCTGCAGCGCTGCCGCCCGACGCGCCAGCGGCCGGTACTCTTCGGCTACCGCCAGCAGCGAGTCCAGCGTCTGCCGGCGCATGCGGTTCATGTGCACCGGAGCGTCGAGATAGTGCACGGGCCGCTGGCGGCTGCGGCGCCGGCACATCTCGAGACGCCAGCCGGCGATGGCATTGATGGCTGCCGCGCAGCTCTCTTCGTGCTGCTCCCAGGCGCCGTTGATCGCCTGCCAGGCGTCATGGCGCACGGCTTCGTCGGCCGACTGCAGACGGCCGGCCGCCTGCGCAACGCCCATGCTGAGCCGCTCGTTGCCCTCGAGCACCTCGCAGCGCAGCGTTCCCGAGAGCTGGTCGTAAAGCGTGCCCCAGGCGTGAATGCCATCCTGGGACAGGCCGTTGACCAGGCTCTCTTCCGGCAACGGCAGCAGCTCGTGCCGGCGCTGCCGGGAATGGCGCACCAGGAACGCCGACGGTGCCACTTCCGGATCTGCCAGATAGGCATCGATGGTCGCGTCGTCGGCCAGGTCGCAGAACTGTGACAACGGCTCCACCAGATCAGCGAACCGCTTCTGGTAGGCCTGCAATCGCCCCTGCAGAGCCTGCGCGCCGTCATCGCGGCTGTCTACCGACAACCGGCAGCTGGCATAGACAGCAGGATTGCGCAGCAGCACGGCGGCCTGCTCGCGCAATCTGTAGATCTGCTGCGCCGCAGCCACCGGCTCGTCTCCGGATAGCGCCGCGTTGAGCGCTTCGATCCGATCCAGCACAGCCGTCAGCGCGTCCAGGTCGGCCTGCACGGCGTCGGCGTCGGGGCCCGGATACTCGCTGGAGAGATCCCAGGCGGGACCCTGCACGCGCCCCGCGACGGTTTGGTTCATGATTCTGCTCCGCGCTGCAGCACGCGCCCCGCTCCAGATCGCCAGACAGCCAGGCGAGTATTCGGCCCGCCGCGAACGGCTGTCAACCGGGCGGCACGCGATAGCTCAGCGCATTGCCCTGCTTGCCGCACACCTCGATGGCCCCTGCCTGGCGCAGGCAGTACGCGAGCTTCTGCGCCACCCAGCGCGGCTCGTCCAGGGCGTCGGCCAGCTCCCGGGTGGTGAACTGCTCCGGCAGCGGGCGCTGCAGCAGCGTCAACAGATCGGCCGCACTGCGGATACGCACGCGCGTCAGCACCTGGCACAGACGTCGCTGCACCACCACCCAGCCCTTGCGCCGCCAGGCCCGATCGGGCTCGAAGCGTCGGACCTCTTCCTCCTCCGTGAGCACCACCTCCAGCTCGAAGTTGGGATGGTCCAGCAGATGCGGGATGCTCACCAGCTCCCCTACCACGTGTGCAATGCGACCGCGCTTCGGCGAGCGCCGCCGGCTCTCGGCGCCGTCGGCGTCCACGGGCAGCTTGACGATGTGCTTGATGCCGGCGATAGGGTGCACCAGCACCACGCGGTGCTCCGGCAGCAGCGCCTCGAGCTTGCGCCGCATCTGCCCGAACCCGGCGGTCTGGATTTCGTAGAGCACGTCATCGGGGTGGCGCAGATCGGCGACATAGCTGCCGATCGGCACCTCCGCCTCGGCGCCGTCCGTATCGTAGACGGCTTTCAATGCCTGATGCAGGGGACCTTCGTTCAGCGTGCCGATGCTCACGGCCGCCATTAGCACCCAGGGCGGCTGGCTTTGTCCAGCACGGGGCCTGTGCCATACTCGGCGGCCTCGCCGATGCCGTGACGGATCGGGGGCGAGAAGCGACATACGCGCAACAACGAGAGACACCCGAAGGGAGAGCAGCATGAGCGCAGACGGCACCTGGAACACCACCATGAACACCCCCATGGGCGCCCAGCAGGGCACCCTGACCCTCGCCACCGACGGCGGCACGCTGACCGGCAAGCTGTCTGGGGCGCAGGGAGAGATCGAGCTCACCGACGGCACCGTGGACGGCAATGCCTTGAGCTGGAAAGCCGCCCTCACCAGCCCCATGCCCATGACCCTGGAATTCAGCGCGACGGTCGATGGCGACAGCATCAGCGGCAACGTCAAGCTGGGCGCATTCGGTAACGCCACGTTCAGCGGCACCCGCGCCTGAGTTGAAAACCCTCGCGGCGTGCCCCGGCAGCCGGCCTGCGGCCGATGCCGGCGGCGCGTCGCACCATGCCGAGTTTCCGCAATGAGCTGGCAGGACGAGATCGACGAGCTCGCACGCCGCAAGGCGCTCGCTTTCGCGATGGGCGGGGCCGACAAGGTCGCGCGGCAGCACGAGTTCAACAAGCTCACCATTCGCGAACGCATCGACGCCATCGGCGATGCCGGAACCTTCGACGAGATCGGCACCATCGCCGGCGTCGCCCGCTACGACGAAGACGGCCAGCTGCAGGCATTCACGCCATCCAACTTCGTGTTCGGGCTGGCCGAAATCGATGGCCGGCCCGTGATCCTGTCCGGAGACGACTTCACCGTGCGCGGCGGCTCTGCCGACGCCTCAATCGCCGGCAAGCGCAATCGCGCCGAGGGGCTGGCGCTGGAGCTGCGCCTGCCACACGTCCGCCTGGTGGACGGCATGGGCGGCGGCGGCTCGGTCAAGACCATCGAGACCGCCGGTCGCACCTACATCCCCGAGGTGCGCGGCTGGGAAACCGTGGTCCGGCATCTGGCCGTGGCACCTTCGGTATCGCTGGCACTGGGATCGGTTGCCGGCATCGGCGCGGCCAGGGTCGCCACCAGCCATTACTCGGTGATCGTCAAAGACAGCGCCCAGATGATGATCGCCGGTCCGGCGCTGGTCGACTGGGCGAGCCTGGGCGACGTCAGCAAGGAGGAGCTGGGCGCTTCCAGGATCCATACGCGCAACGGCGCGATCGACGACGAGGCGGCAAGCGAAGCCGAAGCCTTCGCCATGTCGAAGCGGTTTCTGTCATACCTGCCCGGCAACGTCGACGAGCTGCCGCCGCTCGTCGAATCGAACGACGACCCGACGCGCCGCGAGGACTTTCTGCTCGACGTCGTACCGAAAGACCCACGCAAAGTCTACAAGATGCATCCCATCGTCGAGGCCATCGTCGATCAGGGTTCGTTCTTCGAGATCGGCCGACGCTGGGGCCGTTCCATCATCACCGGGCTCGCGCGCCTGAACGGCATACCGGTGGCACTGTTTGCCGAGAACCCCATGGTGTACGGGGGCGCCTGGACGGCGGACGCGTGCCGCAAGCTGATCCGGCTGCTGGACCTGGCCGGCACCTTTCATCTGCCGCTGGTGCATCTGGAAGACTGTCCCGGGTTCCTCATCGGCAAGCAGTCGGAGGAGCAGTCCACGATCCGCGTCGGGTCCACCGCGCTCGCGGCGCTCGGCCAGGCACCGGTGCCGTTCTGCTGCGTGATCGTGCGCAAGGCATTCGGCGTCGCCGGCGCGGCCAACCACAAGCCCGGCAGCCATCACGTGCGGCTCGCGTGGCCGTCCGGAGACTGGGGCTCGCTGCCTATCGAGGGCGGCATCGAGGTGGCTTACAAGGCTGAGCTCGCCGAGGTGGAGGACTACGACGCGCACCTGGCGCGTATCAAGGAACGTCTGAACCGCCTGCGCTCGCCGCTGCGCTCGGCCGAGTACTTCGAGATCGAGGAGATCATCGATCCCCGCGACACGCGCGCGGCCCTCTGCCGCTGGGCGAAGCTGGCGCGCCGCGCAACCACCACGGCGCCCGCACAGTACTGGTATCGTCCCTAGGCGGGCGGCCGCGAGCCCAGTGACCGATCACCCGGACTCAGCAGACACTGCGCTCGCGCCAGAAGGCGCCCGCCGATCCGAGCCTGCCCAGCCGCAACCCCCGGCACCGCTGTCTCACGCCGAACGGCTGTTCGTGCGCATGTCGTTGTGGCAGACGGTGCTGTCGGTGGCGGGCGTGTTCGTCGGCATCGTCGCGCTGTACGCGGCGCTCAACGAATCGGAGGCCGTGCGCCTGCAGACGGCTGCGGCGGTGTGGCCGTTCGTGCAGCTCTCGATCCTGGATTTTCAGACCGAGGACGGCGCCGGGTTCACCCTGACGCTGGAAAACTCGGGCGTCGGGCCGGCACGCCTGCGCGCCATGCGCGTGGTCATCGACGGCCAGCCCAGAAGCACGTGGCGTGACGCAGTGACGGCGCTGGTCGGCGGCGAGCCGCCGCTGTTCGCACAGAACTTCGCCAGCAACCGGGTGCTGAGCCCGGGCGAGCGGATCGACATCTTCAGCACCAGCGATCCGCAGCTGGTTGCCATGCTGCGCGAGCGGGTGAGCATGGCGGACAACAGCATCGCCTACTGCTACTGCTCGATCTTCGACGACTGCTGGGTAGCGGACAGTCGCGGCATCGGCCAGGAACCAGAGCCCGTGGCAGCCTGTCCGGACTACGGCGAGGCACGCTTCCGCAACTGAGCGCTGCCGCCCGCGGGCCGGTGCAGAACCCTCTGCGCCGGAGTGCCGGCAAGCGCTTCAGGGTTCCGGCACGGCCCCCGTCAGCAGCTCGAGAACCTCCGCCAGCGTCGCATCCGGCGCATCCTTCAAGGTCGCCAGCCGCCGGTACAGGTCCGCCGCCCCCAGATGGAACGCGCCCGGCAGCCCGGCCGCCTCGAAGGTCGCGGCGATCTCTTCCATCTCACCGACGAAACGCCAGGCCTTGGCCGCGGTCGCGCGCGCGGTCAACTCGGCGCGCTCCGCGAGACCCTGCTGCGACAGCGACCACTCGCCGAGCAGGCCCGGCGCGACGCCTTCCGCCTCCGCCAGCGCCCGCACCGCGAGCAGCAGCGCGCTGCTGCCTTTGGTGTACGCCGCATACGCCATCTTCAGCGCCGAGGCGGCGCCTGGCCGCGCCGCCAGGCTTCCGTGCAGCGCTTCGTTCATCGCCACGGCCTGCAACGGACCTGCGGCGAACCAGTCCGCCACCATCCCCGCCCGAGGTCCGGACAGGTACAGCCGCGTGCTGCCGGGCCGCAGTGCCGGCGGTCCGACGATGCCGCCGTCGACGAAGCCCGGGCCGACTAGCGCGTGAATCTGTCGAGCGCTGGCCGGCGAGATCGCGTTGCCGTCGACATAGGTTCCGGCAAAGCCAGCAGCCACCACGGCGCCGGCAAGCTCGAGCGCCGCGGCCGGCGGGCATACGGAGATCACGCCGTCGCAGCAGCGCGCCAGCTCGTCGAGGTCCGCCAGCGACTGCAGCCCCACCGACGCCGCACGCGCAGCGGTCGCAGCGCTGCGTCCTGCGGCAACCCAGCAAACCTCGTGGCCCGAGGCTGCCAGCGTTGCCGCCACCGTCACGCCCATGGCGCCAGGATGCAGCACGCCGATCTTCACAGCCGGTAATCCAGCGGCGGTTTGCGGTCGCCCAGCAGCGCCTGATACTTGAAGTTGCCGCCGCGCCGTTGCTCCAGCTCGACCCGGGCTTCCTCGATGGTCACGGGCGCCTCGAACAGATCAGCCGCAGTCACCGCCAGCAGCCGTGCCGCCAGCAGCATCCCCTTGCTGCCGATGCTGGTGCCGCCCGCGGCCACCGCCTGCCAGCTGTGGGCCGGCGTACCCGGCACCCAGGTGGCGGCATTGAAGCCCACCGTGGGCACGTTCCAGCTGACGTCGCCGACATCCGTCGAGCCCATGCCCTGATGGAACATGAACGCCTGCACTTCGGCCGCCGAAGCCAGCGCCGGCAGGTTGCCGCTCAGCGTCCGGCGGATCTGCTCGGCAAAGGTGCGCTCCGCATCGTCATAGGTGACCCCGCCGAGCTTCTGCAGGTTGCGGTACATGAGCCGGGCCAGCACGTCGTTGGGCAGCAGTGGATAGTTGCCGTGCATGACCTCGTACGACATCTGCGTGCCCGTGCCGAGCGCGGCCGCCCGGGCTGCCTGCACCACGCGCTCGAACAGTGCCAGCGTCGTCTCGGCGCTCGGATGGCGCACGTAGTAGTAGACCTGCGCGTGCTCCGGCACGATGTTGGGGGCGTCACCGCCGTCGGTGATCACGTAGTGGATACGGCTTTCCTGCGGGATGTGCTCGCGCATCAGGTTGACCATGAAGTTCATGGCTTCGACCCCGTCCAGCGCCGAACGGCCACGCTCCGGAGCCGCAGCCGCGTGGGCGGCAATGCCTTTGAATGTGAAGCGGCCTGACTTGTTGGCCGTGCTGGACGCGGGAGACGCGTCGTTGCGATCGCTCGGATGCCAGTGCAGCACCACCTCGACATCGTCGAACAGGCCCGCCCGGGTCATGTAGACCTTGCCCGACCCGCCTTCCTCAGCCGGCGTGCCGTAGACGCGCACCGTACCCTGGGTTCCGGTCTCGGCCAGCCACGCCGCCAGGGCGGCACCCGCCGTGGCGGATGCGGCGCCGAACAGATGGTGGCCGCACGCATGTCCGGGCGCACCCTGCTCGAGCGGCTGGCGCACCGGCAGCGCCGCCTGCGACAGCCCGGGCAGCGCGTCGAATTCGGCCAGGATGGCGATCACCGGCCAGCCGCTGCCCGCGCTGGCGACGAACGCAGTCGGCATCTCCGCAACGCCGGCCTCCACGTCGAAGCCACGCTGACGCAGAAAGTCCTGCAGCTGTGCGCTGCTGCCCTGCTCGAGATAGCCCAGCTCCGCACGGCGCCAGATATCGCCGGCCAGCGCCGTGCCGGCATCCGCCTGCGCCTCGACGAACGGCAGCACCGCGTCGCCGGCGCGCGCCGCCGCCACCAGCAACAGCAGCAGCGACAGGACCACGGCAGACATGAGCATTCGGGACATTCTGGATCCTCCTGGGCACGATCGAGCCGACGACTCTGCCGAGCGCCCCGGCAAACCGCAAGCCGGAGCTGCCCGCAGCGCGTGCCAAAGCCGCCGGCACCGGCGCGCGGCCAGCGACCGGACTGTCAAACACGTTCAGCTCCGGTTAAGGTAGCGCCCGCCAAGCTGAATCCATGGACGTGGGGTTCATCGGCAAAGGACGGAGGATCGGGATGAAGCACCGGACATCAGGCATCCACTGCCGCCGCACCAAGCGCCTGGCGGCGTGCGCTGCCGCTGCTCTGCTGGGCTGTGCGGCGCTTCCGGCAGCGTTCGCGCTGACGCCGCACGCCCAGCCCGACGCCGCCCGGCCGAACGCCGAGGCGCTGCTGGCCCGCGGCGTCGAGGTGAGCCGCATCGACGACGCGCGTTCGACGACGGACTTCGACCCGCTGGACGATCAGCACGTGCTGCTCACCACCGAAGACGACGCCCGCTACCTGCTGACTCTGAACCGGGAGTGTCCGAGCCTGCGCTGGGCGCGTCACGTCGGCGTCACGACCTCAGGCGATGCCATCTGGGCAGGGTTCGATGCGCTCACCGCGGACGGACAGTCCTGCCAGATTCGCGAGATTCATCGCCTCTGACGCCGGCGGGGCAGGCTGCGGCCCCGCTCAGGTCGGCAGAAAATGCACGGGGTAGTTTATGGTGGTGGTGCCCACTTCGCGCTTGCCGAAATCGAACAGGCGCACGCGATTGACGATCTTCGCCACCAACTCCTCGTCGGCGAGCTCGGAGGCCACCACCTGAACGCCGGCCACGTGACCGGAGGGATCGATGATCAGCTCCAGCACCACCTTGCCCTGCAGCGTGGGATCGCTGCGCAGCGCGCGGTTGTAGATGGCGAAGATCGCCCCCTTGTTGGCGTCGAACACGCGCCGGATCTCCTCGATGCTGCGCTGGCGCGGATCGATCGGCTTGGGCGCGCGCACGCCGCCGTTGCCCTCGCTGCCCTCCGGCACTTCGACCCTGGTGGTCTCGCGGCCCGAAAGCGCCACGCCGCCCGTCTCCCGTGACAACGCGGCCACGTTGACGCCGGCGCTGCGGGTGCCCTGTTTCGAGGTCAGCACCGAGCGGTCGATGGTCGCCGCCTCCCCCGCGCCGCGCTGAATGGCGGCGGTATCCTGGAGCTTGCTCACGTCCACGGCATCGCGCATGTCGGCAAAGGCGTCCTTGAACGCCAGCAATCCGGATACCGCGGCCTTCTCACGCGCATCGGCGACGGTGGGCTCGGGCTTCGGCGTGGTCTGCGGCTCGGGTTTGGGTTCCGGCGGCTTCTCCTTGACCTGTTCCGGCTCCTTCACCTCCGGCGCCGGCGGCGGCGGCGGTATCACCGGCTTGGGTTTTTCCAGCACGATGCGCGCGAGCTGCGGCGGCAGCTCCTCGAGCACCTTGCGATCGGGCTCGGGCAGCGGCAGGAACGGCAACACCAGGCCGCACAGAAACAGCACCACGAAGCAACCGCCCAGCCAGCGGCGCAGACGCTTCACGTCCGGCCGGCCGAGGTCCCAGGGCAGCGAGAAGTCGTTGACGTGAAAAACCATGGTGCTCATCCGGCATCCCTCCCGGCAACCGGTGCGCCGACGGCGGCGTCACCCAGCGCGGCCTGAGCGCCCGCCGGCAGCGCGCCATCCGGGCTCAGCCGGTTCACCGCCAGAGAGATCTGCGCGAAATCGGCGGCCTGACAGCTGAGCATGATCTTCTTGAGCAGCCAGTACGGCAGCTCCCGGTCACCCATGATCGTCACCTCGAACCCGCCTTCCGGCATCTCGCCGCGGCGTTCCGCCTGGTAGGCGAGCTCTTCCCGCAGGCCCTCGATGACACCGGCATCGGCAGCGAACGACTCGGAGACCTTGGCCACCGGACGCCCCTGCACCACCACGTCGTCCTCGCTGACGGATACCACCAGCCGGTTCTGCGGGCGCTGCTCGGACATGGAGTCCGGGAGCTTGATCTTGGACGAGGTCTGCAGCACCTCCACCTCCGAGGAGTTCACCATCAGGAAGAACACCAGAATGGTGAAGATGTCCATCAGGGATACCAGGTTGAGCGAGGCCGGCCGCCCGTGCTTGCGTTGCGCACCCCGGCGCTGCTGGTGACGCACTCTGCTCATGACCGTGCCCCCTGCGTGCCTGCGGCGGCTGCAGCGACCCCGGAGGAGGCGGACGCCGGCGCATCGCCGAGGGAAATCACGGGAAACAGCTCTGCCTGCACGACCTCGAGATGCTGCACGGTGGCGTAGGACCGCACGCGGTCCATCACCGACACGAGCGTCTGGTAGCTGATGTCGTCCTCGAGCAGCACCATGATGTCGCGCTTGTCGGGCATGCGCCGCTTGAGCTCCTGCATCACCAGGGACAGCGTGGCGTAGTCGTAGTCACCGCCGACCATGGGCACGCTCTTGATGGTGCCGCCGCGGCCGTCGGCAACCTTGAAGCCCGTGTGGCTCACCACCACCTCGAGATGCACGGTGTCCGGGTCGAACGCCGCCGCCGCGGCCTCGCCGCTGGGAAAATTCAGGTCGATCACGGTGGTGTGGGTAAACACCATCGACAGCAGCAGGACCGGCACCAGCACGATCATGAGGTTCATGAACGGGGTGACGTCCAGGTCTGCCGCTTCCTGATGTTTGTGCTTGCGATGCTTGATCCGGTCCATGAGTCAGCTCCGACCCTGTTGTTCTGCTGTCCCGCGCCCTGCGGGCCTGCCATTTCGTCACGGCACGCGCCGGCAGCACCGGGCGCGCTGCCCGCGGCCGCCGTATCAGCCGGCCGACGCGGCCGTTTTCGCCGCGGCGCCCTGAGCAGCGGCGGGTGCGGCCCGGTCCTCGCCTTCCATCAGGTTCAGGAACTTGACCACCGCGATCTCCAGGCTCTCGACGATGGCGCTGGTCTTCGACTGCAGCATGGAATGAACCAGCAGCAGCGGAATGGCGACCATCAGACCGAAGGCGGTCGTGTTCATGGCAATGGAGATGCTCTGCGACAGCAGCGTGGCCTTCTCTGCCGGGTCGGCATTGGCGACGGCCGTGAAGGCGGCAATCAGGCCGATGATGGTGCCGAGCAGCCCCAGCAGCGTGGCGATGTTGGCAAAGGTGGCCAGATAGGGCGTGCGCCGCTCGATGTTGGGCAGCACTTCCAGCAGGCCTTCCTCCATGGCGTACTCGATGTCGTCGCGACGGCGCGAGGTGGACTTCCGGTTCATGCCGTCGGCGATGATTCTGCTCACCGCGGATTTCGACTTCTGCACCAGCCCCGCCAGCTCACGGCTTTTGCGCTGCCTGAGCAGGGTCAGAATCTGGTCGAAGTCGCGGCGGTTGATGCGCGTCTGGTTGGCCAGATAGAAGTAGCGCTCCATCGCGATGGCCAGCCCCACCGCCAGCACCACCGCTATGGGGTACATGAAGGGGCCGCCCTGCTGAAAGAAGCTGACGACGGTTGCATACATGTCCATTTCTCACTCCTCCGGGTGATTTCCTTGCAGATTCTCGAAGTAGGTCAGCTCGCGCCGGTACGCCGGTGGGTACAGACGTCGGAACAGCTCCACCTCGGTGAACTCGGTGTCGAGATCGATCTCCGGCAATCCTTTCGGCTGCTGCCAGGGAACGATATACAGAACCTTCGGCAGCTCTTCGTTGCCGGAGATCACGGTTTCATCCAGCTCGATGACGCCCGCGGGCATGCTCGCCTCCTCAGCCACCGCCGGCAGCGCCAGGGTCAGACTGACGAGCAGGGCCAGCAGCGGCGGGCCGATCCGGTCAGACGGTACGACGGTCATCACACGCCCAGCCTCCGCTCGAGATCCACGACCCAGCCCGCGACGCGCCGATCCGGTTCCGCAGCAAGGGCCTGATAACGCCGGTACGCGGCAAGCGCCTCCTCGAGCCGGCCCAGATACAGGTCGTAAAGAATGCCCAGGTTGAGGTAGGCGTCGCCGTAATCGGGCACGGCGTCCAGACAGGCACGGTAGTGCACCTCTGCAGCGTCGAACTCACCACGCTTGCGCAGCAGCACACCGAGTTCGTTGCGCGCCACACAGTTGGCCGGATTGGCCTGGACCGCCCGCAGCAGCGCCTGCTCGGCTTCGTCGGCGCGGCCCTGCCGGTTGTACACTTCAGCAAGGTTGATCCACGGACCGGCCAGTTCCGGCTGGTCGGAAGTCACTTCCAGCAGCAGCACCTCGGCGGTGTCGAGCTGCCCGTCACGCAGCGCCTCCGTGGCCCGGGCAAAGGCCGCTGCGTTGCGCGGCTGGACCTCGGGCAGCGTTGCCGGCACGGCGCTTCCAGGCGTTGCCGCTTGAGCCGGCAGCGCGGTTTCCGCGCCCGGAGCTGGCGCGGCGGCGGTGGACGCCGGCGCTTCGACGCGGCCGGCACAGGCCTGCAGCGACAGCACCAGGGTCAGCGCAGCGACAGCCTCAGTAAATCGTTTCGACATAGGCCACCTCCACCTCCTGCTTGTCGAAGCGGGCCGGCATCAACCGTCCGAGCTCGACGAAACTCTTCTCGATCCATTCGTCCCACTCGCCCTCCCAGCTGCGCCGCATGTTGATCTCGTGCAGAGAGATGGCCTGCTCTTCGAACGGGAACGCCTGCTCTTCCAGCAGAATGTCGTACTGCTCCAGCTCCAGCTCCGAGAGTCCCGCCGGGCGGTCCGACTGCATGATCGCAGTCGACAGGGACGCATACAGATCCGCGATGTGGAACGTGCTGGCAGTGGCGAACTGGGCAACCTTGTAGGCAGCCGTGGCTTCATAGGCCTTCACGGTGCGTTTCAGCGCTTCCTGCTTGCGCTTCAGACTCTTCTTCAGCGGCTGGCTCAATCGGAGCGCTTCGAACGCGGCACGCTCGTCTTCTGCAAGCACGAACTGCGCCTCGGCCGCCAGGAAGGTGGCCCGCTCGCTGGCGTTGCGGCCCATGCCCGCGTGCAGTTCGATCTTCTGGCGCAGCCAGAAGCGCCGTTTCTCCGGATCACCCAGACGCTGATAGAGCGCGTCCAGGTGATTCATGGCCTCCAGACGCAGATCGGCGGGCTGCTCGTAGGTGTGGGCGTAGTCGCGGAAGTACCCTACCGCCTGATCCAACTCGTCGAGTGACAGATAGAGCTCAGCGGCGCGGTACAGCGACTGGCGGCGCACCTCGGGGTCGTCGCCGGTCTGGGACAGACGCACGTACTCGGCCGCCGCGCCCGCAAGATCGCCGGTCTGCTCATACATGGCAGCGAGCCGCCGGGCGACGTCCCGGCCCAGTTCGTTATCCGGATACAGCTCACGGAACTCGGCAAGCAGTGCCGCAGCCTCCGCGGTACGGCCGCTGCTTTCGAGCACCGCCACGGCGTCGTAGTGACCCTTGGCGGTGAGTTCAGCTGCGGCGTCGAGGCCGCGCAGGCGCAGGTAGTGCGCCACGGCAGCGTCGGGATTGCCCGCCCGCTCAGCCTCCTCCCCCTGCCGGTACACGGTGGCCAGCAGCCGTTCGTTCAGCGCATCACGCTCTTCGCCCTCCAACGGCCCGGCGAGCAGCAGCCGGTAATAGGACTCGGCGGCAGCGAAGCGGCCGAGCTCGAACAATCCGTGTCCCGACACCAGCAGTGCCGTTCTGCGCAGCGACCAGTCGACGTCCGGCCAGGCGCTCAGCAGATTTTCCGCTACCTCGACCGCCGCGGCGTAATCGCCGAGCTTGAACAGATTGTCCGCTGCATCGGTCTGCACGGCGGGCGCCCGCGGGTCGCCGGCGAACACGAACGCGAACTCGATCTGAGCATCGATCTTGAGCCGCTGCCAGAGCTCACGCTCGTCCGGCGGCGCGCTGGCGGTGAGCTTGTCGAGACCGAGAATCGCCGCGTAGCCGGCCTCGTGGGCCTGGGGAAACTCAGGAAACTCGCGCACCACGCGCTGATAGGCCGCGACGGCCCGGCCGGGCTCGTCAGCTTCGGTGTAGACCTCACCGAGGAGAAACAGGTACTCCGCCATGGCTGGGTCGTCTGGAATGGTGGCGACCAGTTCTTCATACCAGGCCGCCGCTGCAAGAAAATCGCTGCGCTCGCCGCTCTTCTGCGCATCGGCATGAGCCAGCTTCGACACCTCGCTCAGGTACGCCTTGAGCGTATCGATGTAGCTGGCGCGTACGCTGTCGTCGTGCACCGACCAGAACTCGCTGAAAATGCCGTAGCGGCGTACGAACATCTCCTTCTTGGGCCGGATCTCGCTCGGGAAGTCCGCATCCGTCAGCGTCTTGATCATGCCGATGTGCGCTGCGGGCGCGCGCGCGTCCAGGGGGTTCTCGTCGATGAACGTCTGCCAGGTCGCCACGCTGTCGAGATAGCGCTCCTTTTCCACGTAATCCTGGGCGAGGGTCTGATAGGCCAGATACTGCCAGTGCGGTCGCTCGAGCCGGCGCATCTGCTCGGCCAGGGAGGCCGGACCGTCGAGATAGCCCAGCGTCAACGTCACCACGCGGAAGCTGTCCTTGAGCAGCTCGCGGTCGGTCGCCGCCAGTGCCGCCTCGTCCGTACCCGCAAGCAGGTCGTCGATCACCGTGAAGAAGCTCGCCAGCGCGCCGTCCAGCTCCGAGCGCTTGAACAACGACCAGCCGCGCATGTAGTTGGCGTTCTGCCAGTACGGCGTGGCCCGCCCCTGATCGACGACGTAGCCGTAATCGTCGGCGGCCTGCTGATACTGTTCCCGGGAGAAGGCGATCTCCGCGCGGCGGAACCGCCCTTCGACCACATAGGGGCTGTCGGGGAAGCGCGTCACCAGCTGGTCGAGGTAGGACACGGCACGATCGGTGTCGCCGCTGAGGTCATAGGCCCGCGCCAGCTGATACACGATCTGATCCTGCCCTTCCGCTGCGCCGTCATCGAGCAACGATTCGTACAGCTCGATGGCCGCCCGGTACGGCTGCGCCTCGCCGGCGATGTCGCGATCCTCACCAACGCTCATGCGCAGATCGCCGAGACGCTTGCCGACGGCGCGATTCTCGCGCGCGTCGGGCATGGCCCCGTAGACCCGCTCGTATGCGGCCATGACTTCCTCGCGCGTCGGCACCGCCGCCTGCGCATCCGGCAGCGCCAGCGCCGGCAGATCATCCACAACCTCGGCGATGCTCGGGCCGCGCGGTGCGTACTGGTCCTGCCCGCCGAACCAGCTGCAGGCACCGAGCAACGCCAGCGCCGCCAGCAGCGCTGCCCCGCGCAGCCCGGCGGCCAGCGCAGCGGAGTCGCGTCGGGCACTCATGGACGCACCCCGGTGCTCGGCAGGGAAGCCATGGACGTGTCGGGCACGGCGGCGTCCGGCGCCGCGGCCGCGAGCTGATCAGATGCGCGCGCGATGGCGATGCGCGCCGTCAGCAGGTAGCGCTCCACCTGCTGGGCTTCGCGCTCCATGCCGCGCCGCAGAGCGACCGCAAGTGCCCGTTCTCGATCGTCGCGCGCGGCCGCGACCTGGTCCGTGAGGGCCGCGGCCCGGGCCGTGAAGCTGCCGAAGTCGGTCGCCACGCCGGCGACGAACTCGGCTTCGGCCGCATTGACCCGCCCGATGCGGGCGTCGATGTCGGCAAGCAGGCGTTGTCCTTCCTGCAGCTGCTGGCGCAGAGCCTGGATCCGCGCCGCGCGTGTCTCGGCAATCTGCCAGAACAGCACGCCACGCAGCCGTGCAATCCGCGCCTGCCAGCGCGGCTGCTCGCGCTGCGCAAGATGCTTCATGAGATAGCTCTCGCTGCGCTGCAGCTCCTCGAGCAACGCGCGCTCTTGGTCGTCCGCCAGCAGGCTCATCCAGGCGGCGCTGTTCTGGGCGGGTGCGGACCTGAGCTCGGCGAGGCGGGAGGTCAGCGACTCGACTTCGGCCGCTGCGAGGTCGCGGCGCGTCCGCAGAGCCTGGTCTTCCAGCAACGAGCGCGCTGCCGCGCTGCGCCGCTGGCGCTCGCCAGCCAGTTCGGCATAGGCATCGAGCTGCTGCGGCAGGCGCTCAAGCCATGCCTGCATTCCGTTCAGCTGCTGCCACTCCACCAGCACCTGGTGCACGTCGTCGCTGGCCAGCCACTCGAGCCAGTCGTCCCGACGAAACTCGGGACCGAGCTCACCGAGCAGCGCGTCGCTGGATTGCGGCTCCACTGCCGAGCCCGCCAGGGCCTGAAGCACGCGCCGCAGCCAGTGCTCGTCCCGGGCCCGTTCGCTGAGCGCTTCCAGACTGGTGAGGCGGTTCTGGAACGCCTGCTCGGCCGCGCGGTACTGATACAGCGCCCGCTGCGGCGCGGCGAGTTTCTCCAGGCTCATCGGAAAACCCAGGTACGCGGCGGCAGCGCCGCTGCTCCAGCCGCCCTGCTGTTGCAGCGTCATCCAGATACGCGCAGCAAGCTGGTTGTCACCCGTATCCATGGCAAGCCCGGCATAGGTGGCCAGCGCCAGATCGCGGTAGCGACCCGCGGCCGGCAGATCACCAAGCACGCTTTCGGCATCCATCTGCCGGTGCTCGCGGCGCGCGACCACGGCTCTGGCCAGACGGGCCCGCTGCACGATGTCGTGGACCTCGGCGCTCACCGGCGGCAGGGAGTCGAGGCGCGCGAACGTGTCCTGCGCCTGTGCCAGATCGCCCGCCTGGCGGTAGGCGACGCCCAGGTTGAACAGCCCATACGCGAGAAACTCGCTGTGGTCGTCGATGCGCGCCGTCGCCGCCTGAGCCGCATTCAGGTCGCCGCGGGCGATGGCGGCTTCCGCCGCCATGAAGTCCACTTCCGGGTGGCGCCGCTCGCGCCCCAGCCAGTTGGCGCCCAGGTCGATCCGGGCCAGTTGCTCCTCCAGCCGGGGCCAGTCCTGGCGCCGGTAGTACTCGCGCGCAAGATGGAAGGCGAGGCGCATGCGGTCGAGCGGCGTGAGCTCCTGTTCAGAGACGCCGGCAAACACCTGGCTGGAATAGTCGTACATGCCTTCTTTGAACGCGAAGCTGCCCTTGGCCAGGTCGAAGCGCACCGGGTCGGCACCGCGCAGACCACGCGCCTCTGCCACCAGCACGTCGAGCAGTGCCTGCTCCGTGTCCTGCTGGTAGTAGTCGTACAGGGCATTGCCGTAGGTGAGATCGTCCAGGGGCTTCGCCCCGGGAGACGCCAGCACGCAGCTCAGAATCAGCTCACACAGGAAGGACTTCATGGGGCCGCCGCGCCGCCGGTTTCAGTCGCTGACCGAAGCGACGAATTCAGGCTGATACTTCGCCGAAGAGTCCTTGATGGCCAGCTCCACGTACGCCGGATCGAAGGACTTGTCTACCTCCACCGTCGCCGCACGCCGGTAGTCACGCCCGCTGGGGCCGCGGCCCGTGAAGAACGCGGTCAACCGGTGCGCGCCCTGCTTGACGTTGCCGACGTAGAGCTTCTGCACGCCGCCGCGATACAGGGCATCCGCCTGGCGCTCGGTGTACAGGTGGTGCGCGACCTGCTCGCCATCGATCTCCACCGTGACCGAGTCGAGCTGGAAAAAGTCGCCCACGTCCATGGACAGGAATACCGCCAGCTGCGAGCTGGCCGGAAACAGCAGATCTTCCTCGAGAATCACCAGGTCACGCTTGAGCTCGAGCAGGGACTTCTTTACCTGCTCGATGTCGCTGGCCACGGGGGCTCCGGCTGCCGAGGCTGCCGGCGCGTCGGGGTCGGAGCTTTGGGCGGCTGGCTCGGCGCCCAGAGCCGTAGTAGAGGCCGCGATCAGGCTGAGCGCCACCAGTATCCGTTGCATGTTCACGATCAATCCCTGTGCTCGTTCCATGGTGCCCGCCGCGCCGGCGGGCTTCGCGGGTTACTCCCGGATCAGCTGCTTCACCACCTCGACGTACTTGTCTTCGTCGCCGGGTTTGTAGCCGCGGTGCACGTAGCGGACGTTGCCGTCCCGATCCACCACCACCGTGCTCGGCATGGCCTCGAGCTGGTAGAGCTCGCTGACTTTCTGACCCTCATCGATCAGCACGGGAAAGCTCACCTGGGTCTTGTCGACGATCTCCTGAGCCGGCCGCGCGTCGCCCTCGACGTTGACGCCGAGCACGGCAAAGCCGGTATCCTCGTAACGCTGATGCAGGCGATCGAGAATCGGCATTTCCTGCCGACACGGCCCGCACCAGCTGGCCCAGAAATTGATCAGCACCACCTGCCCACGGTACTCGTCGAGACGCAGGTTGCCGCCTCCCAGGCTCTTGAGGGTGAAATCCGGCGCCGGTTCTTCGAGGGTCACCGCCCCGGCGTTGCCGCTCAGCAGGACCGTCAGCAGCACGCCGCAGCCCAGGGAAACGATTCGTTTTGCCATCGTCACTAAACCAGTCATTGCACTGCTCCTGTCCGAGCTCTCTGTCAGCCAAGGCCACCATCCGCAACCCGGAAACAGGGGGGCCGTCGAGAACCGGGAAACTGCCGAAGGGCTCGTGACCTGCGTCACTGCCTCCCCTCGTTCGCCGGTAAGGGCCACCCTGGGCCCCGCACGTGCCGCACTCAGCGCGCGTGCGCTCGAACTGCCGGCCGCAACTGCTCCGCCCGCGTCCTTGCGTATCGAACTGCCGCGGGCCTGGCGGCAGCTGGAAGATCCCGAATCCTTCCGAATCTCTTCCATCGGCGAGTGCAGAGGCCCGGAACCCGCCGACTGCACGAAGCCGGAAAACCGACCCCGACAGCGGGTTCCGGAGAAACCTGGCGCCAGCCTGCCCGGCTGGCCCCGGCATCGGCTTCCGCACCGGTCCGCACCGTTTTCGGCAGGTCGAATCCAGTGATCTGCCGGAAACCAACGTTACTGGAGCGGCGCGGGAAAGAACGTGGCGGGAGTCACGTTTCCGCAGCAGGAGCCACGGGCGAAGTCAGTTCAGGGGGTGTCGTCGGCAGCCGCGGGGGGCAGCATCTGCGCGAGATCGGCGGAGTATCGCAGCTGCCCGGAAGCATCGACGATGATGGCATCGATGCCCGGCAAGCGGTTGATCAGCTCGAGCCCGCGTTCCGGGCCGAGCACGAACACGCTCGTCGACAGGCCGTCCGTGAGGGTGGCGTCGGGCCCGAGAATGGTCACGCTCCAGGACTTGCGCGCCGAGTCGCCCGTGCCGGGATCGATGATGTGGTGGTAGCGCACGCCGTCGGCTTCGAAGAAGCGCTCGTAATCCCCGGAGGTGGATACGGCAGTATCCAGCAGCGGCAGTACCGCCACCAGCTCGCCAGCGTGACGCGGATCACGAATGCCCACGGTCCAGGGCGCGCCGCGATGGTCGCCGATGATGCGCGTATCACCACCAGCCGAAACGCTGGCGTGTTCGACGCCGGCCGCCTGCAGGATCCCGATGCACAGGTCCACCGCATAGCCCTTGGCAATGCCGCCGAGATCGACGTAAACCATGGGGTGGCTGAAACGAACCCGTTTGTGCGCGGCGTCGAGCTCGACGTAGTGGTAGTCGATTGCTTCCACCGCCTTGCGGATGAGCGCGGCGTCCGGCCGCTGGCCTTTGCGGTAGTCGTAGTAACGGCCGACGGACGCGTAGGTGATGTCGAAGGCCCCGCCGGTGAGCTCCGAGACCTTCCGGCTCTTCACCAGAAGATCGAACAACTCGTCCGATACGTCTACCCAGCCCTTCGGCGCATCGCGGTTCAGCGCCGACAGCTCGCTGGTTTCGATGTAAGGACTGAAAGCCGCGTCGATGCGACGCATTTCGTCCATGACCCGCTGCAGCAGCCGCTCAGCCGCCGCCGGATCGTCGAGCCACAGCTCCGCGTGCACCCGGGTGCCCATGATCGGCTCGGTGGCTTCGTGCCAATCCGCCCGGGCCGTACCCGTCCCGAACACAGCGATCAGCAGCAGTATCCAGCGCATACGCATGTATGCAGCATAGCGCGCTCAGACGCCCTCGCAGAGCTCCGCTGCCAGGCTGCCGATGGCCACGCCGCGCCGGCCCTGCCTGACCACATTGCGGTCGTGGCCGCTGGTGAGATAGGCCAGCGACAATCCGCTGGCCGGGTCCACCCACGCCAGCTGACCGCCGGCACCGTTGTGGCCGAAGGTCTCGGGCGAGTTGCCGTGACCGAAGCCACGATAGGTGCGGTCCGCATCACCGGCGATGATGATGCCCAGCCCGCGGTTTGCGAGCTTGCGGTACAGCGGATCACGCAGATCTCCGGTACGGATCCGTCGCGCTGCGGCCAGGGTCTCGGGCTGCCAGAGCCTGGTGCCAGCGAGACCACCGTGCAGCAGTGCCTGATAGAACAACGCCAGATCCGGAGCGGATACGAAACCACCGCCACCGGGAACGCCGACGGCCCGGATCTCCGGCCGGTTGAAGTTGAGGATCGCCTCCTCCGTGACCTCGGTCACCGGCGGTTCCGGCAGCCCCAGGCGCTGGTAATCGGCGCTGGTCAGCGCGTCGCCCGCGTGCGCACAGGGCACGGCGCGGGCGTTCTCGGCTTCGGGAAGCCCGACGAAGAAACTCTCGAGCCCCAGCGGCTGCACGATCCGCTGGCGCACGAACTCGCGGAAATCCTCACCGCTCCGGCGCTCGATGAGCTCTGCGATCACCCACATGGTGGCGGTGGGGTGATACTCGTAGCGGCTGCCCGGGGGCCAGGTGAGACGCCACTGCGCGAACCGCTCGCGACGCCGCGCCGGGTCGTTCCAGTCCAGCGGTCGAAACGGCGCCGCCGGAAAGCCCGCGGTGTGTGTGAACAGTTGCTCCACGCTGACCGCATCCTTGCCGTTGCTCGCGAACTCGGGAATGACGTCGGCAACCTTTTCCTCCAGGGCGAGCCGGCCATCCTGCAGCAACAGCCAGGCAGCGGCGGACGTGATGGCCTTGGTGGCGGAGAAGATGCAGAACAGGCTCGACGGCTCGGCTGCACCATAGGTCTCGGAGAGCACCACCTCACCGTGCCTCGCGACCGCAACCTGCACGGCCGGCAGCAGACCGGCATCCACCTCCTCGCGTGCCCGGGCGAGCAGCCGCTCCACCCGTACCCCATTGAGACCCGCGCGCTCCACCTGCGCGCGCTGCTCCGACGACAGTGCCGTCATTGCCGATCCTCCCCAGAACGATTGCGAATAACCTTAGTGCGCGATGATTGCAGACTGCTCCTTGGTGAGGCAAACGCGCGAACGATAGAATCCACGGTCACGCCGGGAGGCACTCAATGGACATCAGAGCGGGATTCGAAGGCACCATAGGCAATACGCCGTTGATCCGTCTAGACGGCTTGAGCCGCGAGACGGGCTGCGAGATTCTCGGCAAGGCCGAATTCCTCAATCCGGGCGGCTCGGTAAAAGACCGGGCGGCGCTGTGGATGGTGCTCGATCACGAGCGCCGCGGAACGCTCAGGTCCGGCGGCACGGTGGTGGAAGGGACAGCCGGCAACACCGGCATCGGTCTCGCCCACGTCTGCAATGCCCGCGGCTACCGCTGCGTGATCTTCATGCCGGACACCCAGTCTCCGGAGAAGGTGACGCTGCTGGAAACCCTGGGCGCCGAGGTGCGCCAGGTACCGGCGGTGCCCTATCGCGACCCGATGAACTACCAGAAGCAGGCCGGCCGCTACGCCGAGTCGCTGCCCGGCGCGGTCTGGGCCAACCAGTTCGACAACGTCGCCAACCGTCGAGCCCACTACGAGAGCACCGGCCCGGAGATCTGGCGCCAGGCGGAGGGCCGGGTGCACGCCTTCGTGGCCGCAACGGGTACCGGGGGCACGCTCGCCGGGGTGAGTCGTTATCTGAAGGAACGCAACCCGGAGGTACGCACCGTGCTCGCCGATCCCATGGGCAGCGCGTTATACAGCTGGGTGAAGACCGGCCACGCGGAGATGAGCCCGGGGCCGTCCATCACCGAAGGCATCGGCAACAGCCGCGTCACCGCGAACCTGGAGGGAACACCCCTCGATGACGCCGTGCAGGTGACGGATCAGGCCATGATCTCGATGGTCTATCGGCAGCTTCGCGAGGAAGGCTGGTTCTTCGGATCCAGTACCGGGATCAACGTCTGCGCTGCCGTCGAGGTCGCCCGGCAGCTCGGGCCGGGACATACCATCGTCACCGTGCTCTGCGATGGCGGCGGACGCTATCAGTCGCGCCTGTTCAATCGCGCGTACCTGGACAGTAGAGGATTGCGCGTCGACTGAGCCCGGTCCGCGGGTCGCTGTCAGCGTCCGCGAAACACCGGCTCCCGCTTCTCGACGAAGGCCCGGGCCGCGTCACGATGATCTTCGGTCAGCCCGGTATGCACGTGATGCGTCGCCTCGAGGTCCAGGCACTCCAGCACGTCGGCACCCATCACGGCGCGATTGATGTTCTCCTTCATGTAGCGGTACGCGACCGCCGGACCTGCCGCGAGTCGCCGCGCCAGATCCATGGTGGCCTTCTCGAGCTCCGCTGCCGGCACGACCCGGTTGGCAATGCCCAGACGCAGACACTCGTCAGCGCTCACCCGGTCGGAGAGGAAATACAGCTCCTTGGCGCGGCCCGCGCCCAGCAGGTGCGCGAGGAAGAAGCTGCCACCGTAGTCGCCGCTGAAACCGACGCGGGCGAAAGCCGTGGTGATGAAGGCCGAATCGGCCATGATCCGGAGATCCGCTGCCAGGGCCAGGGACAGGCCCGCGCCGGCTGCCGCGCCCGGCAGGCTGGCGATCACCGGCTTCGGCATCAGGAACATGCGCCCGGCAGTCGCGCGCTGATTCAAGCGCTGGGCGTGGATACGCTCATCGAGGCTCGGCCCCTGGCCGGTGCCTGATCCCCCCGCGGCCATGCCCTTGACGTCGCCGCCGGCGCAGAAGGCCCCACCGGCGCCCGTGACCACGATGCAGCGCACGGATGCGGAGCGCTCGGCGTAGTCGAGCGCCGTCGCGAGACCCGCGTTCATATCACCGGACATGGCATTGCGCGCCTGCGGCCGGTTCAGAGTCAGAACGGCGACACCGTCCTCCTCGTAGGCAAGCAGTTCGTCCGACGCGATACCGGTATCGATGCGGATTCGGCTCATGGATCCCCCTTCTGGCCCCCTCTGGTCGCGATTCGCGCGGCAGCCGCCAGCCTTGCACGAGCGCCCGGCGGACCGCTCGGGCACCTTGTCACAGGGCCGCAGATGAGGCAACACTAGCGGCAGGGAGGAAGGACCAATGCAGATCGATCCGGACCGGCTCAGACGCTTCGCCGCCAGCATCTTCGTCACCGCGGGCGCCGAACAGGCTCTGGCGGACGAGGTAGCCGCGCACCTGGTGATGGCCAATCTGAAGGGCCACGACTCCCACGGCGTGGGCATGATTCCCGCCTACGTGGGCAACCTGCGTGCCGGCCACCTGAAAGCGGACGCCCACGCCGAGCTGATCCGTGACCGCGGTGCGGTGCTGCTGGTCGACGGGCACATGGGTTTCGGCCAGGTGGTTGGGCGGGAAGCCGTGGACCTGGCGCTGCAACGGGTCCGCGACACCGGCGTGGTCTGCGTGGGCGTGCGCAACTGCCACCATCTGGGCCGCATCGGCCACTACGGTGAGCTGTGCGGCCAGGCCGGCTGCGTATCGGTGCACTTCGTCAACGTGGTGGGCCACGCGCCGCTGGTGGCGCCTTTCGGGGGCCGCGAGCGGCGCCTCACCACCAACCCGTTCTGCTGCGTCGTGCCGCGCCCGGGAGCGGAGCCACTGGTGCTGGACATGGCCACCAGCGCCATTGCCCATGGCAAGGTGCGCGTCGCCTACATGAAGGGCGAGAGCGTGGCCGACGGCGCGCTGATCGATCACGAGGGGGCACCCACCAGCGACCCTGGCGTGATGTTCCGCGAACCGTTCGGCGCCCTGGGTCCGTTCGGCGCGCACAAGGGTTACGGCCTCGCAGTGATGTGCGAGCTGCTTGGGGGGGCGCTCGCCGGCGAGTGGACGGCACAACCGGGCAACCCCCGCGACAACACCATCGTCAATCACATGCTGATGTTCGTGCTAGATCCGGACGCCTTCGGCGGCGTCGAGCGGTTCCACCACGAGGTGCAGGAAATGGTGGGCTATCTGCACGACACCACTCCTGCCAGAGGCTTCGATCGGGTGCGGGTTCCCGGCGAGCCCGAGGCGGAGCGCCGCAGCGAGCGGACCGCCGGGGGCATTCCCATCGACGACAACAGCTGGGCCGCGATCATGAAGGCTGCACGCAGCGCAGGCATGGCCGACGCCGACATCGACGCCCTGACCGGTTGAGATCTGCTCGCGAGCCGGTTGCGCGCCGGCTCCGGGTCGGCTGACGACGCGCCTCAGAGGTTGCGCCGGAACAGCGCCAGCAGGCGTTCCCAGTGGCGCTCGGCGGCTGCCTTGTCGTAGGCGGCTGGGCGCTGCGGAAACACGAAGCCATGCACCGTCCCCGGGTACCACTCGATCCGGTGGCGGGTACCTGCAGCAGCCAGGTCCGCGCCCAGCGCCTCTATCATTACCCGCGGGGCCCATTCGTCGGTTTCGGCACAGCCGAAATACAGCTCGCCGCGGATCCTCGCCGCATCCCGGTGCGGCGAGTCATCGGCTTCGGTGTGCAGGCGCACCCCGTGGAAGGAGGCCGCCGCGGCGATCCGCTCCGGTGCCGCCGCGGCCAGGGCAAAGGCGAACGGACCGCTCATGCAGTAGCCCACGCAGCCTGCCGGCCCGGACGCTGCAGCCGCGTCACCGGCCGCATGTGCCAGCAGCGCCCTCGCGTCTGCGCAGACCATGGCGTTGGACAGGCTGTTCATGTGCGCCACCATCTCTGCACGGCTGTCCGGCGTCATGACGAACTCGCGCACGCGCCGATAGTAGAGATTCGGCAGCATCACGTAGTAGCCCACGGTGCCCAGCCGGCGCGCCATGTCGTGCAGCTCTTCGCGTTTGCCGGGAGCATCCATGAAGAACAGGACGACCGGGTGCGGCCCGTCCTCCTCCGGATGCGTGATGAACGTGTTCATCGCACCGTCCGCAGTCGCCACGTCGACTTCCCGCTCGATCATGCGTCCGCCGCCCGCTCGAGATCGCTGAATCGGTACTCCCGGGCGAGGTCCGCAACCCGCAGGGCCTGGCCGGATTTCTCCAGCACGTCGGGATCCATGGCCAGTGCCGCGACGCAGCGCCCGGTGAAGCGTGGTGACTCGGTCTGCGCCAGATCGACGGCCAGCGCGCCGCGGGCGACGGCGTCGAGAACGAACTCGGTGCGCACGGTACCCGGCCGGAGCGACAGGGCCGCCACGTCGTGGGCGGCAAGCTCCACGGCGAAGTCGCGGGCCATACGGTCCACACCCGCCTTGCACACGCCGTAGGCGGCGCTGAACAGGTACTCACCGCCGCCCCGCGACGAGATGTTCACGATCAGGCCGCTGCGCTGCGCAACCATGAGCGGTGCGGCGTAGTGCGCCGCCACGTAGTAGCCGCGCAGCCCGACACCGCACTGGTCGTCCCACACGGACAGCGGGTGCTCCCAGAAGCCGGCGCCGGGTACCGGCGGCTCCGGAATGCGGCAGGCGTTGTTCACGAGCACGTCGAGCCGGCCCTGCTCGGCGCACACCCGCTCGAACAGCGCAGCCACCTCGGCATCGCTGCCATGGTCGACGCGCACGGCGATACCCACGCCGCCCAGCGCATCGACCCTGCGCGCGGTAGCCTGAATGGTGCGCGCGGCGGGCGCGCCGTCCGGGGATTCGCTGCGCCCGGTCACGTACACCGTGGCACCCGCCTCGGCCAGGCCCTCGGCAATGCCGCGGCCGACGCCGCGGCTGGCGCCGGTGACCACCGCCACCCTGCCCCTGAGATCCGCCATGAAGGTTTTCCGGCGTGAAAAGGCGGGATTGTACTGGCTCTGGACCCCCGTCGCCCCATGGGATAAGTTGCCCAGCGACGCTCATGGAGGAACCGGTGCCAGCATCCGACATCAAACGCGCGGGATTGAAGGTCACGCTGCCGCGCCTGAAGGTGCTGGAGGTACTGGAGGGCGCCAATCCCCATCACCTGAGCGCCGAGGACGTCTACAAGGCGCTGATGGACACCGAGGAATCGGTGGGCCTGGCGACCGTGTACCGGGTGCTGACCCAGTTCGAGTCGGCCGGGATCGTGTCCCGGCACAACTTCGACGACGGCCACGCGGTGTACGAGCTCGCGCCTGACGAGCACCACGACCACATGGTCGACGTCGACTCCGGACAGGTCATCGAGTTCGTCAACGAACGCATCGAAAAGCTGCAGAAAGAGATCGCCGAAGAGCACGGCTTCGAGCTGGTGGATCACGAACTCGTGCTGTTCGTGCGGCGCAGCAAGAAACGCAGCTGAGACCCGCATCACGAGCCGGGCACCGATTCTTATTGAAAATGAGAATTATTTTTATTTAAAATACGCGCCCATTTCCCTGCGGCGACGTCATGTCCGTTGCTCTGAAAGATCTCCAGGTCGGTGACAGCGCCCGTGTGACCGGCTACGCGGAACGCTCCGCCTATGCCGAGCGGCTCATGCATCTCGGGTTGATACCCGGCACGCGCCTGCGCCTGCAGCGTCGCGCGCCCCTGGGCGACCCTCTCGAAATCCGCTTCCGCGGTTACTCACTCGCACTGCGACCCGACGAGGCCAGCTGTCTGCTGCTGGAACGCGAATGACCTGCATCGCACTGGTCGGCAATCCCAACTGCGGCAAAACCACCCTGTTCAACGCCCTGACCGGGGCGCGCCAGCGCGTCGGCAACTGGCCAGGCGTGACGGTGGAACGCAAGACGGGCAGCTTCGCTCACGGTGGCGGCGCCGTCGAGGTGGTGGATCTGCCGGGCACCTATAGTCTCAGCGACCCCGGCAGCGCCATCGACGAGCGCATTACGCGCGACTACCTGCTCGGCGGCGCCACCGACGTGCCGCACGCCGACGTGGTGGTCAACGTGGTGGACGCATCGAGCCTCGCGCGCGGCCTGGCGCTGACCACTGAGCTGCTCGAAGCGCAGCGCCCCGTGGTGGTGGCGCTGAACATGATGGACGTTGCCGATCGGCATGGCCTGCACATCGATGCGTTCCAGCTGGCAACCGAGCTGGGCTGCCCCGTGGTCCCGATCATCGCCACCCGGGGCGAAGGCCTCGGTCCGCTGAAAGACGCGGTGGAGAGCGTCCAGCACCGTGTGCCGCCGCGCACGCTGCCCGCGTTCGCGAGCCTGGACCAGCGTTTCCATTACATCGACGCGATGCTCGCCAGATGCGTGCGCGAAACCCCGATTCGACGCACTGTCACGGATCGAGTCGACGCCCTGGTGCTGAACCGCTATCTGGCTTTTCCATTGTTCCTCGGCGCCATGTACCTCATGTTCCTGTTCGCGATCAACGTCGGCTCCGCGTTCATCGACTTCTTCGATCTGCTCGGCAGCGTGCTGTTCGTCGAGGGGCCGCGGCAGCTGCTCGAGGGTCTCGGTCTGCCGGGCTGGCTCACCGCGTTGCTGTGCGACGGCGTCGGCGGCGGCGTGCAGCTCGTTGGCACGTTCATTCCCGTGATCGGCTGCCTGTTTCTCGCGTTGTCGTTTCTCGAGGACAGCGGCTACATGGCGCGCGTCGCGTTCATCGTCGACCGTCTGCTGCGCCGCCTCGGCCTGCCCGGAAAGTCGTTCGTGCCGCTGATCGTCGGCTTCGGCTGCAACGTGCCGGCGGTGATGGCCACGCGAACCCTGGACAACCAGCCCGACCGCATCCTCACTACCATCATGGCGCCGTACATGTCCTGTGGCGCGCGCCTCACCGTGTATGTCCTGTTCGCCACTGCATTCTTCCCGCACAACGGCCAGAACGTGGTGTTCGCTCTGTATCTCATCGGCATCGTGATCGCCGTGCTGTCGGCGCTGGCCGTGCGCCGCTACCTGCTCAAAGCGCCGGCGGGATCCTTTCTGCTGGAGCTGCCCGCGTACCACCTGCCAACGGTCAAGGGGCTGCTGCTGCAGACCTGGCAGCGCCTGAAGGGGTTCGTGCTGCGTGCCGGCAAGGCCATCGTGGCTGTGGTCGTGGTGCTCAACACCGTCAACAGCGTCGGCGTCGACGGCAGCTTCGGCAACCAGAACACCGAGCAATCGGTGCTGTCGGTGATCGGCAAGCAGATCACCCCGATATTCGGACCCATGGGCATCAGCGAAGACAACTGGCCCGCAACCGTGGGGATCTTCACGGGGGTTTTCGCCAAGGAGGTAGTGGTCGGGACCCTGGATGCGCTGTACGCGGCCGACCAGCCGCCCAGCCAGGCCACTTTGAGCGAGACCGTCGTCGCCGCATTCGAAAGCGTGCCCGCGAATCTCGCAGCGCTGGCGGGACAGCTCACCGATCCGTTGGGGCTCGCCATCAGCGAGGTCGAAGACGTCGGTCGGGCCGCCGCCGATCAGGGCGTCAGCCTCGGCACCATCGGCGCCATGCAGAACCTGTTCGCAGGCCAGCTCGGCGCGTTCGCGTATCTGCTGTTCGTGCTGCTGTACATGCCCTGTGTCGCCACGGTCGGCGTGATCGTCAAAGAGCTGGGCGGCTTCTGGGCCACCTTCAGCGTGGTCTGGTCGGCATCGGTCGCCTACGCCTGCGCCGTGCTGACGTTTCAGCTCGGCCGCTTCAGCGCGGATCCGGCGGGGGCTACGTTGTGGTCGCTGCTCGCCGTGGGACTCGCGGCAACGGTACTGACGGCCCTGATCCGATTCGGGCGGCGCCGCGAGCAGCGCCTGATACCACTGGTCTCACTGGACTGACGACGAGTCGCCGGGCCCGCCGGCACGGCCGGCAGCGCACACGAACGTTGCGCCGCGCGCCTGGCCGACTCGAATCCGCTAATGTAAATAGAAATCATTTGCGTTTAGATTCGCTACGCGTAAGATGGCCCCTCCCCAAGACGGAGCCGCCTGATGATGCGCACGATTTCTTACACCCTGCTGTTCGCCGTGGCAGCGTTCCTGCCCGCGCCCGCCACGAGCGCCACCGGGGAGCCGGATCTGCAGCAGATGTGGCAGCTGCTGCAGGCCCAGCAGGCGCAGATCGCCGAGCTCACGGACGCTCTGCAGGCCACGCGCGCCGAGCTCGAAGCCACCCGGGGCTCGGTGCAGGAGACCCGGGAGCAGCTGGTCGCAACCGCCGACTACGTCGACACACTGGAGAGCAGCGATCGCAGCTCCGCAACCAGCATCGGTGGCTACGGCGAAATGCACTACAGCAATGTGGATGCACGCGACGCCGATCTGGACTACAAGGAAGCCGATTTCCACCGTTTCGTGATGTTCTTCGGTCACGAGTTCAACGACCGAATCCGCTTCTTCTCCGAGGTGGAGCTGGAACACTCGCTGGTAGAGGACACCGACGACGGCAGCGGCGCCGGCGAGGTGGAGCTCGAGCAGGCGTTCGTGGAAATGGACCTCGATGATCACCACTACGCCCGCGCCGGCCTGTTCCTGCTGCCCATCGGCATCCTCAACGAGACCCACGAGCCGCCCACGTTCTACGGCGTCGAGCGCAACGACGTAGAGAGCATCATCATTCCCAGCACCTGGTGGGAAGGCGGAATCGGCGCTGGCGGCCGCTACGGCAACGGTCTGTCCTGGGACTTCGCCGTGCACACCGGCCTGGAGATGCCCACCGCCGGCGGCGGCGCCTTCGCCGTGCGCAGCGGCCGGCAGAAGCTGTCGGAAGCCAATGCGGACGATCTCGCCTACACCCTGAGGCTCAGGTACACCGGCATTCCCGGGCTGGAGCTGGCCGGCTCCTACCACTACCAGCAGGACCCCACCCAGCTGGCCGGCGACGGCGTCGACGACGGCCGTCTCGTCAGCGTGCACGGAATCTACGACCGGGGCCCGTTCAGCCTGAAGGCGCTGTGGGCGCGCTGGCAGTTCGACGGCGCCGGGATCGAGCTCGCCGACGCCGACGAGCAGACCGGCTGGTACGTGGAGCCGGGGCTGCGCATCGACCTGGCGGGACTCGACATCGGCATCTACGGCCGCTTCGAGGACGTGGAAGGCGCGCGCGCGCAGGACCGGTTCGAGCAGTGGCAGGTCGGCTTGAGCTACTGGCCGATCGAGAACGTGGTGTTCAAACTGGACTACCGGGATCGCGAACACGACCTGGACGCGCAGCAGGGCCGCGACTTCAACGCCGTGGATCTGGGCGTGGGCTACTACTTCTGAAGCCGGCAGCGGCCGCTGCGCCGGTTTCATTTCCGTGCCGCGGCGGGCAGAATTGGCACATGCTAATGCGAATTATTATCGCTTGCGTTTTGAGCGCCTGCCTGTCCCCGGTAGGCGTCGGCCTGGCGGGCGCGGGCCTGGGTCTCGTCGCGTGGGCCGCCGACGCCAGGGCGGCGGAACACGCCTACCAGAGCACCGAATCGTTCATCGAGGAGAGCTTTGCCGGCGCTGTCCCGGCGGCCCGCGTGCTGTGGCTGAGCCCGCAACTGCGTGAAACGGTACGCGACGTACTGGGGCGCGAGCCCTCGCTGCGCGTGCGTTACTGGCGCCAGGCCGGGCGCAGCGCCTGGGTGCTCGACGAGATCGGCAAGGAACAGCCCATCACCGCCGGCGTGCTGATCCGGGACGGCGCGATCGAGGATATGCGCGTGCTCGCATTCCGCGAGAGTCGCGGCTGGGAGATCCGCTATCCGTTCTTCACCAGCCAGTTCCGTGAGGCCCGGCTGGCGCCGGACCACGCCCTGACCCGCCACATCGACGGCATTACCGGCGCCACGCTCTCGGTGCGCGCCATGGACCGGATGGCCCGCGTTGCCCTGCTGCTGGACGCCCAGGTTCGCAACGATGAGGCCCGGCTGGCGCGGGCGGACTGAACGCACCTTGGCTGTCCCAGAGCACCAGTCCAGGGCGGCCGGGCGACGCCGCCGGCGCCTGTACCGCTGGCACCGCCGGGCGGGTGTCAGCGCCGCGGCGTTTCTGCTGTTCCTGGCCGCAACCGGCGTGCCGCTGCAGTACAGCGCCGAGCTGCAGCTGGAGCGGCGCTACGTCACGGTAGGCGCCATTCTGGATCACTACGGCCTGCAGGCTCCGAACCTGGCGCTCGGCAGCGCCGGGCTGGTCGCGGTAGACGACCAGATCTTCTACCAGCATCGGCCCGTCGCGCAGCTGGCGGGCTTCAGCGGCGCCCTGCGCTATCAGGGGCTGGTGCTGG
This sequence comes from Pseudomonadales bacterium, assembly GCA_041395905.1. GTDB lineage: Bacteria > Pseudomonadota > Gammaproteobacteria > Pseudomonadales > Azotimanducaceae > UBA7803. Next base: position 479,875 of record JAWKZP010000002.1, read on the forward strand.
CCGCCGGCAGCGAGCAGGTACTGCTGCTGGACCCGGATGCGGCGGCCCCGGTACTGGACCAGTTCCGTTTCACCGGTGGCCTGGGGCGGCTCGGCAGCATCGAGGGGCTGCCCGTGCTCGAGACCGGTACCGGCGTCCTGATGGCCGATGCCGAGCTGGCCAACTGGCGACCGCTTACCCGTGCGCCGGCAACCGAGCCCGAGTGGGCGGTGGCCGAAGCGCTGAGTGCGGCCGCTGCGGCCCCCTATCTCACCGCTTATCGTGAACGCATGCTGCCGCTGCAGCGCTGCCTGCAGGACCTGCACAGCGGGCGCTTCTTTGGCCCACTGGGCGTGCTCTTCGTCAACCTGGCGTCCGCTGCGCTCGTGTTCCTGGCGGCCAGCGGGCTGATTCTCTGGTGGCGCCAGCACAACCGCTGACGCAAACTTTTTTGCCGCCTGCCACGACTGTGGGATTGAGCAGAAGGATATCCGCCCATGCTGGGTAGCGCCTCCGACGAGACCCTGGTCAGCCGCGCGCTCGCGGGGTCCAACGGCGCCTGGACGAAGCTGGTGCAACGCTACGAGCGCCGCATCTACAACTACGCCCTGCGCATGGTCGGTCACCCCGACGACGCGGCAGACCTGCTGCAGGAGGTATTCGTGGGCGTGTATCGGAATCTGTCAGGCTACCGAGGCGATGCCAGCTTCAAGTCCTGGCTGTTCCGCATCGCCAGCTATCGCTGCACGGACTACCTGCGTCGACGCCGCGTGCACGATTCGTTCGACGAGAACGACGAGACCGCGCCAAGCGCCGCGGATCCTCTGGGCGACGCCCTCACCACCCACGCCAACCGCGAGATTTCTCACGCGCTCGCGGGCCTGCCGGAGGAGCAGCGCCACGTGGTGGAGCTCAAGTTCTTTCAGGATTTCACATTCGAAGACATTGCCGCGCAGCTGGGCATCTCGCCCAACACCGCCAAAACCCGACTCTACACGGCGCTGCGCAAGCTCAAGCAGAACGAGGAACTTCGACATGCATTGTGACGAGGTAGGACAGCTGTTGATAGAGGCCCTCGACCGGCCGCTGGAAGCCGCCGACGAGCGCGCCGTGGCCGCTCACCTGGAGGCGTGCACCGAGTGTCAGCAGCTGCGCGAGAGCATACGGAGCATGCAGTCGCGCACGCGGGTCTGGCACGAGGTACCGGCCCCGCGCTGGAACGCCACGCCGTCGTGGCAGGCAGCCGGCAACGCCCGCGGCGGCCCAGCACCCGTCAGCGCCGGGTTGCCCGGCTGGGGCGCCTGGCTGCAGCAGTGGCTGCCGTCACTGACCAGCGCGGCCGCGCTGGTCGTGGTGGCGGCCCTGTACCTCAACGGTCCTGCCGGTACCGCTCCCACGGCGCCCGCCGGTGACGCCGGGCCATCGCACCCGGTAGCGGCCAGGGGCACGCCCCCTGGGCAGCTGCAGGCCGCCGCGACGCCGGTGAGCTTGACGGACGATCAGGTCGGCGCGCTGCTTGCCGCCAGCCGCAGCGAGCGCCAGCAGGAACTGGAGGCCCTGGTGAAACTGCTGACGGCCGAAATGGACCGGCGCTCCATGGAGACCGAGCAGAGCCTGAAGTACGTGATCGCCCATCAGATCCAGGGGCAGCGCGAGCTGAGCGACATTCAGCAGCGGATCGAGACGCTCAAGCGCGGCGCCGGCGATCGGGGCGATCCGCTGTGAGCGGTGCCCGCACCATGGCGCTGGCGTTGTGCCTGATTGCTGCTACGGCTGCGGCGCGAACGCCTGATGATCTGGACAGCATCAGCAAGGAGCTGCGGATCGGCGCCGACGTGTTCCGCTCCGCGCTGACGGCAGCGTTGCCCGCAGGTACCCGCCTGGCGCGTGTCGAGGCCGACTACCTGGCCCACCAGGGCGCGCTGCTCACCCTGGATCTGGCCACTCCCTGGTTGAGCCTGGACGCCGACGACAACGCGCGCATCGATGCGCGCGTGGGGCTGGACTCGCTGGACCAGCTGCCCGACATGGTGCAGGACGTGCTGGCGGAGCTGCAGATCGACATCGCGCCCTATGCTCCCGAGGATCTGGCGGAGCTGCGTCAGCTGCGCGGCTCCCAGCGCGATCTGCGTGCCGAAGCACGTGACGTGCGGGCCCGGCGCCGCGCTGCCGAACGGGAGCTGGCACGCCTGGAAGCCCACGACCAGGAGCCGGAACGCCGCGACGCGCTGCGCGCCGAGATCGAGGTGCTGGACAAGGACCTGGCGGCCATCGATGGGGAATACGAAGCTCTGGACGCGGACATCACCCGGGTCTATGCCGCCGCCGGCGGCAGTGACCGGTCCGACGCCGGCGCCGCCGACCAGCAACTGTCCGAGGCCATAGGCGAGGCGGTCTGCAGCTATGGAGCGACCTTCAGAAGCCTCGGCTCGCAGCAGTACCTGACGGTGCTGGTACGGCGGCCGGAGCACAAACGCGTGTTCGTGTTCAAGATGGAACACGTCAACGACTGCCGCCGCGGTGATGGCGATGCCGCCCGCCTGCTGGAACGCAGCGACCAGTACGACATGTGAGCGGGGACCCCGTCAGCGCCCGCGGTGGAGCGCGATGGGCTCAGTCGTCGATTTCCAGCAGGCGTCGATACTGACGCATGTGCCGTCGCGCCGACAACTCGTCGCCCATCAGCTCGCTCAGCCGCGAAAGATTGTAGTGGGCATCAGGTACGGCCGGCGCGCGCCGGTAGAAGTCGAGCGCGGTCTCGAGCTCATTCTGCTCATCGAAAACCGTACCCAGGTTGTACAGCGCGAGCTGGTGCGATGGGGCAACGGCCAGCGCCAGCTCATAGTGGCGCTGCGCCCGCTTCAGGTCGCCCTTGAGCTGCAGCAGGCGTCCCAGGTTGACGTGGGCGTCGGCATTGCGGGCATCGAGCTCGATGGCGCGCGCGTACGCCTCCGGCGCGCGTTCGTTGTCCAGCTCCTCGAGGTCGAGGCCGAGGTTGTACCACTCGTCGCTGCTGTAGGCGTCCACCTCTTTCAGAGTGATGGTAGGCAGCTCGCTGCCCGGCAGCTGGGTCACCTTCGCGCTTACCGACGCAGCCTCGGTTGGACCGGCGAACGCGAACTCCATCTGCACCTGCCCGGTTTCGGCGTCCCAGGTCTGGTTCTGCTCGCGTACGACCACCGCATTCCCCTGCGCAGCGATGCGCAGGGCCGCCAGTGGCCGAGCCTGATCCAGACGCGCGTGCAGGCGCCGCAGGACACGGAAGGTGCGCCGCGGCGAGATGTTCGCCTCCAGCAGGCCCTTGGCCGTGCGCAGCAGCACCACGTCCTGAAAGTCGAACAGAAACTGCCCGCGCGCGCCGCGTGCGGGCTCGATCAGTGCGCGCCGGACGAAGTGGCGAACCTGCTGTGGTTTGAAGCCGATCAGATCGGAAACTTCACGGGTCGTATATCCGCTCATCAATGCGCGTGACGACTCCTGCTCCCCGGGGAATTGCGCCTGACGGTGGGCCGGGCGCAGCAGAGACTATAGCGCAGGGGCTCGACCCCCTCAACCGAGCAGGGCCACGAGCGCTGCCGGGCAGGTGCCTGCCGGGCACGTGCGGCAGGCCCCAAGCCTTTATACTTGCCGTTCCATTCAAGCCCGACACAACAGAGACAGATCATGGCAGACCTCAAGCTCGGCCTCCAGCTCGGCTACTGGAGCGCGAACCCGCCGCAGAACTTCGTCGCGCTGGCTCAGGAGGCCGAGCGGCTCGGCTTCGATTCCGTGTGGACGGCGGAAGCCTACGGCTCGGACGCACTGACGCCGCTGGCCTGGATCGGCGCCTCGACGTCGAAGATTCGTCTGGGCACCGGCGTCTGCCAGATGTCCGCGCGTTCCCCCACCGCCGCGGCCATGGCCGCGCTCACGCTCGACCACATGTCCGGCGGCCGCATGATTCTCGGGCTCGGGGTGTCCGGCCCGCAGGTGGTGGAAGGCTGGTACGGAGCGCCGTTCTCCAAGCCGCTGGCGCGCACCCGGGAATACGTCTCCATCATCCGCCAGGTACTGGCACGCGAACATCCGGTCAGCAACGCTGGCCCCCACTACCCCCTGCCGTACACCGGCGAAGGCGCCTGGGGTCTGGGCAAGCCGCTGAAATCCATCGTCCACCCGCTGCGTGCCGATCTGCCCATCTTCATGGGTGCCGAGGGCCCGAAGAACGTCGCGCTGGCAGCCGAGATCGCCGATGGCTGGCTGCCCCTGTACTACTCACCGTTTCGCACCGACGTGTACGCGGCTTCCCTTTCCAACGCCCGGCCCGGATTCGAGATATCCCAGGGTGTGGTCGTCAACATCACCGACGATGTCGAGCGCGGCCTGCTTCCGGTCAAGCAGATGCTGGCGCTCTACGTCGGCGGCATGGGCGCGCAGAAGCGCAACTTCCACAAGGAACTGGTGAGCCGCATGGGTTTCGAAGCGGAAGCGGAACGCGTTCAGGAGCTGTTCCTGGGCGGCAACAAGGAGCAGGCCGTGCTTGCCGTGCCCGATCAGCTGGCGGATGAGATCTCGCTGGTGGGGCCGGTCGCGCGGATCCGCGAGCGGCTCGACGTCTGGCGGCAGACCCCGGTCACCTCGCTGCTGGTCTCGGCACGCAGCGCCGCAGAACTGCGCACCATCGCCGAGCTGGTGCTCGGCTGAGCGCGCCGGAAGGCGCCCCGCGGCTCTGCCGCCGCGCAGTAATCCGGACTACCGGAGAGTGGATCGGCGCTAGAGCGTCTGCTTGACGCTCAGCGTCAGCTCGACGCCACGGACGCCGGGGCCGTTCTGCAGCGGAAATCCGAGGTCCACGTGGAGGATGCGGTCACGCCTCGTGCGCGTCGACTCGAGGCGCAGGCCGATCCCCACGTCGCTCAGAGTGTCGAAGTAGCCTTTGTCCAGATCGGACTGGGGGACCCAGGGCGGCGCCGCGTCCGAGTACCAGGCACGGCCAACATCGACGAATACCGCCGCGCCGATGCGGAACATCTGCAGAGGGTACACGTCGGCGTAGTAGCGCTCCTCAAGGGTGACCAGAAAGCGCCGGTCGCCGCTTTGAAACCGGTTGGGAAAGCCGCGCAGGCCGGTTTCGCCCCCGAGCATCAGGGTGGTGTCGATCGACGGGTTGTGCGTCATGGCCACGCTGGTGCGTACCAGCAGGCTGAGGTTGTGCGCCTGACGCAGTCGATAGGCGACCTCCGCCTCCGCAACGATGTCCTCGCCGCGCGAGCGATCGAGATCGTAGTAGCCGCTTGCCGTCACGCCCAGCGTGAGCAGCTGCGAAGTGGTCAACCAGGTGGCGTCCGAGTAGCGCAGCTGTGCCACCAGCTCGTCGCTGGCTCCGCCGAACGCATCGCTGGAGTAACCGACCTGCACATACAGCCGTCGGCCCAGCGCCACGTCCTCGGTACGCTGCACGCGATCGAAGTTCATGCGCGTATCGAAATCGTCTTCCACCTGCTGGTAGGCGACGTACGGGTAAACGCGCTTGCGGTCGTCCGCCTGCAGTTCTCCCGCCAGCGGCAGCAGCTCCGGCGGCAGATCGAAGCGGTCACGCTCGTAACCCAGGCCCGCAACAAAGCGATGCACGCGGCTGCTGTGACGGCCCGGTGACCAGCCTAGGGACAGATCCAGCCGCTGGCTGTCGGCCTGATACTCGTAGAGTTTGTCGCCAACGAAGTACAGCCCCTCGTCACGCTGGTAGTCGTTGCCGGTGAGGCCGGCAGCCCAGCGCGCGTCCAGCGCGTAGAACGGTCGACGCAGGGACGCCGCACGGCGGCCGCCGTCGCTGTTGTCGAGCACGCCCAGGTCCAGTGCCCAGCGGGAGCCGTGCACGTTCGGGTCGGTGAAGCGGAACCCGATGCCGCTGCGGTCTACGTCGTTCTCGTAACCCAGCGACACGGCGCTGCCGGTCCCGGCGACATTGGAGTCGCTCAATCCGAAGCTGTACCGATTCTCCCCGCCCGAGCGGTCGAAGCCGAGCCGGGGATTGAGTGTCCACACGTCGCGCGTGACCACGTACACGTCGAGCCGGCGACCGCACAGGCGCCGGGGGATGATGCGGGCATCGTATAGATAGCTTTTGGCGCGCAGCACGCGCTCGGCCTCGCGCAGATCGCGCACCCGCACGTGATCTCCGCGCATCACCGGCAGCACGCTGAGAATCACCCGTTCCCGGGTTTCCAGGTGGTAGCGGTTGACGGCACGGTGGAACCAGTTCTCAGGCTGCTCGAAGACGTCCTGACGAACCACCGCGATCTCGCCGAGATCGAAGTCCGCGTCGGGGGGAAGCACGTCCCAGACGGCGTCCGGGTCATGCGCTTCGAACTGATAGGTCGCGAGCGTCGTGACGTCCTGATCGGTAGTGGCCACGCAATCCGGCGCCAGCCCCGCAGCGCCCGGGGCCATGCCATCCCCGCCCTGGTCCGCGCGGGCAGCACCGCTCAGGGAAATGCAGCCGTACAACCACAGCATTGCCTGCAGCGATAGCCTCCTGCTGATGCTCGCGTCAATACCCATCGGCCCGCTTCAGCTCGCTGGCTCCGGCACCGTGCGGCAGCGCTCGACTACGACTGACACTATGGCTCGGCGCCTCAGCGACGCGTCTGCCCCAGCGCGTTGTCGAGCAGTTCGAGCTGCTCGTCGCTGATGCGCCGGAACTCCGGTATCTGGCACGGCGGGCCGAGCAGATTGGCCGCATAGCTGCCCACGTTCATCGCGCGTACGGAGTCCAGGGCGCACAACCGAACGTCGCCGCTCTCATAGGCGACCGGACCCCGACGGTACAGACCAGGGCAGCGGCTGCGCAGCACCACCAGGTACTTCTCGTCGCGCGACAGCCTGAATACCAGATGGCGCTCGTCGAGCACGTCGACCCGATCGATGCGGGCGCGGGGCAGGCAGCGCGGCGATTCGACATACTCATCCTGACCCGCAGTGGTCCCGAGAATGGTTTCGAGGTCGAGCGGAGCATCCTCCGACACAGTCTCGGCGGACTGCCCGCTGGCCTGCCCGGATGCGACCAGCAGCAATAGGCTCGCGAGCGCTGCGCCCAGGCATCGCAGACCGAATCCGCCGTCTGCTCTGCGATCCTGCAGCCCTCGGCTCATGGCTGCGCCCGCAGCGCCGGCTGCAGGTTCCGGGCAGCGCCGAGCAGATCGGCCAGCTGCGGCAGCGCCCGCGCGCAGTCCTCCTTGACCTTGAGCGCGAGCCAGTCGTCGGCGCGAGTGACTCCGCGGTTGATGGCGTAGATGGGCATACCGAGTTCCCGGGCACGGCGGCAGAACCGGAACGCCGAGTAGACCATGAGCGACGAGCCGACCACCAGTAGGGCCGCCGACGATTCCACCATGGCATGGGCCGTGGCTACCCGCTCCCGCGGCACCGAGTCGCCGTAGAAAACGACGTCGGGCTTGAGCAGGCCCCCGCAGCGCAGGCACTCCGGCACCCGGAACCCGTCCAGATCCGGCTCGCCCGCAAGATCGGCATCGCCGTCCGGAGCCGCGCGTGCGGGCGCATCGAGCAGAAACGCGTTTTCGCGCCGCAGCCGCAGCTGCACTGCCTGGCGAGCCTCCGGAGTACCGCAGCGCAGACAGGTCACTCCGGCGAGGCTGCCGTGCAGCTCCAGCACCTGGCGCTGACCGGCGGCCTGATGCAGACCATCCACGTTCTGCGTGATCAGGCCGCCGAGCCGACCCGCGCGCTCGAGCGAAACGAGGGCGGCATGGGCGGCATTGGGAAGCGCACCGGCCATTAGCGGCCAGCCGAGCATGCTGCGGGCCCAGTAACGACGCCGGCTCGCCGGTTCTGCGAGAAACGCCTGGAGAGTGATGGCGCCGCGCGGCGCCAGTTGCCGGCATCGTCGCGATAGGTGGCGATCCCGGACGCGCCGCTCAAGCCGGCGCCGCTGATGACGGCAATTGTGCGGGCCGTGTCGAGACGTTGCGCCAGCTCCGCGACCTGGCTGCTCATCGACGCAGCCGATCCACGGCACGGATCGCCGCGCGCGCGATCCGGGGCATGTTGCTGTTGCCCATCGGCGTACCGGCACCGCTGTTGAGCGTGAGCGCGACCGCAAGCTCGCGCGTCGGATCGCAGAACGCGCCGCTGCCGCCGTAGCCGAAATGACCGAATGCATAAGGCGCGCTGGCACCCAGCGTGAACACGCGGTGATAGCCCATCCGCCAGTGCATTGGAATGAACAGCACCCGATCACGGGTGCGGCTGCGGACCTCGGCGATCTCGCGGACGCGCTCCTCCGAGAGCAGACGCACGCCGTCGAGCTCCCCGCCCCCTGCCAGCATCGCGTACATGCGTGCCAGCGACCGGGCCGTGAACTGGCCGTTGGCGGCCGGGATGACCGCCTGCACCGTTTCCTCGGCATTCCAGTCGAACGGCTCGCTGAAAGGATTCAGAGCGGAATGAAACTCGGCGAGTTCCACGCCCATCCAGGCGAGACCGGTTTCGGCCACCTCGTACAGGCTCTGCTGCCAGTCGGGCCGCTCGACGCCCGGCTCGATGACACCCTGGGTCAGCTCCGCCCGTCGGTACAGCTCGTTGTGCGGCATGCCGATGAACATGCCATCGAGACCGAGGGGGTCGACCAGCTCTTCCTGCAGCACGCGCTGCAGTGGCCGCCCGGCGATCTCCTCGATCAGCCCGCCGACGAGCCATCCGTAGGTGAGCGCGTGGTAACCGTGCGCTTCGCCGGGATCATGCGCAGGGTCGGCATCGGCGATGAGCTGCTTCATGTGTGCCCAGTCGAGCATCTCCGCGGGGCGCTTGACCATATCGGTGATCCGGTACAGCCCCGCTTCGTGGCACAGCGCCTGACGGATCGTGATTCGCTCTTTGCCGCGGGTGCCGAACGCCGGCCAGTGCTTCGCGATGGGATCGTCGTAGTCAGCCAGGCTCTTGTCCACGAGAATGTGCAGCAGCGTCGAGACGACCCCCTTGGTGGTGGAAAAGCACGGCGCGGTCGTATCCGCGCCCCAGGGATTGCCCGCCGAATCCTTGACTCCGCCCCAGACGTCGACGACCGCCTTGCCGCTGTGATACACGCACACGGCAGAGCCCGCGTGCTGATCGCGCGGAATCTGGCGGATCAGGCTGGAGGCGACGTCGGCGTAATCCGGATGAACTCTTCCGTCTAGCATTGGCGCTCGTCGTTATACGTTCTCGGGCAGTTTACCGTTGCTGGTGTGGGTTCGGTAATCGGGATGGCCGGCCTAGGGTTCCGGGGTGGCGACCGGACTGCCGGGAAGGGTGGCGGCGGTCTTTCGGCGCGCCTCCGGCGTGCCCTCGTTGGCCGGCTTGCCCCACGCTGCGCGCGCGTCAATCCGACCGCCTCGGCGCCTCAACATCACCGCCGCCACCCTTCCCGGCAGCCCGGCCGCATTCCAAGACTCACGACTGTTCCGACAACCGGACGACTGCATCGATACGGTGACTGCTCGCAGCGTGGATGGTCTGGGCGCCTATGCGGCCCAGCGAACGGATCAGCGTCGGGCGGTGCGCTCAGGGGTGGGTGGGGTGGTGCGGGGGGTTTGAGCGACGCCGAGAGAGCCGGATTGACAGGCGCCCGCAGGACGGGGGCAACTCCGGCAACCGAGGAACCGCGGAGCGGCCGAGCGCGTCCCCGCCCCCCCCCACCCACCCTGAGCCCACTCCGGCACAACCTCGAGCCCGGGTTCCGACCAGCGCGGACCATCGCAAGCGCGCGCCGATCAAGCTGGACGACCACCAACAATTATGCGACCTTGACCGAGTGCAAGCAGGACCTGCAACAGGCATCTTCGAGTGAGCATAGACTGGCAGACCTACGAAGCTGGAGGCTTCTGGGACGAGCTGATCACCCCCAAAGGTCGCGCCCGCGCCGGCGCAGGAAACCTCTGCCGCGTGCTGGCGGAACTCAGCGACGAAGAGCTCAAGGACCGTCGCGCGGCCGCCGAGCTTGCAATCCGCTCCATGGGCATCACGTTCACCGTCTACACGGGCGAAGGCAGCGGCTCGATCGATCGCGAGTGGCCGTTCGACATCATTCCCCGCCTGATCATGAAGCGGGAGTGGGACGCGGTGAGCGAGGGGCTCAAGCAGCGCGTCAAGGCGCTGAACCTGTTCATCGACGACGTCTACCACCAGCAGCGCGTCCTGGACGACGGCATCCTGCCGCGCGAGTACATCGACAAATCCCGCGAGTTCCGCAGCGAGTGCGTTGGCATCGACCCGCCGCACGGGGTCTGGTCACACATCTGCGGCAGCGATCTGGTGCGCGATGCCGATGGCCAGATGTACGTGCTCGAGGACAACCTGCGGGTGCCCTCCGGGGTTTCGTACATGCTCGAAAACCGCGAGGTGATGAAGCGGGTGTTCCCGGAGCTGTTCGAGGAGTACGTCATTCATCCGGTGGACGACTATCCCGACCAGCTGGGCGAATGCCTGCGCTCGCTGTCGAAGGTCCGCTCGCCCCAGGTGGCGGTGCTGACCCCCGGCATCTACAACTCCGCGTACTTCGAGCACGCCTACCTGGCCAACGCGATGTCGGCACAGCTGGTGCAGGGTTCCGACCTGGTGGTTGGCAAGGACGACTGCGTGTACATGCGCACCATCGAGGGCCTGGTGCGGGTCGACGTGATCTACCGGCGCATCGACGACCTGTTTCTCGACCCGGAAGTGTTCAACCGCGAATCACAACTCGGCGTGCCGGGGCTCATGCGTGCCTGGCGCGCAGGCAACGTGGCCCTGGCCAATGCGCCCGGCTGCGGTGTCGCTGACGACAAGGTGATCTACACCTACGTGCCGGAGCTGATCCGCTACTACCTGAACGAGGAGCCGCTGCTGCCCAACGTGCCCTCATACCGGTGCGTGGAGAAGGACCAGCGAGATTACGTGCTCGACAACCTGGACAAGCTGGTGGTGAAGCCGGCCAACGAGTCCGGCGGTTACGGCATGCTCATCGGGCCGAAGTCGAGCAAGCAGGAGCGCGAGAAGTTCGCCCGTCAGATACTCGCCAATCCGCGCAACTACATGGCGCAGCCGATGCTGCTGCTGTCCACCGCGCCGACCCTGGTCGATCTGCATGCTGAGCCGCGCCATCTCGACCTGCGGCCGTTCATCCTGTCGGGTGACAAGTCCTATGTGACCACCGGCGGGCTCACCCGGGTGGCGCTGCGCAAAGGCTCGACCGTGGTCAACTCCTCGCAGGGCGGCGGCAGCAAGGATACCTGGGTGGTAGATCTGGAATGACCACACATACGCTGTCCAGCACGGCTGAGCGGGCCTACTGGCTGGGCCGCTATCTGGAGCGCGTCGAAGCCACCGCCCGGCTGGTGACCGTGCACGGCAACCTGCTGATCGACATGCCGCGGCGCCAGCCGCGGGGCTGGCGTCCGCTGGTGGAGATAACCGGGAGCGCCGCCCAGTTTGCCGAGCTCTACGACGAGATCAACGAGCGCAACGTCTGCCGGTTCCTGATCAACGACCCGCGGCACTCCGGAACCCTCATCAACTCCCTGTCGTGGGCGCGCGAGAATGCCCGGACCCTGCGCAGCATGATTCCCCGCTACGCCTTCGAGTACATCAACGAGGCACATCTGTTTGCACGCGATCAGCTGTCCGGCAACCTGTCGCGATCACGGCGCGTGCAGGGCCTGACGGCCATCACGGAATTCGTGCAGCGCATCGACGGCTTCATGTCCGCGAACATGCTTCACGATGCGCACTGGAGCTTCCTGCGCATCGGCCAGTTCATCGAGCGCGCGGACATGACCACGCGCATCATAGACGTCGGCACGGGCACGTTCTGGGAAGGCGCGGTGGAGCTGGAACCGTTCGCCGACGTGCAGTGGCGCAGCGTGCTGCGCTCGCTGTACGCGCTGCAGAGCTACAACGCGGCAGTGGGCGAGCCCATCTCTCAGGTTCCGGTGATCGACTTTCTCCTCAATCACGAGCGCCTGCCGCGCTCCGTGGCCTATGGCCTGTCGTCGGTGCGCAACAATCTGCGCGGGCTGCCGCGTCACGAGCGTCCGCTGCGCTCGGTCAACCGAATCCGCCGGTCACTCAGGCAGACCCCGGTGCAGGGCCTGGACGGCGCGGCGCTGAGCCGCTATCTCGACGATATTCAGGTGCAGCTTTCCGAACTGCACGACGAGGTGCGCAAGACATATTTCGACTTCCACCCGCGGCGGCGGCCGCAGCGCACCAAGACCAGCCGGGCACCATGATCGCCGGCACGCCCAGGTAGTCGGCCGGGGAACGACGAGGGGAAGCGCACGGGTCGCGACCGACAGGGAATGGTCGCGACCGACGGGAAAGGCGAAGGGCCGCCTTCGGCGGTAACGGCAACAAGGGGAGAAACGATCATGCTGATCCTGCACGGTATGGCGCGCAGCAACTACTACTGCATGGCCAAGGCCTGCCTGCTGGAGAAAGGGCTCGACTTCGAGGAGGCGCAGGCGGTGCCGTCCCAGGAGGAGAGTTACCTCGAGCTCAGCCCCATGGGCAAGGTACCCTGCCTGCAGACCGAGCAGGGCTACCTCTCGGAAACCTATGCGATCGCCGACTACCTGGAGCTGGTGCGGCCGGAACCGCGGCTGCTGCCCGCCGACCCGTTCGCGCGCGCCAAGACCATCGAGCTGGTGCGGCATCTGGAGCTGGACGTCGAGCTCGTCGCGCGCCGTTGTCTGCCGGCGGCATTCTTCGGGCAGACAGCGAGCGAGGAAACGAAGACCACCACCCGGCGCGACCTGAAGCGCGGCATGCGCGCCCTGCGGCGCCTGGTGCGATGCGATCCCTGGATTGCCGGCAACGACTTCACTCTGGCCGACATCTACGCCTTCTACACCTTCGGCCTGGCGTCCGCCATCGTGAAGGCGGTGCTCGACGACGATCTGCTGGGCGATGCGCCCGAGCTGCACGCGCTCATGGCCCTGGCCGCTCAACGCGACAGCATCGCCGAGATCGAAGCCGCCAAGCAGGCGTGACGGCAGGGGCCACTGGCCCTGTCCGGCACCAGGCAAATCGTTACCCGCGGAGGACACCCGACAATGCGCAACCACTGCCGCCATGCCAATCTGATCGCCAGCCTTGCGACCGCGCTCGTGCTTCTGGCACTGCCTGCCGAAGCGGCACAACCCCGGCTCAGCCGGCCGGAATCCGTCGGCATGTCCAGCGAGCGCCTCGCGCGCATCGGGCCCGCCATGCAACGCTACATCGACGCCGGGCTGATACCGGGTACGGTCACGGCAATCATGCGCCGTGGCAAGCTGGTTCACCTGGAAGTGCGCGGGCTGCGCGACGTCGAGCAGGGCCTGCCCATGACCGAGGACACGATCTTCCGGATCGCGTCGATGAGCAAACCCATCACCTCGGCCGCGCTGATGATGCTGTGGGAGGAAGGCCGCTTCCAGCTGCGCGACCCGGTTGCCAGGTTCCTGCCGGAATTCGCCGAGCCGAAGGTATCCACCACCGGGGACGCCAGCGGCGCCACCGGAGAGCTTGTGGCCGCCGAGCGGCCGATCCAGATCCGTGACATGCTCACGCACACGGCCGGGCTCGCCAACAGCTACATCGGCAACACCGAGTACTACCAGGAGGTGATGCGCGCCCGCCCGGAGGACGACCTGCAAAGCTACATCCAGCGGCTTGCCGGACTGCCGCTCAACTACCAGCCCGGCACCGCCTGGCAGTATTCGGCTGCCACCGACGTGGTTGGCCGGCTGGTGGAGGTGATTTCCGGCCAGCCGCTGGATCAGTTTCTGTATCAACGGATTCTCGGGCCCCTGGGCATGACCGATACGCACTTCTATCTGGGCGACGAGCGCGCCGCGCGGCTGGCCGCGCAGTACAAACCCGGAGACGATCAGCGCATCGTCCTGGACGACCCTGCCGGCGCGCAGAGCCGCTGGGTGAGCGGGCCGAAGATCCTGTTCCGCGGCGCCGGCGGGCTGGTGTCCACCGCGCACGACTACCTGCGCTTCCAGCAGATGATGCTCAATGGTGGCGAGCTGGACGGCGTGCGCCTGCTTGCACCGTCCACCGTGAGCCTCATGCTGGAGAACCACACCGGTGATCTGCCGCTGTGGCTGCCCGGCCCGGGCATGGGCTTCGGGCTCGGCTACGGCGTGGTGGTGGACCGTGGGCAGGCCGCGACGCCCCTGTCGCGCGGGGCCGCCTACTGGGGCGGAGCGTACTGCACCCTGTCCTGGCTGGATCCGGAGCAGGAACTGGTGGCGGTGCTGATGACCCAGGTCCGACCGTACACGCACATCAACGTGCGCCAGGACTTCCAGGTGCTCGCCTACCAGGCGATTCTCGAGTGATCCGGCACGGAAGCGACCGGCCTGCCCGATGCGCACGGCGGATGCCGGCGGCTGCACTCCGTGGTGAGCTCCCGGGGCGCTAGCGCGCGACCCCAGGCTGGCGCGGATGCTTGAGCCCTGTGGTCAGCTTGCTCGTTACCTCGCGTCGCACCCGTGCCGCCAACTGGTGCTGATGATCTGCCAGGAAGCCGGCCACGGCATCGCGATCCCAGGCAACCAGGGCGCGCAGCGCCCAGCTGAGCGCCTTGACCACCATGTCCTCGCGGTCGCGCACCAGCAGCGCCGCAACGGCCAGCGTGCGCGCCGCATCGCCGCGGCCCCCATGGGCGCGGGTGTTCAGCACCGTGGTGGCGACCAGAGCCGCCCTGCGCCACCACAGATCGTCGTGCCGTGCCCAGCGCCGCACTGCGGCGTCGCTCAGGCGGCCCCGCAGCCAGGCTGTACCAGCGACGTAGACGCCGAACGCATCCACGGCGCCCCAACTCGCAAGCCCCTTCCCCAGCCGCTCGATGTCGCTCAGACGCAGGCTCTGCATGGTTTCCGGGTGCCGATTGACCAGCTCGAAACCGACCCAGCCGTAGCCGGCGTCCTTGAGCGCATGAGCCGCCGCCAGCACCTCCGCGGGCGCGGCACCGCGCAGCCTGCCGGACAGCGTTCGGCGAACGCGGCGCAGGCTGGGCGTATCGCGCGTGGCCAGAGCGCGGATCTCGGCCAGCGCGCCGGCAACCGCCGCAGTGCTCATGTGCCGGGCCAGGACGTCATGGCAGGTTCGGCGCGCCAGGCAATGACGCTGTAGACCACGCAGGAAACCAGCAGCGCGGGAAAGACTTCGTGCAGATGACGGTCGCCGCCCAGCGCCATCCAGCCCAGAAGCGTCGCCACGCCCGTCAGCATCGAGGCCAGCACGGCACCCGCCGTGCCGCGCTGCCAGTGCAGCCCGAACAGGATCGCGGGGAGAAAGCACACCGCGTACAGGCTGCCCGAGAAGATCGTGATCTCGACGATCCCGCCGGGCGGACGCAGCGCCACCAGTGCCGAAAGCGCGGCAAGGCCGACCACGCCGACTCGTGTCCAGGTGAGTGGGTGAGCGGCAGGATGGGCAACCTCCACCAGATCCTTGTAGAGCACCGACGCAGCCACCAGCAGCACGCTGTCCATCGAGGACATTGCTGCCGCCACCATGGCAATGATCAGAAAATCCGCGGCGTACACCGGAAACACCGATGGATCGTTGACCAGGGTCGGCATGATCAGATCGGTGTCGCCGACGCCGTCCAGCAGAAAATGGGCGTACAGTCCCACCGGAAACAGGCACGCCTGTATCAGCGCGATGCCGAGCACCGCCACCCAGATGCCGAGGCGCACGCTGGCCTCGTCGCGCAGGGCGTAGAAACGGGAGATCTGGCGTGGATCCACCAGCAGCTTCAATGAGCCGGACAGGGCGATGCCGACCAGCACCAGGAACGGCAACCCGGCATCGAGGGTGAACAACGCGGCCGTCTCGGGCGCATCCGCCAGCTCCGGCAATCGCGTTACACCACCGGCCGCCCGGGTCACGAAGTAAAAGATGGTGACCGAACCCAGCAGCATCAGAACGCCCTGCACCACGTCCGTGCGCACCACGGATACGAAGCCGCCGATGGACGTGTACAGCATCACCACGAGCAGCGTGATGCCCACGGCGACCTCGTAGCGAACGCCGAGGAACTGCTGGAACAGACTGCCGGCGCCTTTGAAGATCGCCACCAGGTAGAGCAGGCTCGAGAACAGAATCACCAGCGCGGCGGCGACCCGCAGATTCCGGTTCCCGGCGCCGAATCGAGCCTCCAGGTAGTCGGGCAGAGTCAGTGCATCCCAGTGACTGGTGAAGCGGCGCAGCCTCGGTGCGACGGTGGTCCAGGACAACCAGGTGAAGAGCACGATGAACACTGCCAGCAGCAGCCAGGGCAGTCCGTAGTCGTAGCCCTTGCCGGCGTGACCGATATAGCTGTTGGTGCTGGCGAAGGTGGCGAAAAACGACACGCCAACCACCGCACCGCCCATGTCGCGCCCGCCCACATAGTATTGCGTCATGTCGTCGCTGACGTGACGCCCCAATCCGGCGTGATAGAACAGCAGCGCCGTGTAGACGACCAGCAGCAGCGCGGCCAGCCAGTGCTCCGCCAGCCACTGGGCGCTGACGAAGTCCGCCATCAGCCGGCCTCCACGGCCCGGTTGCCCGGGCGGCGGCGGAATCGGTATTCTGCAGACACGACGGAGGCGACCGCCATGCGGTATCTCGTGCAGATGGTCATACCCGCGCTGATCTTCATCGGCGTAGTGTACCTGTTGAGCCGATCGACCACGCACAAGCGCACGGCAGAGGAAACGGAATCGCGGCGCGACATGTGGATGCTGGCCCTGATCCTCGTGCTCGGCGCGCTGGTTGCCATCGTCGCCGCGCTGGCGCTGCAACCACTCTGGAGCTGACCCCTTGAAACTCGACATCACCGCGAATCCCGGGGGCTTCGGCGCAGAGATCCACAACCTGGACCTCACACGGCCCCTGCCGGCGGACGCCGTCGCCGCCGTGCGCAGCGCCTGGCTGGAGCACCAGGTGGTCTGCTTTCGCGACCAGCCCATGACCCACGAAGACCTGGAGCGTTTCACCGGCTACATCGGCGACTGGGGCAACGACCCCTACGTCGCGCCCATCGACGGGCACCCGCACATACTGGAAATCCGTCGCGAGCCCGACGAGGCGGTAGCACCTTTCGGCGGTGCCTGGCACTCGGACTGGTCGTTTCAGGCCTGCCCGCCATCGGCGACCATACTGCACGGTAAGATCATCCCGCCGGTGGGGGGCGACACCTGGTTCGCGGACGGCTACGCAGCCTACGACGCCCTTTCGGGCGCCGACCGATCACTGCTCGAAGGGCTGCGTGCGGTGCACAGCGCGCGCCGCCCCTACAGCCACGAGGGCTACACGGCGGGCCGCGGGGCCGAGCGGTCGATGAGGATTCTGCCGAGCGACGAGGCCTACGCGACCCAGCTGCACCCGGTGGTGCGCACCCATCCGGAAACCGGCCGCAAGGCGCTGTGGGTGAACGCCGTGTACACCATAGGCATCGACGGCATGGCGGAAGAAGAGGGCCGCGCCCTGATCCGCCGTCTGTGCGACCACGCCACCAGTGAGCGCTTCGTGTACCGCCACCGCTGGGCGCCGAACATGCTGACGATGTGGGACAACCGCTGCGTGCAGCATTGCGCCCAGGGCGGCTACGACGGGCACCGCCGCGTCATGCATAGAACCACCGTGGCGGGTGACGCTCCGCGCTGAGCGGCGCGGTCCGGGACTCAAGACGCGCAGGACGCGCAACAGAAAGGGGGACCGAGGTCCCCCTTTGACTCGCCGGAATGATCACTACCTGGATTCTGCGCGGTCCGGTGACCGGCAGTCCCGAGCCGCGGTCAGAAGTCGGCCGCCAGCTTCAGGTACCAGTAGCCACCCTGCCAGCTGACGATGGTGCCGGAGGAGTACAGGCGACCGCAGCAGTAGTCACCAACCTTATCCTTTTCCGGATACTCGTCGAAAACGTTGCGCCCACCGGCCGCAACGGTGATCTGCTCGTTGAACCGGTATCTGGCTTCGAGGTCCACCATCATGATCGGGTCGAAGTCCTGCACCTGTCCAGCGTTGTAGTTTTCTGACGGTCCGTAGTAGTTCAGGCGCCCGAGCAGCGAGAAGTCACCGAAGTCCTGTACAGCCGTGAGCACGCCGCGCCACTCCGGATCGAAGTGCTCGAAGTCGTACTGATCCTCGGTGTTCAGGTACGCGCTGGGATCGCTGTCGAACTCGCTGGTGTTGTAGTTGACCGAGGCCGTCAGGTGGGTCATGGAACCGTTGCTCCACTCGATGGGGTAGGTGGCCACCAGGTCAACCCCCTTGGTGACGGTATCGAACGCGTTCTGGAAGTAGAACACGCCACCGATGGACTCCGCCCCGGCCACGCCAGCGTCCACCAGCGCCAGGTAGTTGTCGTACGCCGAGCCTGCGCCCGGGTCGGTGGACACGTCACGGGTCGAGATGGCGTAGAACCGGTCGGAAACGTCGATCCGGTAGAAGTCGAGGGTCACGTCCAGGTTCTCGACCGCAAAGGTGAAGCCGAAGGTGTAGTTGGTCGACTTCTCCGGCTTCAGCGGGCTCGCGCCCAGCGCGGCGGCGACGCTGCTTTCCGCCGGGAACAGGCCCGTCGCCACGGGGAAGCCGTTGGGAAGGCGTGTCGACACGTTGGTGGTACCCTGCTGACCGGGCGTCGGCGCCCTGAACCCGGTGCCAATCGACGCGCGCATGCCGAAGCTCTCGGTGAAGTTGATCTTGGTCGCGATTTTGCCAACGAGCTCATCGCCGAAGTCAGAGTAATCCTCGTAGCGCACGGCGCCCTGCAGGAACACGGAATCGGTGACGTCCGCGCTCAGGTCGATGTAGGCCGCATACGAGTCCCGATTGTAGGATTCGGAGAATTCCGGCGAGAAGCCGGGAAAGCCGTTCGAACCCACGCCCACCACCGTGTACACGGGATCGTCCGGATTGGCGCAGTCCAGCGTCGAGCCGTTGCCGATCACCGCCGCACCGGCGGCCGTGGGCGCCGCGCCGTCGCAGAAATCGAACGGGTCGGACAGCGAGTACGGACCAGCGACGTAGGAAGACTCCTGGCCTTCGGACACCTCGTAGGTTTCGTCGAGATAGCTCAGACCGAAACCGAACAGCAGCGGGCTCGCCAGCCCGACGTCGAACTCCAGCGCGAAGTCAGCCTGCAGCTGCATCTCCTCGTTGATCAGATCGCCGGGCTTGAACGCGCGCGGAGAATCCGGCCCCAGCGAGGGATTGATGGTGTTCTTGAGCGTGTACTCGACTTTGTCCTGTCCGTAGCGCGCGCTGAAGTCGTAGGACAGCCCGTTGTCGAGCAGGCCCCGGATCCCGCCGACCGCCGAGTAATCGAACACTTCGCCGAAGAAGCGCGGGGAGAAGCCACCGGGATAGAGCTCGAGCGGGTTGTAGATGGAGCCGTCGGGCTCGCGCAGGTCCTCGATGGTGCCGTTGTTCGGATAGCGGTAGAAGAAGCTGCCGTCGCTCTTGCTGCGCGAGTAGTTGCCGAACGCGTACAGCTCGGCCTTGTCGCTCAGATCGTAGCCGGCGTTGAAGAACAGGCGGTAGGCTTCCACCGGCGGCTGTCCCCAGGGCTGTACGACGTTGCCGTCGCCGATGTTCGCAGCGCGCACCCCGGCCTGGAACGTCGGATCGTTGGTATAGGCCGTGTACGCCGCAGCAGGGTCGTACACGGGATTGCTCGGGTCGAGACAGAACCACGACTCGCAGTACTGCTCCGAGCGGATGGTCGCGTCGGCCTTGTTCCACTCACCCGACAGGCTCAGAAAGCCCGACTCACCGAGTGCGAAGCCGACGTTGCCACCCAGAGTGGTCTGAAATCCGTCGCCCTCGTAGTACTCGCCAGTGTCGAACGACAGGGAGCCGCCTTCGTTGTTGTCCTTCAAAATGAAGTTGATCACGCCGGCGATCGCGTCGGAGCCGTACTGAGCAGCCGCGCCGTCGCGCAGCACCTCGATGCTCTTGATGGCCGCCGTGGGAATGGTCGCGATGTCCGGACCCTGCGTGCCCGAGCCGCCGATGGTGACCAGCGCCGCACGATGCCGGCGCTTGGAGTTCACCAGAACCAGGGTCTTGTCGGTCGGCATCCCGCGCAGCGACGCGGGGCGGATGAACGTAGAACCGTCACTGATGGGCTGACGTGCAACGCTGTACGACGGTACCAGGGTCTGCAGCACGTCGTTGGTATCGGTGTAGGCAACGTCATCGATGGTTTGTGAGTCGAAGACGTCCACCGGCACAGGCGAGTCGGAAACCGTTCTGGGCTTGCCGCGCACCCCGGTCACCACCACCTCCTCGATGCTCGCGCCGGCCGGCCCATCGTCGGCCAGCAGCGCCGGGCCGGCCAGTATCGCCGCCACGCCCAGCAACGCATGCGTTCTGAAAACTGCTCTCATCGTGTTTCTCCAATGCACATGAACCCCCGCTGGAAACGCTCTTTACTCGGCCGTGAGGCACTTTGTTTTCGAGGAGCCGTTCCAGCCAGCCATTGCGGACACCTGCCCGGCAACGCCCGGGTCATAGCAACAGGCGTGCCAGCCGGCGCGTCGCCTCATGGTGGTGCACAGAGTCGGAGCACACGCAGGCCGCAGCACCGTAGACAGCGTCGGAAGATCAGGCGGGCGAGGGGCAGATCGGCAACGGCAGCGGCCCGCCGCGGCAGGGGAGAAAAAGGTGCGAGCAGGCGCACCGCGGGACGGCAAACCGCACCGTCGCAGCGCTGCGCATCAACAGCTGGCACGAACTTGCGGCAACGCACAACAAGCGGGCATGAGCCCGAAGCGCGAGCATCCCGGGAGCAGGGCCGCTCAGTCGTCGGAGAGCGGCTTCAGCTTGCGCAGGTGATGGTCGGGTTCGGCATGCTGGGTATTGCGCATGGCGCTATCCACCATTCGATCGTAGCGGGGATCGAGACGAGCCAGCTTGCTGGCTTTCGACAGGTGCACAGAAGGCCGTGAAAGAATGCGCTCCGCTACGCCGCCGCAGGCGTCGCACACGACCGGCAGCTTGGCTTCGTCGCTGCTGCGTATGGCGCTCGTCACCGCACCGCAGGCAGCGCACCGATACTCGTACAGAGGCATATCCGCCCGCTCCCGTGTTCTCCGCGCGCGCCCCTCGAGCGCGGCTCAGGCGCTGAGCGCGGCGCCCTTGTCGATCAGTGCCTGAAGGCTGCGGTTGTAGCGTTCGAACATCAGGCGCTTGACCGGGTTTTTCGCAGCCACCACCCCGGATTCCAGATCCAGTGTCAGCAGGCTCTCGCCCTTGCCGCGCCCGCGCCGGCGCAGGTAGGCGTTCCAGTCGCGGGTGCTCATCCGCAGCACGATGTCGGCATCGCGCATGTCGCCGGGATCGGCCTCGACGACGTCGCTGATCTCGAAGGCGTCGAAGCTGATCAGGCGCGCGGCGTCGCCCACCACCAGCCCCAGCTTGAAATCTGCAGTGCCCAGTCGGCGGAACTCAGGATCGGCATTCAGTGCCGCCCGCGCTTGCTCCAGCCAGTCGAGATTGGCTTTGCTTCTGGCCATCACGATCCCCCTATTTGAACGTCGTCGCCACCTGAGCGGAGGCGTCGAAGAAATACTGAAAGGTCTGGTTGTAGCGGAAGAACAGATCCTCACGGTACTGATCCCCGTGTACCGAGCGCGCGATGCCTTCGTCGCTGTCGAGATCCAGCGTGTTCAGGGTGTAGTGCAGGCTCGCACCATCGTGCTCCGCGATGTCCCTGACCATGTCGCGCCACTTGTCGGCGGGCATCTCCAGATAGAAATCCACGTCAGCGAGTTCCTCGGCCCCGGCCAGGCGCGTCTCCGCACATTCGGCGCCTTCGAAGACGATCAGGTAGGCGTCCTTTCCCACCTTTGCAGCGGCCCGGCAGTTGCACTGCCCGGCACCGCCACCGCGGTAACGATCATCGCCGTTGTAGACCCGCCGCACCGCCTCGAACCAGGCTTCGGAAGGGAACTTCGCCATGTTCAGCCGCGCTCCAGGTACTGCCGCATCGCCGACGGCATCATGTCGGGATTGCGCTCCACGCCGAGCCAGGCGCAGGTTTCCAGATAACGCTCGAGGAAGTCGCCCATCATGCGCCGATAGGTCGCCATGCCATCGCTGGCGGCGCGCTCCAGGCCGCCGGCGAACACGATGGCCAACGCTTCGCGCAGCACGTTGTCCTTGAGCTCACGGGCGAAGATGGCGTCGCCGATGAGCAGCAGCTGCTGCATGATGAGCTTCATGTCCTGCTGGTGCGCGATGGCGTACTGCAGGTGATCGAAGGCATAGGTCAGATGGCGTGCCTTGTCCTCCAGGGCGTGGCCGTAGAGCTGCCGCTCAGCATCATTGCTGGCCGCCCGCTCCAGATAGCGCAGCATGGTAAGCGTGAAGGTACCGCGCAGCAGAAACAGATAGGCCACTGCTTCCGTCCAGCCGCCGCGGCTCTCCAGGATCATGCGGTTGACTTCGCCCGGCCCTTCGAGCCCGAGGCCACCGCCGTTGATCAGCGCCCGCTTGCGGAACGCTTCGAACTGGCGGGCCGCGTCGAACGACGCGGTGGCCAGGTACTGCTTGACCTCGTGGTAGCCGTAGGCCATCTGGTGCTGCCAGCTGGAAATGGTTTCGATGTCGCAGTTGGCGTACTGGCAGAGCTCGGTGCAGACCTGGCAGATGGCCCGCTCCAGGGGTTCGGGCAGCGGTTTGATGGTGCCCCAGGGAATGTCCGTCGCCGGCGCCCAGCGCCGCTGGATCGCTTCCTCGTACAGGTTCGCCGCGCTGTCGGCCCAGAGATCGGCCTTGTCGCGGATCGAGTAGCCGAGCGGCGGCACGCCGCGCCGCGCGATGGCACCGCGCGGGTTGCGGGTCTGATCCTGCCACTGCTCCGGGATGTCGCCGTAGATGCCGACGTTGAGATCGCCCAGGCGCAGGCCGTGCTTGCCCGGCTTGACGCGCACGCCCCACTGATTGCTTTTGCCCATCCAGGCGAACGACGGCTGAGGCCGCCCCTGCTCTGGCTGCGCGGCTGGTTTGCTGCTCCTGTTGGTGGTCGCCAAGTGATACCCCCTCCCTGCTGACCCCTGTTCGTGACCGATTCGGGTGTTACGCCGCAGATGCCTCCAGCATGCCCTTGAGATTCGAGCGGCCATTGTCGAAGCGCTCGCCGAAGCCTGCAGAGCGCACGCGCTTGATGTACTCCTGCAGCTGGCGCTTGCGGATCGCCATGAGCTTGTTGAAGCCCTCGTCGTAGTTGTCCTTACCGCCCCCGAGCAGGATCGCCAAAGCCTCGGAGCTGACGGTCTGATTGCCTGCCGGGTTCTGCGAGCCAGCCAGGATCTGCCGTTCCGCTTCGTCGAGGTAGCACTCGATCTCCTCGCGCCGCTCGGGTGCGGTCTCGGCCATGTAGCGCATGTGCATCACGCCGAAAGCCACGTGGCGCGCCTCATCCTGCGCGCACAATCGGTAGATGGCTTTCTCGGCATCGTTGTAGGCCATGAGCTCACCCATGCGGAACATGGTGAGCACAGCGCCCTCGCCGGAGATGTGCAGACGCGAAGACATCTCGGTGAAATCGCGGGCCAGGTCGATGCTGCCGACCACGCCTGCCGTACCCCCGGTGGCCGCCATCAGCCCGCCGCCATTGGCAAACGCGCGCTTGCGGAACACGTCCATGTGACGGGATTCGTCCATCACCTGAGCCAGGAGGCAGTTGCGCGGCTCGAAGTAGTCGGGCGTGGTCTGCGAGATCCAGCGCGCCGGCACGTCACCGGCAACGAACTCCACCTCGGTGAAGAACGTGGCCAGCTGACACTGCGCCTCCTCGATGTCGTCGGGCAAGGGCTCGATGGTCTCCCAGGGCACGTCCGTCGCCGAGCTCCACTGGCGCTGCAGCGCCTCTTCGTAGAGGAACGAGGCGTTTTCGAGCCAGATCTCGCTCTTCGACCGGACCGAGTAGTTGCCGATGCGATAGGACTCCCGGCGTGGCGTCGCCCCGCGCGGGCGGCCGGTCATGTTGTCGCTTTCGGCGGGGGCATCACCGTAGCTGCCCAGCTGAATGTCGGCGAGCGTCAGGCCGTGCTTGCTGGCGGCGGCGCGGGTGCCCCACTCGCCCTGTCGATGCATCCAGCTGAGATCCAGCTGGATCTCGGCGGTACTGAGATCGATGGCCTCGCTCATCCCGATTCCTCCCTCGTGAAGCATCTGCCAGAACGCTCAGATATAGCGCATTTGCGGTTGGGAAACTACCCTGGTGTCGACACGGCGGCAACGCCGCGCCGAATGCATCAGCCAACCCGTGGGAGGCCGCCCGTGACCGAATTTTCCATGCACCCTCAGCTCGAAGCCGATTGCCTGCTGGTGACCGATCTGGACCTGTGTCGCTGCCTGCTGATGAACGACCGCCGCTTTCCCTGGCTGATCCTGGTGCCCCGACTGCCGGCTCTCCGAGACCTGCACGACGTGCCGCGGGCACACCGCATGGCCCTGTTCGACGAGATTGACAGCGCTTCGAGCGCGCTTCAGGTCTGCAGGGACGCGTACAAGATCAACGTCGCGGCGCTGGGCAATCAGGTGCCGCAGCTGCACGTGCACGTGATCGCGAGGTTTCAGGACGACGCGGCATGGCCGGCCCCGGTGTGGGGCTCGGGACCGGCCGAGCCCTATGCGGGCGAGGCTTCGCGGCGCAGCTGCTCACGCAGCTGCGGGCAGCGCTATGACATGCGCTCGATGATGGTGGCGGTACCCATGCCGCCGCCGGTGCACATGGCGACGGGGCTGTCTCCTTGTCCAGGCGTTCGAGCTGGTCGAGCACCGTGCCGATCAGCATGCCGCCGGTCGCTCCGATGGGGTGACCCAGGGCGATGGCACCGCCGTCGACGTTCATCACGTCGTGGGAGATGTCCATGTCCTTCAGGAACTTGAGCACCACCGCGGCGAACGCTTCGTTGATCTCCCACAGGTCGATGTCGTTCTTGGTCATACCGGCCTTCTTCAGGCAGTTCTGCGCGGCCGGTGCCGGCGCGGTGAGCATGATCAATGGCTCGGTGCGGCGGTGGCGGACATGACGATGCGCGCGCGCGGCTTCAGCCCATGGGCGCGCGCGTAGTCGGGGCTGGTGACCAGCACGGCACTGGCACCGTCCACCACGCCGGACGAGTTGCCGGCATGATGCACGTGCTGAATGGATTCCACCTCGGGATAGCGATCTCTGGCCATCTGATCGAAGGTCTTGCTGTAGCCCTCAAGCACGTGCGCCCATGGCCTCGAACGACGGCTTGAGTCCTTCCATGCTTTCCAGCGTGGTGCCCGGGCGTGGATGCTCGTCGCGATCCAGCGCCAGGGTGCCATCCTCGTTGTAGATCGGCACCAGGCTGTTCTTGAATCGACCTTCCTCGATGGCCTGGGCCGCCCGCCGCTGGCTCTCCACCGAGTAGGCGTCGACGTCGCGGCGGCTGAAGCCCTCTATGGTGGCAATCAGGTCGGCAGAGATGCCCTGCGGCACCTGCGGGTGCAACTTGAACAGGTGCTCGTTGTTGGCGTGAAACCCGTTGGCGTGCAGCGGCGCGTAACGCGACATGAACTCGACACCACCGCCTATCACGGCTTCCTGCATGCCCGAAATCACGCCCATGGCGGCAAAGTTGACGGCCTGCTGGCCGCTGCCGCAGAAGCGATGCAGGGTCACGCCGGTAACGGGCAGCGGCCAGCCGGCGTCGAGCACCGACATGCGCGCGATGTCGTGGGCATGATCACCGCTGCCGGAACCGCAACCCGCTACCACGTCCTCGATGTCGGCGGGATCGAACCCGACCTTGTCGCGCAGCCCGTTGAGCACCTGCGCCATGCAGCGCTGCGGATGGATGTGTGGGGCCCCACGCCCGGTTTGCCCCGGCCCCGAGGCGAGCGGACGGCATCGATGATCCACGCTTCGCGCATGACGTTCTCTCCCGATAGCTGCTGAGTCAAAGGGCTCGGATTCTACCGTCCGGCGCGCGCGGGGGTCTACCTGAGCCCGTCGTCCTCGTCGCGCAGCTCGATGCGGGCCGTGAACAGGCCCTCCAGCACGATGACCAGCGGCACCACAAGCCCCTGATGGCGCGTGAAGGTGAGCTCTGCTTCGTAGCGGTCGTCGTCCTCGTCGATCACCAGGTAACGGCAGCTGCTCGAAGCCCCGGGCCCGTCCGCCGGCCCGGTCGTGTCAGGCAGCACCGACAGCCGGTACAGGCTGCGCCCGGAGTTCAGCACCTGGTCGCCGTCGCAGCCCGGCAGCACGAACAGCGCGCTCAGCAGATCGAGACCCGGCAATGCCGGCTGCCGGGGCCGCGCCCGGCCGTTCTTGCGTACCTCGAGCACCGTCGCGCACCCGCACCTCTCGGCGGCTGTCGTCGTCGCGTTCCAGGTAGTAGAACTCCAGCGGCTCGCGACGGACGCCGTCGATCCGCCCCACCACCACGAAGCGGCTGCGCCAGCTGCTGATGGCGTCCAACCAGCCGTCGGTGCGGGCCGTGCCGGTGATCTGGTAGGCACCGTCGGCGACCGCGAGGTTGACCACCGCCGCCGATCCTGGTCCCGGCTATGAACGCGCGATCGCTAACGCAGGACGCTGCTCAAGGGGTATGCCCGGCGGGCCGGCGGCCGGCAGCGCCTCGGCAATCGTGCCTTCGCTGGCCGCTGCCGCTGCCAGCGCCCCTGCCTGCAGGCTCGAAGGGCGACCACGGGGCGACCGGTGCAGGCCACGGCGAGTCGGGTCATGAATTCGGCCTTGAGTCCGGTTCCGGGCGACTGGCTATGCCACGGCGTCGAGCGATCATGAACCCTTCCGCCGGCGCCCGCCTCGCGTCAAGGCAGCGGGATCAGGTGGCCACCCGCGGGCACGTCGTAACCGCGCTGCACCGCCGGACGCTCAGCGATGCGCCGATACCAGCCGAGCAGGTTCGGGTAGTCGGCCCAGTCGATCGGGTGCCATTCGTAGCGCGCGATCCAGGGCCAGGTGGCCATGTCGGCGATCGAGTAGCTTCCCGCCAGGTAGTCGCGGCCCACCAGCCGCGCGTCGAGCACGCCGTACAGCCGCCGCGCCTCCGCACCGTAGCGGGCTTCGGCATAGGGCGCCAAGCCCGGATTGAAGCGCAGGAAGTGATGCACCTGACCGAGCATGGGACCGATGCTGGCCATCTGCAGCATCAGCCACTCGATGGTCTGCCAGCGATCGTCACCGAGGAAGCGCCGCTCGCGCTCCGCGAGGTAGAGCAGAATCGCGCCCGACTCCATCATGTGGCGGTCGTCACTGCGATCGACGATGGCGGGGATCTTGCCGTTGGGGCTGATGGCGCGGAACCCGGCGCTGTCCTGCTCGGCAGCGCCAATGTTGACGGCATGCGCGGTACGGCAGCCGCGAACTCCTCGAGCGCAATGGAAATCTTGCGTCCGTTCGGGGTCGCCCAGGTGTACAGGTCTATGGGTTCAGCGTCGCCCAGCGTCACGCCGCTCAGAAGTTGACCGGCAGCTGCTCGACGGGCTCGAGCTCGCCCGGACGTTCGAACTGCAGCTGCGGCCAGCCGCGTACCGCAGCGAGCCGCGTCAGCACCGCCTTGCCGTTGACCACGACGGGCCGGCCCACTGCCTCCAGCAACGGCAGATCGTCGCCGCTGTCGGAGTAGAAATACGCGTCTTCCAGCGAGGTGCCGAGACGTCTCGCCACCGAGCGGGCCGCAGCGCCATGCTGCAAACAAGCGCGCACGGCACCAGTGAGCGCCGCGCTGTCGGTGCGAAGCTTCGGCCGTCCATGGCCAGCTCACGCGCCACCGGCTCGGCCTGATAGCGGGTAGCGGACGTCACCATGACCAGGCTGTGTCCGAGACGCCGATGTGCTTCCACCAGCTGACGCGCTTCGAGGAAGATCCAGCCACGCACCCGGCGCCGGTAGGCGCGCTCGCTGAGGTGCCGGAAATCGCGCTCCGGCACGCCGGCAAGATCCTCGACGGTGCGTTCCAGCAGCGCGTGATAGTCCGAGCGACCCCGGTGGCGGTCGATGGAGGGCCCCGGCCTGCGAGAAGATCCGCCGCAGCGATACCGAGCCGCTGCGCGCCCGCTCCCAGGCCAGAGCGGTCACCGAATAGCCGTCGATGAGGGTGCGATCGAGATCGAAGAAGGCTACGCAGCCGGGGCTCGGGCCCGGTGGGCCGTCCGGTGCTGCGGCGGAGCCACCTTCAGCGCTGAGGCGTTCGAGGTAGCTCGAAAAATCGTTGAGCATTCGGTCGCTCATACCGTCCGGTCGGCGTGCATCCTAAGCACGCCATGTTACCACTTCGTGACGTCCGGCGGCCACGTGTGTCAGCGGTCAGATTGCTCCGGCGGTACCCGTTCGGCAGGCTCGTTCCACCTCGGCCATCTCATCCGGAGCCAGCGCACCGGCCGCCTCGGCACGCAGGCACTCGGCGAGCTCGACCCGGTTCTTGACCCCCAGCACCAGGGTATCGACGCCGTTCATGCCCAGCGCGTAGCGGTGCGCGAGCAGCGCCGGCGTGAGGCCCCAGTCCCGCGCCAGGTTGCGGAAACCGGCCGCACGATCGTAGTCATCGCGATCGGCTTGCGGAACCTCGGCACGATCGAAACCGTCGGTGAGCGCGCCCGCCTGCACCGCCCGGATACCCATGACGCCGACGCCGCGGTCAGCGGCACGCCCGATGATCCGGCGAGGCTCGGCCGGCTCCGGATAGCGCCGCATGGCCCCAGCCGAGTCCAGACAGTTGGCCACGCACTGCACGGCTGCCGGCGCCGGGTCCGCGCCGAGCGCCTGGCAGATCGTGTCGGGAAGACCGACACCGGTTATGCCCCAGGCACCGATCAACCCTTCGGTCCTGAGCTGCTCGAACGCCGGCACGACCTCATCGAGATACAGGCTCCAGCGGGTCGCGAAGCGATCCTGCAGGTCGGGCTCGGGAAAGCGGTAGTCGTCCGGGATGATGTTGGAGTGCAGAAACAGCAGATCCACGCGCTCGAGCCGCAGCGTCGCGAGGCTGCGCTGGAGCCGGCGGCGGATCGTGGCCCGGATCTCGTCCCGGGGCGGGCTGCCCAGCTGGCACTTGGTGGTCACCCGCACGCCCGCAGGCAGCCGGCCGGCAAACGCCTCGCCCACCACCGCCTCGGCTTCGCCGTGGCCGTAGCCGGGGGCCAGATCCAGCAGCGTGACGCCTGCGTCCACGGCCATGGCTACCGTGGCCACTGCCTCTTCACGACTGGTCTGACCCCAGACCTGCCCGAGCCCGCCGCCGCCCAGCGTCAGGGCCGAAACCGGCCAGAGCCCACCAAGCTGTCTCATCTGCATGCGTGCCTGCACCCGTTCGGGAACACAATCCCGGACCACTCTAGGGAGAGCCAGGGCGCACTGCAAACAGGCACTGTGTGATTCAGCTCACAGCAACCCAGGTTGCGCGTTGCCCCCGGGCCGCGGCTGCCGGAATCTTGTCCATCTGATCCGGTCCCCCTGCGAGGGAACGCACCCATGTTCCAGATCACCATCTGGTCGATCTCGCCGCTGCTCTCCGCCCTGGTCGCGGCGGGAACCTATCTGCGTCTGCGCACCAAGACCCGGGTGCCGGGCATGCAGGCGCTGCTGACGCTGCTGGCTCTGGTGCTGTTCTGGTCGGGTTGTCTGTTCGTGGAGTCGCTGTTCGTGGCCGGCGCCATCAAGCGGCTGGCGGTGCTGGCGGCAACCGTCGCGATCAACCTGGTGCCCGTATGCTGGTTCGCATTCGCGATCTGCTACACCCGCAGGCAGATGCGCCTGTCCAGACTCACCCTGAATCTGGTCTGCATCGTGCCCCTCGTCACCGCTGTGCTGGCCTGCAGCAACGACTGGCATCATCTGGTGTGGACCGGGCAGCAGCTGGTGACGGCGGAAGGCTACGTGGGACTGCGCACCGAGCCCGGACTGTGGGGCCAGCTGCAGTTCGTCTACTCCTACGGTGTGTCAGTGGTTGCGACCAGCATTCTCGCCTACGCCCTGGCTCAGACCACGGACGAGCTGAAACCCGTGCTGGCGGTGATCGCGGCGCCGCTCATGGTGGCGGTCGCCAATCTGTCGCACGTGTTCTCGTGGCACCCTTCGCCCTGGTTCGATCTCACCAGTCTGGGCCTCGCAGCCGCCGCGCTGGTCCTGGACCGCGGGGTGCTGCGCTACGGCGTGCTCGACACCATCCCGGTGCTGCGCGACAGGGTGCTCGAGCAGCTCAGCGAGGGCGTCGTGGTGATCAACGCCACCGGCGCCATCGTCGACATCAACCGCGCCGCGCTGCGCCTGCTGGATCTCAATCGTGGCGAGCTGGGCAACCGGCAGCTCGCAAGCGTGCTGCCCAATGTGGTTCTCGGGGACCTGCTGCAGGGCGGCGGCGATCCGCTGGAGGTCACGCTGCGCGGCCGCACCTACGACGTCTCCAGCTCGCGGCTCGATCCCACGGACCCCGCTCCGGACGCGGTGCTGGTGTTTCGCGACGTCACCAAGCGGCGCGAGACCGAACAGGAGCTGCGCGAAGCGCAGCGCGAGCTCGAACGCCTGGCGCACACCGACCCGCTCACCGGTCTGAACAACCGCCGCCTGTTCATGCAGCGCCTGGCCGAAGAGGTACAGCGCGCCGAGCGCAGCGACGGCTGCCTGTCGGTGCTGCTGTTCGATCTCGACTACTTCAAGCGCGTCAATGATCGCCATGGTCATGACGTGGGCGATCAGGTTCTGCAGCAGGTGGCGCGCGCGGCCTGCGAGGTAAAGCGCATGAGCGACGTGGCGGCGCGCATCGGCGGGGAGGAGTTCGCTCTGCTGCTGCCGGAGACCAGCCAGAGCGGCGCGATGCACGTCGCTCAGCGGCTGCGGGCAGCCATCGAAGCCGCCGACACGCCGGACCCCGAGGGACGGCCCATCACGGTGACGGCCAGCATCGGCGTCGCCACTCTGAGCTGTCCCTCCAGCAATCCGCTGCGCATTCTCAAGCTCGCCGACTCGGCCCTGTACCGGGCCAAGCGCGCCGGTCGCAATCAGGTCTGCCGGGCCGGTGACGGCGAGTTCGCCGGCACCTGACCGGCATGCCCGGGGTGACTCCGGGTATCGCCCCCATCGGGGGTCACGGAGTGCCGGAATCGACGCCGTCTGCGGCCCCGGTCTCCGTTCCGGCCGCGTCGGCAGAGCCGCCCGAGGCGTCGTCGGATGCCTGCAGCGTCTGCGCATCGACCAGCAGCTGCTCCGCCACGTAGGCGGCCAGACGGAAGTAGCCCTGCACCCGGTCGGAGGAGATCAGGTACTCGTCGCCCTCGGCCGCGTGGTAGAGCGTGAGGTGGTAGTCGCCGTCGTCGTCGGTCACGGTCAGCCGGGCAGTTGGCTCGACACCCTCGCCCGGTGCCTCCGCCCGCCCCATCACCAGGAGCTCGGCCACCCGCCGCGCCGCGTCCGCAGCCGCGTCCTGACCGGCGGCGCCGCCGTCGAGCAGCCAGCCCTCCTCGCCGCGCTGCAGCGACCAGCCGCCGCCATCGTGCGCGAGCGTGATGGCAGTCACCACGCCCCGCGCCTTCAGCAGCCCCTTGTCGAGCCAGTCGTCGGCCTTGGCGGGCAACCGGTAGTTGGCGAAGTCGATGCTGTAGATCTCCGCCGCGGCGGCATTGCGCGCATTGACGCGGCGGTAACCGGGAGAGGTGCCGAGGTACAGCTCCGCCAGCGGCTTGCCCTCGTGACTGAGCACCAGATGCCGCTGAAAGCTGGATTCATCCACCTCGAAGCGCGTGCGCGCACTGTCGCTGGTGGCCACCGGCCACGCGGCCGCCTGCGACTTCAGATCTTCGAGCACTTCATTGAGCTTGGCAGCATCAGCCGGCGTGCCGTCGTCCAGCTGCCAGCCGTTCTCGGCGCGATGCAGCGTAACCGAGTTGCCATCGCCGTCGCTGATGGCGACCTCGTCCACGTTCTCGAGGTCGACGTCGAGCAGCTCCGGCGCCGCCTGATTACCGGTGCCCGAGTTCACCAGCAGCAGCACCGCAACCACCAGGGCCTGCAGGGCAAGCAGCCCCGCCAGCAGAGGTAAGCGTAGGTTCATCGTGCTGCTCCTCCCTGCGCTGCGTCTGGTGCCGTCGCCGCCCCTGACGGCAGATCGTCGAGCCAACCCTGATAGCGCCGCCTGTCGACACCAACGCGCCGACGGTGCCAGGCGAACACGAGCGCCACGCCCAACAACGCCAGGCCATAGTTGAGATACTCGAGCGACATCTCGGTGCCGTCGTCCAGCGGCGGCAGCGTCCGGTTGAAGTTACCGCGCGAACGGATGTCCAGCAGCGTGCGGTCCTCCAGCGACCAGTCCACCACGTTGGCCATCAGCTGTACGCTGTTTCCGTACAGGGTGCCGCCCGCCGAGCCGAGCAGCCCCAGGATCTGATCGGACAGGAACGCGTTGGAACCGATCACCAGCAACCGCGCCGACTCCGGCGATCGGTCGATCACGCTGCTGACGACGCCGAGCTCGTTCGAGTCCTTGTCGCTCCCGTCGCCCTTCCCGGCGTCGGCAGCGTCATCCTTCGCCGACCCGTCCGCGCCCTCCAGCAGCGGTGACGGCTGACCGGCGAAGTACGAATCGAAGCGGCCTTCCACCAGCACCGCCAGCGTATGCGCTCCGACCTCGCCTTCCGGCGCGAAGCCCGACAGGCCCATATCGTTGATGCGCGGCATCACGTCGGTGTCTTCCGACGTCCAGCTGCCGGGAGAGCTCGCCAGCAGCGGCGTCACCTTGCGCCCGCCGTTGCGCTCATCGTCCACCACCACAGGCGACGCCCAGGTCAACGTCACCTGGGGCAGCCCGGCAGTGATGCCGATGTCCTCGTTGAGCCCAGGCGGACGGATGTCCGGAAAATAGGGGTAATCGAGCATCACCAGCTCCTGGAAGCTGAAGCCCCCGGCCTGGCGCGTCACCGGCGCCGGAAACGCCGCATTCTGCGGGTCCATCACCATCTGCGCGGGCAGCTCGATGCCCTCGTGGCCGAGCCACTCCTCGAGTCCGGAGGTGCGCCGGCTCGCGAGCAGGCTCTGCTGGGTGAGGTTTGCGGCAAACGGAGCCGTCGCGAGCACGACGGTGCCGCCCTTCATCAGGAACTGGTCCACGGCAAACACCTGCCGTTCGTCGAAGCCGTCGGGATCGACGACGATCAGCACTTCGGCGGCCTCGGGAACCCGGCCGTCGTGCAGATCGGTGGTGACCACGTTGAAGTCGGTCTGCAGAAAGTCCCGCAGCTGCTCGAAGCGGTTGCCCTGGGCCATCTGCGGCATGCCCATGGCCGGCGGCGCTTCCGGCGTGACCAGCGCAACGGTCTTCATGAGACCCGTGGCGAAACGCTTGAGCCCCTCTTCTATGGCCTTCTGAGTGGCCTCCGCGGACAGCGATTCCGGCAGCGGTACCTGCACCATCGTGTCGCCGTCACTGAGTGTCAGATAGAAATAGAACTGATTGAGATCGAACAGGCTCGCCGCCATCGGCCGGAACCCGTATTTTTCCTGGATCTCCCGCGCCAGCGCGCCGTCGCCCGCGTCCGGGTCGAGGATCTCGGCCGAGAACTTGTCGCCACCCTTGGCACCGATTTCCTCGAGTACCTGCTGGAGCACCTCGCGATAATCTGCCAGCGGCTGGGGCAGGACCTCGTCGCGCGACAGATATCCGGTGAACTGGACCGGATGCTGCACGCTGTCGAATATGCTGCCGCCACCCTGAAAGCCGTACAGCACCTTCTTGATGGTGCGCGTGATGTCGTACTCCGGATTTCGCAGGCGCACGTCGAGATCGGTTTCACCCGCCACCTTGACCTCTATCAGATCGCGGAACCCGAGCACCTCGTACTGGTCGCCATAGCTGACGAGCACGTCGAAATAGGAATTGACCAGGCTCGACTGGTAGCGGTCGGCAACCTGGAAGGGCACCGGCCGGATGCCGTACTTGGTGTTGGCCTCTTCCTCGAGCTCCGGGTTCTGTTCCGGGTCCACGATCTCCACACGCACACGGCCCTTGCCGGCTACCTCGATCTCCCGCAGCAGGTCGCGCATCTGCGGCACCAGAGGCGCCAGCAGCGGGTGCGTCTTGTTGCTGAAGTAGCCCCGGATCAGCAACGGTTCG
The DNA here is from genome assembly GCA_041395905.1 of Pseudomonadales bacterium. GTDB lineage: Bacteria > Pseudomonadota > Gammaproteobacteria > Pseudomonadales > Azotimanducaceae > UBA7803. The sequence goes on from JAWKZP010000002.1 coordinate 513,960, forward strand.
CGCAGCTGTGCCAGGTAGGTGCGGGTGGCATCGGAAATCGAATACATGCGCCCCTCGGTGACATCCACGCGCAGCCCGCCGAGCTGTGCGAGCCAGACGTTGGCGAGCAGCAGGTTGGCCACCAGCAGCGCGGTGCCGAGACGCCACGCACGATGACCCTGAGGTGCGCCGTCCCGGGCCCAGCGCTGTACCTCGAGGCCGTAGACGTTGAGTGCCAGAAACACGATCAGCAGCGACAGGTAGTAGTACAGATCGCGAATGTCGATCACGCCGCGGGTAATGGATTCGAAGCGCGAACCGCTGCCCAGCGAGCGCAGCAGATCGCCCACCGTGCTGCCGGCCAGGTCCGTGAGCAGCGGGCTGCCGAGCAGGTAGAACAGCCCGCAGGCGAAGCTGGCCACGATGAGGCTGACGATCTGGCTGTCCGTGCGCGCGCTGACGAACAGACCGACGGCCAGATAGGCGCCGCCCAGCAGCATCGCCGCCAGATATCCGGCGAGCACCGGCCCCCAGTCGAGATCGGCGATGGCCGCCACCGTGAACGGCAGCGGCAGCGTCAGCACCAGGGCGATTCCCAGCAGCGCCCAGCAGGCGAAAAACTTGCCGAGCACGAACTCCCAGTAGCTCGCGGGCAGCGTGGCCACGAACTCGAGCGTTCCCGTGCGCCGTTCCTCGCTCCACATGCGCATGGTCAGCGCCGCGGAGAGGAAGATCAGCAGCACGGGCATCCACTCGAACATGGGCCGTACGTCTGCGACGTTGCGGGCGAAGAAGCGCTCACCCCAGAAAAACACGAACAGCGTCACCGCGAGAAATGCCGCCAGGAACAGATACCCGACGGGGGAGGCGAAGAACAGGTTGAGCTCTTTGCGGGCGACCCGGCGGATGACCTCAAGCCGCATCCTGCACCTCCCCGGCAGCGCCGCTTTCCAGCGCACCTTCGCTGGCTTCGCGGAACACGGTCTCCAGGTCGCGCTGCACCGCGGTCACCTGATAGACCGGCAATCCGGCATCCACCAGCGTGAGCGCCACGGCCTGAGCAGCCGCATCGACGTTGCCGCTCACCGCCAGCTCCCAGCCGCCGTCCCCGGCCTGAGCGACCGACTCGACGCCGTCCACGCCGCCGAGGACTTCCAGAAGATTGCCCTCGCTGCTGGTGCGGACCCGCAGGCGGTTGCTGGCGCGCAGCGCGTCGAGCCGCTCGTCGACCACCAGCCGACCGCCGCGCAGAATCAGCACGCGGTCACACAGCGCGCTGACTTCCTGCATGATGTGCGTCGAGAGTATCACCGTGGCGCCCGCCGACAGGCTGCGGATGAGCTGCCGCATGTGCTGCGTCTGCCCCGGGTCGAGCCCGTTGGTGGGCTCGTCGAGAATCAGGAATCTGGGAGAATGCAGGATCGCCTGCGCCACCCCTACGCGCTGCTTGAAACCCCGCGACAGCGTGGCGATGGGGTGCAGCGCCTTCTCTTCGAGCTCAGTGGCCGCAATGGCGCGGATCACCGCGTCGCGCGCCTCGACGCCACGCAGGTCCGCCGTGTACGCCAGGTAGTCGACCACGCTGAGCTCTGGATACAGCGGCAGGTTCTCGGGGAGGTAGCCGATCTGCCGCTGCACCGCCATGCGATCGTGCGCAAGATCGATTCCGTCCACCCGGACACGGCCGGCGCTCGGCTCCAGATAGCCGGTGAGCATTTTCATGATCGTCGTCTTGCCGGCCCCGTTGTGGCCGAGCAACCCGACGATCTCGCCCTGGCCAATGCCGAAGCTGACATCGTCCACCGCCAGAAAATCGCCGTACCTTCGGGTCAGGTGATCCGCCTCGATCATGCGCTTCCTCCGATCGCAGGGTGACTGGTGCCGCGGTGTCGGCACGATAGGGACAGTGACCAGAAAATCAAGAGGGAGTTCCCGTTCTCCGCGCGGCCCGGGGCTGCTAGGGTTGGCAGCGCAGGCAGCGGACCGAATCGGAGGCCAGCTCGTGGACATACCCGGACCCGTCGGCGCCCTGGAGGCGGACTTCAGCGCTGGAGCCACCCCGGCGCGCGGTCACGCAGTGCTGTGCCATCCGCATCCGCTGTACGGCGGTTCCATGCACGATGCGGTGCTCGGCTGCGTGAGCGACGCGCTGCTGAGCGCGGGCGTCAGCTGCCTCAAGTTCAACTTCCGCGGCGTGGGTGCCAGCGAAGGTCGCCACGACGGCAGGGGTGGCGAGGTGGAAGATCTGGGAGCCGCTCTGGCCTGGCTGCTGGCCGAGCCGCCGGACGGGGTGCCGGTAACCAGTCTCTGGCTGTGCGGCTATTCGTTCGGCGCCCACGTCGTGTGGCAGTACCTGGCGCGCCAGGCGAGCGGCACCGGCAGGGCGCACGCGTTGGCGTCATCTGCGGGGGGCCGGGTGGCGCGTGTGCTGCTGGTGGCGCCGCCGGTGGGGCCGATGGCGTTCCCGAGCTGCAGCTGAGCTGCCCGGTGGACCTGTTCATCGGCACCGAGGACGAGTTTGCCGATCCTCAGGCGCTGGCGGGCTGGGGTGGCGTGCGCTGCCATCGGCTGACCGGCGCCAACCACTTCTTTGCCGGCCAGTGGGATCTGCTCACCCGACAGGTCGCAGCAGCCATCCGCTGAGCCGCGCCGGCTCCCTCTCCGGCCGCCCACCGGCAATACGCCCGAACTGCGCACAGGGTTCAGACCAGCCGGACACCGGCGATCCACTGATGCCCGAGATACAGCAGCGCGTAGCCGACCAGACCGACCAGCACCGGCACCATCTGCTCGCGCAGCGCCAGCTGCTGACGCCCGGACAGGATCGCCAGAAACGGGACGTTCGACGTCGCCGCGGCATAGCCCTGCCAGTCGCTGCCGAGGGCGCGCGCCTTCTTGCGGTCGATCAGGGCACCGCCCGCGAGGCCGAGAATCAGGAACGTGCCGAAGAACACCACCGACACCCGGTCACCGTTGGCCGCCAGGTGCGATACCGCCCAGATCACCACGCCCCACTGAAAGGGATGGCGGGTTATGCGCGTGACGCCGCGCCCGAGCTGCGCGCCGCGGCCGTCACGCAGACTGCCCTCCATGCCCACGGTGGTGGGGTTACGTACCAGGAAGCCGCCCAGGGCCAGAATCGCCGCCAGCGGCATCAGCAGCTTGGGCACCATGTAGAGGCCCGGAGACGGCGACCAGAAGTAGTCGTAGCGCGGCAGCTCGCCGTACAGCCAGATCAGATAACCGAGCGTCAGCAGCGCCAGCACCGAGTACAGCCCGAGGTAGCCACGCTCGCCCAGGCGGTCGACCAGCCGCCCACGCAGGCCGGTGCTGCTGATGCCCAGGTGGGTGCCCAGGAACAGCAGCGCGGCGATCATCATCTGCAGCATCGTTTCTCTCCCGTTCGCGTCCGAATGATGACCCATCCGCCCCGCAGGCGCACGTGACGGTGGGCCGTACCTCGCCTTGCTGCTGTTCATCGGTCCGGTGGGGGAATACGTTCTGCCTGGCAGGGTGGCAGGGGCACCGGTCTTCGCTCCGCCCTTCGGGGATACCCTCACCCGCCGAGATGATCCAGGCCCGGCCGATACCCGCAACATCCGTTCGCCACCCCAACCCCACCGGAGTGCGTCGGGTGTGCCGGGGGTGTGGCGGGTGGGGATCGAGGGCCCGTGTAGCGACGCCGAGCGCGGCGGCGTGACTGCGCGCCAGCGTGCAGGCAGGACGCTAAGCGAGGGTACCCCGGAGGGGCGGAGCGAGGCCGACCGGAGCCCGCTCCCACCCCCTGCCAGGCACTGCCCACCCTCCAGGCGACGGCAGCAGGCGCCGTGCGTATCGAACAGCCCGTCGCTGCACACCGTCCAACGCGAACACATCCCGCCGAGATGATCCAGGCCCTGCCGATACCCGCAACATCCGTTCGCCACCCCAACCACACCGGAGTGCGTCGGGTGCGCCGGGGGTGTGGCGGGTGGGGATCGAGGGCCCGTGTAGCGACGCCGAGCGCGGCGTCGTGACTGCGCGCGCCAGCGTGCAGGCAGGACGGTAAGCGAGGGTACCCCGGAGGGGCGGAGCGAGGGCCGCCGATCCCCACCCGCCACGCCCCCGGCGCGACTGAACCTCCGCTACCCGCCACGTCCCCGGCGCGACTGAACCTCCCCCCACGCGCTTGCGCCCATTTCCGGATTGCGACAAGGTGCGCGTTCCGCGAACGGGTGCAAGGGGCGGGGGAGAAACAATGACTGCACGGATCGCGCTGCAGCTGTACTCGATGCGTGCCGAGGCGGACGCGCAGGGTCTGAGCGCGGTGCTGGAACAGGTCTCGGCCATGGGCTATGCGGGCGTCGAAGCAGCCGCACTTCACGAGCTCAGCCCGGCAGCGTTCGCAGCGCGTCTCGACACGCTCGGGCTGACCCTGGTCGCCGCGCACTGCGGTCTGCCGACGCCCGAAGCCAGCACCGCGCTGCTCGACGAAAAGCAGGCCATGGGCGCCACGGACCTGGTGGTCGCCTATCTACCCCCGGAAGACTTCAGCGACGCAGCGCACGTGTCGCTCGGCGCAGAGCGTCTGAACCGCTTCAACGACGCAGTCAGGCAGCGGGGCATGAACCTGGGCTACCACAACCACTTCTGGGAATTTGCCTCCCGTATCGACGGCGCACCCGCGTACGACCGTTTCCTCGCCGAGCTGGATCCCAGCGTGTTCGTCGAGCTGGACACCTACTGGACGCGCGTCGGCGGCACCGACCCGGTGGCGGTCATCGATGTGCTGGGCAAGCGCGCACGGCTGCTGCACATCAAGGATGGCCCGGGGGACGATCACCGGGCTGTCATGACCGCCCTGGGCCAGGGCGCGATGAACATCGGTGCCATCTGCAGCGCCAGTCGGGCGGGCTGGCACATCGTCGAGCTGGACCGCTGCGCGACGGACATGACTCAGGCGGTTGCCGCCAGCCAGCGTTACCTGGTGGACAATGGTTTCGCCGCAGGGACCGAACCGCGCGGCGGATGACGAGCGCGAGCAGATACGGGAGGAGAGCATGAAGGACGTCGCCGGCAAAGTGGCCTTCGTTACGGGTGGCGCAAGCGGCATGGGGCTGGCGATGGTACGCTCGTTCGCTGCCGCCGGTATGAAGGTGGTGGCCGCCGATGTCGAGCGGGCCGCGCTCACCAGCGTCGAGCGCGAGTTCGCCGACAGCAACGCTCAGATCCTCACCGTGCAGGTGGACGTCACCGACCGCGCTGCCATGGAGCGCGCAGCCGACGCCGCGGAAGACGCGTTCGGCAGCGTGCATCTTGTGTGCAACAACGCCGGCGTGGCGGTGGGCGGAGCCATCGAGGAGATGTCCTACGCCGATTGGGACTGGGTGCTCAACGTCAATCTGACCGGCGTGGTCAACGGCGTGCAGACCTTCGTGCGGCGTATGGTCGAGCATGGCGAGGGCGGGCACTTCGTCAATACCGCCTCCATGGCCGGACACATCGCGGTGCCGCGGCTCGCGGTATACAACACCTCCAAATTCGCCGTGGTCGGCCTTTCGGAAGCCATGCGCATCGACCTGGCACCCCACCACATCGGCGTCTCGGTGCTCTGCCCCGGCGTGGTCAACACGCGCATCTTCAGCTCGGGACGACCGCCCCGCCAAGCTGGCCGCCGCCTGCGACACCGCGTCCGCCGTGCTGGCCGCTGACGTTCCCGAAGCCGGCGGGCGGCGCACGCATCGAGCAGATCCCTGGCCAACGCGCTGGATCCGGCCGTGGTAGGCGACATGGTGTTCACGCGGTGCAAACGGAGGTTCTACATCTTCACCCATCCCGAGATCCGACAGTTCACCGACGCGCGCCACGGACATGCAGAATCATTCGCCCGCTGGGCCGCCTATCGCCGAGCACGGCATCTGACGCGAATTCAGCAGGCAACATGCAAAGACTGGAAGGAAAAACTGCTCTCATCACCGGCGCCGCGCGCGGTCTCGGCGCGCAGATCGCGCGCCGCTTTGCCGAGGCCGGCGCCCACGTCATCGTCAACGACCTGAACCTGGCGGCCGCCCAGGGTACCGCGCGCGAGCTGGGCGGCGACGCGCTGGCCTGCGACGTCAGCGACTCCGCAGCGGTGGCAGCCATGTTCCAGGAGGCTGCGGGCCTGACCGACCGGCTCGACATCTGGTCAATAACGCAGGCATCCAGTGGCGTCGAGGGCGACAACAGCGCACGCGAGCGCATCGCGCGCATGGTGAAGCCATACCGCAGGCCGGCGGCGAAGGCGGGAAGACTCGGCGGTCAGTTCACGGAGTACACTGACGAGCAGTGGCACCGCATGATCGGCGTGCATCTCAACGGCACCTTCTTCTGCTGCCGCGAGGCGTGGGCGATGCAGACCCATGGCGGCAACATCATCAACATGAGCAGCATCATGGGTACCTTCGGTCGGCCGGGCGGCGCAGCCTGCTGCGCAGCCAAAGCCGGCATTCTGGGTCTGACCCGGGCGCTGGCTCACGAGCTCGCACGTCACAGCATCCGCGTCAACGCCATCGCACCAGGCTGGATCCACACCGACATGACCGACCCGCTGGCGCCCATGCATCCCATGCTCAAGCGCAGACGCGCCTCTTGGCCGCCTGGAGAACCCGACGACATCGCTGGGCAGCCCTGTACCTGGCCAGCGATGAGGCACGCTCGTCACCGGTCAGTGCCTGTCCCCCAACGGTGGCTGGTACATGAGCCAGTAGCGGCCGCCAGGCTGGCCAGCCACTTCAGCGGCTGCGCGCGCCGTTGATCGACGACAGCTGCTCGTTGAGTGTCCAGTAATCGTAGATGTGATGCCGAACATACCCAGCGTGAACAGGTACAGCACCCCGGTGAAGATCTTGCCCATGTAGAAGCGGTGCACGCCGAACAGGCCGAGGAACGTCAGCAGCACCCAGGCAATGGTGTAGTTCTTCTCTCCGGCCACGTACCGACGGTCGGCGCTCTCCTCGAGCCAGGGCATGAGGAACAGATCGACTATCCAGCCGACGAACAACAGACCGAGCGTGAAGAAATAGATCGTGCCGCTCACAGGCCGTCGAAGTAGAACCGGTGAGCGCCGAGAAACCCGAATCCACAGCAGATAGCCTACCGCCAGGCTGTGCGTATCGTTGTTGCGCGCCATCTTTGCTCCTGGCCGAATCCCCTTTTCGCGCCATTGTAGCCGAAGCGCAACCGGAGCAAGGCGCCTGACGGTGCCCGATGCCAGGTCCGATGGGCGCGGCACACGATTGCACCACTTGCAGGCACAGGCCGGAATCCGTAGCGACCGCCCTGCAGATGGCCAGCACAACGGAGCCCGCGATGAACGACTTTCCCGACGCCCGAGATGATCCCGGTCAACGGCGTGGAGCTCGAGGTGTTCTGTGCAGGCAGTCCGGGGCGCCCGGTGGTGCTGTGCACGGCTGGCCGGAACACGCCTATTCGTGGCGCCACCAGGTGGCGCCCCTCGCGGCTGCGGGCTACCACGTGATCGTGCCGAACCAGCGCGGCTACGGTGCCTCTTCGCGGCCCGAGGCGGTGACCGATTACGACATTCAGCATCTGTGCGGGGACCTTACCGCGCTGCTCGACCACTTCGGCTACGAGCGCGCCGTGTTCGTCGGCCACGACTGGGGGGCGATCGTGGTGTGGAACCTCGCCATGCTGCACCCGCAACGGGTCCGCAGGGTGATCAATCTGAGCTGCCGTTCCTGAGCGTGGCGAAAGGACTGGGTGACGTTCACCAGGAAGAGCGGCTAGGCGGCGACTTCTACATCACGTGCACTTCAACCGCCAGCCCGGCGTCGCCGATGCCGCGTTCGCCGCCAACACAGGCTTTCTGCGCAATCTCTACCGTACCGAGCAGTGGCTCGACGAGCCGGCGGCGCTCGGTGCCGGTATGCCGCTGATCAATATGGCGAAGGCCGAACGCATGCCCGGCAGGCTGATGATGAGCGAAGCCGAGCTCGGCGTGTTCGTCGACAGCTTCGAGCGCTCCGGTTTCACCGGCGGCATCAACTGGTACCGCAACTTCACGCGCAACTGGGAAACGACCCGCGATGCGCCACAGCGGGTCGACGCTCCGACGCTGATGATTTACGGTCAGTACGACATGGTGCAGCCGAACCCGGATCTGGGAAAACGCGTCACCGATCTCGAAGTCCACACACTGCCCTGCGGTCACTGGATACAGCAGGAGCAGCCGGAGGCCACCACCCGGCTGATGCTGGACTGGCTCGCGCGACACCCGGACCGGGACTAGCGCCCCGGTCCGCGCCCGGCTAGATGACCGCCATCACGGCGCCCGCCAGCGCCCCCAGCACGAGCAGCGCGTTGGCGATGAAGGTCAGCAGCATGCCGGGGCCGCGCTTGCCGGCGTCCTCGCTGTAGGTGCGGAAGTACAGCGCCCGGCCGACCAGAAACAGCACACCCGCAGCCACGGCAAAAAGCTCGTTGAGGTAGTAACCAGCCGCGAACAGCGCGGGCAGGAAGACGACCAGCTGTTCGAGCGTGTTGTAGTGCGCCCGGAACACGCGCTCGAAGCGCGGGTCACCGGTCACCGCGGGAGCCTGAATGCCGCTGCGGGCCCGTTCCCTGCCCACCAGCATGCCGAAGTACAGGTACTCGATCAGGGCCAGCATCGCGATCAGAGTTACGGATGCCATTGACGGTCTCCTTCTGCAGTGTCGTTCAGTGTCAGCCGGGAATCATGAACGAACCGCTGGCTTCCGCCACCACCTCGTCGGTATCGGTTCTGATGAGGCGCCCCTCCATCATCGCCAGCCGGCCCTTGCGGCGCGCGCAACGGCCCTCGAGGCGCACCGGGGTCCCCACCGGCAGGTGCGAGCGATAGCGCACGTCCGCGCGCGCCGTGAAGCACTGCACGCCCTGCAGCCACAGCCAGTTGGCCATCACGTCGTCGAGCAGGCTGAAGATGATGCCGCCGTGGGTGACCTGATCGTAGCCCATGTGCTCCTCCCCCGGCGTGAACTCACCGAGGCACAGGTCATCCTCGAGGCGGAAGCGCACGCCCAGGCCGATGGGATTGCCGGTGCCGCACACGAAGCAGCGGTTGGCTCGACTTTCTATGCTCATACGGGCAGCCTTGCTCGATTGAAACGACAGTATACCGACACAGCGGGACGACGAACGCGTGTACCCATTGATCCACATACGTGAGCGCGTGGCCGGTCACCAGCCGGAAACCTTCGCGCCGGGCGACAACACCCGCCAGGCAGCCGTCGCTGTGATCCTGCGTGAGGTACCCGCCGCCGGAGACTGCCAGACTGAGATCCTGTTCATCCAGCGGGCGCAGAAGGACGGGGATCCGTGGTCCGGCCACATGGCGTTTCCGGGCGGCCATCTCGACCCGACCGATGCGCACCTGCGTGCC
>JAWKZP010000003.1:0-404819 GCA_041395905.1 Pseudomonadales bacterium
GAGTATGCACGGCCAGCATGATCTGGGTGGCCTTCTCGCGATTCATGCCGAAAAACAGTTCCAGCACGTGCACGACGAATTCCATGGGCGTGTAGTCGTCGTTGAGCAGCAGCACCTTGTACATGGGTGGCCGCTTGAGCTTCGGTTTGGCGGTGGCTGTTGCCAGTGCGCCGTCGTTACTGCGTTGTGGGTCCTGTTCGTCATCGCCACCTTGGTTGTGGGCGTGCCAGTCGTTTAACGTCATCCGCCGATCATACCTAAGGTTAGTTCAAGTGCGGATCCGCATTTCCTATATGCGGGCGCCCGGACACATTGCAAGCATGCCGCAACGCAGCCAGGTTTCCAACGGCCCAGCGGGTGCGCCGCCTGCGTCTGCGGCACCGGTCGCGGCATCGCGCCAACCCCTTGACTATCCGGAAAATTGGGAGGACAGTCAGACAAGGGAGCATTCAAGTTGGGGAGACTTCTGCACCCGTATGTCCGCTGCGGCGCGATGCCGTATGCGCGATTTGCCTGGCAATAACCTGGAGTTGGAGGGGACGCGCCATGGCGACAGGCAAAGTCAAATGGTTTAACAACGCCAAAGGGTACGGCTTCATCCTGCCGGAAGGCGGCGGCGAAGACCTGTTCGCTCACTATTCGTCCATTCAGATGGAAGGGTACAAGACCCTGAAAGCTGGACAGGAAGTGGAGTACGAGCTGCATCAGGGGCCCAAGGGCTTTCACGCGGTCAACATCCGCGCGACGGACGTGCCGGGCGCTGCCCCTGAGCTCGCCAACGGCTCCGGCGGCGCCGCTGTCGGCACCTCCGGAGGCGCGGACATGCAGACGGCGCGTCCGGTGGCAGCGCTGAGCGACACGGTCGATTCCGGCTGATCGACGGCGGCCGCTGCCTTCGAGCGCGGCCGCTTGCGCAGCGCGGGGCACGCGGCAGCAGGGTTTGCGCCGCGCGCCCGCGATCGGGGTTACATCGCCTCGATCAGAGCCTGACCGAACTCCGAACACTTCAGCAGGGTCGCGCCCTTCATCAGGCGCTCGAAGTCGTAGGTGACCTTCTTCTGAGAGATCGCGCCTTCGGTACCCTTGATGATCAGGTCCGCAGCCTCGCGCCAGCCCATGAACCGCAGCATCATCTCGGCCGACAGGATCAGCGAACCCGGGTTCACCTTGTCCTGCCCCGCATACTTCGGTGCCGTGCCGTGCGTAGCCTCGAACAGCGCCACCGTGTCGCCGATGTTGGCGCCCGGCGCGATGCCGATACCGCCGACCTGAGCCGCCAGCGCATCGGACAGGTAGTCGCCGTTGAGGTTCATGGTGGCGATCACGTCGTATTCGTCCGGGCGGGTGAGAATCTGCTGCAGCATCGCGTCCGCGATGACGTCCTTGATGATGATCTCCTTGCCCGTGTTGGGGTTGGTCATCACGTGCCAGGGGCCACCGTCCAGCGGTTTGGCGCCGAACTCTTCCACGGCGAGCTCATAGCCCCAGTCCTTGAAGGCGCCCTCCGTGAACTTCATGATGTTGCCCTTGTGCACCAGCGTCAGCGAATCGCGATTCTCGTCGATGCAGTACTGCAGGGCTTTACGGACCAGGCGCTTGGTGCCCTCCACCGAGATCGGCTTGATGCCGATGCCGCAATGTTGCGGGAAACGGATCTTGGTGACGCCCATCTCTTTCTGCAGGAAGTCGATCAACTTCACCGCGCCCGCGGAGTCGGCTTCCCACTCGACGCCGGCGTAGATGTCCTCGGTGTTCTCACGGAAGATCACCATGTCGGTCTTCTCCGGCGCGACCACCGGGCTCGGAACCCCCTTGAACCAGCGCACCGGACGCTGACAGACATACAGATCCAGCTCCTGGCGCAGGGCCACGTTCAGTGACCGGATGCCGCCGCCCACCGGCGTGGTCATCGGGCCCTTGATGCCGACCACGAACTCGCGCATGGCATCCAGCGTTTCCTCCGGCAGCCATTGGTCCTCGCCGTAGACCTCCAGCGATTTCTCGCCCGAGTAGATCTCCATCCAGGCGATGCGCCGCTTGCCGCCATAGGCCTTGGCTACCGCCGCATCCACGACCTTGATCATCACCGGAGTGATGTCCACCCCGATGCCGTCACCCTCGATGAACGGAATGATGGGGTGGTCCGGAATGTTCAGGGTGTTGTCCGCATTGACGGTGATCTTCTCGCCATCGGCGGGCACTTGAATGTGCTGGTAGGCCATCGAATACTCCGTTTGTCTCTGGTTACGGGCGCGGACGGGTCCGCGAAAAGCGCGCGATTATAGCACCGGTTCCCGCGCGGGAGGCGACCGCAACCCGGGGAGCCGATGATCCTGGTGCTGCAACGGACGCGACTTCAGGACGCGCCGCGCCATGCGCGACCGCGTTTCTTCACAGGTGACCATGCTCATACGTCTGTACAAACCCTATGGCGTGCTCTGCCAGTTCCGCGATCCCGAGCGCCCTACCCTGGCGGATCTGCTGCCGGTGCCTGGCGTGTACCCGGCGGGTCGGCTGGACATGGATTCCGAAGGGTTGCTGCTGCTCACCGACGACGGCACGCTCCAGGCCCGGATTGCCGAACCGCGCCACAAGCTGGCAAAGACCTACCAGGTTCAGGTGGAGGGCCAGCCCGACGCCGCCGCGTTCGCCCCGCTCGCTGAGCGGCTGTGCGGCGGCGTGGCGCTGGGCGACGGGCCTGCGAAGGCGCTGGCGGTGCGGCAGATTCCGCCGCCCGATGTCCCTGAAAGGACGCCTCCGGTCACGCCCCACCGGGCCGCCCGTTCCTCCTGGGTCGAGATCGTGCTCAGCGAGGGCCGTAACCGTCAGGTGCGGCGCATGCTGGCGGCAGTGGGTCTGCCGGTGCTGCGCCTGATACGGGTACGTATCGGCGAGATCACGCTGACCGGCCTGGAACCGGGCGCCTGGGAGCAGATTCCCGTACCGGGCGAGCTCGATACGGCCCCGGTCAGGCGCTCTCGTCCTCGCCGGCCCGGGACGCCGCCTGCCAGGCCGCGACGCGCTCGCGATCGTCAGCGTTAGACTCGATCCAGCGGCTGCCGGCGGCGCCGCCTTCGCGCTTCCAGAACACGGCGTCGGTCTTGAGGTAGTCCATGATGAATTCGCAGGCCGCGAACGCTGCCGAGCGATGAGCCGATGCGGTGAGCACCAGAACGATCTGCGATTGTGGGGCCAGCGCCCCCACCCGGTGAATCACTACCACGTCCTGGAGCGGCCAGCGCGCCTGCGCCTGCTCGACGATGCGCTCGATGCTGCGCTCCGTCATGCCGGGATAGTGCTCCAGCGTCAGCGTCCCGGAACCTTCCGGGGCGACATCGCGCACCAGGCCGACGAACGCCGCGATGGCGCCCGTGGCGCCCGGGTCCTCCGCGCGCAGCCGCTCGAGGGCCGCGGAATACTCGCCCGCCACCGAGAAGTCCGCCATCTGAACCCCTATTCGTACCGCCACGTCAGCCCCCGGTCACCGGCGGCAGAAACGCAACCTCATCGCCGTCGTGCAGGCGCACCGGCCCGGATGCCAGCGTCTGATTGACCGCGATGCGCACGTTTTCGGCACTGATTGCCGTCAACGCGGGCGCCGTCAGGACGCCCCGCAACGCGATCAGCAGCTCCTCCAGGGAGGCCCCGTCTGCCAGCGCCACGTCACGTTGCGCGGCACCGACGGCTTCGCGCAGCGAGGCGAAGAACAGCACCCGAACCGTCATGACCCGCGCTCCCAGGTGCCGGTTTTGCCGCCCGACTTGTGCTCGAGCTGCACCGCCTCGATGACCATGCCGCGGTCCACGGCCTTGCACATGTCGTACACGGTCAGCGCGGCGATGCTGGCAGCCGTGAGGGCTTCCATCTCCACCCCGGTACGGCCCGTGACCCGGCACTCGGCACGGATGTCCAGGGCATCGTCCGCTTCGCTCGAGAAACTGATCGCCACCCGGGACAGGGGCAGCGGATGGCACAGGGGAATCAGATCGGCGCAGCGCTTGGCACCCTGAATGCCGGCCACACGTGCCACTGCCAGCACGTCCCCTTTGGGCAACCCGCCGGCAAAAATCTCGCGCAGGGTCTCCGGCTGCATGCGCACGCGCGCGCTGGCAACGGCCACCCTTGAGGTTTCCTGCTTGCCCGAGACATCGACCATGCTCGCCTCGCCGGAGGCGTCGAGATGGGTCAGCTTGCTCATTCGCTGCTGGTGCTCCGGTGACTTCGGTCGAGCCGGCGGCTGCGCCGGCTCCGGTGCCGATTATAGGTAAGCCTCGCACGCCAAGGCTACGAACGCTTAAAATAGCGCGCTTTGCCATTGCCTTTCAGAAAACGTCCGCAAGCACGAAATGACCACTCACACCCACGGCAGGACAGTCATAGTCGGCATGTCCGGCGGCGTCGACTCGTCGGTCGCGGCGCTGCTGCTCAAGCACCAGGGCTATGAGGTGCAGGGCCTGTTCATGAAAAACTGGGACGAGGACGACGGCACCGAGTATTGCACGGCCCGAGGATTCGCGGATGCCGAGCGGGTCTGCGAGCGGCTCGGCATACTCCTGCAATACGCCAACTTCGCCGCCGAGTACTGGGGACAACGTGTTCGAGCAGTTTCGCCAGCTCGAAGATTCCGGGCAGCATGCTTCGAACCGGAGTAGCGGTAACGGATCGGGTCCGGGCGCAGTTCGTCGATTGCCTGGCACTGGGCGGCGACCTGATCGCCACGGGCATTACGCACGCGCGACGGTGACGCCGGCTGACGCGAGCGGCGCGCCGGACGACGACGGGTTCCGGCTGCTCAAAGCCGTAGACCGAAACAAGGGATCAGACCTACTTCCTGCAGGCAGGAGCCCGCGCGCCAGCTGGCCCGTTGTCTGTTTTCCGCTGGGAACTCACTCGCCGGAGGTCCGCGCGCTCGCCGAGCGCGAGGGGCTGCACAATCATCGCCGCAAGGACAGCACCGGCATCTGCTTCATCGGTGAGCGCCGCTTCCGTGACTTCCTGCAGCGCTACCTGCCGACGCGTCCCGGGATCATGCAGGATCCGGAAGGACGCCGGGTCGGCGAACACATCGGGCTCGCCTACTACACCATCGGCCAGTCGTGGTCTGGGATCGGCGGCGTGCGCAGCCGGCGCCGAGGCACCCTGGTACGTCGCCGGCAAACGCCTGCAGGACAACGTCCTCGTGGTGACGCAGAACCCTGCGTGCAGACCCGTGCTCGACTGGCTGTCCGCCGCAGCGGTGAACTGGCTGGTGCGGCCGCACCGCTGGCCGCTGCGTTGCGCGGCCAAGATCCGCTACCGGCAGAACGATCAGGCGTGCACGGTCAGCCGACGTGCAGATGGTGCGTTGCTGGTCAGGTTCGACATCGCGCAGCGCGCCGTGACCCCCGGAAGGCGATCGGTGCTTCTGTCGACGGTGACGTATGCCTTGGCGGCGCATTGATCGAGGCCGCCGGCAACACCCGCACCCTTGAAAGCGCCGACTCGAGCATTGCCGCGTGAGCACGATCGAAGGACCCGCCCACGCTGCCTGGCCCTTTCCGGCGTCGTGCAAGCGGCGGCGCTGGTGCATCGCGTCGCGCATGGTGAATCCGTCGATTCGAACTGCGTGACACCCTGCTGCGCACCGTCACCACGCACAAGGCGGATGACCTCGCGGCGGTGTTTCCTTGACCCCGGCTGCTACCGCAAGGGGCGGAGCTGGCCATTGCCGCGCTGTCCGGGGCCAGCAGCAGCGCGGACATCCTGCGCCACTTCGCTGCAGCTGGTGGATCTGGCGGCGTAGCCGCGGCGGGTGCCCCAGGTCGTGGAGAAGCTCGGCCGGCTGCTGGATGCTCAGGCGCCCGACAGCACGGATCGCCACGAGCTGGCGCGCATCTACCAGCAGACCATCACACGCTGGGCAAACGCATTCAGGCACTGGCGTGCCCCAGGTGCTGCAGCGCGAGCAGACGGCCGAGGAGATCCGCGCGCTGCTGCTTGCAGGCGTTCGCTTCGCCTGGCTGTGGCAGCTGGGCGGCCGGCGCTGGCACCTCATCCTGCGCCGGCGCGTGCTGCTGGCCGGTCTGCGGCCCATCACCGAACTTACGCAAACGGACCATCGACCATGACCGATTCGGATTCCCTCGCTGGCCATTGGCGCGCTCGACGGGCGTTACCGACAAGGTCGCCGACCTTGCACCCATCGTCAGCGAGTTCGCTCAAGGTGAGCCCGCGTCGCCGTGGAGTGCCGCTGGTTCGCGCACCTTGCCGGGGAACCCGAGATTGCCGAGCTGCCATCGCTCGAGCCGGCCCAGGCACAGGCGCTGGAAAACCTGGTGGGCTCGTTCAGCGCGGCCGACGCTGCGCGCATCAAGGCCCTGGAACGGACGACCAATCACGACGTCAAGGCGGTCGAATACTTCGTCAAGGAACGGCTGGCCGGCGTCCCCGCGCTGGCTGCTCACCTGGAGTTCGTACATTTCGCCTGCACCTCCGAGGACATCAACAACCTGGCCTACGCGCTGATGCTGAGACATGCGCGTGACGATGTCCTGGTACCGGCAATGGAACAGCTGGTGAGCGCCATCGAGGCCATGGCGCTGGCCAACGCGGATCTGCCGATGCTGTCCCGCACCCATGGCCAGACGGCGTCGCCGACCACGCTGGGCAAGGAGCTGCGCAACGTCAGCGAGCGGTTGCGGCGCCAGCTGCGTAGCCTGCAGAGTGCGGAGCTTCTGGGCAAGATGAACGGCGCGGTGGGCAATTTCAATGCGCATCTGGCCGCCTATCCGGACGTGGACTGGCCGGCGCTGAGCGGCCGGTTCGTGCGCAGCCTGGGCCTCACCCCCAATCAGCATACGACCCAGATCGAGCCGCATGATTACCTGGCCGAGGTGTTTCACGTTCTGAGCCGCTTCAATCAGGTTCTGTTGGACTTCGACCGCGATGTCTGGAGCTACATCTCCATTGAGTACTTCTCCCAGCGCAAGGTGGAGGGCGAAACCGGCTCCTCGACCATGCCGCACAAGGTCAACCCCATCGATTTCGAGAACTCGGAAGGCAATCTGGGCATCGCCAACGCCCTGCTCGAACACATGGCCAGCAAGCTGCCGGTGTCGCGCTGGCAGCGCGATCTCTCTGATTCCACGGTGCTGCGCAATCTCGGCGCCGCGCTGGGCCACGGTCTGGTCGCCTACCGCTCCACCCTGCGCGGCCTGTCGCGTCTCGAGGTCAACGCCGCCACCATCACGCGGGATCTTGATCACAGCTGGGAAGTGCTCGCCGAAGCGGTGCAGACCGTCATGCGCAAGCACGGCCTGGAGCAGCCCTACGAACGCCTCAAGCAGGCAACCCGCGGGCTGCGTCTGAACGCGGACTCGTTTCTGCAGGTACTGGACGCCCTCGACCTGCCGCCGGCGGCCCGGGCCGAGCTCGAGCACCTGACGCCCGCCACCTACACCGGGATCGCGGCCGTGCTGGCCCGGCAAAGCGCCTGAACCGGCGACACCGGCTTTGGCCAGTTGCTGCGGCTTCGCTATGCTGAATGTATGAAGCCGACCGCCGCCAGAGCTTGAAATGCGGGTACACGTGGTCACCGTGCCCTGGAGCAGCCACGGTTCGCAGCTGCGCGCCGTGCGCCGCAAGGTATTGATCGAAGAGCAGGGCGCGCCGGCTGAACTGGAGCGGGACGGCGACGATGAGCTGGGCAGCCATTTCCTCGCGGTCAACGAAGCCGGTCAGCCCATCGGCTGTGCCCGGCTGTTGCCATCCGGCCAGATCGGACGCATGGCCGTGCTGGCCTCATTCCGTGGGCGTGGCATCGGCCGGCGCCTGCTCGACGAGGCCGTGGAGGAAGCCAAGCGCCAGGGTCTCACGAGCGTGCACCTGCACGCGCTGACCGAAGCCGAGGCGTTCTATCGCAGCGCCGGCTTTCGGCCCGAAGGTCCGCAGTTTCAGGAGGCGGGCATCGCGCACGTGAACATGGTGCTCGCACTGCCGATACCCTACGAAGCGCCGGCTGACGTCCCGGCGCCGGTCATCCGTGACGCCGGGGGCCTGCCGACAAACACGCCGGATCCGGTGTACGAGCTGCGCCATGCAACCGGAGTCGGCGCGTGTCTCGACGCGCTGCTGACGAGCCTCACACAACCGCGCCGACACCTGCAGTTGCTGAGTCAGACCCTCGACCACAGCCTGTTCGACCAACCGGCGGTGGTCGACGCGTTGTCGCGCTTCGTGCGCAGCGGCCCGCCGGCGACACTGCGAGTTCTGGTGTACGACACCTCGCTCATGGTCAGCCGTGGCCATCGGCTGTTGGAACTGGCACGGCGACTCGACAGCAAGATCGACATACGGCGCGTGCCCGACGAGCTGCAGACGCGCGACGACAGTTTTGCCACCTGGGACGCAACGGGCTACTGGCTGATGCCGGACCACCGCGACTACACCTGCCTGTGCAATGCCTACGATCCCGTCCAGGCCGCGCGCTTCGGCGAGCAGTTCACCTATCTGTGGGAGCGCAGCGCCGCCGATCCGGATCTGCGCCTGCTGAAGTTGTGAGCGCTCCATTGCGGGGCGTGCTGGTCGCCCTGGCCGTCGCCCTGCGGGTCGCCCTGTGGGTCGCTCGCAAGTTGGCAGCAGTGCTGACCGTCACGGCCGCTGTCGCGTTGCCCAGCGCTGCCGACCCGGAAGCCCGATACCTGCTGCAGCTGAGCGAATCGCGCCCACCCTGCACGGACATCGCGGGCCCCGCCTCGGCAGACTCGACGACAAGCGCCGGCGTTGCATCCGCTACGGCTCCGGGCGAACGATGCTACGGCACCCACCCGCAGCTGCTGCAGCTGCTCATCGCCCCTGGCGAGACGCTGGGTTTCGGCCCGTCGGCACCGCCGGTGCGCTGGTATCGGGCGGGCCGTGCCTGGGTGGAGCCCGCGGCGTTCCTGCCGCCGCAACTCACTCTCACCCTGCAGCATGGCGATAGCGGCTTGCTCCTGGTCAGCGAGCATCTCGGCAACGCTCGCATACACGCGCTCAGCGAAGACCGCTGGCAGCGCATACGCACCGCTGCCGGCACGCGGCTGTGGGTATTCGTCAGCGCAGACTATGCGCAGGCGGCACCCTGACAGGGTCACGCTGCGCCGAGCAGTCTCTGCAACGCCTCGTAGTCGTCAGCATAGGGAAAACTCGGGAACTCCTGGCGCACGTTGTCCGGGGCCCGGTAGAAAAAACCGGCATCCGCTTCCTCGAGCATGGAGATGTCGTTGTAGGAATCGCCTGCCGCAAGCACGCGGTAATTGAGCTCCTTGAAGGCGCGAACCGAGCAGCGCTTAGGGTCGGGCTGGCGGATTCGATAGCCGACGATGCGGTCCGCCTCCACCAACAGGTTGTGGCAAAGCAACGTCGGGTAGCCGAGCTTCGCCATCAGCGGCATGGCGAACTGATAGAAGGTGTCAGAGATGATGGCTACCTGAAACCGGGTCCGTGCCCAATCCAGAAACCCGGCCGCGCCCGGCAGCGGATCCAGCCCCTGAATCACCTCCTGAATGAGCGACAACGGCAGATCGTGCTCGCGCAGCACGCCGAGACGCAGCTGCATCAGGTCGTCGTACACCGGAATGTCGCGGGTGGTTTTGCGCAGCGTCTCGATTCCGGTGCGATCCGCGACCGCCTGCCAGATTTCCGGGATCAGTACCCCTTCCAGATCCAAACACAGAACGTCCAAGCACCCTCCATCTGCTGATTGACTGCGTGCGCCCCGATCGCGCGGGGATGGCCTGCGCGTCGGGCAGCCCCGCGCGCGGCGCTAAGGATATAGCAACGTCGGTTCGTTTTCCGGTGCCCGCGGCTCGCGCCGGACAGGCGTGGACGCCTCAGCGTTGAGGCAGTTCCAGATCCGCGAACAGCGCCTCACGTTCCGCCCGGGTGCTGCAGGCAATGGCCGCATCCACGCGCTCCCGGGTGAGGTGCGGCGCAAACCGGGTGATGAAGTCGTACATGTAGCGGCGCAGAAAAGTGCCCTTGCGGAAGCCGATGTGGGTGACGCTGGGCCGGAATATGTGCGATGCATCCAGAGCCACCAGGTCCGCGTCCACCTTGGAATCAACGGCCATGGTGGCAATGATGCCCACGCCGAGCCCGAGGCGGATGTAGGTCTTGATGACGTCGGCATCGGTGGCCGTGAACACCACGTTGGGCGCGCGGCCGGCGGCTCCGAATGCGGCGTCGAGCACGGACCGCCCGGTGAACCCGAACACGTAGGTCACGATGGGCTCGTCGGCCACATCCTCGATGCGCACCTTGCCGCTGGCTCGGGCCTTGGCGATGAGCGGATGACCCTTGGGTACCACCACACTGCGGTTCCAGGCATAGCAGGGCATCATCACCAGGTCCTGAAAATGCTCGAGCCCTTCGGTGGCGATGGCGAAATCCACCGCGCCCGCCGCGGCGAGTTCGGCGATCTGGGTTGGCGAGCCCTGATTCATGTGCAGCGCCACGTCCGGATAGGCCTCGCGGAACGCGCTGATCACCGTGGGCAGCGCGTGCCGCGCCTGGGTGTGGGTGGTGGCGATGGACAGGCTGCCCGCCTTCTGCTCGCTGTACTCCTGGGCCACCTGTTTGATGGTGTCCACCTCACGCAGAATCTGCCCCGCCATCTTGATGATGGTTTCGCCCACCGGGGTGACGTGCGTGAGGTGCTTGCCGCTGCGGGCGAAGATCTCGACGCCCAGCTCATCCTCCAGCAGGCGGATCTGCTTGCTGATGCCCGGCTGGGAGGTGAAGAGGCTCTGAGCCGTCGCGGAAACGTTCAGCTCGTGGTGCGCCACTTCCCATATGTAACGCAGCTGCTGGAGCTTCATGATGATTGCCGGTTATAAAAACCAGCCCGAGTATAACTACTTGTCGGGCCGGTTTACGACACCGTGGGGCACATGGCCCGCGGTGACGTGGGCGCTGGCGCGCTCGCAGTGCTGGGTCTGGTCGTCGAAGAACACATCCGCGCCGAACGAGCGCAGGAACTCGGTTTTGTCCATGCCGCCCAGGAACAGCGACTCGTCGAGGCGGATATCCCAGGCGCGCAGCGTGCGGATGACGCGTTCGTGCGCCGGGGCGCCGCGGGCCGTGACGAGCGCGGTACGAATGGGGCAGTGCCGGCCTTCGAACTCGCGCTGCAGATCATGCAGGGCACCAAGGAAGCCCCGGAAGGGCCCGCCCCGCAGCGGCTGCGCGGCGGCCGCAGCCTCCATACGGCTGAACGCGTCCAGGCCCTGCTGCTGATAGATCCTGTTCGGCCTCGTCGGAGAACAGCACCGTCACCGTCGAACGCCAGGCTGAGTCCTCGCGCTCGCTCACCGCGGCGCCGCTGCGTCCGAGCAGGGTCGCGGCCGCCACCCCGTGCTCCAGCGCCTGGGCCACGTCGTCCGCCTGGGTGGACAGGAACAGGTCGCAGCGGAATGCGCGCACGTACCGGTACGGCGATTCGCCGCCGCAGAACGCGGCGCGCGTTATCTCGAGATCGCAGGCCTTGATGGAATTGAAGATACGCAGCCCCGTATCCGCGGAGTTACGCGACAAAAGAATGACTTCGACTCTGTGTTTATCGAGTACCTTATTGATATTCAATAACTTTCTTACGAAATTGAACGCTTCGCCCGGTTCCAGGATGTCATCCTCGTGGGCAATCTGGTACTGGCGGTAGGCTTCCAGTCCCTCGCGTTCGTAGACGTCGTTGCTGTCGTCGAGATTGAACAGCGCGCGCGAGCTGATGGCGACCGTCAACGGCGGGCGCGGCGGCTGTGCCGGGTTGTCGACGGCTTCAGGCATCCAGATCCGGTATGAGCTCGCTTTCGAGCTTGGAAATCATGTCTTTGAGCTTGAGCTTGCGTTTCTTGAGCCGCTGAATCCGCATGGTGTCGGTATGCCGGGTCTCGATGAGATGCGCGATGACTTCGTCGAGATCGCGATGTTCGATGCGCAGCTCCTCCAGCCAGCGCTCCATTTCGGCCCTGTCCATGCGGACACCAGACTGCTCAATTCGTGGCATCATACGGGCCTTGCTGGCCCGATCAAAGCACCCTCTGCAGCCACGGGATATTCTGTACCCATGTTGTACGTCCTTGCCGCCGTGCTGGCCGTCACCGCCTTCATCGTGCTGGTCCGCCTGCTCTGGTCGTCCACGCGATTACGCCGCTCCAGCACGCTCATCACCCTCGCCACCGCGGCTCTGATCGTCGGTCTGGCTGTGCTGGCCGCCACCGGCCGACTCAACTGGATCGCCGCGGCGGTGGCGGCCGTGTTTCCGTTTCTGCGCCGCGGCTTCACGCTGCTGCGATACCTGCCGCTGATCGGCCGGCTGTTCCAGAGCTACCGCCAGAGCGGCATGGGCGGCCGCGCCGGAGCTCAAGGTAGCGGCCGCAGCGCCCCCGGCGCGACCGCCGGCATGAGCCTGGACCAGGCGCGTCAGATCCTGGATCTCGGCGCCGCGCCGACCCGCGACGAGGTGATCGCGGCACACCGACGGCTGATGCAGAAGCTGCACCCTGATCGTGGCGGCTCGACCTACCTGGCGCAGCAGCTCAACGAGGCCAAACGCGTGCTGCTCAAGGATCTCGAGGGCCGCAACTGAGCGTGCAGGCAACCGGGCAGCGCGGCTCGCCAGGCGCTTTTGCCAGCCCGGACCGGCTGAGCCGGGTGCTGTGCTCTGGCGCACACTTTGCGGCTCGCAACTGGGCTAGGATCGCGAGCATGGCCAGCCAACCCACTTCCGGTATCGACCGACGCAGTCTGCCGCGCCTTCCGAGCGTGGGTATCGAGGTAGGCCTGCGCCCCAAGGGGCGTCTGACCCGGCTGAGCGCACGCGCGCTGGATTTCAACCGCTTCGGCATCGCCGTGTGCACGGACGAGCCGCTCAAGCAGCACCGGACGGTGTACGTGAGCCTGCGCTGCGGCACCGTGCGCCTGGACAACCTGCCGGGTGTGGTCCACAACTGCACCCCGCAGGACGGCGAGTTCCGTTCCGGTATCCGTTTTCGCACCCACGACCAGCTGGCGACCGATCGTCAGGCCCTCGAGCACTCGTTGCTGCGGCTGGAAGTGGCGGTTGGCGAGGTCGCGGAGCGCGGCGACTGCGGCGTCGCTGGCGAGGTTCTACTCCCGGGCTGAGCGCCCTTCAGCGGCTCATCAGATCGCGGGCTTCCGACTCCAGGGCCAGCAGTCGCCGCACCCAGTTGTCCAGGAGCAGGAACTCGGCATCGCCCACCTCGAAGGCACGGCTGATCTCCTTGAGCAGGCACTCCTCCTCGATTTCGAAGGCGCCATCCGCATAGCTCAACCGCAGCAGGTTCAGCAGCGCGACCACGCGCGATTGTCGGGTATCGAAGATCGCTTCTATGCCACTGAGTTCCAGGTACTCGGCTTCGGTGGTCGGGTTCAGCTCCATCTCGCGCTTGAACTCGTCGAGCATGCCCTCCTCGTTGGGATCGAGCAGGCCGTCAGAGACGACGACGTTGTGCGCCAGACCCAGCAGCGCCTGGCGCTGATCCTTGTTGAGCAGGGAAAGCCACACGGCTCAGGCTGCGAGCAGCGCGTCGATCAGACTCGACCCCATGATCACGACCGACAGCCAGCCCCAGAGGATGACGAGCTTCATCACCCAGCTCTGCTCGAAAAAGTCTTCAATCAGGTACCACATGGCGAGACCCCCCGTGAAAAATCCGCATTCTACTGCAATTTCACCGCGTGCCCTACGTGCCGGGCATGCAGATCGTGCTCGTCGCTGTCCGTCACCCGGGCCAGCACGCGATCACCAGGCGCGAGCCCGCGCGCCTCACTGAGGTGTACCACGCCGTCGATCTCGGGCGCATCCGCCCGGCTGTGGCCAACGCCGGTGCCGTCGGCATGGACTTCATCCACCATCACCTCGATGGTCTGCCCGACCCGCTCGGCGAGCTTCTCGGCGCTGATGCGCGCCTGCAGCTCCATGAGCATTTCCTGACGGTCCAGCTTGACGGCCTCCTCGACCGGGTCCGGCAACGCGTTGGCAGCCGCACCGGCCACATCGGAGTAGGTGAAGCAGCCCACCCGGTCGAGCCTCGCCTCCTCCAGGAAGTCGAGCAACCGGCCGAACGCTGCGTCGGTTTCCCCGGGAAAGCCGACGATGAAGGTGCTGCGCAGGCAGATTTCCGGACAGATTTCGCGCCAGGCGGCGATGCGCTGCAGCGTGTTCTCCACCGCGGCCGGGCGGCGCATGGCGCGCAGGATACCCGGGTCCGCGTGCTGCAGCGGAACGTCCAGATAGGGCAGCACCAGCCCCTCGGCCATGAGCGGCAGCAGGCGATCGACGTGCGGATACGGATAGACGTAGTGCAGGCGCAGCCACGGGAAGATCCCGCCGAGCTCTCTGCACAGCGTTTCCAGGTCGCTGCGCAGTGCCCGCCCCTGCCACTCGCCGCCGGCGTAGCGCAGGTCGACGCCGTAGGCGCTGGTATCCTGGGCGATCACCATCACCTCCTGCACGCCCGCCTCGGCGAGCCGCTCGGCTTCCGCCAGAACGTCGTCGATACGTCGCGAGCGCAGCCGGCCACGCAGGTCCGGGATGATGCAGAACGAGCAGGTATGGTTACAGCCTTCGGAGATCTTGAGATAGGCGTAGTGGCGCGGCGTGAGCTTGACGCCCGCTGGTCCGAGCAGCGCCTGCAGATGGCCGGGCACCGCCGAAGGCGGGACGTAGCTGTGCACGGCGTCCACCACCGCCTGGGTGTCCTGCGGGCCGGACACGGAAAGGATTCCGGGAAAACGTGCCTTCAGCAGCGCGGCATCCTTGCCCAGGCAGCCAGTGACGATGACCTTGCCGTTGTGGGCAAGCGCTTCTTCGATGGTGTCCAGCGACTCGTCGCGCGCAGCATCGATGAAGCCACAGGTGTTGACCACGACCACGTCGGCCAGCTCGAATTCGGAAACCGTGTCGTAGCCGTCCTGTGCCAGCCGGGTGAGAATCTGTTCGGAGTCCACCAGCGCTTTCGGGCAGCCCAGGCTGACGAAGCCTACCTTTCCGGTCATATCCTTGCTCTTCGATGTCCTGGTTTGACGTGTTGCTGAGATGCCTGGATCCGGGGTCCCGGCTCGAAGCCCGGGACGGTCCTGCCACGGGGCTCATGTTGCGGCGCGCCATTCTACTGCGCACGGGCGCTGCGTCACCACCGCCGCGCATTGAGTTGCAGCCGTCGCAGAGGTAGTATGCGTCGGATGAACAACGTTCCGGCAGCGACGCTCGCGAAGACTGGCCCGACCTTCTGGTTCGGCTATTACTTTTTCGCGCGCTGACGCTGCCCCAGAACACGTTCGAAGGCAGCCCAGGCTGCCTTCGGAGGAAAACCCCGAGCGGCAGCCGCCCCCGGGGTTTTTTTGTGCTCCGGGCAAACGCAGCGCAGCGGAGACAGACCATGTCAGCAGAACGGATCGGAACCACACCCGCGACCCTCGCGGGGCCGGCAGCGGCGCCCAAGGGGCGGCTGGAAAACCTCAACATCGCCTCGCACCGGGTGCTGATCACGCCGGAGGAGCTGAAGGCCAAGCTGCCCGTCACCGAAGCCGTGCGCGAGACGGTGCAGGCCGGGCGCGAAGCGGTCCGTGCCGTTCTCGATCGCGCTGACCCGCGGCTGCTGGTGGTGGTCGGCCCCTGCTCCATACACGACGTGGCGGCAGCGCACGAGTACGCCGGAGCGGCTGCGCGCGCTGGCAGACGAGGTCAGTGACAGCCTGCTGCTGGTAATGCGCGTCTACTTCGAAAAACCGCGCACCACGGTGGGGTGGAAGGGACTGATCAACGACCCGCATCTGAACGATACCTTCTGCATAGAAGAGGGTCTGGAGCTGGCCCGGCAACTGCTGCTCGACCTCGGCGCAATGGGTCTGCCGCTGGCGACAGAAGCCCTCGACCCGATCACGCCCCAGTACCTTCAGGACCTGATCAGCTGGTCCGCCATCGGCGCGCGCACCACCGAATCCCAGACCCATCGGGAAATGGCGTCGGGACTGAGCTCCGCAGTCGGGTTCAAGAACGGAACCGATGGTTCGCTGGGGGTCGCGGTGAACGCGCTGCAATCCGTGGCCCGGCCGCATCGTTTCCTGGGCATCAACCCCGCCGGGCAGGTGGCCGTGCTGCACACGCGCGGCAACGCCTACGGTCACGTGGTGCTGCGCGGCGGCAGCGGCGGCCCCAACTACCAGGCGGCGAGCATCCGGGCCTGCGAACAGGCGCTGGAGAAGGCGGGAATCCCGGCCAACATCATGGTGGATTGCAGCCACGCCAACTCGGCGAAGGATCACGAACGGCAGATCCAGGTTGCACGTGACGTACGCGATCAGATTCTGCAGGGTAACCGGTCCATCATCGGGCTCATGATCGAAAGCCACCTCCACGCGGGCAACCAGCCGCTGGGCGACGGCAGTGCGCTGCGCTATGGGGTGTCGGTCACCGACGCCTGCATCGACTGGACGAGCACCGCGGCGCTGCTGCGCGACCTCGCGGAGTCGCTGCACGGGGTGCTGCCCGCTCGCATCTAGCGCCACGGGCAGGGTGGCGGGCACCACGCCCGCCCTGCACGTGCAACCGACGCTTCCGGCTCAGCGGTAGTAGGCGTGCTCGGTGACGGTGTGGTCGGTGCTGTCGCGGATGCCGGTGAGCTCGGGGATCTGCTCGAGCAGCGTCTTCTCCACGCCGTTCTTGAGGGTGATGTCTACTGCGGCGCAGCCCTGGCAGCCGCCACCGAACTGCAGAATGGCCACCGGCCCGTCGATGACCTCGACCAGCGTCACCATGCCGCCGTGGGCGGCCAGCCCTGGATTGATCTCGTTGTAGAGCACGTAGTTGATGCGATCTTCCAGCGGTGCATCGGGGCCCACCTTGGGCGTGCGGGCGTTGGGTGCCTTGATGGTGAGCTGGCCACCCATGCGATCCTCCTGGAAGTCCACCACCGCGTCTTCCAGATAGGGCGCGCTGCGCTCCTCGAACCAGGCAGTAAAGCCGTCGTACCCCACCGGGATGTCCCCGGCCTGCTCCTCGCCCGGGCGGCAATAGGCAATGCAGGTCTCGGCGTGGGGCGTACCCGGGTTGGCGACGAACACACGGATGCCGACGCCTTCGCCCTCCTGCTTGGCAAGCAGTTCGCGCAGGTACGTCTGGGCAGATTCGGAGATGTCGATCATAGGTGGTCCGTTAAACCCGACCAAATTGGTCGGGAATAGTAGCGGTTCCCGCACCCTGCTGTAAACGGGCCCAACTATGAATCGCGCTCACGCTGGTGCTGCGCAGCTTCGATTGCGCTCATCTGCACGGTCCGTAGACTGGTTTTCCTTTCCCAGGTCCTACGGTTCCGGTGTCATGACCCAGTCCACCAGCAAAGCCCTGCGCCAGGCGCTGCAGTCTGCTCTGCGCGAGCGCATTCTGATTCTCGACGGCGCCTACGGCACGCTGCTGCAGCAGCTGAATCTGACTGAATCGGATTTTCGCGGTACCCGCTTCGCCGGCCACAACCAGGACCTGAAGGGCAATCACGACGTGCTGTCGCTGACCCGGCCCGAGGCCGTTGCAGATGCCCACCGGCGCTATCTGGCGGCCGGTGCGGACATCATCAAAACCAACAGCTTCACGGCCACCCGGGTTGCCCAGGCGGACTACCAGCTCGAAGACCTGGTTGCGGAAATGAACGCTGCGTCCGCCCGCATTGCCAGGGCCTGCGCCGACGAGTTTGCGACGGCGGAGCATCCGCGCTACGTCGCAGGGGTGCTGGGGCCAACCAACCGTACGGCCAGCCTGTCACCCGACGTCAACGACCCGGGCTTTCGCAACGTCACGTTTGCCGAGCTGGCCGAGGATTACCGCGATGCCGTCTGCGCGCTGCTCGACAACGGCGCGGACCTGATTCTCCTCGAGACCATCTTCGATACGCTCAACGCCAAGGCGGCGGTGTACGCCATTCGCCAGTTGCAGCGGGAACGCGGTGAGCGCATTCCGCTGATGATCTCGGGGACCATCACCGACGCCAGCGGCCGCACGCTGTCCGGCCAGACCGGCGAGGCATTCTGGTACTCGCTGCGCCACGCCGAGCCGCTGTCGGTGGGGTTGAACTGCGCCCTCGGCGCCGAGCAGCTGCGACCGTACGTGGAAGCGCTCGGCAGGGTCGCGGACACCCATGTGAGCGCGCACCCGAACGCGGGCCTGCCCAATGCGTTCGGCGGCTACGACGAGACGCCCGAGACCATGGCCGAACGTCTGGGAGAATGGGCAGACAGCGGCCTGCTGAACATCGTCGGCGGCTGCTGCGGTACGACGCCGGAGCACATTGCCGCAGTGCGCGAACGCGTCACCGGCGTGGCGCCGCGCCGCTGGCAGCCGCTGCCGTCGGCGCTGCGGTTGTCGGGTCTCGAACCGCTCACGGTGGGTCCCGACAGCCTGTTCGTGAACGTGGGCGAACGCACCAACGTCACCGGATCGGCGCGCTTTGCCCGGCTCATCCGCGACGGCGACTACGATGCTGCGCTGCAGGTCGCCCGCCAGCAGGTGGAGAACGGTGCCCAGATCGTCGACGTCAACATGGACGAGGGCATGCTCGACAGCGAGGCGGCCATGGTCCGGTTTCTCAAGCTGGTGGCTACCGAGCCGGACATCGCCCGCGTGCCCATCATGCTGGACTCGAGCAAGTGGGACATCATCGAGGCGGGGCTGCGCTGCGTGCAGGGCAAACCCGTGGTGAACTCCATCAGCCTGAAGGAGGGAGAGGACGCCTTCCGACGCCTGGCGGCGAAGTGTCGCGACTACGGCACGGCCATCATCGTGATGGCCTTCGACGAAGACGGCCAGGCCGACACGCTGCAGCGCAAACAGCAGATCTGCGCGCGCGCCTACCGGATTCTGACGGACGAGATCGGGTTCCCCGCCGAGGACATCATCTTCGACCCGAACATCTTCGCCATCGGCACCGGCATCGAAGAGCACCGCAACTATGCGGTGGACTTCATCGAGGCCTGCCGCTTCGTGCGCGACAACCTGCCGGGCGCGCGCACTTCGGGCGGGGTCAGCAATGTGTCGTTCTCGTTCCGCGGCAACAACGCCATCCGCGAGGCGATACATGCGGTGTTTCTCTACCACGCCGTGCAGGCGGGGCTGACCATGGGCATCGTCAACGCAGGCCAGCTCGCGATCTACGAGGAGATCCCGCCGGAGCTGCGCGAGCGTGTGGAGGATCTGGTGCTCAACCGGCGTGCGGACGCGACCGAGCGCCTGCTGGCCGTGGCGGATCAGTACGCGGGCCAGGGCGAGACGCGACCGAAGGAGGATCTGGCGTGGCGCGAGCTGCCCGTGGCAGAGCGTCTGTCCCACGCCCTGGTGAAGGGCATCACCGAGCACATCGTCGCAGACACGGAACAGGCGCGGCTGGCGGCGGCGCATCCCATCGAGGTGATCGAAGGCCCGTTGATGAACGGCATGAACGTGGTCGGCGACCTGTTCGGCTCCGGCAAGATGTTTCTGCCGCAGGTGGTCAAGAGCGCGCGCGTGATGAAGCAGGCAGTAGCGCACCTGATACCGTACATCGAGGCGGACCAGGGGGCCGAGCGGGAAACCAAGGGCCGCATCGTGATGGCGACCGTCAAAGGCGACGTGCACGACATCGGCAAGAACATCGTCGGCGTGGTCCTGCAATGCAACAACTTCGAGGTCATCGACCTCGGCGTCATGGTTCCCACCGACCGCATCCTCGCCGCGGCCCGCGAGCACCGGGCCGACATGATCGGCCTCTCGGGTCTGATCACGCCGTCCCTCGACGAGATGACCTATGTGGCAGCGGAGATGCAGCGTCAGGGGCTCGACATCCCGCTGCTGATCGGCGGCGCGACCACCTCCAAGGCCCACACGGCGGTGAGGATCGCTCCTGGCTATCACAACGGGCCCACCGTGTACGTCCCAGACGCCTCACGCAGCGTCGCGGTGGCGACCCAGCTTGTCTCCAGAGATCTCCGCGAGGCGTTCGTGGCTGGCGTGGCCGAGGAGTACGAAAAGGTGCGGGCGCGCAGCTCCGCCCGCGCTGCACGGCGCGAACTGCTTTCGCTCGAACAGGCGCGAGACAACCGAGCCGATCTCGACTGGCAGCGCTACCAGCCGCCAAGACCGCAGCAGTTGGGCGTACAGGTTCTAAAGGACGTGCCGCTGGCCACGCTGGTGCCCTACATCGACTGGACGCCGTTCTTCATGACCTGGGAGCTCGCAGGCAAGTACCCGAAGATTCTCGAAGACGACGTCGTGGGTGAAAGTGCGCGGAGTCTGTTCGCCGATGCCCGCGAGATGCTCGACAGCCTGGTGGCGGACGGCCGCATGAAGGCACACGCTGTGTTCGGCCTGTGGCCGGCCAATCGGCTCGGCGACGACGACGTGATGCTCTACCGCGACGAGTCGCGTACCGAGGTGCTCGCCGAGCTGCACTTTCTCCGTCAGCAGGCGGTGAAGCCGGAAGGCCAACCCGACTACTGTCTCGCGGACTTCGTGGCACCCGCTCCCATGCCCGACTACCTGGGCGCATTTGCGGTGACGGCCGGCGACGGTATCGACACCGTGCTGGCCGACCATCCCAACGACGACTATGCGCAGATCATGATCAAGGCGCTGGCGGATCGTCTGGCCGAGGCACTGGCGGAGTATCTGCACCAGCAGGTACGCAAGAGCGCCTGGGGATATGCCGCCGACGAAGGCCTGGACAACGAGGCGCTCATCGGCGAGGCCTATCAGGGCATCCGACCGGCGCCGGGCTATCCGGCCTGCCCCGAACACAGTGAGAAGCAGACGCTGTTCGAGCTGCTGGACGCCCAGACCAACGCGCACATGCTGCTCACCGAATCGTTCGCCATGCAGCCCGCCGCGTCCGTCGCCGGCTGGTACTTCTCGCACCCACAGGCGCGCTACTTCGGCGTCGGCCGAATCGGCGAGGATCAGCTGGAAGACTACGCGGCCCGCAAGGGTGTCAGCCGGGAGGCAGCCGAACGGATGCTGGCGCCCAACCTGCGCTGACGAGGACGGGCCCCGCTGCGCGCGGCGCCACTGGAACGACGCGAGGGAAGTGCCCGTCGCCTGCTAGAAGTGCCAGCCGGAAGCGAAGTAAACGGCGCCGACCACGATAGTGACGAACACCACCAGGATCGCCCTTAGGTCCGCCTTGCGATCTGCTTCCACCGGGTCCTGACTCGGATCAAAATGCGCCACTGCTGCTTCTCTCTCGTGTCTCAGTCTGACCCCTGGCCAGCATCACTCGGATGGCATTCGGGGCCCTAGAAGATGGCGCGAAGTCTACAGAATCCCCCGTTCCCGCTCAACGCACCGCAGTTCTTGGGATGCGCCCGGGGCGAGGGGTGGCCGGGGCCTGTTGAGGGGCCGTGCAGCGGCGCCGAGGCGGCCGAATTGACCCGCGCGTAGCGCGGGGCAAGGCGGCCAACGAGGGTACCCCGGAGGGGCGCCGCGAGGCCCGCCAACGGGCCCCGGCCACCCCTCGCCCCGCGCGCTTGGCAATTCACGCGCTCAGCACGGGGCGGGAGCCGGTTCTAAAGATAGAAGCATCAGTTCCTTCACGCGCCTGAAACCGCAAGGTAGGTTTGCCGCCGTCGCCTGACATCCGGACCCAGACCAGCCAATGTATCGGTACGACAATTTCGACCGGCAGTTCGTCGCCGAGCGCGTGGCGAGCTTTCGCAGCCAGACCGAGCGCTATCTGGCAGGAGAGCTGGACGCCGACGCGTTTCAGCATCTGCGGCTGCGCAACGGCCTGTACATGCAGCGGCTGGCACCCATGCTGCGCGTGGCCGTGCCCTACGGGACGCTGTCGAGCACGCAGCTGCGGGCACTGGCACGCATCGCGCGCGACTTCGACCGCGGCTACGGGCACCTGAGCACCCGCCAGAACGTGCAGTTCAACTGGCCGCAGCTGCCTGAGGTGCCGGACATTCTCGAAGTTCTGGCGGACGTGGACATGCACGCCATCCAGACCAGCGGCAACTGCATACGCAACGTCACCACGGACCAGTTTGCCGGAGTCGCGGCCGACGAAACCCTGGATCCGCGTCCGTACTGCGAGATCATCCGCCAGTGGTCCACTTCGCATCCGGAGTTCGACTGGCTGCCGCGCAAGTTCAAGATCGCGGTGACCGGCGCGCGTAACGACCGCGCCGCCGTGGACGTGCACGACATCGGGCTGCACGTGTACCGCGACGAGCACGGCGAGCGGCGCGTGGACTTCAAGGTCGGCGGCGGCCTTGGCCGCACGCCGGTGATCGCACAGCTGATCCGCCAGGGTCTGCCGATGACCCATCTGCTCACCTACCTCGAAGCCGTGATGCGGGTGTACAACCGCTACGGCCGGCGCGATAACAAGTACAAGGCCCGCATCAAGATCCTGGTGCGCGCCATGGGTGGCGATGGCTTCCGCGACAAGGTGGACGCCGAATGGGCACAGCTCGAGGGCTCCGCCAGCACGCTCCCGGAGGACGAGATCGAGCGCATGGAGGCGTTCTTTGCGCCGCCCGCATACCCTGCGCCTGCCGCGGACGAACTGGATGCGGCGCGGTTTGCTGAGCCCGCGTTCAGCCGCTGGGTGCAGCACAACGTGGCGCCGCACAAGCAGCCGGGCTATGCCATCGTCACGCTGTCCACCAAGGTTACCGGCGTACCGCCCGGCGACGTCTCGGACCGGCAGATGGAGGCCGTGGCGGATTGGGCGGACCGCTACGGCTTCGGCGAGATCCGCATCAGCCACGAGCAGAACTTCGTGCTGCCGGACGTACCGCGCGCGGCACTGCACGAGCTGTGGCAGGCGGCGCAGGCGGAGCAGCTGGGCGCGCACAACGTCGGGTTGCTCAGCAACATCATCTGCTGCCCCGGAGGCGACTACTGCTCGCTGGCCAATGCCAAGTCGATACCGGTGGCGGAAGCCATTCAGCGTCGCTTCGATGACTACGACTACCAGCACGACCTCGGTCCGCTGGACATCAACATTTCCGGCTGCATGAACGCCTGCGGGCATCATCATGTCGGCAACGTCGGCATCCTCGGCGTCGACAAGAAGGGCCAGGAGTTCTACCAGATATCGCTCGGCGGCCACTCGGGCAACGAAGCGAGTCTCGGAGAGATCATCGGCCCTTCGTTCTCGCGCGAACAGGTACCGGACGTGCTGGCGCAGATCTTCGAGGTCTATGTCGCCGAACGTCGCGACGAAGAGACCTTCCTGCAGACCTACCGCAGGATCGGCATGCAACCATTCAAGGAGCGCGTCTATGACCGCACTGATTGAGATCGACTCGGTAAGCGGATCGCTGCAAGGGGGTACATCAGGACCACGCGACATCGCCTTGCTGAGCGCGGCGGAATGGCACGCACACCCCGCTCGGCAGACCCAGGGCCTGCTCCTCGGGGTCGATGCTGAGCCTGACGAGCGCTTCCTCGCAGCACCGCTCATCGGCATCGAGTTTCCGGCGTTTCACGATGGCCGCGGGCTTTCGCTGGCCGTACTGCTGCGCTCGAGGTTGGGTTACGCCGGCGAACTGCGCGCGGTGGGCGACGTGCAACCGGATCTGATCCACTACTACCGGCGCTGCGGATTCGACAGCTTTGTGCTGCCGAAGGGCCGGTCGGTCGCACCCGGCAGCGCCATACTTGCACCCTACTCCGATTACTATCAAGCTTCGGTCCGGAATCCGCGTCCACTGTTCCGGCGCAATCGGGGAGGAGTCCATCAGCGGGATCGTTGAATCCTTTTTTCTGATCTTCACCGGCGCCGCGCTGCTCGCGACGCTTGCTCTGTATTCCCGCCAACCGCTGCTGGTAGCGTATATCGCCATCGGCTGCGTGCTCGGCCCACACGGTCTGCAGCTGGTAGCGGACCCGGACGTGCTCACCGAGATCGCCGAGATCGGCATCATCTTCCTGCTGTTTCTCGTGGGCCTCGACCTGCAGCCGGCCAAACTCAGGAACATGCTCGGCGAGGGGCTGCTCACCGCGCTCGGCAGCACCCTGGCGTTCTTCGCGCTCGGCTTCGGCCTGATGCTCGCTTTCGGCTTCAACACCCGCGAAGCGCTGGTCACCGGGATTGCCGTGACCTTCTCGAGCACCATCATCGGCATCAAGCTGCTGCCGACCACCGTGCTGCATCACCGACACATCGGCGAGATCGTGGTGAGCCTGCTGCTGATACAGGACCTGGTGGCCATTCTCGCGCTGATCCTGCTCACAGGCTTCAGCGGCGATCTCACGGACACGCTGACCAGCCTGGGCTGGGCCCTGGCGGGCTTACCGGTGGTGACGGCAGCGGCGTTCGTCGGCGTGCGGTTCGCCGTGCTGCCACTGATCGCGAAGTTCGATGCGTTTCACGAATTCATATTCCTGCTGGCACTCGGTTGGTGTCTGGGCATCGCGAGCCTGGCGGTCCTGTGCGGGCTGTCGCTGGAGATCGGTGCGTTCGTGGCCGGCGTCGCGCTCGCGACCAGCCCGATCTCGCAGTACATCGCGGAAAGTCTGCGCCCGCTGCGGGACTTTTTCCTGGTGCTGTTCTTCTTCTCGGTCGGGGCCGCGCTGAATCCGGAGCTGCTGCTGGAAATGCTGCTGCCCACGGTGCTCCTGGCATTGGCACTGGTGGTGGCCAAACCGGTGGTGTTCGCTCTGCTCCTGCGCGCCCAGGGGGAGACGCCGGAAACCGCCTGGGAGTCCGGCTACCGGCTGGGACAGGCATCCGAATTTTCGCTGCTGGTTTCCTATGTGGCTGCCGGCTCGCTGCTGGGCGCAGAAGCCGCGCACGTTCTGCAGGGGGCCACGGTGCTCACCATGATCCTGTCCACATACGCGGTCATCTTCCGCTATCCGAGCCCTATTGCGGTATCTGCACGGCTGCGCCGTGACTGACGCCCATGCTCAGGCGTTGAGATCGAGAACGCCGCGCCCGACCATGCGCCCGGCGAGAATCCTGTCGATTGCTTCTGACAGCGTGTCCAGCGTGAGACGCTCTTCGAGCGCCTGCAGAGCGTCGAGCTTCCACGGACCGGCAAGCTTGTTCCAGATCTCGGCCTTCTGGGGCAGCGGCAGCTCCACCGAATCTATGCCCAGCAGGTTGACGTGGCGCAGAATGAACGGCAATACCGTTGCTGGAATCTCCGCGGACGCCACCAGGCCGCAGGCGGCCAGGCTGCACCCGTAGCGCAGACTCTTGACGGCGTTGAACAGGATTTCGCCGCCCACCGTATCCACGACGCCCCCCCAGGACTCCTTGAGCAGCGGCCGCTCGCTGCCGGCACGTGCTTCGTCGCGTGACAGAATCGTGCTGGCACCGAGGGATTTCAGGAACTGGTGCTGGTCGGGCTTGCCGGTGACCGCCGCAACCTCGTAGCCGAGCTGCGCGAGCAGCCGCACGGCGACCGAGCCGACGCCGCCGGTGGCCCCCGTGACCAGCACCGGTCCGTTGCCGGGCTTCATCCCGCAGGACTCGAGCTTGTGTACCGAGAGCGCCGCCGTGAACCCGGCCGTGCCGAGCACCATGGCCTCGTGCAGGCTCAGCCCGTCAGGGCGCGGCACGATCCAGCCTGCCGGGACCCGAATGCGCTGCCCGAATCCGCCCGGCGTGTTCATGCCCAGATCGAAACCGATGACGATCACTTCGTCCCCGGGTGCGATGCCATCGGCGTTGGACTCCAGCACGACGCCGGCGGCATCGATGCCTGGCGTGTGTGGAAACTTGCGCGAAACGCCCGGGGTGCCGGTAGCCGAGAGCCCGTCTTTGTAGTTGAGCGACGAGTAGTGCACGTCGATCAGCACGTCGCCGTCGGGCAGCGCGGACAGCTCACGTTCCACCACCTTGCGCTCGAAACCCTGATCGGTTTTCTCCACCAGCAGTGCGCGGTAGCTGCTCATATTCCTCCCCTCCATTGGCTGAGTTTCTCGACCCAGCGGCCGAGCGCGGTCTCTGTGCTGCGGGCCATGCTGCTCTCTACCTGTGCCATCAGCCGTTCCAGCGGCTTGCGATGCTCGACCCAGCGTACCTCGTAGATGTCGGCTTCGTCGCTCAGCCGCAGAAGGTACTCGTCGCTGGTGCACAGCTCGTCCACCAGGTTCAGGCTCAGGGCGTGCTGGCCGTGCCAGCTCTCGCCCGTTGCGACCTTTTCGACGTCGATGGCGGGCCGGCGTTCGACGATGTAATCCTGAAACAGCTGGTGCAGCTCGTCGAGCTCCTCCACGAACTTGCGCCGCCCCTCTTCGGTGTTCTCACCGAACACCGTGAGCGTGCGCTTGAACTTGCCCGCGGTGATTACATCCACGTCCACGTCATGCCGCTTCAGCAGCCGATGCACGTTCGGGACCTGCGCCACCACGCCGATGGAGCCTACGATGGCGAACGGCGCGGCGACGATCCGATCGGCAACCGCAGCCATGAGGTAGCCGCCGCTCGCCGCGACCTTGTCGACGGTGACGGTCAGCGGAATCTCGTGCTGGCGGATGCGGTCGAGCTGTGAAGCGGCGAGTCCGTACCCGTGCACCATGCCGCCAGGACTCTCGAGGCGTACGACCACCTCGTCGCCGGGTTGCGCGCCAGACAGGACCGCGCTGATCTCGGTGCGCAGGTCGCGGACCTGATTCGCCTGCAGATCGCCGTGAAAGTCGAGCACGAACACCGTGCGCCGTCGCCCCGCGGAAGGCTCCGACGCCGTACCGCCCGTGCGAGCGGCCTCTCGGGCAGCCTTCTTGGCTGCCGCGTCCATGGCTTTCTGAGCCTTGCGCCGCATTTTGCGCATGGCAGAGGCCGGCAGCATCGCCGACTGCACGTCGAGTTTCAGATCCGCATAGAATTCGTTGAGCTTTCGGATCTCGAGATGACCCGCCGTTTGCTGCTGACGGCGCATGCTCAACGTGACCAGCCCGGCCACCACCACGAGCACAGCCACCACGATGGTGGCGGTCTGCGCGAGGAACGTCAGATACTGGAACAGGTATTCCATGAAGGTCTCGCTGCACAGCCGCCGGACCGGCGACGTGCCGCGGCAGCAAGCGCGCTACTGTACTGGATTGGCCGCGGCGGCTCCAGTTGACCCGGCATGCGCGGGGCTTGAACTGCGCGCATGAAGCGTGTCAGATGCGCGCATGGCACTTCCGGCACTGAAGGCGCATCTGCAGCGTCATTTTCATCCACCGGCGGCAGCCGCGTTCGATGCGGTGTTCCGTCTGGCGATCGAGGACGAGTACCTCACGTTTTCCGTGCGCCAGGGCGCGCTGGAGTTCGACGTGGCCGAGGACACCCGCCCGGACGCCACGTTCATCTTCCAGGATGTGGACACCGCCTGGGCGCTGCTTTCCGGTCAGGCGGACGCATTCGATGCGTTCATGCAGGGGCGCTTCCGCGCCGATGGTTACCTGATGTGGGCGTTCGCCCTGATGGCCATGTTTCAGAGCTCGAGCCTGCCGGAAAACCCGGTGGAGTAACGGGGCCCGAGCGCCGGACGTGCCGGACCCCGTTGCGCGAACCCGCCAGGTGCGCGCCGCTTGGCAGGCTCGCTCAGGCAGCCCCGCCCTTCAGCCCGTTGATGAAATCATCGATCAGCCAGCGCGAAATCGCCGTACCGGGCGGAACGTTTGGCAGGTCGTCGTAGCGGAACCAGCGCGCTTCGGCTATTTCGCCTTCCTGGCAGATGATGTCGCCACCCGCGTACTCGGCGTGAAACCCCAGCATCAGCGAGTTGGGGAACGGCCAGCTCTGGCTGCCCAGATAGCGCAGGTTGCGCACCTTCAGCCCGACCTCTTCGAACACCTCCCGGTGCACGGTCTGCTCTATGCTCTCGCCCGGCTCGACGAAACCAGCCAGGGTCGAGTACATGCCCGTGGGCCAGTTGGCATTGCGCGCCAGCAGCATTTCTTCGCCCCGGGTGATGAGCACGATGATGCTCGGCGACAGACGCGGGTAGTTGACGAGATCGCAGCTGGGGCACGCCTTGGCACGATCCTCCGGATGGTCTGCCATGGGCTCGCCGCAGCGCCCGCAGAAGCGGTGCGAGTCGTGCCATTCGATGATCTGCTGGGCGCGCCCGGCCAGGTAGAACAGTGACGGCTCGACCCGACCGAGCCAGGCTCGCAGCGGCGTGACCGAGTAACCTTCCGGCACCAGGCCGCTGCCCTCCGCGGCAAAGCAGGCACGCCCGCGATAGCGCCCCAGGTAGTGCTCGGAGGCGATCTCGACGTCGAGCCAGCGCAGCTCGTCGCCCAGCACCGGTGAGGGAATTCCCTGCTCGACCCGACACACCAGCTGACCGTCCAGAAACAGAAAGAACCAGCTGTCGGCACGTGCCACGGAATCCGGCACGCGCACTTCGGAGGCAAAATCATCCGGATCGATCGGCCACATGGCACCACCCGCTCGGCTGCAACGCGTAGAACATAGCACAGCCTCCGAGGCTGCTCGACCGGGCCGATGCGACGGTGTTGATCTGGCGTTCACCCGCGGATATGTTGCTCCGGGCTGCGCCCGCGGCACCGCCTCGTGGCGAGGGCGCTCTGCTATGCTGGAAGCCGGAAACAGAACAACAATCTGAGGGGCAGGACTCATAGCTGCCTGGCGGGAGACCCATGAGCGCACTTTCGTTCCGATCGTTCATCGACAACTTCCTCGGCAGCGCGCCCGTCTGGTACAAGAACGTCATTCTTGCCTTTCTCGTCCTCAATCCGCTGCTGCTGCTGACCATTGGCGCCTTCGCCACCGGCTGGTTGCTCGTCATCGAGTTCATCTTCACGCTGGCAATGGCGCTGCGCTGTTATCCGCTGCAGCCCGGCGGGCTGCTCGCGCTCGAAGCCGTGATCATCGGCATGACGAGCCCGGAGACGATTCGCGAGGAAGTCTGGAACAACTTCCCCGTGATTCTGCTGCTGATGTTCATGGTGGCAGGCATCTTCTTCATGAAGGAGCTGCTGCTGTTCACGTTCACGAAGATCGTGCTCGGCATCCGCTCGAAAGCGCTGCTGTCACTGCTGTTCTGCGGCGTTGCCGCGTTTCTGTCGGCGTTTCTCGATGCGCTCACCGTAACCGCCGTGATCATCAGCGTCGCTGTCGGCTTCTACACCGTCTATCACAAGGTTGCCTCGGGAAAGCACTTCCGCGACGAGCACGAGCACGGCCAGGACGAGAGCGTGCACGAGCTGCACCGCGAGGACCTGGACACGTTCCGCGGCTTTCTGCGCAGCCTGCTGATGCACGGCGCCGTGGGCACCGCCCTTGGCGGCGTCTGCACCACCGTGGGCGAGCCGCAGAACCTGCTCATAGCCGGCAAGCTCGGGTGGGAGTTCATGGAGTTCTTCGGCCGCATGGCACCGGTAACCATGCCCGTGCTCAGCATCGGGCTGCTGACCTGCATCGTTCTCGAACGGACCGGTCTGTTCGGCTACGGCGCAGCGCTGCCGGAGCGCGTGCGCAACATTCTCCAGGAGTTCGACGACGAGCAGAGCGCGGCGCGCCAGGGGCGCGACCTGGCAAGGCTGGTGATACAGGCCATCGCCGCCATCGTGCTGGTCGTCGCCCTGGCCATGCACTGGGCCGAAGTGGGTCTGATCGGCCTGATGGTGATCGTCGTTCAGACGGCGTTCAACGGCATCACCGAGGAGCACCAGATCGGGCGCGCGTTCGAAGAGGCGCTGCCGTTCACCGCGCTGCTGGTGGTGTTCTTCGGCATCGTCGCCGTGATTCACGATCAGCACCTGTTCACGCCGGTGATCAACTACGTGCTGTCGCTGGAGCCTGACGTGCAGCCGGGCATGTTCTACATTGCCAACGGGCTGCTCTCGGCCATCAGCGACAACGTGTTCGTCGCCACGGTCTACATCAACGAAGTAAAAGCCGCATTCGATTCCGGGCACATCGGGCGTGAGCACTTCGAGGAACTGGCCATTGCCATCAACACCGGCACCAATATCCCGAGCGTGGCGACCCCCAACGGCCAGGCCGCGTTTCTGTTTCTGCTGACGTCGTCGATCGCGCCGCTGGTGCGGCTCTCTTACGGCAGGATGGTGAGCATGGCGCTCCCCTACACGGTGCTGATGGGCTTCACCGGCTGGTTCTGCGTCAACTACGTGCTTTGAAGCGCCGGATCCTCGCTGCTGACCCGACGCCACACGCTGCCGCCTTCCGCCCGCTCCTCGAGCTTGTCGAGAAACGCCCGATGCGCCTGCGTCTCGGACTCGGTCGCGCGGATCACGCGCAGAGGCGGACGCTCCCCTGGGCCCTGAACGCGCAGCCCCGGTTCCGATCCGCCGGTTTCCGTACCCGTCTGGCTGGCAGCGAACAGGGTCGTCTGGCCGCCGGTCAGCGCGAGATATACGTCCGCCAGAATCTCTGCATCGAGCAGAGCACCGTGCAGGTGGCGCGCCGAATTGTCGACACCGTAGCGTCGGCACAGGGCGTCGAGGGTGTTCTTCTGCCCCGGGTGCTTGTGCCGCGCCAGCGCCAGCGAGTCGGTGATCCGGCACAGATCAGCGATGCGCAGGGATTCTCCGAGCCGGCCGAGCTCGGCGTCGAGAAACGCCAC
Organism: Pseudomonadales bacterium; assembly: GCA_041395905.1. GTDB lineage: Bacteria > Pseudomonadota > Gammaproteobacteria > Pseudomonadales > Azotimanducaceae > UBA7803. Next base: position 30,559 of record JAWKZP010000003.1, read on the forward strand.
GTCGAACGGCGCGTTGTGGATCACGAGCTCGGCATCGCGAACGAACTCCACGAACTCGTGCGAGATTTCGGCGAAGCGGGGTTTGTCGGCGAGAAATTCCCGGCTGATCCCGTGCACCTCGAAGGCGCCGTCGTCGATGTCTCGTTCCGGGTTGACGTACTTGTGAAAATGCCTTCCCGTGAGCTTGCGGTCGATCATCTCGACACCGCCGATCTCGATGATGCGATGCCCGAGCGACACTTCGAGGCCCGTGGTTTCGGTATCCAGAACAACCTGCCGGGTCATGCCTGCTGCATCCTGTCTATCGCCTGATTGGCCGCCTGATCGACCAGCTCGTTCTCCGGGTGTCCGCTATGGCCACGCACCCAGTGCCACTGGATGTCGTGCTGGCTGGCCAGGGCGTCCAGGCGCTGCCAGAGATCCTGATTCTTCACCGGCTTTTTCTGCGCCGTACGCCAGCCATTGCGTTTCCAGCCCGCCAGCCACTGCTGGATACCCAGACGTACGTACTGGGAATCCGTGGTCAAGCTTACCGAGCTCGGCCGCTTCAGCTGCGCGAGCGCCTCTATGGCAGCAGTGAGCTCCATACGGTTGTTGGTGGTGTCCGCCTCGGCCCCGCTGATGAGCTTCTCGCGCTCTCCGTAGCGCAGCAGCGCCGCCCAACCTCCGGGACCCGGGTTGCCCCGGCAGGCCCCGTCGGTATAGATCTCAACGAGGTCGGGCAATGTCCCTCCGACCGTCGAAGGGCAGCACCTGTGCCCTGGAGTCTGCCAGCGCGGCGCTCTGCCCGGCTGTTCTGGCGGTGGGGTAGGCGGCACCCGCTAGGCGCGGTTCCGGTGCCTCTGCACGGCGCCAGCGGGGCCGCAGGGCCATGGCCTGCTTCACCGCCGAGACCACGTAGACACCGCCGAAACCGGGCTGAAGCCGCTGCAGCCTGCTGCCCAGGGCACGTGCGGCACGGGAATCGGAGCCGGTGTTGAATGGCAAGGAATATGCCAGATATCGTACGGGGGCATCGACTTCGAGCTGCAGCAACGCCAGCCAGTCCCGCAGCCGGGGCACACTGATCGAGTGCAGGTCACTGAAATCGTCGCGGCGCAGCCGTGCGTAGAGCACCCGCCCCCCGAGCAGGCTCAGAGGGTTGAAGCCGCAGATCAGCAGGCGCCCCCCAGGCGTCAGGACCCGCGCGACCTCACGCAGCGCCGTGCGCGGATCCCTGGCCCGCTCCAACGCGTGGTGCAGCACCACCGCGTCGAAGGCATTGTTGCGCGCCGGCAGGGCGTCCGGCTCGCAGCACATGCCGACGGTACCCGCCGGCACCTCGAAGATCGGATCCGGGCTCGCGTAGAAACGGTGCCGAACCATGCACCCGCGCACGGTCTCGGCAACCAGTTGATGACATCCTAACCACAGCAGGGTGTCGCCGTGAAAGCGGCGAGCCACCTCGGCAAGCCGGGGCCCCTCCTGCGCGAGGGTACGCCGCCCTGCCTGACTGTCCAGCCAGGAGGCGAGACGCCGGTGCGATTGAACAGGTGCAAAGTTTGCCAAGACACTACACTTACAGCAAAGTACGGAATCGATTCTCGCCCTGTCCAGATATGACCGCAACCTTCGCCAGATCGCGCGCCAGCGTGCTGCTTTGCCTTTGCGCCCTGCTTTGCAGCAGCTGCCAGCTGATGCAGGCCCAGGCGGACAGCGCCAGCCCCATGGGGCTGCTGAGCCGCGCCGCCGACACGCCGCCGGGGGGGGCCAGTGATCCCGGCAGCGCTTACCAGACCCTGGAACACATCAGTCTTGCGCAACTGGCACCCCGCCCCGTGCCGGCGGCGACTCCACGACTCGAGGTCCAGCCGCCGCGGGACCTGTGGACACAGCTCCGGCACAGCTTCCAGCTCGATCATCGCCTGGAGCGCAAGCGCGTACAGCAGGAGCTGAGCTGGCTGCGCCGCCACCCCAGCTATCTGCCGGGCATGCAGGCTCGCCTGCAGCGCTACCTGCCCTACATCCTGAACGAGGTCGCCACGCGGGGCCTTCCAGGCGAACTCGTGCTGTTGCCCATCGTCGAGAGCGCGCTCGATCCGTATGCGTTCTCTCATGGTGGCGCAGCCGGGTTGTGGCAGTTCATACCGGCAACCGGCAAGCGCTTCGGCCTGACCCGGAACTGGTGGTATGACGGGCGACGTGATCCGCTGCTCGCCACACAGGCGGCGCTCACCTATCTGGAATATCTCAATACCCAGTTCGACGACTGGTACCTGGCCGTGGCCGGCTACAACGCCGGCGAGGGAACGGTGAACCGTGCCCTGCGCCGTGCGGCGGGCGAGCGGGATTTCTTCGAGCTCAGGCTGCCCCGGGAGACCGGCGCCTACGTGCCGCGTCTGCTGGCACTTGCGGCCGCGATCGAAGACCCGGCGGCGTATGGCATCGAGCTGCCCCCGCTGAGCCCGGAACCAGCATTTCAGACGGTGAAGCTGCCCGCCCAGTTCGACCTGATGAAGCTCGCCGACACGCTGGCCCTGGACGTCGAGACTCTGTACGACTACAACCCGGCTCTGAACCAGTGGGCGACGCCGCCGGACGGGCCGTATCACCTGCATCTGCCGGCGACGCTGCCGCGTTCGCCCGACGCGGATGCGCAGGCGAAAATCGATGCCGTACCCGCCCAGCAACGCGTCAACTGGCTGCGCGTGCGTATCGAGCCCGGCGATACGCTGAGCGGAATCGCCGCCCGCTACGGTACCGATGTGGCCACCGTGCGCCGCGCCAACAACCTTTCGGGCAGCGCCATCCGCGCCGGCCGCACGTTGCTCATACCGCGATCCAAGGAGGTGCTGACGGCCTACCCCGTGGCGCGCCGCGGCGGTACCGGCGACTACGTGGTGCGCAGCGGAGATTCGCTGTGGAGCATCGCCAAGGCGCACAACGTTTCCGTCGATTCGCTGGTACGCAGCAATCACGTCGGGCCCAAGGAGGTGCTGCGCGTGGGTCAGCGGTTGACGGTCCCGGGCGCAAAGTCGTCACCGCTGCCCAGTGGACGCGACGAGGTGGTCCGCAAGGTCCGCTACGGGGTCCGCAGCGGCGACTCGCTGGCCCGCATTGCCAGCCGCTTCAATGTGTCGGTCGGCGAGCTGGCCCGTTGGAACCAGCTGAACACCGAGAAGTACCTGCAGCCCGGCCAATCGCTGCTGATCTACGTCAGCGTGGCAGGAGGCGAGTAGCCGCGCCGCACGGCCGCCGCGTGCAGCGCACGCGGTTCATGCGGCCAAACGCGAAATGCCGTATCAGCTGCTTGGACGCTTCACCGATGCATCCTGGCGCAGACTCTCGAAGTAGCCGTCGAAATCCAGCCGCGACGAACGATCGGCGAGGAACCGCCGCATCTGTGCCAGCTCGGACTCGGGCACCGAATCGACGTTGCCGTCCTCGACACGCGTCACGGTGACGACAGCAAGCGTGCCGTCGCCGAGGTCCGCGCTGCCGACGCTTCTGCCGCCTTCGGGAGGCCGCGGCAACGTGAACGCCGTCTGCAGCACGGGGGCAGGAACCTGCGAGGCGCGGCGCAGCACCTGAGAGTAGGTCTGCCACTGCACGCCGGCATCCTGCGCCACGTCGCTGACGCTCTCACCCGCCTGCAGCCGCGCGAGCGCAGATGCCTGTGCTTCTTCCAGCATCACACGCGCCCGCTCCGTGGCGATCTCGGATCGAATCTGGTCCGCCACCTGGGCCAGCGGGATCGGTTCCGGTGCATGCCGTGCGAGCGCACGCACCACCACCGCCGAGTTTTCGCCCGAGGCCACCGCGGCACTGTTGTAACCGTCGTCCAGGACCTCTGTGGCGAACAGGGCATCGCGCACGGCCTGCTCCGCAAAGGGACCGGTACCGCTGCTGCGGGAAACGCCATCGGCCGTTCTGATCTCGAGACCGAGTTCCTCTGCGATGGGCTGCAGGCTCTCGGGTCGTTCGAACGCCAGGCTGTCCAGCTCCCGCTGACGCTCGGCGAACAGGGCTTCGGCCTGCTCACGACGCAGGCGCTGCTCGATGTCCGCCCGTGCCGTCTCGAAATCGGGATACTCGGTGCTGCGTACCTCTTCGAGCTGAATCACGTGATAGCCGAAGGGCGTGCGCACGGGATCGGACACCTCGCCGTCGCTGAGAGCGTACAGGGCCGCCTCGAACTGCGGATCGTATACGCCGCGTCCGGCGAAACCGAGCTCACCGCCCTGCTCTGCAGAACCCGGGTCGTCGGAGAACTCCCGCGCCAGCGCGTCAAACGCCTCGCCTTTGTCGATGCGCGCCTTGATCTCGCCGGCCAGCTCCGCCGCCGCCTCGTCGCTGCGCGCATCGGACACCGCGATGAGTATGTGTCGGGCACGACGCTGCTCCTCGCTTTCCGCCTGGGCCTTGTCGGCTTCCCACGCAGCATGCAGATCGTCCTCGCTCACGCTGATGGACGGATCATCGACGAGGTCACGCCACGACAGCTCCACGTACTGCGCGTCGGCGGTTTCTTCGGTCATGTACTGACGCTGATTTTCCTCGTAGCGGGTGGCGACATCCTCGTCGCTGACACTGACGCGGGCGGTGAAGTCTTCAAGCGTGAACGGCAGGTAGGCCACGTCGCGGCGCTGATTGAGCAGGCGGGCCTGCATGCGCAACTCCTGTTCGGTAACGATCGCGGTGTCGCCGACGCTCTGCTGGAGTTGCTGCAGCGCCAGGTTGTCGCCCATCTCATCGAGAAAACCCTTGGGCGTAAAGCCGAGGAACTGGACCATGCGTCGATACTGCCCCTCGTCGAAATGGCCATCGAGCTGAAACGTAGGATTGCGCAGCACCGCAGCATCCACCTGGGCGCGACTGGCCCCCACCTTCAGGTCTTCGGCCGCCTGCTGCAGTACGCTCCGCGCGATCATGCGTTCGAGCACCATGTTCTGCAGCTGCAGCGGATCGATCAGACTTTCGTCGAAGTTGCCGCCGAGCTGCGCTGCGATGCGCCGCCGCTCTCGCTCGGTTTCGTTCTGCAGCATGCTCTGGGTGATGCCCTCACCGTTGACGCTGGCGATGTCCGGGTCGCCCGTGACGAACAGGTTGAACGAGCCGAAACCGAACACGGCGAGCACGAAAACGATCAGAGCCACCACCACCTTGAAGGCGGTTGATTGCGTCTGATCGCGCATCTTCTGGAGCATCTGTACGTCCCTTAACCAGTCAGGAAAAAGTTCCGATCAAGAAAAAAGGCGCAGTAGTGCGCCTCTCGTCGTTGGCCCGCTACGGGCGCTGGCAGCCGTTCCGGTCGATGAGCAGACGGGAACGGCGCCTCTGTCGTCAATCAATTCAGGGCGTCTTTGAGACCTTTGCCGGGCTTGAACGCGGGCACCTTTGCGGCGGCGATGTTGATCGGTGCTCCCGTCTGCGGATTGCGACCGGTGCGTGCCGCGCGCTCGCGCACGGTGAACGTTCCGAAACCAACCAGTGACACCGGGTCGGCCTGCTTCAGCGAGCTGGTAATCGCATCCAGCGTGGCGTCGAGCGCTCGGGCAGCAGAAGCCTTGGAAATATCCGCCGCTTCGGCAATTTGATCGATCAATTCAGCTTTGTTCACGTTTCGCCCCTCAATGATGATGGTGACCCCGAGTAATCCGCACGCCGCGAAAAATCTGCTGTTCTGCACCCTGAGCCGCGGGTTTTATACCAACACCGCATGACGGCTGCAAGCCAGCAAATCCGCGGCAAAGCCGCGTCTAATGGGCGTTTATCGACATGTCACCGGGCCGCGCACCTGCGTCGGCAATGCGCTTGGCTTCGTCGCCGGGCGCATCGTGGTGCGTCGGCTCCGGCAGATGCTCCAGGGCGATTTCGAGCACCTGGTCCATCCATTTGACAGGATAGATCTGCAGGCTCGACTTGATATTGTCGGGTATCTCTTTGAGATCGCGCTCGTTTTCCTTGGGAATGATCACATTCTTGATGCCGCCCCTTGCCGCGGCGAGCAGCTTCTCCTTGAGCCCACCGATGGGCAGCACCTGCCCACGCAGAGTGATCTCCCCCGTCATCGCGACGTCCGCCCGGACCGGAATTCCGGTGAGCGCGGACACCAGCGCAGTGCACATGCCGATGCCGGCGCTCGGGCCGTCCTTGGGCGTGGCGCCTTCGGGCACGTGCACGTGCAGATCGAACTTTTCATGAAAGTCGCTCTGAATGCCCAGTACCGCCGCGCGGCTGCGCACAAAGGTCAGGGCCGCCTGAATGGACTCCTGCATGACGTCGCCGAGCGAGCCGGTTTTCGTCTGACGGCCCTTGCCGGGTACCGCAACGGCTTCGATGCTCAGCAGCTCGCCGCCGACCTGGGTCCAGGCGAGACCGGTGACGATGCCCACCTGATTGCTTTCCTCGGCCAGGCCGTAGCTGTATTTGCGCACGCCGTTGTAGGCTTCTACATCGTCCTCATGAATCACCAGGCTGCGGCGCGCTTCGCCGGCCGGTGCCAGCGACTGCGCCTTCACCACCTTGCGTGCCAGCTTGGCGATCTCGCGCTCCAGGCCGCGCACCCCGGCTTCCCGGGTGTAGTAACGCACCATGTGCAGCAGCGCCGCATCGTCGATGGCCAGCTCGCCTTTCCTTAGACCATTCAGACGGACCTGCTTGGGCACGAGGTAGCGTTTGGCGATGTTGAGTTTCTCGTCTTCCGTATAGCCCGGCAGACGGATCACCTCCATACGGTCCAGCAGCGCTGCCGGAATGTTCATGGAGTTCGACGTGCAGATGAAGAACACGTCGGAGAGATCGTAGTCCACCTCGAGGTAATGGTCGTTGAAGCTGCTGTTCTGCTCCGGATCGAGCACTTCGAGCAGTGCGCTGGCGGGGTCGCCACGCACGTCCATGCCCATCTTGTCCACCTCGTCGAGCAGAAACAGCGGGTTGCGCACGCCCGCTTTCGACATCTTCTGCAGAACCTTGCCCGGCATCGAGCCGATATAGGTACGCCGGTGACCGCGGATTTCGGCCTCGTCGCGCACACCACCGAGCGCCATGCGCACGAACTTGCGATTGGTCGCCCGCGCAATGCTCTCACCGAGGGACGTCTTACCGACACCCGGCGGCCCGACCAGACACAACACCGGACCCTTGAGCTTGTTGACGCGGCCCTGTACCGCGAGGTACTCGACAATGCGCGCCTTGACCTCCTCCAGGCCGTAGTGGTCCTCGTCGAGAATCTGCTGCGCGGCAGCAAGATCCTTGCGGACGCGGCTGCGCTTTTTCCAGGGCACGTTGATCATCCAGTCGAGGTAGCTGCGCACCACGGTCGCCTCTGCCGACATGGGCGACATCAGCTTCAGCTTGCCGAGCTCGGCGTCCGCCTTGTCGCGCGCTTCCTTGGGCATGCCGCTCTCTTCGATGCGCCGCTGCAGGTCTTCAGCTTCGTTGGGCACGTCGTCGAGATCGCCGAGCTCCTTCTGAATGGCCTTCATCTGCTCATTCAGGTAGTACTCGCGCTGACTCTTCTCCATCTGCTTTTTGACGCGGCCGCGGATGCGCTTCTCGATCTGATACAGATCGATCTCGGCATCCATCAATGCAAGGATCGCGTCGATTCTGGTCTTCAGGTCGGCCGCTTCGAGCACCACCTGCTTGTCTTCGATGCGCAGTGACATCTGTGCCGCGATGGTGTCCACCAGACGGGCGGGATCATCGATCGAAGCCAGCGAAGAAAGCACCTCCTGGGGTACCTTCTTGCTGACCTTAACGTACTGCTCGAACTGCTCCATGATGGAGCGCGACAGCGCCTCGGCCTCACGAGCGTCCACCTCGGGCTCCTCGATGAGCTGCACCGTCGCGGTCAGATGATCCTGCGCATCGATCAGCTCGTCGATGCGCGCACGGCAGCCACCCTCCACCAGCACCTTGACGGTGCCGTCGGGCAGCTTGAGCAGCTGCAGCACCGTAGCAACCGTGCCCACCTCGAACAGGTCACCTGCGTCCGGAGCCTCTACGTCTGCATCGCGCTTGGCCACCAGAAGGATCTGCTTGTCGTCCACCATCGCGGCATCCAGCGCCCGGATGGAGGTCTGGGTACCGACGAAAAGAGGGTGCACGCCATGGGGGTAAACCACCATGTCGCGAAGCGGCAGTACGGGGATTCGGACGGTGTTGTCTGATGACACTATGCGGTTGCCCTCATGCTGTGAACGAAGAACAGGCTGCGATGCTACCAGCGGCCAGGTAGACGCCCTGGTGCACGTTGTGCAGCGAATGTAATGCAGAAACGGCACCGGCTGGCGCCAGCGGCAGACCGGATTCGCATTTATCGGCGGCGCCGCCGGGCGCCGCCCGGATTATTCCTTGGGCGCGGCCTGGGCCTTTTCCACGTTCTCGTAGATCAGCATGGGCTCGCTTTCACCTTCGATGACACTCTCGTCGATGACGACCTTGCTCACCGAATCCAGCGCCGGCAGTTCGAACATCGTGTCGAGCAGCACGGATTCCAGGATGGAACGCAGGCCGCGCGCACCGGTCTTGCGCTCCATGGCCTTGCGGGCGACGGCACGCAGCGCGTCGTCGCGGAAGTCGACCTCGACACCCTCCATCTCGAAGAGCTTGGAGTACTGCTTGGTCAGTGAGTTCTTCGGCTCGGTGAGGATCTGCATCAACGCATCGACGTCCAGCTCCTCGAGGGTGGCAACCACAGGCAGCCGGCCGACGAACTCGGGAATCAGGCCGTATTTGATCAGGTCTTCCGGCTCGACCCCGCGCAACGTCTCGCCGATGCTCTTGCGGTCTTCCAGGCCTTTGACCTCGGCGCCGAAGCCGATGCCGGATTTCTCCGAGCGGTCGCGGATCACCTTGTCGAGGCCGGCAAACGCTCCGCCGCAGATGAACAGAATGTTCGAGGTGTCCACCTGCAGGAACTCCTGCTGCGGATGCTTGCGCCCCCCCTGCGGGGGCACCGACGCGACGGTGCCCTCGATGAGTTTCAACAGCGCCTGCTGCACGCCCTCGCCGGACACATCCCGGGTAATGGAGGGGTTGTCCGACTTGCGCGAGATCTTGTCGATCTCGTCGATGTACACGATGCCTACCTGCGCCCGCTCGACGTCGTAGTCGCACTTCTGCAGCAGCTTCTGAATGATGTTCTCGACGTCCTCGCCGACATAGCCTGCTTCGGTGAGCGTGGTGGCATCAGCGATGGTAAAGGGCACGTCCAGAAGGCGGGCCAGCGTCTCGGCCAGCAGGGTCTTGCCGCTGCCGGTGGGACCCACCAGCAGGATGTTCGACTTCGACAGCTCGACGTCGTCCTTCTTACCTTTGTAGTTGAGGCGCTTGTAGTGGTTGTACACGGCCACCGAAAGCACCTTCTTGGCGTGCGACTGGCCGATCACGTACTGATCGAGAATCGCCATGATCTCGTGGGGTACCGGCAGCCGACTGCCTTCTTTGCTCTGCGCACCTTCGGACACCTCCTCGCGGATGATGTCGTTGCACAGCTCCACGCACTCGTCGCAGATGAACACCGAAGGCCCGGCAATGAGCTTGCGAACCTCGTGCTGGCTCTTGCCGCAGAACGAGCAGTAGAGCAGCTTGCCCGAGTCTTCGCCCTTGCCGTTGTTGTCTGCCATAGGTACCTCAGATATCGCCTTGCTTAACCTTGCGTGGTTACAACGGATATTTCAAGCCCCGTGAAATCCGCGCAGCGCCCGCGACCGGGCGACAAAGCGCCCGCAGGTCAGCGGCAAAGCGCCTGCACCTCGATGGCGTCGAGCCTTCAGAACGACGCCCGTGCGCCTGCCGCAGCGTGCAACCGGGGTCGTGTGAGTCAGGCCCCGACCGCCTGGGCGAGCGGCTTGCGCGGCTGCTGCACCAGATCCACGAGACCGTACTCGGCCGCCTCCGCCGGGCTCATCCAGAAGTCGCGGTCCGTGTCCTCGGCGATTCGCTCGACCGTCTGGCCGGTGTGCTCGGCAAGCAGCGCGTTGAGCCGTTCACGCATGAGCAGAATCTCTTTGGCCTGGATCTCGAGGTCCGCGGCGACCCCGCGCGAGCCGCCGGACGGCTGATGGATCATCATGCGCGAATTGGGCAGCGCGTAGCGCTTGCCCGGGGTGCCTGCCGCCAGCAGAAATGCACCCATGCTGGCAGCCTGGCCTATGCACATGGTACTGACATCGCAACGCACGAACTGCATGGTGTCGTAAATCGACAGCCCCGCAGTCACCGAGCCGCCCGGCGAGTTGATGTAAAGGTTGATGTCTTTGTCGGGATTTTCCGACTCCAGGTAGAGCAGTTGCGCCACCACCAGATTGGCGATGTTGTCGTCCACCGGTCCGACCAGGAAGACGATGCGCTCCTTGAGCAGGCGCGAGTAGATGTCGAACGCGCGCTCGCCGCGCGCCGTCTGCTCTACGACCATGGGCACGAGGCCAAGGCCGGTCATTGGGCTGGGGGTCGGGTCGAAGATATCGCTCACCACTGCCTCCGTCGGATTATGTGTTCGCCGGCGCGCGGCCCGCTGCGCCTCAGGCGCCGGCCTGTTCCGTTTCCGCCGCCGCGTCTGCGGCCTCGGGCGTTTCGATCGCCTTACCCGATATTACGTCACGGTAGTTGCTCGGAACCACCTCAACCTGCGCCGCGCCGACGATATGCTCGACGACCCGGTCTTCGAGAACCGCCATTTCGATCTGCTGCAGCTGCTCGGGATTGCCGTAATACCAGTTTATGACCTGTTGCGGCTCGGCGTAGCCCTCGGCCATCGTTTCTATGCGTTCGCGCACCTTTTCCGGATCGGCTTCGAGCCCGGCGCTGCTGACGATCTCGTTGACGATGAGGCCTACGCTGACCCGGCGCTCTGCCTGTTCCTGAAACAGTTCGTCAGGCAGGTTGATGTCTTTTCCGGCAGAACCGTACATCTGGAACTGCTGCAGCATCTGTTGACGGAGGCCCGCGATCTCGCGCTGCACCAGCGCCCGCGGCAGCTGAACCGAATGCAGCTCGTGCAGCTGATCCATCACCTGTGATTTCACCTGGTTGGCGATGGCACCGTCGAGCTCGCGCTGCATGTTGGCGCGCACGTCGTCGCGAAACTTCTCGATGTCGCCACTCTCTATGCCGAACGTCTTGATGAACGCCTCGTCGAGCTCGGGCAGCTTCGATTCCGCCACGGATTTGACGCTCACCTTGAAGGTGGCTGTCTTGCCGCGCAGATGCTCGGCACGGTAGTCGTCCGGAAAGGTCGCTTCGAACTCGCCGGACTCGCCGGCTTTCAGCCCCTGCACGTTGCGGTCGAAATCCTCGATCATCTGTCCGGCGCCGACCACGAACTTCACGTCCTCGCCGCTGCCGCCCTCGAACACCTCGCCGTCGATGCTGCCCTGGAAATCGAGCGTCACCTGATCGCCTTGCGCGGCGCCCCGCTCCACGGGCTCCCAGGTTTTGCGCTGATCACGCAGCTGCTCGACCATGGCGGCGACGTCGTCGTCGGTGATCCCGGCCTCAGGCTTCCTGACCTTCACCTTGCCGAGGTCGGTAAGCTCGACCGCGGGAAACACCTCGAAGGTGGCGGTAAACTCGAAGTCGATGCCGGGGTCCATCTTGACCACCTCGAGGTTCGGCTGGCCGGCGGGCGCCAGATCTTCCTCGCGAATGGCGTCCATGAAGCTCGACTGCATCAGCTCGCCCGCCACCTCGGCCCGGATGGCGCGGTCGAATCGGCGTCGCACCTCTTTCATGGGCACCCGTCCCGGCCGGAAGCCGGGCAGCCGCACCCGCTGTGCGGCATCGTTGAGGCGGGACGTGATCTGCTGCTCGAAGGTCTCAGACGGGACGCTGATGGTGAGGCGCCGCTCGAGACCGGTCAGGGTTTCTATGGAGATCTGCATGGTTCCTGAAATGATGCCGGTTGTTGTTGTGTCGTTGACAGGTTTACTGGTGGTGGATTGGGGTGGACGATGGGGCTCGAACCCACGACCGCCGGGATCACAACCCGGAGCTCTACCAGCTGAGCTACGTCCACCATAGATCGTCGTCGCGTCTGGCGCGCCCGGAAGGACTCGAACCTTCAACCGCCGGCTTAGAAGGCCGATGCTCTATCCAGTTGAGCTACGAGCGCGTGATGATCGTTCGAAGCGTTCCGGTCGACGGGACATGACCGCGGTCAGCTGGGGACCCCGGTCAGATCAAGCGGCGCATGCTACACGCCTGTCATAACCTGAACAAGCCTGCGCCGGCACGCCCGTTGCACGCACGATGTGGGTACGGACTGCCTCTCGAACGGCCACGCGCAAGGTTGCCAGACAGACAACTTGCCTATTGCTGCCGCGCCCTGGAACGGCCCGTGCAGAACGGCCGATGCGTTTCTGGCTCTTCGAATGGCGCTTCAGCATTAATGGGGCTCACCCGCAGGCCGCTGTTGGAGGTGGTCGGGGTAGAGAGATTCGAACTCCCGACATCCTGCTCCAAAGCAGGCGCGCTACCAGACTGCGCTATACCCCGACGGCGTCGCGACCGCGGCGATCATACTGAGGCCCCCCGGGAGCGTCAAACCGCAGCCCGACGGCCTCGAGGACACTTCGGTCGCTGGCGCCTTGGGGTAGAATGCCGCCCTTCTCCCGACCGGACGCCGCCCGCTCATGACCGCCCGCGTTCTCGACGGCAACGCCATCGCCAAAACCCCTGCGCGCGCAGATCCGGGACCAGGTCGCGGCGCGCGTTGCGCGCGAGGGAGCGCCCGCCGGGACTGGCGGTGGTCCTGGTAAGACAGCGATCCCGCCTCGGGGAAATCTACGTCAAAGCCAAACGGCGCACTTCGCGAGGAGGTCGGCTTTGCTCGCGTTCAGCACCTGTCGAGCAACGTCACGCAGAAGGACCTGGAAGAGGCGCGTGCGGGCGCTGGTGCGAGGCCTCCGGGGATAGACGGCATTCTCCGTGCAGTCACCGCTGCCGCCCCACATCGACGAGGCGCGCATCATCGATCATCGACTCCCCGCCAGAATGTGGACAGTTTCACTGCCACAACATCGGCCAGCTCGCGCTGCGCCGACCGGCACTGCGTTCGTGCACGCCCAAAGGCATCATGCAGCTGCTGGAACACACGGGCGTGCCGCTGCGGGGTCTGGATGCCGGTGATCGGCGCCTCGAACCACGTCGGGCGCCCGATGGGTCTCGAGCTGCTGCTCGCCGGCTGCACGGTCACCACGGCCCACAAATTCTCCCGGGATACCCGGGCCGCCGTGGTCGCTGCCGACGTGGTGGTCTCGGCCGTGGGCAAGCCCGGCCTGGTTCCCGGTGACTGGATCAAACCGGGCGCGATCGTGATAGACGTGGGCATCACCCGCGACGAGCACGGCAAGCTGCATGGCGACGTCGTGTTTGCCGAAGCCGCCGAGCGGGCCAGTTGGATCACGCCGGTGCCCGGTGGGGTCGGACCCATGACCCGGGTCGCCATGCTGCAGAACACCCTGATGGTGGCCGAGGGCAGCGTCGGATGAACCGGGGTGCGAGTTGCCGCCGGTGTCCGTATGCGTCGGCATAGGCATCGCGGAATCGACTGGTAATGCAGCGGCCTGAGATGCGACGTCTGTTCCTGTCGGATCTGCACCTCGACGACCCGGAGGACGCGCGCTTCGCCACATTCGCGGCCGAGCTCGCGCGCCAGGCGCCAGCGGTCGATGAGATCTACCTGCTCGGCGATCTCTGCGAGGTCTGGATCGGTGACGATGACGACGGCCCGCTGGCGGAGGCGCTGATGCGTTGTCTCGCCGCTGCCACGCGACAGGCCCGGGTCTTCCTCATGCGCGGCAATCGGGATTTTCTGATCGGCGAGCGATTCGCAACGCGTACGGGCTGCGAGCTGATCGACGACCCGACCCTTCTCGACGGCCGGATGCTGCTGACCTGTGGCAGGTGATCGTTCTGCGTCGAAGATGCGGCCTACCAGCAGCTGCGGCAGGTACTGCGCTCCGCGCAGTGGCAGCGCGACGTGCTCACACGCAGCCTCGCGGAGCGTCAGAACTGGCGCAGGCATGCGTGCACAGCCGAGCCAGCAACGCCAACAAGGCCGAGAACATCATGGACGTGACGCCCGCCGAGGTGCAGCGTGTCGTCGCCGAACAGGGCGCGACGGTGTTGATTCACGGCCACACCCATCGCCCGGGCATCCACCGCCACCCCTGGGGCCTGCGCTTCGTTCTGGGGGCCTGGGAACGCTGTGCCTGGATGCTGGAACAGCGCGCTGCCGACGACTTCAGATTGATCTGTCGTCCGCTGGCGGCCCGCTGTGAAACCTGAAGCAGGGATCGGGCTCGGTGACCAGCGCCCGCTCCACTGCGAGCAGGCGTGACAGGGGCTCGTCTACCGGCTCGTCACTGATCTGCCGGGCGAGCGCGAGGTAGTGCTGGAAATGGCGCGCCTCCGACGCCAGCAGGCCTGCGTAGAAGCGTCCCAGATCCTCCGGAACGACGTCGATCAGGCCCGCAAAACGCTCGCAGGAACGCGCCTCGACGATCGCGCCCATGAGCAGGCTGTCCACCAGGCGCTGCGGTTCGGTGGTACGTACCAGCGCGCGCAGGCGCCCGGCGTAGCGACCGGCAGTGACGTGGACGTAATCGATGCCGCGAGCGAGCAGGATGGCATGCACCTGCTCGAAGTGCCGAAGCTCCTCACGGGCGAGCCGCGACAGGCGGAACAGCAGCTCCGGCCGATCGACATAGCGGTACAGCATGCTCAGCGCGTTGCCGGCTGCCTTCTTTTCGCAGTTGGCGTGGTCGATGAGCAGCAGCGGCAGGTTTTCGGCGGCATGGGCGAACCAGCTGGCCGGCGTCGGACACGGCAGGAAGCTCAGAACTGCATCCAGGTCCGGGGCGCGCCTGGCAGTCATTGCACGAGGGTACGGAAGCTGCGTTCGTAGTACGCGAGCGCGCGCTGGTACAGCTCCTGATCGATCAGCTCCAGCAGTCCGGCGCCGGAAAGCCCCGCACCAGCGGGACCCTGACGCGGCCGCAGACCAAACGTTTCGAGGGCAGCCGCAGAAGCTTCGTCGGCGGTGCGCCGGCGCAGGCGCCGGAGCAGCTCGTACACCAGGTTGTAGTCGTCCACGAGCTCCCGGTCCGGGACGTTGAGCCGCGCTGCGCCTGCCTGCAGCGCAGCGCGGTCGGTCAGCTCCACGAATTCGGCCACGACCCGGGCCCGCTGTTCCAGCAGCCGCGCCCAGACGGCATCGCGCTGCTGCTCGTCGAATGCGTTCCACTGCACGATCTCGTGCGCGAAGCGTTTGCAGCCCCGGCAGACGAGGTCACCGTAAGTGGTCGAGCAGATGCCGACACAGGGTGTGCGTTTGAGCATGGCAGGCTGGTTCGCAAGCTGATTCAGCGGGAGGTTGCAAAGGCCAGGCGCAGCTGCAACCGACGCAGCTGCCGCCGCAGGTCCCGCAGCGTCACGGCACTTCGCACCGCGTCGGGATTGTACAGCAGGTCATCGAGCTCAGCGACGAGCTGCTGGGACTCGTCCTCCGCGATCAGGCCCGCGGCCGCAAGCCGCCGCAGGAACGTCGCCGGCGCTTCACCGGGGTGGCGCGGCCAGCCATAGGCACCCAGACGCAGGCAGAAGCGCGCAAACAGGCGCTCGACCGGGTGGCGGCGCACCGGCCGGCGGCGCCAGAACAGGCTGACCGCGACCAACCCGACCGTGACGCCGCCGCCGACGAGGATCGCAGCGCCGATGCGTACCGCGCTGATCTCGCCGAGCAGCTTGGTCAGCAGGTTGCTCTGCATGTTGGCGTCGTAGCCCACCACCCAGAGATTCCAGCGATGCTCGAGGGAATCCACCCAGTAGATGGCGTCGTTCAGAAGACCCCAGTTCGAAAGCCGGGCGTTGGTCAGAGCCGACAGCGCGGCGCGGTCTTCCTGCGACAGGGCAGCATTGAGACCGCTTTCGATGCGCGCCGGCGCCACCGCCGACGTGGGATCGACCCTTACCCAGCCCTCCCCGTCCAGCCAGGCTTCGGCCCACGCGTGCGCGTCGAACTGACGCACCATGAGATGGCCATCGATGGGGTTCACCTCGCCGCCCTGATAGCCGCCCACCATGCGCGCCGGAATTCCCACGGAGCGCAGCATGAAAACCAGCGCCCCGGCATAGTGCGAGCAGAATCCGCGCCGGGATTCGAACCAGAACTGGTCGATCGCGTCACGCCGGGGCAGCGTCGGCGGGTTGAGCGTATAGAAGAAGGGCTCGCTGCGAATCGCAGCCAGCACCGCGTTGATGAACGCGCGCGGCTCACCGTTGTCCGCGAACAACCGGCGGGCGTAGTCGCGGATCCGTGGATTGTCAGCATCCGGCAGGCGCGTTTCGCGCCAGCGCAGGGCTTCTGGCAGGGACAGGTCCATGCGCCACTGGGGATACGCAGTTGCCCGGTAGCGGAACACGGCGAGCACCGGGTCCTCGGCCTCGAGCCGGAAATCGCGGCTCCTGTCGACACCGGGGGAGCGCGGCCAGGGCGTGTCCAGCGCGAACAGCCAGGTCGACTGGGTGGGCTCCAGCAGCACCTCGTAAGGGATCCCGCGCCAGTCCGGATCCGGCGCCGGCGCGACGCCGTCCCAGTCCGGCAGCGCGCCGCCGACGGTCCAGGTGCCGTCGGCGTAGCGGGAATACACCAGCCCGCGCCAGTACAGATCGCGTGGCGCCGGCACCGGCCCGTCGAACACCACTCGGAACGCGAGCTCGTCCGAGCGGCTGAGCGCAGCAATGTCGCCGGGCGTTACACGCTCGCTCATACCGGTCTTGGACGCGCCCGGCAGCGGCACGGTCCACAGCGGCGCAATGCGCGGAAAGAACAGGAACAGCACCACCGCGAATGGCAGCGCCTGCGCAATGAGCGTAGCGGCCAGCCGCAGCGACGCGAGGGGCCGCACGCGAGTCATGAGCTGATTGAGGCTCACCATGGCAGCCGTGACCAGCACCACCGCCAGCAGCCCGTATGCGGCGGCGCTGATGGACTGATCGAACAGAAACAGCGTCGCGATCACGAAGTAGCCGAGAAAGATCACGAGGTAGGCATCGCGACGGCTGCGCATTTCGATGAGCTTGAGCGCGAACGCCAGAATGAGCAGCGTCGCTGCCGATTCCAGGCTGTAGGCACCGATGCCGCTGAATGCGGCAGAGACTACCGAGCCCACGACCAGCACGGCCTTCACCCAGCGCTGCGGATAGTCCCAGCGCCCCTGATAGACACCGGCGCGCCAGGCGACGCAGAACAGGCTCACGGCAACGATCAGCGGCGACAGGTACAGCAGAAACGGCAGCACCACCGTGACCTGGGCGACCATCAGCAACGCAAGGGTGTTGCGTGGGATCTGATAGGCGACCCCGCGCCCGCTTCGCGCACCACCCATCCAGTCGTTACCGGCCGAGGCCATACAGCGCCAGCTCCCGCAGCACCCGCTCCAGGTGCGTCTCGCCCATTGCCGGCGGAATCTGCAGCGGGCCCAGCCGCAGCCCGAACTCGCGCTCTATGCGCGCGGCCCGCAGCGCAAGCCCTGTGAGCCTCGACAGGCGTTCCTCGAGCTCTCCGGGCACCTGATCGATGTCCAGCCACAGGCGCGGCTCGAGGTAGCTGGCATAGCGTTTCACCACGAGCTCGTCACCCCGCGCATACGAACGCCAGATGATGTGCTTCACCGGATCGCCGGGTTGATACGCCTTGATGTCGGAGAAGTCCTCGCTGCCGAGCGGATCGATCAGCTCTCCTTCATCACGCCTGCCCGCCTGTCCCTGCGGCAGATCCTGAAACAGCGGTTTCGGGTAGATGAGCGCCCTGGCACCCAGATCCACCCAGGTCCATGCGCGCAGCAAGCCGAGCGGGTAGTAAGTCTCCACCAGCAGCCGGCCGGGGTTGAGATACCCGCGCCGTGCCGCCCGCACGTACAGGCGCACCGTATCGGCCTCCTGCTCGTAGAGGTCCGCCCACTGCATGATTCCCTGGGGCCAGCCCAGCTGGATGCCCTCCCGACCCCGGCCCTGGGGCCGAACGATGCGCAGGCTGAACTCGATGTCCTCACCGACGAATCCGGGTCGCGTGCCCGCCAGCTCGATGCGCAGCCCCGACAGGTTCCGGAAGGTGTACAGAATGGTCACCATGAACAGGCTGCCGAGAAAAAAGGCGACACCGTAGACCAGGCTGTTCTGGTAGTTGATGCCACCCAGTATCAGCAGCGCCAGGAGCAGCGCGAACACGAAACCGGTGCGCGTCGGAAAGATGAAGATGTTCCGCTGCGACAGCGTGATCTGCGTGCTCGGGGGAATGTGCCGGTCGATCCAGCGGTCGAAGCGCTCGCTGAACAGGCGGGCTGCAGCGCCGGCGTTCATCGCCCGGGGCTGCCTCAGCCGACGACGTCGACTGCCGACAGCAGCTTCTGCGCCAGCGCGCCGCCGCCGTGACCGGCGTAGTCGGCCGCCTCTCGCAGCCGGTGCTCGACGACACTGGGCAACACCGCCTGCACGTCCTCGGGCACCACATGCCGCCGGTCGTGCAGCAGCGCCCAGGCCCGGGCCGCCTGCAGCAGTGCCAGCGCGCCCCGCGGCGACAGCCCGAAGGCGAAGTCCGGCGCATTGCGGCTGAACGCCACGAGCCGTTGGACGTACTCGATCAGGGGCTCGGACACCTTGATCTGGTCCACGGCCGCCTGCAGCGACTCGACGCCTTCGGCGTCTTCTAGTACCTGCAGAGCGTCCAGATACCTGCGGCGGTCTCCGCCGCGCAGCAACTCGCGCTCGGCGTCCGGCTCGGGATAGCCGAGCTCGATGCGCATGAGAAAGCGGTCGAGTTGTGACTCCGGCAGCGGGAAGGTGCCGGTCTGGGTGGATGGATTCTGGGTCGCCACCACGAAGAACGGGTGCGGCAGCGGCCGGGTCGCTCCGTCGGCCGTCACCTGGCGTTCCTCCATCGCTTCGAGCAGCGCGCTCTGGCTCTTGGGTGTTGCTCGGTTGATCTCGTCGGCCAGAACCACCTGCGCGAAGATCGGCCCCTCGACGAAGCGGAACTCGCCCCGCTCGCGATCGAAAATGGACGTGCCGATGATGTCCGAGGGAAGGACGTCGCTGGTGAACTGAATACGGTTGTAGCTCAAGCCCAGCACCCGCGCGAGCGCGTGCGACAGCAGCGTCTTCCCCATGCCGGGCAGATCCTCGATCAGCAGATGGCCGCGGGCCAGCAGGCACGCCAGCGCCAGTTTGATCTGCGGCTGCTTGCCGAGCAGCACGCCGTCGAGGGCCCCTATGAGGGCCTGGATCCGCTCTTTCACGTCACGCGTGGTTGTGGAGCTCGATGACCGTGTGATCGGCGTTGAGTTCGGCGTCACGGTGCTGTTTCATCTCGTCACTTCTGTTTAACGATAGACGCTCCAGGTAAGAATCGTCTATGTCTCCGGTCACGTATTTTCCGTCGAACACGGAGCAGTCGAACTGGGTGACGTCTGGGTTGCCTTCGCGGGCGCTCTGGACGAGGTCTTCGATGCGCTGATAGATGAGCATGTCGGCGCCGATCAGCTCGGCAACCTGGGCCTCGGTGCGGTTGTAGGCCACGAATTCGTTGGGAGTCGGCATGTCGATCCCGTAGACGTTCGGATAGCGCACCGGCGGCGCGGCTGAGGCCATGTAGACCTTGCGGGCACCCGCCTCGCGGGCCATGAGGATGATCTGCTGGATCGTGGTGCCGCGCACGATGGAATCGTCCACCAACAGCACGTTCTTGCCGCGGAACTCGAGCTCGATGGCGTTGAGCTTCTGACGCACCGATTTTCGCCGCTGATTCTGCCCGGGCATGATGAAGGTGCGGCCGATGTAGCGGTTCTTGATGAAGCCTTCGCGGTACTTCACGTCCAGCTGGTGTGCCAGCGGCAGCGCCGCCGTCCGGCCCGTATCCGGAATCGGGATCACCACGTCGATGTCGTGTTCCCCGCCCGGAAAGCGCTCCAGCACCTGGCGGGCGAGGTACTCGCCCATTCGCAGCCGGGATTTGTACACCGAGATCCGGTCGATGATGGAATCGGGGCGGGACAGATAGACGAACTCGAACACGCACGGCGAGTTCTGGGTGTGCTCGGCGCAGACCTGGGTGTGCAGCTCGCCCGTGTTGCTGACGTAGACGCACTCGCCAGGGGCAACGTCGCGGATCAGCTGGAAACCGAGGATGTCCAGCGCGACCGATTCCGACGCGATCATGTACTCGGGACCATCAGGCCCCTCGCGCCGGCCGAACACCAGGGGTCGAATGCCGTAGGGGTCGCGAAAACCGACGATGCCCACGCCGATGATCATGGCAACGGCGGCATAGGCGCCGCGACAGCGGCGATGCACCGCGCGCACCGCGTTGAAGATGTGCTCGGGTGCCGGCTCCAGCGCGCCCTGCGCCTGCAGCTCGTGGGCGAAGACATTGAGCAGCACCTCGGAATCGCTGTCGGTGTTGACGTGCCGCAGATCGTCCCGGTACAGCTCTGCCTGCAGGGCCTCGGCATTGGTGAGATTGCCGTTGTGAGCCAGCGTGATACCGTAGGGCGAGTTGACGTACATGGGCTGCGCTTCGGCCGAGCTGGACGACCCCGCGGTGGGATAGCGCACGTGCCCGATGCCGATATTGCCCACCAGACGCTGCATGTGCTGCTGGTGGAAGACGTCCCGGACCAGGCCGTTGCCTTTGCGCAGGTGCACCCGGGTGCCCTCGCTGGTGACCATACCCGCCGCGTCCTGACCCCGATGCTGCAGCACCGTGAGCGCATCGTAGATCTGCTGGTTGACGGGCTGCGTGCTGAAGATACCGACGATGCCGCACATAAGCTTAGTGTCGTTCCCAGTTGTCCAGAATTTGATCGTTCATTCCGCGACGCGGGTCAGCCAGCTGGAAGTTCGACCCATCAGATCCAGCACGTCACGCTCGAAAAACAGCAGCTCCGGCACCAGTCTCGAAGCCTGCCACCAGGGGGTGTCTTCTGCGAAGGGTCGCAACGCGATGAGGGCGATGATGCAGACGAGCACGCCACGAGCGCTGCCGAACAGAAAACCCAGAAACCGATCGGTGCCCGTGAGACCGGTGCCCTGAACCAGCTTCGAAAGCAGCCATTGCACCAGCGCGCCGGCAATCAGGGTCGCGACGAACACCGCGATGAACCCTACCACCAGCCGCACCGTCTCGTCGCTGATCTGAGCGACCAGACGCTCCGCCAGCGCCGGCGCGAAATACAGCGCGAGGATAAACGCCGCAAGCCAGGTTGCAAGCGAAACCACCTCGCGCAGCAGGCCACGCACCAGCCCGATGAGGGCCGACAGCAGCACGATGATCGCAATGACGATGTCGACGCTTGCCATGCCGAACCTCAGTTCGAAAACGCGACGAGCTGCGGCCCGTCGAGATGGTACCGGTCGGCCAGCTCGCTCAGCAGGCTCTGCGCCTGCTGACGATCGAGCAGCGGACCGACCGCAACCCGGCGACGCTCGTCGCCATTGCTGCGCACGGTGGTGATGAAGGCCTCGTAACCGTCCGAGCGCAGCTGCGTGCGCAGGTTCTCGGCGTTTTCAGGGTCGGCGAAGCTCCCCACCTGGACCGCCCAGACGGAGGTATCGGCGTCGATCGGGCTGAGCACCGGCTCGCCGAAGCGATTGCCGGAGGCGCGCTCGAAGCCATCGGCATCCACGCCGTCACGCAGCTCATCGATCCGTGCCACGAACTCCGTGGCGGGCACCTCCGTCGAAGCGGCGGCAGGCGTCGCGGCCGTGTCGTCCAGCACCAGGGGTTCGAGCTGGCGGGAAGGCAACCCGGCGCCATCGAAGAGCATCGGCAGGCAGATGATGGCCAGTGCCAGAAGGAACAGGCTGCCCGTCACGCGATAGCGGGTCTGCTCGTCCACGCCCATTCGCCTGCTAGCCACAGCCGCCGCTGGCGGGGGCGCCGGCGCCCTCAGGCCGCGGCCCGACGGCTACGGCGATCGGCGCGTGCATCTCGGATAGGCTATTGCGCACCTGCTCAACGAGGTCGAACGAACCAAACGCGAGGATAGCATCTCGAGGCCCGCACAAGGAGCGCGCCTGCTCCAGCGCCTGGCGCGCGTCCGCAGCAAGCCCGGTGCTCACCGTAACCGGCAGCCTGTCGCGCAACGCCGCCGCCCCCTGCCCGCGTGGCCCGCGGGTGCCGGTGCAGACCCAGTGACGCACGCAATGCTGCAGCGCGTTCACCACGCCTTCAGCGTCCTTGTCAGCGAGCATGCCGAGCACGGCCACGAACCGGCGGCCCGGCTGACGCAATGCGAGCTGTCGCGCCAGAAAAGCCGCGCCGGCTGGGTTGTGAGCCACGTCCACTATCAGGTCATGGTCCCCAGACGCCAGATCTCGCAGCGCCCCGGCAGCGTGGCACGCGCGAGCGCCGCGCGCACCATGGCCTCGTCCACCGGCCCCAGCCGGGCAGCCGCGGCGATGCCGAGGGCGCAGTTTTCCGGTGCCAGCGGTCCCCAGGGAAGGTTCTCGAACCGCAATCCCTCCTGCGGTGCCTCGAAGTGCCAGCTTCCCGGCTCGAGGCGCACACAGAAGTCGCGCCCCAGCTGCCGCACGGGGCAGCCCTCCGCCTGTGCGTGCTGCAGCACCGAAGCGGTGACATCGGAGCCGACCACGGCCGAGCGACCGGCACGCATGACGGCGGCCTTCTCGCGCCCGATCTGCTCCAGATCGTCGCCGAGAAATGCCTGATGGTCGAGCCCGATGCTGGTTACCACGGCGAGGTTCGCGCCGACCAGATTGAAGGCGTCCAGGCGTCCGCCGAGGCCCACCTCGAGAATTGCGACGTCGACGGCGGCACGGCGAAAGCAGCACAGAGCAACCAGCGCGGCAAACTCGAAATAGGTGAGCGCTACCGAGCCGCGAGCGGCATCCACCTCCGCGAACGCGTCACACAGCAACGCGTCGTCGGCGGCAACACCGTCGATACGGACCCGTTCGTTGAACTCGTGCACGTGCGGAGACAGCGTGGTGCCGACGCGCTGGCCCCGCTCCAGCAGCAGCGCCTCGGTGAAGACGCTGGTGGAACCCTTGCCGTTGGTGCCCGCGACGATGACGCTGACCGGCGCAGGTGCATGGTCGGGAGGCGCGAATCCGAGCGCTTCGGCAACCCGGGTGACGCGCGCCAATCCCATGTCGATCGCCGCCGGGTGCAGCGTCTCTATGTAATCGAGCCACTGCGACAGGGAGCGCTCGTTCACGGCTCAGCCCGACAGTTCATCGAGGGCGGCCCGCAGCAAGCGCACTTCCGTTTCGAGTGCCTGGGGAATCTGCGCCGGATCTTCGGTGGCCGCCATTCGTTCCACCAGCGCGCTGCCGACGACGACGCCATCGGCGTGCACGCCCAGGGCGCGCGCTACGGCGCCGGTCTTTATGCCGAACCCCACGAGCACGGGCAGCGGTGTGAGCCGTTTCAGCCAGGCGAGCTTCTCGGCCACTGCCGCTACGTCCAGATTGCCTGAACCGGTGATGCCTTTGAGCGACACGTAGTAGACGAAGCCCTGCGCAGCGTCGACGATCATCCGCGCGCGCGCCTCGGTGGTGGTCGGCGCCACGAGAAAAATCAGACGGATACCGTGCGCATCCAGCGCGGGCTTGAGCTCCGCGGCTTCCTCGGGTGGCAGGTTGACCATGATCAATCCATCCACGCCCGCCTGCGCTGCGGCCTCGGCGAAGCGCGCGCAGCCCATGGCCAGCACCGAGTTGTAGTAGCCCATGAGCACCACCGGGGTCCGCCCGTCGTCTGCCCGGAATTCACGCACGATGTCCAGCACGCCGCGCAGCGTCATGCCCTGGGCCAGTCCCCGTTCGGAAGAGGCCTGAATCGCGGGGCCCTCGGCCTCCGGGTCGGAGAACGGAACACCCAGCTCCAGCACGTCCGCACCACCGCGAACCAGCGCGTGCAGCGCCGGCACGGTGGCGTCCGGCACGGGATCGCCGGCGGTGACGAAGGTCGCCAGCGCCCGGCGGCCCGCGGCGCGCAACGCCCCCAGGCAGCTGTCGAGGCGGTTTTCGCCGGCTGGTTCCGGGCGCCCGGCAACGGCGCTCACAGCGAGATCCCGTCGAGCTTGGCCACCGTGAGGATGTCCTTGTCGCCGCGCCCGGAGAGATTGACCACCACGATCTGGTCGGGAGCCATCGTACCGGCATGCTTGTGCACCCAGGCGATCGCATGGCTCGACTCCAGCGCCGGCAGGATGCCCTCGCAGCGGTTGAGCAGGCGGAACGCTGCCATGGCTTCGTCGTCAGTGACGGCATCGTACTCCGCGCGGCCGATGTCCTTGAGGAATGCGTGCTCCGGGCCCACGCCCGGGTAGTCGAGCCCCGCGGAAACGGAATGGGTTTCGATGATCTGGCCGTCGTCGTCCTGCATCAGGTAGGTGCGGTTGCCGTGCAGCACGCCGACTCGGCCCGCGCTCAGCGGTGCGGCGTGCCGTCCGGTCTCCAGGCCCAGCCCGGCTGCTTCGACACCTACCAGGCGCACGTCCCGGTCGTCGATGAACGGATGAAACAGCCCGATCGCGTTTGAGCCGCCGCCCACGCACGCCACCAGCACATCCGGCAGGCGGCCGAGCATCTGCAGGCACTGAGCGCGTGCTTCCTTGCCGATGACCGACTGAAAGTCCCGCACCATGGCCGGGTACGGATGCGGCCCCGCCACCGTACCGATGATGTAGTGGGTGTCGTCCACGTTCGTGACCCAGTCCCGCATGGCTTCGTTCAGGGCGTCCTTGAGCGTTCGTGAGCCGGAATAAACCGGAATGACCTCGGCGCCGAGAAGCTTCATCCGGTAGACGTTCAGGCTCTGCCGCTCCACGTCCGCCGCGCCCATGTAGACCTGGCACTTCAGCCCCAGGCGTGCGGCGACCGTCGCCGTCGCCACGCCGTGTTGGCCGGCACCGGTTTCGGCGATGATCCGCGGCTTGCCCATGCGCTTGGCCAGCAGCGCCTGGCCGATGCAGTTGTTGACCTTGTGCGCGCCGGTATGGTTGAGATCCTCACGTTTGAGGTAGATCTGAGCACCGCCCAGGCTTGCCGTCAGCCGCTCAGCAAAATACAGCGGCGTCGGCCGGCCCACGAAATGTTCCAGCTCGTGCTGAAACTCCGCCTGAAAGTCCGGATCGCGCTTGGCCGCTTCGTACAACGCGGTCAGATCGTCCAGCGCGTGCATGAGGGTCTCGGCGACGAAGCGCCCGCCATGCTCGCCGAAGTGGCCGGCCACGGGCTGATCGTATCGGTTAGCTCCCTGCACATCGCACCTCGTCGACAAATTGCTGAATTCTCGCGGCATCCTTTTCGCCCGGCACGCCCGCCTCGACGCCGCCGGCTGCATCCACGCCCCAGGGTCTGAGTTCGCGCACCGCGGCGGCCACGTTGCCTGGCTCCAGCCCGCCAGCCAGCACCAGGGGCAGCGTCGACCGGCGCGGGAAGAGCGTCCAGTCGAAGCATCGCCCGGTACCGCCGGACTGGCCGGGGACGAAAGCATCGAGCAACAGAGCCATGGCGTCCGCATACTCTGCTTCCAGCGTCGCCATTGCGAGCGGTGCGCGCACCCGGAGTGCCTTCAGATACGGTTTCCCGTAGCGGCGGCAGGCGGCACCCGATTCGTCACCGTGGAACTGCAGCACGTCGAGAGGCACCTCGGCCAGCACCGACTCGATCTCGCCAGGCGGCGCGTCGACGAACACACCCACCCGTGTGATCCGACCTTCCGTGGCGTCGGCGATCTCCCTGGCGCGCCCGATCCCGACGCGCCGCGGGCTGCGCGCCGCGAAGTTGATGCCCAGCGCGTCGGCGCCAGCGGCAACGACCGCTTCGGCATCCGCCCGCCGGGTGATGCCACAGATTTTGATCCAGGTACTCACAAAAGGTTGCCATCAGACGGCGTAGCCGAGTGCCGCGAGCAGCATCGGGCCGGGTCGCCGGCGCCCGATCGGCTCCGGAAGGGGGCGTAGTTTAACTTGGTTGTCAGAACCGGTCCAAGGTTCCCAGGGCACGCAGCAGGCCGGGCAGTTCCGGCGCCGGGAACTCGACGCCGGGATAGTGCGCACCCAGGAAATACAACCCGTGCGCCGGCGCCGTGCGTCCGGCCAGGTTGCGGTCGCGGCCCAGCAGCAGCGCTCGAACCCAGTCCGGACTCTGGACGCCGCTGCCCACCTGCTGCAGCACCCCGGCAATGTTGCGCACCATGTGCAGCAGGAAGGCGTTGGCCGTGATGTCCATCACCACCAGTGCGCCACACCGGTGCACCGAGATCCGATGCACGCAGCGGTGGGCCGAAAGAGACTGGCAGCCGGCGGCGCGAAAAGCGGAAAAGTCATGCTCCCCGAGAAGCGTCTGGGCGGCGGCGTGCATGGCGTCGTCGTCGAGGCATGCGGCGCGCACGGCATAGGGCTCCAGCAGCGGCGACGACGCTTCGGCTTCGTAGAACAGGTACTGGTAGCGTCTCGCCACAGCCGAGTATCGGGCGTGGAACTCAGGTGACACCGCGCGTGCCCAGCGCACCTTGAGCTGGGGGGGTGTATGTGAATTGGTGCCGAGCCACCAGGCGCGCAGCGGCCGTTCAGCCGCAACCTGCAGGCTCACCACCTGTCCGGTCGCGTGCACACCTCGATCCGTGCGGCCGGCAGCGGCAACCCGGACCGGATGGTCGGCGATCCGTGCCAGCGCTTCTTCCAGAGCCTGCTGCACCGAGGGAGCGTTGCTCTGCCGCTGGAAACCGTGGAAGGCGCTGCCGTCGTACTCGACACCCAGCGCCAGGTTCAATGACGTCTCCTCACAGAGTTTCGAGCATGCTCTGCGCCTGTCTGCGCTGCTCGTCACTACCCTCGCTCAGAACCTCGTTGAGAATGTCCTTGGCGCCGTCCTCGTCACCCATGTCGATGTAGGCCCGGGCCAGATCGAGCTTGGTGCTGGCGATGTCGCCTTCGTCGCCGAAGTCGAACTCGTCTTCCCCGTCCAGATCCATCGACGCAGGAGCCCGGTAGCCCTCGGATTTCCGGTCTTCAGCATCGGCATCCAGCATCGGCACGTCCGCTTCGTCGTCGTCTCCACTCAGCAGAAAATCGACGCTTTCCTCGTCGGCATCGGCCGCTTCCTGGGCCGCGCCGACCGGCTCCCGAGCGTCCGCCGGTTCGTCGTCGAGCTTGAAATCGATCCCCAGATCGCCGCCGAGCTGGTCGCCGGATCCGGCATCCACGACGGTACCGTCACCGGCCAGGCTTTCGAGCTCGTCGAGCTCGAGCTCGAAGTCGTCTGCCGCCGCTCCGAGTCGCGTCTCGGCAGCGGCTGCATCGGCATCCTGGTCGGTGTCGAATTCGAGCAGATCGTCTTCGTCGAGGTTGCCCGCAGCAGGCTCGGCCGCAGGCGCTTCGGAGGTTTCCGACTCGGCGCCGGAATCCGCAAACTGCTGCGCCAGCTCGCGCGCCGAAAGCAGCGCCTCCTCATCGTCGCAGTGTTCGACGAACGCGGTCATCTGTTCGTCGAATGCCTCGCGGTCCCGGGTTTCCGAGTACAGCTCGAGCAGCTTGAAACGGATGTCGTTGCGTGAAGAGTCGTCCTCGAGCGCGCCGAGCAACAGGCTGATGGCCTGCGGATAGCGGCCGTAGGCGATATAAATGTCTGCCTCGCCGATCACGTCGGCGGTTTCGGCGCTCGTTTCCTCGCGCTCGGAAACGGCTGTCGCCGGCTCCTCGGGCTCGTCGAGCGCTTCGACGACGGCTGCGGTCGCCGCCACCACCGGCGCCACCGGCTCGGGTTGCACGGCCTCTTCCACCGGCTCGGGCTCGGTGAAGAAAGTGTCGTCTTCGCTGCGACGCCGGCGGGCGGCCATCAGCGCATAGACGAGAAGCAAAACCACAACGCCTGCGGCGCCACCCAGCACGTAGGGCGACTGCCACCAGGCGGCCTGGCTGGCCTGCTGCGAGGCGTTCTGGTTTTGACTCTGCGTCTGCTGCTGTGCGGACAGATCATCCATCTGCTCGCGCATCTGGGCGACCTGGGCCTGCAGCTCTGCAATCTGCTGATCCTTGACCTCCAGCTGACGGTCCTTGACCGCGATCTGGTTGGTGGTCATTTCGCGCTCACGGTCGAGCTGATAGGTGAGTTCGTCCACTTCGCGGGACAGTCGGTCCTGCTCCTCCCGCGCCGCTGCGAGGTCGCCACCGGCCTCCGTGCCGGTGCCGGAAGCGCTGTCGCCCTGACCCGCCACGATCCTGAGCTCGCCGTCGCGGTCTCTGGCTCCGGCCTGGGCGGCCCCGCTTTGCGGCGTCGCGTCCAGACGCTGGCGCAGCTCGGGCTGACCACCGTCCTGGGCAGCGCGCGCCTGGGGTGCCGCGCGATCGGCGACCTGCTCGCCCCGACTCATGGCGCGCCAGTCGGCGTTCTGCTGAGCCACCTCGGCCGTGGCCGCGTCGTTGCTGACGGACTGCACGTCGGCCTCCGAGGGCAGGCGCAGTCGGTAGCCGGCTTTGAGCAGATTGATGTTGTCGTTGATGAAGGCCTGGGGATTCATGCGCTGAATGGCCAGCATGGTCTGCTGTACGGTGACCCGCTGCGACGGCCGCACGCGCGAGGCGATGGACCACAGAGTATCTTCGCGATCGGTCATCCGGTACTCGTCACCGACCACCCCTTCGTCGAGCGCCGACGCACCGCCGCTGCTCGGGGTTGCCGCCGGCGTCAGCCGAACCTGCGTGGCGGGCTGGGTTTGCCGCTCCACGCGACCGGCACTGGCGGTCGCCGAACTGCGGCTCGGGGCCGTCACTGCCGGTGCCGCCGCCTGCCCATAGGTGGGCGGGTCGAGCAGCAGCGTGAACTCCTTGAGCAGCCGACCGTTCGGCCACAGAACCTCGACGAGGAAGTTCAGGTAGGGCTCGGTGATGGCTTGCGCGCTGCTGACCTTGACCACGGCGCCGCCACGCGCGGCAGCGACCTCGAAGCGCAGGCTGGTGAGAAAGAAGAAGCGCTCGACCCCGACCCTGGCATAGTCCTCGGGCGAGGCCAGCGATACGATCACTTCCGAAGGTTGCAGCCCGGAGCTGTCCAACAGGGGAATTTCCGCATCGAGCTTTTCGTTCAGCGCGGAGTTGAGTTCGATTTCGCCGAGACCCAGCGCCCAGCTCGAAGGCGCGGCCAGTGCCAGCACCAGGGCTGCCACCGCAGCCGGTGCAAGCGCCCGGCGGGAGGCTTTGCCGGAGTTCCGGTGTCGACCGTTACGCTGTCCGCAGGCGCGGCAAATCCTGAGCATGTACCTAAGCATAGGCGAGCCCCTCTCTGTCATTGTTCTGCAGGGAGTCGTTACCGACGTTCAGTCCCACCGCAATCCATTGCACGGTTGCACCAGTCCATGTGTTGTGAGTGGCAGACCATAACCTAGATAGACGGGTCAAAGATTGCCGCAATTATCAATTACGGCACCCGCTATGGCACCGTCTATGGCACCCACGCTCGCTGCTGCCGCTGCGCTTATTTACCTCACTATAGTTCTTTTAGCAAAAGTTCACCTATCTGCACGCTGTTCAACGCCGCTCCCTTGCGCACGTTGTCGGCCACGACCCACAGATTGAGCCCGCGCGGGTTGTCGAGCGCCTGGCGGATGCGGCCGACGAAAACCGGATCCGTGCCCGCCGCGTTGGTGACCGCCGTGGGATACTCCAGGTGTTCCGGGTCGTCCACGACCTTCACGCCGGGCGCCTTTTTCAACAGCGCCCGAGCAGCCTCGGGTGTGATGGGTTCCACGGTTTCGATGTGAACCGCTTCGGAATGGCCATAGAACACGGGGACACGCACGCAGGTTGCGTTGACGTTGATGCTGTCATCTTCGAGGATCTTGCGGGTCTCCCAGAGCATCTTCATCTCTTCGCGGGTAAAACCGTTGTCCTGGAACACGTCGATTTGCGGAAGCGCATTGAAGGCGATCTGCTTCGCCATCACCTTGGGCTCGATGGGCTTGGCATTGAGCAGATCCGCCGTCTGCCCGGCGAGCTCGCGGATAGCGCTCGCCCCCGCGCCGCTCACGGCCTGATACGTGGCCACGTCGATGCGGCGGATCCCCACCGCATCGTGGATGGGCTTGAGGGCCACGACCATCTGGATGGTCGAGCAATTGGGATTGGCAATGATGTTGCGATTCCGGAAGTCGCCGAGCCGGTGCGCATTGACTTCCGGCACGAGCAGCGGAATGTCGGGCTCGCGGCGGAAGTACGAGGTATTGTCGATCACCACGCATCCGGCCGCAGCCGCCTTGGGCGCGAACTCCGCCGACACCGAGCCGCCCGCGGAAAACAGGCCGATCTGCACCTTGCTGAAGTCGAACGCATCCAGACGCTCGACCTTCACGTGATGGCCGCGGAATTCGAGTCGCTTGCCCTCCGACCGGGCACTCGCCAGCAGGTAGAGCTTGCCCACCGGAAACTTCCGGGATTCGAGAATCTCCAGCATCGCCTCGCCCACCGCACCGGTGGCGCCGGCGATGGCCACATCCACTTCCTTCATGCCTGCTCCTCCATTGCCTGGAGCACCCGGTCGCCCATCTCCAGGGTGCCGATCAGTCGGATTTCGTCACCACCTCCCGCCGCAGCGATGTCAGCCGTGCGGAATCCCGCTTCGAGCACGGCATTGACCGCAGCTTCGATCGCATCAGCCGCCTGCGGCGCATCGAGGCTGTAGCGGAACAGCATCGCCACGGACTGAATGGTGGCCAGCGGGTTGGCCTTGTCCTGACCGGCGATGTCGGGCGCGGAGCCATGCACCGGTTCGTAAAGCCCCTTGCCGTCGGCGGCAAGCGAGGCGGACGGCAACATGCCCAGCGACCCGGTCAGCATCGCGGCCACATCGGACAGGATGTCGCCGAACATGTTGCCGGTGACCATCACATCGAACTGCTTCGGTTCCCGGACCAGCTGCATGCCGGCGTTGTCCACGTACATGTGGTTCAGCGCCACGTCCGGATAGTCGGCACCCACCGCCGTGACCACTTCGCGCCACAGCTGAGTGACCTCGAGCACATTGGCCTTGTCCACCGAGCAGACGCGGTGATTGCGCTTGCGCGCCAGATCGAAAGCGACCCGCGCAATCCGGTCGATCTCGTGCTCGCTGTAGACGTAGGTATTGAAGCCGCGGCGCTCGTTGTCCACCACCTCGATGCCGCGCGGCTCGCCGAAGTAGATGCCGCCAGTGAGCTCGCGGACGATGAGGATGTCCAGACCCGCCACCAGCTCCGGCTTCAGTGACGAGGCCGCCGCCAGCGGTGCGTAGAGCAGCGCCGGGCGCAGGTTCGCGAACAGACCCAGCCCCGAGCGCAGACCCAGGAGGCCGCGTTCCGGGCGCTGCAGCGTGGGAAGGTCGTCCCACCTGGGACCGCCCACCGCCCCCAGCAGTACCGCCCGGGCCGCGTGCGCGGCGCTGAGCGTCTCCTCCGGCAGGGGGCTGCCTGTCTGGTCGATGGCCGTGCCGCCGACGATGCCTTCGGTCAGCTGTACCGGGATGCCGAAGCGGCGTGCCGCGGCCTGCAGGACCTGCACGGCTACCGGTACGACTTCGGCCCCGATTCCATCACCCGGAAGAATCAGAATATTTTGCTTTTCAGACATTTATGAATCCTTTAAAGAATTCGCAACATGATTTGCGTACCGCCCTCACGCCCGGAACAGCCAGGGCATCCGCTGCCGATGGCGCGCTTCGAACGCCTCTATCTGCGCCCGGTTGGCCAGCGTCAGGCCGATTTCGTCGAGACCTTCGACCAGATTCCGTTTGCGGTGCGGGTCGATGGCAAAATCCAGAACCCGCCCTGACGGCAGGCGGAGTACCTGGGCGGGGAGATCCACGGTCAAAGTGAGCCCCCCCTCCGCCTGCGCCAACTCGAACAGTTCATCGATTTCTTTCTGTTCCAGAACAATGGGTAACATCCCATTTTTAAAGCAGTTATTGAAGAAAATGTCGGCAAAGCTGGGCGCGATCACGCAGCGGAATCCGTACTCCATGAGCGCCCACACGGCGTGCTCACGACTGGAGCCACAGCCGAAGTTGCGACCCGCCAGCAGAATCTGGGCGCCCTGATAACGCGGCTCGTTGAGCACGAACTCGCGGTTGATGCGCCGTTCGTTGGGGGTCATGCCCAGGTCGCCCTCGTCGAGAAAGCGCCAACCGTCGAACAGATAGTCGCCGAAGCCGGTGCGCCGGATCGATTTCAGAAACTGCTTGGGAATGATCTGATCGGTATCCACGTTCGCCCGCTCGAGCGGCGCCACGAGACCCGTCACCGTGTTGAATGGATTCACAGGACCTCCCGAACGTCGACGAAGTGGCCATGGATTGCCGCCGCCGCGGCCATCATGGGGCTCACCAGATGGGTGCGGCCGCCATGTCCCTGACGGCCCTCGAAGTTGCGGTTCGACGTCGAAGCGCAATGCTCGCCCGGTTGCAGACGATCCGGGTTCATGGCCAGGCACATGGAGCAGCCGGGGGCGCGCCACTCGAAGCCGGCGTCGATGAAGATCTGCGCCAGCCCCTCGGCCTCGGCCTGCGCCTTGACCAGGCCGGAACCGGGCACGACCATCGCCTGACGGACGCTGCGGGCTACCTTTCTGCCTTTGACCACCGACGCCGCGGCGCGCAGATCTTCGATCCGGGAGTTGGTGCACGAGCCGATGAAGACACGGTCGAGGGCGATGTCAGCCAGCGGCTGGCCGGCGCGCAACCCCATGTAGGCCAGGGCACGGCGGATACCGTCGGCCTGCAACTCGTCCGCGGCCGCGTCGGGATCCGGCACCGGTTCGTCGATGCCGATCACCATCTCCGGCGAGGTGCCCCAGCTGACCTGCGGCACGACCTCGGCGGCACTCAGCACCAGCTCCTGATCGAAGCGGGCGTCCGGATCCGAACGCAGCGTGCGCCAGTAGGCCTCCGCGGCGTCCCAGATCGGGCCCACCGGTGCAAAGGGACGGCCGTGCACGTACTCGAGCGTCTTGTCGTCCACCGCCACGAGCCCGGCACGCGCGCCCGCCTCGATGGACATGTTGCACAGGGTCATGCGCCCTTCCATGGACAGAGCCTCGATGGCGGGGCCCGCGTACTCGAAGGTGTGCCCGGTGCCGCCGGCCGTTCCGGTGCGGCGGATGATGGCGAGGATCAGATCCTTCGCGGTCACGCCCTCCCCCAGGCGGTCGTGCACCAGCACCCGGAAATTGCGCGCCTTGGTCTGGATCAGGCACTGGGTCGCCAGCACGTGCTCCACGTCGGAGGTGCCGATGCCCTGCGCGAGCGCGGCAAAGGCGCCATGGGTGGACGTGTGCGAATCGCCGCAGACCACCGTCATGCCCGGCAGCGTGGCGCCCTGCTCCGGGCCCACCACGTGCACGATGCCCTGACGCGGGTCGTGAATGTCGAACTGGGTAATCCCGTACCTCCGGCAGTTGCGGTCCAGCGTGACCACCTGCTCGAGGGCGATGGGATCGGTGAAGCCGTCGAGTCCCTGCTCGCGATGCTCCGTCGGCACGTTGTGATCCGGCGTGGCCAGGTTCGCATCGAGCCGCCAGGGCTTGCGCCCGGCCAGTTCCAGGCCCTCGAACGCCTGCGGCGAGGTGACCTCATGCAGCAGGTGCTCGTCGATGTAGAGCATGGTCTGACCATCCTCCCGCTCACCGACCACATGCGCGTCCCAGATCTTGTCGTACAGCGTCTGCGCCACGGTATTCACGCCCCGAAAAATGACGGCGGCTATGTTAGGGATCGCCATTCAATAAGACAAATTCATAATGTTTATAATTGCAATAACACTACGGAATTCTAAGATCAGGTGTCGGGCACCAGCAGCAGCCGCCCGCGATCGTAGATCGACCAATCCGGAGAGGACCAAACATTGAACCGTCATGAGCTGGAGGCCTTTCTCGAGGTCGCGGATCTCGGGTCGTTTTCCCGTGCCGCGGAGCGCCTGCACCTGACGCAGCCGGCCGTCAGCAAGCGCATTCAGGCGCTGGAACAGCAGCTGAAGACACGGCTGTTCGACCGCGTCGGTCAGATAGATGTTGCGCGCCTGCTGCAGCCCCGGGCCCAGGCGCTGCTGCGCGACATGGACGACACGCGCCGGGTGCTGCGTGATCTCGATCTGCGGGTTGCTGGCGTGCTCAGCCTGGCGACGTCCCACCACGTGGGCCTGCACCGCCTGGCGCCGGTTCTCCGGGAGTTCATCCGCGAGTATCCCGACGTGCAGCTGGACATCCGCTTCGAGGATTCTGAGGCCGCCCACGAGCTGGTACGTGCTGCGGCGGCGGAAATCGCCGTGGTGACCCTCAACCCCAAGGGTGACGCCGATCTCGACTGCCGGGTTCTGTGGGACGATCCGTTGAGCTTCGTGGTCGCCGCCGACCACGAGCTCGCCCGGCGCGACGCGCCCCTCAGCCTCGCCGAGTTGGCCGCGTCACATCCCGTGCTGCCCGGGCCCGCCACCTACACCGGGCGCATCGTGCTGGAAGCCTTTGCCGCCGCAGGCATCCGGCTCACCCCGACGCTGGCCACCAACTATCTGGAGACCATCGCGATGCTGGTGAGCACCGGCCTCGGCTGGAGCGTGCTGCCGCGCAACATGTCCGGCACGGCCCTGTCGGTACCGCTGGTCGCGCTGGACACTGAAGCGCCGCCGCTGCGGCGCAGCCTCGGCAGCGTCTGCAACCCACGCCGGACCCTGTCCAACGCTGCCCAGGCGTTCCTGGGGGTGCTGCTGCGACACGCGGACGGGGCGGCCTAGGGGGTTCGGGCGGGCCGCTCGACGGACGCCGGCGCGCCCGGTTTCAGCCGATCTGACCCCGATGCCGGAGCAGATGGTCCATCAGCACCAGCGCGACCATGGCTTCGGCGATGGGTACGGCGCGGATCCCGACGCAGGGATCGTGGCGGCCTTTGGTGACCACCTCTACCTCGTTGCCATGCACGTCCACCGAACGTCCCGGCGTAGTGATGCTGGAGGTGGGCTTGAGCGCAATCCGGGCGATCAGATCCTGGCCCGAGGAAATCCCGCCCAGCACCCCGCCGGCATGGTTGCTGAGGAACCCGGACGCACGGATCTCGTCGCGGTGCTCCGTGCCGCGCTGGCCGACCACGTCGAAGCCATCGCCGATGCCGACGCCCTTGACCGCATTGATGCTCATCAGCGCCGCGGCGAGATCGGCATCGAGCTTGCCGAAAACCGGCTCGCCCAGCCCGATGGGCATCCCGGTGGCGATTACGGTGACTTCCGCACCCACGGAATCACCGTCGCGACGCAGCTGATCGATCAGCGCCGCGACCTCCTCCACCCGCGCGGGTTCGGCGCAGAAAAAGGGATTGGCGCCGGTAGCGCCGAGATCTGCGCCGGCCAGGCGGATGCTGCCAACTGCAGAGAGATAGCCGGTGATCTCGATCCCAGTGTGCTCACGCAGGTACTTGCGCGCAATGGCACCGGCCGCGACCCGCATGGCGGTTTCGCGCGCGGACGAACGTCCGCCGCCCCGGTAATCGCGCACGCCGTACTTCCGTTGGTACGTAAAGTCCGCGTGAGATGGTCGGAACAGGTCCTTGATATTACTGTAATCTTTGCTTTTCTGGTCGACGTTCTCGATCACCAGCCCGATGCTGGTGCCGGTGGTGACGCCGTCAAACACGCCGGACAGTATGCGCACCTGGTCGGGCTCGTCGCGCTGGGTCGTGTAGCGCGACTGCCCCGGGCGACGCCGATCGAGATCGCGCTGCAGATCCGCCTCGCAAAGCGCAAGCCCGGGCGGGCAGCCGTCAACCACCGCTCCGAGCGCCGGACCATGGCTCTCGCCGAACGTGGTGATCCTGAAATGTTGCCCGAAGCTGTTGCCGGCCATCGGCGGGGTCCGTCATCTGGCGCCGCTGCGGCGCGGAGCGCGCAGTATGGGAACAGCGGCCAAGCCGTTCAAGGTTTGCCGAGGGCATCGCCGCTGAGCAGAAACACCCCTTCCCCGCCTTCCGGAAGATCCGGCCAGACGAACGGCATCCGCGGGAAGCGCCGCAACAGCGCCGGCGCGCTGGCGCCGACCTCGCACACCAGCAGACCCGTCCGCTCGAGGTGCTCCGGCAGCGCAGCCAGCAGTCGCGCCACCAGCGTCAGCCCGTCCTCGCCGCCGGCGAGGCCGAGCGCGGGCTCGTGCCGGTACTCGGCCGGCAGGCTGGCCATGTCGGCCGCATCCACATACGGCGGGTTGCACACGATCAGATCGAAGGTCGTGGCGCCGAGCCCGGCGAACAGGTCCGAGCGCACCACGCGGCCGCGCCCCTCGAGCCCGTGCAGCCTGAGGTTGCGGCGGGCCAGGCTCAGCGCCTGCGGATCGATGTCGACCAGCGTCAGCTGGGCGTCGTCAAAGGCCAGGGCAGCCGCGATGCCGATGCAGCCGCTGCCGCAGCATAGATCCAGGATTCGTGCCGGTGGCTGGGCGAGCCAGGGCGCGAGGGCGCTCTCGATGAGCTGACCGATGGGCGAGCGCGGAATCACCACCCCGGGCTCGATCAGAAAGCGGTGGCCGGCAAACCGGCACTCGCCGATGAGATAGGCGAGCGGTTCCCGTGACTCGATGCGCCGTCGGGCCAGCGCATCGATCCGGGTCAGATCATCGCCTGCAATCTCGCACGCGAGCGATGCGCGATCGTCGGCGAGGCCGGTTACGTGCAGCACCAGCGCGACCACTTCGTCCCAGGCGCTGTCGTAGCCGTGGCCGAACACGAGGCCCGCCGCTGCGAAGCGACGCGACAGCTGCTCGATGAGCGCCGCGAGCGTCACCGCTGCATCTCAGCGCGCTGACGCCTGCCGCTCACTCTGCGCTCGCCGGTCCGGCGATGATCAGCTCCAGACGATTGCGGGGCGCCTCGCCGCGCGGCAGAAGGGGCCCCGCCCCGAAGGCCTCGACGCCGCGGCCCAGCGAGTCGGCCAGCTGCGCGGCCGCGCTGTCGGCGCAACGCACGGACCGGGCGCGCAGCTCCACCACCGGACCGACTCCGTACAGGTGGCAGACCAGATAGAGCTCGGCACGCGGGTCGAGCCCGCCGGCATCCGCCATTGCGGCCGCCAGCGTCTGCAGACGCTCGAGTGCCGTGGGGCCGAGCACGCCGTCGGCGTCCGGCACTACCCCCTCGAGCTCGCGCCAGCGAAACGCCCGCCTGCCCGCCGCTTCCGGCTGCGCGCCGCCGTCCGCCACTGCAGCACCTCGACGGCCCTGCGGCGAGAGCAGTTCCAGGTGGGCGTAGACCCGCTTGTTGCCGCGCTCGATGACGTAGAGCATCAGCAGCTGATCGCCGATCTCGGCGGCGAGGTAAGCCTGGTTGGCATCCGGGCCGTAGAGCATGGCCCGGCCGAAGATCTGGTTGGCCCAGTCGTTGCTGCGCCCGCAGTCGCGCCCGCTGCATCGGAACACGACGGCGTCGCCCAACAGCTGCGCATAGTGGGCGGCGACGTCCTGCGGCGGCGTGCCTTCCGGCAGCTGATAGGTTACCCGCTCCAGCGTCGCCTCGATTCGACGGGCGCCCTCCAGGTACAGATCACGGCGGATCCGGTCGACGCGGCTGGTGACGAAATCCCGGGGCAGCACCTCGCCGTCGACCGCGTAGTCGACGATCCAGGCGTGCGGGTAGCGCGGCAGCTCAGCGGGGTCGCGGCCCTCTACCAGATCCACCGTCGACGCCTGGGCAGCGGCGACCGCCATCAGGCCGGTCAGGCAAATCAGGCACCATCTGAAGCCGATCATGCGCCATGAGCCCCGTCCGGACGTGCGAACTCCACGTCGAGCCCCTGACCACCCGTCATCAGCTCGGATACCACAGGACCGAGCGGCTCGGCGCTGAACAGCACCCGATGGAGCCCCGCTGCCAGCGGCATGTACACGCCCAGAGATTCCGCCTTGGCCTGCACCACGCGCAGCGTGTTGACGCCCTCGGCCAGTTTGCCGAGGTCGTCCACGGCTTCCTGCAGCGACAGGCCACGGGCAATGCGGCTGCCGAGCTGGTAATTGCGCGACAGCGGCGAGGTGCAGGTCACCAGCAGGTCGCCCACGCCAGCCAGCCCCAGGAAGGTGAATGGATTGGCGCCCAGCGCCACCGCGAAACGACTCATTTCCGCAAGGCTGCGGGTGATCAGCATGCCGAGCGTGTTCTGCCCTACCCCGAGGCCGCCGGCCATGCCGCACACGATCGCGTAGATGTTCTTCAACGCCCCGCCGAGCTCCACCCCGTAGACGTCGGCATTGACGTAGACACGGAAGGTCTCGCTGCGCAGCACTTCGCGTACCGTCTCGCACACGCCGGGATCGCGGCTCGCGACCACGGTACCCGTGTACTGACCGTCGGCGATCTCCTCGGCCAGGTTCGGGCCGCTGAGCACGCCGATGCGATCGGTGGGCACCAGCTCGTCGAGCACCTGGCTCATGAGCCGGAAGCCGTCCGCCTCGATACCCTTGGTGGCACTGATCACGATGTCGTCGGCATCGGCGTGACGGGCCATCTGCTCGGCGACCGTTCGCACGGAAGCGCTCGGTACCGTGACGAAGGTGACGCTGCTGCGCTCCAGCGTCTCCTCGAGATCCGCCGTGGGCCGGATCAGCGGCTCGAGCCTGTGACCCGGCAGATAGCGGCGGTTTTCGCCATGCTCGATGCAGTCACGCACCTGCTGCTCGTCACGCATCCACAGATGCGTGACGAAGCCGTTGCGGGCCACGATGTTGGCAATGGCGGTGCCGAAGTTGCCCCCGCCGATGATGGCGACTTCCATGGCACCTATGCTACTGACCGCGCTAGGCCGAGAGAAGCGATACCAGCAAGGTATTCACCCGATTCACGTATCCGGCGGCATCGGCGAGCGGCTCACCGCTGGCCAGCTGGGCCTGATCGAACAGCACCAGCGTCAGCGCCTGAAAACGATCCTCGTCCACCTCGGCGTCCAGCTTGTGCAGCAGCGGATGGTCCGGGTTGTACTCGAACTGCGGTCTGGCGGCCGGCAGGCTCTGGCCCGTGGCCTCCATGATCCGGCGCATCTGCGGCCCGAGCTCGTTGGCGCTGCGCACCAGGCAGGCCGGGCTGTCCTTCAGGCGGCGGCTGCGGCGCACACCGGCCACGCGCTCGCCGAGCACTGCGCGTATGCGTTCGGCGAGGGGATCGTCCTCTGCTTCCTCCTTTGCAGGCTCGGCCTCACCCGGGAGCACCAGATCATCACGCGTGATGTCCTGAAAGCGCTTGCCCTGGTACTCGTCGAGCCCCGACATCAACCACTCGTCGATGCGGTCGCACAGCAGCAGCACTTCGATGCCACGCTCCCGGAAAATCTCCAGCTGCGGGCTCGAACGGGCCGCGTCGAAGCTGTCGGCAACCAGAAAATAGATGCGGTCCTGACCCTCGACCATGCGCTCAAGGTACGCATCCAGACTCACCTGCCGACCGTCCGCGTCGTCGCGTGTGGAGGCAAATCGCAGCAGCTTCAGAATCGCTTCGCGGTTGCTGAAGTCCTCGCCAGCCCCCTCCTTGAGCACCTCGCCAAATTCATCCCAGAATTCCTGATAGCGCTCGCTTTCCTTGTCCGCCAGGTTCTGCAGCATGCCGAGGACCCGTTTGGTCAGCGCGCTGCGGATGGTGCTGATGCGCTCGTCCTGCTGCAGGATCTCCCGCGAGACGTTCAGCGGCAGATCGTTGCTGTCCACGACGCCCTTGATGAAGCGCAGGTACAGCGGCAGAAACTGCTCGGCCTCGTCCATGATGAACACGCGCTGCACGTACAGCTTCAGGCCCCTCGGTGCTTCGCGGTTCCACAGATCGAAAGGCGCGTGCTTCGGCACGTACAGCAGGCTCGTGTACTCGAGCTTGCCTTCCACGCGATTGTGGCTCCAGGCCAGCGGGTCGTCGTAGTCGTGCGAGACGTGCTTGTAGAACGCCTTGTACTCATCGTCGCTGATGTCGGAGCGCGAACGCGTCCACAGCGCCTTGGCGGAGTTGATGACCTCGAACTCATCGGCCGCGTCGCCGGCGGTGTCGTCCCCGGAATCTGCAGTATCGCTGCGCGCCATGCGTACCGGCACCGCGATGTGATCGGAATATCTGCGCACCACGCTGCGCAGGCGGAAATCGTCGGCGAATTCCGTGGCGTCGCCCTTCAGGTGCAGAATCACGGTGGTGCCGCGCGGCAGGTCATCGGCGTTTTCGATGGTGAAACTGTCCTCGCCGGCCGAGCGCCAGCGCGTGCCTTCTGTCGTTCCAGCTCCCCGGGTCAGCACCTCTACTTCATCGGCCACCATGAAGGCACTGTAGAAACCGACGCCGAACTGACCGATCAGGGCCGAGTCCTTCTTCTCGTCGCCGCTCAGGCGCGACACAAACTCGGCCGTTCCCGATCTGGCGATGGTACCCAGATGATCGATTACCTCTGCACGCGTCATGCCGATCCCGTTATCGGTGATGGCGAGCGTGCCTGCGTCCTTGTCGGCGCTCAGGGTGATGGCGTAGTCGGGATCGTCGGCGATGAGCTCGGGGTCGGCAATGGCGCGAAAGCGCAGCTTGTCGATGGCGTCCGAAGCATTCGAGATCAGCTCGCGCAGAAAGATCTCCCTGTTCGAATACAGGGAGTGGATCATCAGCTTCAGCAGTTGCCGCGCTTCCGTCTGGAAGCGCAGCGTCTCAGCGCCCGGCTCCGAGTGGTCGGTGTGTTCGGTCTGCGCCCGTCCGGCGGCGTCGGCGTCTTTGGCCATGCCCAGGTTGCCCCTTATTCAACTGCAGTGTCGCTGCTGAATGGGGGCAACCTGCCGGATTTCAAGACCAGCCCGTCACCTCCGCCAGCGCGTCACCGATCTCGGCGAGGCTGCGAACCGTGCGCACGCCGGCGCTCTCGAGCGCCGCGAACTTCTCGGCCGCGGTGCCTTTGCCGCCGGCAATGATGGCGCCCGCATGGCCCATGCGCTTGCCGGGCGGTGCGGTCACGCCGGCGATGTAGGACACCACCGGCTTGCTGACGTTGCTCTTGATGAACTCGGCGGCCTCTTCCTCGGCGGTGCCGCCGATCTCACCCACCATGACGATGGCTTCGGTGCCGGGATCGTTTTCGAACAGCGCCAGGATGTCGATGAAGTGGCTGCCGGGAATCGGATCGCCGCCGATCCCCACGCAGGTGCTCTGGCCGAATCCGCGGTCGGTGGTCTGCTTCACCGCCTCGTAGGTGAGCGTGCCCGAGCGCGACACGATGCCCACCTTGCCCGGCAGGTGGATGTCACCCGGCATGATGCCGATCTTGCAGGCACCGGGCGTGATCACCCCGGGGCAGTTCGGCCCCACCAGGCGCACGTCCGTGGTATCCAGATAGGCCTTCACCGCCAGCATGTCCAGCGTCGGTATGCCTTCGGTGATGCACACCACCAGTTCGATGCCGGCATCGATGGCTTCCAGAATCGAATCCTTGCAGAACGGCGCCGGCACGTAGATCACCGACGCGGTGGCGCCCGTGGCATCCACGGCTGCGCGCACGGTGTCGAACACCGGCAGCCCCAGGTGCTCGCTGCCGCCTTTGCCGGGCGTCACTCCACCCACCAGCTTGGTGCCGTAGGCCAGGGCCTGCTCGCTGTGCAGAGTGCCCTGCCCGCCCGTGAATCCCTGACAGATGACCTTGGTGTTCTTGTCGACCAGAACGCTCATGCTTGACCTCCTGCGGCGGCGACGGCTTTCTGAGCGGCGTCCACCAGGCTCTGCGCGGCGATGATGTTGAGACCGCTTTCCGCCAGCGTGTCCCGTCCCTTTTTGGCGTTGTTGCCCTCGAAGCGCACGACCACCGGCACCTCGACGCCCACTTCCTGAACCGCCCCGATGATGCCCTCGGCGATGGTCGCGCAGCTGACGATACCGCCGAAGATGTTGATCAGTACCGCCTTCACGTTCTCGTCGGAGAGAATGATCTTGAACGCCTCGGATACCGCCTGCTTGGTCGCACCGCCACCCACGTCGAGGAAGTTGGCGGGGCTGCCGCCGTGCAGCTTCACGAGGTCCATGGTGCCCATGGCAAGGCCGGCCCCGTTGACCATGCAGCCGATGTTGCCATCGAGCGCCACGTAATTGAGGTTGAACTCGGCCGCCTCGGCCTCGCGGGCGTCCTCCTGGCTGGCATCGCGCATCGCCGCGAGCGACTTCTGCCGGTACAGGGCGTTGCCGTCGATGTTCACCTTGGCGTCCAGGCAGTGAATGTTGCCGGCGGTGGTGATCACAAGCGGATTGATCTCCAGAAGAGAACAATCCAATTCCTCAAAAAGCTTCGATAATCCCATGAAAAGATTAGTAAACTGCTTGATCTGATCGCCTTTCAGGCCGAGCTGAAATGCCAGCTCCCGACCCTGATACGGCTGTGCCCCCACGTACGGATTGATGACCGCGCGCAGGATCTTCTCCGGTGTCTCCTCAGCGACCTTCTCGATTTCCACTCCGCCCTCGGTGGATGCCATGAACACCACGCGCCGCGAGCCGCGGTCCACCACGGCACCGAGATACAGTTCCCGATCGATGTCGGTGCAGCTCTCCACGTAGATCTTGCTGACCGGCTGGCCCTTCTCGTCGGTCTGGAAGGTCACCAGGTTCTTGCCGATCCATTTGTTGGCAAAGGCACGCACCTCGTCGAGCGTGTCGGCGAGCTTCACGCCCCCCGCCTTGCCCCGGCCACCCGCGTGTACCTGTACCTTGACCACCCAGCGGTTGCCGCCGATCTTCTCTGCTGCCGCCACCGCCTCGTCCGCGGTGTCCACGGCGTATCCTTCCGACACCGGCAGGCCGTACTGCTTGAACAGCCCCTTGGCTTGATACTCGTGTAGGTTCATGCTCTTCCTGTTTCCTGATTGGCGGCGGCCGCCGCCGGATACCTGTTGCGGTTACTGTTTGCGCTTCCGGTTCACCATGTGAATGGCGTGACCCGCGACGCCCAGGGCTGCCTCGTGCACTGACTCCGACAGGGTCGGATGCGCGAACATGGTCAGGCCGAGATCCTCGGCGCTGGCATCGAACTCCATGGCAATGACCGCCTGCGCGATCAGCTCAGAAGCCTGGGGTCCGAGGATATGCACCCCGAGAATGCGGTCGGTTTCCGCATCCGCGAGGATCTTGACCATGCCCTG
Organism: Pseudomonadales bacterium; assembly: GCA_041395905.1. Classification (GTDB taxonomy): domain Bacteria; phylum Pseudomonadota; class Gammaproteobacteria; order Pseudomonadales; family Azotimanducaceae; genus UBA7803. Next base: position 73,695 of record JAWKZP010000003.1, read on the forward strand.
GGTGTCGTTTGCCGCCATGGCGCGACCGCTGGCGGCGAACGGGAAGCTGCCAACGTTATAGGCGTCACCACTGGCTTTCAACTGCTGCTCCGTCTGCCCCACCCAGGCGATCTCGGGGTGGGTATAGATCACCGAAGGTACGCAATCGTAGTTCACCAGAGGTTTGTGGCCGGCGATGCGCTCCGCCACCATGATGCCCTCTTCCATGCCCTTGTGGGCCAGCATGGGCCCGCGGACGACGTCACCGACGGCGTATACGTTCGGCGCATCGGTGGCACAGACGTCGTTCACGTGCAGGAAGCCCCGCTCGTCGAGGTTGACGCCGGAGTTCTTGGCCAGCAGCCCCTCGGTGTAAGGACGGCGTCCCACCGAGACGATCAGCTTGTCTACCGTCAGACTGTGCTCTCCTTCCTTGTCCTGGTAGCGCACCTCCACCTTGCCGCCCTTGACCTCGGCGGCCGTGACCCGGGTGCTCAGCCGGATGTCCAGCCCCTGTTCGCGCATGATCTTCAGCGCGTCGCGGGCGATGCGCTCGTCCGCCATGGGCAAAAACGCTTCGAGTGCCTCGAGCAGCACCACCTCGGAACCGAGGCGGCTCCAGACGCTGCCGAGCTCGAGACCGATGACACCGGCACCGATCACGCCGAGCCGTTTCGGCACGGCGTCGAACTCGAGCGCTCCGGTGGAATCGACGATGACGTCGTCGGTGAGCGGCGCCGGCGGTATCGCTACCGGCACGGAGCCCGGGGCGAGGATGACGTGCTCGGCATCGAGTTCCTGAGCCTCACCCTCATGCGGCCGGTACTCGACCTTGCGCCCGGCCAGCAGCTTGCCTGAGCCCGGCAGGGCCGTGACGCCGTTGCCTTTGAACAGCCCTTCGACACCGCCGGTCAGGCGCTGCACGACCTCATTCTTGCGCGCCATCATGGCAGCGATGTCGACGCTCACCTTGCCGGTCTTGATCCCCACGGCCGCAAAATGATCCCGCGCCTCGACGAATTTGTGGGATGCATCGAGCAGCGCCTTGGACGGGATGCAGCCCCAGTTGAGGCAGGTGCCGCCGAGCACCGGCTTGCCGTCGCCGTCCAGGGATTTGTCGATGCACGCGGTCTTCATGCCCAGCTGCGCGCAGCGGATGGCCGCGTGATAGCCGGCAGGGCCAGCGCCGATGACGATGACGTCGTACTTGTTGCTCATATCAAAGCTCCAGCAGTATGCGCGCCGGATCCTCCAGCAGCTCTTTGATGGTCACCAGAAAGCGCACGGCTTCCTGGCCGTCGATCAGCCGGTGATCGTAGGACAGCGCCAGATACATCATCGGCCGCACCACGATCTCGCCGTTCACCACCACCGCACGCTCCTCGATCTTGTGCATGCCGAGAATGCCCGTCTGCGGCGGGTTGAGGATCGGCGTCGACAGCAGCGAACCGAAAATGCCGCCGTTGGAGATCGTGAAGGTGCCGCCGGAAATCTCCTCGATGGTGAGCTTGCCCGCCCTGGCCCGCTGCCCGAAATCGTTGATCTGGTCCTCGATCTGAGCGAGCCCGAGGGCATCGGCGTCACGCACCACGGGCACCACCAGACCCCGGTCCGTGCTCACGGCCACGCCGATGTCGTAGTACCCGTGGTACACGATGTCATTGCCGTCGATGGACGCATTGACCGAGGGGAAGCGCTTGAGCGCTTCCACCGAGGCACGCACGAAGAACGACATGAATCCCAAACGGGTACCGTTGTGCCGCGCCTGGAACTGGTCCTGATAGCGCTTGCGCAATGCCATCACGGCGGTCATGTCCACCTCGTTGAAGGTAGTGAGCATGGCCGCCGTCTGCTGCGCCTCCACCAGGCGGCGCGCGATGCTGGCGCGCAGACGGGTCATGGGCACACGCCGCTCGACCCGCTCGCCGGTGTAGATCTCCGGTTCAGGGGCGGCACCCGCAGCGCTTGCCGGCGCGCTTTCAGCCGCCTCCCTGGCCGGTGCAGCCGCGGGCGCTGGTGGCGCGCTCGCCGCGCGCATCACGTCATCCTTGGTGATGCGGCCGCTGCGTCCCGTGCCCTCCACCCGGCCGATGTCGATGCCCTGCTCGTCCGCCAGCTTGCGCGCGGCAGGGCTGGCGCTCACCGACCCGCCGGCGCCATCGGATGCTTCTTCCGCACTCTGCGCGGCTGCTGCGGCCGCGGGCGTTTCAGCGCTCTGCACTGCACCAGCCTCGAATCGGGCGATCAGCTCCTGACTGGTGACCGTGTCGCCTTCCTGCTTGAGAATCTCGAGCAGCGCGCCATCCTCGGGCGCCACGACTTCGAGCACCACCTTGTCGGTCTCGATGTCCACCAGCACCTCGTCGCGTCGCGCCGTTTCCCCGACCGCCTTGTACCAGGTGGCCACCGTGCCTTCGGTGATCGACTCGGGAAACGCCGGGGCTTTGATGTCCATGCTCATTCTTGAAATCCCTTCTGAGGTCCCTGCTGTGTCGTTGCAGTGCCGCGCCGATCAGCTCGGCGGTCCGTTGCGCCCGGCGTCAGCCGAACAGCGCATCCTCCACCAGGCGCTGCTGGCGCAAGGTGTGCATTCCCGGATGGCCCCCCGCCGGCGCGGCAAACGCCGCCCGGCCCGCATAGGCCAGATACAGGGAATCGTCGTGTTCGAGTATCACCCGACGCATGTGGTGCTGACTGGAGTACCAGGCCCCCTGGTTCATGGGCTCTTCCTGGCACCAGACCACGTCCCGCAGATTGCGGTAGGGCGCGATCGCTTCCGCCAGCTCCTTCTCCGGGAACGGGTAGATCTGCTCCAGGCGCACGATGGCGGCGCTGTCGAGCCCCGCCTCGCGGCGCGCTTCCAGCAGATCGTAGTAGACCTTGCCGCTGCACAGCACGAGGCGGTTGACGCCGGCCGGATCCAGATCCTCCACCTCACCGATCACGGTATGGAAGTGGCCGTCGCACAGGGCCTCCAACGTCGACACGGCAAGCTTGTGCCGCAGCAGGCTCTTGGGCGTCAGCGCGATGAGCGGCTTGCGCGCGGGACGGATCACCTGACGGCGCAGCATGTGGAACACCTGGGCGGGCGTGCTCGGCACGCACACCTGCATGTTGTGCTGCGCGCACAGCTGCAGATAGCGCTCGAGCCGCGCCGACGAGTGCTCGGGCCCTGCGCCCTCGTAGCCGTGCGGCAGCAGCATCGTCAGACCACACAAGCGCTGCCACTTCACCTCGCCGCTGGAAATGAACTGATCGATCACCACCTGAGCACCGTTGGCGAAATCGCCGAACTGCGCCTCCCAGATGTCCAGCACGTTCGGCGCGGTGGTCGAGTAGCCGTACTCGAACGCCAGCACCGCCTCTTCGGACAGCAGCGAGTCGTAGAGATCGAAGTTGACGTCGTCGCGCAGCTTGTTGAGCGGAATCCGGCGCTGGCCGTCCTTCTGGTTGTAGAGCGCCGCGTGCCGGTGCGAAAACGTGCCGACCCCCACGTCCTGACCGGTCAGTCGCACGGGGTAGCCCTGATGCACCAGAGTGGCATAGGCCATGATCTCCGCGTAGCCCCAGTTGATGGGCATGGCCCCGGCGGTCATCTTGTGCCGGTCCTCGATGATCTTCTGCACTTGACGGTGCAGCACGAACCCTTCCGGCAGCTGCTCGAGCTTGTCCGCCAGCTCCTTGAGCACGGCCGGCGAAACCCTCGTGTCCGCCGGCTCGGCGAGGTCCCTGCCGATGTACGGGCGCCAGTCGACGAACAGCCGGGCGTCCGGCTCGTTGACGATGCTGAGGGCGACGTGACCGCCGTTGTCCAGGGTCGACCGGTACTGATCGACCATGGCGTCCGCCTCGTCCCCGGAGATCGAGCCCTCTGCGACCAGCGCGTTCACATAGAGCGCGCGTGGTCGGGTGCGACTGGATCTTCTGGTACATGAGCGGCTGAGTCTTCATGGGCTCTTCAGCCTCGTTGTGCCCGCGGCGCCGGTAGCACACCAGGTCGATCACGACGTCCTTGCGAAACTCCATCCGGTAGTCGGCAGCCAGCTGGGTGACGAACAGCACCGCCTCCGGATCGTCGCCGTTCACGTGGAAGATGGGCGCCTGCACCATCTTGGCGACTTCCGTGCAGTACTCCGTGGAGCGGGCATCGTCCTGACGGTGGGTGGTGAAGCCGATCTGATTGTTGATGATGACGTGAATGGTACCGCCGGTGCGGTAGCCGCGGGTCTGGGACATCTGGAACGTCTCCATCACCACGCCCTGGCCGGCGAAGGCCGCGTCGCCATGCACGATGATGGGCACCACCAGGTCGCCGCGGTAATCGCGGCGCCGGTCCTGGCGGGCACGCACCGAGCCTTCCACCACCGGCCCGACGATCTCGAGATGCGAGGGGTTGAAGGCCAGGGCGAGATGCATCTCGCCGCCCGCAGTCATGATGTTGGTCGAGAAGCCCTGGTGGTATTTGACGTCGCCGGTGCCCTTGTTGAGCGGGTCGGTGACGTCGGCCAGCTCGGGCGGCAGCTTGCCGTCGAACTCGTCGAACAGATCGTATGGATCCTTGCCGAGAATGTTCACCAGCACGTTGAGCCGGCCCCGATGCGCCATGCCGATGACGCTCTCGATGACGCCGTGCGAGCCGAGCCGCTGCAGCATCTCGTGCAGCATGGGGATCAGGCTCTCACCGCCCTCGAGGCCAAAGCGTTTGGTGCCCGGATAGCGGCTGTGCAGGTACTTCTCCAGGCCCTCCGCCGCGGTCAGGCGCTCCAGGATCACCCGCTTCTGCTCGGTGGTGAAGCGCGGCCGGGCGCGGGCGCTCTCCAGGCGCTGCTGCACCCAGAGCTGCTCGCTGGCATCGACGATGTGCATGTACTCGGCGCCGATGGAACCGCAATAGGTCTGCTCCAGCGCATCCACCAGATCCCGCAGCTTGGCCGTGCCTTGCCCGTAGTGGAAGGTACCGGTGTGGTAGGTCTCGTCCAGATCCGCCAGCGAAAGATGGTGATACGCCAGATCCAGAATCGGCATCTGCGGCCGCTCCATCATCTCGAGCGGGTCGATATTGGCCTTCTTGTGGCCACGATGCCGGTAGGCGGAGATGAGATCCTGCACGCGCATCTGCTTGAGCTCGTGCGCGCTCTCGATGAACGTGCTTTCGCGTTCCGGGCGCGCCTTCAGGCGGTTGCGCCCCAGGCGCTCGAAATGCTGGATCACCGTACTGTGGGGCACATCGGATTTCACCGCGCCTTCCACCCGCGGCAGCTTTTCGAAATAGTCCCGCCACTCGGCGGGCACGCTGCCCGGATCGTCGAGAAAGGCCTCGTAGAGGGCCTCGATATAGGCTGCATTGGCGCCGCCGAGATGCGAGCTGCGCTGCATCCGCTGCATGAAGGATTCAGACATGGATTCTCTCGGGCGGGCTGCCCAGCTTCCGGTAAACCTGATGCACGAACTTTAGCAGCTAACGCCCCCCCGGGTCAGGCGGCCACGACGCCGCTGCAGCGCGTGGCGGGCGCCAAGGGGATCAGGTCCCCTGCTGCAGAAGCATCGTGCGGATCTTGCCGATGGCCCGAGTCGGGTTCAGCCCCTTGGGGCAGACGCTGACGCAGTTCATGATGCCGCGGCAGCGGAACACGCTGAACGGGTCGTCCAGCTCGCTCAGGCGCTCGGCGGTCGCGGTATCGCGGCTGTCGGCGAGGAACCGGTATGCCTGCAGCAGACCCGCGGGGCCGATGAACTTGTCGGGGTTCCACCAGAACGACGGGCAGGAGGTCGAGCAGCAGGCGCACAGGATGCATTCGTACAGCCCGTCGAGCTTGGCCCGCTCCTCCGGCGTCTGCAGCCGCTCCTGGGCGGGCGGCGGGGTGTTGTTGATGAGATAGGGCTGAACCTTTTCGTACTGCCGATAGAACTGGCTCATGTCGACGACCAGGTCGCGCACCACCGGCAGACCCGGCAGCGGTCTCAGCACCAGCTTGCCGCGCCGGGCCACTTCCGAAACCGGCGTGATGCAGGCAAGGCCGTTCTTGCCGTTCATGTTGATGCCGTCGGAACCGCACACGCCTTCGCGGCACGAGCGCCGGTAGGAGAGCGTCGGGTCCTGAGCCTTGAGCAGCTCAAGGACGTCCAGCACCATCAGATCCTTGCCCTGCGGCAGCTCGACGGTCATCTCCCGCATCTGCGGGACTTCGTCGACCTCGGGGTTGTAACGGTAAACGCTAACCTGCATGACTTCCTCTATGTCTAACGCTACGTTCGGTGATCAGTACTTGCGCTCGGTGGGCTGGAACGCGTCCACCGTCTTGGGCGCAAAGTTTACGGCCCGCTTGCTCACCTGCCTGGTGGTCGGGTCGTACAGAGAGTGGCACAGCCAGTTCTCGTCGTCGCGCGACTGGTAATCTTCGCGGGCGTGGGCACCGCGGCTCTCGCGCCGCACTTCCGCCGCGATGGCCGTGCATTCAGCCACCTCGAGCAGATTGTCCAGCTCCAGCGCCTCCATACGCGCGGTATTGAACACCGCGCTCTTATCCGGCAGATGGGCGCGGCCGATGCGTTCGCGCAGATCCGCCAGCTTCTTGATGCCTTCGCGCATGTGCGACTCGGTTCGGAACACGCCGAAGCTGTTCTGCATGACCGTCTGCAGTTCCTTTTTGAGGTCCTGCACCGACTCGCCGCCGGTAGACGAATTCCAGCGCTCGAGGCGCGCCAGCGCCTGCTCGAGATCGGAGTCGGACGGATCGCGATAGCTCACGCCTTGACGCATGACCTCTTCGATGTGCATGCCGGCGGCGCGGCCGAACACCACCAGGTCGAGCAGGCTGTTGCCGCCCAGCCGGTTGGCGCCGTGCACGGACACGCAGGCCGCCTCGCCGGCAGCGTACAGACCCTCGACGGGCGCGTCGTTGCCGTTGCCATCGCGCATCAGCGCCTGGCCGTTCACCCCCGTGGGGATGCCGCCCATCATGTAGTGGCAGGTGGGGATCACGGGTATCGGCTCGCGCACGGGATCGACGTGCGCGAAGGTCCGGGAAAGCTCGAGAATGCCCGGCAGCCGGCTGTTCAGAACCTCCTCGCCGAGGTGGTCGAGCTTGAGCAGCACGTGGTCGCCGCCCGGGCCGGCTCCGCGGCCGTCGAGGATCTCGAGAATCATGGAACGTGCCACCACATCCCGACCGGCAAGGTCTTTCGCGGTGGGCGCGTAGCGCTCCATGAAGCGCTCGCCGTCCTTGTTGATCAGGTAGCCGCCCTCGCCGCGACAGCCTTCGGTCACCAGCACGCCGGCCCCGTAGATGCCGGTGGGGTGAAACTGCCACATCTCCATGTCCTGCAGCGGGAAGCCGGCGCGCAGGGCCATGCCGGCGCCGTCGCCCGTGCACATGTGGGCATTGGTGGTGCTCGCATAGATACGTCCGGCACCGCCGGTGGCGAGCACGGTCGCCTTGGACTCGATGAATACCGTCTCGCCGGTCTCGAGCTCGATGGCGATCACGCCTACCACGGCTCCATCCTGGTTCTTCACCAGATCGACGGCAAACCATTCGTTCAGAAACACCGTACGTGCGCGCAGGTTGGCCTGATAGAGGGTGTGCAGCAACGCATGACCGGTACGGTCCGCCGCCGCGCAGGTGCGCGCCGCCTGCCCGCCTTTGCCGAAATCCTTGGACTGCCCCCCGAACGGCCGCTGGTAGATGCGGCCGGTCTCGGTTCGCGAGAACGGCAGCCCCATGTGCTCGAGCTCGAACACGGCCTGGGGACCTTCGCTGCACATGTACTCGATGGCATCCTGGTCGCCGATGTAGTCGGAGCCCTTGACGGTGTCGTACATGTGCCAGCGCCAGTCGTCGTTGGGGTCGTCGCTGGCGATGGCGCAGGTGATCCCGCCCTGAGCCGAGACGGTGTGTGACCGGGTGGGAAACACCTTGGTGATCACGGCGGTGTTCAGGCCGGATTGCGCCAGCTGCAGCGCCGCCCGCATCCCCGATCCGCCGCCGCCGACGATCACGCCGTCGAAGCTCATCTTTCTGATTCTGCTCATGTCTCTAAGAACTCCAGCTCAAACGTCTACCTGGAACTCGCCTACAGCGTCCAGAACAGCTGCAGGGCCCAGGCCACGTAAACGAACAGCAGCACCATGCAACCGGCCTGATAGGTCAGACGGAACGCGGTGGCATGTGCGCCGAAATAGTGCGGACGGATGTAGTCGGTGCCTACGGTCCACATGCCGATCCAGGCGTGGGCCGCAGTGGCCAGCACCGCCAGAGTGCTCCAGATCTGCATGGGCGTGGAGCCGAAGAAGCCCACCAGGCTGGCGTGGCTGGCGCTCGGGCTGGTGATGAAGTGACCCAGCAGGCACAGCGCGTACAGGGCCATGATCACGGCGGAGACCCGCTGAATGACGAAATCCGCAAGACCGCTGCGGGTGAGACTGGTGACGTTGGTTACCATAGCCATACTCCTGCCAGAATCGTCGCGAGTACCGTCAGCACGAAGGACAGCTGCGCGCCCATGCGAGCCGCTGCAAGCCCGTCCCCCAGATGGAAGTCCATCAGCAGATGCTTGACCCCGGCGAAAATGTGAAAGAACAGCATGGCCAGCACGCCCAGCAGCACGAGCTTGGGCAGCGGCATGGCCAGGGTATCGACCGCGCGCGCGTAGCCTTCTGCCGAGCCGAGCGCCAGGTCGAGCAGCCACAACAGGTAGGCGATGCCCACGAACAGCACCACGCCGGTAATGCGGTGCGTGATGGATGCGATGGCGGCGATGGGGAAGCTGAATTTCGTCAGCGATAAATTCACAGGGCGTTCGGTCTTCATTACCTTACGTCTTCCGTCTATCGGTTGATGCAATACGCGGGGTGGGCCCTGATGCGGTATCTGCGGGCGACTAGCGGCGCCTTTGAGAGATCCGGCAGACGGGTCTTCCTGGGCGCCGTATTGTAAAGGCCATCGACGGGAAAAGCGATGCTTGCGACCCATAGGTCCAAGCCCGAATTGACAAGCATCGTCGCCGTTTATAGGCTCGCCGTCTCACTTGCAGCCCGGCCACAGAGCCAGGCGCTTTCATTGTTCTGGCGGGAGGACCCATGGCCGATAAGGGTGGCAAGAGTGCCCAGCTGTCTGTAGACGGTAAGACCATCGATCTACCGGTAATCAGCGGGGTCGAGGGACCGGATGTCATCGACATCGGCAAGCTCACCGGCGAGGGCTACTTCACCTACGATCCCGGTTTCGTCTCCACCGCATCCTGTGAGTCCAAGATCACCTACATCGACGGTGACAAAGGGGTGCTGCTGCATCGGGGCTACCCCATCGAACAGCTGGCAGAACAGTCCGACTACCTGGAGCTCTGCTACCTGCTGCTGAACGGCGAGCTGCCGACGCGGCCGGAAAAGGAGCAGTTCGTCGACACCATCAAGCACCACACCATGGTGCATGAGCAGCTGGTGCATTTCTTCCGCGGCTTCCGCCGCGATGCGCACCCCATGGCCATCATGTGCGGCGTAACCGGCGCCCTGTCGGCGTTCTACCACGACTCTCTGGACATCAACAACGCGGCGCACCGTCGCATCACGGCGCACCGGCTGATTGCCAAGATGCCGACGCTGGCAGCGATGAGCTACAAGTACGCGTTGGGCCAGCCGTTCATCTATCCGCGCAACGACCTCGACTACGCCGAGAACTTCCTGCACATGATGTTCGCGACGCCGTGCGAAAACTACGAGGTCAACCCGGTCATCGCCCGGGCCATGGACCGGATCTTCCTGCTGCATGCGGACCACGAGCAGAACGCTTCCACCTCCACCGTGCGCCTGGCCGGCTCCACCGGCGCCAATCCGTTCGCCTGCATCGCCGCCGGCATCGCCGCGCTCTGGGGCCCGGCCCACGGCGGCGCCAACGAAGCCGTGCTCAACATGCTCAATGAGATCGGTGACGAGAAGAACATCGACAAGTACGTGAAGAAGGCCAAGGACAAGGACGACCCGTTCCGCATCATGGGATTCGGCCACCGGGTCTACAAGAACTACGATCCCCGCGCCAAGGTCATGCAGCAGACCTGCCACGAAGTGCTCAACGAGCTGGGCGTCGAGGACGATCCGATTCTGCGCATGGCGCAGCGCCTGGAGAAGATCGCGCTCGAGGACGACTACTTCGTGCAGAAGCGCCTGTACCCGAATGTGGACTTCTACTCGGGCATCATTCTCAAGGCCATCGGCATCCCGACCGAAATGTTCACCGTGATCTTCGCTACCGGCCGCACGCCGGGTTGGATCGCGCAGTGGAACGAGATGATCAGCGAGTCCTACAAGATCGGCCGCCCGAGGCAGCTCTACAACGGGCCGGCCAAGCGCGACTTCGTCCCGCTCGGCAAGCGCTGAAACGCAAACGGCCCGGGGCTACCGGGCCGTCACTCAGTCTTGGATCCGGGCACAGCCCGAAGCATCCGGCCCAACGTCTACGCTCGAGTGTGTGATCAGCCTGAAGTTTCGGGCTTCGCCCGAAACTTCCAAGCTGATTGCGTCAATGCGCAATCAGCCGAGCACCGCCTCCTGGCTGAAGCCCTCCTCCGCCAGCATCTGCTTGAGCTCCTTGAGCGCGTCCACCTGAATCTGGCGAACCCGTTCGCGGGTCAGACTGATCTGGCGGCCGACTTCCTCGAGGGTGTACATGTCGTGGCCGCGCAGCCCGAAACGACGTACCACCACATCCAGCGACTTTTCCGGCAGGCGGTCGAGCCAGTCCTCGAGACGCGCATGCAGCTGCTCACCGTGCAGCATCTCCCAGGGATCCTCGAACGTGTTGTCCTCGAACCCGTCCCACTGCGCACGCTCGGGGTCGATCACCGAGATTTCGGTACAGCTGATGTCGTCGGACAGCTGCAGCAGCTCGCGCACCCGCTCGACCGGCTTGTCCGCCAGATAGGCGACCTCCTCCGGCGTCGGCTCGTGATCCAGCTTCTGGCTGAGCTCGCGGTGCGCACGCAGCAGGCCGTTGAGTTCCTTGGCGATGTGAATGGGCAGGCGGATGGTCTTGACCTGGTTCATCAGGCCACGCTCCACCGCCTGGCGGATCCACCAGGTGGCATAGGTAGAGAAGCGGAAGCCCTTCTCCGGGTCGAACTTCTCCACCGCACGGATGAGGCCGAGGTTGCCCTCCTCGATGAGATCGAGCAGCGGCAGCCCGCGGTTGAGGTAGCGCCGAGCGATCTTGACCACCAGACGCAGGTTGCTTTCGATCATCTGCGCCCGGGCGCGCGGATCGCCTTTCTGCACCAGGCGGGCCAGCGACTTTTCCTGATCCGCGGTGAGCAGGTTGGCGCGTCCGATCTCTGCCAGGTACATGTCCGTGGCGTCTCCGATTTCCCGATGCCGCGTCGCCCGTGCAGGGCGCGCCGCCGGCGCATCATCCTCGTCTTCAACGTCCGTATCGTTGAGGTCCTCGTCGACCTGATACCACTCGTTGAGGGTCTCCGCTTCCTGCGCTTCGGTGTAGATGGTCATCCTGTTTACCCCTGTATGGTTCCGACGGTTTGTTCGCTGAGCCCACAGGCGTTCAGCACCGTCTCGCTCGAGAACGGCTTGCTGAGCAGAACTTCCGCGCCCGCGGCCAGCATCTTGTTTTCCAGTTCCGGCGAGTGATAGCCGGTCATTGCGACCACGCGGATATGCGCGGTGGCCGGATCGGTCTTGAGGCTGCGGCAGACCTCGACGCCGTCTATGCCCGGCATCATGACGTCCAGCAGAACCAGATCCGGCATGTGCTGCTGCACCAGCCGGCCCGCTTCGAAGCCGTCGTACGCCGAGTAGACGTCCAGGTCCGCGACGTTGGCGCTGAACAGCGCCGTCAGGTAATTGTTGAAGGGACGGTTGTCGTCCACGACCAGCAGGCAGGGCCGCGCGCCGGGCAGCGTGATGCCACGCTCGCGAGCGAAACGGCTGACTGCCTGGCGCGGGAACCGGCGGTGGCCGCCGGCCGTCGTCTGAGCCTCGAGGAGTCCTTTCTGAGCCCACTGGCGCACCGTGATGGGCGAAACCATCAGCAGTCTTGCCACCTCGGTCGGCGTTAGAAAGTCTCTGTCGCTCAAGATCCCCGTCCCCGTACGTTGGCCCCTGGCCGGTGTCCCGGTGCCTTCCGGCACACACCGAGGCATCCCCATGCCTCGCTCGAACCCCTCGTAGCGCTTTGCGCGCCAATCGCATCGTTTGAATCGGTTTAATCGCTTCAATCGATTCGATGGCAAAGGATGCTAATCGGTTCAATCGATTTGATCTAATACCAATTTGTTCTAAACCTAATCGGTTTAATTCTCACTGACGCATGACCGCTGCGGTCACCGCTGCCGCGGGCAACCACTGCCGGCAGGGTCGTCCGCCGGACGGGATGCGGGAACGCAGAGCGCGCGATGGGGCGTTGCCGCGGCGGCCCCGCGTAGGTACCTTTGCCTACCCCTGAAATCGCGCGGCGGGTGGCACGCATGTCCGAATTCAATGGCCTGGGTCTGCATCTGGGCAACCTCGCGCTGCTGTCCAAGGCGCGCAGCCGGTCGATCAGCCCGGAGAACTTCAGTGGCGCCCCGGGCGCTGCCGGCATGGCAACCCAGGGCACCGGCGCCGAGGCAGCCCGGGATCTCGGCCAGGGCTGGAAGATATCGCCATCGGTGCACATCGAGCCGGGGCAGACGTTCACGCTGGCCGACATCGAGGGCAGCGGCGCCATCCAGCAGATCTGGTTGACCCCCACGGGCCACTGGCGGCACCTGATTCTGCGCGCCTGGTGGGACGACCACTCCGAACCGAGCGTGTCGTGCCCGCTCGGCGACTTCTTCGGCATGGGCTGGTGCGAGTACGACCCGCTCAACTCTCAGGCGATCTGCGTCAATCCGCGCAGCGGCTTCAACAGCTACTGGGAGATGCCGTTCAAACGGCGGGCCCGGTTTACGGTGGAGAACCTCAGCAGCGAGCGGGTCACGCTCTACTACCAGATCAACTACGCGCTCACCGACGTAGAGCCGGAGCGCGCCTACTTTCATGCGCACTTCCGCCGGGTCAACCCGCTGCCTTACGGCGACGTGCACACGCTGCTGGACGTCGCCGGCCGCGGGCACTACGTCGGCACCTACATGGCCTGGGGCTCGAACAACCGCGGCTGGTGGGGCGAGGGCGAAGCCAAGTTCTATCTGGATGACGACACCGACTTCCCCACCATCTGCGCCACCGGCACGGAAGACTACTTCTGCGGCTCGTACTGCTTTCTCGCGAAAGACCGCGAAGCCGGCTACGAGCGTTTCTCCACCCCGTACGCCGGCCTGCATCAGATCATCAAGCCCAGCGGTCGCTTCGGCAGCCAGCAGCGCTTCGGCATGTACCGGTGGCACATCCCCGACCCGGTGCGATTCGAGCACCGCGTCAGGGTGACCATGCAGGCACTGGGCTGGCGCAGCGGGCGCCGCTATCTGCCGCTGCAGGACGACATCGCCAGCGTCGCCTACTGGTACCAGTCGGAACCTGCGGTGGGCCTGCCGGCGCTGCCGGATGCCGACGCGCTCGAAGTCATCTGATGCAGCTCAGAGATCTTCCAGGCATAGACGCCCTGCTGCAGGCCGACCCGATGCGCGTCCTGCGCAGCACCTACGGCACCGAGACGGTCAAGCAGGAGCTGCGCGCGCTGCAGGCGCGATGGCGGGCCGCCGGCTCGGCACCGGACTGGGCCGTTGAGCCGTCGGCCTGCGCCAACTGCCTGCAGGACCACCTGGCGACGCACAGCTACCGCGCCGTGTTCAATCTCACCGGCACACTGATTCACACGAACCTCGGCCGCGCTCCGTTGCCCGGCACGGTGCTGGATGCCGTGCGGGCTCTTGTCACCGGACCGATGAATCTGGAGTACGACCTGGGCAGCGGCCGTCGCGGCCACCGCGACGATGCGGTGGCGCGGCGTCTGTGCCTGCTCACCGGAGCCGAAGCCGCCACCGTGGTGAACAACTGCGCGGCGGCACTGCTGCTGGTGCTGAACACCTTTGCCGTCGGGCGCCAGGTGCCGGTTTCGCGCGGCGAGCTCATCGAGATTGGCGGCAGCTTCCGCCTGCCGGAGATCATGGAGCGCGCCGGCTGCCGTCTGCGCGAAGTCGGAACCACCAACCGCACGCACCCACGCGACTATGCGGCGGCCGCCGCGGACGGCGCCGCCATGCTGCTCAAGGTGCACCCGAGCAACTATCACCTGAGCGGCTTCACCCGCTCCGTGTCCGTTACCGAGCTTGCCGCGGTAGCGCGGGACCACGACCTGCCACTGGCGGTCGACCTCGGCAGCGGCACCCTGGTGGACCTGACCCGCTTCGGCCTGCCCCACGAGCCCATGCCCCAGGAGGTGCTCAACCAGGGCGCGGATCTGGTCATGTTCAGCGGCGACAAGCTGCTGGGTTCGGTGCAGGCCGGTATTCTGGTCGGCTCGCGCCGCCTCATCGACGCCTGCAATGCCAACCCGATGAAGCGGGCATTGCGCCCCGACAAGCTGACTCTGACCATCCTGGAACGCACCCTGGCTCTGTACGAGGAACCGGAACAGCTGCCTGAGCGCCTGCCCCTGCTGCGCATGATGACCGAGCCTCTGGCTCTGCTGAGCGAGCGGGCCGAAAGCGTTCGCGGGGTGCTGGCCGCTCGCCGACCGGATCTCGACATCAGCGTCCAACCGAGCGACTGTCAGATCGGCAGCGGCTCGCTGCCCGAACACCGCCTCCCGAGCATCGCCGTGTGCGCGCGCCATGCCTCGGAAAAACGGCTGCGCGCGCTGCTCGAGACGCTCAGGGCTCTGCCGACACCGATCATCGGCCGTCTGCAGCACGGCGCCCTGTGGCTCGACATGCGCGGCGCCGGCGATCTCGGGGAGCTGCTCAAAGTGCTCGACCACCTGCCTGCGCGCACATGATCATCAGCCTCGCAGGACACGTTGACCACGGCAAGACGACACTCGTGCGGCTGCTCACGGGTCAGAATACCGACCGGCTCGCCGAGGAGCAGCGTCGCGGGCTCACCATCGACCTTGGGTTCGCGTATCTCGAAAACGACGGCACCACCCTGGGATTCGTCGACGTGCCCGGGCATCACCGCTTCATCCACAACATGGTCGCCGGGGTCGCGGCGCATCAGTTCGCGCTGCTGGTGATAGCCGCCGACGACGGCCCGATGCCACAGACTCGTGAACATCTGCAGATCCTGCAGCTCACCGGCGTGCAGCACGGCCTGGTAGCGCTCACCAAGTGCGACCGGGTCGACGCGCAGCGCATCGCCGAGGTACGCGGCGAGATCGCACGGCTGCTGCGCGGCACCTTCCTCGAGGGCGCGCCCATCGTCGAGACCTCGGCCGAGGATCCGGCCAGCATCACCCGATTGAAAACCGAGCTGCTTGCAGCTGCGTCACGGTCGACCGCTCCCATCAGCGAGCGGCCCTTCAGGCTGCCCGTCGATCGCGCTTTCACCGTAAAAGGCGCCGGCTTGGTCGTTACCGGAACCGTGCATTGCGGCCAGGCGCGCGTAGACGACGAGCTGTGGCTGTTCCCGCACGACGTCAAGGTTCGGGTGCGCGACATCCGCGTGCAGAATCGAAGCGCGGATCTGGCACGGCCGGGCGACCGTGCCGCACTGAACGTCACCGGCGCGCCCACGGAAGCAATCCGGCGCGGTGACTGGCTCAGCCGCACGCCGAGCGCAGGCTTCAGACAGGTCGCGCTGGCACTCGATGTGCTGCCGGACTTCCCGCGCCCGGTGCGCCATTGGACCCCGGTGCACGTGTATCACGCCACGCGCCACAGCACGGCACGACTGGCATTGCTCGAGGGCAGCCGGGCCGAACCAGGCAGCCGTACGCTGGCCGAGCTGGTGCTCGATGAGCCGCTCCTGCTGCGCCACGGCGACCGCGTCGTCGTGCGCGATCAGAGCCTGGACCGCACCCTGGGCGGGGGCGAGATCCTGGACAATCGTCCTCCCGCGCGCCGGCGCCGGGATCCGCGCCGGCTGCGCGAGCTGGCGGCGCTGGCTGCCGCCGATCCGGCTGCGGCGCTGGCCGGGCTGCTGGCCGCCGGACCCGTGTACGCCACCGAGTTTCAGGCCATCTGGGATCTGGACGCCGACGGCCTCGCTGCGCTCGAGCCGGCGCAGGCCGTGGTACGCGACGGTGACACCCTGGTCGCTGCAGAGCTCTGGCGCGCGTGGCGCGAGGCGCTCCTGAACGAGTGCATCGCACAGCACGGCTCCGATCCGACGCTGCAGGGCCTGCAGGAAAACGAGTTTGCTGCCGCTGTGCCGAGCGCGTACCGTGCCACGCTGCTCGACGCGCTCGCAACCGAAGGCGCGCTACAGCGCCGCTCCGGGCGCTACCTGCCGCCACGCCACACCGTGGTGCTCAGCAGCGCGGAGCAGCAACTGATGCAGCGTCTCGAACCTCTGCTCGATCAGGCCCAGCCGCCCAGCATCGGCGACATCGGCAAGACGTTGCGGATACCGCTGATTCAGCTGCAGCGCGGCATCAAGGGGTTGGCGGGCAAACGCGTGCTGGTCCTGGTCAGCGACAACCGCGTCTATCTCCCCCATCGGGTGCTGCCGTTTGCAGACGCCGCCGAAGCGCTGTCGGCCCGTGGTCCGTTCAGCGCGCGCGAGTTCCGCGATGCGACCGACGTCGGGCGCAACGTGGCGATACAGATTCTCGAGTACTTCGACGCGCGCGGTTACACGCGCCGCAGCGGCGATACCCGCGTGGTGGTCGGTGACCGCGATCGGCTGCTGCCCCCGCAGCAGGGGTGATAAACTCAGCGACGGAAGAGCATCGTCTCCGGTGAGGCGCGCGGCCTTCAAAGCCGTTGAGGTGCGATAACGTGCCTGGTGGGTTCGACTCCTACCTCTTCCGCCACGCCATCAGCCGCCGACGTTCAACTCCTCGAGGTCGTGCTGCGCGGCCCCGATGACCGCATCCAGCTCCATCGTTCGCCCCTGCTCCCAGGCCGCGGCAAAGTCCGCGTCGCTCATTCCTTCGCGGGCCCTGCTTAGATCGCTCTGGTAGCGCCCCTGATTGAATGACTCCACCGGCGCGCCGAGCAGCTCGCGCAACCGGTCCGCGGCACCGAACAGTACCGCTGCTTCGGCGCAGCGGCCCGCAGCCGCATCGATTCCCGCAAGCATTTCCAGTACGTAGGCGATCGCATTGCGAACACCCAGTTCCCGATACAGCAGCAGACTCTCGCGCAGATTCAACGCCGCCGCTTCGCCGTCGCCCCGCAACACCTGAACCTCGCCCAGATTGAGCAGCGCTGTGGCGATGTAGTTCTTGTCGCCCACCTGGCGTGAAAGCCGCAGACTTTCTTCGTAAGCGTCGGCGGCACCCCTGAGGTCGTCGCGCATCTGCCGCAGCGCGCCCAGCAGCACCAGGGCGAACGCCAGCCGGCCCTGGTTGTCAATCGCGCGCAGGCGCTCCACAGCCTCGGCCAGCACCGTCTCGGCACGGTCGAATTGCCCCAGATGCTGGAGAATGGCTCCCAGCTGGCTGAGGGTGTCGGCAATACCCTCGGCGTCGTCGCAGCTTCGGAACAGCGCCAGGGCAGCTTCGCAATGCTCGAGCGCCGCTTCGGCGCGGCCCTGGCTGCGCTCGAGATTGGCCAGCCCGAACAGGGCACGGGCACGCACCTCGGGCGCCAGCTCCTCACCGCAGGCAATGGCCCGTTCCAGCCACTGGCGGCCTTCGCTCAGCTGGCCGCGCTGATAGAAGTAGAAATAGAGCACGCCGACGATGCGCGCGGCCGCGTCCGCCTGCCCGGGATGCGCGAAACCGAAGCCCATGGCCGATCGTAAGTTGGCCTGCTCCTGATCGAAGCGGCGCAGCCACTCGTCGAGCCTGGGACCACGCAGCGCGCCCGCCGCGTGCTCGACGAGCCCCCGGAACCAGTCGAGATGCCGTTCGGCCAGCGCGTCACGCTCGCCGCTGGCATCCAGCATCTCCGCCGCGTACTCGCGCAGGGTTTCGAGCAGCGCGATTCTGTGCCTGGGTCCTTCGTCCTCGGCGCCGGGCAGCGAAGCACCACGCACGAATTCGAGATTGAGCAGGCTCTTGGCCGCCAGATCGTCGATGTCGCCCGGAATGCGGAACGTCCCTTCCGCGTTGCACACCGCATCGGCGGCGGTGACTGCAGCGCCGCCGGCAAAGATCGCCAGCCGACGCCAGAGACGCTGCGCGTCCTCGTCCAGCAGGTCGTAGCTCCAGGCGACGAGATCACGCAATGTCTGCTGATGGTCCAGAAGATCCACCGCGCCGTCGGTGAGCACATTGAGCCGCTGATCCAGGGCCTTGAGCAACTCGGTGGTGGACATGGCGTACAGTCGCGCCGTGGCGAGTTCGATGGCGAGCGGCAGGCCATCCACCTTGCGGCAGATTTCCACCACCTCGGCGGCGTTGGCGTCGGTCAGCTCGAAGTCCCAGCGTGCGGCCTGCGCGCGTTCCACGAACAGCCGGACCGCTTCGAAACTGCCGACCTCGGCGAGCGGCGGCAGCGGCGCACCCGGGTCCGGCAGCGCCAGCGGCGGAACCGGGAAGCCCCGCTCGCCGGAAATGCGCAGCGGCTGACGCGAGGTCACCAGCAGCTTCAATCCAGGACAGCGTGCCAGCAGCGCCGCGACGTCACGCGCAGCACCTTGCACCTGTTCGAAGTTGTCGAGGATCAGCAGCAGCTGTTTCGGCGCCAGTGTCTCGCACAGCGTGTCGAGAAGTGTCTGCCCCGCCCGTTCCTTGACCGACAGCGCGCCCCCGATCTGCGAGAGCACCAGACCCGGGTCGCGCACGGGCGCGAGACCGACGAAGAACGCGCCGTCGTCCAGATTGTGCAGCAGCTCGTTCCCCACCCGGATACTCAGTCGGGTCTTGCCGGTTCCGCCGGGCCCGAGCAGCGTGACGGCCCGGGTACCCGGCTGCAGCAGCAGGTC
Organism: Pseudomonadales bacterium; assembly: GCA_041395905.1. Taxonomy (GTDB): domain Bacteria; phylum Pseudomonadota; class Gammaproteobacteria; order Pseudomonadales; family Azotimanducaceae; genus UBA7803. The sequence goes on from JAWKZP010000003.1 coordinate 92,629, forward strand.
GCGCACCTGAGCGACCAGTTGCGCGCGACCGATGAACGGCGTCAGCGGTACCGGCAGGTTGTTCGGTTTCTGGGCTGCGGACCGCAACGGTGGAAAGTCGGCAGGCAGCTCGGGAATGACGATCTGGTACAGGCGCTGCGGTTGGTCGAGATCTTTCAACCGGTGCTCGCCCATGTCGCGGAGAGTTATCCCGCTGGCCGCAAGCGAATCTCCCAGTTCGGCCGCAGACGCCGCGCTCAGCAGTATCTGACCGCCGTGGCCGATGGCCGAGATGCGCGCCGCCATGTTGACCACGATGCCGACGTAACCTTCGTCAGTGGGTTGCGGCTCACCGCTGTGCATGCCCATGCGGACCTTCACCGGGTCGCCGTGGGACCAGGCGAAACCCGCCAGCCCGCGGGTCGCCGCCACCGCGCCGCCGACGCACTGGCGCGCGGACGGGAACACGTAAAAGAACGCATCGCCCTGAGTGTCCACCTCGACACCGCCGTGGGCGGCAAAGGCCGCGCGCAGCACCGTGCGATGCTCGGCCTGGGCACGTGCGTAACCCTCGGCTCCCAGCCGATGCAGGAGCCGCGTGGAGCCTTCGATGTCCGTCAGCAGGAGGCTGACATGACCTGTCAGCAGATCGTCACGCATGTCCGTGGCCGTGGTCCGAAGCGACGCAGATTAGTGGCAGGCCGCCAGCAGGACAAGCGACGGGCCGCGACCGGAGACGCGCCCGGAACCGCGACCGGGCAGCGCCGTCCGGTTTGCCAACCAGGGCGGCGCTGGCGGGCTTCAGGGTGTGCCCGTGAAGACCTCGGTAATGTCGGGGAAGCCCTGAGTCGGCTGACCCGGCACGCCCGACTGGGTCTGCACCTGGAAGCGGACTGGTGACGTGCCGTCCCAGCCCAGCCTGGCCAGGTTGCTGATCCGGAACTCTATCCGCGTCGGCCCGACGCCATTCTGCGGCTGGTCCTCCGTCACCGACAGCCGGGTTCCGCCCGGCGCGCTGACCTTGCGCCCGTCCCAGTACTTGAACTGCCCGTAGTCCGGCAGATCCAGCCGATACTGAACGCCGCTGTCGTCCGGAACGCCGGCAATGATCATGTCGATGCTCACCACGCTGCGGTCGTCTACCCGGAACGCGCAACCGACGATGTCCATCGAATCGAGGACGTCCGGCTCGTTCGGGTCGGCGCAGGGCATGAGGTAGGCGGAGTCGGACCCGGCCGCGCCGGACATGCGCACGGTCACGGTGAGGAGCGCCGGCTGGCCATCGCTGATGTCGCCGAAATCCAGGCCAGTGAGGGTGATCAGGGCATCACAGGGCGCATCGGCCGTTGCGCCGGGAATCTCCTGGATCGTGACGCCGTCGCCGTCTGCTTCCGCCGTGTAGTCCTGCAGGGACAGCACCACCGGCTCGCCGCCATCGATGCTGTACCCCAGGGTCGCGGTCTCGTTCGGCAGAGCGCACCACTCGCCGACCTGGACGACCACCTGGTTGTCTCCCACCCCGGTCAGCAGGGTGGTGCGGATCTGCACATCGATCGCCTGAATCAGCGAACCCTTGAGGCTCTTCTGGGCCAGGTTGCCGGCGCCGTCGAGATACTGGAACGCCAGCCGCTGATTGCGCGCGTTGGGCAACAGGAAGGTGTATTCGAACTCGTCAGGCAGGTCGCCGCACGGTTGCCCGTTGCACTGGGGCACCGCGCTGTAGGACTCCACAGCACCCGAGCCCGTGAGACTGTCCGCTGCATCCCAGTAAACCAGCGCGATCACCTCGCGGATGCCGCTGCCCCCGGTGAGCGCGTCGGAGACCCTGATGGTTGCAGTCACATCGTTGGTCACCGGATCGGCAATCACGTCCTGGCGCAGCACCTGCGGCGGGTCGAAATCAGTGTCACGCTCGCCGGCGCTCAGACTGCCGTCGCTCACCGGACGGTAGGCGGTGAGCTCGATGTCCGTGAACAACCGGTGCAGACCACGCAGCGATCCCGGCACCTCGGCATCGAACGCATCGCAACGGAACTGCGCGCCCTGCACGAGCAGGCTCTGAAACACCTGCTGCCCCTGCTCCAGCGTGCTGGCCACCCCCAGTTGGGTGGGCGCGAGGGTGGGCACGCAGTTTTCGGGTTCCAGGATGCCGGATTGGCCGTCGGACCCGTACACCATCCAGTCGTGCTGGGGCAGCGGAAACACCGGATCGAAGCGCCAGTCACTGCCGATCAGCGTCTCGTCCACGTACTGGGCCGCGATGACGCAGGGCCGCTGCAGCCCGTCGATAGGACAGATGGTGCCGGCGGGCGCGTCGCGCGAAACCAGGGCGACACCGTGGATCAGCGGCCCGGTGACCGGTTCGGCCTCGACGGGCACCGTCACCGGCAGCAGCGGCCGGCCGTACACGGCCTGGCTGCCGCCGGTGATTGCGGGATCCTGCGGCACGTGGCCATAGAAGGTCCCCACGCCGTACAGCTGATTCTCCTGGATATCGATCAGGTCATCGAAAATCTCCCCCTCTGGCGCCGCGATTGCGGCGTTCTCGCGCACGATCAGGTGCAGGGGCCCGTAGGGTGAAGGGGCCGACTCGTCGGCGATGGTCGTCTGCGGATGGGATTTCGGCGCGGCCAGGGAATCCTGGGGCAACATCCATTGCGGCGGCGCGTACAGGGTCAGCGTGATGAGGCTGTCCTCGTCGTGGGGATCGATTTCGCGCAGGCCCATGACGTAGCGGCGCTTGGCATTCACGATGGCCTGGCCGAACGTCGTTCCGGGCCTGTTCAGCTCTTCGACCACCAGGGTGAGAATGCCTTCACTGCCCCGGTTCGAGACGATGTTGTCGCCCAGGCCATAGCCCGTGGTGCCGAACAGCCCGCCCAGCTCCTCGGGCCAGTCCTTACCGCCGTCGAACGGCAGGATCTCCGCTGGCAGGCGCCACTCGTCTGGCACATTGAGGCCGCCGTGGCAACCAATCGTGGCGGTCATGCTACCTTCCAGGCAGCGGCCGGACTCCACCGACGCAACGACGTCGGAATAGCCGGGCGGCTGCTTCTGCAGCCCGCTGGCGAAGCCTGCGGCGGACAACGCAGCGTAGGTGGTCATGTGGGCATTGACGACCTCGAAATCGAGGGGCGGCAGTCGATCCGACGTACCCGCCTGCGCGCCCGGCACCAGGCACATCTGCGCGCCGCCGTTGAACGCAACGTCACGCAGGGTCTGGGCGTTCCAGGGTTCGCCGCCGGCGGCGCAGGGGCCGCTGATGTAGCTGCCGTTGGACGGTTGCAGCAGCTCGGCGATGTCCTGAGCGCCGTCGCAGAAGAAGTCGTAACCGAACACCACCTGCCCGCTGGCATCCGACTGGCCGGCCTGGCGCCTGAGGAACGCGGCCAGGTCACCGCCGATCTGCTCCGGCGACTCCACCAGCCGTGCCACCGCACGATCCTCCAGATACAACGAGCGCCCCCGGTACGGGGTCGGTACCAGGTCCACCAGGAAAGCATCGGTGAGGTTGTAGCCTTCGGCGACCGACACCGCCAGCGGTGTTCCGGGGCGCACCCAGAGGTCCGTGACGTAGTCGCCCTCATAGCCGACACTGGTCTCGTCCACCACCGCGCGATGCGGAATGATGTTCATGCTGCCGAGCAGCACGACGCTGTCGAAGTCACCGCGGAACGCCGGCGCGGCGGGATCAACGACGTAGGTGTTGCGGATCTGCTCGATCAGCTGGTTGCGCAGATCCACCGAACAGGTGTTCTGATCCGCCTGGGCGAACAGCGCCCCATCGACCGAGACGACGCGGCCATCGACTGCGGCCGCATAGGCCCCCACCTGCGCCCAGAAGTCCTGCCAGTAGGCGGCAACCGAGATCCCGCGCGCTGCAGCAGCCGTCGCGGCCGTCTGCGCCTGCTCGATCTCGAAGCGCGTCTTCTGAGTCAGAATCAGGGTCTCGGTGCCGAAATTGTAGAGCTCACCGCCCCGGTCCGCCCAGCTCGGAGCGTACTTTGCCTGCCCGGGCACCGCGGGGTCCGGCTGCGCCGCGCAGAACTCCGGCGGCAGCAGGTCCTGCTGCAGGCGCGGAGTCGCGGATTCCACCGCCAGTGAGTAGGGAGACTGCGTCGAGAACGCGCCGTCGGTCCCGATCACGGCCACAAGGATGCGCTGGTCGCCGGCGTTGCGGCGTACCAGCACCTGCTCGTCGGTGGTGCCCTGCTGGGCCGAAAGCCCCTTGAGCGCAAGCCCCGGCGTGCTCTGCAGTCGCCCCAGATTGAGGGAACCGACTTCGGAAACGTTGATGTCGCTGCTCGAGATCACCGCGCTGGGCCGCGGCGCCGTCGCGCTCAGCGGTACCTCGTCGAACCCGAGCAGGTAGCCCCCGGTGTTGATGTTGAAGAACGGGCTGCGCTCCAGAGGGATGTTGAAGAACGGAATGTTGAAGAAGGGCGCCACCCGGAAGTTGATGTTGAAAAAGGAACCGTATCGAACTGAATGTTGAAGAAGGGAATGTTGAAAAACGGAATGTTGAAGAACGGAATGTTGAAAAACGGCGCCGTCTTCAGCGTGGAATCCGCAAACGGTTGCAGCGATTCGATGTCGGTCTGCCCGAATACCAGCAGCTCGTAGTCTGCCGGCAGGTTCGACAGCGTCAGCAGCAGTTCGGTGTTGCGCGCCGGGGGGATGCACACGGATTGGCCGCCGGCATCCGTGCTGATCGATGCGCAGATTTCGTAGACGTCCACGTCCTCCGGGCTGTCGATCACGCCCAGGTAGATCTTGTCCGGCGTCAGCGGGCTGGCGGTTTCTGCCGTGTCGTTGCCCGCCTCGCCCTCGAGATGGCCGCGCAGCAGCGCCTGGGGAACGGTCGTGACCGAGAACGCATCGCTGCCGCTGCCGTCGTCGGGCGCGTCTGTGACCGTGCACGCGCCGCCGCTGGCTCCCGCCGCGACCGCGATCCTCGCAGATCCGGTGGAGTAAGCAGGATCATGCTCTTCCTGGAAACTGCCGGGTACCACCAGGCCACCGCTGGCGGCCACCTGGTGTGTCTCGGGGCGCAATGATCCGTCCGCGAAGCTGCCGATGCCGGGATCGAGCCAGCGGCAGACCGTCTCGCCGCCCTGCCCGTCGAGCACCTCGAGATCCAGCGCGTTCACCACCGGGTCGACGTTTCTGAGATCCAGGTCCACACGATCGGTGGCCGTCTGTCCGGCCGCGTCCGTGACCGTCAGCTGGATGGCAGCCGGTCCCTCGTCGGGGAACCAGAACACGGCCAGATTGCCGTCGTGGCTGCCCCGGGCAGGGTCCAATCCGCCCCCACTGGCCTCGAAGTGGCAGCTCAGTGCATCCCCATCCGGGTCATTGGCCAGCAGGCAGTCGGCAACCACGAAATCGCCCTCGAGCGCGGGTGCCGCGGTGCCGGGGTTGACCCGCAGCACTGCTTTGGGGGGCCGATTCTCGTTGTCGAAGTAGGCCCAGGTCGCATGCGCTTCGTTGTCGCCTGCCAGCACCGCGTAGCGCACCTGCACGCGCTGCGAGGGGGCAAGCTCCGGCAGCGAGATAGTGAGCTTGTAGACGCCACTGTCCGTGGGACGTTTGTCGCGTTTGCCCACGTCGATGGTCATGGCACAGGTCGGGCCCGCAGAGCACAGGTTCTGAACCATCTGCTCCAGGGTCGCGTTGCCCGCAGTCCTGGGCGTGAAGGCAAAACCGGTACCCGCGAGGGGCAGGCCGGAATCGGCATCCAGCACCTCGAAGATCAAGCGGTCGTCGCCGCGATGCTCGAAGCTGAACAGCCGGAAAGTCACCAGCAACTCGTTGCCCGCCGGCACGAACGGGTCGGAAAGGGCCACGTTCAGCCCGCGGTTCTGAGACTGATTGATCTGCTTGGGCGTGCCCAGACGCAGCGACTGTGAGCCGAAGATAGCCGGCACGTTGATGCCGTAATCGGCGTAGATCCCGAACTCCGCCCCATCCCCGGCGGTGACCTGGGCGCTGTCCGAGGCGGCGCTGAGGTCCCAGCCCGGCGCCGTGGGTCCGGGGAGCCCGTCTTCGAATCCCGGGTTTTCGAAGGCCAGCGCGGATGCCGAAAAAGCCGCAGCCGTCAGTGCGAACGTCGCGATGCGCGCCGCCCACCACCGGCCGATGGACAAGAGAGCCATGATCAATACCCCCGACGGCGACCGATCCCTGGCCTGCTCGTTCCGTGCGACTTTGGATTATCTGACTTTGGATTATCTATTGTTGTTGCAACGTCGCCGCGTCGGCTGCCCTGTGGCAGCATCACACGGCACGCAGCAGTCCGCTGTGAGCAGTCTGTCACCCCCGGTAGCACTATTGCAACGATTCTTACAATCGGCTGACCGCCGCGCGCATGCTCTACCGCCTGGGACGAGCCCGGTTGGGCCCAGAGCGCGGCCTCAGCGATTACGCAATTCTTTGAACAGCGGCTCCAGGTACTCGCGCCGGGCCGCCTCCAGGTAGGAAAAGTTCACGCCGCGGTCCATCAGTTCCCAGAATTGCGGCCGATCGTCGGTGAGCAGGCCCTGGCGCAGACGCTCGAGGCGTTCGATCCGCTCGGAGCGCAGATCGTCGACGATACGCTTCGCCCGGCTCTCGTCACCGCGCTGCAGAAACAGCGTGGCCAGCTGAATCTGCGAACGGCGCACTCCGAGCAGACTTTCTTCCTGGCTCTCTTCCTTGATCTCCTGATCGAGTGCAAGCAGACAGGAGAGCAGCGGATCGACTGCGGCAGGGTCCAGCTCCAGCGCGTCCTCCACCAGCTGCATCACGTCGTATGCGGCGGTCTCCAGCAGGAACGAGAGCCCCAGATTATGGGCCAGCTGTCCGTACTCCCGCAGGTATCCGGCCACCTGAATCGCGCCGGCGGTGTTGCGGGTGCGCAGCAGACACTCGCCGATCAGACGGTACTGGTTCATCAGAAAGTACGCGGTCCGGGGATCCCTGGCGCCTATGGTGGTTCGCAGGTAACTGTTGAAGGTACGCATGCACAGCTCCAGCAGATTGGGATGCTGCGGGCCGAGATGCGTGGCTATGCGCTGGGTGTTGATACCGATCAGGTTGGCCACGTCGCGGGCGTGAATGGCCGACTGGCCCATGAGCGACAGGTAACGGCGGAAGATCTTGCGCTCCAGCCAGATCCCCTGGCTGCGTACTTCGCTCATGGTCTCCGGCGCCAGGGCCACGAAATCCGGGTCCGCTGCGATGCTCGGGGTGACGTCGAACCATGCTGCGGGCAGCTGCCCGCGTGCGGCGACATAGTCGAACACCAGACCTGTGAGGCCGTCCACCGCAGCCATGGCGATGCCGCGATCACCCTGCTGAATCGCGCCGCGTGCCACGTCCTGCAGTTCGTCCACCGCTTCCTCCACCAGCGACTGCAGGCGCTCGACATCGCCGGTACGGGCTTTGAGTACCAGCTGGTAGGCCTGCTGACAGATCCGCTGGATCACACTGATGGGCGAGAGAAAGGTGAATACGAAGTAGATGTAGGGCACCAGCAGCAACAGGCACAAAGTCACCAGCCCCAGAGTGATGGCGAAGCCTGCCTGGGGGACCAGTGCCGCGCCACTGCCGTCGTCCAGCACCGCCGTGATCCACACGCACTGCACCGTGGTTACGACGAACAGCCCCAGCACCACCAGATTGACCGGCTCGCGCAGAAACAGCCGGGTGATCTCGTGGCTGTACCGGGTTGCCGCCAGTTCCACCACGATCGCGACGACCGTGGTAGCGATCGCCAGTACCGCCGCGACCACCTCCGGAGCATTGGACAGGATGTTCTGCGCCGTGGCGTTGTCGAGCGCGGACAGCCACTCGAGCGGGTGCCAGAGCACGGCCAGCGAGGTGTTGCCGAGCGCGCCCTGCAGCAGCAGCAGGGCCAGCGTCACCGCCGACAGGCTGGCCAGCAGGAGGGCGGGCACCAGCAACGGCTCGTGCCTGTGACGGTTGGAGGAACGCGCATGCATGGCGGGCAAGAGTGCCCGAAGCAGATGCGGGTGCCAAGCAGCCTCGGCCCGCGGCGCGGTCCTGTCCCCGGGGGTGATCTGGCCCGAACGCTGCGGGTAGACTCCGCAGTCCGGAATCCGGGATGGGTCTAGCACCATGAGCGCCGTACGGCGGTTTACCTACCAGGGCCTGTTTGCCATGAAGCGCGGCGCGCTGCGTGACCCCACGTTCGCCTACGAGACCTGGGGACGGCTCAACGCCGCGGCGGACAACGCCATTCTGATCTTCACGGGCCTGTCGCCCTCCGCCCACGTTGCCTCCTCGGCGGAGGACTCCAGCAGCGGCTGGTGGGAGGACATGGTCGGTCCCGACAAACCCATCGATACCAACCGCTATCTGGTGGTCTGCGTGAACTCGCTGGGCAGCTGTTTCGGCAGCACCGGCCCGGCTTCCGTCGATCCGGAGACCGGCACGCACTACCGGTTGCGCTTTCCTGTGCTGCACGTCGAGGATATCGCCGCGGGCGGTGTCGCCGTGCTCGACCATCTCGGCATCGCGCGCGCACACAGCGTGCTCGGCGCGTCCATGGGCGGCATGACGGCGCTTGCATTCGCGATGCTGTTTCCGCAGCGTCTGCGATCGCTGGTGACCATCTCGTCCGCGGCCCGCAGCCTGCCCTTCTCCATCGCCATCCGTTCGCTGCAGCGCGAGATCATCCGCAAGGACCCGGCCTGGCAGAAAGGCAACTATGACCTGACCAACGGACCGGCCATCGGTATGCGCCTGGCCCGCAAGCTGGGCATGATCACCTACCGTTCGGCCGACGAGTGGACGGAGCGTTTCGGACGCGAACGGGTCATGGACCGTGCCGCCGAGGATCCTCCGTTCAGCATGGATTTCGAGGTGGAGTCTTACCTCGAGGCCCACGCCGCCAAGTTTGTCGGCAGCTTCGATGCCAACTGTTACCTCTATCTTTCCCGGGCCATGGACCTGTTCGACGCGGCAGACCATGGGGGCAGCCTGGAGCGGGGACTATCGCGCGTGCAGGCAGAGCGGGTGATGGTCATCGGCGTGGAAACGGACTTTCTGTTTCCCGTGGAGCAGCAGGAGGAGCTCGCGCTGGGCCTGAAGCGTCACGTGCGCGACGTCACCTTCCACCGGCTCGCCTCGATTCAGGGGCACGATTCGTTTCTGGTGGACATGGACCGGTTCCGGCCCGTGATCGCTCAGTTCTTCGACGCCTGACGTTCGCGCACCAGCGCGACCAGCATGTCCGCATCCAGGTAGCCACCGGCCAGCAGGGAGCGCTCGCCCGAAACCTCCACCAGCACGCTCGGCAAGGCGCTGGTGCCGTACACTCGCGCGCTGTCGAACTCCGCCTGCAGCTTGGCCAGCAAGTCGGCATCGCTCACCGCGCGCCGTACGTGCCCTGCAGCGACCTCGAACTCCGTCGCCGTGCGGCAGAGCACTTCGAGGTCGTTGACATTGCAACCCTCCTGAAAGAACAGCTGCTGCAGCCGGTGCAGGTAGCCGAACGGGGGCCGGCCCAGCGCCTGGCGGACGGCGAGCACGGCCAGGCACGGCAAGGTGCTGTTGTAGACGATGCCGTCAGGCACCCGGAACCCGAACCGGGCGCCGGTGGTCGCGTGCACCTCACGCCAGATGTGCAGCAGGAGCCTGCGGCCGTAGTCGCCCACGGGCTGGGTGGCATGGGTGTTCACACCTCCCAGCAGCAGATCGAACGCCACCTCGCCGCGCAGCCGGCTCGCCGCCTCCTCCACCGCCTCTGACATGCCCCAGCACCAGGAACACAGGGGATCAGTGACCACCAGCACGCGCATCAGACTGCCACGCTCGACAGCGGGGCGTCAGCGGCGCCGGCGGCAGCCGGCACCACATCGACCACCGTGCCGATCACGGCCGCATCGAACCCGAGCGCCCTGAGCTCGGCTACGCAGGCGTCCGCCCGTGCCGCCGCAACGCCCGCCAGCAGCCCCCCGGAGGTCTGCGGGTCGGCCAGCAATCGCACCCGCGGATCTGCGGGCAGCACACCGTGCAGCTCGAAATCCTGCAGTGCCAGCTCGTTGTTGCTCTGCAGCGAGCTGGCGACGCCGGCTGCAAGCAGGCGTGCTGCACCCGGCAACGCCGGCACGGCGCCGGCGCGCAGCTGCGCCCTGACGCCACCGGCACGCAGCATCTCGGCAAGATGCCCGATCAGGCCGAATCCGGTGACGTCCGTGAGCGCGTGCACATCGTGGTCACGGAAAACCGTCAGCGCGGGCGCGTTGGAGCGATCCATGCTTTCGAGCGCCGCGGCCAGCTCCGCCGCGCCCGCCAGCCCGCGCATGTGCGCAGCCAGAATCACACCGGTGCCGACGGGCTTGTTGAGCACCAGCGCATCGCCCGCGCGCAGGCCGGCTTTGCCGAGCGCCGGTCCATCGAGTGCGCCGGTAATGGTGAGCCCCAACGACAGCTCCGCGCCCTCCGCCGAGTGACCGCCAACCCGGGGTACGCCCTGGGCGTTGAGCACGTCCACGGCGCCGCGCAGCAGCGCGTAGAGTTCATCCTCCATCATCGACTCGGCCATCAGCGGTACGGTTGCCAGCGCCAGCGCCGCGGTGCCATGTCCGCCCATGGCGATGACGTCATTGAGGCTGTGATGGGCGGTGATCCGGCCGAACAGATAGGGGTCGTCGACCAGGCTGCGGAAGCCATCGACGGTGAGCAGCAGCGCGCCGCCCGCAACCTGAACCACCGCGGCATCGTCGCCGATGCCCACGCTCACGTTGGGGTAGCGTTGCTGCGGCAGGCGCGCCAGCACGCGGCGCAGCGGATCCGCACCCAGCTTGGCGCCGCAGCCACCGCAGCGCATCGTCTCCGGCGCTTCGGCACGCAGCGCCGCCGGCAGATCGAACTCGGCCCGGGCCATCTCGGGCAGATCCTGGAAGCGCGCCATGAAGCGGCGGTCGATGCGATCCTTCCAGCGCCACACCCAGGCGCCCTGAGCCACCAGGGGACCACGCGATGCCACGGCGCGGCCGTCGGCCATGCCGATGAGGCTCAGGAAACGGCGTTGCGCGCGGAACGGCCGCAGTGGTCGCTGCGCCACCGCGCGGCGCAGGTTCTCGCCCAGCACCGGCCCCTCGCGCACGGCGTAGACACCCGCCTTGGGCCGGGGCTGATGCACCAGCGCCGCAACGTCTCCGGCCGCGAACACACAGGGATGAGAGGTGGAGCGCAGGTATCGATCCACGGCGACGAAACCGCCGGGGTCCGTGGCCAGACCCGACGCCGCGATCCACGGCGGCGCCGTGACGCCGGTTACCCAGAACAGATGGGTCGCCGACACGCTGCGACCGTCGCTGGACCTGAGCAGCCTGCGCGCAGGACGCTCGCCCTGGCCGCTGTCGCAATCGACGGCGTCCACACGAAACTGCATCACCAGCTCGACCCCGCTGACCTGGAGCGCGCGCCGCAGCCGCGACACGACACCGCCAGGGTGTCCGGGCAGCAGGGAGTCGCTCACGAGCACGACGCCGACGTCCGCAGGCAACGCGCGACGCATGGCCAGAGCCAGCTCCACCCCGCCCGCGCCGCCACCCACCAGCGCCACGCGCTCGCCGCTGCGTACCGATGCGCGCAACGCATCCCAGCGCGGCAGAAAACGGCCGATGGGCTTTACCGGCGTGCCGACCCCGGGCAGCTCTGCCGGCACCGCCCCGGTGTTGATGGAAAGCAGATCGAATCGAACCGGCGGGTGTTGGCCGAGTAGCACCTGGCGTCCCTCGAGATCGAGCCCGGTTGCCTCGGCGGCGAGCAGCCGGGCGCCGGCAAAGCGCGCCAGGCGTGCAAGATCGATGTGAATCTGCGCGCGGTCGTAGAGCCCGGCCACGTGGCCCGGCAGCATTCCGGAGTATGGCGTCTCGACTTCCCGGCAGATCAGTGTGAGGCGCACGCCGGTCAGCGGGCGCATGCCGGCGGACTTCAGAACCTGCACATGACTGTGCCCGCCACCGAGGAGCACCAGATCCCGCAACCGTGGCGCGTGCTGCTGCATGTGCTGCGCTTTAGTGCTCCGGCTTCAGTCGTCGATATCCAGATCCAGGTAGTCCAGATCGTGGCTCATCCGTTTGGCTTCGAGGCGTTCCTCTATGGCGCGCCGGATTGCCAGGGCGCGAGCATTCTGATCACGGTTGTTCAGGGCCTCGTCCGCCGCTCTCAGATCCTCGTCGATCTCGTCGAAATCGCTCTCCTCATCGGCGATCGCGGCGCCGAAGCCGGCTTCCTCCGACTCTTCTTCCGTGTCGCTCTCGGCTGCGGCTTCCGTGCCTTCATCGGCCTCGTCTTCCGCGCCGATGTCGTCGATGTCGTCTTCGTCGAGCCCGCTCATAGCGCCCTGCCCGGTCTCCGATGTGCGTTGCAGATACCGGCGCTTTTTAGGCGGGCGCGTGCGGGGTGTCAAGGCGTTTAGCGCAACGCCTCGGTGCGATGTGACGGAGGAGCTTCCCGGACCAGCTCAGTCGAGCAGCGGCAGCAACAGATAGCCGACGAAGGCCAGCAATGCCAGGAAGCTCAGGGGATCTGCAATGCCGATGCGTTTCATGCGCTGCAGCCTATGCGCAAGCGCCGCACCAGGAAAGAACCAATTGTTTCTATCAATATAACGCGCGCCCGTGCACGCCGCTCGCGGCAGCGTGCGGGGGCGCCGCTACACCAGCCAGAGAATCACCGCCAGAGTCGACGGTGCCACCAGCAGCCACAGCAGCAACGCCTGCCATAGCACCCGCCCACGAATGCGGCGCACGGTAGCGCGGCTGATCTCGGTGCCGATGAAGAACAGCGCGAGCACCAGCAGCGCCTTGCTGAGCGTTCCGGCACTGCCGGTGACGAGTTCAGGAATGGGCAGGAACGACGCCGCCACCACCGCCAGGAGGAACATGAGGATGAAGCCGGGCACGCGCAGTCGCGCCACGCCCGCACCCGCATCCGTGCGGACCGAATGTTCATAGAGGCTTGCGGCGAACACGAGCGGTATGAGCCACAGCGTCCGGCCCAGCTTGATGGTGGTCGCGACCTTTGCGGCTTCGTCCCCGTAGATCGCCGCCGTGGCCACGACAGAACTCGTGTCGTGAATGGCGAGCGCGGACCACAACCCGAACTGCAGCTGCGACATGTCCAGCTGATGACCGATGAACGGGAACAGAAACAGCGCCACCGCATTCATCAGAAACACGATGGCCAGCGCGACCCCGGTCTGATGCGGCGCGGCATTCACAATGCCGCTCAGCGTGGCAATCGTGGTGCCGCCGCAGATGGCGGTGCCGGAGGACATCAGTTTGCTCGAGGCTCCCTCAACCCGGAACAACCAGCCGAGCAGCAGTCCCAGCGTCAGGGTCGCAACCACGTAGATCGCCACGCCGCCCGTGTAGGCCGCCGAGAGTCCCCACACCGTCTTCAGATCCAGGCGCAGCCCGAGCAGCACGATCGCCGTCTGCAGGCAGTATTTGCCGGCCCTGCTCGCGAAGCTGAGCGGCGTGCGGTTGAGGATCAGCGCGATGGCGCTTCCCACCAGCAGCGCCACGGCGGGATTGCCCTGCCAGACGAGCACGGGGACGGCGATCGCACAGAGCCCCCAGCCGAGCGCCCGGCCCGATTCCGTGCCTGCCCGCGCCGCGGCCGCCTCGTCCTCAACGATCTGAGTCAACGGCGCTGCCGCCTGCGGCGGGCGCATGCTCGGCGGCCTGGGCCTCCGCATAACTGCGCACCGCGTTCAACGGCCCTTCCTTGTCGACGATCGCGGAGACGTCCTGCAGCACCTCGTCGAGGGGCATTCCGGCATGCAGCTGCACGGCACTCCACAACATGCCCGCACGGTTGCCGGACGCGCAGTGCAGGATCACGTCGCGACCGGCGTTGGCGGCCAGCAGGCCCGCCAGCTCGTCCACCTGCGCGGGATCGATGCTCGCGCCCGCCACCGGCAGGTTGCGATACGCCAGCCCCAGGCGGGCGGCCGCCTCGGCCTCCGCATCGGTGCCCTCGGCGGGGGTGCGCAGATCGATGATGAGCGTGCGCTCGGCATCGAGAGTCGCGAGCGCCTCTGGATCGAGCTTGCCAGCCAGCGTCACGCCGCCCGGAACCTGGAGCTGGTACTGCGACAACGCTATGGGGTCGGCTCCGCCCGCGGACGCAGGCAGGCTGAGCAAGGTCCACAGCAGCGCGAGCGCAAAGAAGCGCAGCGTACTCATGCTGCCTGCCCCGCCAGGGCCAGCAGATGCGACTCCAGCCGCCACCCCGGCAGCACGCCGCCCGTCATGTTGGCGCGTACCGCGGGCACCATGAGTCTCGGCGCAGTCAGGGTCTTGTCGCGGTCGGCTCGCAGGCGCACGAACGCTGCCTCGTCGACGTTCCGGTTCACGTGCATGTTGTGCTCCTTCTGCTCCGCCACGGTGGTGGCATAGCGGTAGTCACGCCCACCGGGCGCGTAGTCATGACACATCAGCAGGCGCGTGTCGTCCGGCAGGCTGAAGATCCGCTGTATCGATTCGTAGAGCACCCGGGCATCGCCGCCCGGGAAATCGCACCTCGCGGTGCCGTAGTCAGGCATGAACAGCGTGTCGCCAACAAACGCGAACTGATCGAACACGTAAGTCACGCATGCGGGCGTATGTCCCGGGGTGGCCATGACCCGGCCGCAGCTGTGGCCTAGACAGATACGCTCACCGTCCGTAAACAGGCGGTCGAACTGACGGCCGTCGGTGTCCATGGCGACACCGAAGGCCCTGGCGAAGTGTGCCTGCACCCGAACGACGTCGGCACCGATGCCGACCTGCGCACAGATGAACTGCTGCTTCAGGTAGCGTGCCGCCGTGAGGTGATCGGCGTGGACATGGGTCTCGAGGATCCATTCCACCAGGTAGCCGTTGGCGTTGACGAACTCGATGATGCGATCGGCCGAACGGGTGGATACAACGCCCGTGTCGAGGTCGTAGTCCAGCACCGGGTCAATCACCGCGCAGGTTGCGCTGCCCGGATTCGCCAGCACGTAGCTGTACGAGCACGTCGCCGGATCAAAGAACGGATGCAGCACGAGATTCATCTGGCCCCCTGCCCTGCTTGCACTGCCTTCACTGTACGGCAAGGGCCGGGAAACCTGATCCCAAAGTGGCGGACCGAGGCACCGTCGGATGAAATACTATCCCACAAGGCGCGATGAAATTGGGACACAGCTACCGTCGTCAAGCGGCGCGCAGCGCATCGCCGACGATGTTGAACATTTCGGCGATGTCCGAGCGCTCCATGACGAAGGCCGGCCCGAACTGCACCGTGTCGCCGCCGTAGCGCACATACAGGCCCCGTTGCCAGCACCACATGGCGATCTCGTAGGGGCGCCTGGCGGGCTCGCCCGGATAGTGCGCCAGCGTCAGGGCACCGGCGAAGCCGAGGTTGCGCACGTCCGTGACGTGCGGGTGATTCGCCAGCGCATGCAGGCAGTCTTCGAAATAGCCTGCCTTATCGGCCACCTGCTGGTCGAGCTTCTCGTCCTCGAAGATCTTCAGCGCTGCAAGCCCGGCAGCGCAGGCCATGGGATGCCCTGAATAGGTGTACCCATGCGGGAATTCCACCATGTAATCCGGGCCGCCCTGGGCCATGAAGGTCTGGTAGATCTCTCCCGAAACCACCACGGCGCCCATGGGTATGACGCCGTTGGTGAGCTGTTTGGCGAAGTTGGCGATGTCGGGCGTGACGCCGAAGTAGTCCGCTCCGGTGGGCGCGCCGCAGCGCCCGAAGCCGGTAATGACCTCATCGAAGATCAGCAGGATATCGTGCCGGTCGCAGATGGCCCGCAGACGCTGCAGATAACCCTTGGGCGGCGGTATCACGCCGGCGGACCCGGCGAACGGCTCCACGATCACGGCAGCAATGTTCGAGGCATCGTGCAGCGCGACCAGCTCCTCCAGCTCATCGGCCAGCTCCGCGCCGTGCTCCGGCTGGCCGCGGCTGAACTGGTTCTCCGGCAGCAGCGTATGCGACAGATGATCGACTTCGAGCGTGCTGCCGAACAGCTTGCGGTTCGGTCCGATGCCGCCAACGGAGATGCCGCCGAAGTTCACCCCGTGATAACCCTTCGCGCGACCGATCAGGCGTGTCTTTCCAGGCATGCCCTTCTGCCGCCAGTAAGCGCGCGCGATCTTGAGGGAGGTGTCTGCGGCTTCAGACCCGGAGTTGACGAAGAACACGTGGTCGAGGCCCTGCGGGGTGAGATCACGCACCCGGGTGGCCAGCTCGAAGGCCTTCGGATGGCCGAACTGGAATGCGGGCGCGTAGTCGAGCTCCGCCGCCTGCTCCGCGATGGCGCGGGCGATCTCGCTGCGGTTGTGCCCGGCGCCGCAGCACCACAGGCCGGAAAGGCCGTCGAGCACCCGGCGCCCGTCGGTGGTGATGAAGTGCACGCCTTCCGCCGCTCTGATGAGGCGCGGGTTGCTCTTGAACTCGCGGTTGCCGGTGAAAGGCATCCAGTACGCGTCGAGATCGATCGCCGGCGCCGTCGCGCCTTTGCCGGTGGTCATGTGCTGTCTCCGGTAGGGAGTGGTCGGGTTGCATCTCGGGCCAGATAATCCTGCAGCGAGGCGACGCCCTGCTCCTCGGCATTCAGCAGGCTTTCGAGATGCTCCCGGGAATTGACGATGCCCAGTGCCGCAAGCCGGCCTTCGGCGTCTATGAGCACGCCGTAGGGAACCTTACCGACACCGTAGCTGCGTCCGAGCGTTTCCGAGAGCACGTAGGGCAGCCCGCGCAGCCCCGCCCTGACAATCAGAGCCCGGTGCGGGGCGGCATCGTCACCGTCACTGGCAACGATCAGCTGCAGCTTGCGTTCCGCGCGCGCCAGATCCCGGGCGGCGGGCAGCAGCGCCGCGCAGATCGGGCAATCGGGGTCGACGAACAGCAGCAGCTGGCGCACACCTGCAGCGCTCGGCGCGCCGATGTCCACGGCCACGCCGTCGATGTCCTCGAGCACCAGCCGCGGTGCCGGTGCCCCTGCGGAAATCTGCTGGTTGACCATGAGCGCGCCGGCCGGCGCCACCCGTCGAAACAGTGCTGCGACCTGGCGCGACAGCGCGTACACCAGCCCGGTGAGAACGATCACCGCGATCCACAACACGATGCTGGAGGCGACCAGCAGACTATCCATCGCTGCCAGCATCCGCGGTGGCGTGCGCGGGCCGCGCCGGAGTCGTCGCAAGCGCCAGGTTTGCCAGCAGCTGCTCGAGGCTCTGATACGCGAGCAGCATGAGCAGCGCGCCCCCGGCGACGACCCACCAGCCGGCCGGATCGGCCGCGGCGTAACCGCTGGAACCCAGCAACGCCAGCCCCATCAGAACCCCGTTGCGCCCCAGCAGCCAGCCGGACAGCGGCGTCGCCGCCTCGCCGCATCCGCAGTCGATGTCCGAGCGGCCGCGCGCCAGATTCAATGCTATGGCCCCCGTGTACAGGCCCAGAAGCACAAACCCGAGCAGCGAACCGGGGCCCCAGCCCGTGAGGCTGAGACCGGCGGCGGCGCACTCCGTGAACACCACCACCGGCGCAACCAGCCGGGTCAGCGCTTGGGGAAACAGCCGGTACGCCTCGAGCGAGGCCACGAACCGTGGATATCCGCGCACCTTGTGCCACGCGCCCAGCGCGAACACCGCTGCAAGCGTCACGGCGCTGATCTCCTGAATCACCCAACCGAGCATGTCTGCATCCACTCCCCTTCCGGGTACGCCCCCGCCTCCAGCGCCCGCACGGCACGCCTATGCGGGCCATTGTACGGTCTTCGCCGCAGGGGCAGAAGCTGGCGCCGGCAACCCGTACAATGCACCGTTGCGGCCGCCCCCGGTGCGGCCCGGATCACAGCGGGGAGGATCGCATTGGAATCGCAACAACCCGGGCTCCTGAGCGAGTCCACGCGCCGCTACGCCCTCGGCGTGCTGGTGGTCGTCTACACCTTCAACTTCATCGACCGCCAGATACTCTCCATTCTGCTCGAGCCCATCCGCCTGGATCTCGGGCTGAGCGACACGCAGATGGGGCTGCTGGCCGGTTTCGCCTTCGCCGCCTTCTACGCCACCATGGGCATACCCATCGCGCGCTTTGCCGACCGCAGCAACCGGCGCAACCTGATCGCGGTGGCGCTGACGATCTGGAGCGGCATGACCGCCCTCTCCGGGATGGCGGGCAACTTCTGGCAGCTGCTGGTGGCGCGCATCGGCGTTGGCGTCGGCGAGGCCGGCTGCAGCCCGCCGGCGCACTCCATGCTCAGCGACTACTATCCCGCGCACCGGCGCGCCACCGCGCTGGGCATCTACTCGCTGGGCATTCCGTTCGGCATCCTGTTCGGCTTCGTCGCGGGCGGCTGGATGAACGAGCAGTTCGGCTGGCGGGCGGCGTTCTTCGTGGTGGGCATCCCCGGGCTGGTTCTGGCGCTGCTGGTGCGCCTGACCGTCAGGGAGCCGCCGCGCGGCTACGCCGAGGCCCGCAGCGACAGCGGGCCGATGCCTTCCATGGGAGAGACGATCCGCTATCTCTGGGGCAAGCGCTCGTTCCGCCATCTCGCCTTCGGCGGCGCGCTCACCGCCTTCGTCGGCTATGGCCTGGTGAACTGGACCCCGGCCTTCATGCTGCGGTCCCACGGCATGAACACCGGCGAAGCCGGCAGCTACCTGGGCCTGATCCTCGGCATCCCCGGCGGTATCGGCATCGCCCTGGGCGGCTATCTGGCCGACCGTTTCGGCGCCCGCGACACGCGCTGGTTCCTGTGGATCGTTGCCGTGGCACTCATTGCCTGCGTGCCGTTCTCGTTCGCGGTGTTTCTGTCGCCGTCGCCGTACGCGGCGCTGCTGTTCCTGATCCTGCCGGTGGCGCTGGGCAACTTCTACCAGGCAACCACGTTCTCCCAGACCCAGGGACTGGTCAATCTGCGCATGCGGGCGGTGGCGTCAGCGGTGCTGCTGTTCATCCTCAACATCATCGGTCTCGGTCTCGGGCCGCTGACCGTCGGCGTGCTCAGCGATGCCCTGGCGCCCCGCTTCGGTGATGAATCGCTGCGCTACTCGCTGCTGATCTGTGGGCTGGTGAACGCCTGGGCAGCGCTGCATTACTATCTGGGCGGGCGCACGCTGGCCGCCGACCTGGCCGCCACCGCGCGCGACGGCGAGGCGGCCGCAGCGGCCACCGGCACGGCATGAGCCATCCCCGGCACCGGGTCAGTGGCGACCACATGAAAATGACCACGAGGGGGCTGCCATGCGCTTTCTGATCGTGATGCTGCTCGCGCTGATCCCAACCCTCCCGGCGTGGGGCGCTGCACGGCTCGTGCTGGTCACCGTGGACGGCGTCCGCTGGCAGGAGGTGTACCGAGGCATCGACCCGGCACTGGCGACGGACGAGCGCTTCAGCCAATCCGGTAAGCGGCTGCTGGAGGATTATGGCGACGATGATCCCATCGTCCGCAGGCAGCGTCTGATGCCGTTCTTCTGGGGCACCGTCGATGCCCGTGGCGCGCACCTCGGGAATCGCGATCAGGGCAGCCAAATGGCGGTGAGCAACGGCTACTACTTCTCCTACCCCGGCTACAACGAGATCCTCACCGGTGCCGCCGACCCCACGATCGACTCCAACGACAAGCGCTGGAACGCCAACGTCACGCTGCTGGAATGGCTCGACGGGCAGCCGGCGTTCGCCGGCCGGGTCGCGGCGTTCGGCTCGTGGGACGTGTTTCCCTACATCCTGAACACACCTCGTTCGCGCCTGCCCGTGAACGCCGGATTCGAGCCGCTCACCAGCGTGCGCAATGCCCGGGTCACGCTGCTCAACCGCCTGCAGACCCAGATTCCCAGCCCCTGGGAAAGCGTCCGTCTCGACGCCTTCACGCATCATTTTGCGCTCGAGTACCTGCAGCGCCACCGACCCCGGGTACTTTACGTGGCCTACGGCGAGCCGGACGACTTCGCCCATGACGGGCGCTACGACCACTACGTGGACGCCATCCATCGCTTCGATGCCTTCCTCGCGGACCTTTGGTCCGCGCTGGGCCGCACGCGCGGCTACGCGGACAACACGCAACTTCTGATTACCACGGACCATGGCCGCGGCGACCAGCCGACAGGCGCCTGGCAGTACCATGCCAGCAGGGCGGCGATGGCCGGCAACGCCGATGCCCTGAACGCCTTTCCCGACGGGGTGATCGGTTCCAATCACGTCTGGCTCGCAGCCCTGGGGCCGGCGGTCCGCGCCCGCCATCTGCAGCGCAGCGCGCGCGAATGGTCGCAGAACCAGGTGGCCGCCACCGCGCTGCGCCTGCTCGGGCAGGATCCGGCCGGTTACCGCCACGCCGTCGGCCACGACATCGGCGCGCCCATCGACGCGCTGTGGCAGGAACCGGCCCCATGAACCCCGGCGACGCCAGCCCGAGCGGTCCGCGATCGGCAGATTTCACCCGCCGCTCACGGCAACGCTGCTAGCGTCCCGTACGGAACTCGCGGAGGGTCGGCAATGGATCCATTTTCACAGGCCGCCCTGGGTGCGGTGGTCGGTCAGGCGGTGGGACACCGGCGCCTCGGCTACCGGGCGGCAGCCGTGGGCGCGCTGGCCGGCGCGCTGCCCGACATCGACGTGTTGTTTTCGGTTGGCGGCGACTACTTCGATCAGCTGGTGCTGCATCGGGGCATCACCCACTCGCTGATCTTCGCGCCGCTGGTCGGGCCGGCGCTGGCGGCACTGATCTGGCGCGCCGAGGTGCGGCGGGCATCACCAGCGGCGTCTGCGGTGCGCTCCGGCAGCGCCCCAGCGGCCGTGGGCGGGCGGCCTCGCCTGTACGCCTGGATGGCAGTGGTCACGCTGGCACTGCTGTCACATCCGCTGCTCGACTATCTGACACCCTACGGCACGCAGCTGCTGCTGCCGTTCAGCAACACCCGTTTCGCCATCAATGCCATGCCGATCATCGATCCGGTGTACACGCTGCTGCTCGCCGCGGGGCTGTTGCTCGCGGGCCGCTGGCTGCGAACCCGGGCAACCGAAGTCGCCATGGCCACCCTGATCGTTTCCAGCGCCTACCTCGGCTACGGCGCCTATCTCAATTCCGCTGCCGAACGCGAGGCAGCGCGTCAGCTGGCGGCCGAAGGCATCACGGATGCGTCCGTTGCCGCGTTCCCCACGCTGCTGCAGGTGCACTACCGGCGGGTGGTGGCGCGCCTGCCCGACGAGGATCGGGTGGGCTTCCTGTCCATGTGGCAACCGTGCGACATCCGCTGGCAGAGCCGGCCGCGGCGTGAACCGCCGGCGCTCGATGCGTTCCTTGCGACCCGCGAAGGGCGCATCTTCGACTGGTTCACCATGGGCTGGGGCCGCTACCGGCTAGAGCGGCTCGCCGAAGGGCTGCTGCTGCATGCCACCGACCTGCGCTACGGGTTCAACGAGGATCCCGATCAGAGTCTGTTCGCGGCGAGTGCCTGGGTGGGATCGGGCACGGCGCTGGAGGGACCGGTGCGGGCCGGTCGACAGGTCCCGGAACAGGGCATGGGACGCCTGGCAACCCTGTTCGAAGACACCTATGCGCCGCTGTGTCGGCTGACGCACGGCTGAACTGCCCGCGGGCGCCGGACTACAGCAACGCCGCCAGCGCACGCGAGGGCATGGGTCTGCCGAACAGATAACCCTGCAGCAGGTCGCATCCCATGCCTCGCAGCAGCTCCGCCGTGGCGTCGTCCTCGATGCCCTCCGCCACCACCTTCATGGAGAAGTTATGGGCCAGGTCGATGATCGCCTGCACCAGAACGCGATCGCGCGGCTGCTCGCGCATGCCGACGACGAAGCTGCGGTCTATCTTCAGCTCCTGCACCGGCAGCCGGCGCAGCAGCGACAGCGAGGAATAACCCGTGCCGAAATCGTCGATGGCGATGCGCATGCCGGTATCCCTCAAGGCCTGCAGGCGATCCACCGCGGCGTCCGGATCGTCGATCATCGCCTCCTCGGTAATCTCCAGCACCAGACGTTCCGGCGCCAGGCCGAAGATGGCCAGCGCGTCACCGATCAGCGCCGACAGATGCTCGTCGCCGAGCAGCGCCGGCGGCAGGTTCACGGACACGGACGGCGTGCCCGGCCAGGTCGCGCAGCTGCCGATGGCCGACTTGAGGGCGAGGCTGGTGAGATCGCGCAGCATGGCAGAGGTGCGGCAGTAGGGCAGAAAGTGGTTGGGGGTCAGCAGGCCCCGCTGCGGATGATTCCAGCGCATGAGCCCTTCCGCGCCGACCACGCTGCCGTAGGCAGCGCTCACCTGGGGCTGATAGAAGAGCACGAATTCGCCCCGCTCGATGCCCGCCTCCACCTCCCGACTCGCCGTCAGAGCAGCATCCGCGGCCAGCGCGTCGAGTTCCCGGGCGATCACCCAGCTGCGGCCTTCCAGGCGCGCGCGCCGCAAGCCGGTCTCCGCCAGGCGCAGCCCGGACTTGACGTCACGCGGTCCTTCCTCAGGCGGCACGAAAGCAGCGTGCACCGACAGGCGCAGCTCGCGATCCAGCACGGCCGCAGGCGCCGCGAACAGACGATCGAGCTTTGCGCCCGCCAGCTCGATCTGATGCGCGTCGGTCACGCCCCGCAGCACAACGCAGAGCTTGTGCGGCTGCACCTTGAGCACCTGGTCGCTCGCGCGCGCGAACCGCTCCACCCGCGAGCGGAACTCGGAGAGATACAGCTCGAGGCTGGCAGCGCCGATCTCGGCAGCCAGGGCGGTGACGTCATCGACCTCGATCAGCACCAGCGTCGAGCCGGCCAGCGCGCTCATCAGAGAAAGAACTCGTCGGCGTGCAGGCCGTAGCTGCCCGGCTTGAGTTCGCGCGATATCCACAGATCGCCGCTCGCAACCGAGCGATACTCAGAAAGGTCGATCACCACCAGCTTGCGGTAGCGCTGCTTGGCCTCGTCCAGCACCACCACCACCTTCGGCCGCAGGCGCCGGCTGGGATTCTGCTCGACGACGATGCCCACCTCACCCGACGACAGCTCGACGATGCACCCGGTAGGGAACATGCCGATGGCCTGGACGAACTGCTCCACGAGCTGCGCCTGGAACAGCTGATCACGGCGATCGAACAGCTCCTGCACGGCCTCGAACGAAGAGCGTCCAGGCGCATGCGGCCGGTCGGTGATCATGGCGTCGTAGCTGTCCACCAGACCGGCAAGCCGTGCCAGCAGCGGAATCTCCTGGCCGGCCAGACCCTCGGGATAGCCCGAGCCGTCGTGGCGCTCGTGATGGCAGCGCACGATTTCGAGCACTTCCGGCGACGCGCCGCCGGAGCGCTCCAGCAGCTCGAGCCCCAGCCCCACGTGGCGGCTCACACGCGCGCGCTCCTCGTCGTCAAGCGGCCGCGCCGCATTCATCAGCTCGTCGTCCAGCAGCGTCATGCCGACGTCGAGCACCGCGGCGCCAAGCGCCAGCTGCTTGAGCCGCTCCGTTTCGAGCGCCAGATGGCGGCCTATCACCGCCGCCCATACCGCGTTGGACAGGCTGTGATTGAACAGGTAGTCGCCTTTGGATTTGATCCGTACCAGCGCGGCCATGGCATCGCTGTTGCGCAGCACCGAGTCGATCAGAGGGTCCACGGCCTGGGACAGGGACTTCATGTTCAGATGCCCGCCCCGCCTGAGCTCACCGAACACCTTCGCCATGGCGACGGAAGCGCTCTCGAAAGCTGCCCCGGCGGCGTTGAACTCCGCGCGCAGCTCTGCGGAAACCGGGCCGGCCGACTGCCGGGACGGGGACGCCACTCTGGTCCGCCGGCCGGGGTCGACGTAGACGTAGCTGCAGTGGGCGGCCACCAGACTGATGTCCGCAGCGGTCCGCACGAAGAATCCCTGCAGGGCGAACGGGGTATCCAACCAGGGGCGGTCGAGCGCGGCGACGAACATCCCCGGTCGCAGGCTGGCGACCGGGACTTCGAGCAGGCCAGAGGTATCGGCGACTTGCACGGACATGGGGAGCAGTCTACCGACGCTTGAAGGCACCCGAGCGCGTAGTTACGGAAATTGCGACGGAGTCGACATTGCCGGAGCGGAACTACCCCTCAGTGCGCAATGGCCGGTCCGCTGCTCAGGAGACCACCGCCGCTCCGCGCCTGCTCCCCGCGATCTCAACCGCCTGAGGCGAGCGCGGCGCGTCGGCCGCGCATGAGCAGCCACCCGAGCGCGATGGCCATGAGCACCAGCGGCGGCATGGAACCCCAGAGCACGCCGTGCCAGCCGGCCACGTGGATGACCGAGCCCGCCAGCAGCGATCCGAGCGCGGCCACTCCGAACACGGAGAAGTCGTTGATCGCCTGTGCGGTGAACCGTTCCGCCGGCAGATAACACTGCACCAGCAGGCTGGTACCGCCGACGAACAGGAAGTTCCAACCGACGCCCAGCAACAGCAGAGCCCACCAGTAATGCATCAGCGCATGGCCGTTCAGAGCTACGCCAAGCGTCACCGCGAACGCAATCAGGCCGAGCGCCATCAGGCGCGGCACCCCGAGCCAGCCGATGAGGGCCGCCGACAGGAGCGATGGCACGTACATGGCGAGCACGTGGGTGCGGATCACGCCTGCGGTCTCGGCCATGCTGAAACCGTCCATCACGTGCATGGAGATGGGCGTCGCGGTCATGACGAACGTCATCACGCCCTGGCCCACCACGCCGCCGAGCACCGCCACCAGGAACAGCGGCTGGCGCACCACCACGCCCAGCGGGCGCCGGTCGGTATTGTCGCTGGGTCCAATGTGCCGCTGCGGCTCCTCGAGACACAGCGCCAGGAGCATGCCGCTGCACAGAAACAGCACCGATACGGCCAGCAGCGATCCGAGATACTCCGGCCCGACGGCCCAGTCGGCGACCCGGGTCGCGAGCTCGGGACCGACCAGCGCGCCGCCGATGGATCCAACCAGCACGAGCGAGATGGCGCGCCCGGACCGCAGCGGCTCGACGCTCTCGGCCGCGGCAAATCGATACTGCTGCGTGTAGGCGGTGTGCGCGCCGATCAGCAGCGTGAACACACAGAACAGCGCGAAGCTGTGCAGCCACAATGCGGCAGCCCCGAGCAGTGCCGCGACGGCAGCAGCGAGCGCGGCGGTGGAGAAGCCGATGCGGCGCCCGAAGCGACGCATGATCATCGCGGCCGGCACAGTCGCGGCGGCCGTTCCAACGATCATCAGCGACATGGGCAGGGTCGCCAGCGCGGGGTCTGGCGACAGGGACAGGCCGACGATACCGCCGATGGTGACGACGAGTACCGTAGCGGAAACGCTGATGCACTGACACGTGATCAGAACGAGCAGGTTGCGCTCGAGCATGCTCCCCTATCCCTCCTGCGCGCAGCCACAGCCTCCCGGCGAAGGTACCGGACTGGCCGCAGACGTGCGAAACCGGCGAGTATCGAGCAGAATGATCCGGCACACAAACGGGGACTCCGCTTTGAACGAGCCGAAGCAAGCCAGCACCGCGGACGTGGTGATCACCATCGGCACCACCATCACGCTGCTGGCGCTTTCGGTAGCTCTGTTCGGCAGCGATTCCTCGAGCGGCGCGAACCAGATCGCGCTGGTGATCGGCG
This sequence comes from Pseudomonadales bacterium, assembly GCA_041395905.1. Lineage (GTDB taxonomy): Bacteria > Pseudomonadota > Gammaproteobacteria > Pseudomonadales > Azotimanducaceae > UBA7803. The sequence goes on from JAWKZP010000003.1 coordinate 118,190, forward strand.
CGGTCATCGCCACGGGCGTCGGTATCAAGAATGGCCACACCTGGAAGGTCATCGAAGAGAACATCGTCAGCGGCATCGCAACCGCGCTGCCGGCCATCCTGATCCTGTTCTCCGTAGGCAGCCTCATCGGCATCTGGATGCTCTCGGGCACCGTGCCGACCATGATCTACTACGGCCTGCTGCTGCTCGACCCGGCCATCTTCTACGCTGCCACCTGCTTGCTGTGCGCGATAACCGCACTGTCCATCGGCAGCTCCTGGACGGTCGCCGGCACCCTCGGCATCGCACTGGTGGGCGTCGCCGCGGCGCTCGGCCTGTCCGTCGAGATCACGGCCGGCGCGATCATTTCCGGGGCCTACCTGGGCGACAAGCTGTCACCGCTCTCGGACACCACCAACCTCGCGCCGGCAGTGACCGGCATCGACATCTTCACCCACATCCGGCACATGAGCTGGACCACGCTGCCGAGCTTCGTCATCGCGCTGGTGGCGTTCGCGCTCATCGGCCTGTTCGGCCCGAGCCCGCACGGAGACACCGGAGCGCTCAGCCGCACGCTCGATCTGCTCGCCGCCAGCTTCGACATCGGGCCGCTGATGCTGCTGCCGGTGGCGCTGGTGGTCTACCTGGCGGCACGCAAGGTGCCGGCAGTCGCATCCATTCTGGCCGGCGTGCTGCTCGGCGCCATCATGGCGCTGATTTTTCAGCAGCCGGCGATCCTGGCGCTCGCCGGCGGCGAGGTGACCGATGCGGGCACCGGCACCCGGTTGCTGCGCAGCGTGTGGACCGTGCTGTTCAACGGCTACTCGGCGAGCACGGGGGACGCCAACCTGGACGCCCTGCTGTCGCGCGGCGGCATGAGCTCGATGCTGAACACCGTGTGGCTGATCATCTGCGCCATGTGCTTCGGCAGCGCCATGGAAAAAGCCGGCGTGCTCGCGCGGCTCGTGGAGGTGCTCGTGGCCATGGCACGCAGCACCGGCTCGCTGATCGCCACCACGCTTGCTACCTGTTTCGGAGTCAACGTGCTGGCGGCCGACCAGTACATGGCCATCGTGATCCCCGGCCGGATGTTTGGCGATGCCTATCGCGCGCGCGGACTGCACGCCAAGAATCTGGCACGAACGCTGGAGGACGCCGGGACCATCACGTCGCCCCTGGTGCCCTGGAACACCTGCGGCGCCTACATGGCCGCCACGCTGGGCGTGCCGACCCTGGCCTACCTGCCGTTCGCGTTCTTCAATCTGATCAACCCGTTCGTCTCGGCGCTGTACGGCTACACGGGCTACAAGATTGCGCCTGCCGACCCGCCTGCGGCGCCCGTGGCGGAAGCAGAAGCGCAGGCCTAATGCGCCTGCTCGGCCTGCGGCTGATGCAGCATCACCCAGCGTAGAACGTCAGAACCCCGCACCAGCCCCACTACCTGACCGCCACTGACCACTGCCACGGGCTGGTCGCCCGACTGCATCAACGCATTCAGCGCCGTGGCCGCCATGGCGTTCACGTCCAGCGCCCGGGCCGCGCTGATGGGCAGCATCACGTCGGCCAGGCGGCGCGAGCCGCGCTCGGCGAGCGGGATGCTCGCCACTTCCGCCATGCTGACCAGCCCCACCGAACCCTGCGCATCGCGCACCGGCCACAGCAGCTGATTGCCGCGCAGCAGGTAGTCCTCGACGAACTCCTCGACCGTGACGTCCGCAGGCACGCTGTCGAAGCGCGTGCGCATGACGTCGCCCACCCGCAGCGCGCGCAGCGTGCGCTGCGTGAGCATCTGCGCGTAGCTGGCGCTGGCCAGATGGCTGAGAAACCAGCCGATGAGGATCAGCCACAGCCCGCCCAGCGACTTCAGCACCAGCAGATTCCAGAACCCGAGCCCCATGAGCACCCAGCCGAACCAGCGGCCGGCGGTCGACGCCATGCGGGTCGCGCGCAGCTGATCGCCGGTCAGGCGCCAGACCACCGCGCGAAACACCCGCCCGCCGTCGAGCGGGAAGCCCGGAATCAGGTTGAATATCGCCAGCATCAGATTCACCGAGCCGAGCCACACACACGCGGTCAGTGCCGGGCTCAGCTGAGCCATGGCGGTTTCGGGGTCCGCCAGCAGCTGATCGACCACCTCCCGATCACCGGCCAGCGACACGATGCCGCTGAACAGCAGCCCGAGCAGTGCGCTCATCAACGGGCCGGCGATGGCAATGGTGAACTCCGCCTGCGGCGTTTCCGCCTCGGACTCGATCTCGGCCATGCCGCCGAACAGAAACAGGGTGATGCGCGGCACGCGAATCCCATAGCGACGCGCTACCAGCGAGTGGGACAGCTCGTGCGCCAGCAGCGAGGCGAAGAACACGATGCCGGCAACGAACGCGGTGCTCCACGCGGTGGCCCGCGACCACTCGGGATGCCACGCGGGGAACAGCCCCGAGCCGAGGCTGTAGACGATGAGGGCGAAGATGATCGCTACGCTGAAGTCCAGACGGATCTCGATGCCGAAGATCTGAAACAGGCGTATCCCGCTGCGCTTGCCACCCAATGGACCGACTTCGCTCACCTCACCTCCCGCTTTACAGACCCTGAGCCGCGCAGGATAACAGAGCCGGCTCAGGTGTTGAGCCGCAGCGCCTCACGCAGACCAACGAGGATCATGTCGGGGTGAATGGCATCGAACAGATCCTGCTCTTCGAACAGATGCGAAAAACCGCCCGTGGCGAGCCGCAGCGGCGGGTCGTCCGGAAACGCCTCTGCCGTCATCCGGGTGGTCAGCTCGCGCACCATGCCGACGTTGCTCCAGAACAGGCCGTTCTGGATGCTTTCCACCGTGGATCGACCGATGACCCCCTGAACCGGAACGATCTCCACAGACGGCAGCTTGGCCGTTTTCTCCACCAGTGCCTCGATGGCGAGCCGCACACCGGGCATGATGTTGCCGCCCAGGAACTCGCGCTCCCTGGTGACCGCCGTCACGGTGGTGGCCGTGCCGAAATCGACGATGATCAGATTGCGATCCGGATGCAGTTTCAGCGCGCCCATGGCGTCGGCGATGCGGTCCGACCCGACCTCCTTCGGATCCCGATATAGGATCTTCAGGCCCGTCTTGACGCCGGGGCGCAGAACCAGCGGATCGATGTGGAAGTACTTCTGACAGCAGGCGCGCAGGGAGTAGATCATGTCGGGCACCACGGACGACAGCGCGATCTGACGGACCAGATCCGGGTCGATGCCGTTTTCGCGCAGCGCCGCGCGCATGAACACGCCCAGCTCGTCAGAAGACGCACGCACCACCGACGTCCGGCGGAACTGCACCACCAGCCGCTCGCCGTCGTACACCCCGCAGAGTATCTGGCTGTTGCCAACGTCCACGCACAGAATCATGCGCTGCTCTCCCCTCCGGCCCGCGCCACGTTGTCGATGAGCCGCACGCGGCGGCCGCCACCCTCGATGGCCGCGGCGCCGAAGCGTCGTCCTGCCCGAGACTCGACGTAGTCTACTGCAAAGCCTGCCGCGGCGAGCCGTGCCGCCACCTCGGCGTCGTCCAGATCTGACGTCAGCAGCCGGTGCAGCAATGGCGCGAGCGCCCTGCCGCGCGCGTCCAGCAGCGCATTGCGCGAGCTCATGGCGAGTCCATCCACCTCGCGCACCGTCTCGCAGGGCACGATCTCGACGTCGATGAACAGGGCCGCACACATGTCCCGCACCAGAAGATACTGCTGGTAGTCCTTCTCCCCGAAGTAGGCACGCCGCGGCCGCACCAGATTCAGGAGTTTCAGCACCACCGTCAGCACGCCGGTGAAATGGCCGGCCCGATGGGCGCCGCAGAGCTCACGGCTGAAGCGGTTCTCCGTCACCTGATAGCGGAAGCCGTCGGCATACAGCTCGTCGTAGCGCGGCAGCAGCACGGCGCTCACGCCCAGTGATCGCGCCAGCTCGAGATCCTGCTCCAGGGTACAGGGATAGCGGGCCAGGTCGCCGGGATCGTCGAACTGGGTCGGATTGACGTAGATGCTGAGCACACTGTGATCGTTCTCGGCAACACTGCGTCGAATCAACGCCGCATGCCCCTGGTGCAGCGCGCCCATGGTGGGCACGAAGCCCAGGCTGCCGGTCAGCTCAGCCCGCAGCTGCCGCCAGTCCTCGAGACGTTTGCTGATCCTCACGCGTACGCCTCCCGCGCGCAGGGGAAGCGCCGCGCCTGCACGTCCTCGTGAAACCGGTTGACCGCTGCAGAGACCGTGCCGTGCAGATCTTCGTAGCGCCGCACGAACCGCGGCGTGAACGTCGGATCCGCACCCAGCAGGTCCTGCAGCACCAGCACCTGGCCGTCCGTCTCGGCGCCGGCACCGATGCCGATCACCGGGATGTCCACGGCCCGGCTGACGCAGCGGCCGAGCGCAGCCGGCACGCATTCCAGCACCAGGGCAAAGCAGCCGGCCCCGGCCAGTCGCCGTGCCGACTCCACCAGCGCGCGCGCCGCCGCCTCTTCGCGCCCCTGCACCCGGTGGCCGCCGATGCCATGCACGGACTGCGGCGTCAGCCCCAGGTGGCCCATCACGGGTACCCCCGCGTCGACGATGTGGGCGATGAGCTCGACGATGCCTTTCTCGCCCTCGATCTTGACCGCCTGCGCGCCCGCCTGCATGAGCGCCTGAACCGAGTCCATGGCGGGGACGAGGCCCTTGCGCGCGGCGAGAAACGGTACGTCGGCGACGATCAGCTTGTCGGGCGCGCCCCGGGCCACCGCGCGGGTGTGCAGCGCCATCATGTCCGTGTCCGCGTGCACGGTGGAATCGTAGCCGTGCACCACCATAGCCAGACTGTCCCCCACCAGCAGGCAGTCCACGTCGCTGTCATTGAGAATCCGGGCCGTCCAGTGGTCGTAGCAGGTCACCATCGAAATGGCCCGCCCGGACCCTTTGCGGGCGGCCAGATCCGGTGCGCTCAAACGTTTTGCCGTTGCTCCCACGAAAGTCCTCCTTCCCGTACGCCGACGGGATGGGCAGGCGGCGTGAGAGCCCTGAGGGGACGGGGGCGCGGTACCCGGCGATCCCTGCGGGACCACCGGCGCGAATGCCGGGAGCAGTGCTGCTCGAATTCCGGTACCTGTCCACCACGGGGATCAAGTCCGCTTGCCGAAGCTTGCTAGTCCGTTCAACTGTGTAACACTGTGCCGGTCTCCGTCCCGAACCAGGCGCCGGGCGCTGTCGCGCTCAGTCCAGGGGTGCGGGTTCGGAGCCGCACGCGAACGCTACGTCAGCGCTGGACGGATGTCCAGCCGTCGCCGTTGGAGAAAATCGATGCCGAATCCTACCCGCCCCCGCCCTGGCACATGGCTGCCGCTTCTGCTGAGCGTCCTGCTCGGCGCCTTCACCGCGTGCAGCCGGGAGCAGCCAGCCGGTGAAGCCGTCGGTCCGGCTGACGCAGCCGATCTGGTCATCGTCAACGGCAACGTCTACACGTTCACCTGGGCCGAACCGGGCCTGGATGGAAAGCCGGCGCCGGATGCTCCGGTGGACGGTGACGGCTGGCATGGCGATGCCGAGGCGGTCGCGATCCGGGACGGCCGGATCGTGCTCGTGGGCGACGACGCGGCGGCCCGCGCGCTGATCGGCCCGCATACGGAGGTACTGGACGTCGCCGGTGCCACCGTGCTGCCCGGGCTGATCGAATCTCACACCCACGTGTTCGAGCTCGGCGCCAAGCTCAGCCGTGTCGATCTGGACGGCGTCGCGACCGAAGCAGAGGCCGTCGCACGGGTGGCAGAGGCCGCCCGCAACACCGCCCCGGGGGAGTGGATCGTCGGCCAGGGCTGGGACGAAGGCGCCTGGGCAAATCACTATCCCGACCTGCGCCTGTTGAGCGAAGCGGTTCCCGACAATCCGGTGTTTCTGCGCAGCCTGCACGGCTTCGCCGGCTGGGCCAACCGGCTCGCGCTGCAGCGCGCCGGCATCACGGCCGACACCGAAGCCCCGGTTGGCGGCGAGATCCGCACGTTCGCGGATGGCGAGCCGAACGGGCTGCTGCTGAACCGGGCGGTACCGCTGCTCGACAACGCCATTCCGCCGCCGACCCCCGAGCAGCGCCGCGTGGAGCTGCTGCGCGCACTGCAGCAGATGGCCAGCGACGGCTATGTGGCGGTTCACGAAGCCGGCGTGGTGTCCGCCGACATGGCCATCCTCGAAGCGCTGGAGGCCGAAGGCGCCCTGCCCGTGCGGGTCTACGCCATGCTGTCGGTGCGCGACGAACCCCTGGCCTATCAGTGGCTGGAGCGCGGGCCCGACGCCGACACGGACAGCTTTCTGGTCACCCGCGCGGTGAAGGCCTACTACGACGGCGCGCTGGGATCACGCGGCGCACGTCTGCTCGAGGATTACTCCGACCAGCCCGGACATCGGGGCGTCAGCGGTTCGGGTTACGGCTTCAACCAGGCCCTCACCGCGGACCTGATGCGCGCCGGCTTTCAGGTGGCCATTCACGCCATCGGGGACGCCGGCAACCGTGAGGCGCTGGACTTCATAGAACGCGTGTACGCAAGCGATCCCGGCACGCGGCAAGGCCGCCACCGCATCGAGCACGCGCAGGTCGTCCATCCCGAAGACATGGACCGCTTCGCGGAGCTCGACGTGATCGCCTCGATGGAGCCGCCGCATGCAGTGGAGGACAAGACCTGGGCGGAGCAACGCCTGGGCCCGCAGCGCATTCGCGGCGCCTACGCCTGGCGCACGCTGCGTGAACATGGCGCCCGCCTGACCTTCAACGCCGACAACCCGGGCTCGGATCACAGCATCTTCTATGGCCTGCATTCGGCCGTGACCCGCCAGGACAAGAATCTGGAACCTCCGGGGGGCTGGTATCCGGACCAGAACATGACCATGGAAGAAGCGCTACGCGGCTACACGGTCTGGTCGGCATATGCCGCGTTCATGGATGGGGACACGGGCGTGCTGGCCCCGGGACGCTGGGGCGACGTCACCGTGCTCAGCATCGATCCGTTGCGCGTGGCCGCCAGCGATCCCGGCGCGCTGCTCAATGGCAGCGTCATCGCCACCGTGGTGGCTGGGCGATTGCAGTATCCGGCGCCGCCGGCACAGACCGCGCAGCGCTGAGCGCGGCGTCATTGGCGACTGACGGGAATCGCGACCCGTCAGCCGCTGCCCTGCGCCTGCAGACCCGCGAGGAAGCTGCGCACGTCGCGCGCGGTGCGGACAGGGTCCTCCTCCATGGGCACGTGACCCAGGTCGTCGTAAACGATCAGCTGCGAATTCGGCAGTAACTCGTGGAACCGCTGCCCTACCTCCGGCCCGATGAGCGTATCGCGCGCGCCCCAGAGAATCAGCGTCGGCTGGGTCAGCACGCTCAGGTCCGGCTCGGCGTCCTGCGTCGCCCCGGCGAACCCGCCGAAGCGCTTGAGGGTGGCAATGCGCGTGCCCTCGCGCAGGCTGAGCTGGTAGTAGCGCTGTATCAGCGCCTCGTCCACCACCGGTGAGTCGTTGTAGGCAGCCCTGAGACCCTGAACGGTGAGATAGTACGGATCGAGATACCGGGCCAGCGCGCGGAACCAGGGCTGCCGCAGGAGCTCGAAAGCCAGCGGCGTATCGCCCGTCCGGGACGTCTCCTGGCGACGCCACGACCACAGGCCCGAAGCATCCACCAGAATCATGGCGCGAACCGACTGCGGATGATCGAGCGCGTAGCGCCAGGTCACACCCCCGCCCATCGAGTTGCCGCCGAGCACGAAACGCGTGAGTCCCAGGTGCTCGACCACCTCGTGCACGGCTGCGCTAGACGCTTGCGGACCGTAGTCGTCACCCGGTACGCGGCCGGTCAGGCCGTGGCCCGGCAGATCCAGCGTGATGATCCGGTAGCCGTCACCGAGCGCGGCCACCCACGGTTCCCAGGTGTGCAGCGACGCGTTGGAGCCGTGCACCAGCACCACCGGCAGCCCGTCGCGGCGGCCCTGGTCTCGGTAGTGCAGCCGCGCGCCGTCAGGGGTGGTGAGAAACCGCGACGCCGCATTACTGTAGCGGGCGTCCACCTCGGCAGCCGGAATGTCACCCTCGAACAGCCACACGGCGGCCACCGCCAGAAGCACCAGGATCGCGATCAGCACAACGCGCAGCATCACCGGGTTCCCCCACGCATGCTGCGCTGGCGCGCGCCCGGCAGCGACAGGATCAGGTCGGGTTCGATCATGGCAGCGGCGTTCTCTCCCGGTTGGGGCCATCCGTTCCGGCGCTGCTGAAACAAAACCGCACCGCGGCCCGCAGCGTCATAAAACTGCAATGTAGCAGCGCTATCGTGCCCGCCATGATAACGCTGTCCACTCCGGTTCGAGTACTCGCCCTGACCGCGCTCATGGCGCTGAGCCCCGCGCTGCTGGCCGCAGACAAGGCTCCGCCGGCCGCCGAGCCGGCCGCTCAGGCCGGCGGGGGCAATGCCGAGGTCCGCATCCAGTACCCCGAGAACATGTGCTTCGGGGGGCTGGAGCACAGCAAGCGGATCGTCGACGAGAGCCAGGTGAGCAATCCGTTCAAGGAAACGACGCGGCTCGGCTGCGAGGTGGATGGCGGATCCCCGCAAACCATGCCGGATCTGCCCACCCCGACCGCCGATCAGCGGATCATGGCCTGACCCGGCGTCAAGGCGCAGGGCGACCAGGCACCCCGGCCCACCACTCAGACTTCGAACGCAATACCCCAGCCGTCGGCGAACGCCAGCTTCGACACGGGGCGGCGCGAGATCGGTCCGTGCCCGCGCAGCACCGGATATCCCAGCGGCACGAAGGCACAGGTGTACCAGCCCTGAGGAATCTCCAGCAACGCCCGGATGGCCTCTTCGTCGTAGCACAGCAGCGTCGTGAGGGTGCATCCGACCCCTTCGGCCACGCAGGCCAGCATGGCGTTCTCCACCGCAGGATACACCGAACCGCCGCCCACCACGCTCGGCCGGCCGAGATCGGCGTCGGTGATGGCCATGATGTCCGGGTTGAAGCAGAAAACCAGGATCACGGGGGCATCGCCCAGGTGCTCGCCCAGGTGGTCTGCTGAGGCCAGCATGCGCTCCTGGCGGGCGCGCGCATCGCCGCTCAGGCGCTCGAGCCCGCGCCGCGCGCCGGCACCGTAGCTGCGCCAGCGCGGCCGGTACAGATCACCCAGTGCCTGGCGCTTCGCCGGATCGCGAACCACCACCACCCGCCACGGCTGCACGTTGCCCCCGGACGGCGCCCAGGCTGCCGCCTGCAGAATGCGCTGCAGGACGTCATCCGGCAGCGGATCCGGCCGCAGCCGCCGCACCGCGCGCAGCGTGCTCATTGCCTGATAGAGATCGACGCTCATGAATCCCCCTTCACTGTGTGCGGGGGTAAGGTACCACGCTGCCCGCTACAGCGGGCGGACCCGGCCGGAACCGGCTTCCATGCGGTCTACCTTCGCTTCGCCCCGATAGCGCACGTCGCCCGAGCCCATGACGTTGGCGTCGAGGGTTTCCCGCGCCCAGACTTTCACGTTGCCGGATCCCATCACGCCGACGGTGACGTTGGCGCCCTCGAGATCGGCGGCGTCCAGATCTCCCGACCCGGCGACGGTGATGTGCTGCGTGTCCGCGGCGCCGGCCAGATCCACGTCGCCCGAGCCACGAATCGTCAGATCCAGCACGGCAGCATCGACACCGTCGATCCGCACCCCGCCGGAGCCGTTGATGCCGATTTCGAGGTTTTCCGCCGCAACGCCGTCGAGGTCGACACTGCCCGAGCCGTTGATGGTCACCTGGAACTTCTCGGCGTTCCAGGTGCCGCCGCCGGCGTCGCCGCTGCCGGCAATCTCCAGACCGGTGAGCAGCGGCAGCGACACCACCACGCGGATCTTGTCGTCCGGGCCATCGTTGCCCCAGCCCAGCCAGCCGCCGTGGCGCCAGCGTACCTCGAGCTTCTTGCCGCTCACCTCGGTCACCACCTTTTCCAGATCGTCGGTCTTGCCTTCCAGGGTCACGCCGAAGTCGCCCTGCTCGAGCACGAGCTCACCCGGCAGCGAGAACTCGATGCGTTCGAATCCCGCCACATCCCGGGACTCCGTGGCCGCGAGGGCCAGGTTGGCGATGGCGAGCAGCGCCACCAGGGCAGCCACCTGCAGCGGCCGGCGCCGCCAGATGATGCCCCCGGCGCTCAATATTCCGCCGCAGAACGCGCTGCTGGGTTGCGTCAGGTCCATGTCGATCTCCCGTGCTGTGCAATGTGCCGACCCTGTAGTCGCAATCCGAGCGCGATTGGTTTGGTCGGGCTGCCACATGAATTAGAATGCCGCCCCTTCAGCAAGCGGACGGGGATGCCAGCATGGCAGCGACGGACTACGGACACTTCATCGGCGGCAAGCACCTGACCGGAGCCAGCGGCCGCTACGGCGACGTCTACAACCCTTCGCTCGGCACCGTGCAGGCACGCGTGAGCCTGGCCGGCGCGGCCGAGGTGGACCAGGCGGTGGCCAGCGCCGCCGCCGCGCAGGCCGCCTGGGCCGCCGTCAATCCTCAGCGCCGGGCACGGGTCATGTTCCAGTTCAAGGCGCTGGTCGAGGCGCAGATGGAGGATCTCGCCCGACTGCTCTCGGAGGAGCACGGCAAGGTGCTCGCCGACGCCCGCGGCGACCTCCAGCGCGGTCTGGAGGTGATCGAGTTCGCCTGCGGCATCCCGCACCTGCTCAAGGGCGAGTACACCGAGGGGGCCGGGCCGGGCATCGACGTCTACAGCATGCGTCAGCCTCTGGGTGTATGTGCCGGCATCACGCCGTTCAACTTCCCGGCCATGATTCCGATGTGGATGTTCGGTGTGGCCATCGCCTGCGGCAATGCGTTCGTGCTCAAACCCTCCGAGAAGGATCCGGGCGTACCACTCAGGCTGGCAGAGCTGATGCTCGAGGCCGGCGCTCCGGAAGGCGTTCTGAACGTGGTCAACGGCGACAAGGCGGCAGTGGACGCGATTCTCGCGCACCCGGACATACGCGCTGTGAGCTTCGTCGGCTCCTCCGACATCGCCCAGTACGTGTACGCCACCGGCACTGCCAGCGGCAAGCGCGTCCAGGCCATGGGCGGCGCCAAGAATCACGGCATCGTGCTTCCGGACGCGGATCTCGATCAGGCCGTCAAGGACATCGTCGGCGCCGCCTACGGCTCCGCGGGCGAGCGCTGTATGGCCCTGCCGGTGGCCGTGGCCGTGGGCAGCGGCACCGCCGAGGCGCTGATCGAGCGTCTGCGGCCCGAGATAGATGCCCTGCGGGTGGGCATATCCACCGATCCCGAGGCGCACTACGGGCCGGTGGTCAGCGCGGCCCACCGCCAGCGCATCGAGAGCTACATTGAGATGGGCGTCAAGGAAGGGGCTGAGCTGGTGGTGGACGGCCGCGGCTTCTCACTGCAGGGCTACGAAAACGGGTTCTTCATCGGCCCGTCCCTGTTCGATCGCGTGACGCCGGACATGCAGAGCTACCGCGACGAAATCTTCGGACCGGTGCTGCAGATCGTGCGCGCGGACACCGTCGAGGAAGCGGTACGCCTGCCGTCCAACCATCAGTACGGCAATGGCGTCGCCATCTTCACGCGCAACGGCCAGGCGGCGCGGGAGTTCGCCCAGCGCGTCAACGTCGGCATGGTGGGCATCAACGTGCCCATTCCCGTACCCGTTGCCTATCACACCTTCGGCGGCTGGAAGCGCTCCGCATTCGGAGACGCCAATCAGCACGGTACCGAAGGCGTGCGCTTCTACACCAAGATCAAGACGGTAACCCAGCGCTGGCCGGAAGGTCAGGTGGCCGATCAGAGCTTCGTCATTCCTACCATGCAGTAACGGGCAGCCGGGCAGACACATGGACTACCGCCTCGACGCCGACCAGCAGGCCATCAAGGACATGGCCGAGCGCTTTACGGCCGACGAAATCACCCCGCACGCGGCGCATTGGGACCAGGCGTGCGTGTTTCCCCGCGCCACCATCCGCAAAGGCGCAGAGCTCGGATTCGGCGCCATGTACGTGCCCGAGACCGATGGCGGCATCGGCCTCAGCCGCGTCGAGGCGGCGCTGATCGTCGAGGCCCTGGCGTACGGCTGCCCATCGACGTCAGCGTTCATCTCCATTCACAACATGGCGACCTGGATGATTGCCCGCTTCGGCTCGGAGGACGTCAAACGTCGCTACCTGCCGAAGCTGATCACCATGGAGCACATGGCCAGCTACTGCCTGACCGAGCCGGGCGCCGGCTCGGACGCGGCGGCGCTCAAGACCCGTGCCGTGCGCGACGGCGACCACTACGTGCTGAACGGCAGCAAGGCGTTCATCTCAGGTGGCGGCGAAAACGAGGTCTACGTGTGCATGGTGCGCACCGGCGACACCGGCCACCGCGGCATCAGCTGTCTGGTGGTAGACAAGGACACCCCCGGGGTCAGCTTCGGCGCGCAGGAGCGCAAGCTGGGCTGGCACTCGCAACCTACGGCGGCGGTGATCTTCGAAGATGCCCGCGTGCCGCTGGCGAACGGTGTCGGCGACGAAGGCGAAGGGTTTCGAATCGCCATGGCGGGGCTCGACGGCGGGCGTCTGAACATCGCCGCCTGCTCCCTTGGCGGAGCACAAAGATGTCTCGACGAATCAATCAGTTACACGAAAGATCGCAAGCAGTTTGGGCAGTCCATCGCAGACTTTCAGAACACCCAGTTCATGCTCGCGGACATGGCCACGGAGCTCGCGGCAGCACGTGCGCTGCTGTACCTGGCCGCACAGAAAGTCAGCGAGGACGCGCCGGACAAGACCCCTTTCGCGGCCATGGCCAAGCTCAAGGCCACCGAGGCGGGCTCCCGTGTCGCCAACGACGCGCTGCAGCTGCACGGTGGTTACGGCTACCTGATGGACTACCCCATCGAGCGGTTCGTGCGCGATCTCAGGGTACATGAGATTCTCGAGGGCACGAGCCAGGTGATGAAGCTGGTGATCGGCCGCAACCTGACCGCGTGACCGGCCGAGGCGCCAGGCACGGCACGCGCACGGCCGCCGATCAGGCCGGCGAGAACGCCGAGCCGCCGTCGATCTTCAGCACCGCGCCCGTGGTGTAGCTGGAAGCCGCGCTCGCGAAGTAAAGCGCCGCGCCCACCACTTCGTCTGCTTCGCCGCCCCGCTGCAGGGGAATGGTGTTGCGCGCCCGTTGCTGGAACGCCTCCATGTCCCAGGCCTTGCTGATATCCGTGAGAAACGGACCCGGCATGATGCAGTTGACCCGGACCTTGGGACCGTAGGCGCGCGCCAGGCCGATGGTCATGGCGTTCAAGCCGGCCTTGGCCATGGCGTAGGGCAGCTCGTTGGGCGTGGGCTGCACGGCCGCGATGCTGCTGACGTTGATGATGGAGCCGCCGTCCCCGGCCGCCATGCGCTCGCCCACCAGCGACGACAGGCGGAAGGGTCCACGCAGATTCACCTCCAGAACCTTGTCGTACAGACCTTCGGTAATGGCGCTCAGCGACTCGTAAAGGGGCGACATGCCGGCGTTGTTCACCAGCACATCGACGCGGCCGAAGGTGTCGTAGGCCAGATCGGCAAGGCGGTCGCTGTCCTCCCAGTTGCCGGCATGGTACGCCGCACCGATGCAGCGCCGCCCGGTCTGGGCGGCGATCTCTCCGGCCGCTGCCGTGCAGGCTTCGAGCTTGCGGCTGGCGATCACCACGTCGGCGCCGGCGCCGGCGAACGCGCGCGCCATCTCGAGCCCGAGACCGCGGCTGCCGCCGGTGACCACCGCCACCTTGCCGCTGAGGTCGAAGTACTGACTGAACAGGTCGCTCTGACTCACGGGAAATCTCCTGACGGTTGCGTTAGCGGTGGCGTGACGGCGCCAGCGCCGGGTTGGCGGGCAGGTGCGCGAAACGCTCCGCGTCACGCTCTGCGCGGTAGGCTGCGACGATGGGCGCGAGATCGGATGGCGACGCTCCGTGCAGAATCACGCCGTCGCAACCCAGATCGAACTGACCGCGAATGGCGGCCACGCACTGGTCCGGAGTGCCGGCAGCCGCGGCCGCGAGCCACTGCTCGGGAATCAGCTCCGCCACCTGCTCCAGCTGCTCGGTGCTCGCCTTCTGATCCAGCGCGCCTTGAAAGCCGGCCACCAGCGGATGCTCGCGGAAGCGCGCGAGCACGGCCGGATCCCAGTCGTTGGTGCGCACCATCAGGTCGCCGTAGGCCTGCAGGTAGGTGGCCATACGGCCCACCGTCTTCTTCAGTCGCACCGGGTACGGCAGGTGATCGCCGATGGTCGCGAAGCAGGACCACACCCGCACGTCCGCCGGATCGCGCCCGGCGCGCTCGGCCGCTTCTTTCACCGTGCGCACGCAGCGCGCCGTGGTTTCATCGGTGAAGAAAGTGTGCAGCACCACCGCGTCGAATGCCCGGCCGCCCAGCGCCAGGCTGTTGGGCCCGAACGCCACGAACGTCATGGGAATGTGCAGATCGAAGTCGGGGTCCAGGCGCAGGAAGGGGTACCTGCCGGCCGGGCCGTCGTGACCCACCACCGTCTCGCCGCGCCACAGGCGCCGCATGATGCCCACGAAGTCCTCGAGTGCGGCGGTCTTGATCCGCGGCAGACCGAGCGCATCGAACAGGGGGTCGATGCCGCGGCCGAGGCCCAGCGAGAAACGCCCGCCGGTGAGGTAGTGCATGGTGCTGGCATAGGCGGCCGTCACCAGCGGATGCCGTGTGTTGTGATTGGTGGCCGCCGTGGCGATGCCGATCCGTTCGGAAACCGCGCCCACCGCACCGGACAGCGTCGCCGCTTCCTTGATGTTGAAGCGCTCGGAGATGAAGCACGCGCCGATGCCCATGGCCTCGGCATCGCGCACCTCCGCGATCAGATCCCGCGGCGAGCGCGGCGCGCCGGCCAGCGTGTAGAAGCCGAGCTCGTTCATGGATTCGCGGTCGGACATCGGTCAGGACTCCAGCGGCGGCTTTTTCGCCAGGTCACGCACGATCTGCATGCCCGCCGGGTCGACGGCCATCTTGTGCACCATGTGGTTGTTGGCATGGCCCATCTGCTGCAGACCCATGGCGCCGCGCAGCGACGCGTAGAGACCCTGCGCGTTCTGCATCTGATTGACCGACTCCTTGGCGAGCTTGAGCCCCATGAGCGGCTGCACGGCGATCTCGCGCGCAACTTCCATGGTTTCCTGCTCCAGAGCGTCCCGGGCCACCACCCGGTTCACCATGCCGAGCTCATGGGCCACCTGAGCGGTGATGGCGCGGCCGGTGAACAGCAGCTCCTTGGCCTTGCGCACGCCGAACTCCCAGGGGTGGCCGAAGTACTCCACGCCGTTGACGCCGAATGCCACCACCGGGTCCTGAAAGGTCGCATCCTCGCTGGCGACGACGATGTCGAACGGCCACACCAGCATCAGACCGCCGGCGATCACCTTGCCCTGCACCGCCGCGATGGTGGGCTTGGGAATGTTGCGCCAGCGCCAGCACAGGCCGAAGTAGGCCTCCTCCTCGCGCCCCCAGTTGGCCTCGATGCCCGGCGCGCGGAAGCCGCCCCAGGTGCCGACGCCCACGTCTTCCAGCCGCCAGTCGTCCGCTCCGGACAGGTCGTGACCCGAGGAAAAGTGCTTGCCGTCGGCCGCCACCACGATGACGTGGATGGCGTCGTCGCGCGCGGCATGATCCAGCGCGGCATTGAGCTCGTAGAGCATCTGCATGTTCTGAGCATTGGCACGGTCGGCGCGGTTCAGCACCACGCGGGCGATGCGCGCCTCGGGTTGCTCGTAGCGCACCAGCTCCAGCGCGTCGACGGGTATGGCGGTCACGGTCTCTCCCCCTTCTCGTGATCGGTGCCGGCGATGATACGCGATTCGGGGGGCTGGCCGAAGTTCACGGGCGCGAAGATTGGGGGGAGTCCGGCCGCGGGGTGGGGCGGCCGATCCGGGACCGCGCGCAGCGCCTCCGGCGTGCCCTCGCTTCGCGAAGGTTGCCCCCGCCGGACGGCGGCGGTCAACTTCGCGCCGCTCGGCTGCGCTCAGACGGTCCCGGATCGGCCGCCCCACCCGCCGGCCTCAATCCCAGGTTCGCGCCCATCGCCCGGCCGACGGAGGAACAACTGAAGGCTTTGCCAAGCTTGCCGGTGCGTTCCGCGCCGCGAGTACGCCGGAGCCGCTGCGCGCTACCCCGGCAACAGCTCCCCGCAGCCCCGCCGGCGCTACCCGAACGCACCCACCGCAACACGGCCCGGATTCATCCCACCGCCCGTGCCAGCGCTCCTTCGATGTAGGCCCGCGCCGCGGCCTACGTCGCCCCAGCCACGCACCTTCACCCACTTGTTGCGCTCCAGGTCCTTGTAGTGCGCGAAGAAGTGCTCGATGGTATGCACCAGTCCTTCCGGCAGATCCGCAGCAGCGTGCACGCGGTCGTAGATGCGCGTCACCTTGGAGATCGGCACGGCCACGATCTTGGCGTCGTCACCGGCTTCGTCCTCCATGTTCAGCACGCCCACCGGTCGACAGGTGATCACCGTGCCCGCGATCAGCGGGTGCGGCGTGACCACCATGACGTCCAGGGGATCGCCGTCGTCGGCCAGCGAGCCCGGCACGTAGCCGTAGTTGCATGGATAGAACATAGCCGTAGCCATGAACCGGTCGACCCACACAGCACCGCTGTCCTTGTCCACCTCGTACTTCACCGGACCGGTGTTGGCCGGGATCTCGATGATCACGTTGATCTCGTCGGGGGCGTTTCTGCCGGGACCGACCGATTTCAGACTCACGCTGTGGTACCTCCATCCATCACTAGAACCGTGCCGTTGCAGTAGCTGGCGAACGCCAGAAAGAACATGCCGTCGGCTGCCTCCTCGGGCCGTCCCATGCGCCCGAGAGGGCAAAGCTGGGCGGCGGCCGCGGGATCGGACAGCGTCTGCTCGAACAGGTTCCGATAGGGATCGATCATGCCTGTGTCGAAGATGCCCGGCGCGAAGCAGTTGCTGCGGATGCCCTCGGGCCCGTAGGTACGTGCCAGGGACCGGGTCAGGTTGATTACGCCGGCCTTCGCGGTGGCATAGGCATGGGCATCCGCCATGCCGCGCGTGCCACCGGTCGAGGACACGTTGACGATGCTGCCGCCGCCGCGTCTGCGCAGCGCCGGTATGGCCCGGCTGCACATCAGATGCACCGACTCGAGATTGATGCGGATCACGTCGCGCCAGGCATCGTCCGGCGCATCCGCGGTCGCGGCCATGCTGCCGGGCACGATCTGCTCGTAGGCCCAGCCGACGCTGGCGTTGTTGATCAGCACGTCCAGACCGCCGCAGTTGTCCACCGCGAAGGCGATGGCGCGCTCGGCCCCCTCGGCAGTGCCCACATCGGCGATCACGTAATCCGCGTGGCCACCGTTCTGGCGGGCTTCGGCAACCGCACTCTCCAGCGTGTCGCGCGTGCGGCCGACACCGACGACGCGCGCGCCGGCTGCCGCAAAACGCTGCAGTGCGGCCCGCCCCATGCCGGTACCGGCGCCGCTGATCAGCACGACTTTGCCCTTGGCATCCTGCATTACGGCCACCTCAGTTGACGTTGCGGTCCATGCCTTCCCAGTAGGGTTTGCGCAGTTCGCGTTTGAGAATCTTGCCCGAGGGGTTGCGCGGCAGCTCGTCGATGAAGTCGACGGATTTCGGCAGCTTGTACCCCGCGATCCGCTCCCGGGCGAAACCGATCAGCTCGTCCGGCGTCGCCGTGTGGCCCTCCTTGAGCACCACCATGGCCTTCACCGCCTCTCCCCAGCGCTCGTCCGGAACGCCGATCACGGCGACATCGGCGATGGCCGGGTGGCCGAACAGCGCGCTCTCCACCTCGGCGGGATAGATGTTCTCCGCGCCGGAAACGATCATGTCCTTGACCCGGTCGTGCACGTACACGTAGCCGTCTTCGTCCAGATAGCCCGCATCGCCCGTGTGCACGTAGCCGTCGATCAGCGTCTTCTCGGTGGCTTCCGGCAGATTCCAGTAGCCGAGCATGTTCACCGGAGACGCGATGCAGATCTCACCCACCGTGCGCGGCGGCACCGGCTTGCCGTTCTCGTCCACCACCTTGAGGCGCACCCCGGGAAACGGCTTGCCCGCCGAGCGCATGCGCTCATTGCCGCTCGGGTCATGATCCTGCGGCGGCAGGTAGGTTGCGGAGCCGGTGGTTTCGGTCATGCCGTAGAGCTGCACGAAGCCGCACTGGAAGACCTCGATGGCTTCCCTCAGCAGGTCCAGGGGAATGGGCGACGCGCCATAGGAGATGAATCGAACCGAGGAGTAATCGGTGCGGCGCGCCTCGGGATGCTGGAGCACCATGCGGATGGCAGCCGGCACCAGAAACAGCTTGGTGATGCCGTAGTCGCCGATCAGCTGCAGGGTCTGACCCGGGTCGAACTCGCGGGCGACGATGTTCCGTGCTCCGGCCCGGAGCCCCATGATGCCCCAGCCTACGCCGCCGATGTGAAAACTGGGCATGGCCGCCAGATTGACGTCATCCTCGGTCCACTCGTTGAACGCCATGTCCGCGTTCAGCGGACGCCGCCACAGGTCGAAGAAGCAGCGCTGTGCCAGCTGCACGCCCTTCGGGTGTCCCGTGGTGCCGCTGGTGTACATCTGAATGGCCACGTCGTCGGTGCCGACCGGGACCCACGGGTCGGCATTGGGGTGCGCGTCGCGCCATTGCTCGAAGCTGGGCCATTGCGGGTGTCCGGGTTCCATGGCGACGATGCGCTTGAGGCTGGGCACCTGCTCGCGCACGCGCTCGGCCAGAGCATAGAAGTCCGGGCCGACGAACAGGATCTCCGCCTTGCAGTCGTTGAGAATGTAGGCCACCTCGGGCGGCGCCAGGCGCCAGTTGATGCCGACGGAGACCGCCCCGCACTTGGCCGCTCCGAACACCACCTGATAGAAGTGATCGGAATTCTTGTCCATGAAGCCCACCCGAGATCCGGCCGAGAGCCCCTCGGCCATGAGGGCGTTGGCAACCTGGCTGCACTGACGATCGAACTCCGCATAGCTGGTGGAGCGCCCTTCGAACAGTATGGCTTCCTTGGTGCCACGCTGTGCGGCATGGAACCGGGCGAGATCACCCAGCGTGGTGACGTCCTCCAGCGTGGCAGGAACGGTATTGCTCATGGTCGGTCTCCTCAGAATGATCTCGGCATGCCCAGCACGTGCTCGCCGATGTAACTCAGTATCAGGTTGGTGGAAATCGGTGCGATCTGGTACAGGCGCGTCTCCCGGAATTTGCGCTCGATGTGATATTCCTTGGCAAACGCAAAGCCGCCGTGGGTCTGCATGCAGACGTCGCCCGCGCGCCAGGAAGCCTCCGATGCCAGCATCTTGGCCATGTTGGCCTCTGCACCGCAGGGCTCTCCAGCATCGAACATGCGCGCTGCCTTCTCGACCATCAGCCAGGCGGCCTCCACCTCGGCATAGCAACGGGCGATCGGAAACTGCACGCCCTGGTTCTGCCCGATGGGTCGGTCGAACACCACCCGGTCCCGGGCGTAGGCGCTGGCCTTGTCGATGAAGTAGCGGCCGTCGCCGACGCACTCCGCGGCAATCAGAATCCGTTCGGCGTTCATGCCGTCGAGAATCACCTTGAATCCCTGCCCTTCCTCACCCAGCAGGTTCGCGCGCGGCACTCGCAGATCGTCGAAAAACAGCTCGCACGAATGATGATTGATCATCGCATCGATGGGCCGGATCTCGAGCCCGTTGCCGCGCGCGGCGCGCACGTCGACGAGAAATGCAGACAGGCCCTCGGTCTTCTTGCGTACCTGATCGCGCGGCGTCGTGCGCGCAAGCAGCACCATCAGGTCCGAGTGCTCGATGCGGCTGATCCAGACCTTCTGCCCGCTGATGAGGTAGTCGTCGCCATCGCGCCGGGCCACGGTCTTGAGGCTGGTGGTATCGGTACCTGTGGTCGGCTCGGTGACCCCGAAGCTCTGCAGGCGCAGCTCGCCGGCCGCGATCTTTGGCAGATACTCGCGCTTCTGGGCCTCGCTGCCGTGCCGCAGCACCGAGCCCATCACGTACATCTGCGCGTGGCAGGCGCCGGCGTGGGCACCGGAGCGGCACACTTCCTCCATCACCACCGCGGCTTCCTGCACGCCGAGGCCGGCGCCGCCGTAGGTCTCCGGAATCAGCACGGTGAGAAACCCGGCCGCGGTCAGCTCGCGCACGAATTCCGTGGGATAGCCCCGGCTGCGGTCCAGCTCCAGCCAGTAGTCTTCGCCGTAGCGGGCGCACAGCGCGCGTACCGAGTTGCGGATCTCCGTGATTTCGGGGGAATCAGCCATGGCGTGTTGCTCGATTGTCGTTCCGTTCCGGCAGCCGCACCCGGCTAGCTGCTCTGGGCCGGGGATTCGTAGTTCCACACGGGGGTCGCGAGCATACCGTAAACGCACAGAAACACCGACGCCAGCATGCCCGGAATCAGCGCGTTGAGGATACCGACCTGGTCGACCACGACACCCAGCAGCAGCGCGCCCACCGGCTGGGCGCCGAGAAAGCCCACGTTGTAGACGGAAAGAATGCGTCCGCGAAACTGCTCGCCGGCCGATTCCTGGATGATGGTGCGGGACATGGTGGTCGTGACCCCCATGTTCATGCCCCAGAGAAAGGTCGCGCCGATCAGCAGCCACAGCGAAGGCTGAATCCAGAACAGCGCGAAGATCAGCGCCCGGGTGAACTGCATGGACAGAAACAGCTTGCCCGGATGGCGCAGCGGCATGAATTTCAGCATCAGGAAGTTGATCGCCGAGCCGCCCGACCAGAACACCACCAGCATGAGCGCCAGAAACGCCGCGTCGCCGCCGTACACCCGCGTCATGATGAACGGAAACACCAGCGTGAAGGTGCCGGCATTGAACAGCATCGAGATGATGTTCAGCACCAGCACGTTCAGCACCAGGCGGTCCCTGCCGATCACACCGAACCCCTCGACGACGCTGCGCCAGGCCGGGACCGCCCCGCCCGGCGCCCGGGGCGGCGCGGCCGGCAGGCGGCTGATCATGACCCTGCCGACGATGATGGCGACAGCCTGCACCAGCAGCACGCTGGCAAGACCGAGCCGCTCGAGCTGGCCCGCCAGCCCCAGACCGATGACCTGCATCACCAGGCCCACGGCGGTAGAGGCGGTGACGGCTTCCTGAATGCGAACGGCCGCGGAGCGGTTCAGCAGCGCCGCCTGCGCCGGGCTCTGGAACGAATTGGCCACGCTCATGAGCAAGGCCCAGGACGTCACCGTCCAGTAGCTCAGCACGTGCAGCTGATCCACCGCCAGAAGGTACAGCGGGATCAGCGCGGCAAAGCCGTACACCTTGACCAGCAGCCCGCGCGGGTCGACGCGGTCCGCGCTGGCGCCGCCCCAGAGCATGATGAACAGCCCCGGAATGCCGATGATGGCCTGCGCGAGCCCGACGCGATCGGCCGGCTCGTGCAGCGCCCCGATCAGCAGCCAGCTCACCAGCAGCTGCTGCATGCTGAACGAGAACATCGTGGCGGAGCTCGCCGTGATGTAGCTGCGGAAGCTCGGCAGTCGCCAGATGCTCGCCGGCGGCACCCCCTGCTCGGCCATCTGAGATTCCTCAGCCGGTCTCCTGGGCCTGCTCGCGGGCCCACCGGTAATCGGCCTTGCCCGAGGGCGAGCGCACGATCTCGTCCCGGAACACGATGGTCTTAGGCAGCTTGTAGCGCGCCAGGTGTGCGGCGCAGGATTCGATCAGCTCGTCGGCACTGGCCTGCTCGCCATCGCGCAGGCGGACGATGGCGACCACTTCGCTGCCCCAGCGCTCACTCGGGCGGCCGGCGACCACCGCATCGTAGACGGCCGGGTGCTGCTTGATGGCGTGCTCCACTTCTTCCGCGAAGATCTTCTCACCACCCGAGTTGATGGTGACCGAATCGCGCCCATGCAGCTCCACCGTGCCGTCCGCCAGATGCCGGGCGCGATCACCGGGCACCGCGTAACGCACGCCGTCGATGGTGACGAAGGTCTTGCGGGTCTTGTCGGCATCGTCCAGATAGCCCAGGGGCACCCGGCCGCGCTTGGCCCACCAGCCCATCCCCTCATGGCCGGGCGGCAGCACGCGTGACAGGTTCTCGTCCACGATCACGTTGTCGGGCCCGGGCGTGAAGCGTCCGGTGGCAGCACCGGAGTCGCGGGTGCTCACATGCGAACCCTGGCCGCCGGTTTCGGACGAGCCGAGGCCGTCGACCACGCTCAGCGCCGGCAGCTGCTCGAGAAACTGAGCCTTGAGCGCGGCGTTGAGCGGGGCACCGCCGGACAGCAGGATGCGCAGCGGCGTCAGGTCGTAGCTGTGCCGGGTCAGCTCGTCGAGCAGCGGCCGGCCGAACGCGTCGCCGACGATCTGCAGGAAGTTGACCTGCTCGCGCTCACACACGCCCCAGATGTCCGCGGGATCGAGGCGCCGGACCTCGTCCTGTATCACACAGGTATGGCCGCCGTTGAGCGCGGTGAACGCGATCCAGTGGCCCGCACCGTGCATGAACGGTGCTGCCGGCAGAATGCGCATGCCGCCCTTGGCAGCGCCTTCGGCAAACGACTCGAGCGTCTCGTGGGCGCCGCCGCCCAGGGCCGAAAACAGAATGTCCGACTGCCGCCAGAGCACGCCTTTCGGCATGCCGGTGGTGCCGCCGGTATACAGGATGTAGAGATCGTCCGGGGACCAGTCCAGATCCGGACGTTCCGTCGACGCCCCGGCCAGCGCCGCCTCATAGTCCACGGCGCCGCTGATCAGGTCGTTGCCGCTGTCGTCGGCGACCTGAATGAAGTGCTCGAGCGTGGGCACCTGATGGCGAACGGACTCGACACGCCCGGCGAACTCCGCGTGGAAGATGATTGCCCGGGCGCGGGCGTTGTTGAGCAGATAAACGAGCTCCTCGTCGACGTATCGGTAGTTGACGTTGAACGGCGCAAGGCGCGCCTTGTAGCCCCCCAGCATGCCTTCGAGGTACTCGTTGCCGTTGTACAGATACAGCGCCAGCTGATCCTGGCCGGACTGCCAACCGTCCAGCTGCGATCTCGGCGTGCGGCAGCCGAGCCCCAGCGAACTGAGATAGTTGCCGAGCCGGCGGGTGCGCTCGTGCCACTGCGCATAGGTGAAGCGGCGGTCGCGGAACACCAGCGCCTCGCGGTCCGGTATGGCGGCGGCGATGGCCTCCTGCGCCGCCGCGATGTTGATTTCTGCAGCCACGGAAATACTCCTGATTCTCCCCCTGGATGCCCGCGCAGGCCGCATGCCGCGGCGCTGCGATGCGCGGGTCGACGGGACAGAGTACCGCGACCGACGCGCCAGGAGAACCGACGCACCGGGACGGCAAACCGCGTAGCATCTGCTCGCCATGCTGGAACTGCACGACATCGACCTCGGCGCCGGCCCGTTCGACCACGCCTTCCCCGGAGGTGCCATCACCGTGGTGCTGGGCCGCAACCGGTCCGGCAAGACGCACCTGTGCCGGTTGGTCGCCGGGCTGGTGTCCCCGGGTCAGGGTACCGTGCGCCTGGACGGCACCGACATCAGCAGCTGGTCGCCCGGCCGGCGCAGCGTCGCCATGGTTTACCAGAGCTTCGTCAACTACCCCAATCTGAGCGTGTACGACAACCTGGCTGCCCCGATGCGCGCGCGCCGGCGCGGCGGCGGCATTCGGGCCAGGATCGCCGGGCGCGGGGACGCGCGCATGGATATCCGTGTTCGCGAGCTGGCCGACCGTCTGGGGCTCACCCCCTATCTGGCGCGTCTGCCCTCGGAGCTCTCCGGAGGCCAGCAGCAGCGCCTGGCGATCGGCCGCGCGCTGGCCAAGCAGGCGCGTGTGCTGGTACTCGACGAGCCGCTCGTGAATCTCGACTACAAGCTGCGCGAGGCCCTGGAGCAGCAGCTGCGCGAGCTGCTGCTGAGTACCGGCGTGACGGTCATCTACACCTCGTCCGACCCGCGCGACGCGTTCTCCCTGGGTGACGAGGTGCTGCTGCTGGATCGCCGGCAGCCGGTGCAGCACGGCACGCCGCTCGCCGTCTACCAGCACCCGGACAGCCTTGCCGCCGCGGATCTGATGAGCGACCCTGGCATAAACCGCTTCGTCGAGGACGATATCCACTGCGCCGTGCGTCCGGAGCATCTCAGCCTCGCCGCGGACCCGGAGCGGCCGCAGCGCCGCTTCGAGGTCGCTGCGCTGGACGTGGAGACCAACGGCTCCGAGACTTACCTGCACGCCGACTATCTGGGACACCCCTGGATCGCGCGCCTGGTGGGACTGGCCCGGGTGCGGTCGGGACAGGCGGTGACGCTGTATGCCCCGGCGGATGCCGTGCTGCGATTCCCAGGATCCGCAGATGGCTGAGATCACGCTGGAGGGCCTGCGCTTTCGCTACCCGGACAACCCCATGGATACCCTGGAGGCCCTGGACCTGCGCATCGCCAGCGGCGAGGCGCACGCACTGCTGGGCGGATCCGGGGCCGGCAAAACCACCCTGCTGAACCTGCTGTCGGGGCTGCAGACACCGACCTCCGGCTGCATCCGTTTCGATGGACGGGATGTGACCGCGCTGGCGCCGCGTCAGCGCAAGGTGGCGCAGGTGTTTCAGTTTCCCGTGCTCTACGAATCGCTGAGCGTCGCCGCCATGCTCGCGGTGCCCCTGCGCAATCACGGCTGGTCGCGTCGCGACGCTGCCCGGCGCGCCGCAGAGATCGCCGCGCGGCTGGACCTGGCGCCCCTGCTGAATGCCCGCTCCGGCGACCTGTCGCTGTATCAGAAGCAACTGGTGGCCATCGGCCGGGCGCTGGTGCGCCCGGACATCTCCCTGGTGCTGCTCGACGAGCCGCTCACCGCCGTGGCCCCCGCCATCAAATGGCAGCTGCGGCGTGTGCTCAAGACCGCCCAGGCGGAACTCGGTGCCACCATGATTTACGTCACCCACGACCAGACCGAGGCGTTGACGTTCGCCGAACGCATCAGCGTCCTGCACGCAGGCCGCGTGCTGCAGACGGCCGATCCCGAGACGCTGTACGAAGCTCCGAGCCACGAACAGGTGGCGCACTTCATCGGATCACCGGGCATGAATCTCGTACCGGGCGAAATCACCGCCGGGCGGTTGTGGCTGGCCGGCCACCCTCTCGGCGGCGCTCCCGGACTCACCGATGGCGCCTGCACCATCGGCTTCCGTCCGGAGTGGGCCCGAGTCAGCGCGGCGCCGGCCGTGTCGCCCGCAGCCGCCGGCACGTCGATCGGCGGGGTACCGGTGACGGTCGACGCGGTGCGGGTGCTGGGCACGCGGCTTCAGCAGCCCGAAGGGCTCGTCGGCATCCGCGTCGGCACCACGCATGTGTACACGCGGCAGCCCATCGACGTCGCCCCCGGGTGCCCGGGGATGCTGCACGTGCGCCCGGAGCGTCTGCTCGTGTTTCGCGACGGCGCGCGCGTCGCATGAGCGGCCGCCGCTACGACAACCGCGCCTGGCTGGGCGTACTGCCCGTGCTGCTGATCGTGGCGTTCAGCGCCGTGATTCCGCTGATGACGGTGGTCAACTACTCGGTTCAGGACATATTCGACATGTCCACGCGGGTGTTCGTGGGCTTCGACTGGTACCGGGACACGCTGCGTGATCCGCGCTTCATCGACGCGCTGCTGCGCCAGATCGGGTTCAGCCTGCTGGTGCTGTCCGTGGAACTGCCCCTGGGTATCCTGGTGGCGCGCAGCCTGCCGCGCGCGAGCCCGCGCACCGGGTTGCTCCTGGTGCTCATCGCCATCCCGCTGCTCGTGCCCTGGAACGTGGTCGGCACCATATGGCAGCTGTTCGCGCGCCCGGACATCGGCGCGCTGGGCGCCGCCGTCAACGCGCTGGGCATTCCGTTCAACTACACGGCCGAGCCGCTGCATGCCTGGATCGTGCTGCTGATGATGGACGTGTGGCACTGGACCTCGCTGGTGGCCCTGCTGGCGTACTCCGGCCTCGCATCGATTCAGAACCTGTATTACCAGGCTGCGGAACTGGACGGCGCCGGCCGCTGGCAGACGTTCCGCCTGGTGGAACTGCCGCGCCTCAAGGCCGTGCTGATGATTGCCGTGCTGCTGCGGCTCATGGACAGCTTCATGATCTACACCGAGCCGTTCGTGCTTACCGGCGGCGGGCCCGGTGACAGCACGACCTTTCTGTCGCAGCACCTCACCACGATGGCGGTGGGCCAGTTCGACCTGGGTCCCGCCGCTGCGTTTTCGGTGCTGTATTTCCTGGTGATTCTGCTCCTGTGCTGGCTGTTCTACACGGCTGTGATGCGGGACCGCGACGGGGCGGACGTGGATGCGAACTGAACGCGGTCACTGGCTGCTGTGGGCCTACTGCCTGTACCTGCTGGCGCCCCTCTACTGGCTGCTGAGCCTGGCGCTGCGTCGCAACCAGGACATCGTCACGCGTCTGCAGGTGCTGCCCTCGCCCCCGACGCTCGCGAACTTCAAGGAGATATTCAGTGACCCCGTGTGGTACTCCGCGTTCGGCAACTCCCTGAGCTACGTGCTTCTGAACACGCTCATTTCGGTTGCTGTCGCCCTGCCGGCCGCCTACGCCTTCTCGCGCTATCGGTTCCTGGGTGACCGCCACCTGTTCTTCTGGCTGCTGACCAACCGCATGGCACCGCCGGCCGTGTTTCTGCTGCCGTTCTTCCAGCTCTATTCGGCGCTGGGGCTGTTCGACACCCCTCTGGCCGTGGCACTGGCCCACTGCCTGTTCACCGTGCCGCTGGCGGTGTGGATACTCGAAGGGTTCATGTCCGGGGTGCCGCGCGAGCTCGACGAGACGGCGCGGATCGACGGGCACTCGCTGCCCTACTTCTTCCTGCGGCTGTTTCTGCCCAATCTGCGTGCCGGCATCGGCGTAACCCTGTTTTTCTGCTTCATGTTCAGCTGGGTGGAGCTGCTGCTCGCGCGCACGCTCACGGGCAGCGCGAGCAAACCCATCGTCGTGGTCATGACGCGCACGGTCAGCGCGTCGGGCATCGACTGGGGCGTGCTTGCCGCCGCCGGCGTGCTGACCATAGTCCCGGGCATCGCCGTGGTCTGGTTCGTGCGGCGCCACCTGGCCCGGGGTTTCGCCCTGGGCCGGGTGTAGGAGCGCGCGTGATGAACCTGCAATGGATGGCCTGGACAGCACCGACCGCCATCTTCTTCATCGCCATCGGCTGCGCGCTGATCGTGTTGACGCTGCTGGAGCTGTACCGCCCGAGCGTACCCAGGCGCGGCCATCTGCCGCTGGTCACGACCCGTGGCGATCGATTCTTCATCAGCCTGCTGGCGAGCGCATTCGTTCACGTGGGCTGGCTCGCCCTGCTGGACGCGCCGGTGTCGGGCGCCAGCGCCATCTGCGTGCTGCTCAGTGCTTACTTGATGCGCTGGGGCTGACAGGGTTTCATTGTCGTTTCGAGCTTTACCGGGAATTCTCATGCGAACACTCCTGCAGGCCGGGGCTGCGATCCTCGTGTTGACCTGGTTCGCCGGCTGCGGCGAGCAATCGAGCGATGGCGGGTCCGGCGCGGCCGCCGATCAGTTCGATACGGCTGCAGCCGCGTCGGCGGCGGCGCGCTGGGTCGACAGTGAGTTCACGCCATCGAGCGTGGACCGCGACGCCCAGCTCGAAGAGCTCGCCTGGTTCACCGCCGCCGCGGCACCTTTTCGCGGCATGCGCATCAACGTGGTCTCGGAAACGCTCACCACCCACGAGTACGAATCACAGGTGCTCACCCGGGCGTTCGCGGACATCACCGGCATTCAGGTCACGCATGATCTGATTCAGGAAGGCGACGTGATCGAGAAGCTGCAGACGCAGATGCAGTCGGGGCAGAACGTCTACGACGCCTACGTCAACGATTCGGACCTGATCGGCACCCACGCCCGTTACGGCTACGTCGTGCCTCTGTCGGACTTCATGGCCGGAGACGGAGCCGACGTCACGCTGCCGACGCTGGACCTCGACGACTTCATCGGCCGCAGCTTCACCACCGGCCCCGATGGCAAGCTCTACCAGCTGCCCGACCAGCAGTTCGCCAATCTCTACTGGTTCCGCTACGACTGGTTTCAGCGCGAGGATCTGCGCAAAGCATTCCGCGAGCGCTATGGCTATGAGCTCGGCGTGCCGGTGAACTGGTCGGCCTACGAGGACATTGCCGAGTTTTTCACCGATCAGGTCAAGACCATCGATGGGCAGCGCGTGTACGGCCACATGGACTACGGCAAGAAAGATCCTTCGCTCGGCTGGCGCTTCACCGATGCCTGGCTGTCGATGGCGGGCGCGGGTGACAAGGGCATTCCCAACGGCCTGCCGGTCGACGAATGGGGCATCCGCGTCGAGGGCTGCAACCCCGTCGGCTCATCGGTTTCCCGCGGTGGCGCAACCAACGGGCCGGCCGCCGTGTATGCGCTCACGCGCTACATCGACTGGCTGCGCCGGTTCGCCCCGCCGGAGGCTTCCGGCATGACGTTTTCAGAAGCCGGCCCGGTACCCGCCCAGGGCAACATTGCGCAGCAGATCTTCTGGTACACGACCTTCACTGCCGACATGATCCGCGACGGCCTGCCTGTGGTGAATGCCGACGGCACGCCCAAATGGCGCATGGCGCCCTCCCCCCACGGGCCTTACTGGGAGGAAGGCATGAAGCTCGGCTACCAGGACGCGGGCAGCTGGACGCTGCTGCACAGCACCCCGCTGGAACGCCGCAAGGCCGCGTGGCTCTATGCCCAGTTCGTCGTTTCGAAGACGGTTTCGCTGAAGAAGACCCTGGTGGGGCTGACGCCGATCCGGGATTCGGACCTGCGCTCCGCCGCCATGGACGAGGCCGCACCCCGGCTGGGTGGGCTGGTAGAGTTCTATCGCAGCCCGGCGCGCGTCGCCTGGACGCCAACGGGAACCAACGTACCCGACTACCCCAAGCTGGCGCAGCTGTGGTGGTCGAACATCGCCAACGCGGTGAGCGGCTCGGTCACGCCGCAACAGGCCATGGACTCGCTGGCAGCGGAGCAGGACCGCGTGCTCGAACGCCTCGAGAGGGCCGGTCTGCAGGGGGCGTGCGGCCCGCGCCTGGCGCCCGAGCAGGATCCCGAGGTCTGGCTCGATGCCCCCGGCGCGCCGAAGCCCAGGCTGGAGAACGAAAAGCCTCAGGGCGTGACCGTGCCTTACGACGAGCTCATCCGCGTGTGGCGGGAGACGGATCCGGTCAGCTCAGCAGGCTCTTGAGGTCCTGAATCTGCGCCTTGGCCTCGTCGAGCACCAGCAGGCTCAGCTGCGGCGAGAGCAGCCCCAGGGCAAGCTTCGCGAACGCCGGGGTCTCGTCGAGCCGGGGCAGCTTGTGAAACGCCCGCTCGCGGACCATGGCGTGAAGGTGGGCGACCACCAGCACGTCGGTATAGTCGGCGCCGCCCTCGTGCTCCCGATACCAGTTGGCCTGATTGCGTGCGGCGATCTGAAAGTCGTCGAGGAATCCCCACTGCTCCAGCACCAGCGCGGAAAGTTCCGGTACCAGCCCGTTGAGGATCTCTTCAAGCGCTGCCGGGCGCTCCGCGAACTCGGGAAACGCCTCGGCACGCTCCACTACCGGCAGGGCTCCGATCTCGTGCAGGAGCCCGACCAGGAGGCCACGATCCGCATCGAGCCCGGGCGTCAGTCGCGCCAGCACCGTGCACAGCGCGGCCACGTCGATGGCGTGACGCCAGCGCTGAGTCATGTGGGTCTTCAGCGCGGCCGCGCGCGCCGTGAACAGGTCGCTGGTCGCGAGGCCCAGCACGATGCTCTGGGCGCGCTCCACGCCGAGCCGCACCAGGGCGGCCTGCACGGAGTCGTAGCGTCCCTGCCCGCCGAACAGCGCGCTGTTGGCAACCTTGAGCAGCCGTGCCGCGATGGCAGGGTCTGCCGCAATGATGGCAGCGATGCTGTCCAGGTCGTAGTCGTCGCGCGCCAGCGCGCGCCGGATGCGCAGCGCGATGCCGGGCATCGCCGGAAGCTGCAGCGCGCCGCTGCGCGCGTCGCGCAGCAGACCCACCACCAGCGGATGGGACCGCCAGCTGCCGCCGACGCTGTCGTCGCTGAGCAGAAAGCGCGCCTGGCCGCGGCGGGCGCTGGCGGCATTGATCTGGCGTTTGAGTTGCGAGGCTTCCACGCGCATCAGGCGCGCTCCGGTCCGAGCCGTCACCCGGTACTGGCTCGGCCGCAGGTGGGCGATGGGAAATCCGGCATCCAGGTCCCCCGCCCGGACCACGCGCGCCGTGCCTTCACGGCCCTCGAGCTGCACCTCCCCTTCGAGCAGAAAGTACTCGTAGGGGCACAGCGCGCCGAGCTCCATGAGATCGACGCTGGCGGGCGCGTCGACGATCTGGCAATAGGATTCGATGGTTCTGAGCGACTCCAGGCCCCAGCGCGCGAAATAGGGGTGTCCGCCTGCGAGCCGCCGCAGGGTCCCGATCCGAATGGAAGAAACGTTCGCCTGTCTCATGTCCCTGCCTGTCACCGGGCCGTCCCGGACATCGAGACGCAACCACCCTCGAGTATAGGAGGCGCGGCTCAGACCAACCGTGACACGGCCCACGCCGCCGCAGTGCGCTGCGACGCCGCCGGGTCTGCGACAACCGGCGCGGCATCCGCCACCAGGTCCGGGCCTCGATGAGCACCTCCAGGCTGGTCGTGATCGGCGGCGGGGTCATGGGCAGCGCCGTAGCCTATTTTCTGACCCGTGACCCGCGCTGGCGCGGACGGCTCACCATCATCGAGCGCGACCCGACATTCGCCAGGGCTTCCTCTTCCCTGTCGGCGAGCGGAATCCGCCAGCAGTTCAGCACGCCCGTCTCCATCGCCATGTCCAGATTCGGGTTCGAGTTCGTGGCCGACGCGGCGGAGGTGCTCCGCGTCGACCTCGGTCTGACCCGCCGCGGCTATCTGATCCTGGCCAGCGCCGAGCACGCGGATCTGCTCGCAGCCAGCGTGCAGCGTCAGCGGGCCCAGGGCGCGGAGGTGGCTCTGCTCGGCCCATCGGCACTGGCGCAGCGCTTTCCCTGGTTGAACGTCACCGGCATCGGCGCGGCCGGCTACGGCACTGACTACGAGGGCTGGTTCGACGGCCCGGCACTGCACCGGGCGCTGCTAACCGCCGCGCGAGGCCAGGGCGCGCAGCTGCAGGCAGGCGATGTGGTGGCGCTGGAGCGTGCCGGGGCAAAGCTCAGCGCCGTTCTCGGCGATGGCGCCAGAATCGAAGCCGATCTGTTCGTGCTCGCTGCGGGCGCCTGGTCCGGCACGCTCGCGGCAACCGCCGGGGTGGACCTGCCCGTCGCGGCGCGCAAACGCCAGGTGTTCGTGTTCCGCACGCCGGCACCCGTCGACGGCCTGCCCATGCTGTTCGACCCGAGCGGGGTCTGGTGCCGTCCGGAGGGACCGGCGTTCCTTTGCGGACGGGCGCCTCGAGCCGACGAGGATCCGGATGATGCGCCGCTGGAGGTGCACCACCAGCAGTTCGACGAGGAGATCTGGCCAGTTCTGGCGCAGCGCGTCCCGGGGTTCGAAGCGCTCCGGGTTACGGGGGCCTGGGCCGGCTACTACGAATACTGCACGTTCGATCAGAACGGCATCGTCGGCTCCCTGCCCGGCATCGACAACCTGCTGGCAGCGACGGGTTTCTCGGGCCACGGCATGCAGCATGCACCCGCTGTCGGCCGCGGCATCGCCGAGCTGGTGCTCGACGGCGGCTATCGGAGCCTGGACCTGTCGGATCTCGGCTACGCGCGGATCGCCGCGGGCCGTCCGATCCGCGAGCAGTTGATCTACTGACGGGCGTGCCGCTGCTGTCACGCGCCGCCCCGCCATGGTAGAACCCCGGGCGTCAGTTGCACGGCACGCCGGGAGAACCACTCATGCAGATTCCCGATTCGGTTCAGACATTCGACGGCGCTGCCGTGCGCCGCCTGTTGCCCATGGCCCTGTGCGTCGACCTCATGGCCGAAGTGCAGAAGGGTCTGTCCCGCGGCGAGATCCCGCTGCCGCTGCGCAGCTTCCTACCCCTGCCCGGCGAAGCCGGCCGGGCGCTCGGCGTCATGCCCGGCGCGCTGCCGGAGCGTGGCGTTTTCGGCTGCAAGCTGATCTCCCTGTTTCCGGAGAACCCCGCGGCAGGACGACCCGCCATACAGGGCAGCGTGCTGCTGTTTTCCAGCGATCACGGCGCACCGGTGGCGCTCGTCGACGCGGCCGCGCTCACCGCCATCAGGACGGCGGCTGCAAGCGCAGCCGCGACCCGTGCCCTGGCGCGTCCGGACGCGCACGTGCTGGCTCTGGTCGGCACCGGCGTCCAGGCACAGTCGCACCTCGAGGCCATGCTCTGCGTGCGCTCGATCAGCACGGTTCGTGTATGGGGCCGCACGCCGGCGCACGTACGCGCGTTCTGCGCCTCAGCTTCGGCTCGCTACCAGATTCCCGTGACGGCAGCCACAAGCATCGAGGACGCCGTGACCGGCGCAGACCTCGTCTGTGCGGTGACCGCAGCGGCGCAGCCGGTGCTTCGCGGTCCCTGCCTGACGCCAGGCTGCCATCTCAATCTGGTAGGCGCGCACAGCGCCGGCACCCGCGAGGCGGATGGCGCCGCCCTGGCCGGCGCCCGCATCTTCACTGAAGTCGGGGCATTCGCCGAAGCTGAAGCCGGTGATATCCTGCTGGCGCTCGACGAGGGCGCCATCGAGGCGACACAGATCGTCGGCGAGATCGGTGCGGTCCTGGCCGGCGCCCTCCCCGGGCGCGAATCCGCCGCGGACATCACCGTCTACAAGAGTCTGGGGAACGTCGCGCAGGACCTCATTGCAGCCAGCGAGGTGTATCTGCGCGGGCGCAACGGGGGCGCATGAGCAGGTCGATCGGCACACGGGAAATCTGGACCTGGGGCAGTCTGGGCTTGCCCCTGGCAATGCTCGGCTATCCGCTGGGCATCTGGCTGCCGCGCGCGTACGGCACCGACGTCGGAATCGAGCTGGCGTGGATCGGCTTCGCCGGTATGGCCGCAGGCGTCTTCGACGCGTTCACCGACCCCATCATGGGCTTTGCCAGCGACCGCTTCCGCTCGCGCTGGGGCCGGCGCCGCATCTGGATCCTTTGCGGCACGCCGGTGCTGGTGCTGGCCGTGTGGATGCTGCTCAACCCGCCCGGGGGCATCACCGCTGCGTATCTGCTCACCTGGTACATGTGTCTCAGGGTCGGCACGACCCTGATGCTCATACCCTACAGCGCCTGGGGCGCAGAGCTCTCCGCCGAGTATCACACCCGCACCCGCATTCAGGCCGCCCGCGAGGTGTTCGTGCTGGTGGGGCTCATCGCCGCGGCCAGCATCCCGTTTCTGGTAGAGGAGATCTACGGCGACGCCACCACCGCGCTGATCGTGCTGGAGAACTTCAGCTGGGCGGTGCTGGTGCTGTTGCCGCTGAGTGCCATCGTCATAGTCGCAAGCGTGCCCGAGCCGCCGCCGCTGCCGGGCGAAGGCGCCGTGGGACTGGTCCGCTCGCTTCGCCTGATGGCCCGCAACGGGCTGTTCCGGCGCGTGCTGGCCATCGAGCTGCTGATCACCTGCGGTGAAAACTTCCGCAATGCGCTCAGCCTGTTCTTCATGCAGGAGGTCATCGGCGCCGCGCGGCCCGGCGCCCTGTACCTGCTGTACTTCAGCACCGGTCTCATCGCGATTGCGTTCTGGAACTACCTGGCGCGTCGCTTCGGCAAGCATCAGTCGCTCGCGTTCGCGCTGGTACTGGTCGGCATCGACTCACTGATCATCTTCACGCTCGACTATGGTGACGTGACCGCGTTCTATGTGCTGTTCGTCATCAAGGGCTTCTGCTTCGGGGCTTTCGCCTACCTGCCCCGCGCCATGCTCGCCGACGTCATCGATCTGGACACCGCCCGCAGCGGCGATTCCCGCCCTGGCAGCTACTTTTCCGTGCACGGCCTGATGACCAAACTCTCGGCATCGGTGGGCCTGACCGCGCTGCCGTTGTTGTCGATGTTCGGCTTCGATGCCGGTCGCGGTGCCAGCAACACGGACGCCGCGCTGTTCTGGCTGGCCGTGCTCTATGCCATCGTCCCCACGCTGCTGTTCGCTCTGGCGATCTGGCAGAGCGTGACCTGGCCGTTGACCGCCGAACGGCACGCACGCCTGCAGGGTCTGATGGAACGACGCTCGGCCAGACGCCGCCCGGCGCGATCTCACGCGGCGACGGCGGCGGACCGCGGGGAATTGCTACCGCCATAGATCGCCCGCTCCAATGGCTCGGGCCATGCTAGAAGCTCGCGGCCACGCCAGCAAGGCACGACACCGGGCGCGCCCGCCGTCAGGGGCAGACGGCCGCCGGTCAGGCCGCGCCCGGCCATGTGGCCCGGGTACAAGCCAGACGCTATCATTCGCGGCTCGCCAGACGCCAGGACCCGGGAGTCGACATGCAGGAAAACATCGCCAAGCTGCGGGAGAAGGAGCAGGCCGCCCTGCTCGGGGGCGGCGAGCACCGCATCCAGCAGCAACACCTCAAAGGCAAGCTGACTGCCCGCGAACGCCTCGAGCTGCTGCTCGACGAGGGCAGCTTCGAGGAGTGGGACAAGTACGTCGAGCACCGTTCCCACGACTTCGGCATGCAGGACCAGAAGATCCCGGGCGACGGCGTAGTGACCGGTTACGGCACCATCAACGGCCGCCTGGTGTTCGTATTCAGCCAGGACTTCACCGTGTTCGGCGGCGCGCTCTCCGAGGCGCACGCAGAGAAGATCTGCAAGATCATGGATCAGGCCATGAAGGTGGGTGCTCCGGTGATCGGGCTGAACGATTCCGGCGGTGCCCGCATTCAGGAGGGCGTCGCTTCCCTCGGCGGCTACGCCGAGATCTTCCAGCGCAACGTGCTGGCCTCCGGCGTGGTGCCCCAGCTGTCGGTGATCATGGGGCCGTGCGCCGGCGGGGCCGTCTACTCACCCGCCATGACGGACTTCATCTTCATGGTGGAGGACAGCGCCTACATGTTCGTGACCGGGCCTGACGTGGTGAAGACCGTGACCCACGAGATCGTCACCCCCGAGGAGCTGGGCGGCGCCAGCATCCACACACGCAAGTCCGGAGTGGCCGACCTTTCGTTCGAGAACGACGTCGAGGCGCTGCTGCGCACCCGCAGGTTCTTCGACTACCTGCCGGCCAACAATCGCGACAAGCCGCCGCGCTGGCCCACCGAGGACCCGGCGGGCCGCGCCGAGCCTTCGCTCGATACGCTGGTTCCGCCGGACGCCTCCAAGCCCTACGACATCAAGGAGGTGATCCACAAGGTCGCCGACGAAGGCGAGTTCTTCGAGCTGCAACCCGGCTATGCCCAGAACATCGTCATCGGCTTCATCCGCCTGCAGGGATCCACCGTCGGCGTGGTGGCGAATCAGCCCATGGTTCTGGCCGGCTGCCTGGACATCGATTCGTCCAAGAAGGGTGCCCGCTTCGTGCGCTTCTGCGATGCTTTCAACATCCCGATCCTGACCCTGGTGGACGTGCCCGGCTTCATGCCCGGCACAGCCCAGGAGTACGGCGGCATCATCAAGAACGGTGCCAAGCTGCTGTACGCGTACGCCGAGTGCACGGTGCCGAAGGTGACGCTCATCACCCGCAAGGCCTATGGCGGCGCCTACGACGTGATGGCATCCAAGCACCTGCGCGGCGACGTCAATCTGGCCTGGCCCAGCGCCGAGATTGCCGTCATGGGCGCGAAGGGCGCCGTCGAGATCATCTTCCGTAAGGAGCTCGGCGACAACGAGGGCATACAGCGGCGCACCAATGAGTACCAGCAGCTGTTCGCCAACCCGTTCGTGGCCGCAAGCCGCGGGTTCGTCGACGACGTGATCATGCCGCGCGAAACGCGCGAACGCGTCTGCCGCTCCTTCGCCATGCTGCGCGACAAGAAGCTCGAAAATCCCTGGCGCAAGCACGGCAACATCCCGCTCTGAGGTACCGTCGATGTTCAAGAAGATCCTGATAGCCAACCGGGGCGAGATCGCCTGCCGCGTGATCAAAACCACCCGACGCCTTGGCATCCAGACCGTGGCGGTGTATTCCGACGCCGACGCCAATGCCCTGCACGTACGCATGGCGGACGAGGCCGTGCGCATCGGCACCGCGGCCTCCGCCGACAGCTACCTGCGCATGGATCGGGTGATCGAGGCCTGCAGGCAGACCGGGGCCGAGGCGGTGCATCCCGGCTACGGCTTTCTCTCGGAGAACGCCGAGTTCTGCCGCGCGCTGGCGGATGCCGGAATCACATTCATCGGCCCGGGCCTGAAGGCCATCACCAGCATGGGTGACAAGATCACCTCGAAGCTGCTGGCTAGGGAGGCCGGGGTCAGCACGGTGCCGGGCTACACGGACGTCATCAAAGGCCCCGATCACGCCGTGGAGATCGCTCGCGAGATCGGCTACCCCGTGATGCTCAAGGCGAGCGCCGGCGGCGGCGGCAAGGGCATGCGCGTGGTCTGGAACGATGCCGAGTGCCGCGACGGCTTCGAGCGGGCCAGCAACGAAGCCCGCTCCAGCTTCGGCGACGAGCGCGTGTTCGCCGAGAAGTTCATTCAGGAGCCCCGGCATATCGAGATTCAGGTGCTGGCGGACAGCCACGGCAACGTGATCTATCTGGGCGAGCGGGAGTGCTCGATCCAGCGGCGCCATCAGAAGGTCATCGAAGAGGCGCCCTCCCCGTTCCTCGACGAGGAGACCCGCCGCGCCATGGGCGAGCAGGCGGTAGCGCTGGCACGGGCGGTGGACTACTGCTCTGCCGGCA
Organism: Pseudomonadales bacterium; assembly: GCA_041395905.1. Lineage (GTDB taxonomy): Bacteria > Pseudomonadota > Gammaproteobacteria > Pseudomonadales > Azotimanducaceae > UBA7803. The sequence goes on from JAWKZP010000003.1 coordinate 155,012, forward strand.
CGGTGGAGTTCATCGTCGACGCGGCGCGCAATTTCTACTTCCTCGAAATGAACACCCGCCTGCAGGTGGAACACCCGGTCACGGAACTGGTTACCGGCCAGGATCTGGTCGAGCACATGATCCGCGTGGCGGCAGGCGAGAAGCTTTCGCTCACCCAGGCAGACGTGCGCCTGAAGGGCTGGGCCATGGAGGCGCGCGTGTACGCCGAGGATCCGTTCCGCAATTTCATGCCGTCCATCGGCCGCCTGGTGCGCTACCAGCCGCCGACGGAGAGCGCCACGGTGCGCGTGGACACCGGCATCGAGGAAGGCAGCGAAGTGTCGATGTTCTACGACCCGATGATCGCCAAGCTGGTGACCTACGGCGAAGATCGCAACAAAGCCATCGACCACATGGCCGACGCCCTGGACAACTACTACATCCGCGGCGTGAATCACAACATCAGCTTCCTCAACGCGCTGATCATGCATCCGCGCTTTCGCGAGGGGCGCCTGACCACCAACTTCATTGCCGAGGAGTACCCGGACGGGTTCCACGCCGCGGACGTACCGCAGAGCGACCCGATGATCCCGGTCGCAGTGGCCGCCATGGTGCACGTAAGGCTGGACGACCGGGCCCACGAAATCAGCGGCCAGACGCGGCGCTTCGAGCGCAGGCGGCGCCGCGACTGGGTGGTGATCGCCAACCGGGTCCACTATCCCGTGACCATCGAAGCCGTGGCCCATGGCTATGAGGTCTGGTACGGCGATACCGTCTATCGGGTCAAGAGCGACTGGCAGTTCGGTGAGCCGGTGGTGCAGGCCGAGATCAACGGCCGCAGCGTGAGCGTGCAGCTCGATCAGCAGCGCGCCGGCTATCGGGCGTTTCACCACGGCACCGAGATCGAGCTCATGGTGCTGACGCCCCGAGCCGCCGAGCTGACCGCGCACATGATCGAGAAACAGCCGCCGGACCTGTCCAAGTTCCTGCTCTCGCCCATGCCTGGACTGCTGGTGCGGCTGTCCGTGGCGGAGGGCGACGAGGTCAAGGCCGGCGAGGAGCTGGCGGTGGTGGAAGCCATGAAGATGGAGAACAGCCTGCGTGCCATCGACGACGGAGTGGTCGCCAAGGTGCTCGCCAGTCAGGGCGACAGCCTGATGGTGGATCAGCCGATTCTCGAGTTCGAATAGCTGGGCCGGCACGCGCGTCGGCAGCCATGGCTCGCGCCAGCCGCGCGAGCTGTGGCCGCCGCTGCCACGCCCGCGCGTTTTCGGTGCGGAGCGCCATCGGGCGCACCACAATCGGGCACCTGCGGACGGCCCACGCGCAGCCGCCCTGGCGTTCCCGCAACTCGACCGCACACCGGCCAGCATTTTCCCTGCGCGCCGCCGCCTGCCGCCCGGCCCTGCACCGGGATCAAGGCCCCCTGCGCTCTGGCGCGTAAGTTGCTTGCAACCTTCGGGAACGGAGTCGCGCACTGACGGGCCCGCCCGCGGCCAAAGCTTGCGCACTCTCGAGGCGCCTGATCGAGGCGTGCGATCCCGTATTTTCGCCCAATGCTCATCCGAGGGGACACCATGCAGCAGACCCTGCTCGAACGCCTTGCGTGGCGGACACGACCCGGCATCCTTGGCCGACACCCGTCCAGCGTACAGTCGGTGCACGCCCTGTTCGGGTACTTCCTGCGCGATCGCTGTGCACCCACCCCGTTTCCCGGCCGCGACGAGCTGGCGCACAGCAGCACCTTCGAATGGGGCATCGCGCCGCCGCTGGAAAAGGTGATCGGCGGCGTCGCTGAACTCGAGCTGCTGCTGGGCATGCCCGAGCTCATCCGGCAGAGCATCGGCATCGTCGAACCCTGGGCCAACGTCGGCGTCAACCTTCAGGGCGAAACCGCGCGGGCTTCGAAGAACGTGGCCTACCTGCTGCAGCAGGTGGCGGATGCGGACTCGGTGCTCTATCCCGTCTGGCAGAGCGGCATCGCCAACGCCGAACGGCTCGCCAACGTTCTGAGCGCGGGCATGGCGACCGTCATCGAAGGCGGCAACCCGTCAGCCTACGATCCAGCCAGCTTCGACGGCGCCAACACCAGCGTCGAAGACATCCTCACCCTCGTCGATCAGCTGCTGCTGCGCCGTTCCGCAGGAACGGGACCGGCAATCTTCATCTGCCTGGGGCATCAGCTGGCAGCTGCATCGCACGTCCGACTGATCAAGCGCGCCGTTCGCGAGGTGCTCAATCTGCAGTACCTGCCCCTCGACCGCGACAGCCATGCGCTCGGGTCACTGCAGCGCACCTGCAGCCGGATTCTCGAAGTGGGTGAGCAGCTGCCTGTCGTCAAACGCGGCGAGGTCATCGCCCGGGGCTGGCACGACAGCCGCTTCGCCATCGCCCCCAACGAGTCCATCGAGATCGGCACGCGCCACCTCATGCCCTACCGACGCCGGCCCGGGAGCGAGCACGTGCCGGGCGAGCTGCACGATACCCACGCGCTGATCGCCGATGAGCTCGAAGGCGTGATCGACACCATGATCACGCTGGAGCGGGAGCTGATGATCGAGATGTTCCATTCCGACGAGGTCAACGAGGAGGCAGCCCTGTTCGCCAACTGGGCGTACAAGCGCCTGCACGACTGCATCGTGCCGATCCGCTACGAGCTTGCCGTGAGCCCCCTCTCATGGCTGTTGAGCCTGCCCTATGCCGTGGAGATCCTGTCCCAGACCCAGGTGGACGCGGACACGCTCACCGAAGTCGGAACGACCTGCATCTACTACAAGGACTGGGAGACCCACACGATAAGGCGCTCGTTCACCTGCCAGTTCCATCCCGAGCTGATGGCGGACATCCGCGATATCGGCCGCAGAGCCGGCCCGCGTTACCAGGAATTGAAGGAAAACGACGGCGTGCGCCTGTTCGTGCGCCTGCTCTATCACGGCATGCAGGAGTGAACCGCGGCGTTCAGATCTCGTAGCCTGCGGCCGGTGGGGCCCAGTGCTCGAGAAACTCCCGGTCGCTCACCACCCGAAGCGCCACGATATCGCTGTCTGCAGTGATCACCAGTGAGGGATCGACGCGCACGCAGCTGCCCCCATAGGTACCACCGGCGCTGAAGGTGCACAGCTGCACGCTGCGGCCCTCCAGGACCGGCAGGGTGAACAGTTCCTGAAACACCTGGTAGGGCTCTCGAAACGCCCCTCGGTGGCTTCGATGACCTGATCGTCCTCGTCGAACAGGCGGATGTTGGCGCCACAGCGACCGACGATGGGCTTCTGCACGTAGCCGTTGGCACGGATCTCGTCGCTCAGCTCGTATGCGGACTTCAGCAGGTAGCGCTGATTGGCGAACAGCTGCCAGAGTATCGGCAGGATCGCCTTGTTGCTCGGTATCAGCGTCCACAGGGGCTCGAACACCATCACCTCGGGGCGCAACAGCACGTCCACCAGGCGCGGCGGCTGGCTGCGGCGTTCCCGGGCCGATAGCGCGCCAGCTTCTCCTCGTCGTCCTCACACTCGGCCCTGATCTGATCCAGGGCCGTCTCCCAGGCCCAGGTCTTCCAGACCCAGCGTATCGGCACACCGTCCGCGTCGACGATGCCGCCTTCGTCGGTCCAGGCCAGCCCGGAGACGCCCTGAATGATCTTGCTGCGGATTCCGGCGGCATCCATGGCCTCCTTCATGTACAGCGCGTGATAGCGTTCCTCCAGATCGCGGTCGATCATGATGTGCAGCACGTCGTCCACGCCGCTGTCCTGCCACGCCTCGACGAGGTCCGCGGAAAGGTGTCGTCCGGGGTCATAACCCACGTCGCAGCCGAAGTGCGCGGCCCACCGGCCCTGCACCTTGCCTGCATCCATGTGGCACGACGCCGAGTCGCAGTTGTATTCGTACACCTGAGCCCTTGCTCCGACATGGCGAAGTCGAAGCGGCCGGTGATCATCTGGTTACGCCGGTTGTTCCAGGACTGATGGATGCGCGGCCACAGAACGCGGGGAATGTTGAACCGCGCCAGCAGAGCATCGTCTCTGAGCACGTACTCGGTGGCGTGCAGAAACAGCGCGTGCAGCTCGTTGGTGGCACGCTTGAGCTCCCCGTGGGCGGTCTCCGAAATCACGAAGTAGCGGTGCTGATTGTCCTCGCGGCTGGCCAGGCGATGGCCCCCCATCATCTCAACGTATGCGCCCTCGTCGGGGTTGGCCACGTTCAGCCAGGACGCCCGAGTCTGTCCGGTATCGGGCACGTGTCCGGGACGCACCATGAACAGCCGCGGATCGACCTCGGCCTCCTGCTCGGCGTGGGTGTCGTCCGCCGTCTGAATGACCCAGCCGAGGATCGATGCGTCGGAGAACGAGCAGCGCAGCCAGTAGCCGCCGTCCTCGGTAATGCGCGCCGGGATCTCGCGCGCGTAGTCCGCGCCGGCAGGCCAGGGTCGATGACCCACGTTCTGCTCGGCCAGGCGCACGCGGTCCGGCAGCACCTCCGTCACGACCGCCACGTGCCCGGTGCGTTCGAACTCGCCGCCTTCGCTCCAGATCATCATGCAGCCAGGCTCCGGATGCCGCTTGGCGCCGTTACGAAAGGAACGCAGCGGCAGCACCCTGGAATTGCGGACGTCACGAATGGTTCTGAGCCGGAAGATCTCGTAGGCCATGGCGACGTCGTCGAAGATCCAGCCACGATTGAGATACATCCAGCGACGCGCGAACTCGACGCACTGCCATTTGTAGCCCATGTAGATGCCGTCGATATGGTTGCGATACGCGCTGCGGTCGGGCAGCTGCGCCGGGTCGGCAGTTTCGTAGTCGGACGAGTAGGCGGCCACGCCGCCGGGTGCCACCCCGAGCAGGGTACCGAAGGGTGCTGGCGCTTCGCTGGCAGGAGTGTCCATCAACGATCCGGATCTCGCTCGACTGGTTGGCTGCTGTTTACAGGTTTCCGGGGAAAATGGGAACTCTTGTGCGGCTCGACCGGTGTGCGACGGCACGGCGTCCGAGCCTGGGCATCCGGGCAGGACGGTAGAAACGAAGCGGGCGGCCGAGGCCGCCCGCTGATTCCGGAAATTCCGGAACCCTTACCGACTCAACGGAACTCGTAGCGTGCGCTGATCTTCCACGTGGTGAAGTCGTCGCCCATCTGCACGCCGGCGCCAACGGCGAAGGCAGGCGTGAAGTAGTAGCGGCCACCAACGTTGAACTGGGTGTCGTCACCGGCGTCATCGAGGTCGTAGTAGTTGATGCCGCCCTCGAGCTCCACCACGTCGGTGAGGCGACCGCGCAGGCCGAGGCCCAGGCCGAAACCGCTGTCATCGGCGTTTGCCGGACCCGCATCCAACTCCGCATCCACGTACGACACGGTGCCCACCACGTCCAGCACCTCGGTGATCGGCCAGTGGCCGCCCAGACCCAGTTGGAACTGGTCGTAGTCGATGTTGTTGTCGAACTCCTGCGTCGCGTAGTCGCCGAACACGAAGAACATCTCGTTGAGCGCCGCAGAGGCCGCAATGCCGAGGCCGTCGCCGTCCACGTTGACATTGTCGATGTCGGTCATCAGATAACCGCCTTCGACGTACGTGTAGCTCATGTCGTCGGCATAGGCTGCGCCCGCCGACGCCAGACCCGCCGCCAGCAGGGCTGCGCTCAGATTGGTCTTGATAGTCATTTCCGCTTTCTCCAAATCTTGTTTTTTATGTTGCGCCCCAACATGGTGCGCGCGCGCATCATACGCATCCGCGATGCAGGGGGGAACAGCCGGACTGTGCCCTGTCCGACACAAACCGACGGGGGAAAAAGACAGTTTTCTGAACGGGTTGGACGGCGCGAACGCCCGGATTCAGCTGCATTCCAGCTGGGCTGCGGCTCTCAACCCACGGCCTGCGCGTTCGCGCCGGCGACCTCTTCGAGCTCTACCAGGGTGCCGCAGAAGTCCTTGGGATGCAGGAACACCACCGGCAGACCGTGGGCGCCAGTCCTGGGCTTGCCGTCCCCCAGCACCCGGGCACCATCGGCCACCAGGCGGTCGATGGCCGCATGGATGTCCTCGACTTCATAGCACACGTGATGCATGCCGCCGCTGGGGTTGTTGGCGAGAAACTTTTCCACCGGAGAATCCTCGCCGAGAGGATGCAGCAGCTCGATCTTGGTGTTGGGCAGCTCGACGAATACGGTGGTCACGCCGTGATCCGGTAACGGCACCGGTGCGCTGACGGTGGCGCCCAGGGTGTCGGCATACAGGGCTGCCGCCGCGGCCAGGTCCGGCACGACGATCGCGACGTGATTCAGCCTTCCTATCATCTCCAACTCCAAATCAGATAAAACAACAGGTTATCGGTTTTTACCCGGAATCAGCTTGAGGATTTCGCTGGCCGCTTCCGGAATGTTGCTGCCGGGCCCGAAGATGGCGTGCACCCCGGCGTCGTAGAGCGCCTGATAATCCTGCCGTGGAATCACGCCGCCAGCCACCACGATTACGTCTTCCATCCCCGCCGCCTCGAGCGCTTCGATCAGTTCCGGCACCAGAGACCGGTGGCCGCCTGCCAGAGTGGAGACGCCCACCACGTGCACGCCCTCCTCGCGCGCCTGCTGCGCCGCCTCGGTGGGGGTCTGAAACAGGGGCCCCATGCTGACGCGAAACCCGAAATCGCCGAAAGCGTTGGAGATGACCTTGGCGCCGCGATCGTGTCCATCCTGGCCCATCTTGACCACCAGAATGCTCGGCGGGGCACCCTCGACATCCGTGAACACCCTGATCTCGTCGCGCACCTTCTCGAAGGCCGGGTCGTTCTCGTAGCTGCGCGCATAGACGCCCGGGGTCGCCTTCGCCACGGCCGCATGGCGGCCGTACACCTTTTCCAGGGCGTGCGAGATCTCGCCCACGGTAGCGCGGGCGCGGGCCGCCTTGATGGACAGGTCCAGCAGATTTCCCGAGCCGTCTGCGGCGGCACCGCTGAGGCCGTCGAGCGCGCTCTGCACGCTGGCGGCATCGCGGTTGCGGCGCACCTCGGCAAGCCGCCTCAGCTGCGCGTCGCGAACCTTGCTGTTGTCTACCGAGAGCACGTCGACACTGCCGGTATCGCCCTCGACGCGATACTTGTTCACCCCGACGATCACGTCCTCGCCCCGCTCGATGCGCGCCTGCCGCTGCGCCGCGGCTTCCTCGATGCGCTGCTTGGGCATACCGGAGATCACGGCCTTGGTCATGCCGCCGAGCGCCTCGACCTCCTCTATGAGCCTGCGCGCGTGCACGACGATAGCGTTGGTCAGGCTCTCGACGTAGTAGCTGCCGCCAAGCGGATCGACGGTACGGGTGATCTGCGACTCCTCCGCCAGGATGATCTGCGTGTTGCGCGCGATCCGGGCCGAGAACGGCGTCGGCAACGCAATGGCCTCGTCCAGCGCATTGGTGTGCAGGCTCTGCGTGCCGCCCAGCACCGCGGCCATGGCCTCGATGGTGGTACGCACGACGTTGTTGTAGGGGTCCTGTTCCTGCAGCGACACACCGGACGTCTGACAGTGGGTACGCAGCATCAGCGACGCCGGGTTTTTCGGCTCGAATCGGCTCATGAGCTCGTGCCAGAGAATTCGCGCGGCGCGCAGCTTGGCGATCTCCATGAAGAAATTCATGCCGATGCAGAAAAAGAACGACAGTCGCGGCGCGAACTTGTCGATGGCCTGACCGGTGGCCAGCGCGGCGCGCACGTACTCGATGCCGTCGGCCAGCGTGAATGCCACTTCCTGCACCGCGTTGGCACCCGCCTCCTGCATGTGGTAGCCGGAGATCGAGATCGAGTTGAAGCGGGGCATGTGCTCCGCGGTGTAGCCGATGATGTCGGCGACGATGCGCATGCTCGGTTCGGGCGGATAGATGTAGGTGTTGCGCACCATGAACTCTTTGAGAATGTCGTTCTGGATGGTGCCTGAAAGGTCTTTCTGTGCGACGCCCTGCTCTTCCGCCGCCACGACGTAGCCGGCCAGAACCGGCAGCACCGCGCCGTTCATGGTCATGGACACCGACATCTCGTCGAGCGGAATGCCATCGAACAGGATCTTCATGTCCTCCACGGAGTCGATGGCGACGCCCGCCATGCCGACGTCGCCGGCCACCCGGGGGTGGTCCGAGTCGTAGCCGCGGTGCGTGGCAAGGTCGAAGGCTACCGACAGGCCCTTCTGGCCCGCGGCCAGATTCTGCCGATAGAAGGCGTTGGACTCCTCGGCGGTGGAGAATCCCGCGTACTGCCGGATGGTCCATGCGCGATTGGTGTACATGGTTGCGCGCGGTCCGCGCACGAACGGCGCAAAACCCGGGAAGCTGCCGAGATGAGCAATCTCCTCGAGATCCGACTCGGTGTACAGGGGCTTGATGGGAATGCTTCGGGGCTCAACCAGGTCAGCGAATCCACGCTCTGGTCGCGAAGCTCCTTGGCGGCCAGCGCTTCCCAGTCGGTCCGGCCGGGTCTGTTCTCGTCTGCCATGTGCGAACTCTGTCCGTTTGCGGAAGCCGACGATTATAGCAATACCCGCGCCCCCGCAATCGAGCGGCTGCACCGGCACCCGTTTGCACGACCGCCAAGGCGGGCAACCGCCGGCCGCCTGCGGCACAATGACCCGGGACCACAGGCGGCTCCGGCGGCGATCCGGCGCGCCGGGCCGACACGGGCCGTACGATCCGACGAGGAGACATCGATATGGAACGACTGCGCGAAGCCGAAGCGGGCGATCTGTCGGCGATTCGCGCAGCGCTCGCTGCCGACGGTGGCGTGATCGTGCGCGACTACCTTGCCCCGCACACGCTCACCGCGGTACGCGATGCGCTGCTCGACGCCATTGCCGACCTGCCCTGGTGCAACACCTACAACGCCTACGAGGACAGCTTTTTCGGACACAGGACCAAGCGCCTGCATGGCCTGCTGCAATACGGCCCGGAGATCGAGCGGGTCCTGACACACCCGGTAGCCACGACGCTCGCGCCGGAGCTGCTCACGAGCCCAGTGATCATGAGCACCGGCGAGCTCATGGCCATTGGCCCGGACGAAACCCAGCAACGCCTGCACCGCGACGGCGATTCCTGGCGCCGCGCGGCACTGCCCCGGGAATTTCTGTTCAGCGTGAACGTCGCGCTCACCGACTTCCGGCGCGAGAACGGGGCAACCGTGGTCGTGCCGGGCAGCCATCGCTGGCCGGCAGAGCGTCGGGCGAAGCCGGCGGACTACGCCTATGCGGAAATGCCCGCCGGTTCGGCCCTGGTCTACGTGGGCCAGGTGCTGCACAGCGGTGGCCGCAACGAGACCGAGAAGACGCGGGTCGGTCTGTACTTCGGCTACATTCCGGCCTGGCTGCGACCGTTGGAGAATCCGGTTCAGACCCACCCGGCCGCTGCGCTGACTGGCCTCGGCACCCAGGCACGCGCCCTGCTCGGATTGTCCGAGGAAGGATTCATCGCCCACTTCTGACGCCACCACGACCGCGGCGGCCTTGGTCGGCCCGCGGTTTTCCCCTTAGACTTCGCCCCCACGGCACCGCTGAACGAACACCGCACGAGGGGGACCATTGAGCGCGCAATCCCGCGACGCCGCGATCGTCGGCATACACGAATTCCCGTCCCGGGACGTAGAGGGCAGGCTGAGCCCGATGCACATCAAGGCCCAGAGCGCTGCCCGGGCGCTGGAGGACGCGGGGCTCACCTGGCGCGACGTAGACGCGATCTACGACGCCGGCGAGGCCGGCCCCATGAGCGGCTTCACCATATCCGAGTACTTCGGCATCCGGCCCAACGTCATCGACACCACCAACGTCGGCGGCAGCTCCTACGAGTACCATGCGGCCCATGCGCGCCGCGACATCGCCGCGGGCAATGCACGCGTCGCGCTGCTCACCTACGGCTCGACCGCGCACAGCAACATGGCGCGGATCGGCGCCGGCGGCCGTGGCGGCGCCGGCACCAGCGCGACCGACAATCTGGAGTCGTTCAGCGGCATGACCCTGGTCGCCAACTACGCCATGGCGGCGCGACGCCACATGTACGAATACGGCACCACCAGTGAGCAGCTGGCGGAGATCGCCGTCGCCACGCGGATGCACGCCATGCGTAATCCGGAGGCGGTCAGGGCGATGCAGGATCTCGAGTTTCTCGACATCCGTGAGACCACGATCCAGGACGTGGTGAACTCGCGCATGATCGCCGACCCGCTGCACCTGCTGGAATGCTGCATGATCTCCGACGGCGGCGGCGCAGTGGTGATCGCCGCGCCCGAGGTGGCGCGCAACTGCCGCAAACCGCCGGTGTGGATTCTGGGCTCCGGCGAGGCTACCCGCTATCCGGAGAACGGCGGTGACATCACCACCAGCGCCGCGGCGCAGTCGGGCCCGCAGGCGTTCGGCGAGGCGGGTGTGACAGCGGCTGAAATCGACGTCGCCATGATCTACGACTCGTTCACCATCACGGTGCTGACGATCCTCGAGGATCTGGGCTTCTGCCCCAAGGGCGAAGGGGGGCGCTGGGTAGAAGGCGGCCGGCTGCGCTTCGACCGGCCCGACGACGGCCCGGCGCTCAACACCGACGGCGGCGGTCTGTCCTCCAACCATCCGGGCATGCGCGGCATCTTCCTGCTCATCGAGGCAGCGCGACAACTGCGCGGCGAATCCACCAGCCAGGTGGCCGGAGCGAAGCTCGCCGTCGCCCACGGCAATGGCGGCATGCTGGGCAGCCGCCACTGCGCCGGCACCATAATTCTGGGGAGCAACTGAGCATGGCAGACGCAACACGCCCGCTACCCGATGTGAACGAGCCGGACACCCAGGCGTTCTGGGAAGCCACGCGCGACAAGCGGCTCACCTACCAGCAATGCGACGACTGCGGCACCCTGGTCTGGCATCCGCGTCAGCACTGCACGGGCTGCACCAGCGGCACGCTGCGCTGGCACACGGCCTCCGGCAACGGCACGATCTACACCTTCAGCGTCGTGCGGCAGAGCTACCACCCGTACTTCCGAACCCAGGTGCCCTATGCGGTGGCCTGGATAGACCTGGACGAAGGCCCGCGCCTGCTCTCGAATGTGGTCGGCGTTGACGATCCGACCACGGATCTCAGCTGCGGGCAGCGCGTCACGGTGCAGTGGGAAGAGCACGAAGACCTCAACATCCCCCTGTTCCGGCCCCTGTGAGGCGCCGCCTCGTGCCCCGGAAACAACCCCAGACCAGGCCCTGAAAAGGCTCAGAACACAAGGAACTCTCCCATGTCCGGACTGCTCCCGCACGTCGACCCTGATGGGCTGCTCGAGTACTCAGTGGTTTACACCGATCGCTCCCTCAACCACATGTCGCAGACTTTTCAACAGGTTATGCGAGATATCTCCCGCATGTTGAAAGCTGTCTACCACGCCGAAGCCGCCGTCGTGGTGCCGGGCAGCGGCACCTTCGGCATGGAGGCCGTCGCCCGTCAGTTCGCCACGGATCAGAAGTGTCTGGTCATCCGCAACGGCTGGTTCAGCTATCGCTGGACGCAGATCTTCGAGATGGGCCGGATACCGTCCGAGGCGCTCGTGCTCAAGGCCCGCCAGACCGGCAACGAGCCGCAGTCGCCGTTCGCGCCCGCGCCCATCGACGAAGTGCTGGCCACGATCCGCCGCGAGCAGCCCGCTCTGGTGTTCGCGCCTCACGTCGAGACATCCTCCGGAATGATCCTGCCCGACGCCTATCTGAACGCCGTTGCCGACGCGGTGCACGAGGTGGGTGGGCTGTTCGTGCTCGACTGCATCGCCTCGGGGGCGGTCTGGGTGAACATGGCCGAGGTAGGGGTCGACGTGCTCGTGAGCGCGCCGCAGAAGGGCTGGAGCGGCCCGCCCTGCGCCGGCCTGGTGATGCTCGGGGCACGCGCCCTCGCCCGCCTGTCGGAAACCACCAGCACCAGCTTCGCCTGTGATCTGAAGAAGTGGCACGAGATCATGCAGGCTTACGAGGGCGGCGCTCACGCCTATCACGCCACCATGCCGACCGACGCGCTGCGACAGGTACGCGACGTCATGGCGGAAACCGAAGCCTACGGCTTCGAGCGGGTGCGCGACGAGCAACTCGCGCTGGGCAGTCAGGTACGCGCCCTGCTGGAACGCCACGGCTTCGTCAGCGTCGCGGCCGAAGGCTTCAAAGCGCCCGGGGTGGTGGTGAGCTACACCGGCGACGACGCCATCCACAACGGCAGCCGTTTTCGCGAACTGGGCCTGCAGGTGGCGGCCGGTGTGCCGCTGATGTGCGACGAGCCGAAGAGCTTCAAGACTTTCCGGATCGGCCTGTTCGGCCTCGACAAGCTGCACAACGTGGAACGCAGCGTGCAGACGCTGGCCGACGCGCTCGACCGCCTCGACTGACCGGCGCGGATTGGATGGCAGGCGTCAGCCGAGCGTCAGCGCGCTGAGATTGGCCGGCGCCCTGATACCCGGGTTCAGCCTCGGGTCGTCTTCCGGTGCAGCCACGACGGTGCGCACCGGCAGCACCCCGGCCCATACCGGCAGCGCGTAGTCCGCCTCGTCGTCAACCGGCGGCCCCGATCGTACCTTAGCCACCACGTCGTCCAGCTTCAGGCTCATCACCAGGGTGGCCTTGAACTCCTTGGCGGTCATCGGGCGGAGCTCGGCCCAGCGGCCCGGTGCCAGGCGCTCGATCAGACGCTCCAACTGCCGAGCCTTCTCGTCGTCGTCGAGCACCGGCTCGGTGGTGCCGAAAGCCATGACGGAGCGGTAGTTCACCGAATGGTGGAACGCCGAGCGCGCCATGACCAGACCATCCATGTGCGAAACCGTCAGGCACACCGGCACCCCCGCACGCTGATGCATCAGCATGCGGCTGCCCGTGGAGCCGTGCCAGTACACGCGATCGCCGTCCCGCCAGTAGGCCGTGGGCGTGACGTAGGGCTGGCCGTCGATCTCGTAACCGATGTGACAGAGCAGGCCCGCATCGAGAACCGCATACACCGTGTCGCGATCGTAGTGGCCGCGCTCCGCGGCGCGCCGCAGCCGATTGTGGTCGGAAACGGGGAAATCCGGTGCGTCTGCCTGTTTGCTGCTGGTCATGGATGGTCCCTCAGATCGGCAGTCGCACCGTGGCGGTGCCGAACACGCGCGTCTCGTTCTTTTCGTTGCTGAGCGTCAGATCGATCTCGACGCGACCGCTGTCCTCGTCGATGTCGGTCACCACGCCGCTGATCCGATAGGGCTCGTCGACGATCACAGGTGCGCGGAACACGGTGTCGACGTTCTCGATGAACGCCTCGGGCGCCCAGCGGTGAATCATGGCCGCGAGAAAACCCTGGCTCATGATGCCCGGGACCAGCGCGCCGGGCAGGCCCTCCTTGCGCGCTGCGTCGTGATCCGTGAACCGGGGGCCGTTCCAGCCGGCCGCGGCACAGAACCGCTTGACGTTGGCGAGGCTCGTATCAGGTTCGAACACGGGCAGCTCGACACCGAACGCCACTTCCTGAACGTTGCTTATGACCATGGCTCAGTCCTGCTGCGGGCGTTCGCGGATGACGATGCGGGTGTCTGCCGTCGCCAGCTGCACCTCGTCGGGGTCGTAGATCTCCATGCGCGTGACCATGAAGGTCATCTTGCCGGAACGACCGGTCTTCACGTACAGGTCGTGCAGATGGGTACGCCCGGTGAGCTTCACGCCCGGGCGGATCGGCGCCTTGGGCGCCACCGCTTTGCCCGCATCCATACCAAGGCCGGGCAGCGTCGGAAAACCTTCCGGCAGGCGGCGCCCCGCGTGAAAGCTGGTGGGAAACGTGGGCGGCGCCTGGAAGTCCGGATGCGACGGATCGGTGTAACGCGGCGCGGTCTCGCCGCAGGCTCGTGCGAAGTCGACGATCTGTTCGGCGCCGAGCTCGAAGTGCTGCTCGTCGAAATCCACGTTCAGGTACTGGGCGCGCAGCGCCTCGATGTCGAATGTCGTGCTCATGCCGGCTCCCGGAACGTGACCGCCTCGAACTCGCCCGCCAGCAGGGCATCGACGAGCTCACGTTCGTTGTGAATGTCATGCGGAAAACGGGTTGCACAGCGTCCGATGTGGCTGACGATGTGCGCGTCGCTGCCGCCGATGCCGCGGTAACCCAGCCGTTCGGCCATGCTGCGGGCGGTCTCGTCCTCGCCCTCGCGGCTGCCGCCGTTGTACACCTCGACAATCGTCACCCCTTCCGGCACGCCGAACTCGTCGAGGTGAGCGTGCATGCCCACGCGCGGACGGCCGGGGTGACAGGGCACCGGAACGGCGCCGTGGGCCGCACAGGCCTCTATCACACGGGCCAGCGGCAGATGGATGTCCGAAAAGTCGAACGCCTGCTGCAGCGCCTGGGTGACGCCGAACACCAGCACGTGCCCGTACTCGGTCTCCACCTCGCTGCCTTTGAGAATGGTCAGACCGAACTCACGGGCGAGATCGCCGTAGTCCGATTCGTTGTCGAACTGGCGATGCTCCGTGAGCACGAACCCGTCGATGGGAATCTCCCGGGTCCGGATCCACTGGCAGTAGTTCTGCACCTTGGCGCGGCCGTCGTCGGATTTGATGGAATGTGCGTGCAGATCGAGAATCATGCTTCGTCCTGTCTTCTACTGCGTGCTGCGGACCCGGCGGCCGCGGGCGCTACGCGCAGCCACTCGCGGTCCAGCTGCGCTTCGAGCTCCGCCTCGGTCCCGGAGTTGTCGATGACCACGCTGGCGCCGGCGCGGCGTTCAGCATTGGTGAGCTGCGCGTCAATGCGCCGCTGCACGGATTCGGCGTCGGAGCCGTCGCGCCTGGTCGCACGGGCGACCGCAACCTCAGGCGCCACGAGCACCACCCAGATTTCATCCACCATGTCCTGCCAGCCGGCTTCCAGCAGCACTGCGGCCTCGAGCACCACCGGGCGGTCCGGCTCGGCGCGCCGGGCGCCGGCGATCTCCAGCTCCGCGAGCCTGCGGATCTCGGGCCAGACGATGTCTGTGAGCCGCTTGAGTGCCGCCGGGTCCCCGAACACCTTGCCGCCCAGCACGCGGCGATCGATCTGCCCGTCGCTGGCCACGACGTCCTTGCCGAAGGCGCCCACAACCGCAGCGAATGCTGCGGTATCCGGTTCGTAGGCACGATGTCCGAGCTTGTCGGCATCGATCACATAGGCGCCCCGCGCGCCCAGGTAACGGGCCGCGGTGGATTTGCCCGAGGCGATGCCGCCGGTAAGGCCAATGATCATCTGCAACAGATCCCCCGGACGAAACCAGAAATTCTAGCTGCCAGAGGAACCCAGTGCGAGCGGCCGGCGGTACTCGACCGCCCGCTCAGCGCCTGCGCTGTTCCTGCCCGCAGCCGGCCAGGCCATAATGCCCCGGGTTCACGGAGTCAGCATGCGCCCACCCCCCCACGTTCTGGTCACCTACGTGCAAGCCGACGGCAGCGCGCAGACCTGCCGTCTCGCACCGGGCGAATCGGTGATGGACGGCGCGCTGGACAACGGTGTGCCAGGCATCGTCGCCCAGTGCGGCGGCGGCTGCACCTGCGCGACGTGCCACTGCTACGTGCGCTCGCCCTGGTTCGAACGGCTGCCCGAGCCCATCGCCGACGAGCGCGACATGCTGGCGTACGTTGCCGAACCGCGCCGCAACAGCCGGTTGTCCTGCCAGGTGCGGGTCACCGGGGCGCTGGACGGAATGATCGTGGACGTCCCTGAACGCCAGGCCTGAGCCGTTGCCGGGCAGCGGGAACTAACCGCGCCGGGCGCACGCCGTCAATGATGGTGACCACCGGGACCATGCACGTGCCGGTGCGCGATTTCTTCCCGGGTCGCCTCGCGCACCTCCACCACCTCGAGCTCGAAGGTGAGCGCCTGTCCCGCCAGCGGATGGTTCAGATCCACGTCCACGACCTTACCCCCCACCTTGCGCACGGTAACGGTCCGCGGCCCCTGCTCCGTATGCAGCTGCGCGGTCATGCCGGGTTTGAGCTTGGCGGCGTTGGCGAAAAACTTTTTCGATACCCGCTGCGTCCAGTCCTCGCGGCGCGGTCCGTACGCCTGTTCGGGCTCGAGGGTCACCTGCACGCGATCACCGGCGACGTGACCGGCCAGAGCCGCCTCGACGCCGCGCAGGACGTTGCCGCGCCCGTGCAGCACCGCCAGCGGCTCACCGTCCACCGTTGTCTCGAGCAACGCGCCCGCCGAGTCCCGGATGGTGTAGTGAAAGCGCACCACCCGATCGCGGGCGACTTCGAGCGCCTGGGTCACAGCCTCGGTCATGGAGCCTCCTGTTGCAGAACTGCCTGCCAGGTCAGATAGGGAACGTTCTCACCGCATAGAAACGCGCTGATCATGGCGTTGACGATTTCCGGCTGCTCCTGCTGCACCCAGTGCGAGACCCGCGGCAGGTAGCGGATCGTCAGATCGCGCACGTGGTTCCCGGTGCCGTAGGTGGTTTCCCGCGTGAGCGCCACGTCGTCCTCGCCCCAGACCATGAGCGTGGGCGTGTCGATCAGCGGATACCCCAGGCTGCGCTGGCGCCGGGCACCGCCACCACGCACCAGCGCGCGGTAGTAGTTGATCATGGCGGTCAGCGCCCCGGGTTGCGCGGCGTTGCGTGCGTACACACCCAGCACCGCATCGTCGAAATTGCTGGTGTCCACGGCCGACGCGCGAATCGCCTCACCCACCGCGCGTGCCTGATGGCGGCCCAGCAGGCGCTCCGGCAGCCACGGAAGCTGAAAGAAGAAGACGTACCAGGACTTTCTGAGCTGCGCCAGGCCCCGCCCCAGCGCCGCCTGGGCGGGCACCGGATGCGGCACGTTGCATATGATCAGCCGATCCAGCGGACGGATCTGGCGCATGGCGAAGAACCAGGCAATCACGGCCCCCCAGTCATGGGCCAGCAGCACCGTCTCGCGACACCCGGACGCATCGATCAGCGCGCCGACGTCGGCCATGAGCTGCTCGATGGCGTAATCAGACATCCGCTCCGGACGGGAGCTCCTGCCGTACCCGCGCAGGTTCGGTGCCCAGGCGCGGTAGCCCAGGTCTGCCAGCAGCGGCAGCTGGTAGCGCCAGGAGAAGCTGTGCTCGGGAAAGCCGTGCAGACACAGCACGAGCCGATCACCCTCGCCGCACATGTCCACCTCGAAGCGCAGGCCGTTGGCGTCGACGAATTCGGTGCGAATGCGCGGATCGCGCAGCTCGGCGGGAACGATCTCGGTCACGCAGGTGCTCTCCCGGAAAGTCGATCAAACAGGGCCGTTTCCGGCCGGGGTCGCGCAGTTTGCCACGCACGGCACGCCCGGAGAATACCGCGTGAGGCCCGGATTCGCGCTACGATGACGGCGTCGAGTCAGCCCAGGATCGCCGCACATGCCCCAGAATCCGTCCTCTCCCGCACCGCTGAGAATCGGCGGCCTGCTGTACCCGAACTTCGAGCTGCTGGACCTGTTCGGGCCGCTGGAAATGTTCTCGCTGCTCGGTACCCAGCGGGCACGGATCCACATGATCGCCGAACAGCCGGGCCCGGTGCCGGCCGCCATGGGTGGCGATGGGCCGCTCGGTCCCAGGGTGCTGGCCGAGCACGGCTTCGCAGACGCCCCGGCACTCGACGTGCTGCTGGTCCCGGGCGGCTTCGGCACCTTCGAGCAGCTCGAGAACGCCCGCATGCTGGAGTTTCTGCGCGCACGCGCAGCCGACACGGCCATCGTCGCGTCCGTGTGCACGGGTTCTGCGCTGCTGGCACGGGCGGGACTGCTGGACGGGCTGCGTGCCACCAGCAACAAGCAGTTCTTCAGCCTGGCGCGCGCCCAGAGCGACAAGGTGCATTGGGTGGAGCAGGCGCGCTGGGTGGACGCCGGCAGGTGCGTCACGTCCTCCGGGGTCTCCGCCGGAACCGACATGGCGCTGGCGCTCATCGCGCGGCTGCTCGGCGAAGCGGCAGCGGAGCAGGTTGCGGTGGCGGCGGAATACAGCTGGCAGCGTGACGCGGACCATGACCCGTTCGTTTCGCACCTCGACGAGCTGGCCGGCGCCATGGGGGGCGCTTCCGGCTGAGCAGGCCCGGGAGGGCCGGCTGCGAACCGGCCCCGGCCCGGGGGGTCAGTCCGCGTAGCCCGGCGGAGGCGCAAAGCCCCCCATTTCGTCGGCGAGCAGCCGGGCAAAATCTATGCACAGGTAGTCGTTGTACTCCGCGCTCACGGCCTGCAGGCCGATGGGCAGGCCCTCGCGGGACGGTCCGGTGGGGAACACCGTGCTCGGCAGGTAGCCGACCGTAATCACGCCCGCCCAGAAAATCTGCTGAAAGTACGGCTGCACCTCGTTGTTCACCACCAGCGTGCGCGCGTCCATGGGGCGATGGTCGTGCTCGAACGCCGGCGTCGCCGTCTGCGGGCAGATCAGAATGTCCCACTGGTCGAAGAAGGCCCGCCAGGCCATACGCAGATGCTCGCGCAGATTGTTGGCACGCAGCCAGTCGCGGTGATGCTGCACCGCCGCCCGCGCCAGCAGCGCCTCGTCGCTGGTGTCCGCGGGATCGAGGGCCGCAACTTGAGCCTGCGTGGCCGCGAATTCCGCGTCCGGGATTCCCGCCGCCATCACGCCATTGAGCATGTACAGATAGGTGCGATGACTCGCGTCCATGTCCAGGGCCGGGCGTGCGCTGTCGGACACCGTGGCGCCAAGCGCCGCCAGGCGGTCGCCAACGGCCTGCACGCGATCCGCAATCTCCGTGCTCACCGGCGCCCGCTCGTCGGTGGGCCACAGGGCCACCCGGTACTCCGACAGTTTGCGCTTGCGCGGCCGCGGCAGGTCCAGCTTCCAGCCGCTGGCATTGAGCGGGTCGGGGCCGGCGACGATGTCCATGGCCAGCGCCAGATCCTCGGCCGAGCGTGCCAGCGGCCCCATAACGGCGATGTCGGGCGGCGCCAGCATGCCCGGGAGCGCGTGGCCCTGGGTGGCAACGATGCCCCAGGTGGGTTTGTGGCCGTACACGCCGCAGAAGTGCGCGGGGTTACGAATCGAGCCGCCGATGTCGGAGCCGCTTTCCAGAGGCGTCATGCCGGCCGCCAGGGCGGCGGCCGAGCCACCTGACGATCCGCCTGGAATTCTTTTCAAATTCCAGGGGTTATTGGTCGTTCCGTAGATATCGTTGTAACTCTGAAAATCAGCCAGGTTGAGGGGCACGTTGGTCTTGCCCATGAAATGGGCGCCGGCGGCCTTGAATCGCTTGACGGTCTCGGAGTCACTGTCGGCGACGTTGTCCTTGAAATCGGGCACGCCCCAGGTGGTGGGCAGTCCGGCAATGTTGTAGGACTCCTTGATGGTCATGGGCACGCCGTGCAGCGCGCCGAGGTCACGGCCTTGCGCCAGAGCCTGGTCCGCCGCATCGGCGGCCGCTCGGGCGCGCTCGAAGTCCCGCACCACCACGGCGTTGAGGTTGCCGTCGAAGCGCTCGATGCGGTTGATGAAGTAGTCGGTGAGTTCCCTGGAGCTGATCTCGCCGGCGCGGATGCGCCGAGCCAGCTCGGTGGCGGATTCGAATGCCAGAGTCATCTGCTGCCCTCCCCTGATTGAAGGTCGAAGTCTGACGTAACCGGAACCGGTTGCCCAGCAAACCCATCCAGCTCCGGGCGTCGTCGCGCCGCCATGGCCAATTGCTTGCCTGGGCTAAGTAAAATCCGAAAAACGGGCGCAGCAGTGTGGCAATGGCTGCGGTTGCGCTGCTAGGATTGACCATCCAGGCA
This sequence comes from Pseudomonadales bacterium, assembly GCA_041395905.1. GTDB lineage: Bacteria > Pseudomonadota > Gammaproteobacteria > Pseudomonadales > Azotimanducaceae > UBA7803. The sequence goes on from JAWKZP010000003.1 coordinate 174,702, forward strand.
GAGACGCAGCGCAGGGTCAGCCGATCGCCGCGTCTCGATCGGATAGGAGGCAGTCGTGTTCCGAAAGCGCAAGGCATCCGGTGGCAGCCACAAGTTCCCGACGCACACCGTGCGCCTGTTCCACGCGGTGACCATTCAGGCCGACCCGGCGAAAGCGTGCGACTCCGCCCTGGCGCTGGCAGGCAAGCGCTTCCTGTCGGACGACGCTCCGCTGCTGCCCCTGCCCGATTGCACTTGCGCGCTCAGCTGCCGGTGCCGCTACAAACATCTGAGCGACCGCCGCACCGAACCCCGCCGTGAGTCCGATGTGGGAATGCCCGTGCGGACCGTCGCGGACGAGCGCCGGGGCGGGCCCGGGCGCCGCATTACCGACGCCTGACCCGCCAGCATGCGCCGGGCGATCCGCGCCCGAGCACCACGCTCGCGGACGCCCCTCGGCCTACTTCTGGACGACGCGCACCGGCATGTGGGTGAAGCCGCGGATGAAGACGTGGCGCGTGCGCACCGGCTCGCCCATGAGCTCGATGGTGTCGAAGCGCTTCATGATTTCTTCCCACAGCACCCGCAGCTGCATCTCGCCTACGCGATTGCCCATGCAGCGATGAATGCCGAAGCCGAAGCTGATGTGCTTGCGGGCGTTGTCGCGATCGATCACGAACGCATCGGGGTCGTCGAACACCTCGGGGTCCCGGTTGCCGGAGAGATACCACATCACCACCTTGTCGCCTTTGCGGATGGTTTTGCCGCCGAACTCGACATCGTCCAGAGCCGTGCGCCGCATGTGGGTCAGCGGCGTCTGCCAGCGGATCACCTCCGAAACCATGTTCGGGATCAGGCTGGGGTCGTCGCGCAGTTTCTGGTACTGCTCCGGGTGCCGGTTGAGCGCCAGCACGCTGCCGGAAATGGAGTTACGAGTGGTGTCGTTGCCGCCGACGATCAGCAGCATCAGGTTGCCCAGCAGTTCCATGGGGCGGTTGATCATGTCGCTGGTGGCCGGATTGTGCGCCAGCATGGAGATCAGATCGTTACCGGGCTCGGGTAGCGCCGCGCGCTCCTGCCAGATGCCGGCGAACGTCGCCAGACACTGCATCAGCTCCTCGCGGCGCTGCTCGACCGTGTCCACCAGCCCGCTCTGCGGACCGTTGGTGGTGATGTCGGACCAGCGCGTCAGCTTGCTGCGCTCCTCGAAGGGGAAGTCGAACAGCGTGGCCAGCATCTGCGTCGTCAGCTCGATGGACACGCGCTCTACCCAGTTGAAGGTTTCGCCCACCGGCAGGCCGTCGAGGATGTCGCACACCCGCTGACGGATGGTCGGCTCCAGCGCCGCCAGGTTGCGCGGACCGGCCACGGGCGCGACGGCCTTGCGCTGCACGTCGTGCTCCGGCGGGTCCATGGCGATGAACATGGGCGTACGAAAGTCGCCCGCGCCGCTGAAGATGGAGATGCCGGAGGCGGACGAAAAGACCTCGTGACTGATGTCGACGTGCTTGATGTCCTCGTAGCGCGTGATGGACCAGTACGGCCCGAAACGGCTGTCCTCGTGAAAATGCACGGGATCTTCCTGCCGCAGACGCTGAAAGTACGGCAGCACGGCATCCGCCTGGAACAGCTCGCCCCTGGCCGGATCGACCTCGTCCAGCGGCAGGGTCCAGGGGTCCGTGACGATGTCTTCGCTGCTGTCCAGGGCTTCGCTCATGGCTGTGTTCCAGTGAGTTGATGTTGCTCAACGACGAAGGGCGCAGCTCCGTGGTGCGGAGGCGCGCCCTTCCTTCTACTCCTGCCTATGCGTACTCCTGCCTGTGCGCCCGAAACTGCACTGGTGTCGGGCTCGAGACCGGCTACCTCTTCGCGGTCAAGCGCACCGGCAGCTCCGTGTAGCCGTGCACGAACACGGAATAGTTGCGCACCGGCTCGCCCACCACCTCGACCTTTTCGAAGCGCTTGAGAATCTCTTCCCAGGCGATGCGCAGCTGCATCTCACCAACGCGGTTGCCCATGCAGCGATGGATGCCGAAGCCGAAGCTCATGTGCTGACGGGCGTTCTTGCGGTCGATCACGAAGGCGTCCGGATTCTCGAACACCTCCGGGTCGCGGTTACCGGAGAGGTACCACATCACCACCTTTTCGCCCTTCTTGATCTGCTTGCCGGCGAGCTCGGTATCGCACAGCGCGCGCCGGCGCATGTGCGCCAGCGGCGTCTGCCAGCGGATGATTTCCGAGACCATGTTGGGGATCAGCTCCGGATTGGCCCGCAGCTTGGCGTATTCCCCGGGGAACTGGTTGAGCGCGTACACGCCGCCCGACAGAGAGTTGCGGGTGGTGTCGTTGCCGCCCACGATCAGCAGCACCAGGTTGCCCAGGTACTCCATGGGACGCTGCACCATGTCGCTGGTGGAGGGGTTGTGCGCCAGCATCGAGATGAGATCGTTGCCCGGCTCCTTGCGTGACAGCCGTTCCTGCCACAAACCGTTGAAGTACTCCAGGCATTCGAACAGCTCGGCGCGACGCTGGTCCTCGCTGTCGATGATGCCGGTCTCGGGTCCTGCCGTGGCGACGTCCGACCAGCGCGTCAGCTTGCGACGCTCTTCGAAGGGAAAATCGAACAGGGTCGCCAGCATGCGGGTGGTCAGCTCGATGGAAACCTTGTCCACCCAGTTGAACGTTTCGCCTACCGGCAGGGAATCGAGGATCTCGCAGACGTGGGCCCGGATGGTGGGCTCGAGGGCCGCGAGGTTCCGGGGCCCGGCCACCGGTGCCACCACCTTGCGCTGATCGTCGTGCTTCGGCGGATCCATGGCGATGAACATGGGCAGCTCGAAGTCTTCGTCCTGGTCGCCGATAACGATGCCGGTCTCGGACGAGAAGATCTCGTGGTGCATGTCCACGTACTTGATGTCTTCGTACCGGGTCACGGACCAGTAGCGGCCGATGTCCTCGAACTCGGTATTCACCGAGAGATGCACCGGGTCTTCCTTGCGCAGGCGTTCGAAGTACGGCCCCTGGGCGTCGAAGAAGAACAGGGCCGGCTGCGCCGGATCGAGCTTCTCGAGCGGCACCTTGTAAGGGTCCGGCTCGTAATCCAGCTTCATCTGAGGCGGATTGGGGATCTGGTTGGCGGCTTCACTCATGTCAATCTCCGCGACCGTAGTTTGTTTCGTTTGGTAACACTCGCGTTGCCGCGCGTCAAGGCCCTTACATCTGGAACTCGGGCACCGTCACCACCAGACCGTCCAGTGCATCGGTGACCGGGATCTGGCAGGACAGGCGCGAGGTGGGTGCCCGTTCCGGATTCAGGTCCAGCATGGATTCCTCACGATCGCCCGGCTGCCCCACCTTGGCCATCCAGGCTTCATCGACGTACACGTGGCAGGTGGCGCAGGAGCACTCGCCGCCGCAATCCGCATCGATTCCCGGCACGAGGTTGTCAATGGCAGCGCGCATCACGGACAGGCCATTCTCGGCGTCGACCTCGTGCTTGGTTCCGTTGTGTTCGATGAACGTGATTTTTGGCATGTACAAAGCTCCTGTGAAAAAACCAGCCGCTCACGCGCGGCGGACTCCGCCGGACGGCCGACGGGTTAAACCGGCGAAAGATAGCCGGAACGGCTCAATATTGACAGTAGGTAGATCTACTTGGAACGTAACCCGATGTAACGCCCGGGACCCGTCAGGCCCGCTGCCGCTGCGGCAGCCGTGCGTGAATCGCCCCAAGCAGATCGTCGATCCGGCGCGTCCACGCCGCCTCGGTGGCGGCGTCCCAGTCCGGTCCCACCGCCGCCCGCACGACGTCGCGTACCGCGTGAAACAATGCAGGATACATCTCCGGGCGCACGCTGTAGCTCAAGCGGTGGTTCTCCACCTCGTAGTCCAGATAACCGGCGTCACTCTGCTGGTCCTCGGAAAGCAGCAGCGTCAGCACCTCGGTGAGCATCCGGCCCTGCATGTGCTGGTCCACGTGCGACATCACCGTCGCGGCAGCGGGACAGTCGTGATAGTAACGTGCATACACCTCGGCGGTGACGTCGCCGGCCCGCTCGGCCGCGAGTTCCAGGCTCCTGCCGATGATCGCCTGATCGGTCCCGCTCATGACCGCTGATCTCCGCTGCACTGAATCGGCCCATTATGGCCAGCAAGACTGTCGCGGTCAATCAGCCCCGGGCAGTGCGCCCCCGACGAGCGCTGGCGCATGCCCCAGGTCCCGCGCGCTTGCTCGCGCCGCGCGTTGCCGCGCGCAAGTGCGAGTTTCTCTTTTGACTTGGCAGCGCCGGTGAGGAGATTAGAATTAACCGTCAGATTTGACGGTTTCAACGGAGCTGCTTGCATGACGGTCTTGCGTCATCCCCTCTCGGGCGCCCTGTACAGGTTGCGGGACGACGGTCTGGTAGAGGTCGAGAACAACGGCCTGAAAGGCGTGTTCGACGCCCAGGGACGCTTCCATTCAGGCACCCTGCGCCAGGCCGATCCGCACCTGCTGCTGTGGATCGCCGGCCCGCAGCTTCCCGATACGGCCAACGTGCGGCGCAATCGCTGACCGGCCGCGCCTGACCTGCGCCCGCGCCAGTCCGCATTGCATTTAAGGAGGATCAAACATGGCGAGCCAGCCCACCACTGCCCGGAACCGTTCCAGCGGGATCAGCTATCAGGAACTGATCGCCGCGGACCCGGTGCCGCCCCCCGACGTGCTCCGGCTCGAAAGCAGATTCGATTCGCCGCTGGTCTCGGTCCCGGTGAGCCGCTACACCTCGCGTGCCTTTCACGACCTGGAGATGCAGCGGCTGTGGCCGCGGGTCTGGCAGATGGCCTGCCGCGAGGAAGAAATCCCGGAAGTCGGCGACTACAGCCTCTATGAAATCGGCCGCTACAGCATCATCGTCGTGCGCACCCGCGATGGCATCCGCGCACACCACAACGTCTGCCGCCACCGCGGCCGGCGCCTGTGCGATTTCGACGGCCACGCCGCCAGCTTCATCTGCCCGTTTCACGGCTTCAGCTGGAACATCGACGGTTCGCTGCGCGGCGTGACCTCCGACTGGGACTTCCCCCATATCGACCAGAACGACTTCAACCTGACCCCGGTGCGCTGCGAGACGTGGGGCGGCTGGGTGTTCGTCAACATGGACATGAAGGCCGAGCCGCTGGCCGCGTTTCTAGGCGACCTTCCGGCGCACTTCGCGCCCTGGTCGCCCGAAGAGCGCTACATCGAAGCCCATGTGGGCAAGGTGATGAACTGCAACTGGAAGCTCTGCCAGGAAGCCTTCATGGAAGCGTTCCACGTCATCACCACGCACCCGCAACTGCTGGCAGCCATCGGCGACGAGAACTCGCAGTACGACGCCTGGGGCAACTTCTCGCGCGCCATCACCCCCAACGGCACGCCCAGTCCTCACATCCGCTGGCAGCCGAGCGAGCAGGACAAGTTCGATTCGGTGACCATGCGCGCCCTGGACGCGCCGCCGAACCCAGAGGTGCCCCCCGGAACCACGGCCCGGGCCATGCTCGCCGCCGGGGCGCGCGCCGCGCTGCAGGAAGTCGTCGGCACCGACGTTCCCCTCTCCGACGCGGAAGTCTCGGACAGCATCTACTACACCCTGTTTCCCAACTTTCACCCCTGGGGCGGCTACAACCGCATCGTGTACCGTTTCCGGCCGTGGAACGACCGTCACGACCAGTCACTCATGGAGTGCTACTACCTGAGTCCGTACAAGGGCGAGCGCCCGCCGCCGGCGCCGCTGCACCTGCTCGATGAGCACGAGCCCTGGACCGACGCGCCCGAGCTCGGCGTGCTTGCCAAGGTATTCACCCAGGACACCCTGAACCTGCCCAACGTCCAGCGGGGGCTCGAAGCGGCGCAGTTCGACGAGGTGGTGTTCGCCCGCTACCAGGAAACCAAGCTGCGGCATTTCCACCATCTGCTGTCCGAGTGGCTGGCGTCCTGATGGCTATCCGCGGCGCCGTCATAGACGATGCGGCGGCAATCGCCGCCATCTTTCACGACGCCATCCACGAGCTGGCCGCCGAAGACTACGGCCCGGAGCTGCGCGAGGCCTGGGCCGGCGCGAACGACCCGGACCGCTGGCGCGCGCGCATCGAGGCCGCGCACGCGGCGGGAGCCGCGCGGCGGTTCTGGGTAGCGGAACGCGAGGATGAGGTGGCCGGCTTCTGCGAGTTCGACGCCGACGGGCACGTCGATACCCTGTACGTGAGCCCGCGCTTCGCTGCGCGCGGCGTGGCTTCGGAACTTCTGGATCAGGTCGAGCGCAAGGCCCGGGAGCTGGGTCTGCGGCGCATCTACACCGAGGCGAGCATCACCGCCCGCCCCATGTTCGAGCACCGCGGCTTCGTGGTCACGGCACCTCAGCAGGTGCCCTATCGCGGGGCGGTGCTGCGCAACTACCGCATGGAGAAGCGCCTGACGGACGGGTGAGCGGACCTCCGCCCGGGCATGAAAGGCATGGCGCCGAGCGGCGCAGCCCATTCCAGGACGTTTGCTCACGCGGCACTGTGTCGACAGGGCCCAGCACCGGGGCAGCGCCGCTCAGGAGGTACTCTGCGTCCCGGCCGCGCGGCCGCGCAGATACAACGCCAGCTGTCGATCGTGCCGACTCGTGGCCGACAGGCGACCTGGACGCACCCACGGCTGCCAGCGCGCGCCAGGGCCCTCCGGACGATCTCCCATCACTGTCACCCGGTGAATGATCCGCTCGCCCTCGAAGTCGTTGAGCACGAAGTGCTGAGTGCAGCGGTTGTCCCAGATCGCGACGGTGCCCTCGCGCCAGCGGTAGCGGACCGTGAAGCGCGGATTGCTGACCCACTTCGACAGGTACTCGAGCAGCACCCCGCTCTCGGTGGCATTGAGCTCTACCAGGCGACGCGTGAAGTGCTCGTTCACGTACAGCGCCTTGCGCCCCGTCTCCGGATGAATACGTACCACCGGGTGAATGGTCATCTGTTCCGGATGGTTGTGAGGGAGCGCGTCGTGCAGCGCGGTCAGGCCGTCGCACAGTTCCCGCATGGGCTCGGAGAGCTCATCGTAGGCGGCGTACAGGCTGGCCCACATGGTGTCGCCGCCGACGGGCGGGCACTTCTTGAGCTGCAGCACCGACAGCACGGCCGGATCGGCACGAAAGGTGAGGTCCGTGTGCCATTCGTCGGCCACGCCGCCGTGGCTGGCGGCCAGCTCGAACAGCTCGGGATGCTCGGTGAACGGATTCTTGAGATTCGGGTGCGATTCCAGCTGGCCGAAACGCCGTCCGAACGTCACCTGCTCGTCGACTGCCATGTGCTGCTCGGGAAAGAACAGCACCAGGTGCTCGAGCAGCAATGCCCGCACGGCCGCAAACTCGCGCTCGGATAAGGCCGCCAGCCGCAGCCCCGTAACCTCGGCCCCGAGGGCCCCCGCGAGACGTTCCACCCGCCACTCACCGGGAATCTCATTGAGCACCGCAGCCATGTTTCCCTCCTCAGCGCACACACCGTCTGCCCCGGCCGATGCTGCGACATCGGTACTGAAGCGTCAACCGGATGCGTATAATGCGCGTCCTTTCGATCGGGCAGGCCGCGCCAGCGCCGCCGGATCCGGATTCAACCCACAGCAGACAGAGAGCACAGATGGACATCAAAGACAAAGTTGCGGTCGTTACCGGCGGCGCTTCGGGCCTCGGCGAGGCGACGGTGCGGGTTCTGACGGCGAAAGGCGCCCGGTGCGCGATATTCGATCTGAATCAGGAGAAAGGCCAGGCGCTGGCCAGCGAGCTTGGCGACAGCGTGATCTACCAGCACGTCAACGTCGTCGACGAGGACGCCGTGAAAGCGGCGATCGCGGCAACCATGGAGGCGTTCGGCGCCATCCACATCTGCTGCAACTACGCGGGCATCGGCAATGCGATCAAGACCGTCGGCAAGGACGGTCCGTTTCCGCTGGACAAGTTCAAGCTGATCATCGACGTCAATCTCATCGGAACGTTCAACGTGCTGCGACTGGCAGCCAACGAGATGCAGAAGAACGAGCCATTCAACGAGTACGGCGGCCGCGGCTGCATCATCAACACGGCCTCCGTTGCCGCTTACGAGGGTCAGATCGGTCAGGCGGCCTACAGCGCCTCCAAGGGCGGCATCGTCGGCATGACTCTGCCCATCGCGCGCGATCTGTCGAGCATCGGCGTGCGCTGCAACACCATCGTGCCGGGGCTCATCCACACGCCGCTGTTCCAGGGTGCCCCGCAGAACGTGATCGACGCGCTGTCCGCGCAGGTTCTGTATCCCAAGCGCCTGGGACGACCCGAGGAAATTGCCCACGTCGCCGTGATGCTCATCGAGAACGAGTACATGAACGGCGAGTGCGTGCGCATGGACGGCGGCATCCGCATGCAGCCGCGCTGAGCGGGGGCCGGCAACGGGCCCGGGCGGTGACGGCCGGGCCCGAAGGCGCAACTCAGTTGGGATGAAACACCTGGCTGCCCGAGAGCGGACGTTCCCGCTGGCGCAGCAGCCACAGCGCGTTCTCGTCGAGCGCCGCTTCACCCACCGCCCGCAGCACGTCCTGCTTCACCGCCATGCCGGCAGCGTCGCGCAGCCGCAGGTGCGCGTTGCGGTACAGGCGCTGCATGTAGCTGTACTGATTGATCAGCTCACGCTCGGCGACACGTTGCGCATAGCTCTGCCGCACCGCCGCCATGTACGGCAGTACGCCCATGAGCGCGATGAGCACGTTCGACCAGGGAACGCCGATGCGTCCCCACGACGCGGCGAGCAGCAGCGCGCAGCCGATACCGACGGCGAAGCTGGCGGCCCCGAGCAGGTTCGTGAACCTGGCCCGGCGCCGGCGCTCCAGTGCCTTGCTCGCGTAGTAGCCGGTCTGGCCCGTGTGCGCATCGCCGACCCAGACCCGGGCGGCCATCTCGGTGCCCCGCTCCGGCGCCGAGGCCGCCACGGCATTGGCACGGCGGCCCGCATAGCGCATGACGTTGCGGATCCAGCCGAGCTCGAGGTCCTGACGCTTCATGAAGCAGTCGTGGCTGAACTGTGTCGCGCTGGCCATGGGCACGCCCGCGAGAGCCCAGAAGAACTGCACCCGCAGACCCTCTGCCAGCGCCCGATAGTCCAGATAGCGGCGATACCAGTTGCCGCGCCGTTCGGCCAGGTAGAGCATGGCGCCGAGCCCGATGAACAGCAGATACGCCAGCAGCATGCCCTGCTGTGCCGTCAGATCCGCGTACAGCACGAAGCTCAGGCCCGCCAGCGCGGCGAGCGTGTAGGTAGCCCGCAGCGTGCGCAGCGCCTTGCGCTGAAATCGCCCCGCCTGGGCATCCGCGTGCAGATAGACGCGTTCGATGTCGCCGGCACAGCGGCTGATGTCGGCATAGGGCTCTTCGACCAGGGGCACGCTGGCAGGCGAATTCGGCGAGCTCGCGAGATCCTGGTTGAACTCCATCATGCGCTGCAGCACGGCCTGATAGCGATCCGGCATCTGCAGAGTCGCGCCTTCCAGCTCGTCCCGGGTCAGCCAGCGGCCGGTGCCGGCGAGCGCCGGGGCCAGGGGGCCGGGCGCGCTGCGGCGCGAGCACCACACGTGATACACCAGGTCGCTCTCGTCCTCGGAAAAATCGATGGGCGAGCGCTGCTGATGGTCGTCGAGCAGCTCCGCCACGTCCTGCTGATGAAAGCGCACCACGTGGGCGGTGCCGCCAGCGGCCGTTGAAGGTTCGCCATCCCAGAGCGCCAGCAGCACGTGGCAGTGCGCGGCGATGTACACGCCGAGGCGCTCGTACTGAAGATCGCGCGCGGCCCGGGACGTGCTGATACTGTCGGCGGTACTGGTCCCCACCAGCGGCAGCTCGATGCTCTCGCCCAGCGTCAGCAGCCGGTCGAACTCCGCTCTCGCCAGCTCGTCGAAATCTTCCCGATAGATCGCCTTGGGCATGGGCAGCACCAGGAGCAGCTGGATCCCTTCCTCTGCAGCGACCTCCGCCACCAGCCGATCCGCGCCCTCGGCGATGGGCGTGACTACCAGCAGGGGCAGCGCTGGAAACCGCCGTCTGAGGTCCTGCAGGAACGCCCGTACGCAGGCACGGATCCGCGGCAATTCCGCCGCCACCAGGTCACGATGACCGGTAACCGCCACCACAAGCGAGACCTGATCTGCCACCGCAGCCGACATGCGCTGCCACCCCTCCCTCGACGCTCAGGGCAACATACTCAATGCGCCCGGTGAACTCCACAGACCTGCGTGGCCAAGCAGCGCGGGCGCCGAGTACAATGCGTCCTCACTTCGGAATCCACGGGGCCCGGCAGGCATGCAGGAAGAAGAACGCAAACAGCAGCGGGACGACATCCGCTGCGATGCCGCGCTGCAGACCATCGAGGACGTCCTGTGGCGTTTCAACGAATCCAACGAAGGCACGCTGTCGGTCTACGACGTGATCGGCTACCTCGTGGAGGATCTGGTAAAGGAAGGCTTCTGCGCTGCCTGCATCAACGACACGGTGCTGGCCGCGTTTCAGCGTTCCGAGGCGGATCTGGAACAGCACAACTCCGACGACGGCACACCGCTTACGCGCGGCTCCGGTGACGTCTATCACTGAGCCCCGGAACGCCGGCCGCACCGACCAGCGCAGCCAGCCGTGCCCGCAGCCCACTCGATGCAGCTGATCGCCAGCGGGCGCCGCCAGTGATCCGGATCACCGCGAGCATCGTGCAGGCTTTCGATCGGTTCATGCCGGAACCGTTCGCGTTCTCGGTGCTGATGACCTTCATCGCCCTGGCGCTGGTGGTGGCGTTCACCCCGGCATCGCCCGGCGATGCGCTGATCGCCTGGGGCGACGGCCTTTCCGGCCTGCTGCCGTTCATCACCCAGGTCTGCCTCACGGTGCTCTTCGCGTTCGCACTCGCCCACCTCGGTCCGGTGCCCAGGCTGCTGCAGAAGGTCGCAGGCATTCCACGCTCCGCTCGCGGCGCCTGCGCGTTCGCGGTTCTGTTCGCCGGCGCGGTGAGTCTGATCGCCTGGCCGCTGGGTACCATTCTGGGCGGCCTCATGGCACGTGAGCTCGCGCTGAGCTGCCGCCGCCGCGGCATCCGCGTGCACTATCCGCTGCTCGGCGGCGCCGCGTTCAGCGGCTTCGTGGTCTGGCACATGGGCTACTCCGCATCGGCCCCGCTGTTCGTCGCGACCCCGGGCAACGCCATGGAAGGCCTGATCGGCGGCGTGCTGCCATTCACCGAGACCGTGCTGACGTCGTGGAACCTGGCGATTCTGGCGGCGACCCTGACCACCCTGGCCACGGCCGCCGCCCTGCTGCACCCGCGCGACCCGGAGTCCATTCAGGAGATATCCAGCGAGTTCGTGGCCGAGCAGGAAAGCCCGCCGGACACGCGCCGGCGTCCGGGTTTTGCCGGCTACATCGAGAACGCCCGCTGGCCCAGCGCCGCGCTCGGCGCCCTGCTGGTGGCCTACGTGGGCTTCTGGTTTGCCGGAAAGGGCGTGCAGCTGGATCTCAACATCGTCAACTGGACGTTTCTGGCCGCCGGGCTGCTGCTGGCGCGTTCCGCCCTCGACTACGGATCCGTGCTGCTGCTCGGCGGGCGCGCAGTGGTGCCGTTTCTGCTGCAGTACCCGATGTACGCGGGAATCATGGGTCTGATGCTGAACACCGGGTTCGTCGCGCAGATCGCGCGTTGGTTTGCAGAGGTGGCCTCGGCGGAGACGCTGCCATTGATCGCTTTTCTGTCCGGTGGGCTGATCAATCTGTTCATTCCCTCGGGCGGCGCCCAGTGGGCGGTACAGGGGCCGGCATTCATAGAGGCCGCGCAGGCGCTCGGCACCGATCTGCCGCTGATCGTGATGGGCGTTGCTTATGGCGATCAGTGGACCAATCTCATCCACCCGTTCGTGGTCATTCCACTGCTGATCATGACCGGACTGCCTCTCACGCGGGTGCTGTCCTACTCGTTTCTGTTCTTCCTGCTCGCCACCCTACCCCTGGGTCTGGGTCTGCTCTGGGTTGCCGCCTGAGCAACGCCGCCACCGGCGCCCGGGGCCGGTCGTTCACACGTCGTAGTCGAGCACCACCCGGGCCGTCACCGGATGGGCCTGGCAGGTCAGCACCATACCCTGCTCGAGCTGCGCGGGCTCCAGGGCGTGGTTGAGATCCATCTCCACCTGCCCTTCCAGGACCCTCGCGCGACAGGTGGCGCACACGCCGTTGCGACAGGAAAACGGCACCTCGAGCCCCGCATCGAGCGCGCCGTCGAGAATGTTCTCACCGTCGGTGGCGAGTTCGAAGGTGCTGGTCCTGCCGTCGAGAGTGACGGACACGGAGCACAGCTGATCCCCATAGCGGCGTGCTCGTGCCTCATGCCGGGCCACCACCGCCCGCGCATCCTCGGCCGAGCGCAGAAACAACTCGAAGCGGATGCGCGAGGACTCGATCTCGAGGCCCCGCAACCCGCGCGTGACTTCGGAGATCATCGCTTCCGGACCGCACAGGTAGAACGCGTCGAAGCTGCGCATGTCCATCAGCCGCTGATGCAGCCTGACGCCCAGCCGATTGTCGATGCGACCGTTCAACAACGGCGCATCCTGGTCCTCCCGGCTGAACAGGTTCAACCACATGAACCGCGCCAGGTAGCGGTTCTTCAAGGCGCACAGCTCGTCACGGAACATCATGCTCGCCGCGCTGCGATTGCCGAAAATCAACGTCACGTCGCTGTCCGGCTCGTCGCGCAGAATCGTCCGCAGGATCGACAGGATCGGCGTGATGCCCGAACCGGCGGCGATCAGCAGGTAGCGACGCCGCGCGCCCGGCGTCGGAACGAAGGTCATGCTGCCGTCGGCCGGCAGCGACTCCAGGACGCTGCCGGGGCGCAGGTGCTCGTGCGCAAAAGTCGAAAAGAGCCCGCCCGGGATGTGCTTGATCCCGATCCGCAGCGCCTCGCCCGGTGCGGCGCACAGCGAGTAGCTGCGCGTCACCGGCTCGCCGTCGATGGTCTGGCGCAGGGTCAGGTACTGTCCGGCAAGAAACTCGATCGGTGTCGACGGCCTGGCGAACTGCACGGCGATGGCATCCCGCGTCAGCTGTTCCACCGACTCCACGGTCAGGGTGTCGAATCCCCGGCTCACAACGGCTTGAAGTAGTCGAATGGCTCGCGGCAGGCGCTGCACTGATAGAGCGCCTTGCAGGCCGTGGAGCCGAACTCGCTCACGAGCTTGGCCGCCGCTGGCCGCAGCGCGGACACACCGGTTCGCCCGGCGGCGCAATGCCGAACTTGCGCAGCGCTGCGCGGCCGCGCGGGCCGATCCAGCTGCTCGACCAGGCCGGCGCGAGCTGCAGCGTCACGCGCACGTCGGCGCACCCGGCCGCCTGCAGCCGCTCGATCACCAGCGCGCGCATGTGTTCGAGCGCCGGGCAGCCGGAATAGGTCGGGGTCAGCACCACGATCACGCTGTCGCCCTCGCGACGCACGTCCTGCAGCACGCCGAGTTCCCACAAACTCAGCACCGGCACCTCGGGATCCATGACCGTATCCAGCAGCGCCCAGAGGTCCGGCACGGCGCTTTCGCGGCGGCGGCGCTGGCGCTGCGCCAGCTCCACCGGAATCAGGGGAATCGCCGCACTCACCAGGTGCGCCCCGGCAGGGCGCGTGTCACGGCCTGCAGCTCGTCAAGCAGCTCCGCCAGATGCGGGGTGTGCTGACCCGCCCGCCCGCCGCGCCGTTGCTCCGGCTGCGCCGGCGCCTCGGGCCAGCCGACGGTGGCCTGCTCCAGCGTCGCGCCGACTTCGGCAGACCAGCTGCCGTGCAGATCGGCACGGTCGGGCGCCACGGCCCCATCGACCAGCCGCCGTTCCAGCGCGTCCAGCTCGAACAGCTCCCCGAGATAGGGCATGAGGCTCCCCAGCGCCTGCTGCAGGCGCCGTCTGCTCTCCGCGGTGCCGTCGCCGAGCCGCAGCACCCAGGCCCGGCTGCGCTTCAGATGATACTGTGCCTCCTTGAGCCCTTTCCCCGCTATGGCGGCCAGCCGGCGGTCCGCCGAACCCTGCAGCGCGCCGAGGTAGTGCACGTCGAACACGTCGACGCAGAACTGGCGGGCCATGGTGAAGGCGAAATCACCGCGCGGCAGCTCCAGTACCAGCAGATTGCGGTACGCACCCGCATCGCGCGTATAGGCAAAGTCGTCCTCGGTGCGCCCCGCACCTTCTATCTCGGCCGCGTACTGATACAGGAACCGCGCGCGGCCGAGAAAATCCAGAGCCGTGTTTGCCAACGCCAGATCTTCCTCGAGAAACGGCGCGCGGCTGCACCACTCGGCCAGACGCTGGCCCAGCACCAGCGCATCGTCCCCGAGCCGCAGGGTGAACGCCAGAAGATCGCTGCGCTGCTGATCGAGCCCGCTCACGGCCTACATGTTGTCCACTTCGTCGGGCAGCTTGTAGCTGGCCGCATGGCGCAGGCCCGGCTCCGGATCCGCCTCGAAAAAGCTGTCCTGATCTGCCGGCTGGGAGGCCACGATGTCGCTGGAACGCACGACCCAGATGCTGACGCCTTCGCCGCGCCGGGTGTAGACGTCACGGGCGTACTGCAGCGCCTGTTCGGGATCGGCCGCATGCAGGCTGCCGACGTGCTTGTGATCGAGGCCCCGGCGGGACCGCACGAACACTTCGAACAGCGGCAGAGCCTGCTCGCTCACGGGTGCTTGTCCTCGTAGGCGGCGAGCGCCTCACGCACCCAGGCGCCCTCCTCACGGGCCGCCGTGAAATGGGCAATTCGCTCCGCGTTGCAGGGGCCGTCGCCGGCAACAACGCGCGCAAACTCCTCCCAGTCGATCTCGCCGAAATCGTAGTGCCCGCGTTGCTCGTTCCAGCGCAGCCCGGCATCGGGAATGCTCAGGCCGAGGAACTCCGCCTGCGGCACCGTCTGGTCCACGAATTTCTGCCGCAGCTCGTCGTTGGACCGGCGCTTGATCTTCCAGGCCATGGACTGGGAGCTGTGCGCCGACTCGGCGTCATGGGGGCCGAACATCATCAGGCTCGGCCACCACCAGCGGTTCAGGGCATCCTGGGCCATGGCCTTCTGCTCGCTGCTGCCCCGGCACAGCGTGAGCATGACGTCATAGCCCTGACGCTGGTGAAAGCTCTCCTCCTTGCAGATGCGGACCATCGCCCGTGCGTAGGGCCCGTAGGAAGTATCCTGCAGGGATATCTGATTGACGATGGCGGCCCCGTCCACCAGCCAGCCGATGGCGCCGACGTCGGCCCAGGTCAGCGTCGGATAGTTGAACACCGAAGCGTATTTGGCCGCGCCGGTCTGCAGTGCTTCGATCATCGCGTCGCGATCTGCGCCCAGGGTTTCCGCCGCGCTGTACAGATACAGGCCGTGTCCGCCCTCGTCCTGCACCTTGGCGAGCAGAATCATCTTGCGCTTCAGCGACGGCGCCCGACCGATCCAGGCGCCCTCGGGCTGCATGCCGATGACCTCGGAATGGGCGTGCTGGGAGATCTGCCGGACCAGATTGCGCCGGTAGGCTTCGGGCATCCAGTCCGCCGGTTCGATGCGCTCGTCCGCCTCGATGCGCGCCTCGAAGGTCAACGCCTCTGTGCGTGGTTCGGACATGCCGCCTCCGGATCGATCGATGCCCCGATCATACGTATTTGCTTCCCGGTTGCGTAGCCGGACAATGCGCACAGCCTGCTGCACCGTATCCATCCGCAACCGGGAGGGGAATTCATGCCGGTCATCACCAACATCGAGGACCTGCGGCGCCTGCATCGCCGACGGGTGCCGCGGATGTTCTACGACTACGTCGATTCCGGTGCCTGGAGCGAATCCACCTACCGGGCCAACGAGGCGGATTTCGCCGACATCCTGCTGCGCCAGAGGGTCGCGGTGAATCTCGAGGGCCGCAGCCTGGCCAGCGAGATGGCCGGCCAGAGCGTGACCATGCCGGTGGCCCTCGCCCCCACGGGCCTCACCGGCATGCAGCACGCGGATGGCGAGATCCTGGCCGCGCAGGCCGCAGAAGCGTTCGGCGTACCGTTCACCCTGTCGACCATGAGCATCTGCTCCATCGAGGACGTGGCGGCGAACACCAGCAAGCCGTTCTGGTTTCAGCTCTACGTGATGCGCGACCGGACCTTCATCGGCAATCTCATCGACCGCGCCAGAGCCGCCGGATGTTCGGCGCTGGTCCTCACTCTGGACCTGCAGATCATGGGCCAGCGCCACAAGGACGTGAAGAACGGCCTGTCGACGCCGCCGCGGCTCACCCCCGGCAATCTCGCCAACATGATCACCTGCCCGCGCTGGTGTCTGGGCATGCTGCGCACACGGCGGCACAGCTTCCGCAACATCGTCGGCCATGTGCCGGGCACCGAGAACATGCGTTCCCTGGCACGCTGGTCGGCCGAGCAGCTGGACCCGACGCTCAGCTGGGACGACGTGGCCTGGGTCAAGGAACGCTGGGGCGGGCGGCTCATTCTCAAGGGCATCATGGATCCGGTCGACGCCGTGCTGGCGGTGCGCAGCGGCGCCGACGCGCTGATCGTCTCGAATCACGGTGGCCGCCAGCTCGATGGCGCCCCCTCGGCCATCCGCGCGCTGCCTGCCATCGTCGACGCCGTCGGCAACGACATCGAGGTCTGGGTCGACGGCGGTATCCGCTCGGGCCAGGACGTGTTCAAGGCGCTGGCCCTGGGCGCCCGGGGCACGCTGATCGGGCGCGCGTTTCTGTACGGGCTCGGCGCCATGGGCCGCCAGGGTGTCACGCGCGCGCTCGAGATCATCAGAAACGAGCTGGACCTGACCATGGCGTTCTGCGGGCTCACGGACATCCGCCGCGTCGATCGCGACGTGCTCTGGTCTCCGCGCTGAAGCGCTGTCTGGCTCGCCCCCCGGACGATCCCCAGCCGCTGTGGTCTGCCGCCGACGCCGGTGTTAGGCTCCGGAGCAGGCGCTCATCGGGGGGACACAGATCATGGGCACGCAGATTCCGCAGCCGGATGCCAACAACGCCTGGCGTCTGAACACACCCGGAGCCGACGGCTGGGAACGCACGCCCCGGCCCGGCCAATCGAACAAGTTCTTCATGGCGTCCACCGACGGCCATGTCCAGGAAGCTTCGGACCTCTGGCGGACCCGGATGGACGCGAAGTACCGCGATCGCCTGCCGGGCATCGTCGTCGACGCCAAAGGCAATCAGCACCAGAAGACCGAGGGCTTCCGCCCCCTGCGCATCCGCAACATCAAGTTCGAGGGCGAGGACGCGCTGCGCAACCAGTCGGGCCGCACACCGGAGGAACGGCTGGCGGACCTGGAAGCGGACGGCGTCGATTGCGAGGTGCTGTTCCCCAACAAGGGCCTCACCATCTGGGCTACGCCGGACGCCGAGTTCAGCCAGGCCATGTGCCGGACCTACAATGACTGGGCCTGGGAGGTGTTCGGACCGTACAACGATCGCCTGTCGCCCATGGCGTGCGTGGCAGCCGGCGACGTGCCCGGCGCCATTGCCGAGATCCAGCGCTGCGCGAAGCTCGGTTTCCGCGGACTGGCGCTGCCGTGCAAGCCGGTATGGGGGCCGCCCGACCACGAGGCGCTGAACTACAACCTGCCGGAGTTCGACCCTCTCTGGGCCTGCATCCAGGACGTCGACCTGCCGATCACGTTTCACGTGTCCACGGGCCGTGACCCGCGCACCGCCCGCGGCAACGGCGGCGCCGTGATCAACTACGCGGTGCACAGCCTCGCCCCCACCATGGAGCCCATCGCCAATCTGTGCGCGTCCGGCGTCATTCAGCGCTTTCCAGGCATTCGGTTCGGCACCGTCGAGGCCGGCATCGGCTGGGTGCCCTGGGCGCTGGCCGCCATGGACGAGGCCTACCTCAAACACCACATGTGGGTGCGGCCGAAGCTCGATCGCCTGCCGAGCGAGTACTTCAAGAGCAACGGCTTCGCGACCTTTCAGGAAGACAAGGCAGGGCTCGATCTGGCCCGGGAGCACGGCCTGGTCGGCAACTTCATGTGGGCCAACGACTACCCTCACCACGAAGGGACCTGGCCGCACTCGGCCGCGGCCATAGAGCGCACCATGGGCAATCTGGACGACGCCGAGCGCGCCAGCATCCTGGGCCTCAACGCCGCCCGGGTGTTCCGCTTCGAGGTGCCGGAGCGGTATCGCAACTACCCCGACGCGGATGCCGTGGCCCGCGCTGTCGCGCGCTGACGCGCGCGGAGCCTGACGGCATGGACAGAACCCTGCGCGGCAAGGCGGCCGTGGCCGGCGTCGGCCAGACCACCTACTACAAGCACGGCCAGTCGCCGTTTGCAGAGAGCCGGCTGACGCTGCAGGCGATACTCGCCGCCTGCGCCGACGCCGGCATCGCACCGGAAGAGATCGACGGCTTCTCCTCGTACAGCAACGACCGCAACGACGGTCCGCGCATGGCCGCAGCGCTGGGCTGCCGGGAGCTGCGTTTCTCGAACATGTTCTGGGGCGGCGGCGGCGGCGGCGCGGCCGGGTCGGTGCAGAATGCGGCCGCCGCCATCGCCACCGGCCTCGCCGATTGCGTGGTGGCCTACCGCGGCCTCGCCCAGGGTCAGTTCGGACGCTTCGGCAGAGGTGCGGAGGTCAACGCCGTATCCGGTGAGGCGGCACACACGGTGCCGTACGGGCTCATGTCGGCCGCGCAGATGTTTGCCATGAAAGCCATGCGCTTCATGCACGATCACGGCGTCGACCGCTCGGCCCTGCGCGCCATCGCCATGGCTTCCTACGCCCACGCCCAGACCAATCCGGATGCGATCATGTACGGCCGCCCGCTCAGCGAGGCGCGCTACGACGATTCGCGCTGGATCGTGGAGCCGTTCCGCCTGTTCGACTGCTGTCAGGAAAACGACGGCGCGGCCGCCATCATCCTGGTGTCCGCAGAGCGCGCAAAGGATCTGCCCCACCGGCCCTGCTACGTGCTCGGCGCGACCAGCGGCGGCCACTATCGGGCCGCCGCGCCCGTGCACAATGCACCCGACTACGCCACCTCGCATTTCAAAACCGTCGCCCGGCGCCTGTATGCCATGGCAGGGCTCGAGCCCGCCGACGTGGACGTGCTGCAGTCCTACGAGAACTTCACCGGCGGGGTGCTCATGGCCATGGTGGAGCACGGGTTCTGCGCGCTGACGAGGTCAACGAGTTCTTCACCCTGGAAAATCTAAGCTGGCGCTGTCCGGGCGGCTGCTGCTCAATACCAGCGGCGGCAACCTGGCCGAGTGCTACATGCACGGGCTCGGCCTCACCATCGAGGCGGTGCGGCAGATCCGCGTGAACCTTCCCAATCAGATCGACGGCGCTGGTGTAACGATGATGATCTCGCCGGCCTCATGGTGTACTCCGTAGCAGC
Source organism: Pseudomonadales bacterium (assembly GCA_041395905.1). Taxonomy (GTDB): domain Bacteria; phylum Pseudomonadota; class Gammaproteobacteria; order Pseudomonadales; family Azotimanducaceae; genus UBA7803. Next base: position 194,081 of record JAWKZP010000003.1, read on the forward strand.
CCGTGTGTTCGGCGCGAGGCGACCCTATGATACTGCCCACTCCGCCCGACTGCCGCCGCGTCCCGGTGGATGGTTTGATCGCCGTTCTGGGAAGGACTGCAGGCCGAGCGCCTGCTACTGCAGCGCTGCGGCGGCTGCGGGCACTGGCAATGGGGACCAGAGTGGCTGTGCCACCGCTGCCACAGCTTCGAGCTCAACTACGAGGCGCTGCCTGCCGAAGGCCGCATCTACAGCTACGAGCGCGTCTGGCACCCCGTGCACAGCGCGTTGCGCGACCAGGGGCCCTACGTGGTGGTGCTGGTGACGCTGCCGCAGGCGGACGACGTGCGCATCATCGGCAACCTGCTCGGCGATCCCACCGCCGAGGTGCCCATAGGCGCCCCGGTGACCGGAGTGTTCGAGCACCACCCGGACGCCGCGCCGCCCTACACGCTGCTGCACTGGCGGCTGCGCTGACCGGCACACCACGCAGGTGGCACCCTAGCCCATCGGGTAGCGGATCTCCCGGGATACCGCGTTGATCGCGCTCAGCACCTCCTCCGAGAGCGTCACCTCCGCGGCGGCGAAGATGTCGTCGAGCTGCTCGACCCGCGTGGCACCGACGATGGTCGAGGCGACGAAATCGTGCTGTTTGCTCCAGGCCGTGGCCAGTGTGACCGGTGCCAGCCCCGCTTCCTGCGCGATCGCCATGAACCGGGCGGTGGACGCCAGCGACTGCTCGTTGACGAATCGCCTGGCCATGACCGCCTGCCGGCCGCCCATGTCCAGATAGCGCGAGAAGCGCGCCCCATCGGGCCTGGCGCCGTCGATGTATTTACCGGACAGCACGCCGCCGGCCAGTGGTGAGTAGGGAATCAGGCTCACCTGCTCCTGGCGGCAGGCCTGGGCCAGCTCGTCCTCGAAGCGCCGGTTGTTGAGGCTGAAATTGTTCTGGATGGTCTCGTAGCGGGAAATTCCCAGCGCCTCCGCAACCATCAGGCTCTTGGTCAGACCCCAGGTGGTTTCGTTGCTGCAGCCGATGATGCGGACCTTGCCTGCCTGCACCAGATCGTCGAGCGCGGCGAGGATCTCGTCATAGGGCGTATCGTGGTCCGGCCAGTGGGTCTGATACAGATCGACGTAGTCCGTCTGCAGTCGCTCCAGGCTGCCTTCGACCGCCCGCACGATGTTGTGCCGGTCGAGCGCCGTCTTGCCGGAGCGCACGGCCGCTTTGATCCAGCCGTGGCTCGGCCCCGCCACCTTGGTGGCGACGATCAGGGCGTCACGGGGCTTGGTCTTCATCCAGCGGCCGACGATCTCTTCGGTCAGGCCTGCGTACTTGGGGTCCGGCGGCACCGGGTAGTTTTCCGCGGTATCGTAGAAATCGATGCCGGCGTCGAACGAGCGGTCGAGAATCTCGAACGCGGTCTTCTCGTCGGCACTGGTGCCGAAGGTCATGGTGCCCATGCAGATGTCCGACACCACGATGCTGCTGCGACCGAGCCGATTGGTTTTCATTGCTTTGCCTTGACCGGGAAATGAGCCGCGCATTGTATCTGCGACCGGGCCCGATTGAAGACGCCCAGCGGAAATCCGGGCACCGGCAGCGCCGAGCGCGTCGGCCTCAGCGTGCGCGCGCGGCCGCGCGCACCTGATCGCGGGAGAATCCGGCGAGCTGCTTGTAGGAATCGGCAATGGCCGTCAGCTCCTCCACAGTGAAATGGTCATGGATGTCGTCGAATCCGTCCGGACAGCGTTCCTCGACCATGCGCAGCACGATCTCGGGGCCCGTCTGCCGGTTGCTCAGCGTCAGGCGCGCCGTCGGCTCCAGCCGCCGGGCCTGGTAATCGGCGAGTGCCGCGACGATCTGCCCGTGCTCGTCGCCGGCGCAGCCACCCAGGCACTCGGCCACAGCGACCGCGTCGAGAATGCCCTGGGAGGCGCCGTTGGAGCCATTGGGACGCATGGCGTGTGCCGCGTCTCCCAGCAGCGTCACCCGATCGAAGCTCCAGCGGTCCACCGGATCGCGATCGACCATCGGAAACTCCCAGCAGCTCTCGGCGCGCTGGAACAGGGCCGGAATGTCCAGCCAGTCAAAGCGCCAGTCGTCGAACCAGGGCAGGAAATCGTCGCGGTTGCCGGGACGGTTCCAGTCCCCCTTGTTGCTCGGCAGCTCCCGCTCGATGGCGCGCTCGGCGATCCAGTTGATCAGCTGGCGGCCATCCGGCCGCGTGGCGATGGGATAGATCACCGCCTTGCGCTGGTCGTTGCCGACCATGACCATGGTGCGCCCGTCGAGAAACGGCGCCTGAATCGTCACGCCGCGCCACAGTACCTGACCGGCATACACCGGATTGCCTTCGTCGGGGTAGAACGCGCGCCGGGTGGCGGACATGATCCCGTCGGCACCGATCAGGCAGTGGGCGCGCAGCGCCGGCAGCTCGGCGCCATTGCTGGAGTCGGTCAGGCGGAAGGTGACGCCGGCGGCATCCTGCTCGAAGCCGGCCAGCGTGCGTCCCGTCTGCACCGCGTCGTCACCGAGCTCGCGGCGTACGGCCTGCAGCAGGATCATCTGCAGCGCACCACGATGGATGGAGTACTGGGGCACGGGATAGCCCGCGTCGATGCCGCGCGGCTCGGTCCAGATCAGACGGCCGTTTCTAGCGTAATAGCTGAGCCGGCCGGTGCGGATCGCGGCATCATCCAGCGCGCCGGCAAGGCCAAGACCCGACAGCACCTGCACGGAATGGGGCAGCAGGTTGATGCCGACACCGAGCGCGCGCAGCTCCGGCGCGGCCTCGTACACCCGCACGCGGCAGCCCGCCCGGTGCAGGGTGAGAGCGGCCGTGAGACCGGCAATGCCGGCTCCGGCGATGGCGACGTCGAGCTGCATCAGATTCCACCCGGGACCGCGTTACTGAGGGGCGATTGTGCCAGCCCGAGCGCGACAAAAAAAACCGCCACGCGCAAGCGGTGGCGGTTCCATCAGGCGAGGCGGGTCCGGTGGCACCGGACCCGCCTCATGCCGGACGCGGGATCAGAGCGCGCCGAAGCGGTAGGTCACGTCCAGCCCGTAGAAGCGCGGGTACAGCGTCGGCGCGGTCACCAGCCAGTTGCCGGACGCCGTGGACGTGTCGATGCCGCGCGTGGCGATCTCGTCGAACACGTTGTCGACGAACGCGCGAACGTTCCAGCGATCGCGGCTGTCGCGCCAGGTCAGCGACACGTCCACACGCTGCGCGTCGGGCACCTTGTCCAGATCGCGCTCGATACCGCTGCTGTAGTACTCGCCCGTGTAGGCGTAAGTGGTGCCGGCCGTCAGCACGCCCGCATCGAACACCCAGTCGTAGTAGGCCCAGGCCGTAGCCTTCCACTCGGGAATACGCTTCAGCTCGTTGCCTTCCAGATTGCGGACCAGGAACTCGTCGGCGCCGCCGGGCAGGCGGTCCGGGAACAGCGTGGTCGGGTACAGCGGGTTGTCGTCCTCGAGCACGTAGAAGTTGTCCTTGTACTCGGTCTTGGTCCAGCTGGCGTTGCCGCCCAGGGTCAGGCCGTCGACGGGCAGCCAGGTGACCTCGACTTCCAGACCCATGTTTTCGGCCGCCTTGGCGTTCTTGACCACGTCGGTGCTGCCGCCCGTGGCCAGGTTCGCCAGCGGGATGCGGTCCTGATAGTTGTCGTAGTCATACAGATAAGCGGAGGCGTTCACCTGCATCTGGCCGTCCAGCAGGGTTCCCTTGTAACCCAGCTCGTAAGCCATCACCTCTTCCTTGTCGTAGGTCAGAGGCACGCGGCCGCTGGCTGTCGCTTCGCGCGAATCGCCGATGCCCAGCGAGTAGCCGCCGGCGCGGTAGCCGGTGGTCACCGACGCGTACACCAACGTGTCGTCGTTGGGGGTCCAGTCCAGGTTGACCCGCCAGGTGACGTCATCCCACTGGTCCTTGCCCGCGGCGCTGTCCGCGAACGAGTACGGAATGCCCTGCAGCCGCAACGGCGTGGTGCAGTTGGGGTCGGCAACACCGCCCGGGCAGGTGGAGAGGATCGGCGAGTTCGGATCCGCGTTGAAGTAATCCGGCACCGCATTGCCCATGGTGATGTTGGCCAGCGCCAGCGGCGTGATACCCACCGCCGTGCAGGGCACCGTCCCGGCGGGCTGTCCGTACCAGACACTGCAGTCGGGGTTCGTACCGGTGAAAGCTTCCGGCGCCAGCTCGAAATAGCCGGTGCGTTTTTCGAGCGCCGACTTCTCGTCCTTCGCCCAGCGCACGCCCACCGTCAGCGCCCACTGCTCGCTGAATGTGTAGGTGCCCTGGGTATAGGCGGCGTACGCGTCCGTCTCGACGTAGTTGCGGTACTCGTACGGCGAGCCGGTGGGATCGCCTTCCCAGCGGCCGATCACGATGGCGCCGACGGGTGCCGAACCCATCCGCGTGTGCGGCCCCACGACGAAGGGATCGTAAAAGCCGTAGTTTGCGGCGCGCGTGTAGCGGCCCTGGTTGGCCAGATCCCGGAATGCGTAGTTCTGCAGCCGGTCGGAGTTGAAGTAGTACAGGCCGCTGGTGAGCTGCAGGTTGTCGCCGATCTGCCAGAGCAGCTGCAGCTCGTGGGAGTAGGTTTCCACCGCTTCGAGCACCGTCTGGCGCCACTGCGAGAGCGGGCCGTTGGTGTAGTCCAGATCGATGTCGAAGGTGTAATCGAAGTCCATCCAGCCGCCCAGATACTTCAGCGAGGTGGTCTCGTTGATGTCCCAGGTGACGTCGAACTGCACGGCGTTGTGATCGAAGGTCTCGTTGGGCGCCTCGTTCGCGGCAACCTCCGGGTCGAGGTTGTCGGCGTCTCCCGCGACCCGCAGGCCGGTCACGCCGTAGGCGGAATTCGCCCGGTGATACACGGACGGGTCGACGCCGGGCCGCACATATTTGCCATACACGCTTGCCCCGGTCACCGGATGGGTGAAGGTATACACGCCGGCATCCGTCGGCGACTCACCGGCAATCAACGGCCGCATGCCGAAGGCATAGGCATCCGTCACCCAGCCAGAGGGGTTCGCCCCGGGACCGTTGCGGATCACCGTGCTCATGCCGATGTCGCGATCCGAACTGCGGTCGTTCCAGCGCAGGTTGGATTCCCAGTTCTCTGCGATCTTCCAGTTCAAGGCCACTGACACGTTCTGGTCGTCGATGCTGTCCACGTCCGGACCGCCGTTGTAGCCCGGAATGGCATCGTCACGCTCCCGCGACAGCGCGACCACGCGGGCGGCAAGCGTATCCTTGATGAGCGGCCCGGAAAGGATGCCGTAGAACTCCCGGGTGTCCATGTTGCCGCCCAGGGCGCGGATTTCGCCTTCGAACTCGTAGGTCGGCTTGTTGGTGATGTAGTTGAGCGCACCACCGATGGAGTTGCGGCCGTACAGCGTGCCCTGGGGACCGCGCAGCACCTCGATGCGGGCGACGTCGTACAGCCCGTTCTCGGTGGCGGCGATACCGAAGTCTTCCGAATACACGCCGTTGTAGTAGGTGGCGACGCCGGGGTCACCGCCCAGCGCCCGGAAGTTGCGCCCGACGCCGCGGATGCGGATGTCGTAAGCGTCACGGGTCGTCGCCGGAATGAAGTTGACCAGTTCGTCCGGGCTCTGCAGACCGAAGTCCTCGATCATCTCCTCGCCGAACGCAGTAATCGAGATCGAAGTGTCCGATACCGTGGCTTCGCGTTTCTCGGCGGTGACCACGATCTCTTCGATGCGCCGGCCTTCTTTCGCCTCCTCGGCGGAAGCGGTACTGGCGGCAAAAGTGACAACTGACATGGTGGCTGAAACCGCCGCGTACGTCAGCAACGCGACTCGCGTCGTGAGCATAACATCCCCTCCCTGCTCTCTTTGGTACCGGAACCCCCTTGCAGCCCCGGCAGTCTGTGGCTCCTCCCCGGAGCCACCTGCCAGAGCATCGTTCAAGTCCGACAAAGTTTCAATGCCTGGACGTGCGCCATTTCGGTGCGCCGGCCGGCCACCAAACGGGCACTTGCGGGCCTGACGGATTCGCTGTTACAACACGGAGCTTCGCGGGGCCGGAGGGGCGCCGCAGCGTGCAGGGGGACACGTGGAGCCGATTTCGCTTTCGCGAATCGTTGCATTCTGGGCAACGCAGGCCGGCGAGGAGCCGGCGGTAACTCACGACAACACCAGCCTGTCCTGGCTGGAGCTGGAGCGCAGATCCAACCGGCTCGCCCGCGCGTACGCGGCCCTGGGCGTGGGCCAGGACGACTTCGTGACCATCGCGCTGCCGAACGGCGTCGAGTTTTTCGAAGCCTGCTTCGCTACCTGGAAGCTCGGCGCGACGCCGCAGCCAGTGTCGGCGAAGCTGCCGAAGTTCGAACGCGACCAGATCGTCGAGCTGGGACGGCCGAAGCTGGTGGTGGGCGTGCCGGACGGTGACCAGAGGGGCGTCGCGACGGTGCCGGTGGGTTTCCAGGGCGATCCGGCTCTGTCCGATGAACCGTTGCCGGAGCGCACGGCCACCTACTTCAAGGCCATGACCTCGGGCGGCAGCACCGGGCGACCGAAGCTGATCGTGTCGCATATCCCGGCGGCCTGGAATCCGCACGGCGACTTCATGAATTTCGGCACCCGCGGATCGGTGCTGATCCCGGGCCCCCTGTATCACAACGGCCCTTTCATGTGGGCCATGATCGGCCTGTTCAAAGGCAACCAGGTTACGGTGACGACACGCTTCGATGCCGAGGAAACGCTGCGCATCATCGAGGCGCGGCGCGTCGATACCGTATACATGGTGCCAACCATGATGCAGCGCATCTGGAACCTGCCGGAGGACGTGAAAGTGCGCTACGACCTGTCCTCCCTGCGCTGCATCTGGCATCTGGCGGCACCCTGCCCGGCCTGGCTGAAGGAAGCGTTCATCGGCTGGCTGGGCGCGGAAGTGATCTGGGAGCTCTATGGCGGCACCGAGGGCCAGGGTTCGACGGTGATCAGCGGCAGCGAGTGGCTCGAGCACCGCGGCTCGGTGGGCCGGCCTGTCGCTACCTGCGAGATGAAGATCGTGGATGAAACCGGCAATGAGCTTCCGCCCAATCAGATCGGCGAGCTCTACATCCGCCCCCTGTCGGGCCAGGGCAGCACCTATCACTACCTGGGAGCCGAGCCGCGCGCCATCGAAGGCGGCTGGGAAAGCCTGGGCGACATGGGCTACTTCGACCAGGACGGATTTCTGTACCTGACAGACCGGCGCACGGACATGATCCTTTCCGGCGGCGCCAACATCTATCCCGCCGAGGTGGAGGCCGCCATCGACGCCTTTCCCGGCGTGCGTTCGTCCGCGGTCATCGGGCTGCCGCACGAAGATCTCGGCAACGCGGTGCACGCCATCGTCGATGCGCCGGGGGCCGACGTCGATGAGCAGGCTCTGCAGGCACACCTGCAGCAACGGCTGGTGCGCTACAAGGTTCCGCGCACGTTCGAGTTCGTCGACGAGCCGCTGCGCGACGATGCCGGCAAGGTCCGTCGCACGGCGCTGCGCGCCGAGCGCATGCCCCGCAGCAACCCGTGAGCGGCAGCACCCCATGACGGACAGCGGTGAATCCAACGGCCTGGCCCGGCAGATCGGCGACCTGCGCGAAGAGGGTGAGGATCTCCACGCCCTGCTCGCCACGCTGGCCGCAACCGACTGGCAGCGGCCGACCACGTTCAAAGGCTGGACGGTATGGGACGTGGTGGCGCATCTGCACTTCTCGGACCACATGGGCGTCACCACCATTGCCGGCAGCGACGCCTTCAAAGCACTCATGAAGGACATGCGCGACAGCGCTCTGAGCCTCACCGCCTACACCCGGCGCTGGCTGGGCGATCTGTCGGGACCGGAACTGCACGCGCGCTGGCGCGGTCTGTTTCTGGAACTGTGCGAGCGCCTCGCGGCTGCAGACCCCGAGGTGCGTCTCACCTGGCCCGGCCCGGGCATGAAGCCGCGTATGTTCGCCACCGCGCGCCAGATGGAAACCTGGGCCCACGCCTGGGAGATCTACGATCTGCTGGGCACGCCACGCACCCACGGCGACCGCATTCGCAACATCGTCGAGATCGGCGTGCGCACGTTCGGCTGGTCCTTCAGCAACCGCGGCCTGGACGTTCCCGACGATCCGCCATACCTGGCGCTCACCGCCCCGTCGGGAAGCCTGTGGACCTACAACGAACCGACCGCCGACAGCCGAATCACCGGCAGCGCGGTGGCGTTCTGCCAGGTGGTGACGCAGGTGCGCAACGTAGCCGACACCGAGCTCGAGGTCAGCGGCGCAACCGCACGCCGCTGGATGGCCATCGCCCAGTGTTTCGCGGGCCCGCCGGAGGAGCCTCCGCCCGCGGGTACGCGGGCGCCGAACATGGCGCACTGAGAATCCATGTGATTCCGGTCACGGTTTGAATTGCCGGCACCGTTAGGATATCCGTTGAGCCGCTGATACGGCGGCTGAAGCGAAAGGACCCGCTGTTGGACGATTTCTTTCTGATCGCCGTAATCGGCTGCCTGGCAGCGGGATACGCAATGCTGCATCTGTGGCGCCACAGAGACATCGCCGGCGCGCCCGCGTGCATGGCCATGTTCGCGACCGCCGCATTGTACGTGGTGGCCACCCTGCGCACCGAACCGACGCTGCTGTCGGTGCGCCTGGCGCTGATCGGCATCGCGCTGACCCCGCCGCTTCTGTTCGTTGCGGTGGTCGAGTACGCCAACATCCACCTGCCGCGCTGGCCGCTGCTGCGGATCGCCTGCGTCGGCGTGCCGCTGCTGGCCGCAATCGTGACCCTGTCCGGCGATGCAAGCCAGGCGCTGCTGGCGCTGGCCAGCGAGCCCGACCGCAGCGCGCGGGTCGCGCAGACGCTGGCCCTGCGTCAGGGTCCGCTGGCGCTGACCACCTATCTCAGCTACGGATTCACCCTCGGCACCCTGAGCATCGCCGCCTGGCGCATGCGCACCGCGCCGAGCCAGCGCGCCGAGATGGCAGCCATCATCGCCCTGCCCTGTCTGGTGACGCTGGCTGACTATGCCTACTACAGCAGAGGCTTCGTGCTCTTCGGGATCATGCCGACCCCGCTGGTGATGACCCTCGGTCTGGTGGCGCTGAGTCTGGTGCTGTATCGCTCGGCGCTGTTCGATCTGCGTCCGGTGGCCCGCAGCGTGCTCATGGACACCATGCAGGACCCCATGCTCGTGCTGGATCATCGTCAGCGCATCGTCGACTGCAATCGCGCCGCCTGCGACTGGCTTGAACGCCCGCAACGCGACGTCGTGGGCAAGGCGCTGGCCGAAGTCCTGCCGACCGAGATGCTCGGCCCGCTCGACACCACCTCACATTCGCGCACGGAAACGCGCATCGCCTCGGATGAGGAAGAGCAGTGGTACGAGGTGGACGTGAGCCTGATCGCTACCCATGGCGGCCCCAGCGGGCGGCTGCTCGTGATCCGTGACATCACCGAACGCAAGGTCGTGCAGGAAGCGCTGCACCTGAGCCGGCGCGCGCTGGAAGAAGCCAACGCCCGCCTCGTGGAGCAGAGCCTGACCGACCCGCTCACCGGGCTCAAGAACCGCCGCTTTCTGTTCGAGCGGTTGCAGGAAGAGGTGAATCGGCACCGCCGCTCCGGCACGGTGCTCGGCCTGCTGCTCATCGACGTCGACGAGTTCAAGACGATCAACGACACCCACGGCCACCCCGCCGGCGACGGCACGCTGCAGGCCGTGGCCGAAGCCATCCGGCGCGTGATCCGTCAGAACGACGTTCCGGCCCGCATCGGCGGCGACGAGTTCGCCATCATCGCGGTGGACACCGAACCAGCCGGTACCGAACACCTCGCGGAGCGTCTGCGCCTGGCCATTGCTGGCAGCACCACCACGAGTCACGCGGGAGAGACCGTGACCCTGACCGCGAGCATCGGCGTCGCCTACTTCCAGGGTGGCAACGCCGACGCGGAACGTTTGTTCTCCGAAGCCGACCTGCGCCTCTACGACGCCAAGAACCAGGGCCGCAACCGGGTGGTCTGCGGGCCGCGTCCCGACGACCCGCGCGCCGCGGCGTCCTGAAGCCGAGCATGGCACCACGGCCCGCAGGCGCGCCCGGCAGGCACGCCAGCGCCCGGCAGACTGCCGCTCACCATTCCTTCCGCGTCGCGTTGACCCCGTCCAGCGGATAGATCGGGCGCCTTACCTTCTCGAAGCGCAGCTCGCCGTAGTCCGACGTGCATACCCCGCGCCCTGCGCACTCGACCAGCGCCTTCGCCATGTCGCGGAACCCGACGCGATAGTGGATGCGGCTCTTCAGAATCACGTAGCGCCTCGTGGTCGGTTCGATTCCCAGCGAGCGCAGGCAGCCGGGATCGAACGGCTCGAGGTGGCGCGAGATCACGACGATGTCGAGGCCATCGACGCGCAGCACGCCGCACCTGCCCATGCTCATCGTCAGACCGCGGGACATGGCGACGGTGGCGGGGAAGCTGCCCTCGGAGAGCAGGCGTACCTGGCCGGTGACCACGACAGGCGCGCTCTGCTCGCGCAGCGCCGGCATGTGCAGCTTGCCGCCCAGAGACAGGGTCACCTCGTTTCCGACCCCGGCTGCCGCCATGGCCGCAACGGCCGCCGGATCGTAAATCGCAAAGAAGGCCGCATCCTGGAGCTGCCGCGCCAGCACCGCCGCGAGCACTTCCGTGGTGTCCATGGTGCCGCCGGAGGCGGTGTTGTCATAGTGATCGAGCAGCACCACCGGTCCGTCGCCAGGTGCGGCGGCGATACTTTCTGCCCGCGCCAGCGACTGTTCCAGCGGCTCCACCTCGTAGACGAAGGCCGCCCGGTCCGCCCAGGCCTGATCGAGCAGCTCGTCGCGCAGCGCTTCGCCGGCGGCGGGGTCCGCATCGGCGACGGTCACCACGGACAGGCCGGCATCGTAGATATCCGCGTGGGGAAAGCCCGTGAAGAGGCTCACGGCCAGCGCCTGGGACTGCTCCATCTGCCGCACCCGCGCCTGCAGCTCGCGGTTGGGGAAGTCGTCGGTACCCTGGCGCATCACGTGCGGCAGCATGGGCGCGTGACCCCAGGCCATCACCGGCCGTACCTTGCCTTCCATGGCGTCGAACAGTATCTGCGCTGCCCGCACGGCCGTGTTGTCCATGTCCACGTGCGGATAGGTGTGGTAACCACAGATCACCGTGGCGCGACTGACCATCGCGTCGGTCAGATTGGCGTGCATGTCGAGACTGACGGCGATGGGCACGTCGGGGGCAACCGCACGGATGCGTCTGAGCAGCTCACCTTCGCCGTCGTCGAAGCTGCGCGTCACCATGGCGCCATGCAGATCCAGAAGCATGGCGTCGCAATCTGACGCCGCCGCGACGATCCGCTGGCACATGAATTCGAACGCATCGTCTTCCACCGGTCCGCTCGGCGCGGCACCCGCCGCGATGGGGATCACCACCTCCGCGCCGCGGGCTTCGCACACCTGCAGAAAACCGCCCAGGCAGCTGGCCGTGCCACGGAAGATGCGCTGCGCATCGGCACCCGCCGGCGGCTCGCTGCCACCGCGCGAAAACCGGGCCAGATCTGTGACCACGGGTGAGAAGGTGTTGGTTTCGTGGCTCATCATGGCGACCACTACGCGCATGGCTGTTGCTCCCCTTCGAAAAGCGCGCGCCAACGGCGCGGTTCAGTAAGCCACCTCGATGGCGTTGCAGAGAAACTGCATCAGCGGCGCAGCCGAGCGGAACGTCCGCGCTGCCAGATCCAGGAACCGGCGCTCGCTGATCGCCCCAGCGCTGAACTCGGCGATGGCGATGAAATCCTTGCGCTTGAGATCCTCCAGGTGCCGGTGATCCGGAGGATATCCGCGCGGCGGGCGTTTCAGGGCCTCACCGTCGAGCCGGTAGAGTCTGCGCAACGCGCGGTCCTCGCGCACCCGCTGCCATTCCTGCGGGCGGAACGCGATGCGGTCGCGGATCGCCGTGAGCGCCGCCGGATCCGGCCGCCACATACCGGCCCCGAAAAAGCAGCCATCGTTGGCGATGTGCACGTAAAAGCCCGGTGCGTGCACGTCCCGCCCCAGCTCGTGTCGGAACTGGATGCCGATATTGGTCTTGTAAGGCGTCTTGTCGCGGCCAAAGCGGGTGTCGCGGTGCACGCGCATGAGCGAGCCGCCGACCTTCTTCGGCAGCGCTTCGAAATGCTCCGAGATGCGCGCGAGCCTCGGCCCCATGGCTGCAATGAAATCCAGCGCCGGCTCGCGCACCAGCGCTTCATAGCGGTGCCGGTTTGCCTGAAACCAGTCCCTGTCGTTGTTTACCGCCAGCTCGTCGAGGTAGTCGAGCGTCTGGCGCGGAAAGCCCGCGAATTCAGCCATCGTGCCCCCAACCGGACGGCCGCGGCAGGCGGCCGCTCCACGCGACCGCCGTCAGGCGGCGTCTTCCTGCAGAACGTCCATTGCCGAACGCGCCGGCCCGGGGCCGTCCTCGATCAGGGTGGTCCGCCCCGCAGTCACCTCCATTATGGTGCGGTACAGGTGCCCATGGGCAGAGCCCGCTACCACCGCGTCCACCAGCAGCCCGCTGGCGTCGTTGTCCCGAGCAGCCTCGAGCAACGCTTCGAAGGTGGTCACGAAGCGCTCCGTGTAGCGCCGTCGCGCAGGGCCGCCGTAGAAGATCTTGCCGACGTCGGGGCGCCGCCCGGTGCCGCCATAGCAAAGCTCCAGCAGTCGGCGCGAGAACATGCCCGAATCGCCCTCGCTGACCCGGGTCCAGAGATCGCTGCGCTCCTCCGCCGAAATCCGCTGCCCGGGGCGCTGGTTGGCCAGAAACAGCAGGCCCGCGGTGACGCCGAGCTGATCGTTGACGAGCTCGGTGAGCCGCAGGAAGCTGGCCTGACGGGTGTGCCGCTCACTCGAGGCCAGCGCCGCCGCCTGCTGCGCCGCATGCGCGCCGGCACGCTTCATCTCCTCGTACTGCAGCTCGATGTTGTGGTTGTTCTCCTGCAGGGCCTTGTGCTGCAGAAAGTAGCCGATGACGAGCCATAGAAACGCCAGTGGCGCAAAAGCGCCCTCAAGAAAACTTCCCTGATTTTCAATAGGTTGTGTCGTGAAGTTCGACCAACCAACATCCACTAGAATGTGGTGCATGCCATACAGCAGATAGGCTGCAGTCAGGGCCATGCCCAGCCAGATGCGCCAGTCCACCGGTTTGCCCGACCGTTTTCCACGCTGCGAGATCATGACAGGCCTCTGCGTCCGTGCTGCGAATTCGCACTGTTGTGCGGCGCAGCAATTGTAGCAGATCCGTACCCCTTCGAGACCATCCGGATCGCGGTCGCGCTCACCCTGCCAGGGCAAAGCCCTCGTAGCCGGCCGCAGCCACCTGCTCGCACTTCTCCACGTAGGGCGGGAACCCCAGGTACGGCATGAACACGCGGGGCTTTCCCGGTACGTTGGCACCCAGGTACCAGGAGTTGCAGCTCGGATAGAGCGTCGCAGCGGCCACCTCGTTGACGTGGGCAACCCAGGACTCCTGGGCTTCGGGCTGCGCCTCGATGGTCCGGTACTGATGGGCACCGAGGTAATCGATGCAGCGCGCGACGTAGTCCACATGCTGCTCGATGGACGGCAGCATGTTGGTGAGCACCGAAGGGCTGCCCGGCCCGGTGATCATGAACAGGTTGGGGAAGCCCGCGGTTGCAAGCCCCAGGTAGGTCTTCGGGCCCTCCGCCCAGGCCTCGTTCAGGCTGCGACCGCCCCGGCCGCGGATGTCGATGCGGGCCAGCGCACCCGTCATGGCATCGAAGCCGGTCGCGAACACGATGGCATCGAATTCGTACTCCACATCGCCGACGCGCAGACCGGCCGCCGTCAGGCGCTCTACCGGCGTCCCGCTCACGTCCACCAGCTTCACGTTGGCGCGATTGAACGTCTCGTAGTAGTCGGTGTCCACGCACAGCCGCTTGCAGCCCACCACGGTGCGAGGCGCCAGCAGCTCGGCCGTGGCAGGATCATCGACGATCTCGCGGATTTTGCCGCGGATGAACTCAGCCGCGGTCTCGTTGGCCCGCTGGTCGAAAATCAGATCCGCGAACGCAGCCAGAAACGGCAGGCCGCCCTGCGCCCAGCGATCTTCGTACTCACGGATACGCTCCTCGTCCGACACGTCCAGCGCCGACTTCTCGTTGTAGCGGAAATCCGCGCCGAACGCCGTCTCACGATTGTGCTGGCGGAACTCGGAGTAACGGGCTTTCACGTCCGCCTCGTAGCCCGCATCCAGCGGTGCGTTGCGGGCAGGGATCGAGTAATTGGGCGTGCGCTGGAACACGGTGAGCTGTCGCGCCTGCCTGGCGATCAGCGGAATCGACTGGATGGCGGACGATCCGGTGCCGATTACGGCGACCCGCTTGCCCGTGAAGTCCACGCCCTCGTGCGGCCAGTGGCCGGTATGGTAGAGCGCACCGCGGAAGGTCTCGATACCGGGAAACTCCGGCATGTTGGGCACGGACAGGCAGCCGGTGGCCATGATGCAGAATCGGGCCGTGACCGCATCGCCCTTGTCGGTGGCCACGTCCCAGCGTCCGGCCTGCTCGTCGAAGCACGCCCTGGTGACACGGGTGTCCAGCTGAATGTCGCGGCGCAGGTCGAAGCGGTCGGCAACGTGGTTGATGTACTTCAGTATCTCGGGCTGGGTCGCGTAGCGCTCGCTCCAGCGCCACTCCTGCTGCAGCTCGTCGGAGAACTGGTAGGAATACTCCATGCTGACGATGTCGCAGCGCGCACCCGGGTAGCGGTTCCAGAACCAGGTGCCGCCGATGCCGCTGCCGGACTCGAACACGCGCGCGCTGAGCCCGAGCTGACGCAGGCGATGAAGCATGTAGAGCCCGGCGAATCCGGCACCGACCACCACGGCATCGTAAGTGGCACTGTGCTGCTGTGTCTGGGTCGCGGTCATGAGTCTCCCCTCTCTGCTTCGTTCGCGATGCAGTGCAGTTTGCCGCCGGCAGCGCTGCGCGTCGACCTCTCGAGAGAGAACCGGGCCGGCGTCGTGAGGCGGGCGCCTGCGCAACTGTCGTCTCCCGGCGCCAGCTGTGCGACCATCCGGCGCTGCGCCGATAGTCCGGGAGAGAGCATGGACAACCGCCAGATACTCATCGTCGAGATGCCGACCGACAAGCTCGGCAGCGAGCACTTCCGCCTGCAGACGACCCAGGTACCCGAGCCCGGCCCCGGCGAGGTTCTGTGCCGCACGCTGTATCTGTCGCTCGATCCGGCCAACCGGGCCTGGATGCAGGGCGCCACCTACCGCAGCGCGCTCCAGCCTGGACAGGTGATGAGCGGTTTCACCCTGGCTGAAGTGGTGCGCTCCAACGACGCGCGATTCGCCCCGGGCGATCTGGTGGAAGGCGACGGCGGCTGGCAGGAATACTTCGTCAAACCGGGCAAGGCGCTGGCGCGTCGTGACCGGCGTGAGCCGCTCAGCCATCTGATGAGCGTGCTCGGCGTCACCGGCCGAACGGCCCACTACGGCATGGCCGGCATCGGCAAGCCGCAACCGGGAGAAACCGTGGTCGTGTCCGCCGCAGCCGGCGCCACCGGCTCCGTCGCCGGACAGATCGCGCGCCTGCGCGGTGCCCGCGTGGTGGGCATTGCAGGCGGCGCGGAGAAATGCCGCCGACTGGTGGATGAGTTCGGCTTCGACGCCGCCGTGGACTACAAGAACGAGAACCTGTTTCAGGCGCTGAAAAGCGCGTGCCCGGACGGCATCGATCTGTACTTCGACAACGTCGGCGGCCAGACGCTGGAGGCGGCTCTGTTCCGCATGAAGGTGCACGGCCGCATCGTCTGCTGCGGGGTGGTCTCACAGTACGACACGGGCAATCCGGCGCCGGGGCCGCGCGGCGTACCGGGGCTTCTGGTCACCAAGCGCCTCACGATGACGGGATTTCTCGTCGGCGATGATCCGGCGCTCAGCGCCGCCGCCGACCGGGAGCTCGAGCAGTGGCTCGATGCCGGTCAGCTGAAGGTTGCCGAGGATGTGCTCGAGGGCCTGGAAAGCGCGCCCGCCGGACTGGTGGGGCTGCTGGCCGGCGGGAACTTCGGCAAGCGCATGGTGCGCGTGGCCACCTGACGTGCGTGTCCCGGCCCGTCGCCGACGGCCCGGAACGCCACCCACCTGCCCGCCGCCCGGCAGCGCGTCGCTGGCGCTCCCGGGCGGATCCCTCAGGCCGTGTAGACCTCGTGGAATACGCGCCCGAACACCTCGAGATCCTCGAGCTTGCCCATGCTGACCCGCGACCAGGTGTCGTAGGGTTTGTAGGCACCCCGGATCCGCACCCCGCGCTCCAGCATCTGTCTGGCAAACTCGGTGGCATCGCGGCGGATGTCCGCGTACACGAAATTCGTCTGTGACGGCAGCACACGCAGCCCGTGGCGCTCGAACACGTCGGTCACCATGGCGCGGCCCTCGAGTATCTTCGCGCGCGAGAACGTGATGAACGGCTCGTCCGTGTAGCTCGCGAGCGCGGCTGCGATACCGACCCCGTTGGGCCAGGACATGACGTGGTCAGCGACGCGGGTCGCCAGATCCGGCCGTGCCATCACGTAGCCGATCCGCAGACCCGCCAGACCGAAAATCTTCGAGAAGGTGCGCATGACGATGACGTTCTCCCCCGCCCGCACCAGGTCGACCATCGAGGTGAACTCCGGGCGGTCGGTGAGCTCGTTGTAGGCTTCGTCCACCAGCACCGTGGCACGCTTGCCCACCGTGCGGCAGAACGCACGCAGCTCATCGCCATCGATGGCAATGCCCGTCGGGTTGTTGGGGTTGCACACGTACACCAGCGAAACGCTGTCGTCGACGGCTGCCGCCATGGCCTCGAGGTCGGTGCTCATGTCGTCTTTGAGCGCAACCGGCACCAGCTCGGTGCCGAGCTTCTCGGCATATCTCAGGTGCGGCGTGTAGGTCAGCGCCGGCACAACCACCCTGCCCTGCTTGCCCCAGGCCACCGTGGCCGCGCACAGCGCTTCGTTGGAGCCGGAGCTCAGCACCATGTGCTCCAGACTCAGTCCGTGCCGCTCGGCGATCACCCCGAGCAGTTCCTCGGCGATGGGGCCCGGGTAGTAGGCGCCCCGGGCGCTCGCCTCTGCGGCGGCCGCGAGCGCTTTCGGACTCGGCCCGTAAGGATTCTCGTTGGCGCTGAGGCGCACGACGCCCGGCAGCGGGCGCAGCTCTTGCGCGTGTCGCCGGCGCCACCGCCAGCGCGGCGGTGCCGGCGATGAGGCCACCCAGCACCGTCCGTCGAGTCATCTGCACAGCCACGTTCCCCTCCCTCGATACCTGCAGCAACCGGCTGCGCTCAATCCTAAGGTCCTGTGCGCCGGTCGTCTAACGAAAATGGACCTGCCGCACAGTCCCGGCACGCTGATGCGAGCCGCCGGCTCCAGCTCCATATACTCGCCCATACGACTTGGGCTCGATCCACGAGCAGGGATGTTCGATGCAACTCGCCAACCCGTTCGCCAACGCTTTCGGCAACGCCCTCGGCAAGGGCGCGGGCCTGCACGCCATGCGCGCCCGCACCGCCGCCTACGCGCGTCAGATCGCGCTGGACCGTTGTCTGCGCAGGCTCGCCGGCGGTGATCCGGACACGCTGCCGGCGGGCCTCGTCACCGAGCTCTACGCCCACTGGGGCGATCCTCTCGACGAGCCTGGCGAAGGGTTTCTGCGCAGCTGTCTGGCAGAGCTGAAGCTGGCGGACGGGCCCGTGCTGCAATGCGGCGCCGGCGTGCTGACGCTGCTGCTGGGGGCCATCTGCGGCCGCGACGCAAAACGCCACCTGTGGTGCTTCGAGCAGGACCCGCAGTGGAGCAACGTGATGCGTTCCTGGCTGACCCAGTACGAAATCGCCAACGCCCACGTGATCACGGCGCCGGCACGCATGTATCCCACCTTCGTCTGGTATGCCATGGACCTCAACCGGGTGCCCAAAGGGTTGCGTCTGCTGCTGTGCGAGGGCTCGCGGGCGACCCCGCGCGGGGCAGTCGGCGCGCTGGAAATGCTCACCGATCACCTCGCACCCAACTGCACCGTGCTGGCCCGGCGTGTCACCAGCAAGGACGATCTGGCGTATCTGAAGGACTGGGCCGGCCGCCACGGCGCGGCGCTCGTGATGGTGGACAAGCGCGAAGGCTTCATCAAGCTGTCGCGGCGCGCCGGCGGCACGCACAAGCCCCACTGACCGCCCTCTCTGCCGTGATAAACTCGCGGCCATGAACACAGCAACCGAAACCCCGCGCGAGTACCGTCAGGCGCGATTCAGCCGTCCGCCCGGCGCCACCGAGATCCTGCTGGTGCGTCACGGCGAATCCCGCGCCGCCACGCCCGACGAGCCGTTTCCGCTGGTCGACGGCCACGGCGATCCTGAGCTGCACCCCAACGGGCAGGCCCAGGCGGAACGCGTCGGCGAGCGTCTACGCAAGCAGCCGATTGCCGCTGTCTACGTCTCGAATCTGCGTCGCACCCACGAGACGGCTGCGCCGCTGTGCCGCCATCTGGGTATCGACCCGATCATCGACCCGGATCTGCGCGAAGTGCACCTCGGCGAGTGGGAGGGCGGCATCCTGCGCGTCAAAGCCCACGCCAACGATCCGCTGTATCAGCGCATGCACGAGGAGCAGCGCTGGGACGTGATCCCCGGTGCGGAATCCCACGCAGCGTTGAACGCGCGCCTGACCCGCAGCATCGCCCGGATCGCCGCGAACCATCCGGACGCGCTGGTCGTGGCCGTGGTCCACGGCGGCGTGATCGGCCACATCCTGGCCCACGCCACCGGCGCCCAGCCGTTCGCCTTCAACGGCTGTGACAACGGCTCCATCAGCCAGATCGTGGTCGTCGGGCCGCGCATCCTGGTACGCCGCTTCAACGACACCTATCACCTCTACGACGACGTCAGCGTCGCCGCGGGTCAGATGACCTGAAAGATGCCGCCAGCCGCCGAGCCACCGCCGCTCAGCGGCCTGCGCGTCATCGAACTCGCCAGCATTCTCGCGGGTCCGAGCACGGGCCAGTTCCTCGCCGAGCTCGGTGCCGAGGTGGTCAAGGTGGAGAACCCCGCCACCGGCGGCGATCCGACCCGCGCCTGGCGTCTGGCGAACGAATCGGCCGCGGGCACCGTTTCCGCCTACTTCGCCTGTGCCAACTGGGGCAAGCGATCCATCGCCCTGGACGTGTCGCGGCCCGGCGGCCGTCGCGCGGTACAGGATCTGGCGCGCGGTGCGGACGTGCTGATCGCCAGCTACAAACCCGGCGACGACCGCAAGCTGGGGCTCGATCCGGACACGCTGCTGGCGCTGAACCCCCGGCTGATCTATGCCCAGATCTCGGCCTACGGCTCCACCGATCCCCGACCAGGCTTCGATGCCATCATCCAGGCCGAAAGCGGGTTCACCTATCTCAACGGCACGGCCGACTCGGGCCCGGTGAAGATGCCCGTGGCGCTGGTGGATCTGCTGGCGGCACATCAGATCAAAGAGGCGATCCTGCTGGCGCTGCTGCGTCGGACAGGCACCGGCCAGGGCGGTCATGTCGAGGTATCGCTGCTGGACGCCGCGGTGGCGGCCCTGGCCAACCAGGCGACGAACTACCTGGTAGCCGGCGTGGTGCCGCAGCGCATGGGCTCTGAGCACCCCAACATCGTCCCCTACGGATCGATATTCGCCCTCGCCGACGGACGCGAGCTGGTGCTCGCGGTGGGCACGGAAAGACAGTGGCAGAACCTGTGTCGCGCTCTCGGGCGCCCGGAGCTGGCCGACGACGAGCGCTTCGCACGCAACGCGGCCCGGGTCCGGCACCGCGCCACCCTGAATGCCGTGCTCACCGAGGCATTCGCCGGGGCGGATACCGAGACGCTGGTGGCTGCTCTGGCCCAGGCTCGGGTGCCCTTCGGCTTCGTCAACGACATGGCCGCCGTGTTTCGCCAGGACGCTCTGGGAGACGTGCTGCTGGAACGTGACGGCTGGCGCGGCGTGCGTCACTACGTGGCCCGGGGCACGCCTGGCCGCGAGGCCCTGGACCCGCCGCCCGAGTACAACGCTCATGGCGAGTGGGTGTTGCGCGAGTTGCTCGGCTACGACGCGCCGACGCTGCGGGAACTGATGGCCGAGCAGGCGTGGCCGGGACCGCAATGACGCGCAATGGAAGTGCAGGCGGATCCGGTTCGAGCAGACTGCCCGGTGTCCGCGCCTCTTGAACGGGACCCGGCCGGGAGAACAGTGCGAGCATGCTGAAAATCTATCATGTACCCGGTACGCGCTCGGTGCGGGTGATCTGGCTGTGCGAGGAGCTCGATCTCGACTACGAGGTGATCGCCGTCGACTTCAGCCAAGCGTTTCGGGCCAGCCCCGAATGGCGGGCCAGAAACCCGGTCGGTAAGGTACCGGTGCTGGAGGATGGCGCGCTGACCATGTTCAAGTCCGGCGCCATGGTTCAGTACCTGCTCGACCGCTACGGCAACGGCGCCCTGCAGCCGCCCCGTGGCACCCAGGAGCACGCGCTGTTCCTGCAATGGTGCTGGTTCGCCGAAGCCACCTGGGCCCGCCCGCTGGGCGAGATCGTCAATCACCGTCGTGCGCTGCCTGAGGCCGCGCAGAGCGCTGCGGCCATCCGCGAGATGCAGGACCGCGCGAACCTGTGCGCGCAGGCGGTCGATCAGGCGCTGGCCGGCCGCTCCTACCTGCTGGGCGACAGCTTCACCGCCGCTGACGTCATGACCGGATACACCGTGATGCTGGCAAAACAGCTGGTACCCGAGCCGCTGCCCGATCGCCTCGATGCCTACTGGCAGCGGCTGTCAGCACGCCCGGCATTCCAGATCGCAACCGCCCGCAGCTGAGGCGCCCCGACCCGCTGCATCACCGGCTCGCTGCCGCCGCCGGCGCGCGCTCCGTTCAGGCTAGGTTAAGCTCCGCCTGACTAGCATGAACTCCCGACAGCCGCGAGAACCGCACGGGAGGGCACATGCGCACGGCCAACGGCAACAGCACGACCCATGTTGCAACCGCCCTCCTCGGCGCGCTGCTGACCCTGACAGCTCTGGTCGCCGGGCGGGCTGAGGCGAGCCCGGACGCTCCTTCCGGCGGCAACTACTACAGCTACGCCGAAGTACTGGCCGTGACACCGACCCGCTCCCGCGCCGTGGTCAGCACGCCCGTGCGGTACTGTACCCCCGAGCCGGTGGGCAGGCGCTACATGCGCGTCAGCGAGCCGCAAGCCACCGTGGTCGAACGCCGCTCCGGTGCCGGTGCGACGCTGCTGGGCGGGCTCATCGGCGGTCTCATCGGGCACCAGTTCGGCGACGGCAATGGCAGGCGCGTGATGACCATCGCGGGTGCCGCGCTGGGCGCATCGATCGCCCGCGACGCCACACGCAGGCAACAGAGCTACTCGACCCCGGTGTACACGAGCGAGAGCTCGTACGTACCCGAACCGGTCTATGCAATGACTTCGCCGGGCGACGGCAGTCGTTGCGAAACCCGATACGAACGCACGACCGGCAGCGTCGCCGACGGCTACGACGTCACCTACCGCTACGCCGGCCAGATACTGCACAAGCATGTCGCACAGCACCCGGGCGATCGGCTGCCGATCCGGGTGAGCGTCGAGCCCGTGGATTGAAGGCACCGGTGTTCAGGTTGGGTTCAGACCGCGACCGGTAAGTTCCAGAAACAGCGACGGAGAGTGATCGACATGCAATCCCTACCCCACAACAAGCGACTAGCGAACGGGCTGCGCGCCGGATTGGCCCTGAGCCTGCTGCTGAGCGGCACGCTGACGCTCGCCGCCCCTGATCGCAGCGGTCCGGTGGTGCGTCTGTTTCCCACCACCGTGCTGGAAGACATCCGCGAGACGGGCCAGGTCGCCGAAGAGATGGAGAACAGCCTGCAGGAGGTCATACATCGCCTCGACCTGCAGCAGCAGCTCTACACCGAAAGTCTGTGTCAGGGCGCCGACGGCGATCAGGGCTGCGACCGCATCGCCCGACAGCTGGGCGCCACCTATCTCGAGATGCTCGACATCATGCGTCAACGCCTCCCGGAAATGGAGGTGGCGGTGAGCAACACCCGCTCGAGCCTCGAGAAACGGCTGCGCGAAGAGATCGGCCAGCGCACCACGCCGACGTCGTTGCAGCAGACCCTGCTCGGCGAGTCCGGTGCCGGCGCAGGTGCCACGCCGCAGGAGCGGCTGGCCCTGCGGGGGCGCTCGGGCGTACGCCTGTCCGACCGGTTCAAGCAGTACTACCAGCTGGTCGCAAGCAGCAGCAGCGCACCGGCCCAGTCGCTGGCGGTGGTCGCTGCGGACATCTATCTGGACATGGACGAAGCCGCGTCCCTGATCGCCGCCACCGAGCAGGAAATCGCCCGAGCCTCGCTGATGGAGCAGCTCAACCAGTCCTTCGGTCTGATCACGCCCGAGATGGCCGAGGTGGTGGGCGGCGTCAAGGAAATCCTGTTCGGGGAATCGTTCTCGGAGCCGCCCATTGCGGCGCCGCCTTACCAGATCGGCGAGACACCCTTCGTCAGCCCCCTGGCCATGTGAGCCCACCGCCAGAAACAAACCAGGAGACGACCATGCTGCGTACCCTTGCCATCCTCGTTGCCGTCGCGCTGCTGCCCGGCGCCTGTGCCTCCAGCCCCACCGCCGACCGTTGCGCCGTACGACTCGGCGGCACGCTGGAAGCGGCCATGCAGACCGCGGAGGACCGCCTCGCCGACGGCTGCGAGTATCAGTTCGACAGCTATTTTCAATCGCTGCTGGCCATCGCCGAAAGCAACCCGGACCGGCGTACCCCCATGCTGTTCAGCGACTTCCT
Source organism: Pseudomonadales bacterium (assembly GCA_041395905.1). Taxonomy (GTDB): domain Bacteria; phylum Pseudomonadota; class Gammaproteobacteria; order Pseudomonadales; family Azotimanducaceae; genus UBA7803. Next base: position 216,934 of record JAWKZP010000003.1, read on the forward strand.
GATGCGCCAGAACGATCAGGGCGTGATCAGCCGCCGTCAGGCCGAGTCGCTGTACAACCGCTACTTCAACGTGAAGTTCGTGTCACTGCAGGGTGATTACAACACCTGCTCACAGACGTGTCCCGTGCGCGCTCGTGTGCTGAGTGACATGCAGGCAGAGCTGCACGACAAGGAGATGGGACTGATGCGGGCGAGCGAGGATGCGCCCGGCTACTACCGTGCCGACAACCTCCTCAAAGAGACGGAGCTGGTGCTCGAAGCCGTGTGCCGCGCCTGTGACGCCTCAGCCAACGCCGCCGCGGGGCTCGGCAGCCGATGAGCCGCAGCCGCGCGCCGTTCTTCTTGGGCACGGCGGCGGGCGCCGCGCTCACGCTGATGGCGCTGGCACTCACGGGCCCCGACGCGTCTGCGACCCTGCAACCCGCCGCCTCGGAAGCGACGCGCCTGGGCGCCTGGCTGACGCTGAATCTCGGCCATGCGGCCTGGCTGTTCGCCCTGATCACCGGCCTGTTCACCCTGCATCTGCGGCGCCTGGTGCGGTTGCTGAACGCCGGCGCGCCGGACCGTGGCATCGTCGCGCTCGATCAGCTCACCGACGTGTGGATACACCTGTTCGTGGGTGTCGGCGTCATCTGGACGGCCGTCGGCATGCGCGCGGCCCTGCAGGCTGCCCTGGCCGATCCCCAGCATGCGCTCGCCGACACGGCCGGCTCCGTGCTGCAGAAGCTGGTGGACGGCGGCATCCTGCTGGCCCTGACCACCACCATCGTCGGCGGCGTCGGCGGCTACCTCATGCGGCTGGTCAAGACCGCGCTCGCCGGCGCGGAGCTGCACGATCACTACGATCGCGTCGAGCGCCAGCCGCTGGCCGATCTGCTCGATTGCGCTCAGCGCATCGAACGCGCGCTCAGCGCCGACGCCAGGCCCATCGCCGGAGCGGTCATCGATGGCCCGGCCCGTTGACCGCCACGCCGCCGACGGCGAGAGCCTGCAGACCGACGTCATGCGCTTCATGGCCATCATCGCGTTCTGCCTCATCGCCATCCTGGCGCTGGTACGCAACGTCGCAGCTCCGGCCCCGCTCACGGACGCCTCCAGCGCACCGATCCCAGTGACGGCGCAAGCGGCCGCCGCGGCAGCCACAGGGCACCCGGCATCGCAGCCGCCTGCAGAGCCGGAGATTTCCAGACAACCAACGGCGCAGGCTGCACCGGCGCCGGATCGTTCACTCGAGCCGCTGCCGCAGCTGCCCGCACCGTCCCCGGCAACGCCAACGACGGCGCGTCGCAGTGCGTCGTCGGCCCCTGCCGCAACGTCCGCCCCTGCCGCAAAGTCGGCCCCGCAGCCGGCCGAGCCTGCGGCGGAGGGCTCGCAACAGGGCCTGAGCCTGCGATTCGCCTCGGATTCCGATTTTCTGCGGCTGGTGAGCAAGGGCGACATCCAGGTGTTCGCGTTCCGCCCCAGCGACGTGCTGATGCTGGACCGCGACCTGCGTTTCGGCAGCGCCCCGCCGCCCGGCCGCGTCTACGAGTTGGAGAGCGATACGATTCCCGCCCTGATCAACCAGGCTCTGCGCTCGGCCAGCACGGAGGCCGGCAGCTACACCTGGGGCATCAGCCTGCCGGCGCGACTCGAACGGCGCATCCGTCAGTACGTTCAGCAAGGCGCCACCGGCGAACTGATCATCAACCGCTTCGGCGAGGTGCTGCATGTGGCGCGCGCCTAGCCTCGCGCTGCTCTGCGCGCTGTCGCTGACCGCGGCGGCGAACGCCGACGTGCTGCTCGACGACGCGCTCGGCCGTTGGCTGGACGCCAGCCTGAGCCCGGAGCTGGCACAGACCCTGAGCCGGCATCCGCGCTTCAAAGGCGCCACCTTCCGCTTCGCGGCCATCGAGGACGGCGCACCTGCCGCCGGCTCCAACCTGCTCATCGATGCCGTCGCCGAGCGTCTCACCCGTAACCTGCGCGCCGTGGAAGGTATCCGCCTGGCACTGCCCGAGCCACCCGTGCCCTGTCGCGTGCCGCAGAGAATCGACTACCTGATCGGCATCGAAATCAAACCCACCAGGGGCAACTCTGCGAATGTCAGCATCGGCGCTGTCGATCTGGACGAGTCGGTGTGGGTCAGCGGCGTGAGCTATCAATGGCAGGGAAGGCTCAGCGGCAACGAGCGCCGGGCCCTGAGCAGCCGCACGGCTCTGTCCGTTGCCGGAGCCGCCGACAGCCCGCTGCCCATTGCCGATGTGGAGCAGATCGCGGCAGCCATAGGCTCGCAGCTCGAGTGCTCGCTACCGCACGGCATCGATGGGCCGGTCTATCTGTCCACACCTGCGGACCCGGAACTGGCTCGGGTCAGCATGGCACTCCGCGGCAAGCTGCTGATCACCCCGCTTGCTGCCGTGACCGGCGAGCCCGACCTCGCGCGCTGGGCGCTCGACATCGAACGCCGCGCCGCCGGCGCCCTGCTCGGCGAGCTGCGCGTCAGCCTCAAGGAGCGCTCGGGCGCGGCGCAGCAGCAGGTCGCTTCCGTGTTCGTCACCGGCGCTTCGTTCCGTCCGGCCCCCTCCACAGCCGCGGCGCCTGCCTCCGAGCCGCCGGCATCCTCGTTCTCGCTCGCACCTGCAAGCGCGGACCTGCTGTCCACACTGCGCCTGAGGCCGGCCGAAGCCAGCGGCATCTGCGACTACCACAAGGCGCGGGTCAATGCGTGCGCCGAGGTGGAATTCGATCTGCGCGAGAGCGCCTATCTGTTCGTGTTCTCGACCCAGAGCCGCGCCGTTCGAGGCATCGATTGCGCCAGCGGGCTGACACGAGTCGACCCGGGTACCAGACGGTTCCGACTGCGCGTGCCGCCGGCACAGCTGCCTGTGCCGAGCGACGCAGCACTGGCCGAGGTAACCGGCCGGCGCCGGCCCGACGCCGGCCGGTACGTGCTCGCCACGCGCGACCGCAGAGCCGCCCGTGCGCTGCAACGCAGCCTGCAGGCTGCACCAGCGGCCTGTGGCGACACGCACACGGTGCCGATCGAGCGCTGGCTGGACGGCCTGACGGCCACCCTGACGGAACACACCGGACAGATCAGCTGGCGCGCGCTGCAGCTGGCGCACGAAACGGAAGGCATCACGCGGCTGTGACAGCAACAGCCATCGACGGGTACAGGACATGAGATTTCTGATGGGTTTTCTTCTCGGTACGCTGGCGGTCGTTCTGGCCACCACCGACACGCCTCTCGGCCCGGCGCCGCTGGATCTGGATGCCTGGTGGCCGCAATTGCAGATCCGGCCTGCCGAAACCGGCGCGCCTGCGCCTGTACCTGCGGCTGCGACTGCGCCTGAACCTGCACCTGCACCTGCACCTGCACCTGCACCTGCACCTGCACCTGCACCTGCACCTGCGGAAATGAACACGCAAGCGCCGGGCGGCGTCGAGGATGCCGGGCCACTCGTTGCGGCGGCGGGCGCTGAAGAAGGTGCCGACGCGGACGTCGCAGCGGCCGTGGATGAAGACAGCGACCCGGGGATTCAAGCGGACACCGAAGCAGCCGCGACTACAGCATTGGTCGTCGCTCCGACGCCAGATCCGGCTACGAACGATGCCACCGTGTGGGGACCTTTTCGCAGCCAGCGCTCGGCACTCGGATTCGCCGAGCACCTGAGCCGCAGCCTCGATCACGCATTCGAAGTCAGCCGGCGCGGCCCGGGCCGTTACGAGGTGTACTTCGACTACGCAACCGACGCCGAGCGCGATGCGTTGCTGCAGCAGATCGGCCAACTGACCGGGGCGCGTCCATGAGCCGCGCAGGAACCTGTGCTCTCGCCGTGCTGCTGGTGGTCTACGCCGCCGCGCCGCGTGCCGGCGCCGCCGCCACCTTTCCCTATCAGTCCTGCTTCGAGATTGCCGCGCAGCTGCACGACGTACCCCTCGAAGTGCTGCTCGCTGTGGCTACCACCGAAAGCGCCATGAACCCGGACGCCCGCTCCAACGCCAACGCCCACGGCATCATGCAGATTCAGTGGCCCGGAACCGCCCGCCACCTCGGCGTGCAGCGCGTCTCGGAGCTGTACAATCCCTGCCTGAACATCGATCTCGGCGCGCGCTATCTGCGCGAGCTGCTGGACGCCAACGGCGGTGATCTGGAGCGGGCGCTGGCTGCGTACAACTACGGTCCGTCACGCATCCGCGCAGCTGCGGCACTGCCCGCCGGCGCGCAGCGCTACGTCCGTACGGTGAGCGCGCACCGCGAGCGGATCGACGGCGCAGCGCGGGCCACCACGCGTGCGCTCGAGCAGGCCGCGCTCGACCAGGACATGCGCTTCGACCACGGTCTGCGTGCCCGGCGCTACGCCGCCATGCTCAATCGCGAGATCAGCGGTGCCCGTTTTGCTGTCGAGCCCCAGAACGACGGCAGCTATCGGGTTGCCATGCTGCCTCCGGCGGACGGCCTGGGCCTCGGCGATGCCCGCAAGCTGCGGGCGCTGGGCTGGGCGGGCGCTGTCCCGGGCCGCGAGCGATGAAGCGCACGCCTCGCAACGCCCGCAGACGGTTGCTCTGGCTGCTGTCGCTGGCCGCTGCGTCGATTGCGTGTGCATCGCAGGCTGACGAGCTGAGGGTCGAGGGACGGGTGGTCAGGGTGGAGCCGCTCACCACGACCCGACCCGTTGCAGAACCGGGCGCCACCTGCACGGGCATGCCGCCCCCGGCGGACGACCTGGTCGCGCTGCTGAGCTGGGACCTGCGCAGCGACTGCACGCCGGAGCAGGGCCCCGGATCGGTCGCCACCGGCTATCGCGTCTACTACGAGTGGGACGGACGCCTGTACCACCGCGTCATGCGCAAACCACCCGGAGACACCGTCGCGCTGAAGGTTCGCATCGACTGATGGCCACCCTGAACGCGGCCCGGCGCTGCGCCGGCAAGCAGGCCTACGCGGATGTCTGGAGCGCTGCCCGCACCGCCGGATGCACGATCCGACCGGCCTGGACGTTGATGCCCGCGCGCAGCGCCGGATCCTGCAACCCGCCCGGGCCGGCCAGGCGGATGAGATAGGGTACCAGCGCGGTCGAAAGCGCCTGGGACGAGGTCCGCGGCACCGCGCCCGGCATGTTGGTGACACCGAAGTGAATCACCCCGTGGGACACGTACGTCGGCTGGTCCCACAGCGTGGCATGCATGGTCTCGACGCAGCCGCCCTGGTCGATGGCGACGTCCACGATCACGCTGCCCGGGCGCATTTCCGCCACCATGGCCTCGGACACGATGACCGGCGCGCGCCCGCCGGGCACCAGGACGCCACCGACCAGCACGTCGGCGGCAGCCACGTGCTGCTCCAGCAGAGCCGCGAACGAAGGCAGCGCGGTGACGTTCGCGCCCAGCCGGTGCATCGCATCGAGCCGGTCACGCTGCACATCGAATCCCACCACCTGGGCGCCGAGCGCAGCGGCAACGCCAGCTGCCGCAGCACCTACGGTGCCCGCTCCGAGCACCACGACGCGGCCGCGTTCGGTGGTCGGCATGCCGCCCAGCATCAGGCCACGGCCGTGATTGGGTCGATACAGCAGATTGCTGGCCAGCTGCACAGCGAGTCGGCCGGCCACCTCACTCATCGGCTGCAGCAGCGGCAGCCGGCCCGCTTCCTCTACCGTCTCCCAGGCCACCGCCGTGAGGCCGATGTCCTGCAGCGTGCGGGCGAGCTCCGGCAGCGCCGCCAGATGCAGATAGCAGAACAGCACATGATCCCGTCGCAGCAGCGGATACTCATCCGGCAGCGGCTCCTTCACCTTCACTACCAGTTGCGCTGCCTCGTAGAGCGAAGCCGCATCCGGGAGCAGCGTCACCCCCAGCGACTCATACTGGGCGTCATCGTAGCCGCTGGCCAGCCCTGCACCCCGCTGCAGCAAGACTTCATGTCCCCGGTTGATCAGTTCGCCGGCGGCCGCGGGGATGAGCGCTACGCGCCCTTCCAGCGTCTTGATCTCGGTCGGTACGCCGATGCGCATGCTGCCCTCCTGGATCCGTTTGAGATGCGCACATTCCAGGCACGACGCAGCGCACGCAATACGCAGAACCCACGGTGTAAGCCCGCCCGGCGGCGCAGCGCGCTGCGGGGCAACGCGATGGTGCCTGCCAGCATCCTCGGTAATCAGGGCGGTGAGAGCCAGCGCGGCCTACTCGACGCTCTACGCCGGCGTGGCGCCGATGCCGGGCACACCCATGTCGGCATCGTGCAGGAAATGCTCCCAGCGCGGCACCTGATCCGCGCCGGGAGCCGTGGTCACGAGACGTTCACTCGGCCTCGTCGTGGTGTTTGACGTTGCCACGCCGCTTGCGGGAATAGTCCTGCAGCTGGCGGCGCGCGGCGTCGAATGCATCGCGAACCGCGACGTAAATGTCTTCGTGCGCATGCTTGTCACCCGGATCGCGGGTAACGACGATTTCCCGATCGGGGACGGTGATGTCGATTCTCAGACGGTACAGGTTGCCTTTGTTGTGGTGCCGGTGCGGGGCTTCGACGACGACCCTGCAGCTGGTGATGTGGTCACAGAACTCTTCGAGCTTCTGCACCTTGCCGCGGATGTCCTCTTCCAGCGCGTCGGATTTGTCCACGCCGTGCCAGGCGATCTGTAGTGGTGTCTGCATACTGACTCCATTGCTGCATCGTTGAATCGTTGTCGCGCTCAGTCCTCGTCCTCATACCCGTGAAGGGCGAGCCCCTCCTCCAGGTAGTCGGCGAGCAGCGGGGTTGCGATCAGGTACTGTGCGGTGCGCCGATTGTGCTCTTCGCCGGCGCGGCTCAGAGCTTCGGGCCATTCCTCTATTGAGAAATCGCCGCGACCCAGCCACATGAGCGCCACCAGCGAAATCTGCTGGTCGGGCTCGAGGTCGTCTATGGTGGTGGCCAGCTCCTGGTAGGTGAGATCCTCTTCGTACTCCGCGAGCACCTCTTCTCCCCACTCGTCGATCTCCAGGCTTTCCGGGGCCTCTGACAGGTCGAGCTCGGTGCTGGTCTGAAACTCCCGAGCCTTGTCGATAATGAACCGCACGATGTCGGGATTGAGCTCTATCACCGTTCCTCCTGATTGCGGATAGGACCCACGCACAGTAATACAGGATGCGCAGGCCGCCGACTAGGGGGTTTCCACGAACTACGTGACCGGCGTAACGTCTAAGTAGATCTCACGGTACCCGTGCGCCCATCGCATGGGAAATGCTTCGGCCGAGATCGAGGAAATGGTCCGTATGACTCAGGTCGCGACCTTTGCGGTGGAGCATAGCGCCTACCTGGATGCCGACGGCAAGGCACTGCAGCCTTTGCCAGAAGCGCTGGCGCAGCCCGACACGCTGCGCGCTCTGTACCGCTGGATGACACTGGCCCGCGCTTTCGACGCCAAGGCCATCGAGCTGCAGCGCACCGGGCGGCTCGGCACCTACGCTTCCTGTCTAGGGCAGGAGGCCGCAGGCGTGGGCGTGGGTTATGCCATGCAGCCGGAGGACGTGCTGCTGCCCTCGTTCCGGGAACAGGCAGTGCAGCTGGTGCGCGGCGTCACCGCCACCGAGCTGCTGCTGTACTGGGGTGGCGACGAGCGCGGCTCCGACTTTCACGGCCCGCGCCAGGACTTCCCCATCAGCATCACGGTCGGCGGCCACGCGCCCCACGCCGCAGGCGTCGCTCTGGCATTCAAGCTGCGCGCAGAAGCGCGCGTCGCCGTGTGCGCCATCGGTGACGGCGCCACATCCAAGGGCGACCTGTACGAAGCCATGAACGTGGCCGGCGCCTGGCAGCTGCCGCTGGTGTTCGTGGTGAACAACAACCAGTGGGCCATTTCCATGCCCCGCGCCGAGCAGAGCGCCGCGCGCACCCTCGCCCAGAAAGCCATCGCCGCCGGCTTTACCGGCGAGCAGGTGGACGGCAATGACGTCGTTGCCGTCACCGACGTCGTGGGCAAGGCCATCGCCCACGCACGCGCGGGCGGCGGGCCGCGCCTGGTCGAGTGTCTGACCTACCGACTGAGTGACCACACCACGGTGGACGATGCATCGCGCTATCGCAGCGACGAGGAGGTGAGCCGCCACTGGCACGAGGACCCCCTCAAACGGCTGCGCCTGTGGCTCGAACGGGAGCACGGCTGGAGCGCAGAGGACGACGATGCCTGCCGGGCCGAGTGCGAGGCGAGCATCACCGCGGCCGCCGACGCCTATCTCGCAACCCCGCCGCAGGCCCCGGAAAGCCTGTTCGACTATCTCTACGAAACCCTGCCGGACGATCTGCGGGCTCAGCGCGACGCATTGCTCGCCGAACCCCGGGACGAACACGGTCATGGCTGAGCACACGCTGCTGGAAGCCGTAAACCTGGCGTTGCGGCGCGCCATGGCCGACGACGAGCGGGTGCTCGTGCTCGGAGAGGACGTAGGCGTCGACGGCGGCGTGTTCCGCGCCACGGACGGGCTGCAGCAGGCTTACGGCGCCAATCGGGTGCTGGACACGCCCCTGGCGGAAACCGCCATCGCCGGCATCGCCATCGGCCTGGCAGCCCAGGGGTTCCGACCGGTGGCGGAGATACAGTTCATGGGCTTCATTTACCCCGCGATCGATCAGCTGATCAGCCACGCCTCGCGTTTGCGCACCCGCACCCGCGGCCGCTTGAGCTGCCCGATGGTGCTGCGGGCGCCCTACGGCGGGGGCGTGCACGCGCCGGAGCACCATTCAGAGAGCACGGAAGCCATGCTGGCGCACATTCCCGGACTGCGCGTGGTGATTCCGTCGTCGCCGCGGCGTGCCTACGGGCTGCTGCTGGCCGCCATCCAGGACCCCGACCCGGTGGTGTTCCTAGAGCCGAAACGCATCTACCGCGCGTTCCGCGAGGCGCTCGATGACGACGGCGTCGCGCTGCCGCTGGATCGTGCGGAGATCCTGCGCGCCGGAACCGACCTGACGATCATCGGCTGGGGCGCGATGCTGCGGGAGTGCCTGAGCGCCGCGGAGGCGCTCGCGGCTGACGGCGTCAGCGCCGAGGTGATCGACGTCGCCACCTTGAAACCGCTGGACAGTGCCACCCTGCTCGCCTCGGCACGCAGAACCGGCCGTGTCCTGATCGTTCACGAAGCAGCACGCACCGCTGGCTACGGTGCCGAGATCGCAGCGCGCATCGCCGAAGAAGCCATGTTCGAGCTCGAAGCGCCCATCGTTCGCGTCACCGGCTACGACACGGTGATGCCGCTGCCCGGTCTCGAGCAGAAGTACATGCCGAACCGCGCGCGCATCCTCGCAGCCGCGCACCGGGTGCTCAATCCCTCATGACAACGCGGCAACGCCCATGAGCGACAACGTGTTTCACCTGCCGGATCTGGGCGAAGGTCTCACCGAAGCGGAGATCGTCACCTGGCACGTCCGCGCCGGAGATCGGGTGAAGGCCGGGGACCCGCTTGTCACCGTGGAAACCGACAAGGCCGTGGTGGACATTCCCGCGCCACGCAGCGCGCAGATCGTCGAATGCCATGGTGCCGAGGGGGACGTCGTCACGGTGGGCGCGCCCCTCGTCACGTTTCAGGGCGGTGCGGCCGACACCGGCGGCGTGGTGGGCCGGCTCCCGGAAGCCGCCGCGGTCAGCGCGCCCGCCGTAGAACCACCAGCGCCGTCGGCCGGCCAGAGGCAACGCGTCCGCGCGTCCCCGAAGGCCCGTCAGCGTGCACGCGAACTCGGCGTCGACCTGGCCACCGTGCAGCCTCAGGGCGCCATCATCCAGGCCGAAGACGTGGAGCGGGTGGCGGCGGCGAGCACTACCCCGGGCACCGCGACCGTCGTAGACGCCGGGAAATCTTCGCGGGACCTTGCCGACACCTCCGGCGCCACGGCGCTGCGCGGGGTCCGACGAGCCATGGCCCGACGCATGGCAGACGCGCATCGGCGCGTAGTCCCCGCGCTGGTGACCGACGAAGCCGACATCAGCACCTGGACGGACGCACAGCGCCCGCTGCCACGCCTGGTGCGTGCCATCGTCGCGGCGAGCGCGGCCGAACCGCTGCTGAATGCCTGGTTCGACGACGCGGCGCTCACCCTAAACCCTCAGACCGGCGTACAGCTTGGTATCGCCATGGAAACCGACGACGGCCTGTTCGTGCCCGTGCTGCGCGACGCCGAGACGCGCACGCTGACGGAGATCGGCACCGCGGTGACCGAACTGGAAGCCGCCGTGCGCAGCCGCAGCATTGCGCCCGAGGCGCTGCGCGGCCAGACCATCAGCCTGTCCAACTTCGGTGCCGTGGCCGGACAGCACGCGCAGATGGTGGTGGTGCCGCCGCAGGTGGCCATCGTCGGCGCGGGGCGGGCGTTCGAGCGTGCCGCCTGGGTCGACGGCGCCGCCCGCGGCCAGCGTGTTCTGCCCATATCACTGACTTTCGACCACCGTGCGGTGACAGGCGTGGAAGCCTGCCGGTTTCTACTGGCGCTGCTGGACGACCTGCACAGATCCGACTGACGAGGAAACCTGTGAACCAAGCATTCGAGTACAGCGACGACCTGGGCCCGGAGAAGATCATCGAGATCTACGATCCCGGCACCCGACTGAAGGCCATGCTGGTGGTCGACAACGTGGCTGCCGGCCCGTCCATCGGCGGGCTGCGCATGGCGCCCGACGTCACCCGCGAGGAGTGTTTTCGACTGGCCCGTGCCATGACCCTGAAGAATGCCATGGCCGCCCTGGCCCATGGCGGCGGCAAGTCGATTCTGGTGGGCGATCCGGCGATGCCCGCCGAGCAGAAGGAGCAGCTGGTGCGCGCCTTCGCCTATGCGGTGCGCGACGTTCATGACTACATCACCGGCCCCGACATGGGCACCAACGAGCACCTGATGGCCTGCGTGCGCGACGTCAACGGCGGGCCGTGGTGGGACTGCCCAGGAGCTGGGCGGAATTCCCTCGACGAGATCGGCGCGACCGGCTACGGACTGAGCGTCGCGCTGGAGGCCGCGCAGGGATTCTGGCGGATCTCGAGCTCGCGGGCGCCCGCGTCGTGGTGCAGGGTTTCGGATCCGTCGGCCAGCACGCCGCACGCTTTCTCGCCGAGCAGGGTGCACGGCTGGTAGGCGTATCCGACAGCCACGGCGCGCGGGTGGCGCCCGACGGCTTCGACCTGGACACGCTGCTGCACTTCAAGGGTGCCGGCGGCCGGGTTGCGGAATTCGAGCAGGGCGAGGCGATCAAGGCCGACGACCTCATTGCCGTTGCCAGCGACATCTGGATTCCGGCAGCGCGCCCGGACGTGATTCGTGCCGACAACGCTGCCCGCATGAACACCCGGGTCGTGGCCCAGGGTGCCAACATCCCGGCGACGGCGGATGCCGAGCGGATGCTGGCCGAGCGCGGCATTCTCGTGATTCCGGATTTCGTCGCCAACGCCGGCGGGGTGATCTGCGCGGCAGTCGAGTATCACCAGGGGACGCAATCCCAGGCACTTGCCGCCATCCGCGAGCGAATCGATGCCAACGTACGCGAGGTGCTGGAGCGTGCCACTGCAACCAGGGCCATGCCGAGACAGGTGGCGCTGGAAATCGCAAGCGAACGGGTGCGGCGCGCTATGAGCGTGCGTCGTACCTGGTAGCACGCCGTCTTCTACGACCGCCGATGCTGACCTTCCTGGACCATGCCCAGGTCGCTGTCTTCGCGCTGTTGTTTCCCGCCGTGGGATTCGTGCTGTACCGGCACACGGCCTCCGGCAGCGCGCGGCTCGACCGCTCGCCACGACTGCCCCGCTACGTCTCCACGATGGGCGCACAATGGCTGCTGGCCGGGTCGGCGCTGACTCTGTGGGCAGTATTCGAGCGGCCCTGGAGCGATCTCGGGCTGGCTCTGGACCCAGGCACGGGTCTGGTGATCGCGGTCGGCGTCGCACTGGCGGCGATCGGCTTGCTGTTCGAGCAGCTGCGCCGGGTACGCAGAGCGTCCGCGGAGCATCTGAGCGACCTGCGACGCCAGCTGCGCAGCCTGGAGCCGCTGCTGCCGCGCAATCGGCGCGAGCTGCGGGCATTCGACGCGTTGAGCCTCACAGCCGGATTCGTCGAAGAGCTGCTCTGGCGCGGGTATCTGATCTGGTACCTGCAGCAGCTCGCGCCGTTGTGGCTCGCCGCCGGCGGATCCGTGCTTCTGTTCGGGCTGGCACACGCCTACCAGGGCCCGGCGGCGGCCGCAAAGACCGGCGCCGTGGCGGCCGTGCTCACGGCGCTGTATCTGATCAGCGGTACGCTGTGGCCGTCGATCGCCCTGCACGCGGCCATCGACATGCTGCAGGGCCGCACGGCCTACGAGGTACTGCGCAAGCGCGGCGAGCTGGTGGTGTGACCCGCCTTGCAAGCCGCGCCGCGGCATCGCCCCCCCCGGGGAGCATTGCAGCACCGCGCCAAGTACCCTAAGGTCGCTGGACAGGCACTTACGCAGCACCGGGTCAGAGGGGGCCCGACGCCGCATGGCTGAATCGAACCACGCGCCATGAGCACTCGCGAGCAGGCAAAACTGCAGCGGCGCGCTGCCATCGTCAGCGCAGCCCGTGCCCTGGTGCGCAACACCGGTGCCGCCGGCTTCTCCATGCGCCTGCTGGCGGAGAAGGCGGGCGTCAGCGTGGCCACGCCCTACAACCTGTTCGGCTCCAAACAGGCGATCATGCTGGCGCTGCTGGATGCCGAGTCGGAAGATTTCTGGCAGGCGTTGGCCACCAGCGCCGCCGACGAGATCGACCAGTTCTTCGCCGCCGTTTCCCAGGCGACGGCGCTGTACGCGCGCGAACCCGATTTCTATCGCGCCCTGCTGCAGGCCGTCTACAACGACGGCGGCAAGGAGTTCCGCTCGGTGTTCGGGCCAGCCCAGCACGCGCGCTGGCGCGGCATGGTGCGCCAGGCCATCGAAACCGGCGCCCTGATACGCGCCACTCAGGCTGATGCCATGGCGGTGAATCTCAGCAGCCTGTTCTTTTCGAACATTCTCGAATGGGCGTTCGCCGAACTGACCGTCGAGGAGCTGGAAGCGCGCGTCCACTACGGCTTCGCGCTGTCGCTCTGCGCCATGGCTGCCGACCCCGACCGTACCCGGCTGCACAAGCGGGCGCTGAAAGCCCAGACGCGGCTGGCTGCACTGTGGCGGGCGCGTGACACGGATCATGAAGCAGCCTCGGCGGGCTGAGCAGCAGGGGCTGATCCAGGTGCGGCGCAGAGCTGCAGCTCATCTCGAAGGGACCATCGGGGGGTGCGGACAATGCCGCGACAGATTGGCACCGAGCTGGGAGACCCCGGATGAAGCATCCACGAATCGCCTCCCGTGACGACTGGCTGCGCGAGCGGCTCACCTTGCTCGAGAAGGAAAAAGCGCTGACCCGGGCACGGGATGCGGTAAACGCGCAGCGCCGCGAGCTGCCCTGGTCCGTGATCGCCCCATTCAGGGCGCGCATGGGCTGGCGCTTCAACTGGGTGTCTGCCGCATCCTGCAGCTTCGGGTACGACTACCACGTCGATTACACACCCGCCCAGCTGGCAGCAGGCGAAACGTTCTACAACTACCGGCCCGGTCTCGCCTACGGCGAGCACAGTCCCGGCATCAGCGTGTTCACACGGGACGCGACGGGGCAGGTGTATCACACCTACTCCTGCTACGCGCGCGGTCTGGACGCGCTCAACGGCACGTACCAGCTGCTGGATCTGCTGCCGAATGGCCGCGCCGAAGACCGGCTGCCGTCCGCCATGGACTGGGTGAGACTGCACGACGAGTATCCGCCTGCGGACTGAAACCTCGAACCGAGCGACCCCGGCAACCGGTGCCGCGCCAGGTCAAATGCTGCGGCCGCCGTCCACGTCGATGCTGGTTCCCGTCAGAAACTCCGCATCGTCAGAGGCAAGGAAGGCTACCGTGGCAGCAATGTCGCGGGGCTCCGCAAGACGGCCCCGTGGAATGGTACTGACCAGCTGCGCCCGTGCCTCGTCGCTCATCTCGGCACGGCCGGTGGCGCCGTGCATGAAGGCCGTGTCCGCCGCCACCGGATTGACGGCGTTGACCCGGATGTTGTGCGGCGCCACCTCCAGCGCGAGCCCGCGAGTGAGAGTCAGCACGGCCCCCTTGGTGGCGTTGTAAGGCGTCATGCCCGGGCGCGGGGCCTTGGCGCCGATGGATGCGATGTTCACGATCACGCCACCGCCCTGCTCGATCATCATCGGTATCACGTGCTTGCAGCCGAGAAACACACCGCGCACGTTGACGGCGAACACGCCGTCGAAATCTTCCACGGCGATCTTCCACAGCAGGCGACCGCGGTGCGAGTAGCCGGCATTGTTCACGAGGACGTCGACTCCACCGTACTCGCTGTGGGCACGGGCCATGAGCGCCGCCACGCCAGCTTCGTCGGCGACGTCTGCCTGCTGCGCCACGGCCCGGCCGCCGGCGGCGACGATGTCCGCGGCGGTGCGGTCCGCAGCCGGCGCATCCAGATCGCTCACCACGACGCGAGCCCCTTCGGACGCGAACCGGGCGGCGATGGCCGCGCCGAAACCGCGCCCGGCGCCCGTTACCACCACGCGCCTGCCGTCAAAACGTCCCATGCTCTCTCCACTGCCGGCCCCGGCCCCGGCCGCGCGCCGGGGCCCTTCCCTTGTAATCTCGCCATCGTGGCAGCGCCGCCGCCGGGCGGCAACCCTGCAGCGTGGCGTTTGCCCCACCCTGGGGGTAACGTCGCGACCGACGCATGAATGGAAACCCGACTGAAGGAGGCGCTCGTGAGCACGATCATCGGAAGCCTTCACGTCCGCCGCGGCGAGATCGGCATGGGTCGCGTAGGTGTTATCGCTTATTCCTGGCCAACCCCACCCTGAGGTAGCGTTCGTCCGTCAAATGCCAAGGTTCCGCACAGGAACAAGGAGCAACAGATGGCCCACGTCATCGTCATGGGAGCCGGCCTCGGCGGAATGCCGGCAGCCTACGATCTGAAGAAGGCGCTCGGCACCGCTCACCAGGTAACCCTCATCGGCACGTCCGAGAGCTTTCAGTTCACCCCTTCCAATCCCTGGGTGGTAGTCGGCTGGCGCAAGCCGGAGCAGGTTCTGGTTCCCATCCGTCCTTCGGTGGAGAAGAAGGGCATCGCGTTCGTGGCCCAACCCGTCACCCGGATCGACGCGGAAGGCAACCGGGTGCACCTCGCGGACGGCCAGACGCTGGACTACGACTACCTGGTGATCGCCACCGGTCCCAAGCTCGCGTTCGAAGAGATTCCAGGCCTCGGACCGCAGGCACATAGCCACAGCGTCTGCACGACCCCGCACGCCGAGGAAGCGGCGCAAGCCTATGAAACCTTTCTCAAGAACCCCGGGCCGGTAGTGATCGGCGCCGTTCAGGGTGCGAGCTGCTTCGGCCCGGCCTACGAGTTCGCCATGATCCTCGATACCGATCTGCGTCGCCGCAAGCTGCGCGATCGCGTGCCCATCACCTTCGTCACCAGCGAACCCTACATCGGTCACATGGGGCTCGGCGGCGTCGGCGATTCGAAAGGCCTGCTCGAATCGGAAATGCGCCAGCGCCACATCAAGTGGATCACCAATGCCAAGATCCTGGAAGCCAGCGTGGAATCGGTGCGGGTCGCGGAACACGACGATCAGGGCAACCTGAAAAAGGAACAGGAGCTGCCGTCCCGCTTCACCATGTTCATCCCCGCATTCAAGGGCGTGGACCCGGTCGCGTCGGTGGAGGGCCTGTGCAATCCGCGCGGATTCGTGCTGATCGACGAGTATCAGCGCAACCCCAGGTACCAGAACATCTATTCCGCAGGGGTGTGCGTGGCGATCCCGCCGGTGGAAGCGACGCCGATACCCACCGGGGCACCGAAGACCGGCTACATGATCGAGTCGATGGTCACGGCGCTCGTGCACAACATCGAGGACGCCATTGCCGGCAAAGAGCCTTCCCATCGAGCCACATGGAATGCCATCTGTCTGGCGGACCTGGGCGACGACGGCGTCGCCTTCGTCGCGTTGCCCCAGATCCCGCCCCGAAACGTCACCTGGGCCAAACAGGGGAAGTGGGTGCACCTGGCAAAGATCGCTTTCGAGAAGTACTTCATGCGCAAGATGAAGACCGGCAGCACCGAGCCCGTTTACGAGAAGTACGTGCTGCAGGCACTCGGGATCGTGAGGCTGCGATCGGGAGAGCACCAGACCGAGAAAGCCTGACACGGGACCGGACGCCGGCGCACGCGCTCCGGTTGGTGCGCCGGCGCGAACGCTCAGACCTGGGCCCGGACCCAGTGAGCGGCCGCGAAAATCACGCCGGCTACGTACAGGGCACCGAAAATGTGCTTGTTGTAACGGGCCAACCACCGGGGAAGGTAAATATCGAAGTTGGGCTGCCGATCCTCCGTGTACCGGGCCGCGACCGCCGTCAGCGGGCAGCTCCAGCGGTTGCACGCAAGCACACAGACCTCGACCAGCACGATCCCCGCGAGCCCGACAGCCAGTCCGTGATCATCGCGCAGCGCGGCGACGGGGATGGCGATGATGCACCCCGCAAACACCGCCCAAACCAGCGTGTGCAGGGACTTTACCGCCACAAGCAGGCGCCGACGGGGCGCAGAATTCAGCGTTCGCGCACCGGAAGCGGAAGACCGCCGGCCGGCACCTGTCACCTGCCCGGAACCGGCAATATCTCCATCACCTCCACCGAATCGCCCGGAAATATGCGGAAGTGTGGATGCTGTTCGAACAACCTGGCAGCGGCTGCGTGGGATTCGGCCTGCACGATCACGTACCCGGTGAGCGCGTTGGTCACATCCTCTATGCCTTCAGCGGCGACGCGCTTGGTCGTGCCCAGGGGGCCGCCGGAATCGACGATGCGCTGCGCGTGCGTCGTCATCCACTCGCTCCAGGCGGAGATTCCGCGTGCCTGGAGCTCACGGACTTCCTCCGGGCTCTTGCTCGACCACCCCGCCCGCTCCGATGCAGCCGCGGATCCGGTATAGACCGCCAGAAACCGTTTCATGTCACCCCCGCAACGCGACACACGCGCAAACCATCGAACAGCCGATCAGACATGGGCGGAATCCCGTTCCGCCTGCAGACGCCGCTTCATGTCCGCATAGGAGGTCACAATCAGCTGCTCGAGAGCACCGGGATCCACCTGACGCCCGGGTCCGAGCTTCACGTGGCGCATGAACTTGCCCGAACCTTCCAGCAATCCGTGCGGATCGTCGAGTTCGGCGCCGCGAAAGAACCCCACGTTGACGTGCGCCTTGAAAGCATTGACATAGGCGAACCCGGCGCCGTCCAGGCAGACGGTGGGATGACCGTCATGCAGTACCTCGCGCACGTCGTCCCCGCAACGGCGCATCACCTCGAACCAGCGCCGGGCGATCGTCCCGAGATCCCCCCTGTGATCCGCCATCCATGATTCAATCTCGGGATCGCGTTTCACCGACCCGTTGAACCGCAACAGCTTGCTCACGGCAGACTCCTCGCCCGATGCTCCGGCCCCCCCGCGCTACGACCCCGAGTCAGCGTCATCGAGCACAGCCGCGACGTACGCACGAAAAGCCGGCGAGAAGTTGGCCCCGTACTCGTGCCAGAACCACTGAAACGGTCGCGTGGCCAACTGGCTGCGATAGAATCCATCCCAGCCGTTCCAGATGGTCTCGTCCATGGCCCCGCCTCGAAAGGTGATGAACGCGAACTCCCACGCGTTGAGCGTGTCCGCCACGTACGTCCTGACCTGGAGGGCCCGGGCGGGAGACAGCTGAGCCGGATCGTCATTCGCAAGCTGGTACGCGGCAGCAAAATCCGCATCTCGCAGCCACGCGTTCTTTTCCATATCCATCGCGACCAGTGCCTGATGATTGGCCACCTGGACCGCCTCGGTATTCTGTCTGACGCCGACACCGACGTAGGCCAGAGAAATCACCACGGCGATCGCCCCGACGATCTCGGCGATGAGCGCATACTTCTGCAGATTCACGTCTATCTACCCCTGCCAGCCGACCTCGTCCACGGGGCCGGCCCCTCGCAGCGTGACGAATTCGGTTAACGCTTGAGCTTGAACTTGTCCAGAGCGACATCGAGCTTCTGTTGAACCTGCAGGATCTCCGTGTGCAGAGCCGCTCGCTCACGCTCATCAGACGCCGTCTCGATGCGCCTTCTCAGGCTCGCGATCTCCCGGATCATCTCCACTTCGGGCGGAGTGTACCCGGCGTTCCTGAGGATCCGATAAGCCATTCTGTACTTCGACGGTACCTGCGAGTCATCCTCCAGGTCGAGTGGCTTTCCATACCCGGGGAGTCGTCGCACCTCCCCCGATTTCTCGGCGTTTCGGACCCAGCCGCCGATGATGTCGTCAATCCCGGCCATGCAATCTCCTCCCCCGCGGCAGTTCGACCGCGAACCGCCTCCAGCGCTGCGCGGCTCCAGCAGCAGCAGATCCCACACAGGTCACGAGCCCGCTGCGAACGCCTCCAGAAACCAGAGCGCACGGTTCGACCAGCGGCGATCGTACCGCTTCCGGGCGTGCCAGGCAGCCATCGCCGGCGCATTGCGCAGGTCAGGTGCCCCGACCGCCGTCCAGCGACATCCGAAAGAACACCGCCCGTTCGGTCTCTTCGAAGCCGAGCGCATTGTGGACAGCGTGACTCGTCGTATTCGACAGATCCGCGTCCGAGGCCAGCTCGGACAGACCCTGCCCTCTCGCCCAATCGGATACCACCTCGACCAGGCCTCGGGCAATTCCGGACTGCCGGGCTCGAGGCTCGACGAATATCCCTTCGAGAAACGCGACCGGCGAGCTCCTGGTGCCGTTCACGTGGTCTGAGCGGATCGACGCTTCAGCGAATCCCATGGGAGCGCCCTGCTCGTCGAGACAGATGAACTGGGCGAAGCGGGAAGCATCACCGAGGAACTGATCCATTTCAGAGCGGTGTTCCGAATCGGTGCAATGGGGCCAGAGCTGTCTGCGCAGGTGCAGCCAGGCTTCGATGTGGGCGTCGGAGATCGGTACGATCATGGTGAACGCAGCTACGGGGTGTGCCTGAGCTCGAAGCCATTGCCCTCTGAATCCCTGAGCGTTGCAACCCGCACAGGAACGCCGCCTCCAGGTTCCCGCAGATCCGTCAGAATGCCACCACTCCGCTCCACGCGAGCTTGGATCTCTTCGATGCTGTCGACTTCAAGGTTGAGGCCTGCGTGAGGTATCGGTGCCTCGGGCTCGGATGAGCCGGGATCCAGCATGTGCAGCGCCAGTTCGATCCCGCCAAAATCGAGCGTCGTCCAGCCCGGCGATTCGTGTAGCGGCTCAACGTCGAACACCGAGGTATAGAAGTTCTTGGCTCTTTCCATGTCACGGACGTAGTGGATCACGATTGGATTGCGACACTTCATCTGAATGCCCCTTCTGCAGGAGGGTCAGGAATCAGAACGCTTCACGACACCCCGCCGCATGCGCAGCGCCGCTGCGTACGCAATTGTTGCTCGACCATCCCGCTCACTGATACTCCGGCGACGACGCTTTCATGAACCGCAGCATCATCCGGAACGTCGCCACCAGCGCCCCATCCGGCCGCGACGCGGTGGTGTCGAACCACAGGTACTCGGTCTGCGGGCTCTGCCCAACGCACACCACGGAACTCTCCACCAGGTAGTCGCGGTCCAGCAGCAGCGGCCCGTCCACGTGACCGATCTCGATGGCGCCGAACAGCCCCACCGCGGAACCGATGTGGGGTCTCAATGCCTGCGTCGGCGGCCCCCACAGGTACTGCACGAACGTGCACGGCGCAGCGACCACGCCGCCCCAGCCCACGTCCCGGCGATAGGCGTCGAGGGGATCACTGATGAGACCGGCGTCGTAGCGCTCGAACTGCTTGTCCGGGGTCATGGCGAGCTGGTAGCGGCCGAGCGACTGCCCCTCGCTCACTGCGCGCAGGATGCGCAGGTCCGCCGGATCGCAGGGCCGCAGGTCGCGCGCGCGAAGCTCGGAGCGGGAGTGATCGCCCAGCGCCGCGGTGCCGGAGCACACCAGCAGACCATCATCCCGCTCCATCCACACGCGGGTCTGCACCCGCGTCTGCACCCGCGTCTGCACCCGCGTCTGGTTGTCGCCCGCAGCCAGAGGCTCGGCAACCACCTGCACCCGCTCACGATCCACCGTTGCGTTCTTGAACACCAGCGACAGGTTGCCCGTGCGGAACCAGTCGTCGCCGAACAGTTTCAGCAGCACCGGCGGAAACTGATTCATGTGCACGTCCCCGGCGACCGTGCCCCCGCGGAAGCCCAGTCTGGCTGCGGTGGCGTCGTCGTGAATGCTTCCTGCGCCGGCGTCGGCGGACCAGTTGCGGCCGGCCCAGAAAGGGCCGGCAATGGGCTCACTCATTCGGCTCCCCTTCGCGCCTCTACCTGCCGGATCCTAACAAGCGGTTGGTGCGCGCGGCCAGCCTCCCGTGCCACAACGCTGATGGGGAGGCCGGGATTTGCTAGGTGCGCCGGAAATCGCAATGATAGACGCCGGTATGCGGCCGCCGCACCGGCCGCCGGCGGAAGGAGTCAGCAGCATGAACGACCTGGGCGAATTTCGCGCCGACACACGCGCGTGGCTTGAGCGCAACTGCCCGGCCGGCGCCCGCGGCCCGGGACAGATCGCCTGGGGCAGCCGGCGCATCGAGCTGGAGCCGGACGTACGCCTGTGGCTGGAACGCATGGCCGAGCGCGGTTGGACGGTGCCCACCTGGCCGCGGGAATACGGTGGCGCCGAGCTCAACCGCGATCAGTACACGGTGCTGATCGACGAGCTCAAGCGCATCGACGCTCGCACGCCCCTCACCGGACGTGGGGTCAACTACATCGGCCCCACCATACTGGAGCTCGGCACCGACGACCAGAAGACCCGCTGGCTTCCGGGCATCGCCCGCGGCGAGGGCGGCTGGGCCATGGGCTATTCAGAGCCGGGTGCCGGCTCGGACCTGGCGAGCCTCAGCACCCGTGCGGTACTGCAGGGTGACCACTACCTGATCAACGGCCGCAAGACCTGGACCTCGGATGCCATGGATTGCGACTACATCTTCGTGCTGGTGCGCACCGACCCGAGCCGTCCCAAGCACGAAGGCATCAGCCTGGTGCTGGTGGACATGCATCAGGCCGGTGTGCAGGTACGGCCGATCCGCCTGCTCTCCGGCGCCTCACCGTTCAACGAGACCACGTTCGAGAACGCCATCGCCCGCGCGGACGACGTGATCGGCGGCGTCAACAACGGCTGGACGGTAGGCAAGCGCCTGCTGCAGTACGAACGTTCGACCCACGCAGGCATCAACATTTCCGGCTCCCAGGGCGGGCGCGTCGCCGACAGCCGAATGCCCGAGAAGATCCGTCGCTACGCGCCGGTCAGAAAGGGCCGCATCGACGATCCGGCGCTGCGCGCGCGGCTGATCCGCTACCAGCAGAATGGTCACGCACAGCGCCTGACTCAGAAGCGGGTCATCGAAGAGCTGAGCGCCCGGGCGCCGGGGTTCGCGTCCTCCGCCGTCAAGCTGAGCGGAGCGCTGCACACCCAGGAAGGTGACGAGCTGCTGCTCGAAGCCATGGGCACCCGCGGGGTGGGCTGGCAGGGAGAGGCATTCGCCGACGAGGAGCTGGAAGCTACCCGCGCGTGGCTGCGGCAGAAGTCGCTGACCATCGCCGGCGGGACCAAGGAAGTGCAGCTGAACATCATCGCCAAGCGGGTTCTGGGCCTGCCGGACTGAGAAAGGGGTACAGCCATGAAGCTCGAGCCTCTGCTGACGTTCACCGCCACCATCGGCAGCAACCTGCCGGTGGGTAATGGCCCCTACGGCAACCGGGCCATCGCCGAGGTGACCGGCGGCCGTTTCGAGGGCCCCCGGCTGCGGGGCCGGGTGCTGCCGCCGGGTGCCGACTGGGTACTGGTGGACGCAACCGGGCACGGGCGCGTCGACGTGCGCGTCCTGTTTCAGACCGACGACGGCGCCAACATCTACGTCACCTACACGGGGGTGCTGGAACTCAACGAGGCAGCCGGGCGTGCGCTGGCTGGCGGCCCGGAAACTCAGTTCGGCGACAGCTATTTCGTGACCCAGCTGCGCTTCGAGACGGGCGCCTCAGGCTACGCCTGGCTGAACCATGTGGTCGCGGTTGGCGAAGGCCGCCTGATGCCGGGACAGGTGCAGTACCGCGTGCATCACTGCGTGCCGGGCTGAGGCAGAATCACCTCGACTCCCGGCTCCAGCCCCGTAACGATGTCCACGCGTCCGTCGAAATGCTCGCCTGTGCGCACGAAGCGACGGTCGACGCCTTCCGCGGTGCGCACGTAAACAAACTCGAGCTGCCCGGAGCGCTGCACCGCCTCCTCGGGCAGCAGCAATCGCGCCTGCCGGCCCACGGGAATCTCCAATCGCGCGAACATGCCCGGATACAGATCCGGCAGCGCCGGCAGCAGCACCTTGATGAGAAAGGTGCGCGACCCGGGGTCGGCACTCGGTACGATCTCTTCGACGACGCTGTCCACCGTGGCGTCCAGGGCGTCGACGTGAGCGGTCAGGGTGGCGCCCGGCTCGACGAAGCGGATCAGGCTCTCGCGCAGAATCGCTTCCACCCGCATGCGTCCGGGGTTGAACAGCTTCAGCAGCGGCTGACCCGGCGTCGCGGTGTCACCGGGCTCGATGTAACGCTCCACGACCGTGCCGCTGATGGGCGCCACCGCACGCGTGTAGCCGAGCTGCGTGCGCGCCTCTGCGACG
Source organism: Pseudomonadales bacterium (assembly GCA_041395905.1). GTDB lineage: Bacteria > Pseudomonadota > Gammaproteobacteria > Pseudomonadales > Azotimanducaceae > UBA7803. The sequence continues at coordinate 239,671 of JAWKZP010000003.1, forward strand.
GCCTGGCTGGCCCGCTCCCACTCCGCCTCCGCGACCCGGGCGTTGGTCATGGCACGGTCGTAGTCGGCCCGGGACAGGTTGCCGCTTTCGAACAGGCTCACCGCCCGATCGCGGTTGCGCTGCGTATCGTCCAGAGCGGCGCGGGCGCTGGCCGCCGCCTGCTCGCGCTGCTGCAGCACCGCCTTGAGCGACGAGTCGTCGAAATCCACCAGCGGTGCACCCTGCTCGACCTTGTTGCCCGCGCGCACGTGCACGCGCGTCACCGTGGCCAGCAGTCGCGAGCCAATCACGGTCTCGTCGGTGGGGTTCACGGTGCCGGGGATCGGCGCAGTCACCGGCATGTCCTCGCGCGCCGTCACCAGCACCTCACCTGGCACCTCGAGCCGGGCGGCCTGCTTGGGCTGCACCTTGTCGTGGAACACGCCGCTGAAATATGCGAGCACCAGCGCCAGGAACAGCAGCGCGCCCAGGCTCATGAGCACTTTGCGCGCGCTAGTCATCAGCACCTCCATAAACCAGTTTGTAGACCACGGGTACCACCAGCAGCGTGAACAGGGTGGATGCCGTGACGCCGAAGATGATCGCCCACGCAAGCCCGGCGAAGATCGGGTCCAGCGTGATCACCACGTTGCCGAGCAGCGTGGTGCCCGCGGTGAGCAGCACGGGCCGCGTACGCATGTGCCCGGCCTCCAGCAAGGCGTCGTCGAGGGATGCGCCCTCGGCGCGTGCCTGCTGTATGAACTCTATTAATATCAATGAATTACGAACGACAATTCCGGCTAATGCGATCATTCCGATCATGGCCGTGGCGGTGAAAAGCTCCGGATCTGCGTAGCTGCCGACGCTGCCCGAGAAGGCGTTCAGCAACCAGAATCCCGGCATGATTCCCACGGCCGTCAGCGGGATCGCCAGCATGATGATCGCGGTGAGCGCCGCCATGCCGGTCTGCAGCCGGATCACGATGTACAGGCCCAGCAGCGCGACGGCAAACGCGATGCCGAGGTCGCGGAACACCCGCAACGTGATGTCCCATTCGCCCTCGCCCGACCAGGTGAGCCTGATCCCCTCCGGCAGCGCCCAGGGCAGGCCACCGCCGGAATTGAAGTACGTGCGCCCGGCGAGCGGTCGCGGCTGTGCCTGCTCCGGCACGGCGCCCTCGGCCACCCGATCGGCATCGACGTCGTAGACGATCGCGGCCGGCACACGTCCGGCCACCTCGGCATAGGTGTAGGCGACGGGCCGCAGATCCTTGTGATAGATGAGCTGTTCACGCGCCAGGGTCTGCACCGCGCCGAGCTCGGCAAGCGATACCAGCGGCGTCGGCGCATCGATCACCGCGCCGCGCTCACGAATCTTGGAAACGCCCGGCTGCCCCTTCACGAACAGGTTTTCCAGGGCCGTGCGCTCCGGGTACGGCACCCGCACCCGGATCGGCAGCGGCTGCACTTCATCCGGCACGGCCGCCTGCCCGGCGACCGTGCCCGACGTCAGCACCGCGAGCGCTGACGCCATCACGTCGGCGCTGATCCCGGAAAGCGCTGCCTTCTCCTGATCGGGCACGTACACCCAGCGCTGACTCTCGGCCTGGGCGCTGACGTCCACGTCCACCACACCCGGCTCGCGCGAGAGCCGGGCGGCGGTCCGATGGGCCGCCTCCAGCAGCTCCTGATAGGGCGTGGTCGGCTCGCCGTAGTGTTCCGCGACCACCGTAGCAATTACCGGCGGGCCCGGCGGCACCTCCACCAGCTTCACGTTGACGCCGTATTCGCGGCCGATGCGGTCGATGTCCGGGCGCAGACGCAGGATCAGGGCGTGGGATTGTTCCGGCCGCCGCTGCTTGTCGGCCAGCACGACGTGCAGCTCACCCTGATGCGGCTGGCTGCGCAGGTAGTAGCGGCGGATCATGCCGTTGAAATCCATGGGCGCATGGGTGCCGATGTAGGCGTTCACCGCACGCACCTCGGGCACCTCCACCAGGAACCGCGTGAGCGCGCGGGCAACGCCGTCCAGCGATTCGAGCGTGGTACCTTCGTCGGCGTCCAGCACCACCTGAAACTCGTTCTTGTTGTCGTACGGCAGCAGCTTCAGCGGCACCACGCGCAGCAACGGCAGCAGCATGGCCAGCACCAGCAGCACCAGCAGCAGCGCAAGGAAGCCCAGGGACAGCTTGCGGCTTGCCAGCAGCGGGCGCACCAGCGCGGCGTAGAGCCCATGGTGCGGACGGCGGACGGCACGCGCCAGCTCGTGATCACCTCCAGGTGCGGTACCGTTCGTCAATTCTCCCGCCGCGCCCGGCCCGATGGCCGCCGGCCGCTGACCGAGCAGACGGTGTGCCAGCCACGGGGTCACCACAAAGGCCACCACCGTGCTGGTGATCACCGCCACCGGCACGTTGAAGGCCATGGGCGACATGTACGGGCCCATCATGCCGGTGATGAAGCTCATGGGGGCGAACACGATGACGATGGCCAGCGTCGACATCAGCAGCGGCCAGCGGATCTCGCTGATGGCGCGCACCACCGCCTCGCCGCTGTCGCCGGGATCGCGCAGATGCCGCTCGATGTTGTCGACGCCGGTGATGGGGTCGTCGACCAGCAGGCCGAGCGCCAGAATGAGTGCGAACAGCGTCACGCGGTTGATGGTGTAGCCGGCGGCATAGTCCAGCGCCAGGGTGATGCCGTAACAGACCGGCACCGCCAGCGCCACCACCAGCGCGGCCCGCCAGCCGAGCGTCAGGCCGATGAGCGCAACCACCACCACCACGGCAACGCCCAGGCTCGACACCAGATCGCCGATCTTGGCGTTGGCGGTCTCGCCGTAATTGCGGGTGATTTCCACGTGCACGCCGGCCGGGAAGATGGAAGCCTGGAGCGACTTCAGGCGCCCGAGCAGGTCGTCGGCGACGCGCACGGCGTTGGCGCCCCGTTCCTTGGCGATCGCCACGTTTACGGCCGGAAACGACCGCGGCGAATGCTGCGGATGGTTTGCGGCGAACTGGATCCAGGTGTAGTTGTCCGGCTCCGCGGGGCCATCCCGCACCGCTGCGATCTCGCCGAGGTGAACGGCCACCCCGTCGACCACGTTCACCGTCAGCGCGGCGAGCGCGTGCGCCGAAGCGATGCGGCCGTCGAGCTCTACCAGCAGGCGCGTATCGTCCCGATCCACGCCGCCGCCGAGGCGGCGCATGTTCGAACGGGTCAGAGCGTTCAGCACGTCGTCGATGCTGGTGCTGCGGCCGGCCATGGACATGGGCTGCAGCAGCACCTCGAACTCGCGCCGCTCACCGCCGATCACCTCGATGCGGTTGGTGCGCGGCACCGTCTGCAGATCGATGGCCACCTCGTCGGCGAGCCGGCGCAACTGGTAATCGTCGACTGCCGGATCTTCGCTCCAGAGCGTCGCCGTGACGATGGCTACGTCATCCACCTCGATTGGCCGTACCACCCATCCGGTGACCGCCGCAGGCACCTCGTCCTGATGTGAATAGACCTTGCTGTACAGCTTCAGCAGCGAGTCTTCACGGTCCTCGCCGACGTAGAAAGCCACGGTCACCACGGCCCGCCCGGTCTCGGATACGGAGTAGACGTGCTCCACGCCGTCGATCTGCGCGAGCAGCTTCTCCATCGGCGTCGCGATCAAACGCTCGACCTGACGGGCGCTCAGACTGGGCGCCTCGATCAGCACGTCGGCGCTGGGCACCACGATCTGGGGCTCTTCCTCGCGCGGCGTCACCAGCAGAGCGAACGCACCGGCAAGCAGCGCCGCGAGAATCGTGAGCACCGGCACGCCACCGGCAAGCGACAGTCGGACCAGGTTTTCCAGCAGCCGCTTCACTGACGGTCAGCGTGCCTTCAGCGCATCACGAATGGCGTCCACCTGCGCCTCGGTGACCGGCTGGAACGGCCCCAGGGTGCAGGACATGCCGCTCCAGCGGTCCCAGGGCCAGTGCCGGTACCAGGGCCAGTCGAACCAGTCCACCACCTCGAAATGGTCGAGATCACAGATGCGACCGAGGTCGATCCGGCTGCGGAACCGCAGCGCCTGACCCGCACGCAGGTCGGGGCAACGCCCGCGCAGCTGGTTCAACCACAGCTTGTTGCCGGTACCCTCGAACACCACGCGCTGATCGTCGAGTATCCGGATGTTGTGGTATTGCGCCGACATCAGGCAGCGACGCGTCTCTCCGTACTCTTCGGCGTCGAGCGGCTGGCTCAGAATCGCCGCGACGTCCTCTTCAGCCTGACGCGAGCGCTGCTCCGCTTCCGGTGAAGCAGCGCACCCGGCAAACGCAAGCAGCAGCAACAGGGTAGCAATCTTCCACATGACTCGGTCCCTCAGTCGGCGTGCAGGGAAGCGAGGCTAGCATCCTCCCATCCGGCTGTGACATAGGGGTTTCCCGGCACAGCATGGGGTATCCTGCCGCCATGACTGATCCGGATCATCGAGTCGCCCGCAACGTGGCGACCGCGCGCGTGTCCGCCATCAAGGAGATGGCCATGCGCAGTGCCGGGATCGCCGACGTCGCGTCCCTGGCCTGGGGATTGCCCTCCTTCGCGACGCCATCGCACATCCGCGACGCCGCCGCGCGGGCACTGGCCGGCGACCCCGACTCAGGCAAGTACGCGCTGCCGAACGGCCTGCGCGAGCTGCGCGTGCTGGCTGCGGCACACTATCGCGAGCGCACCGGCATGGCGGCCGACCCGGACGCCAATCTGTTCATCAGCGCCGGAAACATGCAAGGCGTTCACTCCGTGCTGCGGGCGCTCGTGGATCCCGGTGACGAGGTGATTCTCACCGACCCCGGTTTCGCGTCCCACTACCAGCAGGTGCGCCTGTGCGGCGGCACGCCGGTGCCCTGGCGTCTCGAGGAGGCACGGGGCTGGGCGCTGGACCTGGACACCCTGGATGACTGTCTGACGCCGCGCAGCAAGGCGCTGATTCTGGTTTCGCCGTCCAATCCCACCGGCAGCGTGTTCCGCGAATCGCAGCTGCGCCAGCTGGGCGACCGTCTCAATGAACGCGGCGTGGTGCTGATCGTCGACGACCCGTACTCCGACATCCTGCTGGACGGCAGCTGGCCGTTCTTCAATCCGGCGGCCCAGCCCGCGCTGGCCGATTCCCTCGTGTATCTGTTCACCTTCTCGAAGATTCACGCCATGAGCGGCTGGCGGGTGGGGTACATGGTGCTGCCGGACTGGCTGCGTGGGCAGGTGCTCAAAGTGCACGATGCCACCATGATCTGCACGCCGCGCATTTCGCAGATTGCCGCCATCGCCGCACTCGGCGGGGACCAGAGCCACGTCGCTGAATTCCGCGACGTGCTCGCACGGCGCGGCGCGCTCATCTGCGAGCGTCTGGATCGACTGCCGCATCTGTTCGACTACGTGCGGCCCCAGGGTGCGTATTACGTCTTTCCGCGCATCCACGCGCCGCACCAGGACTCGTTCGAGTTCGCGCTCCGGCTGTTGGAGCAGATCAGGGTTTCAGTGACGCCGGGCAGCGCGTTCGGACCCAGCGGCGAGCATCACGTGCGCATGGCGTTCTGCGTTGCCGAGGACGTGATCAACCTGGCATTCGACCGCCTGGAACGGCACTTCCCCGCCTGAGCGTCGCAGGCCACGCTCAGGCGCTGACCGGCGCGGACCCTGCTCGAGCAGCGCTTCCAGCGGCTCGCCCGCCTGGTACCAGGCCACCGGCAGCTCGGGATCGAACTCGACGCCCAGGGGATTCTCGCGGAACTTCTCCGATTGCATCCAGCTGGTGAGCCGCTCGTCGCTGTAGTTGTCCACCTGAAACTCGACGTCGTTGCCATCAGGGTCGCGGAAGTACATCGAGGTGGTGGGACCGTGATTGATGCACCACCAGGGCTCGATCCCGAGCCCCTTCAGGCGCACGTAGGTACCGAGCAGACCGCCCAGGTCCGGCAGCGTGTACGCGACATGGTTCACGCCCGCGTGATCCCTGGATTTCTCCTGAAGGTCCGGCATGTTGATGAGCGCCAGGCGGTGGTGCTCGTCGTCGTAGGTCGCGAAGCAGAGAAACCCGTCATCCACCACCGTCTGCATGCCCAGCACGTCGCGGTACCAGGCTTTCATGGCTTCGAAGCGTGGGGTGTTCACCACCATGTGAGCGAACTTGGTCGGTACCACCGTGTCGTTCACGTTGAGCTGCGGCTGGTCATGCGCCCTCCCTGAAAGCAAGCGGCCCGCCATCGCAGGAGCCGCTGCTCATGACGTCGAACCCGCCTCCCGGGCGGGTTACCAGCGGATTTCCGCCGAGACCTATTCCGACCCGGCGATGGCTGGCCCCGTGGTCTGTTCCGACTCATCGATCACGCGGTAACGCACGGCACCGAACAGCATCTCGTCCCAGGACTGCTCACCCCAGGGAACCTCGCGCGAAGGGTCCGGGTTGGCCGGGTTCTGCTCGGGTTGTCCCACCAGGTGGTATGGACCAGCTTGGTACCTGCCGGCAGGCGCTTCGGCTCACTGAGCTCGTAGGTGGTCTGCCAGTTGAAGTCGTAGTTGGGCACCGAAAGCAGAACCTCCTCGCTGCCGTCCGGGTAGACGGCGCGGAACTCCGACGCCTTGCCGCGATAGTGCGCATGGGGCAACAGGCTGTAGACCAGGATGTCGCGGGGAATCACCTGCTCCGCAAACTCCTTGTGCGCCTTGGCGTAGGGCGGAATGCGGATCCGCGGGTTGAGCAGAATTGCGGTTTCCAGCCGGTACTTCGGCGGCGCATCGCGCAGATACAGCCCGAGCTTGGAATGATCGGTGCTGGCCTTGCCGTAGGTGGTGTAGTGCATCTGCAGTTCGAGGGTGGCGCCTGCGGGCAGCAGCACACCCGTGTCCTCGGGGAAGCGGTCGCCGTCGGCGCCCGGCACGTAGCCGCCGAGGGTGCCCTGCCCTTCGCGCTTGAGACGTCCGGCGCGGCGGCCCTCGGTCTCGAGAATACCGAAGCTGGTGATCACGTGGTGCAGCGCGGAACGGTCTCCCGGAAGGATGTCGGCGCCGCTCACCCAGACGTCGTGATCGAGCGGGTTGGGCATCATCTGTACTGGTAGTCGACCACGCCGGTGGCAGGCACGTCGGTCGACGGGATGTCGATGACCACGTCCGGCGGCCCCATGTTCCATTCCGAGTACTCGTGCTTGTACTCGGCGAGCGGGTCGGCCCCTCACCGCGCGGCGCGCCGGCTTCGATCAGCGCACCAGCGTCGTGTACTCCTGAGCGGTCAGCGAGCGATCATTGCTGAAGTGGCCATAGGCCGGATCAGCATGCCACGGCGGCATGCGCTGGGTGCGCAGCACTTCGCGCATCATCAGCGAGAAGCCGCGCACCATGTTGTAGTCGGTCATGGCCCAGGGGCCGATGCCGCCAGGGCGGTGACAGCTCACGCAGTTGTCGATGAGCATGGGCGCGATGGTGTCCGCGTAGGAAATCTGCGCGTGCTGCGCGTCCTTGCCGCGCTCCGGGAAGTTGATCAGGCAACCCAGCGCGTCGGTGCTGGCAACCTTCACCGGCTGGCCGGCCAGCACCTCGTCGATGGCATCCTTGAGGTAGTGTTCGCTCGCGGCTGCCTTCTGCTTCTCGTACGTGAGACGATCGTCCACCGCCCCCTGGTACACGACCTTCCAGCCCTTCGGATCGACCACGAACACCTCGCCGGTGCGGATCAGCCCCAGCGACTCGCCGATCACCTGGGTTTCGTCCAGCAGCACGGGCATGCCGAAATCGAACTCGCTCGCTTCCGCTGCAATGCTGGCGCGATTATCCTGCAGGTTCGAGTTGATCATCATGAACTGCACGCCCTGGGCCGAGTACTGATCGCGCAGCTCTTTGAAGCGCGGCAACGCATTGCGCACGATGGGGCAGCCATTGCCCTGCACCATGAACACCAGAGCTTTGGCATCACTGTAGTAGTACAGCTGGTGGGACTCGCCGTTCTGGTCGAGCAGGCGGAAATTCTCCACGTGATCGCCGACGCTGATCGCAAACGCCGGCGAGCTGAAAACAAACCCTATTAGAATCAGAAGGTTACGCATGCGCGCTCCACCCCGGTAAACCTGACCCCCGAGCATAGCGAAAAAGCGGGTAGCGAAAAAGCAGCATGACACGAGCGTGCTGAGGTCGCGCGTGGCCGGCTATCAGGAGAAGGCATAACCGGCATAGTTGAAACACACCGCCAGCAGGGCGTTGAGCAGCGCCGCCAGCGCCACCAGGTCGTAGCGCAGGCGCGCCGCCACCGAACCAGCGCCGCGCAGCCACTGCAGCACGGCGAACACCACGACCAGCGCACCGGCGAGCAGATTCAGGCTCATCAGGATGAGGTTGCGGTGCACCTCCGGCGGCACGCCGAACTGAAACTCCTCCACGTCTCCTGACAGCGCACGCGCCAGCTGCGCAATCAGGTACAGGCCGAGCAGCGCGTGCGCCCATGCCACGCCCACCTGCACGCGCGGCAGCGCCGCCGCCGCGGGCGCACGGCGGATCGCCCGCCAGCCCCAACCCACGACGGCCAGGAGATAGACCGCCGCAACGCAACCGAACAGCACGCGCTGTGTCGACGGCGCATCGATCCCGCGCACGCGCTCGAAGGTCGCGAGCGGCGTCTCCAGCATCAGGTAGGTCTTTCCGTTCGCGTCGCGCTGCGCTACCAGCGAGCGATCGGAGTACAGCGCCACGAATCGGTCCGGAGCGATCGCCACCCAGCGGCTCGCACCACCGCCGAGCAGCAGCTGACCGTCGGAGGACGCTACCTGCAGAACGTTCACCAGGGAACCGAGCCGTTCGAAGGTGGACCAGTTACGGCGCAGCGGCAGGTACTCGCCCATGAGATCGTCGAACGCGACCTCCGCGGGCGCCGGAGCTGTGCGCAGAATCTCCGCAGGAAAGAAGTAATCGATGAACGCCGGCACGATGTTGCTGCGCGCCACCGCGGAAGGATCGGAATTGAACGACACGAAGATGCCCAGGTCCAGATCCGGCAGCAGGCTCAGGTTGCTGTGAAAGCCGTTGACGTCGCCGCCATGGCCGTACACGGCCAGGCCGTTGCGGTCACTTCGGTAGAAGCCGTGCAGCAGCGGTTGAACGGCCGGATCCGGCGCGAACAGCGGCTCGCGCATCGCGGCCACCAGTCGCGGCGAAAACACGAATACGCCGTCAGGTCGGGCGTGTCCGAGATGGGCGAGCATGTAGCGCGCCATGTCCGCTGCCGTGGTGCTCATGTGTCCGGCCGGGGCGTCCCGCGCGTACAGATAGTCCAGCGGCTCGAAGCGGCCGGCCCGAAAGCGGTAGCTCGTCGCGTGCCGTGCCCGGAGCGCATCCGCCATCTCGGAGTGAGTGTTGGTAGAGGTCATGGCCAGCGGCTCGAGGATGTGGTCATCGACGTAGTCCGCCCAGGACTGCCCACTGACCCGCTCGATGAGGTAGCCGGCGAGCGCTGCACCATAGTTCGAGTATGACGCCTGCTGGCCCGGCGGCCTGACCAGCGCAGGCTGGTTCTCCGCCAGGTAGCTGCCGAGCGGAGTCAGCTCAGCCGCTGACCTGGCCGCCGTACCGGTGCCACGCTCCTCGAATCCGGCCGTGTGGGTCAGCAGGTGGCGCACGCGGATCGGCTCGGCAAACGTGCTCGCGAGCTCGAAATCCAGATAGTCCTGCACCGGGTCGTCCAGACCCATGCGGCCCTGCTCCACCAGCTGCATCAGGCCGGTCCAGACGAACGTTTTGGTGATGGATGCGATCCGGAACAGAGATCGTTCGGGGTCGGCCGGCACGCGCGCAGCGATGTCCGCCCAACCGAACCCGCCCAGATAGAGCACCTCGCCGCGATACACCACCGCTACCACGTATCCGGGAATCTCGTGCTCCAGGCGCTGCAGCGGAAACGCCGAGCTGAAGAAGGCTGCAACGCTGTCCCTGGTGATCGCCGGTGCCGGCGCGGGCGCCTGCGCGAGCGCCGGCAAGCCCGCAATCCATCCCGCCAGCGTCAGCGACAGCATCGAGACCCAGGCCCGTCTGATCATGAAACCCTCCCTTCCGCGGCTCGAGTCTATACCCGGCCAGTCAGCGGGTGCAGCGCGCGCGCCGATCCCGGCCACGTGCGCTCCGGCCAGGTCCGGATCATGGCCCCGGATTCGGGGATTCTAACCGGCATCGCGCATGTAGTAGTCTCACCGCAATCGCTTGGGGGAGAGACGATGGCGTACGTTTGCACAGAGGCGTCCGCGTGAGCGCCCGGCCGTCCGAAGAACGGGTACGTTGGATCGCCAGCGACGGCTTCGCGTCGCTGCTGGGTGCCGAGCTGGAATCCGCCCGCACCGACGAGGTCGTGATCAGACTGCCCTATCACAGCGCCCTGGGTGCGGACCGCGTGCACGGGGGCGCCATCAGCGCGCTGGTGGACATCGCCGCCACGGCAGCGTTCTGGTCGCACCCGGACATCGGTGCCGACGCGCGCGGCGCCACGGTGGGATTCACCATCAACTTCCTGCGCCTCGCCCGCGCGACCGATCTGCGCGCCATCGCCACCGTGCGGCGGCGCGGCGGCACCCTGTGCACCGGTGACGTGAGCGTGCGCAACGCGGACGACGAGGAAGTCGCGGTGGCCATGGTCACCTACAAACTCTCCGACCGGAGCTGAACCGATGCAGGTCACCTTCACCGACGAGCAGCTGCAGTTCCGCGATACGCTGCAGCGTTTCATGCAGCACCGATCCCCGAGCCGCGAGGTGCGACGCCTCATGGACACGGATCAGGGTTTCGACGCCGAGCTGTGGCAGGCACTCGCTGAGGAGTTGGCACTCCCGGGCCTGATCGTGCCGGAAGCATATGGGGGTTACGGTTTCGGCACCGTGGAACTCGGCATCGCCATGGAGGAGATGGGTCGGGCTCTGCTGTGCGCACCATTCCTGTCCTCTGCGGTGCTTGCCAGCCAGGCCCTGCTGCAGGCGGGCAGCGAGGCCCAGAAGGAACGCTGGCTGCCGCAGCTCGCGGACGGCACGCTGCGCGGCTGCGTGGCGTTTACCGAACCCGACGGCGGTTGGACCTGCGACGGCATCGCAACGACCGCTGCTCCCGCCGGCAGCGGGTACCGTCTGAACGGCGTCAAGCGCTTCGTCATCGATGGCGCGACGGCGCAGCTGGTGATCGTTGCCGCGCGCGCGCCCGGCAGCAGCGGCCTTGACGGCCTGTCGCTGTTCGCCGTGGCGCCGGACGCCAGCGGTCTCGAACGCAGGCCCCTGCAGACTCTGGATGCCACGCGCAAACAGGCACAGCTGCACTTCACCGATACGCCTGCAGAGCTGCTCGGGCAGGCGGGGGACGGTGCGGCGCAGCTCGGACGGGTACTGGATCTCGCGCTCATCGCGCTCGCCAACGAGATGGTGGGCGGCGCCCAGCGCCTGCACGACATGACGATCGACTACGTCAAGCTGCGCGTGCAGTTCGGCCGCGCGATCGGCTCGTTTCAGGCCGTGAAGCACCGCTGCGCGGACATGCTGCTGGAGGTAGAGCTGGCCAAGTCCGCCGCCTACCACGCCGCCGCTGCAGCCGACGCGGCGGATCCGAATCTGCCGGCGCTCGCGTCGCTGGCGAAGAGCGCCGCCGCCGATGCGTACATGGGCGCTGCGCGCACCTGCATTCAGCTCCATGGCGGCATCGGATTCACCTGGGATCACGACGCCCATCTGTGGTTCAAGCGTGCAAAGAGCTCGGAGGTGCTGTTCGGCGACCCGGGCGCCCACCGGGAACGCATGCTGAGCTGCTGGCTGGAACAGGGAGCAACGCCATGACCGAATTCACCGAAGCTGCGGTACGCGCCGAGGTCCGGGCCTGGCTCGAAACCAACTGGAACCCGGACACAGGGCTGATCGAGTGGCGCAACAAGCTGGTGGACTCCGGCTGGGGCATGCCGGTCTGGCCGAGCCGCTGGCACGGCAGAGATCTGCCCGCCGCGCTGAACCCCGTCGTGCAGGAAGAGTTTGCACGCCTGGGCGCGGTGGGGGTGGCCACGGCGGGCATCCGCCTGCTGGCCGGGGCCACCCTGCTCGAGCACGGCACCGATGCGCAGAAGGCACGCTATCTGCGCGGCATCCTCACGGGCGAGGACACCTGGTGTCAGCTGTTCAGCGAGCCCGGCAGTGGCTCCGATCTGGCAGGAGCCACGACCCGCGCGGTGCTCGAGAACGGCCAGTGGATCGCCAACGGCCAGAAGGTCTGGACCACCAGCGCCCACCACGCCCAGTATGGCCTGCTGCTGGCCCGCACCGACTGGGACGCGCCCAAGCACCAGGGGCTGACCTTCTTCATTCTCGATATGACGCAGCCGGGCGTGGACGTGCAGCCGCTCAGACAGATGAACGGCCACGCGTCGTTCAATCAGGTGTTCATCACCGACGCGAAGATCCCGCCGGAGAACCTGGTGTCGACGGTGGGCAACGGCTGGCAGGTGGCCATGACCACACTCGCCCACGAACGCCGCCAGGCCGATGGGCTCCGCGACGCGGGGCGCCGCGGTCAGCACCAGGGGCGGATCGATGAAGAGGTGGCCCGCGAGGTCGCCACCTCCATGGAACCGTACAAGTGGTACCCGCAACGGGCGGGACGGGTCGATCTGGTGCTGCCGAGAGCTCAGGAGACCGGGCGCATCGACGATCCCGTGGTGCGCCAGGAAATCGCGCGCCTGCTGATCCTTGCGAAGTGCGCCGAGTGGACGGCACTGCGGGCCCGGGCTGCCCAGCGCCAGGGACGCCCGCAGGGTCCCGAGGGCTCGCTGGGCAAGCTGGCGGCGAGTCACGTGGCACGGGCCGCGTCCCACGCACACACGCTGATCTCCGGAGCCGACGCCATGCTGAGCGGCAGCGATTCGCCCATGAACGGGCTCATCGCCGAGATCCTGGTGTCGGTGCCGGCCACGTCCATTGCCGGCGGCACCGACGAGATTCAACGCAACATCATCGCCGAGCGGGTGCTGGGTCTGCCCAAGGAGCCCCGCTTCGACACGGGGCCGTTCCGCGAAATCCCGCGCAATGCCAGCTAGCGCTCAAAGGCGTGAACGGAGACTCGACATGACCGATCGGCGGCTGCAGGCTGCCTGGATCGCGGGCTGCCGGCGCCGCTACCGTTGGCGGCCGGATTCCGTCACGTTCCGGGGCTGAGGGGTCACCTCAGCCGCCGGTCTCGAAGCTCACGCTCTTGACCAGGGCGAACACCTGAGCGCCGGGCGCAAGCGCCAGATCCTCAACAGCAGCGATCGTGAGGCGCGCCCGAATGCGCGTCCCGCGCAGCCCGATCAGCGCTTCGGCGAAACCCGTCTCCGGCTCCGTGACGAGCGCTTCCAGCGTCCCCGGCAGGATGTTGCGGATGCTGATCGCCCGCGGCACTTCGGTTGCGAGCGACACATCGCGTGCGCGGATGCGAATGCGGATCCGCTCTCCGGGTGGGACATGCGCTATGAGCGGCATGCTCAGCCGGTCTCCGGCAAGGTCGACATGGGTCAGATGCAGCCGGGCGTCGTGATCGAGCACCACCCCTTCCACCAGCACACCAGCCTCGAAGCGCCCGGTGATGGGTTGCAGATCGAGGCGCTCGACGATGGCGGCAGTGGTGCCTCGGGTCTGCACCCGTCCGCCTGCCAGCACGAGCACGTTGTCTGCCAGCTGGGCCACCTCGTCGACGTCGTGGCTGACGAACAGGGTGGGCAGCCGAAACTGACGCTGCAGGCGCGCCAGGTACGGCAGGATCTCCGCCTTGCGATTGCGATCCAGCGCTGCCAGCGGCTCATCGAGCAGCAGCAGCCGTGGCCGCGACAGCAGCGTTCGGCCGAGCGCGACCCGTTGCCGTTCACCCCCGGACAGCGAAGCCACGCGGCGCTCGAGCAACGGCTCGAGATCCAGCGCAGCCACCACCGCGTCGCGATCCCAGCCGCTTTGCCGGTCGCGGCGACGCCGCTGGGGATATCTCAGATTCCCGGCGACGTCCAGGTGCGTGAACAGGCGGCCGTCCTGAAACATGTAGCCTACCGCACGTCGGTGCGCCGGGACGTCGACACGCTGCTGGTCATCGAACCACAGCGATTCTCCGCAGGCGATGCGTCCGCTGGCCGGCCGTTCGAAACCGGCGATGGCGCGCAGCAGCGTGCTCTTGCCGCTGCCGCTCGGCCCGAACAGCGCGGTTACGCCATCCAGGGGGAGCGCCTCGGACACACTCAGAGTGAATCCGGGATGCCGTACCTCGACGCGCAGCGACAGCTCGTCAGCCGACATGCACGGGCAGCCTGCGGTTGATCGTGTAGACGACCGTCAAGACCACGAACGAGAACACCACCATGCCCGCAGAGAGCGCGTGCGCTGCCGCGTAGTCGAGCGTTTCCACATGCTCGAAGATGGCGATGGAGACGACGCGCGTCGAGCCCGGGATGTTGCCGCCAACCATGAGCACCACGCCGAACTCGCCGATGGTGTGCGCGAAGGTGAGCACGGCCGCAGTGAGAAAGCCGCGCCCCGACAACGGCACGACCACGCTGAAGAACGCATCGAGCGGGCCTGCGCCCAGGCTCGCAGCCGCCTCCACCGGCGCCCGGCCGACGCTCTCGAAAGCACTCTGCAGCGGCTGCACCATGAACGGCAGCGAGTACAGCACCGAGGCCACCACGAGACCGCTGAAAGAGAACGTCAGGGCCTCGCCGGTGAGCCGCACCCACAATCCGCCGAGCGGCGCTGACGGGCTCAGCAGTATCAGCAGGTAGAAGCCGAGCACCGTGGGCGGCAGCACCAGCGGCAGGGCCGTCACCGCCTCCAGCGCCGGCTTGAGCGCCGAGCCGGTGCGCGACAGCCACCAGGCCAGGGGCGTACCGACGAGCAACAGCAGCAGCGTGGTGATGGACGCGAGGCTCGCCGTGAGCGCAACGGCCGTCAGGTCCGACGCGCTCATCCGCCGTGCCTGCGGCCGGCCGCGCTCGCGCGGCGATCCGCGCCCGGCCCGCAGCCGGCGCCACGAACTCGATCGGTTGCTGTGCACCTCGGTCTCAAGCCACTACCATCCGCACATGTCCTGCTGATCGGCGCTGACCATATGGGCGCTTGCCCTCACCTGTCCAGTCCGTCGTCACGCGCGTATCGCGCCCGGCACACCCGCCTGCGGCACGCGGGCCGGCAGGGATCATGAACTCTGCCATGCTGCTGCTGGTGGCCGCTCTGGGGGGCAGCGTGCTGCCCCAGGGGAGTGCCCTGGTTCCGACGCAGGACGGCGCACTGCACGTGCGCACCCTCGGCGCCGAGCGCCCGGGTCCGGCGGTGGTGCTGCTTTCCGGCCCCACGGAAAGCTGGCACAGCGACACGGCCTGGTTCGCACTCTTGCAAGCGCTGCTCGCGGACAGCGTGCGCACTCACGCCATCGACCGCGCGGGCCAGGCGTTCAGCGACGGTCCATCCGGCAGCTATGCCAGCTTCGGTCGGGCGCTGTCATCGCTGCTGCCGAGCCTGGAACGCGAGCCGGTCTTCGTGATCGCGTTCGCCAGTGCCAATCTGGCGCTGCACGGCTACTTCGCCGGCAACGGCCCGGGCGCCATCGCCGGCGCGCTGCTGGTGGACCCGGACGCGTTGAGCCCCGGCCTGCTGGACTTCTACGCGGAGCAGGCCGTGCCGTTTCAGTCCGAAGCCCTCCCCGACTTCGTGCTTTCCGGCGGCTACGACGCGCGCGCGGCAGAACATCGCGCCAACGATCGCGCCCGGGTGCTGAGGCTGGCGGACGGGCCGCTTTCGGCCCGCCTCGACGCCAGTTATCTCGACGCGGTGCTGGGTACGCGCAGCGAGCGTCAGCGAATCCTCTGGCGCTTCCAGGAAATCGCCCACTACGGCAGCGACGTGCGTGCCGCCGCGGCTGTGCCCTGGCCGGTTTCGGTTCCGGTATGGTCGTTCGACACCGACTTCGAGCGCGCGGCAATCGAAGCGGCAGCCGGCCCGGAGGAACGCGCCACGCTCAGCGCCTGGCGCCAGGGCGCGTCCGACTGGATGGACGGGTTACCGGGCAGCTGCCGCATCGTCTCGACGAGCACGGAACACCTGGCGGTGATTGCACAGGCACCGCGCCTGCGGGATCTGATTCTGGCGTTGCGCGCAGGGGCGCCCTGCCCCGCGGCAACGCGATGACGCCCACCCGCCTGCCGACCTGACTGCCTGGGCGGTCACCACGCCTGTCGCCCCCCGGTTATTGCCGATGGCGTCGACCTGTGAGACAAACCTACCGGGGAACGAGAGGACAATCCGATGCCGGAACTGCGTCTGGGCGTATGCTACGACTTCCGCAACCCGCCCGATTCCGGGACCTCGAATCACCAGCTGTACGCGGAGATTCTCGAGCAGGTGCAGTGGCTCGACCGGCTCGGTGCCGATCTGGTGTGGTTCACCGAACACCACTTCGTCGAGGACGGCTACCTGCCGAGCTGGGTTCCCGTCGCCGGCGCGATGGCCGCGCTCACGAGCCGCGTGCGGTTCGGCACCGACATCTGCCTCATGCCGTTCAATCATCCGGTCCGTCTGGCCGAGGATCTGGCGGTACTGGACAACCTGTCCGGCGGCCGCGTGGAGCTGGGCATCGGCATGGGCTACGCGCCGCACGAGTTCCGCGGTTTCGGCTTGCCAGTGGCGCGTCGCGTGTCCCTGATGAACGAGGGCATCGAGGTGCTGCAGCGCTGCTTCAGCGGTGAGCGCTTCAGCTACCGCGGCAAGCGCTACCAGCTCCAGGACGTGCAGATCACGCCCGGTTATGTCCAGGCCGGGGGCCCGCCCCTGTGGATCGCGGCGATGTCCGAAGGCGGCGCAATGCGGGCTGCCCGTTACGACACCAATTTCCTGCCGCAGGGCCTCAAGGCGCGCGCCTTCGACCCCTGGGTGGCCGAGCTCACCCGCACCGGCCGCAATCCGGCCGACTACCGCATCGGCATCATCCGCAGCATCCTGGTGACCGACGACCGCGACAGCGACTGGCCGGCGATACGCGCTGCGGAACGCTACCGCATGGCCCTCTACCAGCGCTTCTTCGAGGAAAGCGGCGAGGGCTTCGGCAGCGGCGGCGAGCCCGTCCCGCAGACCTGGATCGTCGGCAACGTCGAGCAGTGCGTGGCGGAGCTGCGCCGGTTCATCGCCCGCTTCGGCATCACGGACATCGTCACCATGGCCGTGCCGCCGGGATTGCGGCCCGAACAGATGTCCGCCAGTCTCGAACGGCTGTTCCGCGACGTGGTGCCGCGCCTGCGGGCCGAGCTGGCCTCGGCCTGAACCGGTTTCAGGATTCCTTGCCCGAGACTGCCACCTCGATCAGGTGCGGCCCGCCCGCGGCAAACGCCCGCTGCACCGCAGCCTGCAGCGCCGCCGGATCACTGATGCGCACGCCGGCAACGCCCAGCCCCGACGCCAGGGCGGCGAAGTCCATCGCCGGCGTGAAGTCCATGAAGGGATACGGGTTGTTCGACGCGGCGTCGAAGCGACGACGATAGATGTCCAGGTTGTGCTTCAGCACCCGATACTCGCGATTGGCGAGAATGACGAACACGATGTCGAGACCCAGGTTCGCGGCCGTCCACAGAGACTGGATGTGGTACATGGCCGAGCCGTCGCCGGATATGCACAGCACGGGGCGCTCCGGGTTGGCGATCTTCACCCCCAGCGCGCCGGCGATGCCCTGGCCGATGCCGCCGCCGCGCTGGCCGAAGTAGTCGCCGGCCGCCGCGAACTCGAAAGCGAACTGCACGTCGCGTCCGGCGGTGATGGATTCATCCACCACGATCACGTCCTCCGGCAGCGCCGCCGCCACTTCCAGCAGCGCCCTGCCCGGCAGCATGGGCAGTGCGTCCCAGCGGCTGCGCAGCGCCGCCTCCCCCTGCGCCCGGCGCTCCGCATGGCGCTGCTCGAGCGTGGCCCTGCGCTGCGCGGCGGCCGCCTCGAACTGCGCAGACGCCATATCGGCGACCACGCCGGCAAGCGCCTCGAGGGCAGCCGCCGGGTCGCCCACCACACCAGCGGCAAGCTCGAAGTTCCGGGCCAGGACGGGGTGGTTCGGCGCGATCTGCACGATGGGCACAGTCTCCGGAACGGCTCGCACCGCGTCGAACCAGACTTCCTCGAAGAACGGTCCGCCCAGCATGAGAATCAGATCGTGATCCGCGAGCATCGCCCTGATCGCGCCGGCCTCGAACGGCGGCGCGCCCATGTTCGCGGGGTGTCGGTTGGGGAACGACAGCTGCAGACGCAGCCCGTCGTGAGCACACCGACGCTCCGGTCTGCTCCGCCAGCCGCACCAGCGCGCCCACCGCACCGGCCCGGGCGACGGCTTCTCCCGCCAGGATCGCGGGGTTTGCCGAACGCAGCAGACGACCGGCCACGTCCGCGATGCCCGCCGGATCCGGCGGCGGATTCGCGTACAGCCGCCCGCCGCCGAACGCCGCGTTGTCCGTCTCCTGCTCCATCACGTTGATGGGCGCACGAAAAACAGGCCCTGGGGCGGCTCGCAGGCAATCTTGAAAGCACGCGCCATGAGCGCGCCCATCTCGTCGGCGTGCTCCACCTGAGCACTCCGCTTGCACAGCGGCGCGGCCATGGCCACCAGATCGTGCTGCAGCATCGGCTCACGCAGGCGCATGCGGGTGTCCTGCTGACCGGCAGTGAGCACCAGCGGTGAACCGGCCCGCAGCGCGCCGTGCAACGACCCCAGCCCGTTGCCCAGGCCCGGGGCCACGTGCACGTTGGCGACCACCGGCTCGCCGCTGGCCTGAAGGCGTAGTAGCTGGCCGCGGTAACGGCTATGCCCTCATGCAGCGCCGCCACGTACTGGAGATCCGGCCGGTCGCGCAGCGCGTCCAGCAGCGGGCTCTCCGTCGTGCCCGGATTGCCGAAGATGCGCCGCACGCCGTGCGCGCGCAGGCTGTCGAGAAACACGGTCCTGCCCCGCATGCTCTCCCCCTCGAGAATGATTGCTCTTCGGCCGACGATAGAGAGCGCGTGCTGAAGGGTCAATCGAGCTGCGGTAGCATCGGTGGCATGAGCACACGAATCAAAGCCACCCTGGCCCTGCTGATCGGGATGTCCGGATGCGCCGGTACCGGCCAGGGTCCATTCGCCGGGGGCAGTCCCCCGAACGACGATCTGGACAGCTACCTCGGTACCTACAGGGGCAGCTTCGGCAGCGCGCTGACGGAGGATCCGGCGGACGACCTGAATTTCAACCCCTGCGATCCGGAGGTGGAGCGGTGCCTGGGGCAGGACGCGTACCTGGCCGATATTCTGCTCAGTCTGCACCGCGATGCCCGCGGCGTGGTGCGGCTGGGGTTCTACCGAACCATGGCGGACCTCGAGCGCGAGCGGTCGCTGGATCTGCTGGGTCGGGGCTGCGGCACCGAGATCGGTCCCCTGCGCGCAACCACCCGGAGCAGCGAAGACGCGTCGATCGACGTCGCCCATTTTCCGCTCAGCGCCCGCTCGCGCCTGTGCCTGAGCAAGCTGCGGCCCACGAGCTCGCACGAGATCAAAGTCGAGTTCGGCATCGATGCGGATTCCGGCATCGCGTCCGCGCAGGTGCTCATCGACAAGAACTTGGTCAGCGAGAACTATCTGTACGTGAAGGAAAAGGGTGTCGAACGCCGGGTCCGGATCGATCGCGACAACACCGTCGGCCGCCCCGGCGAAATCCGTTACCGCGTCTGCATTCAGGACGACCTGGGCGAGTACGATCGCTGCGTGCTCACGGACCGCGAGCTCAAACAGGTGCTGCTGCCGGTGCCTCTGCCCGGCGGCGCCGCAGTCAGCTACACCTGGTGGTACGACCTCACCCCCAACCTGAAGCGCACGCGGGACCTGTACCGGTTGGAGCAGTACAGCGGCCGCTTCGAGCGCATCGCTCCCTGAGCAGCAGCCACGCGGGCCCTTGAAGTTGCCCGGGTAGATCCCGATATACGGAGAGCAGAGCGCGGCCGCATAGTGCGCCATCGGGAATCAGGCCGGGATGGAATTCAAAGACTACTACCAGACGCTCGGTGTCGAGCGCGACGCCACTCAGGATGAAATCAAGCGTGCCTACCGCAAGCTGGCACGCAAGTACCATCCGGACGTCAGCAGTGAAACCGACGCCGAGGCACGCTTCAAGGAAGTCAACGAAGCCTACGAAGTGCTGAAGGATCCGGAGAAGCGGGTCGCTTACGACCAGCTGGGCGCCAACTGGCAGGCCGGCCAGGATTTCCGCCCGCCACCCGACTGGGACGCCGGCTTCGAGTTTCACGGCGGCGGCTTCACCGGCGCCGATGCCGGCGGATTCAGCGACTTCTTCGAGACCCTCTTCGGGCAGGCGTTTCACGAAGGTTACAGCGCCCGCGGCGGTCCCCAGGGCGCCCGCGGCGGGCACCGCGGCTTCCGCGCCCGCGGTGAGGACCACCACGCGCGCATCCTGATCGACCTGGAGGATGCCATAAACGGCAGCACGCGCGCCGTGACGCTGCAGGTGCCCGAGGTGGACGAGCGCGGTCACGTCGCTGCCCGCAGCAGAACGCTGAACGTGCGCATTCCCAGAGGCATCAGCGCCGGCCAGCGCATCCGCCTCGCCGGTCAGGGCGCCCCGGGGCTCGGCGAAGGCCCGGCCGGAGATCTGTTTCTCGAGATCGAGTTCCGCCCGCACCGTCTCTACCGTGTGGACGGCCGGGACCTGTATCTGGATCTGCCCGTAGCCCCCTGGGAAGCCGCGCTCGGCGCCAGGGTCAAGGCGCCGACCCCCACGGGCCAGGTGGAGGTCAGCGTCCCCGCGGGATCCACCAGCGGGCGCAAGCTGCGACTCAAAGGGCGCGGCATCCCGGCATCGGGATCAACCACCAGCGCGGGCGACCTGTATCTGGTGCTGCAGATCGTGCTGCCGGCGGCGGACACCGACAGCGCCAAGGCCGTGTACCGGAACATGGCCGAGAACCTCGCCTTCGATCCCCGCGAGCACCTCGGGAGCTGAGCCATGCGCGACGACGACATCCTCGAAGGACACCTGCTGGATGCAGCGCTGGAGCTGAGCCTGGCGGAGCTCGCGCGGACCTGCGCCACGGACGCCGACTGGCTCATCACTCTGGTGGACGAAGGCATCCTGCAGCCGCGCGGAAGGCGCGTTCAGGAGTGGCGCTTCTCGGGCGTCAGCATCGAGCGGGTGCACCGGGTCCAGCGCCTGCAGCGGGATCTGGGCGTCAACCTCGCCGGCTCCGCGCTGATACTCGACATGCTCGAGGAGCTACATGAGCTGCGCCGGCGTCTGGCGCAGTTCGAGAGCGCGTTCGACCTCGATGCCGACCCGACTCGGAGACGACCATGAGCGATCTGATACACGTGGTCTGCACGGCCTGCAACGCGGCCAATCGAATCCCGGCTGCGCGTCTCGGCGATGCGCCGAAGTGCGGAAAGTGCCACCGTCCGCTGTTCTCGGGGCACCCCGAGAATCTCGACGACGACGCGTTCGCGCGCCAGCTGGAACGCAGCGACATCCCGCTGCTGGTGGACTTCTGGGCTACCTGGTGCGGGCCCTGCCGGATGATGGCGCCGGCTTACGAGCAGGCAGCGGCCCAGCTGGAACCGGCCGTGCGGGTGGTGAAGGTCGATACCGAGGCGGCGCAGACCACGGCTGCGCGCTACGGTATCCGCAGCATTCCCACCCTGATGCTGTTCAAGGGCGGCCGCGAGCTGGCCCGCCAGGCGGGCGCCATGAGCGCCGGCGACATCGTGCGCTGGACCCGCTCACACCTCTAGGCATCCGGTCATCTGCGTCGGTGGCGGCGCGGCCGGCCAGGCAGCTGGCCGCGGCTCAGGTGCGTTCCCGCAGACCGTTCTGCCGCAGCCGCCACAGCAGCACGTCGAGTCGATCCTGGCCGAAGAACGGCTCGCCGCGGAACGCGCAGGTTGGCACGCCCCAGTGTCCGGCAGCGGCATGGTCGTCCTGGTTGCCCGCGATGACCTGCTCCAGGCGCTCGGCCTCGGCCCCGGCACGCGCATCCAGCTCGGCCAGATCGAGCCCGGCGCGGGCGGCGGCGTCGGCGAGGTGCGCGCCCTGGTGCCAGTTCTCCGTGGTCCAGATCACGCCCGCGATCTGCTCCGCGAAGTCGATCCCGCGCCCCGATTCCTCCGCCAGCACCCCCAGCCGCGTGAGGCGCTGGATGTAGGGTTGTTCGTCCGCCGTGCGCGGCCGCCCGTCCTCTCCGGGATACTGGACGATGGGGTCGGGGCTCGCCCAGCGGAACGGCAGCTCGAGAAACTCCGCCACCCGGAACACGTCACGCATGAAGTAGCCGAACCACTGCGGGTGCACGTTGGCGAAAAATTCCGGCGTGCGCACGGCGATGGGATACACGGGCCGGAATCGCACGTTGAGCTCGTAGCTGCGCTGCCACTGCGCCAGCCTCGGCGTCGCCAGGTACGACCAGGGACTGCGGAACGACCAGAACACATCGATTTCCAGGGGTTCAGCCATGGTTGGTTCTCCTTCGATCGAGCAGCAGCACCGCGACGAGCAGCACCAGCGCCAGCAGCAGGCGCGGATCGCTCAGGTAAAGCTGCGGTTGCAGAGGGTAAGCGATGGTCTTTTCGAGTGCTGCCAGCTTGTCGGCATGCGGCCCCTGAAACGCCGGGTCAAGGGCGATCTCCAGCATGTCCCGAAGGCTCCGGTAACGCACCAGCGCGCCCTGGTCCCAATGCGCGCCGTCGGCCACGCCGACGAGATCCACCGCATCGGCGAGGGCACGCCCGGCGAACACCGGATGACAGGCGCGCTTCAGCAGCGCCGGCAGCATGTAAGTCATGTAACGGTCCAGCAGGTCCTGACCGGTGACGCCCGCCGGCGCTCCGGGAGGCGGCGACGGCCGTTCGGCCAGATCGAGCGCGTTCAGCATCAGAAACTGGTTGCCGTCGTCCGCCGCCATGAACGCCCGCAGCCGCTGAGCCTGGGCCGGATCGGCATGACGGGTTTCGAGAATGGCGGAAAAGCGCTCGATCTCGGGCGCGGTCAGCGGCCCGCCCAGATTCGTGTACCAGAGGCAGAACACCGCGTAGAACAACCCTGCCCCGCCCCACAGCACGAAGCGCCCGTTGCGGCTCACGACCCGCGCGCCTGCCGCCCGCGACCGGTCACAGCGGATTGTCCCGACAGAACTGGACGATCACCCGGGCCAGCCGCTCGCCCGCATCCTCCTGCAGAAAGTGTCCCGCCCCTTCGATGGTCACGTGACGCTGACCGCGGGCCCCCGGCACCGATTCCTGAAAGCGCACGTGAGCGCCGGCAGTCACCGGATCCATGTCGCTGAACGCGGTGAGAAACGGCCGCTCGAAACCCTCGAGAACCTTCCAGGCCGCGCGGTTCGCAGCGATGGCGGGGTCGTCTGGAAAGATCGGAACCAGGGACGGAAACCGGCGCGCACCCTGCTTGTAGGGCTCGCCCGGGAACGGGGCGTCGTAGGCCCTGATCTGCGCCTCGCTCAGCGCGCCCCCCGCAGACAGATTGACCACATCGCTGATGCGCAGCTCCGGGTCCTCGGCGCAGTACTTGATCCAGTACATGAAGCCCGCGCCATGCTCGTTCTCGCGCAGCTTCTGGCCCATCTGCGCCACGGGGAGCGCCGGGATGCTGGCGAACAGCGCGCGCATGGCCGGCGCCATCTCATCGGGTATGCCGCGCGCATCGGGCAGCCCCGTGTTGGCCGCTACCACCCGCGCAAACCGGTCCGGCATCTCGGCCAGCACGCGCAGGCCGATGAGCCCGCCCCAGTCCTGACAGACCAGCGTGATCGCGCGCAGATCGAGCGCGCGCACGAGTCCGCCCAGCCAGTACACGTGATTGGCATAGGTGTAGCTTTCCGGCGCCACCGGCTTGTCCGAGCGGCCGAAGCCCACCAGATCCGGAGCCAGCACCCGATAGCCGGCCTGGGTCAGAATCGGAATCATCTTGCGGTACAGGTACGACCAGGTCGGCTGCCCGTGCAGGCACAGGATCACCTCGCCCTGAGGCGGCCCGGCGTCGACATAGTGCATGCGCAGCTGACCGCCGTCGCCGGCGTCCACCGTGACGTAGCTGGGGGGGTACGGATAGTCCTCCAGGTCGGCGAAGCGTTCGTCCGGCGTTCGGATGATTTCCATGGGTAGGTTCTCCTGTCAGAGGTCAGTTCGGCCAGTAGGTGTACTCGTCGCCCGGCTCCACGGGGTCTGCCAGGGTCTTGTCGATCATCACCGGTGACTCCACCATGCTCGGCCATGCCGGCTCGGCCTGCTGCGCGTTGTGTGCGGCCAACAGGCGCTGGAGCTCGGCCACCTTGTCGGGGCGCGCCGCGGACTGATCACTCTGCTCGGTGGGATCCGAACGCATGTCGAACAGCCACACACGGTCCGGGCGACCGGAGACGATCAGTTTCCAGCCGTCGGCGATGACCGCCTGGTAGTATCCTTCGCGCCAGAACAGTGCCTCGTGCGGCGCCCCCTGACGCGCACCGGTAACGTAGGGCAAAAGATCGACACCGTCGATGACGCGATTCGTGGGCAACTCGGCCCCGGCTGCATCCGCGGCAGTGGCCATGATGTCGATGTGACCCACGGGCGCATCGAACTGGCTGCCCGGCGCGATGACGCCCGGCCAGCGCATGAAGAACGGCACATGGGTGCCTCCCTCGAACAGCGTCAGCTTCCAGCCTCGATAGGGTCTATTGATGTCCGGCAGGCCGATGTAGTTCGCGCCGCCGTTGTCACTGGTGAATATCACCAGCGTGTTGTCGTCGACGCCGTTGTCACGCAGGGCCTGCAGCACGCGCCCGACGCTTCGGTCCAGCGCCCGCACCATGGCGGCATACACGCGCAGGCGATGATCCTCGATGTGCGACAGCGCCTCGTAATCCTCCCGGCTGGCCTGCAGCGGCGTGTGCACCGCCCAGTGGGCCAGATACAGGAAGAACGGGCGCTCGCGGTTCGCCTCGATCACGCGCACCGCCTGATCGGTGTAGTAGTCGGTTAGGTAGCCCTCGGGCGCGAACTTGTCCCCGCCGTTGAAGCTTGCCGCGTAGCGCATGATCGACCAGAGCGTCTGATCGATGGGATCGAACGGCTGCTTGGCGTTGCGCACGTCGGGCGAATCTTCAGGCAGGTACAGACCGCTGGCCATGTCCAGACTGTCGTCGAATCCCTGGTCCTCGGGGCGCATGCCGTTGGTTCCGCCGAGGTGCCACTTGCCGATGTGAGCCGTCTGGTAGCCGGCACTCTTGAGCACCTCGGCAATGGTGATCTCCGAAGGCGGCATGCCCAGATCCTGGAAGTCCGGCATGGCGTCGATCCGGTCTTCGTGGATGATCGTCGGATACACGGCGTCGCTCTGTTCGGCCATGAGGGCAAACACCCTCGGCATGGCGTTCGGCACGGGGGTGAACTCGAAGCCGAAGCGCGTGGGGTAACGGCCCGTCATGATCGACGCCCGCGACGGCGCGCACACCGCATTACCTGCGTAACCGTTGCTGAAGGCAACGCCGGATGCGGCCAGGGCATCGATGTTGGGTGTGGGCACGCTGCCGCCTGCCACACCGCCGTTGCGGGTAATGTCGTTGTAGCCGAGATCGTCGGCGAGGATCAGCACGATGTTGGGCTTGCGCTGCCCGGCGACGGCCGCAGGTGCCGAACCCGACGACCACTCCACCTCGCGGTGCGGCGCGATCGGGTCGCGCAGATCCGCTATGACGGGGGCCACGTGCAGCAGCAGCCAGAGTCGCTGCTGATAGGCGGCATAGGCGATTCCAGCCAGCACGACGAGCACCACGATCAGTCGGCGCATGTTCGGTCTCTCCCGGTCGAGGCGGCGCAGCTTGACAGCATCCCAATCTATTGTCACTATCCATGCCATAACTTCGAATCCCGTCAGGACAGAGACCCTGTGAACACGAGCACCACGGACGGCAGGCGCCTGCGCACCGAGCAGAGCCGGCAGCGCATCATCGATGCGATGATAGAGCTGACGTACGAAGGCATGCTGGAACCCACGGCCGAGCAGGTGTCCGAGCGCGCCGGCGTCGCCATGCGAACCGTGTTCCGGCATTTCAACGACATGGAGAGCCTGTACAGCGAGCTGTCACGCCTGACGCTGGAACGGGTGCAGCCGCTGCTGGAAGCCGAAATCGGAGGCGCCACCTGGGAGGAGACACTGCACAACCTCATCGAGCGCCGCGCGCGACTGTACGAGGAGATTGCGCCTCTCCGCCGCGCCGGTGGTCTCAAGCGTCACCGCTCGGAGTTCCTCGAGCGCAATCAGCGCTACTGGGCGAGGATCGGCCGACGCACGCTGGCTACGGTGCTGCCCGGGCACCTGGCTGCCGAGCCCTGGCGTCTGGAGGCACTGGACCTGCTGCTCAGCTTCGAATCCTGGGATCGGCTGCGACGCGAGCAGAAGCTGTCGGCACGCAGAGCGCGCGACGTGCTGCACAGCGCAGCAAACGAGCTCACACAATGAGCCTCGACAGGGAACTTCCGCGGCCGGGGGCCGCAGTCACGGGGACTGGCGACAATGCGTAAAGTGCTTCTGGTGACCGGGCTTGCCGTGCTGGCCGCCCTGGCGCTGGCCTATCTGTTCCGATCCGATCTGGCGCTGCGCGCGATGGACCGGGCCCTAGCGCGAACAATGGCCGGGGACGCGATCGCCGCGCTCCCCGACGGTCTGCACCTCGCGGTCTGCGGCGCCGGCGGCCCGCTGCCCTCGCTGGACCGCTCCGGTGCCTGCCTGGCGGTGGTGGCAGGCAGGCGCCTGTTCATCGTCGATGCCGGAACCAACGGCGCGCGCAATCTGCAGCGCATGGGGCTGCCGGCGGCCCGCGCCGAAGCGGTGCTGCTCACCCACTTCCATTCCGACCATATCGACGGCCTCGGCGAGCTGCTGATGCTGCACTGGACCGGCGGCGCGGCGCAGTCGCCCATGCCCGTCTACGGCCCCTCTGGCGTTCAGCAGGTAGTTGCCGGCTTCAATGCCGCCTACGCCCTGGACAGCGGCTACCGAACGGCGCATCACGGCCCGAGCGTGGCGCCGCCCGCGGGTGCCGGCGGCGTGGCGCGCACCTTCGCGACGCCCCAGCCCGGCCAGCCCGTGACGATCATCGAAGGCGGCGGCGTGCGCGTGCAGGCGTTCAAGGTGGATCACGACCCGGCACGCCCGGCCGTGGGCTACCGCTTCGACTATGCCGGCCGCTCCCTGGTGATCAGCGGTGATACCAAGAAGATCCAAGAGACGGAGGAAATTTCCAGGAACGTAGATCTACTCGTCCACGAAGCGCTGTCGGCGGATCTGGTCGGTCTCATGAACCGCAATGCTGCCGCCGCCGGGCTCGCCAACGTGGCCAAGATCACCCACGACATCCTCGACTACCACACCACGCCGGTGGAAGCCGCGGAGATTGCCGCCGCCGCCGGCGTGGGCCACCTGCTGCTCTATCACATCGTGCCGCCATTGCCCCTGCCCGGGCTCGATCAGGCGTTCCTTGCCGGGGTGGCCGACGCCTACCAGGGGCCGGTGACCCTGAGCCGCGACGGCACGTTCGTCTCCATGCCGGCGGGCACCACAGAGATGCTCGAATCGCAGCGGCTCTGAGGCGCCGGCGGCGTCACCAGGTGTCCACGTGGGCGCGCTTCTTGCCCTCCCGCTTCGGCATCGGCAGCACCGAATCCAGGCCGCGCGCGATCCAGTGCCGGCTGTCGGCCGGGTCGATGACGTCGTCCACTGCGAACGACACGCCGGCATTGAGCGCCTTGCCGCGCTGATAGGCGGCATCGACCAGCTGGTCGTAACGGGCCTTGCGCTCCAGCGGATCTTCGATCGCTTCCAACTCGTTGCGGAAACCCAGCTTGACCTGGCCTTCGAGCCCCATGCCGCCGAATTCGGCCGTGGGCCAGGCCACGGTGAAAAACGGCTCCTTCATGTGCCCGCCCGCCATGGCCTGAGCACCGAGGCCATAGGCCTTGCGCAATACCATGGTGAGAATCGGCACTGTCACGTTGGCCCCGGTCACGAACAGCCGGCTGCAATGACGCACGAGCCCGGTCTTCTCGATGTCCGGACCGACCATCATGCCGGGGGTATCACACAGCACCAGAATGGGCACGTCGAACGCGTCGCACAGCTGCATGAAGCGGGCCGCCTTGTCCGAACCGTCGCTGTCGATGGCCCCGGACAGAAACTCCGGATTGTTGGCGATCACGCCGAGCGGGCGCCCTTCGACGCGAATGAATGCCGTGACCATGCCGAGCCCAAAACCGGCCCGCAGTTCCAGCACGCTGCCTTCGTCGGCCAGGGTGTGCAGCACGTCACGGATCCGATACACACGCAGGCGGTTCTCCGGAATGATGTTGCGCAGCAGACGTTGATCGGCACAGGACCAGTCGCGCACCGGACCCTGAAAATAGCTCAGGTAGCGCCTGGCGACGGCGACCGCTTCGGCCTCGTCTTCGACGGCCACGTCCACCACGCCGCTCTTGACCTGCACGTCCAGCGGGCCGATCTCTTCGGGCCGGAACACGCCCAGGCCGCCGCCCTCGATGAGTGCCGGGCCGCCCATGCCGATGTTGGAATTCCTGGTGGCAATGATCACGTCGCAACAGCCGAGCAGCGATGCGTTGCCTGCGAAGCAGAACCGTGAAGTGATCCCCACCATGGGCACCAGCCCGCTGAGCCGGCCCATGGCGGCGAACGTGGGGGTGTCCAGCGGCCGGTACGCGGAATCATCCCGGCCCTGGCCCGCCGACGTGGTCGCCTGACCGCCCTGGCGCTGGCCGCCGGTTCCGGCTCGGCCGCCGCCGCCCTCGGCAAACAGCACCACCGGCAGGCGCCACTTCTCCGCCAGCTGCAGCATGCGATCGGTTTTCGGATGATTGATGGCGCCCTGGGTGCCGGCCAGCACCGTGTAGTCGTAAGACATCACCACGCAGCGGGACGCTTCCGGACCAAACTCGGCCCCGTTGACGCTGCCGACGCCCGTCACCATGCCATCGGTCGGGAACCGGCGGATCACCTCCTCACGCGGCAGACCCGTGCCCGGCGTGAGTACCAGCTGGCCGTGCTCCACGAACGATCCCGGGTCACACAGATCGTCGATGTTCTCCCGTGCGGTGCGCTGCTGCGTCTTGCGGCGCCTGGCCACCGCGTCCGGGCGCGCGGCATCGAGCGTGATCTGATGGCGCTGGCGAACTTCGGCGACATCAGCGCGGACCTCATCGAGATTCACCTGCGTCGCCTGCTCTTCAGCCGCGCCCAGCTCGGCTCTTTCCTCGATGTACGCCAGCACATGACCGGTGAAGACCGTATCTCCGGGCTCGACCGTGAGCTCGCGGACGGTGCCGCCCACGGTCGCGCGGATCTCGTGCTCCATCTTCATGGCTTCCATGATCAGCACCGCCTGATTGGCCCGCACGTCGTCCCCCGCCGCCAGCTCGATGCTGACAATGGTGCCCTGCATGGGCGCCTGCAGCGCCACGCTGCCCTCGGGACCGGATGTGGGCGGCGCGGTCATGGTGGCGCCGTCGTCAACCTGCGCACCCGGAGTGCCCCCCTTGCCATAGGCCAGAACGGCCAGCGGATCGCTGCTGCTCATCCGCGCGCCCGCCTTGCTGCCACGGGCCGCGCTGCCTGATGAGGCACCGGCGAAATAGCGCGGCGCCGGCGCCGCCGCGCCGATCAGCTCACCCGCGTGGAGATCCACGAACCGCGTCGTGACCGTCATGTCCGTCAGCGCCGGATGCGCCAGCAGACTGCGCAGAAAGGCGATGTTGGTGTCGACGCCCTCGATGCGGAAGTCGCCGAGCGCCCGGTCGGCAGCTTTGACCGCCGCCGCATGACCCCCGAACGGACTGTGCACGATGACCTTGGCCAGCAGCGAGTCGAAGTTCGGGTTGGTCTGGTAGCCCGTGTAACCGAAGGTGTCGGTGCGAATGCCGGGCCCGGTGGGCGGATCGAAGGCGCTGAGAACGCCGCCCGCAGGCCGGGCCGTGCCGTCGCCCTGCATGGTCTCCATGTTCACCCGTGCCTGCAGGGCGAACCCGCGCGGCCCGGGAACCTCATCAGGTCCGCAGCCCAGGTCACGCAGCGTCGCCCCGCGCGCCAGCTCGAGCTGCAGGCGCACCAGGTCGATGCCGGTCACGGCTTCGGTCACCGTGTGCTCCACCTGCAGGCGCGCGTTGGCTTCGATGAAGTAGAAACGCTGCGCCTCGGTTTCCACCAGAAACTCGAACGTACCGAGGCTCTGATAGCCGACCGCGCGCGCAAGCTTCAGCGCGGCGGACTCGATTGCGGCCCGCAGCCCTTCGTCGAGGGCCGGTGCCGGCGCGATCTCCACCAGCTTCTGATGGCGGCGCTGGACGGTACAGTCGCGGGTCCCGAAACTGACCACCTCACCGCTGCCGTCGCCGGCGATCTGAACCTCGATGTGACGGGCACGCTCCACGAGCTGCTCTACGTAGACCGCATCGTTGCCGAAGGCGGCGCCGGCCTCGGAACCGGCCCGTTGCCAGGCATCCTCGACCTCGTCGAGCTGGCGCACGATGCGCATGCCGCGGCCGCCGCCACCGCCCACGGCCTTGATCACCATGGCGCTGCCCGCAGGCAGCGATTCGAGGAACGCCCGCGCCTGCGCAGCCGTCACTGGTTCGGAAATGCCGCGCACCACCGGCACGCCGCTGGCCTCTGCCAGCCCGCGGGCCTGGACCTTGTCGCCGAACAGGGCCAGATGCTCCGGCGTCGGACCGACGAACAGCACGCCCTGCGCCTGACACTGCGCCGCGAACGCCGCGTTCTCGCTGAGAAACCCGTAGCCGGGATGGAGCGCGTCGCAGCCCTGGGCTGCGGCATGACGCAGAATCTGCGCGCCATCGAGATAGGCCCGGGCGCCGCTGCCCTCGAGCGCGGCGCTGGCATCGGTCTTGCGCACGTGCAGCGAGCGTGCATCGTCCTGCGAAAAAATCGACACGGTGGCAATGTCCAGATCCGCGGCGGCGCGGGCTATGCGGATGGCGATCTCACCCCGATTGGCAATCAGCAGCTTCATGTTCTGTTCAATCCCTCTCCCTTTGACGCGGCCGCCGGCACGCGCGTGCCGGAGACGGCTCCGGTCAGCGTGTGACGCTCGTGCGGCGAATCCACGTTTTACCAGATCGACAGGCGCTCGGCGCGGCCGGACGCTTTTTATCTGCGCCGGGTTGCACTATCGTCTGGCCGGCCAGACCGCTGCGCAGCAGGTGCAGCGAACGCGCCGTGCGGAGGGGAATCAGCATGCAGCAGCAGGATCAGGGCCAGGAGCCGGCCCTGTTCGAGGGACTCAAGGTGCTCGACGTGGGTACCTGGATCGCCGGGCCCGTGGCCACCACGATGCTCGCCGACTACGGCGCCGACGTCATCAAGATCGAGATGCCGGGCGTCGGCGACGCCTACCGCCAGTTCGCGCTGGCGCCGACCTCACCGGCTGCGGAGATCAACTACACCTGGCTGATGGATGCCCGCAACAAGCGCTCGCTGACGCTGAATCTGAAGGATCCGCGCGGACGCGAGATTCTGCACAGGCTGGTGGTCGAAGCTGACGTCTACGTCACCAACCATCCGCTGGCCATGCGGCGCTCGCTGGGCCTCACCTACGAAGACCTCAAGCCGCTCAACGAACGGCTCGTCTACGCATCGCTGACCGCCTACGGCGAGCACGGCCCTGAGCGCGACCGCGAGGGCTTCGATCTGGTGGCCTACTGGTCGCGCGCGGGACTGATGGACCAGGTGCGCATACCGCACGCGGAGCCCGCCCAGTCGCTGCCGGGGATGGGAGACCACCCGACGGCGGTCTCCATGTACGCCTCCATCGTGACCGCGCTGCTGCGGCGCGAACGCACCGGCAAGGGCAGTCTGGTCCATACGTCGTTGCTGGCCAACGGTCTGTGGGCGGCCTCCTGCATCGCTCAGGCGGCATTCGCCGGCGCCGACTTCAGCCACTGGCACGTGCCGGGCCGGCTCGCTCCCACCCGATCGCTGTACGAAACCAGCGACCGGCGCTGGCTGCAACTCACGATGATCCGCACGCCGGAGGAGTTCTCCCGGCTGCTGGACGTGCTGGGGCTGAAAGATCTGCTCGACGATCCGCGATTCGCGACCCCCGAGGCACGCCTGCAGAATGGTACCGAGCTCGTCGTGCGTCTGAGGGAAGTGATCGCGCAGAACACGAGCGACTACTGGCTCACCGCCTGCCGCGGTCAGGGCGTTCCCATCGCGATGATGGGTACCCTGCACGACCTCCTCGAGGATCCGCAGGTCGAGGCCAATGGCATGGTGGAATCGCCTGGCGTGGACATCGGCATGACGCGCGTCATCCGCCACCCGGTGAACGTCGAAGGCGCGCCCCGCACACCGCTGCGGCAGGCGCCCGGAATCGGCGAGCACAACGGCGAGATTCTCAGCGCGCTCGGGTACAGCGCAAGCGACGTCCAGCGCCTGGCACACGACGGCGTCATCTGAGGGGCAGGAACATGACACAGGCACAGGCATCCGACGCAGCAGCAGCCGACCCGCGCCAGCGGGTCCTCGACCGCATCGAATCCCTCGGGCTCAGCGGCAACCTGGTAGAGCTCGAAACCCTCGGCTACACCACCCTGCGCGGTGTGCTGGACGAGGATCGGATCGCGCTCGCGAAGCGGGTGATTCTGGAACGGGTCGAGCGCACCACCGGCACGCGGATCGACATCGACACGGAGACGGGCAGCAACTGGACCGGGCAGCGCTACATTCCGTACCTGCTCTACGACGATCCGGTGTTCGAGGAGATCCTGCTGGCGCCGAAGCCGCTGGCGCTGGTGACCTACCTGCTCGGAGAGAGCTGCCTGCTCTCCAGCATCGGCTGCCACTTCAAAGGTCCCGGCGGTGACCCGCTGGTGCTGCACTCAGACAACGGCAACGGCATGCCGGCGCCGTTCTCGCCGATTTCCATGGTGGCCAACGTCAACTACGCGCTGACGCCCTACAGTCGCGAAGCCGGCGCGCTGGCCATGGTACCGGGCAGCCACAAGCTGGCACGCCAGCCCACGGCCCGGGAGATGCGCCTGGACGGCGGGCACACCAACCCGAACGCCATTGCCATGGATCTCGCGCCCGGCGATGCGGTGGTCTGGCACGGCAACACCTGGCATGGCTCGTTCGCCCGGCAGGTTCCGGGCGTGCGCATGAACCTGGCCGTGTACTTCAACCGTCAGCACATCCAGACCCAGGAGCAGCACAAGGGCGTGGTCCCCGCCGAGGTGCTGGCACGACGCGCCAACGACCCGCGTTTTCTGACGCTGCTGGGCGGCAAGCAGCCCTACGGCTGGCGGCTCGAAGGTCCGGACTACGGTCTCATGGCGCGCAATCCGCGCGGTCTGTACGACTGAAGCGAACGTGCGCGCCGCGGGCGCTACGGAGTCCAGCGTGCGAGAAGGCGGGACGGCCCGCGGAAGATGGGATTCATCGGATAGCTGAGCGCGTCGGGCTCGACGAGCGCCAGATCCGGCAGGCGCGCCAGCAGCGTATTCAACGCGATCTCCGTCTCGATGCGAGCCAGCTGCGCCCCCAGGCAGAAATGAATGCCGCCTCCGAAACTCTTGGATCGGACGAACGGCCGCTCGATGTCGAGCCGATCGGCGTTCGCGTAGACGTCCGGGTCCCGGTTCGCGGCACCGAGCACGCAGAACACCATCTCGCCGGCACGGATCACCTGATCGCCGATCGGCACGTCTTCCTGGGCGATCCGCGGCAGCTGCTGCACCGGCGAATCGAAACGCAGAAATTCCTCAACCGCCTGCGCCATGAGGGTCGGCTGCTGCCTGATCCGGGCAAGCGTCTCGGGGAAGCGGAACAGCGCGACGATCGCGTTGCACATCAGGTTGACCGTGGTCTCGTGACCGGCCATGAACAGCAGACGGATGTTCTGGGTGAGCTCCTCCTCCGTGAGCCGGCCCTCGTCGTCCTCCGCGCGAATCAGCGCCGTCGTGAGATCGTCCGCGGGGGCGCCGCGCTTCACGACGAACAGCGCGGCCAGGTACTCGTCGAACCTGTGCGCCGCCTCCCGTGCCCGGCTCTGCAGCGTTTCCTGATCCAGGTCCGGATGCACTCCGGAGCCGAACGCGATGATGTCGTTCGACAGCCTGGCGAAACGCGCCCGATCCGCCGTGGGGATACCCAGCATGTCGCTGATGACCGTGGCCGGGATTGGAAAGGCGAACTCCCGCACCAGATCCATCTCGCCCCGGCCGGCCACGTCGTCGATGATCCGATCCACCAGGCGCTGGATCGCCGGCCGCATGGCTTCGACCCGGTGCGCGCTGAATGCCTTTGCCACCAGCCCGCGCAGCCGGGTGTGGTCCGGCGGATCCGCGTTCAGAATCGTGCGGCGGTCGCGCTGATCGGCACGCCGCGCCGCCGGCAGCCTGTGCTCCGTGCCGGCGGGCGGCTGCTTGCCGAAGCGTCGGTCCTTGAGAATGAAATCCACGTCCTCGTAGCGGCCCGCATACCAGATGCCGAGCGCGTCACGGGTCAGCCGCTGCGCCCGGATCGGCTCGTAGGACGGGTACGGATCGCGGAAGTGCCGCGCCAGCTGCTCTGCCGGATCGTCACTGCCCATATGCCATCCTCCTGGCGCTGCCTCGCCGGTGCCGTCAGCGACCCAGCCCGTGAGTGATCTCGATACCGAAGCGGCGCGGCTCGCCCCAGTATTTGGTGACCGTGCCGGAACGGCTCGGACCGCTGGAAAGATCGATGGGCGCCGGCGAAGTACTCGCGATCGAGCAGGTTCGAACCCACAACGAGACGCTGGTACGCCCGTTCGGCAGCTCCCACACAAGGCGCGCATCAGCAGGCCGTACTTGCCCTGACGCGACGTCCGCACGGTTTCCAGCGTGTTGTAGGTGCGCCCCCGGTAGGCCCAACCCACCTGGCCCGTGATCACTCCGCCTCGGTCCAGGGTCTGGGTATTGCCGATGCTGACGCTGTAGGTGTACGGCGCACCGCGGATCATCTCCGAGTCGCTCAGGTCGCGCGTGATGGTTGATTCGATGAAATCCGGCGGGCCGCCGATCACATTGTCCTGGACGGTGAACTTGTCGTACTCGCCGTCGATCCAGCCGAACGAGCCCTGGGCGAACCAGCCGCCTGCGACCAGCACCGAGAACTCGCCCTCCACACCCCACAGCTTGGCTTCCTGGGCATTGATCAGATCCGCAGTCGCCTGGCCGTCCACCAGCCGGCCGACTGTGAGCTGCTGGTTCTCGTACGTGTTGTGGAACGCCGTGAGATTGACCAGGATGCTGCGATCGAGCCAGGTGGACTTCATGCCCACCTCCCAGTTCTTCGAAATCTCAGGCTCGTAGGGCCGCATGCGCACGTCCTGATTGAAGCCGCCGCTGGAGTAGCCCTTGCTCCAACCACTATAGAGCATCACGTCGTCGTTCACCTGCCAGCTGACGATCACCCGCGGAGTGAGCTCGTCGAAGGACTTGTCGGTCTTGCAGGTGGTGCCGTTGGCAGGCGCGCTGCCGTCGGGACAGACCAGGGTGGGATCGAGAATGCCGATCGCCAGCGTCTGGCTGCGGGTGAACTTGCGCTCGTCCTCGCTGTAGCGCGCGCCCGCGGTCACCGACCAGGCGTCGTTGAAGTGATAGGTCACCTCGCCGAACGCGGCCCAGGACGAGTTCGTGGCATCGACTACCTGATTACGGCTGCCGGTCAGCTGCACCAGCTGCGCGAAGTCTCCCAGGGTGGGCAGCCCCGGAATGCCCGAGGGCAGACAGAACACGGGCCAGTCGGCGCAGTCGGGTGCTGCCACGTTGCGGAAGATGGGAACCACCAGCGGATTGCGCGCGTTCTCTTCGAACGCATAGACGCCGGCCACCCAGTCGAGGCTGTCGTTCATCGCCGTGCCGGCGAGCCGGAACTCCTGGCTCCACTGATCGGACTTGCCTTCGTCGTAGGCGAGCACTTCCAGAAACGAGGCCGTGCCGACGGTGTCCGACGCCCAGCCCCAGGACTGATTGAGATCCTCCACGTCGCGGTACGCCGTGATCGAGGTCAGCTCGGCCCAGTCCATGTCGTAGTTCAAGGTCAGGTTCAGGCCGTAGGCATCGATGTTGCTGTCCGAGGGGTCGTTCTCGGAAGACTTGCCGAATCGCGTCGCGTTGCAGGTGTCCCGGATCTCGTCGTAGACGCCGAAGATGAATGCGATGCTCGGCAGGAACGCCTGTGACTCCGCGCCGTTGTCCGGCTCGGTCCACTCGCAGGTGCCGAGCCCGCCCTTCTCCCGCGCCCGCTGGTAGTCGGCGATGACCAGCGCCCGGAACCTGTCGTTCGGCGTCCACAGCAGCGACGCGCGCGCGTTCTGAGAATTCTCGTCATTCCAGTCGTCGCCGGTGCCGGTGTTGTCCATGTAGCCGTCCGACTGCCGGTGCTGCGCGGCAATTCGGAACGCCAGCGTGTCGTTGACGGGCAGGTTGACCATGGCCTCGGCCTTGATCTGGCCGTCGTTGCCGAAGCCGCCGCCAACCCGATAGTCGAACTCGGACTCAGGCCGTTTGGAGATCACGTGCACCAGACCGGCCGTCGTGTTGCGGCCGAACAGCGTGCCCTGCGGGCCGCGCAGCACCTCCACTCGCTCC
This sequence comes from Pseudomonadales bacterium, assembly GCA_041395905.1. Classification (GTDB taxonomy): domain Bacteria; phylum Pseudomonadota; class Gammaproteobacteria; order Pseudomonadales; family Azotimanducaceae; genus UBA7803. The sequence goes on from JAWKZP010000003.1 coordinate 276,338, forward strand.
ACGTCCATGAAGTCGAACACCGCACCCTGCGGCCGGCCGAGATAGACACCGTCCTGATAGATGCCGATCTTGGGGTCCTGGGTCGGTGACCAGTTGACCTGACCGATACCGCGCAGAAACACCTGCGCGGTGTTCTTGTTGGAGCTCGACGCATCGAACGAAAGGTTGGGCGTGACACGGGTAAGGTCGGTCATGTCCTGAGCCGCCCGGTCCTGCAGCTGGTCGCCGGTCAGGGCGGTAACTGGAATGGGCACGCTCTGCGCGGTTTCCTCGCGCCGGCGGGCGGTGACGACGATCTCTTCGATGGTCATGCTCCGATCGCCTTCCGCCGCCTGTGCGGGACGGACCATCAGAGGCATGAGCAGGGTGCAGGCACACGCCAGCAGTACCGGTTTACGCAGCATCTCTCTCCCCTTACTGGGTGGATTCCCAGGTTCTCGCTCGGTGCCGACGACGTACTTCCGGCATTGGCCATGAGTCTATCTCATTGACGGTCCCCGTGCGCAATCACCCCCACCACGTCAGCGCGGACCCGTGCGGCAGATCGGCTGGCCGCTCGCGCGCAGCCGGGGATATACTGGCACCAAAGTCACGTCCGGGGGGATCGGCGATGGCCGCAAGCTTCACTGTCGAGCCGTTGAATGCCACCTTCGGCGCCACCGTGACCGGATTGAACCTGGCAGACCTGGACGACGACACGTTCGACGAGCTGTATCGCGTGTGGCTCGACTACGCGCTGCTGATTTTCCCGGAACAGCATCTTTCCAACGACGAGCAGACCGAATTCGCGCAGCGCTTCGGCGAGCTGGAGTTTGCCCTGGCGCCCATCAGCAACGTACGCAGGGACGGCAGCGTGCGCGCTGACGAAGACACCGACGACGTGGTTCAGGTGCTCAAGGGCAACATGGGCTGGCATCACGACAGCACCTACATGCCGGTGCAGGCCAAGGGTGCGGTGTTCACCGCGCATGTCGTGCCGACCCGCGGCGGCGAGACCGGCTGGGCGGACATGCGCGCGGCATACGACGCACTCGACGAGGCGACCCGTGAACGGATTTCGCACCTGTCTGCCTATCATTCCCTGCACCACAGCCAGGCCAAGATCGGTCACGTGCCGAAGACCGGCAGCGACTACAACGGCTACGGCTTTCACGTTGCCGAGGCGCCGCTGCGCCCGCTGGTGAAAGTTCATCCGGAAACCGGGCGCCGGTCGCTGCTGATCGGCAGACACGCGTACGGCGTCCCGGGGTTGAGCGAGGCAGAGTCCGAGGCCCTGCTCGAGCGGCTGCTGGATTTCGCCTGCCAGCCGCCACGCATCCACTACCACAGCTGGACGCCCGGCGACGCGGTGCTCTGGGACAACCGCTGCCTGCTGCATCGCGCCTGCCCCTGGGACATGCGCGAACGGCGGATCATGTATCACGCCCGCATCGCCGGCGACCAGGAAACCGAGTTCGCGGCCAGCGCCTGAAACGGCGGTTGCCCGCAGGGGCGCACGCCGGGTAGGCTCGCGCCTCAACGCCAGAAAGCAGGAATCTGCTGATGCACCCGATACCGGTACGACGCCTGAACCTGGAAATTCCTGCCGCGGAGGAATTCGAACCCGCCTACATGGCGCGCTCGGCGGTGATTTCCTACCACTTCACCGGGCTCGGCCTGTACGTCGCGCTGCTCGAGCCGTTCATCGTCAAGTCCATGCGCCGGGTGATTGGCCAGATCACCGACGACGCCCTGCGCGAAGAGGTGGACCGTTTCTGCCGCCAGGAGGCGCAGCACTATCAACAGCACGAGCGCTTCAACGCGGTGGTGCTGGCACAGGACTATCCCGGGCTGCAGGCGCGCGTCGATCGCCTGGCCGCAGATTTCGAGCGCTTTCTCAGCGACCGCAGCGACCGCTTCCGGATCGGTTTCGTCGAGGGCTTCGAAGCCTACACCACTCAGGGCGCGCTGGAGATTCTCGCTTCGAGGGTCTGCGACCACCCGCGTACCGACCCCCGCTTCGGCCACCTGTTCCGCTGGCACATGCTGGAGGAAATCGAGCACCGCAACGTGGCCTTCGACATGTATCAGCACCTGTACGGCGGTTACCTGTACCGGGCACGCATGTGCTGGGTGGCGCAGAGTCACATCCTGCGCTTCATTCGCGATTGCACCGAGATCATGTCGGCTGCGGATGTGGCCCGCCATGGGCCGCAATACCGTGTGCGGCTGATCGAGAAGGTCGTCGGCGGCTGGGGCCGCACTGCCAAGCGGGTGCGTTCCATGCTGCCCGGGTACACCCCGCACAAGTATCAGGTGCCCAAATCCGTGGCGGAACTGTCCGCCTACTACAGCGAGCTGGCGGTCAGCGCGACCTGAGTCGGGCCGCCGCCACGTAACGGGCTCAGCTGACGCTGAGCCCCTGCATCTGGCCTTCCTCGCGCCAGTCTTCCAGCAGCTTGTAGAACGCCACCGGCCCCAGGCCATAATTGGTGTTCTGCAGCGAACGCTCCTCAGGCCGCCCCTCGTTGTTGTAGTAGCCGGGCGTGCAGTCGGCCAGAAACTTCTCGTTCATGCGGCCGAGCTGGACGATGGTTTCCACCCAGGCGTTTTCTGCCTGCTCCGTGGCCTCCACGATCTTGTGATTGCCGGTGAGGCACTGCTTGATGACGTAGGCGAGGTGCTTGCTCTGCTCGTTGAGGGCATGAGGATAGTTCGCCGTGAAGCCGGACTGGCCGTTGGTGCCCATGATGAACAGGTTCGGGAAGTCGTGGCTGTGCATGCCGTGCAGCGTGCGCATGCCGCCCTGCCACTTCTCCGTGAGGGTAATGCCGCCGCGCCCGTGGGTCTCGTAGCCGCAACGCCGCGAGTAGGACGTGCCCACCTCGAACCCGGTACCGAAGATGATGCAGTCAACCGGGTACTCGACGCCGTTGGCCACGACACCGTTCTCGGTAATGCGCTCCACGCCCTTGCCGTCCGTGTTCACCAGCGTGACGTTGGGCCGGTTGAACGTGGGCAGGTAATCGTCGTGAAAGCATGGCCGCTTGCAGAACTGCCGGTAGTAAGGCTTGAGGGCCTCGGCCACCTCGGGATCCTGCACGATCTTGTCCACCCGGGCCCGGATCTGCTCCATCTTCTGGAAGTCGGCCAGCTCCATCTTCTGCGACAGCGCCTCCGGGGAGAGATCCGGCTCGTCTTCGTTGCGCACCATGAACAGCAGGTTGCGGATGATCTCGGTCCAGCCATCCTTCACCAGGTCTTCTTCCTGCACACCGCCGGAAACCAGGATGTTGAAGTTGTCCATGCGCTTCTGGTGCCAGCCCGGTTCCAGGCTGCGCACCCATTCGTGATCGGTGGGACGGTCGTTGCGCTCGTCGATGGACGACGGCGTACGCTGGAACACGTACAGGTGCCTGGCGCTCTCGCCCAGGTGCGGTACGCACTGCACGGCTGTCGCGCCGGTGCCGATGATCGCCACGGTCTTGTCACGCAGCCCGGTGAGGTTGCCCTCGGCGCTGCCGCCCGTGTAGTCGTAGTCCCAGCGGCTGGTGTGAAAGGTATGGCCCTTGTACCTGTCGATGCCGGGAATGCCCGGCAACTTCGGCCGGTTCAGCGGCCCATTGGACTGAGCGACGAAGCGCGCCTTCATGCGGTCGCCGCGATTGGTCTCGATGATCCAGTGTCCGCTGGCGTCGTCCCAGCGCAGAGCTGTCACCTCGGTCTGAAACAGCGCGTCGTCGTACAGATCGTATTTGCGCGCGATCTCCTGGCTGTACCAGAGAATTTCCTTGCCGGTGGAGTACTTCTTCTCCGGCATGTAACCCACCTCTTCGAGCAGCGGCAGGTATACATAGGACTCGATGTCACAGGCGGCGCCCGGGTACCGGTTCCAGTACCAGGTGCCACCGAAGTCCCCGCCCTTTTCGATCACGCGGATGCTCTTCACGCCCGCCTCGCGCAGCCGCGCGCCGGCGAGCAGCCCACCGAAGCCGCCGCCGATGACCGCAACCTCGACTTCGTCGAACAGCGGCTCCCGTTCGATCCGCTCGTCCAGGTAGGGATCATCGACGTAGTGCGAAAAGTCACCCTTGACCTCTATGTACTGCTGGTTGCCGTCGTCACGCAGGCGCTTGTCGCGCTCCGTGCGGTACTTCTCGCGCAGCGAATCCGGATCGAAGCCGAGATCCGTGCTGGACGTGTGGGCGCTGTTCGTGCTGTTGGCCATGTCTGATGCTGCTCCTGCAATTTCCACCAATCGATTGATACTGAATTCTGGCGCCCGGCCGGACCGGGAATTTGATCTGGATCAACTCCCGCCGGCGGCTGATCAGTCCTCCATCACCGCCTTGAGGCGCTCGGTTGCCGCCAGAAAGTCTTCCATGAACTCGTAGACGACCTGACGGGTGCTCTGAATCTCGTTCATGAGCCCTACACCCTGCCCGACCCAGAACGTGGCCAGCTGCCGTGCGCCCTGGTGGCCGCCCTCGGCCAGCTTGGCCACCTTGCCGAGCGCCGGTTCCGCCACCAGTGCCTGCAGGGGCATGGGCAGCGCGTCCGGCGCGTCCTCGCTCTCCCAGGCATCCGTCCACGGAGAGCGCAGCTGCCGGGAATACTTGCCCGTGCGGCTGCGTGAGCGCACCGTCTGGCGCGAGGTTGCTGCGAGAAACTTTTCCTTGATGACCGGCGAAGTGAACGCCTCGGTGGTGGTCAGCCACATGGAGCCGGTCCAGGCGCCGTGCGCGCCCATGGCCATGCAGGCCGCCAGCTGGCGCCCGGTGATGATGCCGCCCGCCGCGAGGATGGGAATGTCGCCGTACGCCTTCACCGCTTCCACCACTTCCGGCACCAGCACCAGGGTCGAGACCTCCCCGCAGTGCCCGCCGGCCTCCGTACCGGCAACCACCAGAATGTCGACTCCCGCTTCAGCCTGTTTCACCGCGTGCTCCCTGGAGCCCACCAGGGCGGCCACCGCCACGCCGCGGGCCTTGCCCATCTCGAGCATCCGCCGGGGCGGCACGCCCAGCGCGTTGGCCACCAGCTTCACCGGATGGGAAAACACCACATCGAGCATGTCAGCGGCCTTGGCCTCGCCGAGAAAGGCATTGCTGCTGCGCGCCTGATGCTGGTACAGATCGGCCGTATCGATGCCATGCTGCGCGAGGATCTGCGCCGCGAAGTCGCGATGCGCGGACGGCAGGATCTCGGTCATGCTCCTGGGCCCATCGCCCTGCTCCGCCATGCTGGTGGGCACGATCAGATCGACGCCGTAGGGCCTGCCATCGACGCGCTCATCAATCCAGCCAAGCTCGAAATCCAGCTGTTCGGGCGTCAGCCCGGCGGCGCCCAGCACGCCCATGCCACCTGCCCTGCTGATCTCGACGATCACGTCGCGGCAATGGTTGAAGCCCACCAGCGGAAACTCGATTCCGAGCAGATCACAGATCGGTGAATGCAAAACCTGTTCCTCCGTTGTCGGTCGGTGCATGGCCGTGGGCGCGCTCAGCGGTCCCGACAGCGCTCCAGCAGCGACCGGAAGCGTTCGTTGCGATGCGTCTCGTGCGCCTGCTGGATGCGGGCCAGCGCGAACTGCCGCACGTCCAGATTCTCCACGTCGGCCGGCGACAGCGCACCCACGTGGCGATAGCTGCCCTGGTCCATTTCGTTGCGCACGTGTACCAGCGCGCCGTTGGGGTCGCCGGCTCTGCCGTTGCCCGTGTAGCCGTACCCTTCGACCATGCTCGATACGGCTGTAGCCTGCAGTCCTGCGCGCATCAGGAACCTGGGGCTGGCCTGCGCCAGCACCTCCGGGCTGATGGTGAGGGCAAAGTTTTCCTGCTGGCGGACCCACGGCTTGACCGTTGAATTGGTGATCACATAGCGCAACCGGTCGGACCGGTTCACCGCACCGCCGTGCAGCGTGCGGCCGTCCATGATCAGAATCGAGCCGCCCGGCGCCTCGAGGTTGATCGGCGGCGGCAGCTCGCCGTAGCGCTCACCGCCGCTGCCATTGCAGCGGTGCGACCCCGGAATCAGCAGGGTTCCACCGTTGACCTCGTCGACGTCCTGCAGGATGTAGATCGTGTTCACCAGCGCCGGACCTTCGGTGAACGGAAACGGTGCCAGAAAACCCTGATCCTGATGCATGCCCTGGGGATGGCAGTCGGGAAAGGAAATGTTCGAGATGAAGCTGAAGTGGTTCCAGCCCGGACCGAGCAGCTCATCGAGCAGACGCTCGATCACCGGGCCCGCCTGCACGGCGTCGGGATCGTGCTCCATGCAGCGCACGAACACCTCGCCCTTGTTGACGAGTGCCCACACGTGCTGCTGCGCGGGGCTCAGATGCGCGATGCCGAGGGCACGCTCCGCCGCCGCCTGCTCGGCCACGCGCTCCCGCAACCTGCGGCACTGGGATTCGGAAACACCGGCTTCGATCAGGCAGAATCCCCAGTCGTAGAGATCGTGGCGCATGGCCTGCAGATCCCGGGTGGGGCGCGGCAGGCGTTTGTCACGCCAGTACGGGTGTTTGCGGGCGACCGTGGTGTCGTAGTACCAGCCATTGCCCCACTCGAGCGCTTCGTGCGCCGCCGGCACCCGCAGCCAGGGATTGTGCCGCAGCAGAGAACGGTAGGGCTCACCCGAGGCGAGAAACTCACGGTACGGCGCAAACGCCTCAGTCGAGGCCGCCGCCACCGCCTCAGGGCTGTATTCGGCTGGTACGCTCATTCCCCCTCCCTTCGCCCGCCGCCTGGGCCCGCGGACGCGACGGTGCGTCACAGATGCGCAACGAACCAGTCGCGCGCCAGACGGGCGCTCTCCCGATAGTTGCGATCGTAGATGTCGTAGTGCGTGCCGGGGAAGACCCGGTAATCCACCAGCGTGCCCTCCGGGATCGCCTGTTTCGCCGCCAGCCCGGAGTTCTCCCGCCCACCGTACTCTTCGTCTTCCTGGTCGATGATCAGCGTCGGCACGCGCACGTTGCGTGCCGCCGCGCGCGGCCGGTACAGCCACATGGTGCGGAAGTCACCCGCGCCCTTGAGCGAATCCGGCATGCCGGCCGGGCGCGGAACCACGTCCGTCTCGCCCCGGGCCATGGCTGTGGCGATCTGCTGACCCTCCGGCCCGATATGCGTGAATCCCTGCGCATCCGGCGCCTGCCCCATGCCCGGAACCCGGCTCACCACGGCCTTCACCCGCGGATCGGTGCCGGCCAGATAGATGACGTGCCCGCCGCCGAAGCTCGAGCCCCAGAGCCCCAGGCGCTGCGGATCCACCGACGGTTCGGCCAGGAGATAATCGATGGCGTTGTGGATGTCCCGGTTCTGATCGAGCGGATCCACCACCTCGCGAACGGGCTTCGCCCGGACGCTGACGTAGCCGTCGGGGTCTGGGTCCGGTTGTCTGTCCATGGTCACCAGACGCGCATCGCTCTCGTACCAGCCGCGATAGTCGAACGTCAGGCAGACGAACCCCGCCTCGCAGAAATACGGCGCGTAGGTACGACTCAGATGGGCCTTGGGTCCGGCCCAGCCGTGACACAGCAGGATCGCGGCGCGCCGCTCGCCGGCGCCGAGATCGTCCGGCACGAACAGATCCGCCGCCATGCGCGTGCCCTCGCTCCAGATCGTGAGCTCCCGTTTCATGACTGCCTCCTCGCAGCTGCGACCGTGACATCCCCGCCCGCCGGAGTCCAATGCCGTTTTGGTTTCACGCCCATTACCATTTGGCATGGGACACACCGCCCGGAGTTAGGGCATAGTTGCAGGCAGATCGTGGGCCTGAGGGGATGATGAGCGACGCAGAGACTCCGCCGCGGCTCGGCTCGTCGGCCGGTACCGCGCGGCTGCCGACAGGGCCGGGCGGGGAGAACTTTCCGGGCACCACCACCGTGGCTCACGGCGCCGCCGGAGACAGCCTGATCCCGCGCACTTTTGCCCGGGCGATGACCTGATGCCCGAGCCGGCGACTCGACTCGAGCAGGCACAGGACCACTGAACTCATGCCGACCCGAAAGCCCAGAGGCATGTGGTCATCCCTGGCATTCCGGGACTTCCGGCTGCTGTGGCTCGCCAACCTGGCCGCCACCTTCGCCATGCAGATGCAGATGGTGGCACGGGGCTGGCTGATCTACGACATGACCAGCTCACCCATGGCGCTCACCTGGGTGATGCTGTCGTTCATGCTGCCGTCGGTCCTGTTCTCGCTGGTCGGTGGTGTGCTGGCAGACCGCATACGCAAGCGCTCCGTGATGGTGGCTTCCCAGCTGCTGAACACGCTGGCGACGGTGCTGCTGGCGGTCATCGTCTACACCGGCCACATCACGTTCTGGGACTTCATCTACTTCGGCGTCTTCAACGGCACCGTGCTGGCGCTGAGCATGCCGGCGCGCTCTTCCATCGCCCCGGAAATCGTCGGCCGCGAGCACATGGTGAACGCCATGGCGCTGCAGAGCGCTACCTTCAACCTGTCGCGCATTCTCGGACCGGCGCTGGCGGGCGTTCTGATCGCCCTGTTCGCCCACGGCGACACCACCTCTACCGAGGGTGTGGGCATCGTGTTCTTCGTGATCGCCACGCTGTATGCCGTGTCGGTCGCATGCACCGCGCTCATCCGGCACCAGGGTCAGGCCATCACACGGACGACGTCGCCGTTCAACGACATCGTGGAGGGGTTTCGCTACATGCGCGACGAGCGCATCGTGCTCGGCCTGCTGGTAATGGGATTCGTGCCCATGACCTTCGGCTTCGCCGTCACCTTTCTGATGCCCGCTTTCAATGCCGACGTCATCCACGGCGGTCCGGATACGCTCGGGCTGCTGATGACCGCTGCCGGCGTGGGCGCGCTTGGCGGCTCGCTGGCGCTCGCCCGTGCCGGCGACATCGGCGGCAAAGGCCGCGTGCTGTTCATCGCCGGGTACCTGTGGGCCATATTCGTCGCCGCGTTCGCGCTTTCCGACACCCTGGCAGCCGCGCTCCTGTTCGGCGCCGCGAGCGGGCTCGCCGGGGCCGTGATGGGTTCGCTGAACATGAGCGTGGTTCAGCTCGCCCTGCCCGACGAGATCCGCGGCCGGGTGATGTCCATCATGATGATGGCCATGGGATTCATGCCGGTAGGCATCATGCCGATCAGCGCCACCGCCGAGTTCGTCGGGATCGACACCGCGCTGCTGCTCGCCGGCGTGATGCTGGCGCTGAGCCTGCTGCTGATCCGCATCTGGATACCGCAGCTCGCCCGAATCGACAGCGGTCACGAGAATCGCCGTCAGGGCATCACCGGCGCCGACCAGGACACCGCGCCGGCGACCGCTGCAGACTCCGCACCGACGACCTGAGCGATGTCTGCCGGTCAGCGCGAGCGCAGAAACACCGTGTCCACATCGCCGCCGATGTTGGACAACTCGTAGCGGAGCACGTCGGCCGCACGTTTGCGCCCAGCGCTTTTCACCATGGCCTCGACGGCTGCTACGATCAGAGTTTCCAGGATCTCGTCATCCGTCAGGCTCAACCCCGGGGCGGCCTTCACGGCCTCGGCGACACAGTTGCGAGCCACTTCGTACTTGGACATTCAACCCCCCGACTAACCGGATTCTCTTTGGGAACAGCGACCGGCTGCGACCCTAACACGACCGCCTGCCGAAAAAACCCGATCCCGATCAGGAAATGCCCCTCGTGCGCGCACCCATAACCAGGGCGACGGGCTGCCATAACCGCAACCCATGGCAATGCCGCTGCCCGCCGCCCGGGCAATGCGCTAACATCCCCGACCCAGACAGCAACACGAACCTCAGGGAGACGGGAGATGAGTCAGACCGATATCGAAGCAGACCTCAACAACCTGGCCATGTCGGAAGAGGCGCAGCCTCTGCTCGACGCGGTGAAGAAGCACATCGCCGAGAACGTGGCGCCCATCACCGAGGAGTTCTTCGCGCTGGACAAGGAGAAGACCGACCGCTGGTCCTGGCATCCGCGGCAGCTCGAACTGCTCGAGGGCGCCAAGAACAAAGCCAAGGAGAGCGGCCTGTGGAACTTCTTCCTGCCTGACGCCGAAACCGGCGAAGGCCTGAAGAATCTCGACTACGCCTACATCGCGGCGGAGCTGGGCAAGAGCCCGCTGGCATCCGAATCCCTGAATTGCTCGGCGCCCGACACCGGCAACATGGAAGTGCTGGAGCGTGTCGGCACGGAGGAGCAGAAGGAGAAGTGGCTCAAGCCGCTGCTCAACGGTGAGATCCGCTCGTGTTTCGGCATGACGGAGCCCGCGCTCGCATCTTCCGACGCCAAGAACATCGGCTGCAAGGCCGAGCTGATTGGTGACGAATGGGTGATCAACGGCGAGAAGTACTACATCTCCGGCGCTGGCGATCCCCGCTGCAAGATCATGATCTGCATGGTTAAGACCAGCCCCGACGCGCCGCCGCACCGGCAGCAGTCGCAGATTCTGGTGCCCATGGACACGCCCGGCCTCACGGTGCTCGGCCCGATGCACGTGTTCGGTCACGACGATGCGCCGCACGGCCACATGCACATCAAGCTGGACAACGTCCGCGTGCCCAAGGAGAACATGCTGCTCGGCGAGGGCCGCGGCTTCGAGATCTCGCAGGTGCGTCTGGGCCCGGGCCGCATTCACCACTGCATGCGCTCCATCGGTCAGGCCGAGCGGGCGCTGGACCTGCTGATGAAGCGTGCAACCACGCGTGAAGCGTTCGGCCGCCCGCTCATTCAGCTGGGCAAGAACATCGAGGTGGTGTCACGCGCCCGCATCGACATCGAAGCCATGCGCCTGATGGTGCTCAAGGCAGCCAAGGCCATGGACGTGCTCGGCAACCGCGAAGCCCGCATCTGGGTGCATATGGTCAAGGCCATGGTGCCGGAGCGTGTCTGTCAGATCATCGACCAGGCCATTCAGATCCACGGCGCCACCGGCGTGTCGCAATGGACGCCGCTGGCCGACATGTACACCGGGCAGCGCACGTTGCGGATCGCGGACGGCCCGGACGAGGTACACCATCTGGTGGTGGGACGCGCCGAGCTGCGCAAATATCAGGGAACCGCGTAACGGTTGCTGAGATCCGCATGGCGGCTCCGGCGAGCTGCCACGCGGATTCGACGTCCACAAAGGGGGGAAAGTATCCATGGTCGCAACCGAGCTGTTCGATCTTTCGGGCAGGGTGGCCCTGCTCACCGGCGCATCCAAGGGCATGGGCCGTGCCATGGCCGAGGGCCTGGCCGAGCACGGCGCCAGGGTAATGCTATCCAGCCGCAAGCTGGATCAGTGTCAGGCCGCCGCGGCCGAAATCAACGACCGCTGCGGCGAGGAGCGCGCGTTCGCGTTCGCCTGCAACGCCGGCTACAAGGACCAGCTGCAGGCGCTCGTGGACGCGACCCGGGAGCGGATCGGAGCCATCGACATTCTGGTGGGCAACGCGGGCGTCAACCCGTTCTACGGACCCATGTCGAAGATTCCGGACGAAGCCTATGACAAGATCATGTCGACCAACGTCAAGGCCAACCACTGGCTGGTGCAGATGGTGGCACCGGACATGATCGCTCGGGGGCGCGGCTCGATCATGATCACCTCCTCCACCGGCGCCTTCTCTCCATCGCTGGTGCTGGGCACCTACAACATCTCGAAGCTCGCCGTGATCGCGCTGGTGCGCAATCTCGCCGCCGAGATGGGACCCAGCGGCGTGCGCGTGAACGCCATCTGTCCGGGCCTGATCCGTACCGATTTCGCGCAGGCGCTGTGGGACAATCCGGAGGCTGAGCAGCGCGCCAACGAGCAGATTCCGCTGCGCCGCCTCGGCGAAGCAGACGACCTGAAGGGCCTGGCCGTGTTTCTCGGCTCCGACGCCAGCAGCTACATCACGGGCCAGGCGCTGACCGTGTGCGGCGGCTCGAACATGTGGAGCTGAGCCGGGCGGCAGTCGACGAACCATAATCCACAGGGAGAAAGCATGGGCATCCAGCTCACCAAGGAAGGCATCGATCTCGGCATTGTCACCAACGACGGCGATGCCGCACTGAAGTTCTATCGCGACACGCTCGGCTTCCGGCAGGAGCCGGACACGCCGTTTCCTGCCGGCGGCGTGATGCACCGCCTGTGGTGCGGCAAGAGCCTGATCAAGATCGTGGTGCCGCAACCGGCTACCGAGGGCGAGCCCATCAAGGGCGCCATCGCCAAGTCCACCGGCTACCGGTACTGGACGATCTCAGTGAGCAACCTCGAGGAACTGGTGGAAGACTGCCGCAAGGGCGGCTACCGGATCCGGATCGAGCCAACGGAAATTCGACCCGGCATCTCCATCGCCATGGTGGAGGACCCGGACGGCAACTGGGTGGAGTTCCTGCAGAGCGCCTGACCAGGAACACAGACACTGAGCCACGACAGCCGGTCCGGGTCACGTCGGGCCGGGTTGGGGAGGGCCGATGGAAAGCGCGGTGTTCGAACTGCAGTACTGGCACTGGATCCTGCTCGGCATCGGCCTCGCTCTGCTCGAGATGCTGCTGGCGAGCTTCACCGTGCTCTGGTTCGGCCTGGGTGCGGTGGTGGTCGGGCTGGTGCTGCTCGCGTTCCCGACGCTGAACCTGAGTCTGCAGCTGCTGCTGTGGCTGCTGGCCTCCGGTGGCTTTGCGGTCTGGTGGTTCAAGTATTTCAAGCCCCGGATGGTGGACAAGACCCGCGCGGGCATCACCCGCGAGGCGGTCATCGGCCAGACCGGTCAGGTGATCCGTGCGCCAGCGCCGCCCGGCCGCGGTCTGGTGCGATTCACCATTCCGGTGCTGGGCGACGACGAGTGGGAGTTCATCTGCGAAGACCCGGTGGTGCCCGGTGACCGGGTCCGCGTCACGGACTTCTCCGGCAACACCCTGGTCGTGGCAAAACGCTCATGAACGCTCTGGAGATCGGCAACATGGACAGCATCTTCATTCTGCTCGCGCTTCTGCTGCTGGTACTGGTCACCCTGCTCAAGGGCGTGCGGCTGGTGCCGCAGGGCAGCAAGTGGGTCGTTCAGCGGCTCGGCAAGTACGACCGCACGCTGGGCCCGGGATTGAATCTGACCATTCCCTACATCGAGACCGTGGCGCACAAGGTTACTACCAAGGACATCGTGCTCGACATTCCGTCGCAGGAAGTGATCACCCGGGACAACGCCGTGATCATTGCCAACGCGGTGGCCTACATCAACATCGTGTCGCCGGAAAAAGCCGTGTACGGCATCGAGGACTACACCCTGGCGATTCAGACCCTGGTGCAGACGTCGCTGCGCTCCATCATCGGGGAGATGGATCTGGACGATGCGCTGTCGTCACGCGACCAGATCAAAGCCAAGCTCAAGTTCGCCATCTCCGACGACATCTCCGACTGGGGCATCACGCTCAAGACCGTGGAGATCCAGGACATCAATCCCTCGCCGACCATGCAGCACGCCATGGAAGAACAGGCTGCAGCAGAGCGTCAGCGACGGGCCACCGTGACCCGGGCGGACGGCGACAAGCAGGCAGCGATTCTCCAGGCCGAGGGGCGTCTGGAAGCATCACGCCGCGACGCCGAGGCCAAGGTGGTTCTCGCCGAGGCGACCAAGGAAGCGATCGAGAAAGTCACCCTCGCCATCGAGGACAAGGAGCTGCCCGCGGTCTATCTGCTCGGCGAGCGCTACGTCGAGGCGATGCGCGAGCTCGGCCAGTCGGGCAACAGCAAGATCGTCGTGCTGCCCGCCGATCTCCCGGCAGCAGTGCGCGGGCTCATGGGGAATCGCTGAGCGCAGCACATTGCGCCGCTCACGGTGGGCGCCAGGCGTCACGGGCACCTGCACGGCGGGCCGGCGGAGCAACGAACCAACGCAGGAACGGCAGAGGATGGACAGGCAGTTGCAGAGCGAACGCCTTCGTGAAATCGCGGCGGCACTCAAATCCCGGGGCGAGACCATCGCGGTGGCAGAGTCCTCCACGGGCGGCCTGATCGCGGCCTCGCTGCTGGCGGTACCCGGAGCCTCGGCATACTTTCTCGGCGGCAGCGTCGTCTACACCCTGGCTTCGCGCCGCACCCTGCTGCAGATCAGCGCCGCAGACGTGGAAGGGCTGGAGCCCCTGAGCGAGCCCATGGTGAGCCGGTTCGCACGCCGGGCCAGAGAGCAGCTCGGCGCCACCTGGGGCCTGGCGGAGCTGGGCGCGGCCGGGCCCGCGGGCGCCCGCTACGGACATCCCGCGGGCACCTGCGTGCTGGCCGTGGACGGGCCCGTCTCGATCTCGACGACGCTGCAGACTGCGAGCAGCGACCGGGAAGCGAACATGTGGCAGTTTGCCGATACGGCACTGGGGCTGCTGGCGCAGGCACTGCAGCGGGCGGGTATCCCATGAGTGCAGGCCGAACCCGCGCGACCCGCCGCTAGGGATCCAGACCGCGCAACGGCAGCCCCGCCGACTCGTAGCAGCGGTCGATCACGCGCATCTGCCTGACCCCATCGTCGGCGCCGGTGAGCAGGTTCGAGCCGTGCTCGATGGCGTCCAGGAAGGCGTCGAGCTGATAGCCGTAGGTGGGACGCCGATCGAAGGTCTCCACGCGCCGCTCGTCTCCCACCCGCACCTCGATGCGGTTGCCCGTCTGCGGTACCAGCGGGTTGACGACGTGCATGGAACCCTGGCTGCCGTTGACGGTGAGGTACGCGGTGAATCTGGCGTTCCGCCGCATGTCTCCGGAGGTCGTGGCCTCGACGCCCCCGGGCAGGGTCATGCGCGCCTTCAGCATCAGGTCCACGTGCGGCGGGCCCTCCTCCGCCTCTGCCTGCACCGTCAGCGGCTCGAGACCGCTGATGTGGCGCACCCAGGATATGGGGTAGCAGCCGATATCCATGGTGACCCCGCCGCCGAGCTCGTAATTCATGCGGATCCCGTGGGGATCGTTCACCGGAATGTGAAAGGCGGCATCTATGCTGCGGATCTCTCCGAGCTCGCCCGACTCGTAGATCGCCCGAGCCCGATGAAAGATCGGGTGATAACGGTAGTGAAACGCATCCATCAGCACGAGCCCGGACTCCCGTGCCGCGGCGGCCATGGTTTCCGCCTCCGCGGCATTGCTCGCAAACGACTTTTCGCAAAGCACGTGCTTGCCGGCCGCCAGCGCACGCAGGGTCCACGGCTGATGTGCGGGAATGTGCAGGGGCACGTACACGGCCTCGACGTCCGGGTCTTCCACTACGGCGGCGTAGTCGTCGAGCACCCTGGGAATGCCATGCCAGCGCGCAAACGACTCGGCGCGACCGCGATCGCGCGCTGCCACCGCAGCGATGTAAGCGCGCGGCTCGTCCATGCACGGATACACCAGCGCCCGCGGCGTGATGCGCGCGGTACCCAGCGTGCCGAAGCGAATGACCATGGCAGGTTAGTCCAATTCCCCCTCGAAGGTAGTAGGCTAACACACCGATTTTCCGACAGGACCAGCCGATGACCACGCTGACCCGCGACGCAGCGATCGCGCAGCTCACCGCCCCCGGGCAGCCCTATGAGCTGCAGCCGCGCGAGATCAACGGCGAGCTGCTGAAGGTGTTCGTCAACGCGCCACCGTCGCTGCGCGCGCTGTTCGCCGACACCCTCAGCGACCAGACCTTCATCGTCTTCGAGGCAGAGCGCCGAACCTTCGCCGAGACGTACGCCGAGGCGGCCCAGATAGCGCAGCTGCTGACCCGCGAGTACGGCGTCACCAGGGGCGATCGTGTCGCCATCTCGATGCGCAACTATCCGGAATGGATCACCGCCTTCATGGCAGCCACCTCGATCGGTGCCGTTGCCGTGGCCATGAACGCGCTGTGGCAGTCCGAAGAGATGGAATACGGTCTGCGCGATTGCGGCGCGAGCGTGCTGTTCGCCGACCAGGAGCGGCTCGACCGGCTCGCGCACTGCTCGCCAGACCTCGACGTCCCCGTGATCGCCGTACGCCCCACGCGCGCGAATCCCGGGGTGCCCGTGCTGCACGACCTGCTCGACCGGATGGGTGCCGCGCACATGCCCGAGGTCGCCGTGGCACCGGAAGACCCCGCCATCATCTTCTACACTTCCGGTTCCACCGGGCACCCCAAGGGGGTGCTGTCGAGCCATCGCAACGTGCTGAGCGCCCTGTTCTCGTGGGAGCTGGATGCCCGGGCCGCGACGCTGGTGAGCGGCGTCGAGCCGCCGGAGCTGCCGTATCAGCCCGCCACCCTGCTGGCAGTGCCGCTGTTCCACGCCACCGGTTCGCACGCCGTGTACCTGCAGTCCTACCGGGCGCAGCGCAAGCTCGTCTCCATGTACAAGTGGGACCCGGAGCTTGCCGCCGAGCTGATCGAGCGCGAGCGCATCACCTCGTTCGTGGCGCCGGCCGCCATGACCGGGGACCTGGTGCGCGTGGCGCAGCAGACCCGCCGTGATCTCAGCTCCCTGCTTACCGTCGGCGGCGGCGGCGCACCCCGGGCGCCCGAGCAGGTCCGGCAGATCGGCGCATCGTTCGCGAAGGCGCTGCCCAACACCGGCTGGGGAATGACCGAAACCAACGCCATCGGCACCGGCATCGGCGGGCTCGACTATCTGGAACGACCAGCCAGCTCCGGACGCTGCTCCGCCGTGCTGGAACTCAAGGTGGTCGATGCGACCGGAACCAGCCTGCCTGCCGGCGCGCGCGGCGAGCTGCTGGTGCGCGGCACGTCGCTGTTTCAGGGGTACTGGAATCGCCCCGAGGTCAACGCGGAGGTCTTCATCGACGGCTGGTTCCGCACCGGTGACGTCGCCTATCTCGACGATGAGGGCTATCTGTTCATCGTCGACCGGATCAAGGACCTGATCATCCGCGGTGGCGAGAACATCGGTTGCGGCCAGGTCGAGGCGGCGCTGCTGATGCATCCGCAGGTGCACGAGGCCGCCGTGTACGCGGTGCCCGACGAACGCCTCGGCGAGGAAGTGGGCGCAACCCTGTACGCCGAAGAGTCGCTGGATATGGAAGCACTGCGCCGCTTTCTCGGGCAGCATCTGGCGCGCTTCGAGATTCCGCGCTATCTGCGCCGCGTCGCAACGCCGTTGCCGCGCACCGCATCCGGCAAGATCCTCAAACGCCAGCTGCGCGACGAAGCCGTTGCCGCACTGGCACCGTCGAATCCCGGCGCGCGCACCGGCTGAGGCAGCGCAAGGAGCATCCCATGAGTACTTTCCCTGCAACCCCGGGCGCGAAAACCATGTACCTGATCCGGCGCCGCGCGCACGCCAGCCGCGAAGAGCTGGTGGCGCACTGGTTCGCAAACCACATGCCGCTCGTCATCGAGGCCCAGCACAAGGCCGCCAACGCGGGCCGTCTGCACGCACGCCGCTACATCGCCACGCTGTTCGACCCGGACGCCGACGGCCGGCATCCGTGGGACGGCGTCGCCCAGCTGTGGTGGGAGCGGGTGCTGCCCAGGCCCGAGCAGCCCCATGGCACCCACCCGACCGACAGCTTTCAGGAAGTGGCGGAACCCTACGTGCCCTGGCCAACCACCGAGTACGTGGTGATGGACGGATCCGAACACCTGCCGGTGCGGCCGCTGACGCTGAATCCGCCGTTCCCCTGCACGCGCTCGGGGTTCTGCAAGGTCACCTACCTGGTGAAGGCAAAGGCGGACGCGGACCACGGGGCACTGTTCGATCACTGGCTGAACGTTCACGCCTCCAACGTGCGGGCGCTGATGGCGCAAACCGGCGGCTTCCGCTATCTGGTGAGCCACAGCATCGAGCCCGGGCTGGACGCATTCGCAGGCATGGCGGAACTGTACTTCAAGGATCGCTCCGGCTGGGAGGCATTCCGGGCCCGGCAGCAGGCGGATGGCATGGAACGCTGGGTCGACATTGACGGCACGCTCTGCCTGACGGCTCAGACCGAGCTGATCGGCATTCCATAATCTAAGGAAAACAATAGGTTACGGGGAGGATCTCCTAAATGCTGAAAGCCATTCAGCTGGGCCGCAACGCCGGCCTCAGGGTCTCGCAACTGTGTCTGGGCACCATGAACTTCGGCGTGCCGGGCCGTGGCCACCAGGGAGACTGGACCCTCGGCCCCGACCAGGCCAGGCCGATCTTCAGGGCCGCCATCGAGCGGGGGCTGTTCTATTTCGACTGTGCCGACGTCTACGGGCTCGGCGCCAGCGAGGAGGTGGTGGGCGCGCTGCTGCGCGAGCTGCTGCCGCGCGAGCAGTACGTGCTCGCCACCAAAATCTCCATGCCCATGGGCAGCGGCGCCAACCAGGGCGGCCTGTCGCGCAAGCATGTGCTGGAGGGCGTCGACGCCTGTCTGAAACGACTTGGCCACGACTACATCGATCACCTGGTCATTCACCGTCACCCGCACGGCGTGCCGGGCCATGCCCAGACGCCGATAGAGGAAACGCTGGAGGCGCTGCACGACGTGGTGCGCGCCGGCAAGGTGTTGTATCTGGGCGCGTCGTCGATGTTTGCCTGGCAGTTCGCCGAGCTGCAGCTGACGGCGCAGATGCACGGCTTCACCCGCTTCATCTCGATGCAGAACCACTACAACCTGGTCTATCGCGAGGAAGAGCGCGAGATGAACCCCTACTGCGCGCGCACGGGCGTTGCGCTGATGCCCTGGTCGCCGCTGGCGCGCGGCATCCTTGCCGGCGCCTACAAGGGCAGCTTCGAGCAGGGGGGCACGGCGCGCTCTTCCGGACAGGACCGGCGCCGCACCGAGGGTCTGTACCATGGCGAGCACGTGTTTCCCATTGCCGCCCGGGTCGCCGAGGTCGCCGCAAAATACGGTCGTACCCCCGCGCAGATCGCACTGGCCTGGCTATTGAACAAGCCGGAGGTCAGCGCGCCCGTGGTAGGCGTGTCCCGGATCGAGCAGCTCGAGCAGCTGGTCTCGGCCACCGAGCTCGTACTCGACGCTGCCGACGTCAGCTACCTCGAGGAGCTGTACCGCCCCGTTGCCAACCTGCTGTCCATCGGCTACTCCTGATCCGGCTCCATCACCGGCTGAATGCGCTGCCGGAACCGGGCTTCGAGGAGGTCCAGCTTAGGCTGCAGCAGGCTGGCCCGGGTCTCGTCGGTGGCGCCCAGCACCAGCCAGCGCGGGTCGTCGTGTCCGAAGCGCGGCCAGACAATGAGCCCCTCCCGTTGGGATCGCCGCGGGTGGCGAAGTTTACCCAGTAGCCACGCAGGCGTTCGGCGATGGCCCGCGCGATGGGATCGTCGAACGTCTCCCGCCACAACGTGCCGGCGTCCCAGCCGTGGGGCGTGCCGGGCGTGCGCGCGTCCGGCGGGTAATCCACGTAGTAGAGCCACACGTTGCCGCCCACGGCGTCGGCGCCGTTGCCGAGCACTCGCGCGGCAAGAAGATATCGATTGTCTCCGAAAATCCGCGACAACCCCCGCTCCCGGCTCACCGCGAAATCTCCGGCATACAGCGACTGGGCCGCTTCGAGCGAATCGCCGAGCATTGCCGCATACGCATCCAGCGTGATGCCGGATGCGGGCATCACGGAACCCTCGTAGCTGTTGCCGCCGGTGATGATCGGGACCCTGTTGCCGTCACCCCGGGCGAACACCACGCCGGGCTCCTCGGGCAGCGTGGTGCCATCGACAATCGGCAGCTGGAAACCGGCAAGCGCGCTCACCAGCATCTGCGCATCCAGCGCATACAGCCGGGCACGGCTCTGCGGACCCGATGCGACCCGGGCCACGAGTTCATGTGCGAGCGCTTCCGCAGAATCGGCGCGTCCCAGGGTCATGCTGAGCGGACCGGGCTCGGGCGCCGTGCGGCTGCGGGGCAATGCCCAGGTGCCGTAGCCGCTCTGCGCGATCGCGCGCTGGTAGAGGCCGTCAGCCGCGCTGGTCGCCAACAGCAGGGAGACCGCCATCCCACCCGCGGACACGCCGAAGATCGTCACGTTGTCCGGGTCGCCGCCGAACGCGCCGATGTGCGCATGCACCCAGCGCAGCGCCTCGACCATGTCCATGAGACCGAAGTTGGCGGGCGCGCCCTCCAGCGCTTCGTGCGCGAAGAAGCCCAGCGGTCCCAGCCGGTAGTTGAGCGAGACCACCACCACTCCGCGCGACGCCAGCACTTCGCCAGGCAGGTTCCCTGACCCGGCGCGGAACCCGCCGCCGTGAATCCATACCAGCACCGGGCGCCGCTCCTTGCCCGGCCCTGGCGTCCAGACATTGAGCGTGAGGCAGTCCTCGGCCATGGGCTCACGCATCGCGGCCTCCGGCCGGGTCTGCGGGCAGATCGCCCCGAAGCGCGTGGCGTCGACGTTGCCGCGCTCGAGTTCCACCGGCAGCGGCGCCATCCAGCGGCGTTCGCCCGTGGGCGGCTGCGCATAGGGGATGCCTTTGAAGGCGTGAACGCCCCGCTGCGCGACGCCCTGCAGCGTCGTCGGCCCCAGCACCACCGAAGTTGGTTCTGCCCGTGCCGACAGGGTCGCGCCCGTCAGCACCAGGAAGGCAACCGTCAGCGCAGAAAGCGTCTTCAGCAGGCGCGGGCGCCCGCGGCGCAGCACGGCATCCATTCGTCGATCGTCCGCCATCGTCCGGTCTCATCCGTGGATCCCTGATTATCGATGCCCGACCGTCCCCGATGCCAGCCGCGCGCAGTTATCAGCTGCCGGCATTCCGTGTAAATTGCCCGAAGGGAAAGCGCACCAGGGAGAGAGGTCGTCATGAAAGTCGTCGAAGCCATCGCCAAAGCCATGAAAGCCGAGGGGGTGGACGTTCTATTCGCCTACCCCGTCAATCCGCTCATCGAGGCCGCCGCGGCCGAGGACATCCGCACCGTGATCGTGCGCCAGGAGCGCGTGGGCCTGCACATGGCGGATGCCTACTCGCGCCTGTCGTCCGGCGACAAGCTCGGCGTGTTCTGCATGCAGCACGGTCCTGGAGCCGAAAACGCCTTCGGCGGTGTGGCGCAGGCATACAGCGAATCCGTGCCTCTGCTGGTGATTCCGGCCGGCTACCCGCGGCGCCTCGCTCACTACTACCCGAACTTCAATTCCACCCTGAACATGCAGCACATCACCAAGTGGGCGGAGCCCATCACCATGGGCCGGGCGGCGCCCGAAGTGCTGCGCAGGGCGTTCTTCCAGCTGCGCAACGGCCGCCCCGGGCCGGTGCTGATCGAGGTCCCGGTCGACGTGTTCGGCGAGGACGTGCCCGACGACTGGGTCTACACGCCGAGCTTCCGGGCGAAAACCGCGCCCGATCCGGCCGCCCTAGCCGAAGCGAGCCGGGTGCTCGCCGCGGCCGAGAACCCCGTGATCTATGCCGGCCAGGGCGTGCACTACGCCAGGGCCTGGGACGAGCTCAGAGCGCTGGCCGAGGAGTGGAACATTCCGGTCACATCCAGCATCGAGGGCAAAAGCGCGTTCCCCGAGAACCATCCGCTGTCGCTCGGCAGCGGCGGCCGCGCCAACCCGCGACCGGTCAAGGCGTTTCTGAACGACGCGGACGTGATCCTCGGTGTCGGCTGCAGCTTCGCCCTCACCGCCTTCGGGGTGCAGATGCCCAGAGGCAAGACGATCATCCACGCCACCCTGGATCCCATGGATCTCAACAAGGACGTGCCGGCCCAGTACGGGCTGATCGGCGACGCGAAGCTGACGCTGGCGGGATTGCGCCAGGCCATGAGCGGGCTCGACCACGCCCGGGCCGAGCAGCGTCGCCATGTGCCCGCTCGCATCAGCGAGCTGCGCGAGCAGTGGCTGGCAGAGTGGCTGCCCAAGCTGACCAGCAACGAATCCCCCATCAATCCGTATCGCGTGCTGTGGGAGCTGAATCAGCTGGTCGACAAGACGAAGACGGTGATTACCCACGACGCGGGCAGCCCGCGCGATCAGATCACCCCGTTCTGGGAGGCCATCAGCCCGCTGTCGTACATCGGCTGGGGCAAAACCACGCAGCTCGGATACGGACTGGGCCTGGCTATGGGCGCCAAGATCGCAGCGCCCGACAAGCTCTGCATCAACGTCTGGGGCGATGCCGCCATCGGTTTCACCGGCATGGATTTCGAGACGGCCGTGCGCGAACGCATTCCCATCCTGTCGATTCTGTTCAACAACTTCTCCATGGCCATCGAGATTCCGATCATGCCGGTGTCGCAGCAGAAGTACGGCGCGACTGACATCTCGGGCCACTATGCCGACATGGCGAAGGCATTCGGCGGTTACGGCGAACGCGTCACCGACCCCAACGAGATCGTCGCTGCCCTCGAGCGCGGCATCCGGGCAACGGAAAACGGACAACCGGCGCTGCTGGAATTCATAACGGCCAAGGAGATCACGATCTCGTCGGAGTGAGCGGCCCGGCTCCGCGACGCGCGGCAGCGGTCGACGCGAACTGCTGCCGCAGACCGTCCCGCGTCCGTCAGCGGCCGGGCCAGCGCCACCTGGGCGCGCTGAACAGATCCTGATCGTGAACGAACGTCTCGCTCAGCTCCTTGTCGAGACGGATGTGATTGATCGCCGGATCGCGCGCCAGCACGTCCTGAAGCGCCGGTGCGTGAGACACCACCCACAGCTGGTTGGCCTGCGCGTAGGCCCGCATCAGACGCCCGAGCGGCCCCAGCAGGTCCGGGTGCAGGCTGGATTCCGGCTCGTTCAGCACCATCAGCGGCGGCGGCCGCGGCGTCAGCAGGGCCGCGATCAGCAGCAGGTAGCGCAGCGTCCCGTCGGAGAGTTCCGCCTGACCGAGTGGGCGCAGCAGACCCGGCTGCCGGAACAGCAGCTCGAAGCGCCCGGCCTGCGACTCGATGACAACCTCGGCCCCGGGAAAGGCATCGGTTACAGCAGCGCTCAACGCCTCGCTGTCGCCGATCTCGGCGATGGTTCGCCAGGCAGCCGGAAGGTCGTGCCCGTCATTGCTCAGCGCCGGCGTGCGGACGGCCACCTGTGCGACCCGCGCGGGCGAGCCCGGGTCACAGCGAAAATGGTCGTAGAAGCGCCAGGCGCGCAACTGCTCGCGCAGCAGCAGGGCCTCAGGTGCGATGGACGGATCCGCGAGACGCGTCAGCATGCTGTCGAACGTGGCGAGATGATGATCGATCACCTGCCAGGCACCACTATCGTCCCGCACCCGGACCACCGGCCCCTTGCGATCCACCAGCGCGCGGCGTTCGTGCCACGACCCGCCATGCCAGATCGCCTCGCGCTTGATCTCCGGGTCGCGGCCGAACAGGGTCCGCGGCACAGGGATCGGCAGCCCGAACTCGATGGAGTAACCGTAGCTGTCGGTCGCAAAACCGAGCTTGAGCGCTACCGGCTGTCGCCGACGCCCACCTTCCACCGGGCGCTGGCCCTGTGTCATCCCTGCGGCGAAGGCCTCGGGCCCGGCCCAGAGCACGGACTCCAGCCCACCCTCCTGCGCCAGCGCCTGCACCGCGTCACCCTGCGCGACATCGCAAAGCAGTCGCAGGCCGCGATACAGATTCGATTTGCCGCTGCCGTTTGCACCGGTCACCAGGTTCAGCCGCCCCAGGGGCAGAGCCAGATCCCGGATCGAGCGGTAGCCGCTGATCGCCAGCGTGTGAATCATGGTGAGGTCAGCCTGCAATGAGCGCGTGCATCGCCTGGCCGCAATGCGTTAGGGTGATACGGTATCAGAACGGAGAAGCGCCCGTGGAACCGGAAAAGATCGGACAATCTCACCATGTTCTGACCCACCATGTTCTGGAAGCTCTCGCGCACCGTCGCGCTGCCGACGCCGACGACATAGCCAGCACCACCGGACTCCCCGTCAACGCGATCATCGAAGCGCTGCAGTCGCTGCAGGACCAGGGGTGCGTCGAAAGCCGCTGGCTCGGCGAGGGACCACGGGCTGACACGGGCCGCCGGTATTACCGCTTGACGCTGGCAGGCATCGGGCGGCTCGAGGCATCCCGAAAGCAGATCGGTGCCGGCGAATCGCCCGCCGGTTTCTTCGGAACACTGACGCAGGGTCTGCACGAAGCCATCGACCAGGTGTGGGGCGGCATATTCCAGGTGTCGGTACGGCGGCAGCGGGAACGCCAGGCCGGCAGCGGCGATGGATGACTCAGGCAGGCGGGGCCTGCAGCGCCGAGGGATTTCCTGACACGCGCCTGCCGAGTTCCAGATAGCGTTCGGCCTGCTGCGACTCCCCCAGGGCACGCAACACGTCGATGAGCTGCGCGTAGGCGGCAGTGTCGAGGGGATCGAGCGCAATGGCGCGGATCAGCGCATCACGCGCGCCCGGGCGATCGCCGCGGGCCGCGCGCAGCAGCCCGCGATACTTCCAGGCGACGGCCATCAGCGGCCGCAGCTCCAGCGCCGCGGTCAGTTGCGCTTCGCCTTCGTCCGCGGCCCCCGCGCGCAGATAGGCCAGCGCCAGATTGAAGTGGGTTTCCGGGTCGCGCTGCAGCGCGAGCGAGCGCTGCAGCTCGCTGATGGCATCCGCGCTGCGGTTCTGGGCCATCAGCGCGACCCCCAGCAGCGTGTGTGCAACCGCGAGCCCGTCGTTCGATGCCAGCACGCGACGCGCAGTCGCCTCGGCTTCGGCAAACCGGCCAGTCTGCAGCTGGCCCCGCGCCAGATCGAGGTAGGGAGTCGGTTCCGTGTAGCTGTGCTGCTCCAGCGACCGCTGCAGCGCGATCAGAGCTGCCTGCATGCTGCGTCCGGCCCGCAGCGCCGGGATCGTCCGATACGCGGTCGCCTCCGCACCCGTCGGGGGCTGGCCGAACTCGAGCAGATCGACTCCCGTCACCAGCGGAACCTCCGGCTCGAGCGGGGCGGCCAGCGCCTCGAGGTCGAATGGCCCCCGCGCGATGCGATGATCGGTCATGGTCACGTGGATCACGTCGCGCGTGCGCCGGCGCGGCATGTGGCAGCGCACGCAGTCGCCGTCCCCCAGATCGAGCTGCGCCGGATGCTGCCCGGAAGGCTCGGCATGGCAACTGCCGCACACCTCGGCGACACGGGCCCGGAACGCAACCGGCTCGGGTTTGACATGGGGGTCGTGACAGCTGGTGCAGGCCAGCTCGCCGACGCTTTCCCGGTAGCAGCGGCTCTGAAACAGACGATAGCCGTGATGATTGATCTCGAAGCGCTCGGCGGGATCTTCCCCACGCTCCTGCACGTCCACGTGCACCAGATAGTCGCTGATCAGCTCTCCCGGACGGAACGAGTAATCGCCGCGACCGAACCGTCGAGCGCCCACCACGGAGACGACGGGCAGCATGTGGCACTGAAAGCACACGGAATCGCGCCGTTGCGGCGTCAGCCGCACCGGGTTGACGATGGCGCCCCGGATCGCGTCGGCCGGCGCGCCATCGAGTACCGCCTGGAGGTGCGCGGCACCCGGGCCATGACAGCGCTGACAGCCCGTGCCCTCCGGCAGTACCGCGGGAAAGGTCGCAGGCATGCCGTGCAGGTCGCTGCCGCTGGGGACCTCGGGAAAGCCGTTGTGACAGAACATGCACTCGCGCTCGATGCGTCGGTGGATGCCCGGGTGGTCCGGATACTCGAACCCCGGCGACATACCCCAGCTGGCGGTCTCCGAGTACCACCCCAGCGGCAGCAGATACAGCTCGCCCCACTCGGTTTGATACAGGTAGCTGCGCGCCCGGTTGCCCGAACCCAGCACCCAGGCAATCGGTATGTCGACGGCGTTGACGACGGCGCCCGCCGCGTCGCGCTGGTAGCGGTGAAACACCAGGCCGGAATCCGTCCGGTCGATGCGGTAGTAGCGCTGCGATGGCGCGTGATGATACTCCTCGCCAAAACGCTCCATGGGACGGGCATGCTCGGGACGCCGGAGCGACTGTGCCATTCCCACGTGCTGATAGCTTGCATACTTTTCCACGTGGCAGGTGCCGCAGACGCTGTCTTCCACGTATCCGGCGGCGGCGCCGCGCGTGGCATGAGCACCCAGGCGTGCGAGATCGTCCGCGGCCACAGCCGCGAGCAGCGCCGGCGCACGCAGACACACGAGCAGCACGAACAGCAGCGCGATGGGGAATGGGCCGTGACTCCGCATGGCGCTACTTTAGCGCAGTTTCCAGGCCCGCCGATGCCTTCGGCCGTCACGCCTGGCCATCCGGATCAGCTGGCGAAACAGCGCCCGATGCCGCCCCAGGTACAGCAGAAACTCCGGGTGCCATTGCACGCCCAGCAGGAACCGGCGGCGGCCTTCCACGGCCTGTACGATGCCGTCGAGGTCCCGTGCGGCAACCTCGAGGTCCGTGCCGAGCGCATCGATGCTCTGGTTGTGCAGACTGTTGATGCGGGCCCGACCGCAACCGAAGATGGACGCAAGGCGCGAGCCCGGCGCCACCAGCAGGGTCTTCAGAGGTAGAATCGTGCGGCGGTGCGAAGTCCGCCGCCGCAGCTGCCTCAGGTCGCCGTGCAGCGTTCCCCCCTGATGAACGTTCAGCAGCTGCGCCCCGCGGCAGATTCCGAGTACCGGCAGGTCGCGCTCCAGGGCGGCATCGATGACGGCAAGCTCGAACGCATCACGCTCCGGGTCGTGCTGGGGCAGAACGTCGGCGTCCTGTGCGTAAAGTACCGGGCTCACGTCATGCCCGCCGCTCACCACCACGCCGTCGATGGGTTCCGGGGAGTCGGGTCGGGACGGCGACAGCTGAACGCTGCGTCCGCCGCCGATGGCCACGCAGGCGGCAATGCAGAGTCGCGGCAGGGCCGCACCGCGGCGCGGCCCGGTGATCGCTATCAATGGTCGTGCGTGCGCAGCCACGATTCCAGATGATCCAGCCAGGGGTCGACGAGTCGGCCGAGCGGCTGATCGAGATGATCGGCGTACTCGGCACACAGCGTGCTCAGCGCATCCGGGTTCGCGGCCAGACGTTCGACGCGCAACCAGTCGCGCCACGCCGGCGTCACGCCCCATCCCGGCTCGTCGATCTCGCAGTTCGGCAGCCGATAGTGCAGCGTCGGCCTCGCCTTGATGCGGGGATCGTCGATGGCCGAGCGCACACGCCGCTCGTCCAGATGCGCGAACAGGGGCAGCATGTCCAGGGCGCGGTTGCGCGTCGGATTGTGCGCCAGATAGTCGTCGATGAGGTCCGGCAGACCCGGCGCATAGCCGGGCTGCAGCACCATCCGCAGGTACTCCTTCGGAAACGGATCGATGAACACGCTCAATCTGCGCAGCAGATCAGGGTCGGATCGTTCCTTGAGCCAGTCGTACAGACACAGAAATCCCTTGAGGTAGCGGGTAACGGTCGCCGCGTCGGTATCGGGCAGCTCGGGATTGAAGTGCATGCCGAACGCGTAAACCAGCCCATCACGCGTGCCCCGGGCTCCGGCATCGCGCAACACGCGCACCAGCCCATCGACCCTTGCCAGCTCACCCATGGGCAGCGGCGGGCTCACCACCTCCATGGGTACCAGCACTTCCGATCCGGCAGCCAGCGTGTCCTCGGCGAGCTGCTCGATCTGAGCGCGCGCACCGTCGCCGCGCTGCTCCGCCCTGCCCCATCGCTTGAGCAGATCGAAGTCGAGCTCGATCCTCCAGGTTCCGGCGGCATCGCCACTGACTTCGTGCTCGTACTCACTGATGACCGTGACCTCCCCATCGAGGTGACGGGCAACCAGCGAGGCCAGCCGGGCTACGCTCAGGCCCTGCATTTCCAGTTCCACACCCACGCGGCGCAGCTTGCCTTCGCGGGTTCGTTCGGCCGTCGGCACGAGCTGACGGCCATCGCTCTCGGAGTAGGTCAAATCGATCCTGATCAGCGTGACAGGCTTTCACCATACGCGAATCGACACGTTCGTGCAGAACGCCACGACCAACGAGCCGATCGCGCCGGCGTCCGCGCCGCTCATGGCGCTGGCATTCGACGCCCTGCGCAGCGGCCGGAAACCGGGCCATGGCGGCCGACTGCGTACGGCGTTTCAGAACGTCGGCAGCACGCGAAGATAGAACGCCTTCAGATAGGCGGTTTCCGCGATGGCAGGATGCACCGGGTGATCCGGCGCCTGCTGGCCTTCCTCGAGCAGCTGCAGGCTGCGGTCACCGTGGCGGGCCGCCTGCTGCGCTACGCGCAGCAGATCGTCGCGCCCCATGTGATACGAACAGGAAGCGCTCACCAGCAGTCCGTCACGCGACAGCAGGCCCAGTGCAGCATCGTTCAGCCGCCGATAGGCCAGCGTGCCCTCTTTCACGTCCTTGCGACGCTTGATGAATGCCGGTGGGTCGAGCACCACGACATCGAACCGCTCGCCCTGGGCCTTCAGCGCCTTCAGCACCGAGAAGGCATC
This sequence comes from Pseudomonadales bacterium, assembly GCA_041395905.1. Lineage (GTDB taxonomy): Bacteria > Pseudomonadota > Gammaproteobacteria > Pseudomonadales > Azotimanducaceae > UBA7803. Next base: position 304,551 of record JAWKZP010000003.1, read on the forward strand.
GCCGCGTTCCGTCGCGACCCTGTCGGAAACGCCGTTGCGCTCAGCGTTGCCGGCAGCGAATTCCAGCGCGCGTGCCGAGCTGTCCACGCACAGCACCTGCTCGGCGCCCGCGCTCGCGGCGCGGACACCCCAGCCACCGACGTAGCAGAACACGTCCAGTACCCGACGCCCGGGAACGTACTTGAGCAGGCGCTCACGGTTCGCGGCCTGATCGAAGAACCAGCCGGTCTTCTGCCCCTCGGTGAGCGACACCTCGAAACGCTGGTCGCCCTCGCGCACCTCCACGCAATCGGGCACGGTGCCGGCAGCGGTTTCGACGTAGGCGTCCAGCCCCTCGAGCGCGCGCGCCGCGCCGTCATTGCGCAGCAGTATCCCTCGGGGGGAGAGAACCTTCTGCAGCGCGGCGACGATCTCTTCGCGCAGGCGCTCCATGCCCGCAGTGGTGATCTGCACCACCAGCAGGTCGCCGTAGCGGTCGACCACCAGCCCCGGCAAGCCGTCGCTCTCGCCGTACACGAGCCGGTAGAAAGGCGCCGCATACAGACGCTGGCGCAGACCCAGGGCCACGTTGAGGCGATGCACCAGCAGCGACTGATCGAGCGGATGGTCGTGATCGCGGCTCACGACCCGCGCGCAGATGAGCGAGTGCGGGTTGGCATATCCCCAGCCGAGCCATTGCCCGCGCTGACTGACCACCGCCACCGGCTCGCCGGGCGCCAGCGCCTTGAGCGACGAGCGCACCGTATCCACCTCGTTGCTGTAAACCCAGCAGTGGCCCGCGCGCAGGCGCCTGTCCTGATCTTTGTTCAGTACCAGCTCGATGGTCATGTGCCTGTCCGTGGTTGCGCGGGCGTGGGCTGTCAGTAGCTTGCCACGGTGTTCTCGAACACGAAGCCGCCGGGCGCCATCACCAGCCGGTGGCGGTCACCGTCGGCGTCGGCGTTCCACGACTCGTAGCCGGCGTCCCCATGCCACATGGCGACGCGAACGCCATCGGCGCGTTTACCCAGGCGCGTTTCGAACACCTTCGGTTCGAGCCCGCGCATGCGTCCCAGCACTGCGTCCACAGTGGAATAGAGCGACAGCTGATGCAGGGTAATCCAGGTGGGGGGAGCCAGATCGATCTCGCCCGCCGCGTGGCGCTGCAGCGCCCGCGCTGGGCTCAGCCACTGATGATCCTGAATCTCCCCGCCATCGATGCTCACGCTATGGTCCTCTGCCGCTGCGGCAGAACCAGGTGGCGAAACGCCGCGGCGTGCTCGGCGGCGGCGTCCAGTGGGCGAAGTACACGAATTGCTCCGGGCGCGACGCGATACCGGCTTCCTCCAGCGTCTCGCGCACCGCCGCGTTGCGGGCCGCCACGTCCAGGTCGCCATCTGCGGGGTAGTCCTCGGGGTCGATGCGTCCGCCGGGAAACACCCACATGCCGCCGAACGCGACCTTGGACGTTTTGTGCAGCATCAGCACCTCGAGCTCCGGCTCCTCGCGCAGCAGCACCACCGTGGCTGCAGGGATCGCCTCGCTGCCGCCCTCACGCTGGTTGATGTCGTCGTGATAAATGTCGTTGCGGTGCCTGGCGTCGGCCTGCGGCTCGTCTGTGGGGGTATCCTGGCTCATGGGCAGCTTCCGTGGCTCCGGGCGGTTCGAAGCGACGCATGTTACCCGAGTTTGGCTGTCCCCTCGTCGCCGAGGTGTGCCAGCCCCGCCATGGGCACGATCACGTGCCCGTGGGTCCACAACGACTCGCCCCCACGGCCTCGGCATGCTGGGCCACCGCGACCACCGGCTCGACGGATGCCATGCCGCTGCTGAGCGGGATGACACCAATCTTCAGAGATACTTCTAACTGTTTGAATTATCTCGCTTAGAGCGCGGCCGCAATCAGTGCCCTGGTGTATTCGGTCTGCGGGTTGTCGAAGATCTGCTCGGGTGCCCCCTGCTCCACGACCACGCCGTGCTGCATCACCATGATCCGGTGCGCCAGCGCCCGCACCACCTTGAGGTCGTGACTGACGAACAGGTACGCAAGTCCGTGCCGGGCCTGAAGATCGCGTAGCAGCTCGATGATCTGCGCCTGCACCGAGACGTCCAGGGCGGAAGTGGGCTCGTCCAGAACCAGCACTTCGGGCTTGAGAATCAGCGCCCGGGCAATGGAGATACGCTGGCGCTGCCCGCCGGAGAACTCATGGGGATAGCGGTCCATCATGGTCGGTTCCAGCCCCACCTCGGCCAGCACCGCGGCCACGCGCTCAGCCCTTACAGGCGCAGTGAGGTCACGCTCGTGCACGCGCATGCCCTCCTCGACGATCTGGCGTACCGTGAGGCGCGGTGACAGGCTGCCGTAGGGATCCTGGAACACTACCTGCAGATTTCTCCGTAACGGTTTGATTTCCTGACCGTTCATCTCATGAAGCGGCTGGTCCCGGAACCAGATGGCGCCGCTCGAAGGCGCCAGCCGCAGAAGTGCCAGGCCGAGCGTTGTCTTGCCGGAGCCCGATTCGCCGACAACACCCAGCGTCTCGCCCGGCCGGATATCGAGCGTCACATCGCGCACGGCGCGGAAGCCGCTGCGCCGGCCGAACCAGCCCTTGCCCACCGCATACTCGACGTTGAGCTGCTCGACCCGGATCAGCGGTTGCGAGGCGCCCTGCCAGGCCGGAGCATGGCCTCTGGGCTCCGCGGCGATCAGGTGGCGGGTGTAGGCATGCTGCGGACGGGCGAACAGCTCGGCGCAGCGTCCGTCTTCCACCACGCGCCCCTGCTGCATCACGTACACGCGGTCGGCCATGTGCCGCACCACCCCGAGGTCATGAGTGATGAGCAGCAGGGCCATGTTCAGTTCCCGCTGCAGCTCTTTGAGAAGGCTCAGAATCTGTTTCTGAATCGTGGCATCGAGGGCCGTCGTCGGCTCGTCGGCGATGAGCAGCCTGGGCTCGTTGGCGAGCGCCATCGCGATCATGACACGCTGGCGCTCGCCGCCGGAGAGCTCGTGCGGGTAGGCCGCGAGCCGTTCTGCCGGGCGCTTGAGCCCGACCCGCTCGAGCAGCTCCACGCAGCGTTCGCGCGCCGCCGCAGGCGTCATGGACTTGTGCACGAGCAGCGTCTCGGAAATCTGCTTGGCGATGTTGTGGAGCGGATTCAGCGAGGTCATGGGTTCCTGAAACACCATGGATACCACGCTGCCTCGAATCTGCCGCAGGCGGCGCTCGTCGGCGCCCATCAGCTCCTCGCCTGCCACCCGGACCGATCCCCGGGGATGCTGGGCGGACGGGTACGGCAGCAGCTGCAGGACGGACAGGGCCGTGACCGACTTGCCCGATCCGGACTCCCCCACCAGGGCCACCGTTTCACCCTGATCCACATACAGGCTGACGCCTTCGACCGCCGTCGCGCCGCCGAAACGCACCACGAGATCCTGCACTTCCAGCACCGGCTCAGCCATGGGCAGGCTCCGCTCCCCGCACCCTGAGCGTGCGTCTGGGGTCAAAGGCGTCGCGCACGCCTTCGCCGATGAAGATCAGCAGCGTCAGCATGGTCGCGAGGGTGACGAACAGCGTGAATCCCAGCCAGGGGGCCTGCAGGTTGGCTTTCGCCTGCGCGAGCAGGCGGCCCAGCGAGGGCGCCTCCAGGGGCAGACCGAAGCCGAGAAAATCCAGGGCGGTCAGGGTGGTAATCGAACCGTTCAGCAGAAACGGCAGGTACGTCAGAGTCGCCACCATGGCGTTGGGCAGCACGTGACGCACCATGATCTGCGGATTGGACACGCCCAGCGCACGGGCGGCACGCACGAACTCGAAGTTGCGCGCGCGCAGAAATTCCGCGCGCACCACTCCGACCAGCGCCATCCAGCTGAACAGTGACAGTATGCCCAGCAGCCAGAACACGTTGGGCTCGACGATGCTGGCCAGGATGATCAGCACGAACAGCACCGGCAGTCCCGCCCAGATCTCCACGAAGCGCTGGCCGATGAGGTCCACATAGCCGCCGAAGTAGCCCTGCACGGCGCCGACGAACACACCGATCACCGAGCTGACCAGCGTCAGAGACAGACCGAACAGCACGGACAGGCGGAAACCGTAGAGCAGCTTGGCCAGCACGTCGGTACCGAGCCCATCGGTGCCCAGCCAGTGCTCGCCGTCCGGCGCCGACGGCGCCTCGTCCACCTGCCAGTCGATGGTGTCGTGGGAATAGCGGATCGGCGGCCAGAGCATCCAGCCGTCCGACTCGATCAGCTGCTGCACGAACGGGTCGCGGTAGTCGGCTTCAGTCTGCAGAATCCCGCCGAGCTCGGCCTCGGAGTAAACGAAAAGCACCGGCGCATACAGCTCGCCGCCCTTGACGAACACGATGGGCTTGTCGTTCGCAATCAGTTCGGCGACCAGCGAAAGCACGAACAGGGTCAGAAAGATCCACAGCGACCAGTAGCCGCGGCGGTTGGCCCGAAAGTTGGCGAGACGGCGCTGATTGATCGGGCTCATGCGCCGCGGCTCTCGAAGTCGATGCGCGGATCCACGAAGACGTACGTGAGGTCTCCCACCAGCTGCATGATCAGCCCGATCAGGGTAAAGGAGAACAGCGTCCCGAACAGGATCGGATAGTCGCGCTTGATCACGGCCTCGTAACCGAGCAGCCCGATGCCGTCGAGAGAGAAGATCACCTCGATCAGGAGCGCGCCGGTGAACAGAATACCCACGAATGCCGCTGGAAACCCGCCGATGACGATGAGCATGGCGTTGCGGAACACGTGACCGTAGAGCACCCTGCCCTCGCTCAGGCCCTTGGCCCGCGCGGTCAGCACGAACTGCTTGTTCAGCTCCTCGAGAAAGCTGTTCTTGGTGAGCATGGTCAGGGTCGCGAAGCCGCCGATGGTGAGCGCCGTGAGCGGCAGCGCCAGATGCCAGAAGTAGTCGCCGATCTTGGCGCCGAGCGACAGATCGGAGAAATCGTCGGAGGTGAGCCCGCGCAGCGGGAACCAGTCGAAGTACGAGCCACCGGCAAACACCACGATCAACAGGATGGCGAACAGAAATCCCGGAATCGCGTAGGCCGTGAACACCACCGCGCTGGTCCAGAGATCGAAGCGCTGCCCGTCGCGTACGGCCTTGCCGATACCCAGCGGTATCGAGATGCTGTAGATGAGCAAGAGCGACCACAGGCCCAGCGAGATGGAGACAGGGAGACGCTCGAGCACCAGGTCCACGACCGGGCGGTCCTGAAAGTAGCTGGTGCCGAAGTCGAGCCGGACGTAGTTCCACATCATCAGAAGAAACCGCTCGTGGGCCGGCCGGTCGAAGCCGAACTGCTTCTCGAGCCGGGCCACCAGGGCGGGATCCAGCCCCGAACCACCGGTGTAGCCCGTGTCCCCGGCGGGCCCCATGGTACCCCCCGCCGACACGTTCGCCGTGGTGGACATGCCGAAGCCGGACGCCTGCGCAACCATCTGCTCCACCGGCCCGCCCGGCGCAAACTGCACGATGATGAAGTTGATCACCATGATCCCGAACAGGGTCGGAAGGATCAGCAGCAGGCGGCGCAACAGGTAACGGCCCATCTACTTGCTCCGTGCGAAGGCGGCCACACGCGCAGCCCTGGCTTCGTCCCACCACCACAGGTCGACGAAACCGGTCTCGCGTATGAGCGGGCCATGCTCGGGTCGCCCGAACTTGTCCCAGTAGGCGAGCGCATAGCGGGTCTTCGACATGGCCGGCACCCAGTAGAAGTTCCACAACAGCACCCGGTCCAGCGCCCGCGTGGCGGCGACGAACTGGTCCCAGGTCTGGGCCTTGTACATGTGGCCGATCAACGCATCCACCGCCGGATCACGCAGATTCGACCAGTTGAAGCTGTACGGCTGATCCGCCGCGGCGCTGGAGAAGCTGTTGCTCACCAGCAGCGTTGGCGTGTAATCGGGCAGAAACGCGACGGCCCCGGCGTCGAAGTCGCCCGAACGCATGCGGTACAGCCAGTTGGAAATCTCCGGCGACTTGATGCTGGAGGTGATGCCGAGCCGCTCCAGCTTGCGCGCATAAGGAATGAACGATCCTGCCAGGGCAGGCGACACCGCCACGAAGCGGATGTTGAAGCCTTCGCCGGTGCGCTCGTGAACGAGCCGGTTGTCGCGTACCACCCAGCCGGCCGCCCGCAGCAACTCGGCGGCGCGGATGAGATTGTCGCGATGCCAGCCCGGGCCCTGGTTCGGCGGCGGGTGATAGGCTTCGGTGAACACCCGGGCTGGAACCTGATCGCGCAGCGGCTCGAGCAGTTCCAGCTCGGCAGGACTGGGCAATCCGCGGCTCGCGAGCTCGGAATCGTGGAAGAAGCTGGTCGCGTGGCCCCAGAAGCCGTACGACTTTCTGTTTGCCCACTCGAAATCGTTCATCAGCCACAACGCCTCGCGCACGCGGATGTCCTGAAAACGCGGTTGCTCCATGTTCCAGAAGATGGGCCACCACAGCCCCGCCGGTTTGGCGAGCCGGAACTCGTCGGTTTTGAACACACCCGCCCGTTTCGCCGGCGTATCGTAGGCCGTGGCCCAGCGCGACGGCACGTTCTCCAGATGCACGTCGATGACGTTGCCCTTCACGGCCTCGGTCTGAACCTGATCGTCGCGAAAGTAGTCGACCTTGATCACGTCGAAGTTGTAGCGGCCGCGATTGACCGGCAGGTCGCGGCCCCAGTAGTCGGGCACGCGCTGCCACTCGATCCAGCGCCCCACCGAAAACTCGCCGATGCGATACGGGCCCGAGCCGAGCGGCGGCTCCACGGTCGTCCGCGTAACGTCGCGCTGTGCCCAGTAGTGTTTCGGGATCACGGGCATGATCCCCAGACGCCGCGGCAGGATCGGGTCGCCGCGGGAACTCTCGGCGACCAGGTAGCGCACCTCGCGCTCGCCGATTACTTCGATTCCGGTGATGGGCTGCAGCGGCGTGCTGATGGTCGGCGTCGCCTCGTGCTTGAAGACCTCGAAGCTGTAGACCACGTCGTCCACGGTCACCGGACGGCCGTCGTGCCAGCGCGCGCCGTCACGCAGCTTGAAGGCGATCCACGCGCCGTCAGGCGCTATCGCGATCCCTTCCGCCAGCAGGCCGTACAGGGTTGCCGGTTCGTCCAGCGCCGGCTGCATCAGCGAGTCGTAGAGGTAGTTGTAGTTGCGCACCCAGAACGCAACCCCACGCACGTCCCGACCGCCCAGCGCCAGGGCATTGAAGTTGTCCCAGGTACCCATCTCGGGCACGCGGATGCGGCCGCCTTTGGGCGCGTCGGGATTGACATACCCCATGTATTGAAAGTCAGGCGGCTGCGCGGGCTCGGACAGGAACGCGTAACCGTGGTGGTACTGAACGGGCTCTGCCGCCGGAAGGTCCACAGTCCATGCCGCCGTCGGCAGCAGGAGCGCCAGCAGCAAGGTCGCCAGCCGGCTCACCGTGCCCCTCGTGCCGGCGCGGACCAGCGCAATCAGAGCGCAACTCCGGCCCTGCAGGCGAGCCGCTCGCGCCGGCGCGAGCCGCGGCCGACGCCCGGGTCAGCGTCTCCTCGATGCGTCGATGGTCGACTGCGCGTACCCATCTCTCCCCCAAGATGACTCTCACCCGGAGTCTACTCAAAGGGCCCGCAGAATGCGCCCGTGCGGCGCCCGCGCGGCGCCCGCGCGGCGCCCGAGCGGCTCGGCGCATTCGGCCCCGGGGAAGATCCTCGCCCGTCATTGACATCACGTCCAATGCAGATTTCTATATTGTCCATTACTTTTTCTTATACGCACTCCGAAACAAGGCAACCGAACAGGATCGCGTCCCCGTGAAAACTCAGGTCGACCTGAAACGCATGCGCTACATCGTCGAGGTGGCACGCGCGCAATCCATCACCACCGCTGCAGAGACGCTGGGCCTCACCCAGCCGGCTCTCACGCGCAGCATCGCCGAGGTGGAGCAGGAGCTGGGCACCCGGCTGTTTCACCGCCAGCCCCGGGGCATGCAGCTCACCGAAGCAGGCACCCGGTTCGTGCAACACGCAAAGCGGATACTCGGTGAAGTGGACGATCTGGTGGCAGATCTGCGCGAGGGCCCCAACCTGCTGACCGGGCGGCTGCGCATCGGCCTGGCACCGGCCGGATTCATCTATCACGCCATACCGGCACTGCGTCGCCTGGCGCGCGACTACCCTGGAATCAAGATCGAAATCGTCGACGGTGCGGCGCAATCGCTGTGCCCCAGGCTGCTGCAGGGGGAGCTCAACGGCATCGTCGGTTCCTCGAGCTACCTGCGGCGCTGGCGCGAGCTGGAGGTCGAACTGCTGCGGCCGATGTATTTCGGCTGCATGGTGCGCAAGGATCATCCTGTAGGCCGCCTCGCCCAACCGACTGAAGCAGACATCCTGCGCTATCCCGTGGTTCTGCCGGCCAGCGTGGAGCCCGTTTACTCGGATATCGCGCAGCGCTACGCGCATCACGGCGAGTACATGCAGCCCCAGTACGTGACCGACAACTTCGATCTCACCCGGGCGCTGGTGCAGTCAACCGACGCCTACCACCCGGTTCACCACCCGGAGCCGGACTTCGGCGGGCTGCGGGAACAGTTCCTGATCCTCGAAAACCTGATACCCCTGCCCGAGCACCACCTCAGCTTCGCCTGCTCCTCTGTGCACCCGAAGACGGAGGCGCTCGAGCGCTTTCAGCATCTGCTCTCAGAGAGTCTGCGCAGACCCTCGGCTGCGTGAGCGGCCTTCCGTTGCAGCACGCGCTACGACGCAAGGTGCCGCGGACGGCGCGGTGCCTTCAGTCGTAGCGGGCGCTCTTCTCACCGTACGCGAAGCGCTCTATGCCCGTGCTCCGGCGCAGGTCGGCAGTGGTTGCGGCGGTGTAGGGGTCGAGGGGCACGCCGGTGGCGTCCGCCACCCGGGTGATACCGTTGAACGCGGCCGCGACCGTCAGTGCGTCGACCACCTGCTGCTCACCCATGACGGCGGCCGCCTGCGTGCGAAGCTGTGCGAGGTGCGTCCAGTCTGCACGGATTGCGGCTTCGGTGAGATCTCTGAGCCAACGCCCATGCTCGATCCCGGGATCGACAGCGTCCGTTGTGACGCTCTCTAGCGCCACGCTGCGACCCTCGCTCTGGCTGCTCGCACGGAGCAGCATCGTGTGCGAGGTGGTTCAGTAGAAGCATTCGTTGATGGCGGATACGCGAGCGGCGACGAACTCCGCCTGCGTCTGGCTGATGGCCAGCGGCACGTTCTGCAAGGCGTAGTGCGGTCGGAACGTGCCGAAGAACAGGGCCAGCGCGCTCGGCACTAGCCCGAGTGCGCGCGTGATGTTCCAGACCTGGGGCGGCCCTGCGTCCGCCGTCGCGGGCGGCGCGTCCAGAATGGGCAGCCAGGCGCCGCCGTCCACTGCGTCACGGTTGTGCTCGCCACGCGGCGCACCCGCCCGAGGCTCGGGCAGATCGGGCAGCGCCAACCCCAGCGACCGATGCAGGGTATCGACGATCACCGAACTGGTGACGACCGCAACGATCTCCACGTAGGCCTGCGGCGAAACGCCGCCGTCCATCACCGCATCGAACCAGCGCCGTGTCAGCCGGCCCGGGTCGGTCCGCAGCCGATGGATCACATCCACCACAGCAGGATCGAGGAACGAATCCGAATCGTGCTGCCCGTCCACGTTGTTGGGACTCAGCGCCGATCTGCGCGCCGCGCACAGGGCACAGGACAACGCCGCGCGCGCGACCCTGACCATCTCCACGCGCGCCGCGCCGTCGAAGCATTCGCCTCCAGCGGCGATGCTCCGCCAGGTCGCGGTGTGGGCGCCGCGCAGGTTGTCGCGGACGCACGGTTGTCCTGCATACATGTCGAGTCCTCCTCCAGCAGCCGTCCGGGCTCCTACCGATCGATTCCCCCGAGGCACAGATACTTGATCTCGAGATAGTCGTCGAGCCCGTACTTCGAGCCTTCGCGACCATTGCCCGAGAATTTCACGCCACCGAACGGAGCCATGGCGTTGGAGATGATGCCTTCGTTGACCCCGACGATGCCGTACTCCAGCGCTTCGGCCACCCGGAATATGCGGCCGACATCCCGCGAGTAGAAGTAAGACGCCAGCCCGAAGTCGGTGTCATTGGCGAGCGCAATGGCCTCGGCTTCGGTGTCGAAGCGGATCAGCGGCGCAACCGGCCCGAAGATCTCCTCGTTGAACACCCGCATCTGTGGCGTCACGCCGGTGAGCACCGCAGGCTCGATGAAGCTGCCGCCATCGCGGCGCAGCTTGCCACCGGTGACGAGTCGCGCGCCGCCGGCCAATGCTTCGTCCAGCATGTCCATCACCTTGTCAGCCGCCTGCTCGTGGATGAGCGGCCCCATGGTCACGCCCTCTTCCGCCCCGTTGCCGAGCCGGAATTCCGAAACCGCCTCGGCGAGCCGCCCTGCGAACGCATCGAACACACCGGACTGCACGAGCATGCGGTTGGCACAGACGCAGGTCTGACCGGCATTGCGGAACTTGGAGGCCAGCGCGCCGGCGACGGCCGCATCGAGATCAGCGTCGTCGAACACGATGAACGGCGCGTTGCCGCCGAGCTCCATGGAGGTGCGCTTGACCGTGGCCGCGCACGCGGCCATCAGCATCTGACCCACACGGGTGGAGCCCGTGAAGCTCAGCTTGCGCACGATCTTGCTGCCGGTCAGCGTCTCGCCGATCTCGCTGGTATGACCGCACAGCACGTTGACGACTCCGGGCGGGATGCCCGCTTGTTCCGCCAGCGCCGCCATCGCGAACGCGGACAGCGGGGTTTCGTTGGCAGGCTTGCAGACCACCGTGCACCCGGCAGCCAGCGCCGGCGCCAGCTTGCGTGCCAGCATGGCGTTGGGAAAGTTCCATGGGGTGATGCAGCCCACCACGCCGATGGGCTCCTTCAGACACACGATCCGCTTGTCCGGCGCCGGGCCGGGAATGGTATCGCCGTAGACGCGCCGCGCCTCTTCGGCGAACCACTCGATGTAACTCGCACCGTAGGCGATCTCGCCCCGGGCTTCCGCCAGCGGTTTGCCCTGCTCTGCCGTCAGCAGCCGGGCGAGGTCCTCCTGGTGCGCGAGCAGCGCATCGTTCCAGGCTCGCAGCAGCCTGCCGCGCTCGGTCGCCGTGCGCCGGCGCCAGTCGGCCATGGCGCGCTCGGCAGCCGCAATTGCTCGGGTTGCTTCGGCGGCGCCGCAGCGTGCCACCTGGGCCAGCGTCTCGCCCGTAGCGGGATTGGTCACGGCAAAGGTCGAGCCGTCGTCAGCGTCCACCCAGGCACCGTCGATCAGGGCCTGTGAGCGCAACAGCGATGGATCGGATAACTGCATGTCGATCTCCTTTCCTGATACGCGCCCATCATGACCCCCGCCGTGCGCAGGTCGCAAGGCAGCGGCCGTCCACTGTCGCGGCCCCGGGGCCACCGGCCGCAAACCTATCGGGTATGATCCGCACGTGGCAGGGAGCGGGGAGCGGAGGCATGCAGGCGCTGGAAGGCATCACGGTGGTCGAGTTGGGGCTCGGTCCCGCGCTGGGTCTTGCCGGTATGGTGCTGGCCGACTTCGGTGCCCGGGTGATCCGCATCGAACCGCCCGGCGGCGATCCGTTCCGATCCATGCCTTCATCGCGGATGTGGCTGCGCGGCAAGCGCTCCGCCGTCGTGAATCTCGACGACTCGGCGCAGCGGGCGCGGCTCGGCCGCTTCATCGATGCCGAGGCCGATGCCCTGATCACCACGCTGGACGACGACCGCCTGGCACAGCTGCGGCCAGCGAACCACCTGGTGCTGTGCCGGGTCCGCGGCTTCGAGTCGCGTACCGACCTACCCGGCTACGAAGGTCTGGTGGCCGCGGCCTGCGGACGCATGCAGTCTTTTGCGGGCATCGCCGACCGATCCGGCCCGGGCTACTCGGCGCTGATGGTGGGCGTGCATGCGTGCGCCCAGATGGCCGCCAGCGCCACGCTGTCCGGACTGTTCGCGCGCCAGCGGGGAGCGCCGGGACGGGCCTTCACCGTGAGCATCGAGCGAGCGCTGCTCGCCTACGAGATGGGCGGTTTTCTGGCAGCCCAGCTGCGCGCCCGGGGCGCCGACCTCCCACGACCACCCGATCCGGCCGCGACCATGCCCACCATCAACTATCATCCGGTGCAGTGCGCCGACGGTCGTTGGCTGCAGCTCGGCAATCTGCTGCCGCACCTGCTGCAGGGTTTCCTCGACGAGGTCGGCCTTGTCTGGACGGAGGAGGAGGACGTAGAAACCTTCCGCGACCGCATGCTGGCCCACATGCAGACACGCCCGGCGCAGGAATGGATGACGCGCTTCCTGGCCAACGGCAACATCGTGGCGCACGCCTACCAGACCACCCAGGAAGCGATGGACGACCCGGACATCCTGGCCAACGGGCATGCCGTAAGCGCAGGCGACGTCACGCAGCTCGGCGTGGTGGCACGCTTGCAGGCAACCCCGGGGTGCGCTTCCTTTGCAACGCCGGAGCCAGGGGAATTCGAACTTCCGGACGTTGCGCCCGGGAATCCGCACCGAATTGAAAGTGCGGCGGCTGGGCAGGTCGCAGGAATTGACGGCTCGGGTCGGCTCAGGCACGACGATACCGGATCAGACCTGCCGCTCGCAGGGACCACCATCGTCGAGTTCGCCACGATCATCGCAGCGCCACTCGGTTGCTCGGTGCTCGCCGATCTCGGTGCCCGCGTCATCAAGGTGGAAAGTCCGGGCGGCGATCCCTTCCGCGCGATGGGTGGCGGCTTCGGCGCGGCACGGGTAAACCTCGGCAAGGAAAGCATCGAGCTCGATCTGAAGACCGCCGACGGACGCGAGACGGCCAGACGCCTGATCGCCTCGGCGGATGTGCTGGTCCACAACTTCCGCCAGGGCGTGCCCGAGAAGCTCGGGATCGACTATGCGGCGGCGCGAGCCCTGAACCCGCGGATCATCCACGTGGGCGTGGCGGGTTACGGCCCCGATGGTCCCGGCGCCAGACGCCCATCCACGCATCCGATACCGGGAGCCGCCATGGGCGGTGTGTTCTACCAGCTGGGCGGCGCGCCGCCGGCCCAGTTGCTGAGCGGCGCCGCGCTGCGCGATCAGGCGCGACGTCTGTTCCGTGCCAACGAGGTGAACCCGGATCCGAATACTTCCATGATCGTCAGCACTGCCGTGCTGCTCGCACTGGTCGCACGCCAGCAGCACGGTGTCGGCCAGGCGGTTGCGGTCGACATGTTCTGCGCCAGCGCTTACGCCAACTTCGACGACTTCGTGCGGTTCCCCGGCAAACCGTCACGTGAATACCCCGCGCCCGATCAGACCGGCTTTCCGCACTACGGACTGCGGCGGACCGCGCAGGGATGGGTGTTCTGCACGGGGGCGCACCAGGTGAGCGCAGAGCAATCCATGCCCGACTTCCTGCAGACCCAGGCAGCGCGAGCGGCAGGTCTGGTCGTCGAAGCGAAGCATCCCGAATGGGGCACGCTCCTGCGCCCCGGTCCCCTCATCGCGACCCAGGGACAGATCCCCGCAGGACCCTGCATCGCGGGGCAGCACACGTCGGAAATCAAGCGGGCTCTGGGGCTCTGAGCTCGCGCGGCAAATCACGCCCGCCGCCGCGCAACGGCGCCGGGGATGCGCGATCCTTAATATCGCACCAGGTATTGCTTTGCTTCCAGGCAGACGGTGAACGCCTTCCTGAAGCTGTCGACCTGAGCCTCGGACGCTGCCATCGTCTTTTCCACCTGCCGCTGCCCCTCCTGCGCCGCCTGCTGCTCGGCGCGCGCCGCTCTGCGCCTGGCGATGACGGCACCCGCAGCGGCGCCGTAGGCTGCGCCCGAACCGGGCTCGTCGTCGGCGACCTGACCAATCACCGCGCCCGCTGCTGCGCCTCCCAGAGCGCCCCTGGCACCGGCGCCACGGCCTGCCTGGGCCGCCAGCTCCTGCCCCCGCGCCGCCTCGGCCTGGGCTGCGTTGACGTCCTTCGCGGCCGTGAACGGGTCGGCTCCGACATTGCTGACGGCCCACTGATAGCACGCGGCCTCGTCCCGCGATTGCTGCTCCTGCGACTGACCATCAGCGGGAAACGCGTATACCTCCAGCGTCGATGCCAGAGACTTTTGTGATTCCTGCGCGGACGCCGACAGAGTGAGCATGACCCACCCGCACAGCACGAGCGGTCTCAATGTTCCGAAAGTCATGTGTCAATCCCTCAATAGATTCCCGTTCTGCCAGGGCTTCGCGGCACGGGGTCGCGCCCCCAGCGCCCGGCCATGAGAGCCCCGAGCGCTACCAGTTCCACCCCAACCCAGTACTGATCCCGAAGTCGTTGAGGCTCGATCCACCCGTGCCACTGTCCTCGGGGCTGTCGCTGTCGTAGTCGTCATAGAACGACAGCCTCCAGAAGAGGTCATCGTATATTTCCCAGCGAAGCGTGACGTCGAAGCGCGAGCGCCAGCGCCCGGCCTCGGTCAGACTCGGATACACGATCAACGACGACGACAGATCGAGCTCGGGGCTGCGGAATCGATACCAGTCCAGAAGCCCACCGATCAGCAGCTCCGTGCTGGTCTGCTCCTTACCGTCATCGAAACCTTCCTGGCTCACCGCGATCCCGGCGATGCTCCGAAACCGCCGGTTCGGTGTGGGATAGAAATCCCGGCCCGCGACAAGGGCGCCGAGCACGCGAAAATCCAGATCCAGCGCGTCGTTGTCCTCGAAGTTACCCATCCAGCCCCAGATGAATGGCGCGTTCTTTCTTCGCAACGACAGGTACTCCAGGTTGCGTCTGCTCGATCGCACGCCAGCCTGGGAATCGGAGCTCTGTGCGAGCAGCGACAGCCGGCGGGAATTCTCTTCGGTATCGAACTCGATGTTCGCGGCCAGATCGAGCTGCTCAACCTCGGTCGACTTCGCTAGCGAATAGCCCACGGACAGATCGACGTCGAGCCGTTCGAGGAATCCCGTCTCGATGGGCTCAAAGGCCACGATCTCTCCAGTCGAACGTTCGTGCACCTCACCCTCACCGACGACCAGCAGGTGGGCAGGTGCAGCACCCGGGGCCAGGCTGCCGAAGGCGATGCGACCATCTCTCTCTTCCATGCGCAGATTGCTCGCAGTGACCAGCACGGTCACGTCCGCCCAGTCGATTGCTATGGTGCCGGTCGCATCCGATTTGAAGTAGAGCTTGCCGCGCTCCAGATACTTCACCTCTCCCACCATGCGACTTTGACCGAACTCGACCACATCGGCGTTCGCTGCACACGAACTGATCGCCGCCATGAAGGCGAAAGTGGCCGGAACGATTATCGACGAGCGAAACCGGTCCCACGCTGTCTCCGTTCGATCAACCACCCGTCGAATACCTCCATGCGGGGCGCGTCACAGCACGCCGACCAACCTGGCGGTCACCCCAGCCGGGCGTCGGCAAACGACCAGGCAGCCTAGTCGCTGCCCCTCGTTCACGCTTGCCATTTGGCGACAATCGACCTGTCCGGCGGCAGCAGGCGTGTGTCGTGAAATGGCAAGCCGCAGCAGAGTCGCTGTGCTTGAATCCGACAACCACGCCGCTCGTTCGACATGACCGAATTCATCAACACCGGCTTTTCTCTGGTGCGCGGGGGCCCCATGCACAGGCTCCTGCAGCGCTTGCGCCTCCTGGATGACGACGAGCTGCCGGGAGCACGCGTAGCTCTCACGCTAGCGTGCATCGCGTGGTTGCCACTCGTGCTGTTTGCGCTGGCCCATCCGCGCCCATGGTCAACCGCCTACGCGTCCAACGTGCTTGTCGACGCCGGCGCCTACGCGCGCTACCTCATTGCCATCCCGGTGCTCGTGATCGTCGATCGGAGCGCCCATTGGCGTCTCAACCGATTGCTCGGCCAGTTCGTCGAAACCGGCATCATCGCGCGGGACTCACGTACCAGGTTCGACCGGGCACTCGTGCGTGCCGACAGGTGGACAGGAAGTACGGGCGCGGAAGCGATCATGCTGCTCCTGGCATACGCGCTCTCCGCAGTGACGATGACCCTGTGGACGTCACTCGACAGCCAACTGTGGTTCGCGGGACACCTGGCAGGCCTCAGCCTGGCGGGTTGGTGGGCAGTGCTTCTGAGCACGCCGCTGCACTTCTTTCTGACCCTGCGCTGGCTCTGGCGGTTGTTTGTGTGGGCATGGCTCCTGACCAGCATATCGGGTCTGCCCCTGCATCTGATTCCCACCCATCCGGATCGGGTCGGGGGGCTGGGCTTCCTCACGCTGTTTCCGATGATCTTCGTGCCGCTCATCTTTGCGCTCAGTGCCGTAGTCGCCGCATCGGCACTGCAGCAGATTCTGTTCGGACAGATCTCTTCCGAGTCCGTGCGGGGCCTGGCAGGAATCTGGTCAGCCGTCGTCGGACTTCTGTTCATCGGACCGCTGTGCGTGTTCAGTCGCACGCTCATGCGACTGCGGGAGACAGCCCTGCTGGAGTACGGAGAACTCGTCGCCCGGTTCCACCGGCGAACCCTCCAGAGCATGCTGGAGCACGAAGGTGACGGGCGCCTGGCGGACTCGGAGGCCCTTTCGGCAATGCCGGATCTTGCCCACGCCTCCGACACCGTGCGCAGCATCAGGCTCGTACCGATCGAGCTCTGGACGCTGATCCCCGTGGCCATCGCCGCGTTGGCGCCCATGCTCGCCATTGCGACGGTAGATGTTCCTCTGCGCGAGCTGATGAAGCGTCTGCTCGGCGCCCTGCTTTGACCTCCCGAGATGCGTACGACTGCAGCACAACGCCCCGATCGCAGCAACCTGATCAAACCAGGAGCAGGAATGACGTTCAAGGGAAACCTCAGGCCCGCAATCTGGATCCTTGCGATATGGCTCGGCTGTGCCGCTTCGCATGCGGCTGCAGCTGAGGCCTGCGCGCAGCCCGTGGTCGACCGACCGAAGATCGGCCTCGTGCTCGGCGGCGGGGGCGCCCGGGGCAGCGCCCATATCGGGATAATCCGCAAGCTCGAAGAGCTGAGAGTACCGATCGACTTCGTCGCCGGCACCAGCTTCGGCTCGCTGGTGGGCGCGCTGCTGGCAACCGGAATGAATGCACGAGAGCTCGAGACCACGATGCTCGGTCTCGATTGGGACGACCTGTTCGTGGATGATACCGCCCGCCCCGACCGATCGTTCCGGCGCAAGCGGGACGACGATCTCGCCCTGTTCGGCCCGAAACTCGGCCTCGGAGCAGGTGCTTCTCTGCTACCGGCAGGCGCAATAGCGGGCCAGAAGATCAGCTTTCTGTTCGAAACGCTGGTACACGAGCGCGCGCAGACCACCGACTTCGACCAGCTCCCAATACCTTACCGGGCGGTAGCCGCAGACATCGCCACGGGCGCGGAGGTCGTGCTCGCCGACGGAAGCCTGGCCCTGGCCATGCGTTCCAGCATGTCGGTCCCGGGCGTCTTCGATCCCGTCGAGCAAGGCGGCCACATCCTCGTCGATGGGGGAATCGTCAACAACCTGCCCATCGACGTCGTGCGGCAGATGGGAGCCGACATCGTCATCGCGGTGGACGTCGGATCCGGGCTCACTCCCCGGGATCAACTTGGACGCCCGCTCGCAGTGATTCTGCAGATGACCAACCTGATGATCCAGAAGAACGTGGACGCGCAGGTCGCCTCGCTCACGGAACGCGACCTGCTCATCACGCCCGAGCTGGGAGACGACGTTTCTTCAACGGATTTCGGCAAAGTCAACACCGGAATCGCCATCGGGTATGCAGCCGCCGAGGCCTCTGCAGCACGACTCAGGCTGTTGTCGATACCTGAGGCGGACTACGCACGGTATCAGCAGGCACTGATGGCCTGTCGGGCGCCCGAACGTCCAGTCGAGTTCGTGCGCCTGGACAACAGGTCCCGGTTCGATGATTCGGTGATTCGAGAGCGCCTCGACATCCAGACCGGAAAACCATTGGATACGGTGAGGCTCGATGATGATCTGCGCCAGATTCACGCTCTCGGCCTGATCGAGCTCGCCCGCCATGAACTCGTCGAGGAGGACGGCCGGGTGGGGGTAGTGATTCACGTCGAGCCGGACCCCAGGGGCTCCCGTCTTATCGAGTGGGGACTGGACTATTCGGCTGATAGTGACAACACCACGCTGAACTTCAGGGGTGGTTACCTCGACGCGGCAGTGGATCGACTGGGAAGCGAGTTCCGGGCCCTGACGGTCCTCGGCGAGGATCCGGCGTTGCTTCTGAACCTGCACAAATACCTGGAGCCGGAACTGCGGTACTTCGTCGACTCCCGGTTGTACGGCGAACGCCGCAGACTCACGATCTATGACGACGCGCACCCTGCGTTCGTCACCGATGTATCCCAATGGGGCGGGGCGATCGGGTTCGGACGCGAGTTCGGCCGGTACGGCTCACTGTCGCTGGGGTTGCGCCGGTTCGCCGGCAGCGTCGATCCCTACGTCGGCACGGGCCCGCTGGGCCGATTCGACTATGACGGCGGCGAGTACGTTCTCCGCGGAACCTACGACAGGCTGGACGACCGGTACTTCCCTGGCTCGGGCACGTTTCTCGACGCCCGCTGGCTCCGTTCGGACACCGCGCTGGGAGCGGACTCCAAGTACGTTCAGGTCCAGATCGACAGCCTCATCGCGCAGAGCTTCGAACGCCATACGATCATGGGCGGCATTCGCTACTACCGGACGCTAGAGCACGACGCGCCGATCTTCGCGCTGTTCCGCGCAGGCGGCTTTGCAAGGCTGTCGGGGTTCAACGACGAAGAGCTGGCGGGCCGGAACTTCGCCATGGGGTTGCTCGGGTACCGCTACCAATTCGAGGGTTCAGGGCTACTGCCCGCCAACATCGGTATGACCCTCGAGTACGGCAGGACCGCCGACGCCGGGTCGGATCTGTTCGACGACCCCTGGCTGAGCGGGAGCGCTTACTTCGGGTACCGCTCTCCGCTCGGGCCGCTCTACCTGGGAATCGGTCTCGCCGAAGGCGGCCGCGCGCGGCTGTTTCTCCGCATCGGCGACGTGTTTGGTCGTTCCACCATCGGCCGATAGCGGGCTCGGTATGAACGCTGCCAGCAGCAGGACCCGGAAAAACAAAGGGTGGCACGAAATGGCAAGCACGCGTCGGAACATCTCCTCTAGACTCACGGCCAGCTGACGAGGAGCAGGCAATGAACGACGATGTACGTACCGATGGATCCTTTTCGCGCCGAAGCTTTCTGAGAGCGTCCGGCGTCAGCGCGGTGGCCCTGGGCCTTGGGACCGGCAAAGGGGCCGCCGCCAGTCCCGCGGCGCTCGAGGGCGCGCGGGTCGCGAGCCGAAGCGCGCCTGAAGCCGGATACAACATCCTGTTCCTGCTCACCGACCAGGAACGCTTCTTCCGGCCGGGGGAGCTGCCCCGGGGTTACTCGCTCCCCGCACACGAGCGCCTGCTGAAGCGTGGGACCTCGTTCGTGAACCACCGGATCAACTCGTGCGTGTGCACGCCCTCGCGCTCGGTGGTGTACACGGGCCAACACATCCAGCACACACGCATGTTCGACAACACCAACTTCCCCTGGGTCGACAGCATGTCCACGGAGCTGCGCACCACGGGAGACCTGCTGCGCGAGGCCGGTTACTACACCGCCTACAAGGGCAAGTGGCATCTCACCAAGGAGTTCGAGACCGTCAACTCGCTCGGTACGCCCACCAAGATCTTCACCGAGGAAATGGAAGCCTACGGATTCTCCGACTATTTCGGCATCGGCGACATCATCGCCCACCATCAGGGCGGTTATCTCCACGACGGTGTCATCTCGGCCATGGCCACGAGCTGGCTGCGCGGCAAGGGCCGGGAGCTGGCTGCCGGTGGCAAACCCTGGTTCCTGGCCGTGAACCTGGTGAACCCCCACGACGTCATGTTCTACGACACGGACGCTCCGGGGAGTAAAGTGCAGGCGCGCGAGGGCTTGACTCACGTAGCCCGGGAACCCCTCGACCCTCTCTACGCACAGCAGTGGCAGTTCGACCTGCCCAGAACCCATTCGCAGGCTCTGGACGCGGCCGGACGCCCCCCTGCCCACGTGGACTTTCTGCGCTCGCACGACGCCCTGGTCGGGAACATCCCGAACGAGGATGCGCGCTGGCGACGCCGGCACAACTACTATCTGAACTGCCTGCAGGACGTCGATCGCAACCTGCAGACCGTGCTGGACGAACTGGAAGCCTCCGGACAGGCAGACCGCACCATCATCATTCTGACCGCAGATCACGGCGACATGGACGGCGCGCACCAGCTGCACGCCAAGGGCGCCGTCGCCTACCGCGAGCAGAACAACGTGCCGCTGATCGTCGTTCACCCGGCGTACCCTGGCGGCCGCCAGTGTCGGGCCGTCACCTCTCACGTAGATCTGGCGCCGACCCTCGTGGGCTTGACCGGCGCACCAACGGCCCAGCAGGCGCGGATCGTCGATGGACTGCCGGGCAGGGACTTTTCCCATCTGCTGGCAACGGCCGAGGACGCGGAAGTCGATGCGCTCAGAGACGGCGCCCTCTTCAACTACAACATGTTCGCGTATCTGGACGGGGATTTTCTGCTGAAAGCCGTGCAGTACATCAAGCAGGGTGGCAAGCCGAACGAGCTCAAGAACGCCGGCATTCTGCCGAACATGATGAAACGCGGAGCCGTACGCTCCGTGTACGACGGCCGCTACGTGCTGGCCCGCTACTTCTCGCCGAAGCAGCACAACCGGCCCACGACGCTGGAAGAGCTTTTCAGCCTCAACGACGTGGAGCTTTTCGATACCCAGAAGGATCCCCTCGAGGTGGACAATCTGGCGCTGAACAGCCGCAAGCACGGCGAGCTGCTTCTGGCCATGAACGACAAGCTGAACCGGCTGATCGACCAGGAGGTGGGCGAAGATCGCGGGCAGATGCTCCCGGGTGGCGTCGAAGCCGGCTGGGAGGTTACTCCCGAAACCATGGCCCCCTGACTCCTGGGGCAGCGATCATGCCATGCACATTCCCGCGCACGACCTGCATGCCTGGCTTTCAGGGGACCTTGCGCAGCGATCGTCTAGCTCGCATGCGGGCAGCTGCTGCGAGCGGGAAGCCGTGGAAGGTCCTTGACTCGACCGCCACCGTCCGGAAACCTAGCCGTCGAAGAGGCTCGGACCAGCCTATCGTTTCCCTCCAGATGCCGGGGTTTGTGTTCGATCGGCGGGGGAACCTCAGCCCGGAGCTCGCTTGAACATGCGCTACTGGCACAGGGTTGCGTCACTCAAGGAGATCGGTACGTACCTCATGAACAGGGGCATAGCCCCCGCCGAGGTGCTGCGCAGAAACAGTCTCCCGCAATCGTTGCTGCTCGATTCCAACGCGTGGATCGAGCGCACCACGTGCTTCAATCTCGTCGCCTCCATCGCCCGTCGCTCTGCCGACCCCTACCTGGGTCTGCATTTCGCCGAGGTGCAGCGCCTGCAGGATTACGGACCCTGGGCAATGGGCATTCTGCGCTCCCCCACACTGGGCAGCGCGCTCGAGTTCGCCGCACGTCACATCACTCTGATCCGGACGGGGCTTTCGGTGCGCACGCGGGTCGACGGCACCCGCGTGGTCTTGTCGGCCGTGTTTACAGGGGTCGGTGACGATGCCGCCAGGCACCCCAGCCTCGCCTGCATGACCACGCTCCACAAGATCGTACGCCTGCTCGCCGAGCCAGTGTCGATCGAGGCGCACCTGTGCCTGCCGCACCAGAGGGCTACCGACGAAGCGGAACGGCTGCTCGGCCCGAATCTGAGGTTCGGCGCGGACCGAAATGAACTCGTGTTCGACCGAGGCGCTCTGGACCTGCCGCTGCGCGCCCTCACGCCTCCGGAGCAGGAAGTGTTCGGTCTTCTGCGTGAGGGTCAGCCGCTGGTGACGGCGCGAACCGCATATCAGCAGATGCGTAACCTGGTGGAGCTCGGACGGCCCACCGTCGTCGACCTCGCCGGCACCATGGGAATGAGCGTACGCAGACTGCAACGACACCTGGACAAGTGGGGCGTAACCTACGAACGCATGCTCGATGAGTACCGGCAGATGTCCGCTCTGGGTCACCTCGAGGACAGCGATCTGTCCGTGACTGAGATCGCCTTTCGGCTCGGCTACTCCGACTCCTCCCACTTCACGCGCGCGGTACGCCGTTGGACCGGCCGATCACCCCGCCAGTACCGTCTGGCTCCCGAAGGTTCGAGATCATGGCGCGGGGGCCCGAATCCGGAACCGGGCAGCACGGGGCGCCGGCAGGCGGAACGCGCAACGGCCGGGTAGGACTGTCGTCAAATGGCAGGCCCGCGCGGACCGGGACGGGGACAATCTCGCGCATCGTCTGGAAGGACACACGCGTGCGCTATTCAACCCTGGGCATCCTGATATCCATTCTCTTGACCACCGGCTGCGAGTCCGTGAAGACACGGACTGATCACGACCCGAGCATCGATTTCTCCACGTATCACTCGTTCGCCTGGGTCTCGGACGACATGAGTCTCAGCGTGCAGCACGACATCTCACCGCTCACCGGCGAGCGCATACGCAAATCCGTGGCAGCAACCCTGACCGGCAAAGGCTTCGCATTCACGGAAGATCGTACAGCGGCCGACTTTCTGGTCGGGTTCACCGTGGGATCGCGGGACCGGGTGCGCGTCGACGCAAATGCGTATCCAGTGGGATTTGCGGGGCCCTATCGGTGGGGCAGGACGTATTACCAGGACATCGACGTTCGCAACTACACGGAAGGACGGCTCGCCATCGACGTGTTCGACGTCAGGCTGAAACGTCCGGTATGGCACGGTTTCGCCACCAAGAGTCTCAGCGTGCGCGATCGGGAGGATCCGGAGGGCCTGATCGGCCGTGCCGTTACCGGCATCCTAGCGGACTTTCCGCCCGTCTCCGCACCCTGATCGCTTCGCCTGCATCCCCGGCGTGAACGCCTGCGCGGAAATGCGTAGGCGCGACGCCCGTCCAGCGCCGGAACGCACGAACGAAATGGGCCGGATCAGAGTATCCAAGCCGTTGTGATATCTCGGTGACGCTCAGCGCGCCGCGCAGAAGCTCCTGCTCCGCCTGCCAGCGGCGGCAGCGATCGAGCAGCTGTCGAAAGGTCATCGGGCCCCCTGCCAGTCGCCGCTGGAGTGTGCGCACGCTGATCGACATCGAGCGCGCAACCGCCCCGATGCTCGGATTGCAGGGCAGCAGGCGCAGGATGGCCTCGACCACCTCGTGGTCGTGGGACTTTCCCTGGTGCTTCGTGGATTTCACGTTCCAATCGGTCATGAACACGCCCGTCGCTTCCTTCATGCGACGAGAACTATTGCGACCGAACGCGGAGTCCGCATGCCGTTTGACGACACCCGGATGCAGAAAACCCTGTGTTTTACTTACGAATGACGCGAAATGGCAAGTTTTGCCGCGGCCGCTTGAGTAGCCTGCTCGGGGATCCAAACACAAGGAGAATTCCATGAATCGCGACCTGGGAAGTTTGCGGGGGCCGGTGGCGCTGCTGCTCGTGCTGCTGGTGCCACAGCTCGCCTCTGCGCAGGAACCGAGCGCCTGGACGTTCGGAATCGGCACGGGGCTGCAGCGTCTGAATGCGAAAGGCGACGTTGGTTTCACTTCCGCCCGCGGAGCGGAAACCGGTTCAATCGATCTGACGCCGGAAGACTTCAACGACCTGATGGAGTCTGCGTTCGGATTCCAGGCTTTCGCAGCCAAGGGGAAGTGGCGCTTCAATCTCACGTACGGAAACCTGGCGCTGGAAGACAAATCGCAGGTCAGCATCCTCGGACTGCCCGCGCTGACGACCACGTTCAAGCAGGACGTGGAGTTCGGCGAGATCACCGCTGCCTATCAGATTGCAACGCTCGGCGCCCACCACTTCGGGGTCCTCGGTGGCGTACGCACTACCCGCCACGACTACTCGCTGACGATTGCACCTCCGCCCAACAGCTCAGCCGGCACGCTGCGTCGCAATCTCGACGACGACTGGACCGACGTGCTGCTCGGCCTGACGCACGCGGTAGCGCTGTCGGACAAAGTGTCCTGGAACAACAGCGTTGCCGTAGGATTCGGCGGCAGCGACTCGTACTGGTCGGCACGCAGCGCGCTGGGCTGGCAGTTTGCAAGATCGTGGAACGCCGGACTCTTCATCGAGTACCGAAACATCGATTTCGAGAATGGAAACCCCGGCGACAACGACTGGTACCTGTACGACGTGGACGAATGGGGTCCGGGTATCAGCATCGCCTACGTCTTTCATTGAAACCCGCGTTTCTGCCGACTGCGGGCTTGGCGCCCGATTGAGCGCTCACCAGCCCGCAGTCGGCGGTCGCCAGCGAAGTCAGCGCGGGGTTCAGGCCCCGCGATTGCGCTGTGCGCCAGGCATGCGCGGCCGATCGCCGATCACGCCGCTCCGCCGCAGGGCCTCGAGCCGTAAGGCGTCCACACCCTGCAACTCGCCCAGCACCTCCTCATTGTGCTGACCCAGCGTGGGTGCTGGCGCGCGAACCTGAATCGGATCCTGCGCGGCGCGATACGGCGCCGAAGGGTTCGGCTGCCGGCCCACATGGGCGCGCTCGCGCCATTGCCAGAAGTCGCGCGCGAGAAGCTGCGCGTCCTCCATCAGATCTGCCGCCGACTGCAGGCGCGCCGCAGTGATGCCCCGCGACTGCAACGCATGCATGAGCGCGTGCGCGGGCCGTGTGCGGGTCCAGTCAGCCAGCGCCCGATCGAGCTCCGCACGCCGAGCCAGACGATCGACCAGATCGTCGAACGGCAGGCCGCTGAGTTCGCGCAGCGCCTCCCACGACGCTTCGTCGAACACCTGAATCAGCAGCCATTCGTCGTCACCGGCGCACGGATACACGCCATGGGGCGCCGCGCCGGGATGATCGTTGCCCAGTCGCGCAGGGGCGGCGCCGGTAGCCGACTGCGTCAGGATGCCGTGAGCTGCCAGCGGGAACAGGCATTCGGCCTGGGACAGATCCACGAACTGCCCCTCCCCCGCAAGGCGCCGATGCCGCAGCGCCACCAGTGCGGCGGCCGCGCCGTTCAACCCCGCCACGGCATCGCCGTAGGCGACGTGGTGCATGGCAGGCGGGTGATGCTCCGCGCCGTTCAGATGCGGCAATCCCGAGGCATGCTCGACCGTGGATCCGTAGGCGCGGAACTCGCGCCAGGGTCCGTCGGCGCCGAAAGCCGGCATGGATACCATCACCAGACCGGGATTCACGGATCGCAGCACGTCGTAGCCGAGCCCCAGCTTCGGCAGCACGCCGGCCGAGTAGTTCTCGATCAGCACGTCCGCGTCTGCCACCAGCCCGAGCAGCAGCTCGCGCCCCTCGGCATCCTCGAGGTCCAGTGTGATGGCACGCTTGTTACGGTTGACCAGATTGAACTGCACCGACTTTTCGGCGCCGTTATCGGCGATCCATTCCTCCGTGGCTTCCCAGCTGCGCCACCAGTCGAAACGCTCGCAGCTCTCCACCTTGATCACGTCCGCGCCGAGGTCCGCCAGGTGCCGGGCTGCCAGCGGTCCGGCCCAACCCATGCTCAGGTCGACGACGCGCACCCCCTCAAGCGGCCACCGCTCAACCCCATCGGACGTCGCGCGCACGGAAGCCGGTTTCGCCGTCACCAGTTCATCGTGCTCAGCCTGCGAGGCGACCTCACCACCGTGATGCGGCGGCGTGCGGTACAGGCGGAACGGCACCACCGGCGCCTGATAGCGACAGGGGCCGTCGCGCAGCTCTGCGAACGCCTGCCGCGCCACGTACTGATCCACCTCGAACAGCTCCGCCATGGTGGGCACGCGCGCCAGCGGCACGCGGGCGCGCTGACCGGCGTAGAACAGCGCCTCCGCCGAGTGCTCGAGCAGGCGCTCGCAGATCACCGGCTCGATCAGGTGCCGGTCCGCCAGGCGGTTGAGGGTGCTGTGATAATCCGGGTTTTCGAGGAACTGCTCCGTGCCGAGGATGCGGCAGAAAGCCGCCCACTGACTCGGCGTGAGCACGGTGATACCGATCCAGCCGTCCTTGCAGGGAAACACGCCCAGCGGGTAGGTCGGAGGGAAGCGGTTGATGCCGAGGCGCGCCCCCACCTGACCGGTGTTGAACGCGCCGACGGCGCCGACCTCGGTGAAGCAGAGATTGGCCTCGTAGATGCTGGTGTCCAGATGGAACGGGCGCGTCATGTTGCCGAGCGCCTGCCCGAGCAGATGGCCCAGCGCGCCGATGAACGCGCTCACGCCGCCGATGATCTGCGCCTGGTACCCGCTGGGAATCAACGGCGGGCCATCCGGGTCGCCGATGTTGCGCATCATCCCGTTGAGCGCATGGATCACCGCGTCGGAGCCCCGGTAATCCCGCCAGGGGCCCGAGCGGCCGAACCAGCTCACCGTGCAGGTGCTGAGGCTGTCGGGCAGCGGCGGCTGCGCCGCGGGGTCGTCCAGCAGCACCAGATCGGCACCGGCGAGGGCCGCATCTCTATGGGCGTCGCTGACACTCAGCTTGCCCGCATTGAGATAGCCATGGAGCGCACTGCGCCCCGTGCCGGGGACGAACGGGCCCAGATGCCGGGTCGGAAACCCCTGAGGCGGCTCGACGTTGATCACCTCGGCACCGTAGTCGCGGAACAGTTTGCCCGCATAAGTGGTGGCGACGCTGCCCGCCAGATCCACGACGCGCAGTCCTCCCAGCGCACTCATGGCGTCAGGCTCCGCCGGAGCATGTCAGCACCTCACCTGTGACGTAGTCCGATTCGGGTATGCAGAACAGATAGATGGCGCCAGCCCCGTCCTCGGGCCGGCCGGCGCGGCCGAGCGGCGTGGTCGCGCGTACTGCGTCGATCTGTTCGGTGGTGAGCCCCACCCGGTAGTCGCGCCCGCCGACCTCGATGCGCGGCGGCTCACCGTCGAACGGCTGGGTGAGACGGGTTTCGATGTGACCGAAGGCGACGCAGTTGACGCACACGTTGTAGCGGCCCCACTCCTTGGCCAGCGTCCGGGTCAGCCCGGTGACCGCGGCCTTGGCGGCGGAGTACGCGATCTGCGTCGCGGCGCCGCGAGTGCCGGAAACGGACGAGACGTTCACCACCTTGCGGCAGCGCGACACGCCCGATTCCTGCTGCTCCTGGCGTGCCCGTTCCCGCAGCCAGGGCGCGAACGCCCGCAGAATCCGAAACGGTGCAGTGGCATGCACGTCGAGCATGGCCTGCCATTGCTCGTCCGTGTGCTTGTGCATGGCACCGTTCCAGATGTAGCCGGCATTGTTGACGATGATGTCGAGCTCACCCCAGGCATCCAGCGCGCTGCGAATCAACTGCTCGGGAAAGCCCTCGGCGGTGATGTCACCGGCGCAGGCGCAGCCCTCGCCGCCGGCAGCTCTGATCTGGCTCACCGTCTCGTCGGCCTCGGCGGCATCGAGATCGTTCACCACGAGTCTGGCGCCGTCGCTTGCAAGCAGCAGCGCGGTGGCGCGGCCGACACCGCGTCCCGCACCCGTGACCAGTGCCACCTTTCCCGCCAGCCTGCTCATGCTCGTTCTCCCGTTCAGCCCTGCCCCGCGATGGACTCGGTGCCGGTGAACGCCAGCTCGTCCACCCGCAGCGCAAACCGCAGCGGCGCGAAGGTCACGCGACCTCGGGCCAGCGATGCGGCCACCACGAAATACGGATCCAGCAGCGGCTCACCCCAGGCCGCCGCGTCGAAGGCTTCGAGCCGGGCCCGCAGCCGCTCAGCGCGATCGGGCACGACGTCGAACTCCACCTGCAGCAGACGCAGCCCGGCGGGGGCCTGGGCGAGATTCAGCGTCCCCGTGTACTGGGCATCGTCAGCGCCGATGGGCTCAGGGTCGATGGCATGGCAGCGCAGCGCGCAGCCGTCGCCGATGCGAACCGTCGCCTCGACACCAGAGTACCCGTGCACGAAGGCAATCTCACCGGTGCGGGCCGGATAGCCCAGAGCGCCGCGGAGGCCGTCACAGGCAGGTGCGCTGCTGACGACCGCGGCGGTAGTGAATCCGCGCGCACGCACGCCGGCGCGGCAGGACACGCGGCTCACCGCCATGCGGAACGGACCCCAGGGGCTGTCGGCCACGTCCCACACCTGCAACGACAGCGTCGGCGGCACGGTGGGATGCAGGCTCGGCGGCAGCACCGCCTCACGGGCCCCGTTGCGCATTTCCAGCACCAGCTGAAACAACGCGACATCCTCCAGCACCATGGGCTCGGCCAGGTAACGCTCGAGCCGAGGTGCCGAACGCGCAAGCCTCTCGACGTCTGCCGTGCCCGTCAGCATGGACCCTGACCTCCGTTGGCGAGGGCGAAACGAGGCAGCACGGTCGGTGCCGTCACCGGCAGCGCGGATTGCTCCGCGCCACGAAACTGCGGCATCACCTCGCGCGCGAACAGGCGCATGCTCTCGAGCACCTGCTCCTGGGGCACCATTTCCATGGCATTGAGCAGAAAGTTGATGCCGGTGACACCGATGGATTCCCAGCGTTTGATGGTTCGCACCAGATGTTCCGGGTCGCCGACCCCTACGCCTTCGGGCAGGCCCTTGGCTACGCTCGGATCATCGGCAGCCGCCTTTCTCGGCTTCATGGCGGCGCCGGCGTTGCCGAGTGCCTGATAGGCGCGGGTCGGGTACGCCTCGCGGGTCCAGTACAGGTGTGAGTTGGCAACGTTGAACGCCGTCACCATGGGCACACCGACATCCCGGGCGACGCGGTAATCCTCATGGCAGTAGAGGAAGTTCATGGTGTGAACCTGATCGTTCACCACTCCGCCCACCGGGTCGCAGTTGGCGATACGCCGATGATACTCGCGCGTACGCCGTTCCTGTTCGTCGTATCCTGCCGCCGACACGCCCAGGCAGCCCAGGCCGCGGTCGGCCGCATCGAGCTCTGTGCCCGGCGACGTCACGGTCACCCACAGCGGCGGGTGTGGATCCTGCAGCGGCTTCGGCAGCACGTTGCGCGACGGCATGGAGAACGCTTTGCCGTGCCACTCGAACTCCTCCTGCATCCACATCCGCGGCAGGGCGCGCACGAACTCGTCCCAGGTGATCTTGGTGTCATCGGGGTTGACGCTGAAGCCGCCGAGCTCGGTCCAGGT
This sequence comes from Pseudomonadales bacterium, assembly GCA_041395905.1. GTDB lineage: Bacteria > Pseudomonadota > Gammaproteobacteria > Pseudomonadales > Azotimanducaceae > UBA7803. The sequence goes on from JAWKZP010000003.1 coordinate 333,683, forward strand.
GGACGAGCGCGCGGTACCCAGCTCCAGACGCCCGTTGGAGAGGATGTCCAGGGCCGCAGCGCGCTCTGCGACCCGCACCGGGTGGTTCATCTCCGGAACGCAGACCACCGCGCCATGACCCACGCGAATGCGTTGCGTCTGCGCGGCCACCGCGGTCAGAAAAACTTCCGGCGCCGAGCAATGCGAATACTCCTCGAGGAAGTGATGCTCGACAGCCCAGACGTGATCGAAGCCCAGCTCGTCGGCCAGCCGACACTGTTCCAGGGCGTTGTGGTACACGGCCCATTCCCGCTCCCGACTGAAAGGGCGCGGCGTGGACAGCTCGAAGAATATTCCGAACTTCAAGATCTGCTCCCCCTGACAACGACGGACTGCGGGTCGTCTCTGCGCGTGCTGCTCCTCCATGCGCCCTGCCCAGCTGCAGCTCCCGAAACGGCGGACAGGCAGCCAGGAGTATCGCGTCCGCCCGGCTCCGCGTCGAGCCCGCGACCGGCCGGTACCGGGGCCGCGGCAGAGAGCCTGCTGAAAATCATTACATGTGATTGTTTTTTACCACCTGTTGTGTAATGTTACGAAAACACATTCAAAGCCAATCTTGATGTAATGCCTGCAGAACGCGACAAGCCCAGCACCGTCGTCCTCGACATGCTGCGCAGTGCCCGCAGCCGCCAGCGCACGGCGCGCTCGCTGATCGCGGCCGGTGAGCTGTTCGGCTTCTCCGAGAACACGCTGCGGGTCACGCTGTCGCGGCTGATGGCCCGTGGCCTGATCGAGAGCCCGGAACGCGGGCTGTACCGGCTTTCCGGACAGACCGACGCGCTCAACGATTTCGTGGAACGCTGGCGGCTGGGCGAGGCGCGGGTGCGCGCCTGGGAACCCGGAACCTGGCTGTTCGCGCACGTGCAGGGCGAGGTTGCCGCCAGCGCCTGGACGCTCGACGCGCTGGGGTTCCGAGAGGTGCGTCCCACCCTGTTTGCGCGACCCGACAACCTGGCCCTGTCTCTTGACGCGCTGCGCGAGCTCGCGACCGGCCTCGGGCTCGAACCCGGCGTGCTGTTGCTGCGCGGCACGCCCGAAGGCGATCCCGCGCCGGCGCGCTGGATCAAGGCCTGGCACCCGACCCGGCTCGACGACGGCTACATCGAGGGTCTCCAGCGCCTGGCGCACAGCAGCAGCCGTCTCGCCGGCCTCGAGCCCGACGCAGCCCGGCTCGAATGCTTCCGCCTCGGCGGCGAGATGATTCATCGGCTGGCAAAGGATCCTCTGCTGCCGGACCAGTTCGTGAACGCATCGGCGCGTGAAGCCCTGTGGCGCGCCATGCTCGACTATGATCTGCAGGGCAAAGAGATCTGGGCCAGCGGCAAGGACGGCGCGCTGCGTCGCATGCCCCGCCCGCAACTGGAGATGACGCGCTGACGGCCGGCGGCCAGCAGCGCCTGGGAGACCGCAGATGAATCTACGCGACGTACTCAGCCCCGAAGAACTCGCGACCGTCAGCCAACGCAGCAACTGGAAGGCTGCCTGGCTGGTGCTGTGCAACTACGCCATCACCGCAGCCATCTTCGCCACCATGGCGCTGTGGCCGAATCCGCTGACGATTCTGCTCGGCATCATTCTGCTCGGCGGGCGGCAACTGGGCTTCGGCGTGCTGGTGCACGAATGCGGCCACGGCACACTGTTCACCACCCGCAAGCTCAACGACTTCGTCGGCGAGTGGCTGGCCGCGCCGCCGACCTTCAACAACATGAAGGCCTACAGCCGCGGTCATCTGCGTCACCACAAGCTCGCCGGTACCCGCGAGGATCCGGACCTGCCCAACTACCAGGACTACCCCATCACCCGCCAGCGCCTGCGCCGCAAACTGTGGCGCGACGTCACCGGCCAGACCGGCTGGAAGCAGACCCAGGGACTGTTCAAGAGCTTCGTCCACTTCGGCGAGCTCAAGGCCGAGCAGCGTCAGGCGCTGATGCGCGGGCTGGTGGTGAACGTGCTCATGCTGGCCCTGTTCACCTACGTCGGCGCCCCCTGGCTGTATCTGGTCTGGTGGATCGCGCAGCTCACCACCAATCGGATCGTGAGCCGGCTGCGACAGGTGGCCGAGCACGCCGCGGTGCCCGACCTGTACGATCTCGACCCGCGCAAGAATACGCGCACGGTTCCGGGTACCTGGTTCGATCATCTGGTGTTCTGCCCTCTGGGCGTCAACTACCATCTGGAGCACCACATGCAGGCTTCGATCCCCATCTACAACCTGCCCCGGCTGCACCGCCTGCTGAAGGCCACGGGTTTCTACGACGGCGTGCACTTCCCGAGCAGCTATCTCGGCATGCTGCGCGAGGTAACCAGCGCCACCGCCTGACCCGCGACACTGCCGCAGGACGGCCATGCCCAGCCAGCCCGAATCCGTCGACTGCTGCATCGTCGGCGCCGGCCCGGCCGGGATGATGCTCGGTCTGCTCATGGCCCGGGTTGGCCTCGAGGTCCGGGTGCTGGAAATGCATCAGGATTTCGAACGCGACTTCCGTGGCGATACGGTGCATGCATCGACGCTGGAACTGCTCGATCAGATCGGCCTGGCCGACCGGCTGCTCGCCCTGCCCCACGCCAGGCTGCGCCACATGGCGCTGCACACGCCTACCCGAACCATCGAGGTCGCCGATTTTTCGCGGTTGCCGTCACGCTTTCCGTTCGTGGCCGTCATGCCGCAGGCGCGTTTTCTCGAGTTCCTGTGCGCCGAGGCCGAGCGCTATCCGGGGTTCCGCTGCATTCGCGGCGCCGCGGTGCAGGATCTGCTGCGGGAAGACGGCGTCGTGCGCGGCGTATCGATGCATCACGAAGGCCGCCTGCAGCCGTTGCGGGCGGCGCTCACGGTGGCCGCCGACGGCCGCTTCTCCCGCATCCGCAAGCTGTCCGGGTTAGCGGCCGAGCGTTCGGCACCGCCTATGGACGTGTGCTGGTTGCGCCTGCCGCGACGCAGCAGCGACGGGCACGATACCGGCGCGTTCTTCGTGGGCGGCGGCCGCATGCTCGTGTGCCTGCCAAGGGCGCAGAGCTGGCAGATCGGTTACGTGTTTCCCAAGGGGGACTTCGCCCAGCTGCGGGCCCAGGGCCTGAGCGCCCTGCACGCAGCCGTCGCCGAGACCGCCCCCTGGCTGGCCGATCGGGTGCGGTCCGTCGCCGCCTGGTCCGACGTGCACCTGCTGTCGGTGCGCGCCGACTGCCTGTCACGCTGGCACCGGGACGGCCTGCTGCTGATCGGTGACGCCGCGCACGTGATGTCGCCCGTGGGCGGCGTGGGCATCAACGTGGCCATAGGCGACGCGGTGGCAGCGGCCAACGTGCTGGCACAACCGGAAGCTGCGCTGCTGCAACGGGGCAAACCACCCGAATCGGCATTGCAGAGGATCCAGAGCCGAAGGCTGCGCGCCGTCCGCCTGACCCAGGCAGTGCAGTCGGCCATTCAACGGACCCTGGTAAAACGGGCCCTGAGCGGCCGACCGTTCGATCTGCCCGCCCCGCTGAAACTGCTGCTGGCAACCCCGGGGCTGCGTCAGTTGCCGGTGCGCATCTTCGCACTGGGCATTCCGCGCGAACGGCTCGTGCTCCGCTAGTGCAGGTCCCGCCTCTGGCGGGGCGCGATCAGGCCTGGCCGCGTTCGGGCGCCGGCGGCGGATTGGCGCAGATGCCCGCCTGATGCAGCACCATGCGCAGGCGGCCATCCTCCGCGACGAACAGGTTGGTGGCAACGGTGGTGGCGCCCGGTGCGAGCTCGTAGCAGACCACGGCAACCGTGTCGCTGCCGAGCTGTCGACACTCGGCTCCGTAGAAGCTCACCTGCGCCTGCCGCGGATTGCCGAGAATCGAGCGCCAGCTGTTCATGACTGCCTGTCGTCCGATCAGCGCCGGCCAGCCGGGATGCACGCACAGCACCGGGCGCGCCTCGGACCAGAGGTGGTCCATGGCCTGATAATCCTTGCCCTCGAACGCGAGATAGAACGCTTCGTTGGCGAACTCTGCCTGTGCCAGATCCATGCGGGTCATCCCTCCTCAAGCAGCCGGCGTGGGTCGCGGCGTCGCTGGCGACATCTCTTTCGGTAACAACGCAAACAGCAGCACGTCCTGCGGGTCGTGCGTGCCCAGATTCGGAAACCGTGTGTGTGCCCGCAGTACGCCCTCGCGGCTGAAGCCGGCCTTGTGCAGCACGCGCGCCGAGGCGCCGTGCTCGACATGGCAGATGGCCTCCAGGCGCCAGAGGCCGAGTTGCCGGGCGAGCGCCACCATGGCTGCCAGCGCTTCCGACGCATAACCCTGCCCCCAGGCATCCGCGCGCAGCACGTAGCCGGTGGCGGCCCGGTAGTCGGTCTCGAAATCGATCCCCGAACTGCCGATCAGATCGCCGCCGTCACGTCGTTCGATCAGCAGCGGCCCTACCGGCCAGCGCCGCCACTGCTGCTCGCTGAAGCCGATGAAGGCGAGCGTCGCGTCGATGTCCCGGTGCGTCGGCCAGCTCAGATAGCGCGTGACGTCCGGATCGCCGGCATAGGCGTTGAAGATCGCTTCCGCATCGGCGGTGACGGGCGGACGCAGCCGCAACCGGGCTGTTTCGATGGCTTCGAATTGCATGACCGGATCCTCGGCTCGTTCCTCCATCGGCATCCCAGCCACCATAGCGCGGCACCGCCGGCAACGCGACAGCGCTTCCATCGCGCAGTGCACTGCCGTCATTCTCGACCTCCCGGAAGTCCTGATCTATGCTCGGGCGCCGGGAAGACACCATGCAGGGGGCCGTCTTGAGCCAAGAACCCTACGTGCTGATCACCGCCGATACCCACGCCGGCGGCAGCCACGCAGCCTATCGCGAGTACCTGGACCCGGCCCATCGCGAGCGCTTCGACGAGTGGCGCGGCGGCTACCGCAACCCGTCGCAGGAGCACTACGGCAAACGCAAGCTGCGCAACTGGGATCTGGCACTGCGTACGCAGGAGCAGAACAGCCAGGGCGTGGTAGGCGAGGTGGTGTTCCCGAACACGGTGCCGCCGTTCTTCCGCAAGAGCATCGTGACCGCGCAGCCGCCGCGGCCGGAAGAGTTCGAGCTGTGCCTCGCGGGCATCCGCGCGCACAACCGCTGGCTCAAGGACTTCTGCGCGGAAGATCCGGACCGGCGCGCCGGGATCGGACTGATTCTGCCCAACGATCTCGACGAGGCGATCCGGGATATCGAGTTCATCGCCAACGCCGGCCTGCGCGGCGGCGTGCTGCTGCCCCTCGTGCCACCCGACTGCACCTGGTTGAAACCTCTGTACGATCCCGCCTGGGACCGGGTCTATGCAGCGATTCAGGATCACGGCCTGGTGATGAATCAGCATTCCGGCCAGGGCTCTCCTGCCTACGGCAGCGGCCCCGTTGCCGAAGCCCTGTGGATCTCCGAGGTCACCTTCTACTGTCAGGCGGGGTTCCGGCACCTGATCATGAGCGGCGTGCTCGAGCGCTTCCCCGGCCTGCGCTACATCATCACCGAGTCCGGGTGCGCCTGGGTGCCGGCCACGCTGCGTCAGCTCGATCGCATCCACATGGGCTTCAAAGCGGGCGCCATCGGCGAGATGACCTACGAAGGCATGGAATGGGTTCTGAAGAAGGCACCGAGCGAGTACGCGGCCGAGCACTGCTACTACGGCGCGAGCTTTCCCAGCCTCGAGGACCTGGCGGGCATAGAGCAGATCGGCGCCGAGCGCGTGCTCTGGGGCAACGACTACCCGCATTTCGAAGGCACCTTCCCGTACAACCTGGAATCCCTGCGGTTGACGTTCGCCGGCCTGCCCGAGCAGACCCGCCGCCAGGTGCTGGGGCTCAACGCGGCGAAGCTCTATGGCTTCGATCTCGAGAAGCTGGCGCCACTGGCGGCGCAGTACGGGCCGACTCCGGAGCAGATCGACGAGCCGTTGCCGCGCGATCAGATTCCCCGCGACTCCAGCTGCTATCTGTTTCAGAACGCCCTGTACGGGCTTTGAGCAACGGAGCACGCGCCATGCCCATGCCTGCGGACGTCCGCATCGTCGACACCATGATCGGGTTCCCCGCCAGCGACTTCAAACAGTACGACTTCATCCGCGAGCAGCTCAAAGATCGCTCCACCGACTTCGAGTTTCCCGTCGAGTACATGTTCAAGCAGGTCCCGAAGGACCTCTACGGCGCGAGCGATCCGGTCACCCTGACCCTCAAGGAGATGGACCGGTTCGGAATCGAGGTGGGGCTCATCGGCTGCGGCGGTGAGGTCAGCCGCAAAGCGCTCAAGGACCACCCGGACCGCTTCGTCGCGCAGGGTTCCGTCGACCCGAATCGGGGCATGGAGGGCATCCGCGACATGGTCCGTCAGTACGAGGAGTTCGGTGTGTGCTCGTTCGGCGCGTTCAATGCCGGCTACAACCCGCAGGTAGGTATCGCCGACCCCCTCATGTATCCCATCTACGCCAAATGCGTCGAGCTCGACGTGCCGATCTTCTCCTGCGCCGGCGTGCCGGGGCCGCGCCTGCCCATGTGGCCGCAGAAGGTCGAGCTCATCGACCAGGTCATGTACGACTTTCCCGAACTCGTGTTCGTCACCCGTCACGGCTGCGAGCCCTGGGAGGACCTCGCCGTGAAGCTGATGCTGAAGTGGCCGAACCTGTACTACTCCACCTCGGCGTTTGCGCCGAAGCACTATCCGCGCGCGATCATCGACTATGCCAACACGCGCGGCGCCGACAAGATCCTGTACGCAGGCTATTTTCCGTTCGGGCTGACGCTCGAGCGCATCATGGGCGACATGCCGGCCGTGCCGTTGCGCGACGAGGTGTGGCCGAAATTTCTCGGCGGCAACGCCAGGCGCCTGCTGAAGCTCGCGGGCTGACCGGCGCGCCAGCGCCCGGCCCGGTTGCAGCGCCCGTCTACTCGGACGCGACGCCCAGGATCACGGCCGTGGAGCAGTTGTACACGTTGGTGGTGGTGCCCATGCACCAGTCGATGTCGTTGTTGGCGTTGGGCCGGTAGACGGGGCGATCGTTCTCGTTGCGGTTGCACAGACAGCGTCCGCAGCTGCTCTTGCCGCAGCAGTCGTTGTACGAGATCACGTAGCTCTTACCGTCGGCCGGGTTGCGACAGGTACCGACCCAGGTCAAGGGCGACATCTCCGTGCCCGGCGGGCAGGCGTTCTGAGTGCCGCCGCAGCAGCTGCACAGAAACCCGTCGATACCGCAGTAGCGCCAGTACTCGCAGGTGGAGGGATCACCCGGATCTTCAGGATTGCCGGTGCTCTGCGGCGGCACCGCCGACGGACCATGCGCCGGGTTCGCCCGTGCCACCGGCAGCAGCGGCAACGTGCCGGCCCCTACGAGCACCGTCCCCAGCGCCTTGAGCAGGCTGCGACGCGAGCTGCGCCGGGCCAGATTGCGGGTACCGGACTCCGTCAGGCGCTGCAGGTGATCGAACAGATTCATGAGTCCCTTCCTCGCGCTGCGTACTATCTGGCGACGCCGCCCACGGCGTGCACCATGTAGGGGGTATCGCCCAGCTCGTAGACGCTGCGCAGATATTCGCCGGTGCGTCCGTCATAGACGTCGAGCGCACCGTCTACGTTGACCACCAGCAGGCGCGGGTTCTCGTCTGCGGTGGCCGTGATGCTGAGCGCCGGCGTCTTCAGCCCGAAACGTCGGATCAGCCGCTGGGCGCCGGCATCGAACAACCAGATCTGCGGGGCCGGGTCCTTGTGACTGCCGTTGTAGCCATCGGGCGTCATACCCACCCAGAGCAGCCCGCTCGGATGCCCGGCGACACCGTGCCAGCCGGCAGGCCGCCAGTTGTCGGCGCGCTCCTCCGCACTCGCCAGCCACCAGCGCTTGCCGATCTGCGGCGAGCCGTCGCGCACGTCGATGGGCTGCACCTCGCCGCCGTAGGTGAAGAAGTACCAGACCCCATCGATCAGCGCGGCTTTCTCCGAGATCGGGTCGGCATCGATGTCGTTGAACGGCTCGCTCGCCGCCCGGCCGCTCTCCCGGCCCTGCTCATCCAGAGAGATCGACAGCAGGCCGCCGTTGCCGCACAGCATGAAGAAGCCACCGTGCTCATCGGGGTAGACCAGGCTGCATCCCGGGGTGGCGATCTCGCCCGCGACCCGCTCCCTGTCCAGATCCACCACGGTGACCGACGTCGCCGGGTTCATGTTGAACACCAGCAGAAAACGGTCATCGGAGGTGATCGCGGTGTTGGCCAGATTGATCACCGTGTTCGCGCGCCGCGGCGGCAGCTCGATGTCCGCCACCAGGCCGAGGGTCGCGAAATCGTACACGGCGATCAGATCCTGACGCGCACCCCGGGTGCCGCGGCTGTGCACCGTCTCACCGACATAGAACTTCTGCCGCGGCAACGACAGGTTGATGGTGGCGAACTGGCCGGCGCTGAGCATGCCCTTGAACTGCCGGGTCTCGATATCGACAAGGCTGAACTTGGAATCGATCAGGCTGCCGAAGGCGAAGTCGTGAACCACCGCGTAGGTGCTGGGGTACGGTGTCTCCAGGCGCACGACATTGGGAACCGGCTCGGGTTGCAGCTCCGCCGTCGCGGCGCCCGTGCACAGCAGCAGCCCGATCCCCGCAGCAAGGGCTCTGACGAAGGAAACCTGCAGCATCTCGAACGCCCTCCCCGGCCGTGTACAGCGTCTGCAGCGCGGGGCCGATGCGGTAGGCTTCGACGCCGCGAGGCGGGCAGCGATTCGAGACGCCCGAGCATGCAGAAGTGGCACTGTAACAATCTGGCGAATATAGTTCCGGGGGGGGTGCGTCTGCAACAAACCTCGGCACTCCGAAAAAAACCGGCAACAAGGGGACCGAACATGAAGTCCACTAACGTGCGAAACCTCCGCATACGCAGCAGTCTGCTGCTGGCCACGGCCGCTCTCGCCCTGCCGGCTCAGGCTGCCGTGATCGAAGAGGTCGTGGTGACCGCTCAGAAGCGCGAGCAGAACATTCAGGAAGTCGGCATCGCCGTCAGCGCGCTCACCGGCGAGCAGATGAACGATCTGGGCTTCACCAATGCCCAGCAGGTGACCGCCATGGCGCCGGGTGTGAGTACGCTCCAGCCCAACGGCGAGGCCAACTACGCCATCGCCATCCGCGGCGTGGTCAACAGCGATTTCACCACCAACGTCGAGAGCCCAATCGCCATCTATCTCGACGACGTGTACATCAGTCAGATGTCGGGCGCCGGCTTCATGCTGTTCGATATGGACCGGGTGGAGATCCTGCGCGGGCCGCAGGGCACGCTGTACGGCCGCAACGCCACCGGCGGCCTGGCCCACTACGTGACAAAACGCCCCACCGAAGACTTCGAGGGCTACGCCCAGGTCACCGCCGGCAGCTACGACCAGATGCGCTTCGAGGGCGCCGCCAGCGGGCCCATCTCCGACACGCTCATGGCGCGCGTCTCGGTGGCCACAAACGACCACGACGGCTACGTCAAGAACCGCCTGGGCGGGCACCTCAACAACGGCAACGAGGAGACCGCCCGCCTCCAGCTGCTGTGGGCGCCCACCGACACTTTCGATCTGCTGCTGAACGTCCGCGGCAGCAAGCAGAACATCGATACCGGCTTCTTTGAGCACGTCAGTGCCAACGTCACCGGCGAGCTCACGCCCAACGAGGTCAACCAGGTGCTCGGCTACATCGACAACGACGGCAATCCGTACAAGGGCGACTACGACTCGCCCGGGTTCAACGACCTGACGACGCGCGGATACTCCGCCACCGTGCACTGGGATCTGGTGAACTTCACCCTCACCTCCATCACCGACTACTCGACGGTGAAGCGCGACTACATCGAAGACTCCGATGCCTCCCCGGTGGCGCTGTTCAACTTCTTCCTGACTACTGACGCCAAGCAGCTGTCACAGGAACTGCGCCTGAACGGCAGCGGCGACAACATGAACTGGGTGGCAGGCCTGTACTACCTGAACCTCGAGGTGGACGACTCCAACGGAGCCGAAAGCGAGCCGTTCATCGACCCCGCCGGCGACACCCCCTACGTGTCGGGCCTGGACAACCCGTATCAGACCAAAACCGAATCCTGGTCGGTGTTCGGCCAGCTGGAGTACGACCTGAGCGATACCCTCACCGGGATCGCCGGCGTGCGCTGGATCCGCGACGACAAGGAACACGATTACGTCACCAACGCGGTGGACTTCGTCCCCGGCACGCGGCCGCGCAACGGCAACCCCAACATTCTGGCCGAGCTTGCAAGCTACAGCGGCGACCGCACCGACAACGAGTTCGCCGGCCGCCTGGGGCTCAACTGGCAGCTGAGTGAAGATGCCATGCTGTATTTCAGCTACAACCTGGGGGTCAAGGGCGGCGGCTACAACGCGCCGATCTTTCCCCTCAGCCCGCCGCTCGACTATGTCGACGACGTGATGAGCTACGATCCGGAGCGCCTGCACGCCTATGAAGTGGGCTTCAAGTCCACCTGGATGGACGGCCTGATGATCTTCAACGGGGCCGCCTACTACTACGACTACAAGGACTACCAGGCTTTCCAGATCGTCGGCATCGATACCATCACCACCAACGCCGATGCGGAATCCCGCGGCGGTGAGCTGGAGCTGATGGTCATGCCGATCGAGGGCCTGGACATCGTGCTGGGCGCCGCCTACAACGACATCGACGTGGACCTGGGCGGCGGCGCGCCCAAGACGACGTCGGTGCAGTCGCCCAAGTGGAACCTCAATGGTCTGGCACGCTACGAGTTTGCCGCGCTGGACGGCACGGTAGCGCTGCAGTACGACGCCGAGTATCGCTCCAAGGTCTACTTCGCGCTGACCCGCCTGCCCACCGTCACCGAGGGTGACTACGTGGTCAGCAACGCCAGCATCAGCTACACCAGCGGCAACGAGCGCTGGAAGCTCACCGGCTTCGTCAACAACCTCACCGACGAGGAATACGTGGTGCAGGCGTTCGACCTGTCCGGGCCGGACGTGTTCGGCATGGTGGAGCGCTACTACGGCCGCCCGCGCTGGATGGGCGTGTCGCTGAACTACAACTGGTAGCAAGCGACCTGGCGGGTCGCATGGCGCGACCCGCGGTCACGCAGCACCGTGATGCCCTGAGCGCTGCGTGGGAATCGGCTCAGGCGGGTTCCCTGCGCAGCGGCTGACACATGCAGTGCACGCCGCCGCCGCCCGCGGTGAACATGCTCACGTCGGGATCGATCACGGTCAGGCCGTGGGCGCGGCACCTGTCCCTGAGCTCCACGTTTTCCGCGGGCAGTAGCACCCGATCATCGCCCAGTGCGACCACGTTGACGCCAAGCTCCAGCACCGCGCGGAAAGGAACGTCGATGATCTCGATACCCCGGCCGCGCAGCCAGCGCAGCAGTTCCTCCTCGACCGCGTCGGTGCACACCACCGCGAGCTTCTCCGCCAGCATGGCCAGCTTCACGTCGAGGTGCAGAAAGAACGGATCGAACGCGTAGGGCCTGAACTCCCAGCCCTCGGCTTCGATCCAGGCTCGGACCTGAGCGAGGCCTTCCGCGCTGGTGCGCTCGCCCGAGAACCCGCACAGCACCACCCCAGGCTCCAGCACCATGAAGTCGCCACCTTCGAACGGGCCCGCGGTGACGACATCGAAGATCGGAATGCCGGTGCGCTGATAGAACTCCACCACCGCCTTCCACTCGCCGCGCCGCCAGGGGCTGTACATCTGGGTGACGATCGGCCCCCAGGGCGTCATCACGGACGAGTCACGCGCGTAGATCTGATACGGCAGGCTGGCGTCCGGCTCGAGGACGTGGGGGATCACACCGGCACCCCGATAGGCATCGAGCATGTCCTGGTACTGAGCCCGCGCCAGCTGCCCATCGAACCGGCGCCCGAGACGGGCCGAGCGTCGCGACATGGCGTTGCCCGCCTGCCAGGCGTAGTGGTCCACCGGCCCGATGAGCACGTCGCGGAGCACGCCGTACTCCGAGTCCATACCCCAGCGCTGCAGTACCGCCGAGCCGCCGCCCTGCTGTCTGTTTCGCAGTGAATAGTCTTTCATTTCAGACGATTACCTCAACCTTTGCCGGCCCGGTCGAGCATTGCGTGGAGGAGAACGTTACAGCCCGCCTCCAGGTCGCCGGGCAGCGCGTTCTCTGCCTCGTTGTGCGACAGACCGCCTTCACAGGGCACGAAGATCATGCTGGTGGGCGCTACCCGCGCGACGTACACGGAGTCGTGGCCCGCGCCGGAGACCATGTCCCGATGCGGATACCCGAGCATCCCCGCCGCGCGCCGCACCGCCGCCACACACCGGTCATCGAAGGCCACGGCCGGAGACCGCCACTGGTCGAGAATCTGCTGCTCGATGCCGACGCGGCGGGCGGCCTCGGCAACGATCCGGCGCAGACGAGCATCCATGCCGTCGAGCACGCGCTGATCCGGGTGACGCAGGTCCACGGCCAGCAGCAACCGTTCCGGCACGGTGTTGCGCGAACCGGGCTCGGCGTGGATGTCGCCGAAGGTCGCGCGCGCCCAGGGCGCCTGCTCGTCGGCCAGGGCATACAGCTGCGCGAGGATGTCGTGCAGGGCCATGAACGGGTCGCGGCGATCCGGCATCGGCGTCGGCCCGGCGTGACAGGGCTGGCCCGTGAGCACCACGTCGTACCAGTTCATGCCCTGGACCCCGGTCAGCACTCCAATGGTGAGGCCCTCCTTCTCGAGGATCGGGCCCTGCTCGATGTGCACCTCGAACGCCGCGGTGAGCGGATACGCGCGGCACGGCTGCGAGCCCGCATAACCGATCCGGTCCAGCGCCTCACCGATGGACACTCCGGCACGGTCGGTGCGGCTGAGCCCGTACTCCAGGTCGAACGCGCCGCCCCAGACGCCGGAACCGATCATCGCCGGAGAGAAACGCACGCCTTCCTCGTTGGTCCACACCGCCACCTGCAACGGCGTCTCGGTCTGCACGCCGGCATCGTTCAGCGTGCGCAGGACCTCGAGCCCCGCCAGCACGCCGTAGACGCCGTCGAAGCGGCCGCCGGTAGGCTGGGTGTCCAGGTGGGAGCCGGCAAGCACCGGCGGCAGCGAGCTCGTGCGCCCCGGCCGGGTAGCGAAGAGATTGCCCATCTGATCCACCGTCACCGTGCAGCCGGCGTCTTCGCACCAGCTCACGAACAGGTTGCGTGCCGCCTTGTCGGTGTCGGTGAGCGCCAGCCGATTGCAGCCGCCGCGGGGCGTTGCGCCGATCCGCGCCATGTCCATGAGCGAGCCCCACAGCCGCTGACCGTTCACCCGTAGATTCTCTGTCATTGCGCCGCTCCCATGCCCACACGCCGCAGCATACTAAGACACGAGCCCGGGCGCCGTTCCTGTCAGCCCAGGGCCACCAGAGCCAGGCCAATCAGCATGAGCGCGGCCCAGAGCAGGCGCCGCCCCGCATCGCGCTCCCGGAGCAGCCGACCACCCATGACCACCGCGACCAGCACGCTGACTTCGCGAGCCGGCGCCACGTAGCTGACCGGGGTGAACTGCAGCGCCGACAGCACCAGTATGTAGGCCAGGGGGCTCAGCAGACCCACGGCCAGCGCGTCGACGCGGTGGCGCCGCCACGCCGCAGGGACGTCGCCGCGCCGGCGCAGGGCATAAGGACCGAGCAGCACGGCCCGGCCCAGGTTCGCCGCGTAGTCCAGCAGCAGCGGCGGGACCAGCGCCGACGCCACCGCGTGCGCATCCCACAGGGTGTAGGTGCCGATCAGCACGCCCGTGCCGAGCCCGAACACCACGGCCGGCGCGCGCGACCCGTCCGCCGTTGCCACCAGACGGCCTGACCCGCGTCCCGGGCGCGCGAGGAAGAACACACCGAGCACCAGCAGTACCATGCCGGCTACGGCCGTCATGCCGGGTTGCTCGCCGAGCAGCAGCACGGCCGCGGCCACTGCCACCACCGGTCCTGTTGCCCGCGCCAGTGGATACACGAGAGACAGATCGCCGTGACGGTAGCCGGCCTGCAACAGTAGAAAGTAGCCGACGTGCAGCACCGCGCTCCCGGCCATGAACGCTGCCTGCCACGCGCTCAGATGCCCGCCCACGCTGTACATGACGAACGCCGCCACGGGCAGATAGAGCACCACCGACACGAGCGCGCACAGCCAGACGAACAGCGCATCGCCCGCGGAACGTTTGGCGAAGTAGTTCCAGCCCGCGTGGCACACGGCTGCTGCGAGCACCAGCGCGAGTGCACCTGGGCTCACGCAGCCGCTGCTCCGCCGCGGCGTCGGCGCGACCCGATCAGATTCCCAGGTCGAGCAGGTTGTAATCCTTGAACGACGCCATGGTCTCCGGCGTCCATCGATAGTTCGCCTGCTCCGCGGCGAACGGCCGGTAGCAGAAAGGGGTCTCCGCGGGGAAGCGCTGGCGACGCGCGTCGATCGCATACGCGATCAGCTCCGAGCGTTTGCGGATGCGCGTCTCGTCATAGACCGAAACCGGATTGTGAATGCCGCCGCTCTCGACCCCGAGCACCGACGCGCGCCGGTGGAAGCCGAAGTTGATGGTGACCCGAACGTCGGCGCTGGTATTGGCGAAGGAGCCGTGCACCGCCTGGCGGTTGCAGATGGCCACGTCCCCTGGGGCGCAGATCAGCGGCACCGCGTCCGGCAGGCGCTCGCTGCCGCAGGCTGCCGCCATGGCTTTGATGTCCACCTTGCCCAGACGATGCGAGCCCGGCACCACCCACAGACCATTGGCGGCGTTGCAGCCGTAGAGCTGAGCCATGAAGTTGAAACCGTGGGTGCCCGCGTCAAGCGCCGGGCTGTTCCAGTGAGTCCAGCCATCCTGGTGCCAGGCGACCGAGCCGCCCAGCCCGGGCTGTTTGATCCACACCGCCTCGTTGAACGGCGTGAAGTCATCGCCGTTGACCGCCGCAGCCACAGCCAGCAGCTGCGGGTGCCCGTACAGGCGCAGGCACGCGGGCGAGAACTGCAGCGAACCCAGCACCAGCTGCACCACGTACTCGGGCGCGCCCTCCGGCGCTTCGGGCTCGTGCATCTTGAGCGGATGGCGGCCGTGATTGCGGTCCGTGCCGCCGATGGGATCGGACAGCGGCTTCACCCAGCTGACGGTCGGTGCCTGGCAGTCGGCGCCGAGCGCGGGCCGGCCGTGACGGTCGAGCGCGGCGCCCCGGGTGACCGGAGCCCGATCCAGCAGCTCCGCCACGTCCCGCTCGATGTCGGCGAGCTCGTCGGCAGCGATGACGCCCTCGAACACGTAGAAGCCGTGCTGCCAGTACGCATCCAGTATCGAGCTGTCCAGACGACCGTCGGCATCGAAACGGATCGGGCCGCGATTGCCCAGCGCCATCGCACGCTGCTCACCCGCCGCACGATAGGCGGCCATGGCCGCTTCGTCGTCACCGTAGTCGCCGATGGCCACCCGAACCAGTGGCAGATCCGCCGCGCTCATGGGCACTCTCCCGGTTGTTCCCTTGCCTGATTCTCGCACAGGCGCCATACCGGGCCCAGCTGGTAGACTCGCTGGCCATGGATCGTTGCCACGTCACCCATCTCGAGTGCTCGCTCACGGGCGAGCGCTATGCGGCGCATCAGGTGCACGAGCTGTCCGCGGCGGGCCGGCCGCTGCTGGTGCGCTACGACCTCGACGCCATTGGCGCGAGGCTCGCGCGCGACGCCCTGGTGCAGCGGCCCGGCGGCTTCTGGCGCTACCGTGAGCTGCTGCCCATGCGGCACGCTGCAAGCGCGCTCGATCTGGGGGAGGTGACGACTCCGCTGCTGCGCCTGCCGCGCTTCGAGATGGGCGGCGAGCTGTGGGTGAAGGACGAGGGCCGGCTGCCCACCGGCTCGTTCAAGGCCCGTGGGCTCGGCGTCGCGGTGGCCATGGCCAGGGAGCTGGGACTCACCCATCTGGCCATGCCTACGAACGGCAACGCCGGTGCCGCCATGGCCGCATACGCTGCGCGGGCCGGATTGCACGCCACCGTGTTCTGCCCGGGCGACACGCCGGACGTCAACATCCGCGAGATCAGCCTGCATGGCGCAGAGGTGTTCCGCGTCGACGGACTGATCAACGACTGCGGCCGCATCGTCGCTGAGGGCAAAGCGCGTTTCGGCTGGTTCGATCTGTCCACGCTCAAGGAGCCGTATCGCATCGAGGGCAAGAAAACCATGGGCCTGGAGCTGGCCGAGCAGTTCGGCTGGCAGCTGCCCGATGCGATCTTCTATCCCACCGGCGGCGGCACCGGCCTCATCGGCATGTGGAAGGCATTCGAAGAGCTCGAGCAGCTCGGCTGGATAGGCTCCCGGCGGCCGAAGATGTTCGCCGTGCAGGCCGACGGCTGTGCGCCCATCGTGCGCGCGTTCGAGGCCGGCACGGAGCACGCCGAGCTCTGGCAGAACGCACGCACCGTGGCAGCGGGCATTCGCGTACCTGCCGCCATCGGCGACTTTCTCATCCTTCGGGCCGTGCGTCTGTCCTCCGGCGCGGCGCTGGCCGTGTCCGACGAGGCCATTCTCGAGGCACGCCGCGAAGCGGCCATGACCGAAGGCGTGCTGCTGTGTCCCGAGGGCGCCGCCACGCTCGCCGGCTGGCGGCAGGCGCTGGCGTCCGGCCTGGTACGGCCCGAAGATCGCTGCGTGCTGTTCAATTGCGCCACCGGCCTCAAATATCCCATGGAAGATCGCAGCAAGGCGTTTTCCGGCGTGGATTCCGTCTGACGAATTCTTTGCCGTACAATTTCCGAACGGCGATTCTAAAGAGATCCGGGGGGAGAGCATGATGATCCGATCGACGTGCGTTGCCGCGCTTGTGAGCACCGCCCTGCTCTGGGGCTGCGGCGAGCAGGCCGCCGAGACGCCCGCCCAGGCACGACCAGCCAGCGATCTGCCTGCTGCGGCGGATATCCAGCCGGTAGCGCAGACAGCCTACGGCAGCGTCCGTGGCGCGGTCGAAGATGGCGTGCTCGTGTTCAAAGGCGTCCGCTACGGTGCAGACACGGCCACCACGCGCTTTCAGGCGCCCCGCCCACCGGAGCCCTGGGACGGCGTGCAGGACGCGCTGACGTTCGGCAACTCGGCGCGTCAGATCCCGCTGGGGGACGGCGGCGGCCTGTTCCGTTCCTGGGCGCGCGACCCGGCCCCGGCATTGAGCGAAGACTGTCTGTTTCTCAACGTCTGGACGCCGGCACTGCGCGACGGCGGCAAGCGGCCGGTAATGGTGTGGTTCCATGGCGGCGGTTTCTCCTCGGGCTCGGGTTCGAGCACGGTCTACGAGGGTGTGCGCCTGGCCAATCGCGGGGACGTGGTGGTGGTCACCGTCAATCATCGCCTCAACCAGTTCGGCTATCTGTACCTGGCGCAATACGGCGAGCAGTTCGCCGATTCGGGCAATGCCGGCATCCTCGATCTGGTGCTCGCGCTCCGATGGGTGCGCGACAACATCGCCGAGTTCGGCGGCGATCCGGACAACGTGATGATCTTCGGCGAATCCGGCGGCGGCGCCAAGGTGAGCGTTTTGATGGCGATGGACGCAGCGCGCGGACTGTTTCATCGCGCAGTCATCCAGAGCGGGCCGCGCCTCAGCAATCTGGACCCGGACACGGCAACGGCCAGCGCGCAGCGGCTTGTCGAGCAATTGGGCCTGACCGCGGAAACCATCGATCAGATCCGCACGATGCCCCCGGAGCGGATCGAAACAGCAGCTCGCGCCCTGATGGCTGCGGGCACAGTGCCGCCCGGCAGCGGACCGGTGTTCGACGGCCGCAACTTCACCCGCCAGCCATTCGAACCCGACGCGCCGCCGCAGTCGGCAGACGTGCCGCTGCTGATCGGCACCACGCGCACGGAGATGTCGCTGCTGGCCGGCGCGCGGCGTCCGGAGCTTTTCGATCTCACCTGGGACACCCTGCCCGCAGCGCTCAGAGCCCTGCTGCCCAACGTCAATCCCGACGCCGTCATCGACGGCTACCGCGCGCTGGATCCGAGCCTGGATGCGCCGGCGCTGTATTTCACGGCCGCCACCGACAACGGCTTCCTGCGCGGCAGCATGGCGCTTGCGGACCGCAAGGCGGCCCTGGGACGCGCGCCCGTCTACTACTACCTGTTCGACTGGAACACGCCGGTGGACGAGGGAAAATGGGGCGCGCCCCACGCGCTGGAGCTCGGGTTCGTGTTCGACAACGTGGCGAAATCGGCGTCCATGTCCGGCGTCGGCGAGACCCAGCAGCACATCGCTGACATGATGAGCGAATCCTGGATCGCCTTTGCCCGCTCGGGCGATCCGAACAACGGGCAGCTGCCGCACTGGGCGCCCTATGATGCCCGGACCCGGGCCATGATGGTGATCGATTCGACGCCGCGCCTGGCAGACGATCCGCGCGCCCCCTACCTCGCGCTGCTGGGCGGCCGCTGACGGTCCGCCGCGGGCGCCGGCGCCCGCAGGCTCAGGCGCGCTCGATCAGCGCCAGCATCTCCGCGCGGGTCGGGCCGCGCTGGATACGCGCTGCCGAATTGCGCGCGCGGCCGCGGAACATGTAGGCGAAAATGATACCCCGGGTGCGCCAGTCCTGCAGAAACGCCCCCGGCTTTTCCAGCAGGTTCGCAGTGCGTGACATGCCGCGCATGACACGCAGGTTGTAACGGGCCGCCGCCGCCAGCGCATCGCCGAACGCGAGCCCGAACCATTTGCCGAACGAATCGGGTCGATCGACACCCTCGCCGCGCAGCGTCGCCAGCGCCCTGCGGATACCGTTCTTGTCCTCGGTGACGCTGGTCTGAAAGATCGGCCGCAGCTCCTGCTCGGTGCGCTGATCGAACGCGAGCGCACGTTGGGTCGGGTCCGCAATCTCCTCGAGCACCTGCGCCAGCATGTGCGCGTGCAGGATGCTGGTGCTGCACCCGCGGCCATAGAGGGGGTTGGTGCGCAGAGACGCGTCACCGACGGCGAAGAAGTTCCTCGCCAGGGGTTTGCCATCGTGCACGTAGTGGCGCCACACGGCACGGATGTCGCCGATGCCGAATGGCTCCGTCGTCGGCTGCACCGCCCCTTCGCGCAGCCAGGGCTGCAATCCCGGAATGCTGCGGCAGATGGCGTCGAACGTGGCGCCGTCCTTGATGGCTTCGCGCAGCTCGTGCTCGGCGTTGTGCATGCACACGATGATTGCGAAATGGCCGTTGTCGCCCGGAAACACGCCGAACTTGATGTATCCGAGATCGCCGCCGGCGCGGTCCTTGCCGCCTCGCGGCGGCTCCTGCACACCGGGGTTCAGCCGGTAGTGGCGCGTGTAGTAGACGATCTCGGAATCGTCGTTCTCCTCTTCCACGGTAACGCCCAGCTCACCGAACCAGCGCGGAAACCGCGTCATGCGGCCGCTGGCATCGACGACCACGTCCGCGCGGATCTCCGCGCCGAACGCCGCCACGCAGTCGCGCCGGACCTTGAGCCCCCGTACCGTGAGCGTCCCGGCTTCGGGTTCGGCGAGCAGACCGTCGATGGTGATGCCGTTGAGGATGCGGATGTTCGGCAGCCGGCCGACGTAGCGGCGCAGCACCGTCTCTATGGTGGCGCGACGGCACAGCAATACCCACAACCGCTCGTCCCCGGGCTCGGCCCGATAGCGCGCCTCCAGCTCCGGCGACAGCATGTCCTTGAAGTCCAGACGCCGTGCCCCGGCCGCGTAGAAATCCTCCAGCAGATCCGGGTAGTTGTCCTGCAGCAGGTTGCACATGAGCCCGAGAAATGCGTGCGGATGGCGGAACTGAGCAGCACCGCGCCGCGGCCACTCGAAGAACGCCTTCTCCGGGTCCCCCTCCGGCGGGGCAGAATCCCGTTCCAGCACCGTGACCTCGTGCCCGCGCCTGGCCAGCGCCAGCGCCGTGCACATGCCCGCGATACCGCTGCCGACGATGACGATCTGCTCACTCACCTGTGGTGATACTCCGCGGTTGCTCGAGGATCAGGATCTGACCATGGCCAGGAATCGCAGCAGCGCGTCGTTGACGGCCGCCGGTGCCTCCTGCTGGGTCCAGTGCCCGATGTCCGGAATCAGCTCGTTGATGCGGAGATCGGGTACCCGCTCCGGCAGTTTCTGCAGCGCTTCCGCTGCCATCATGATCACGCCGTCTTTTGCGCCGGCGACGAACATGGCCGGCTGGCTGATCGTTTCCGGCGCGCCGGCGGTGAGCTCCCAGGTCAGGTCGTGGTTGCGATAGTAGTTCAGCGGCCCGCGCATTCCCGAGCGGGAGAACTCGGCCGCATAGAAATCCAGGTCTGCCTCGCTCAGCCAGGCCGGCAGCGTCGCCGGATCCGGCAGGCTCGACAGCAGATCGTCGTCCGGGCCTTTTGCCGGCAGGCTCGCCAGATCGGTTTCGCCGGCGCCCATCACCAGAAATTTCCTCAGTGCCGTGCGGATGTCCTTTTCGAACTCGGCCTCGGCGACGCCAGGCTCCTGAAAATAGAGCTGGTAGAAAAACTGCCCCTTGAACATCTCGCGCATGGCCGCCATGGGGGCCACTGGCGAGCGCGGCGTGAACGGCACGGAAAGCGCGCCCACTGCGGTCACCTGCTCGGGGTGGTGCAGCGCGCAGCCCCAGGCGGTGGGCGCGCCCCAGTCATGGCCGATGACCACGGCACTGTCGTAACCGAGCGCCGGGATCAGGCCGACGACGTCGCGCATGACCTCCACCTGGTTGTAGGCGCTGATCGCCTGCGGGCGGTCACTCCTGCCGTAGCCCCGCATGTCCGGGGCCACGACGTGATAGCCGGCCGCCGCCAGCGGCGCGAACTGATGGCGCCAGGAATACCAGGATTCCGGGAACCCATGCAGCAGCAGCACCAGCGGGCCGTCACCCTGCTCGGCGACGTTGAGCTCGATGCCGTTGCTGGCGACCCGGCGCTGACGTACCGCCGACAGGCTCATGCACGGCCTTCGCGAGCCGAAGGCTCGGCTCCGGGAAGAATCGCGCCGCGGTGCGCATCGGTGTAGCCGGAGCCTGCGCTCCAGGCAAGCGCGCCACCGACGATCACGCTGTCGATGCCTACCGGATCCCGGACGTAGCGGCTGCCCTCGCCCGGCACGTCCTGCACGTAGTATTCGGCCCCGCGATCGATGGCCGCAGGATCGAACACCGTGATGTCCGCAACGTAGCCCTTCTGCAGCAGGCCGCGCTCGGGAATGCCCCAGATGGCGGCCGTGTCGCTGGTGATCTTCTTCACCGCGGCTTCGAGACCCAGGGCGCCCGTCTGACGCACGAAATGGCTGAACAGATACCCGGTGTCGCCGTACGTGGAGAACGACAGGATGTGCGCGCCGCCGTCGCTGGCGCCGACGTGCACCCGCGGGTGTGACAGCAGCCGGCCGACACGGTCATCATCGTTGTGGCCCATGTCGGCAGCAAGAAAGTGCGCGTCCAGATCCTCCTCCAGCGAAAGGTCGATCATCGCCTCCACCGGCGTGGTCTGCCGCAGCTCGGCAATCTCCGCCAGCGTCTTGCCAACCAGCGGCTGATTGGCGTCGCTGTTTACCTGCCGCAGCACCAGCCTCGGCCACAGCGCGCCCAGCGCCGCCGCCTCCGCAGCCAGCTTCGCGCGCTGCTCCGGGTCGCGGAACGCCGCGACGATGTCGTCGTGGCTGCCGAAACGCATGATCTGATACCAGGAGCGCAGGCGAATGAACAGCAGGCTGGGCACGGCAAAGCTGAAGCTGATGTCGATGGGCCGCGTCTGCACCTGCGGCCAGACGCGCGCGCCGCGCGCGAACTGCTCGTCGACGCGGGCCATCACCCGTTCCACGGCACCGGCATTGTCGTTGTTGACGAACAGCGGCGAGAACGTGGTGGGAATGCCGTGCCTGAGCGACAGGTCTGCCAGCTGGTCGATGCGCGCGATGGTCAGGTCCGGATCGTAAAACTCCGGCACGATCTGCAGAACGCGTCCGTACTCGGCGAGCACGCCTGCGAGCGCGTCGAGCTCACGGGTATCTGCATAGCGGCTGGGAACGGGCTGCAGGGTTTCGTCCATGTCCACGAAGCTGGTGGACAGCCCCACCGCGCCGGCATCCAGGCACTGACGCAGCAGGTTCTGCATCCCGCTCAGCTCCGCGTCCGTCGCCGTTCGCTGCATCGACGCCTGATCCATCACCCACAGGCGCAGCAGGCTGTGCCCCACCAGCGGCGCCACGTTGATCGAAAGGCCCCGCTGAATCCGCGCCAGGTACTCGTCGAACGTCTCCCAGTTCCATTCCACGCCCGTCTCGAAGGCCACCTTCGGCATCTCTTCGATCTGGTTGAACATGCCCACCAGCTTCATCCGGTGCTTGGCTTTGAGCGGCGCCAGCGACAGCGAGCAGTTGCCCGGCACCACGGTGGTCACTCCGTGGGCGAGCGCCGGCTTGGCGTAACCGTCCCAGAGCAGCTGGGCGTCGAAGTGCGTATGCGGATCGATGAAGCCGGGCGCCACCACCTTGCCGGCCGCGTCCAGCGTCTGCCGAGCCGGCTCGTTCAGATGGCCGATGCGCGCGATCCGTCCGTCAACGATGCCCACGTCGGCGGCATATGCCGGCAGCCCCGAGCCGTCCACCACCAGTCCGTTCTTGATCACCAGATCCAGCATGTCTTCGTCCTCTCATGTTGTGTCGAGGCTGTCGCGTCGGCGCTCAGCCCGCGAATCGGTTCCAGGATACGCCGAGCGCATCCCGCACTTTCTCCCAGCCATGGCCTTCGAGCTCTTCCGGAACGGCGGCATTGCAGCTGCTCAGAAGTGCCGCGGCGGCGAGCGCGTCGAGCGCCACCTCAGAGCGGCCACCGTTGCCATGGCGCAGCATCACTACCAGCTCCGCGTCACCATCGTGGGCCGCCGCAAGCCGCGCGCCGCAGATCACCGTCCCGGTCACGGCTCAGGCCGACGGCGGCTCGAGGAATATGACGTCGCTCGGCAGAATCGGATTGCCGTGCCTGGGCGAATCTGCCGGCGCCGCCGGGCGCATGAAGACGTGCAGATTCCAGCTTTGAAGCGCGCCGACCGCGTCGGCCTCGGCCATCTCCGGCAGCTCGCGCGCGGCGATGGTCGCCCAGGTGTCCGCCTCGGCCGGAAACACCGAGCGGCGCACCCTGGAAAGGTTCTCACTGACCATGGAGGCTCCTCCTGATTGACCTGTCCGCCATGGGGTACAACGACCCCGCGGAGACGGCACTCGATTAAAACGCGTTCTAATCTCGGATTCCAGCGTCGTGATCGAGCTCGTAGCGCCGGTCACCCCGAGCCCGGCTGCCCCGGCGTGGAAAACCGCGCCCGCAGAGGGCATGATTCACCGTCGATTGGGGAATCGGAAAGAGGGGATGCGTATTCCGATGCGTACGGGGATGCCTTTGCACGCGGCCGCCGGCAGAGGCCGTCATGCTCAATGAACTGCTGCTGAGCCTTGCCCGGTGGCTCGACGCCATGCCATGGAGCATCGAGCTGCACGAGTCTCTGTACATGTACGCGTGGATCGAATCGACTCACGTGCTGACGCTCATGGTGTTTCTCGGCATGCTGTGTGTGATCGACCTGCGCATGCTGGGCCTGATCTTCACCAGCGTGCCCGCCTCCACCATCGCCGAACGCCTCGACCGGCCCATGATGATCGGCTTCGCGATCATGGTGGTGACCGGTTTCATCCTCTATTTCGCGATCCCCGTACGCACCACCCAGAGCATCTGGTTTCGCATCAAGGTCGTGCTGCTGATCGCTGCCGGCATCAACGCGTGGCTGTTCCGCAACAAGATGCGCGCATCACAAGGCAGCTGGGATCTCGCCCCGAAACCGCCGCGGCGCATCCGTGTCGGCGCGGGGTTGTCGCTCGCGCTGTGGTCCGGCGTCGTGATCACCGGCCGCACCATCGCCTACGACTGGTACGACTGCCACAAAGAGCTGCCCTACTTCATGTACTGGCTGGCCGGCTGCGTCGACGAGATGGCGGCGCTGGATCAGGGCGGCTGATATGGACCTGTACTTCCTTTTCGACTGGCTCGATCACTCGTTCCTGGCGCAGATGTCCAAGGCCTACGGGGGCGTGTTCGCCGTGGTGCAGATGTTCCATCTGCTGTCGATGTCCATGCTCGGCGGCATGGTTCTGGTCGGCGACCTGCGCCTGCTCAACGTGCTGCTCACCAACGTGCCGTCGCGCGTCGTGATCGACAACACCCAGAGGTGGTTCAGCCTGGCGCTGATCGTGCTGATCCTGAGCGGCATCTTCATGAGCTCGGCCGTCGCCATGAAGCTCTACTACAACGAGATGTTCTGGGCCAAGATGACCAGCCTCGGTATCGGCATCCTGTTCGTCTACGCCATCCGCCGTCCGCTGCTGCGCTACGACCACGCCAGCATCAATCCCTGGGCATTGCGCCTCATGGCAGTCACGTCCATCACCATCTGGTTCACGGTGGCCGCATCGGGCCGCTGGATCGGCTTTTCGTGAGCGCGGAGACCGCGAGACCATGAGCAGAAACGTGCTGGAAAAGATCGTCTTCGCGTTCGCGACCGCGGTGCTGATCTCCGCGGCCTGGTTCTGGATCGGCCAGGTCGGCAGCGTGCTCGACACGCTGCGCCTGGCTTACGGCTGAGGTCAGCGCATCGCCGCGGCCAGATCGCTCAGGTGGTCGGCCAGCAGCGCCGGCTGTGAGAAGAACGGCGAGTGACTGGAGGCCATCTCCACGACGCGCTCGATGCCCACCCGGGCCAGCATCTCCTGCTGACCCTGCAGGGTCAGTGCACGATCGTCGCGGCAGGTGATGTAGCTGCGCGGGATCGAGCCCCAGTTCTCCGGCGTCGCGCGAATGGGCGTGCGCATCACCAGCGCCGACTGCGGCACCAGGCAGGCGCGCGCCAGTGCGATGTCCGCATCGCTGCAGTCGGCATAGAACGCGTCGCGGATCAGCTCGCGGCGGAACTCGATGCTGAGCCCGTCCTCGGCCGGCGCGAACCCGGCCATAAATTCCCGCGGCGACGCCTTCACCGGGTTGTCGGTCATGGCCTCACCGTCGCGCAGCACGATGGCCGTGAGGTAAATGAGCCCCGCGACCTGCTCGGCGTAGCGCTCCGCAGCCTCGGTGATCACCATGCCGCCCATGCTGTGCCCGACCACCACCGCGGGCCCGTCCATGGCGGCGAGCGCCGAGCCGACCCGCCCGGCGTACGCCTCCAGCGTCACCTCCGCCGTCGGCGTCTTGTCGACGCCGTGGCCGGGCAGATCGATGGCGGCGACGCGATGACCGCGGCTTTCCAGCTCGGCAACCACCTTGTACCAGCACCAGGCACCGTGCCAGGCACCATGAACGAGCAGAAAGTTGGCCATGTGATCGCTCTCCCGCCTTGCGGCCTGTCAATCGGCGCATGATGCATTACAGTGACGCGACGCGAAACCGGGGAGTCGACATGGATCTCTATGACGTCATGCGCACCACGTTTGCGGCACGCGACTTCCTGGACGAGGACGTGCCCGACGGCGTGATACGGCGCATTCTGGACAACGCGCGCTTCGCCCCGAGCGGCGGCAACCGCCAGGGCTGGAAGGTCATCGTGGTCCGCGATGCGGCCACACGCGAGGCGCTGATCCCGCTCATGCGGCCAACCATGCAGCGCTACTTCGCCCAGGTACAGGCGGGGGAATCGCCCTTGAACAGCGTGCACAAGACCCGGCTGAGCGATGCCCGGATCGCCGCCGTCGACGTCCCCGACGCCGCCATCCGGCGCCTGACCCATGCACCCGTGCTGCTGTTCGTGTTCGTCGATCTCGCCGTCGTCGCCGCAATGGACCAGGATCTTGAACGCGTCGGCGTTATCTCCGGCGCGTCCATCTACCCCTTCGTCTGGAACGTGCTGCTGGCGGCGCGCAACGAGGGCTACGGCGGCACGCTGACCACGTTCGTGAGCGCCCGGGAACCGGCGCTGCAGCGCCTTCTGGGCGTCCCGGAGCAGATGGCCTGCGCGGCGATGATACCCATGGGCCGCCCGGTCAGACAGCTCACCAGACTGAGCCGCAGGCCCGTCGACGACTTCGCCGTGCTCGAGCGTTGGGCTGGGCCGCCGCTGCCGCAAGCCTGAGTGACCCGAGGCGGATGCAGACCACGGGATACGCGTAGCCCGGAAGGTCGGGGAACCCGGCGCGCGGGCCTCGAGTCAGCTGGAATTGCGGGCCAGAAACCTGTCCAGCGCGTTGGCGAAGGCCTGCACGTCCTGCTTCGCCAGCGCGCTCGGCCCACCGCTGACCATGCCGGAGCTGCGCAGCTCGTCCATCATGTCGCGCCGCGACAGGTGGTCCTTGATGTTCTCTCTGGTGTACAGCGTGCCGCGCGGGTTGAGCGCGGTGGCGCCGCGACTGATCACCTCGTCGGCCAGCGGCACGTCCTGGGTCACAACCAGATCTCCCGGCTGCAGGCGCTCGAGAATGGCGTT
This sequence comes from Pseudomonadales bacterium, assembly GCA_041395905.1. GTDB lineage: Bacteria > Pseudomonadota > Gammaproteobacteria > Pseudomonadales > Azotimanducaceae > UBA7803. Next base: position 360,126 of record JAWKZP010000003.1, read on the forward strand.
GTCCGCCACGTCGAACCCCTTGTGCACCTGCACCGAGCGCAGGAATCGCGACGGCGGCACCCGCACGGCATGATTGGCGAACAGGGTGGTTTCGATCTGGCGCCGATCCGCGGCCCGGAACAGCACCTCCTTGATGGCCTTCGGACAGGCGTCGGCATCCACCCAGATCTGCATGTCGTTTCCGGTTGCGCCATTGCGCGGAGTTCCAGAGTCTGAACGGCGCCCTCGCGCAGGGTCAACACCGCCAGCCCCCGGGCGGGTTACAATCTCTGTGAGCGAACGCCGGCGCGGCACTGTACTGGAGGGGGACCCGCATGCTGAACAAACTCGACGACTATCCGATTCACCAGACGCCGGAGCCCATCGCCTACCCGGCGACCAGCGACCGCAACGTCTACGACCGGACCTGGTACAACGGTTACGCCGGCGACGGCTCCTACTATTTCGGCATCGGCATGGCCGTGTATCCCCATCGCGGAGTGCTCGATTGCGCGTTCAGCGTGGTTCAACCCGGCGGCAAGCAGCACTGTTTCTACGGCTCGCGCCGCGCCCCGGCCGAGCGCACCGAAATGAGCGTGGGACCGTTCCGCATGGAGGTGATCGAACCCATGCGCAGCGCCCGGGTCGTGCTCGAAGACAACGACAGCGGGATCACCTGCGATCTGACCTTCTCGGCCCGCACCGCGCCCATCCAGGAGGCACGTCAGACGCTGTGGCGCGGCACACGCCGCACGATGGACGCGACCCGATTCGACCAGTTCGGCCGCTGGAGCGGCATCGTGCGCCACCCGGACGGCGAGATCCGGGTCGAAGAGACCGTCTGCCACGGCACCAAGGATCGCTCCTGGGGGGTACGCGGCGTGGGTGAACCGGAAACCGGCGGCGCGCCCGACACACCCGGGGGCATCTGCTTCGTGTGGGCCCCGCTGTTCTGGGACGACCACGTCTCGCACGCCATCTTCTTCGACGGTGCCCGCGGCGAGGCGCTGGTGCGCGAGGGGCTGACCGCGCCGCTGTTCGACAGCGAGGCGGCGATTCCCGAGGGCAACGCGGCACTGGACACGCGCATGGCCACCGCCCGCCACCGGATCCGCTATCACCAGGGAACGCGGCTCGCCGCCGCCGCGGAGATCGACCTGGTCAGCCAGGAAGGTGACACCCGGACCATCGCCCTCGAGCCGATCCTGCGCTTCCAGATGAAGGGGCTGGGCTACGGCCACCCGAAGTGGCGCCAGGGTGCCTGGCACGGCGAGCTGGCCACCGGCGCTGAAAGCTTCGACCCGGAAGATCTGAATCTGCTGGCGCCGGAGAACGTCCACGTGCAGCAGGTGGTGCGCGCCAGCGACGGCCAGCGCACCGGTATCGGCGTGCTGGAGCAGATCGTGGTCGGGCCCTACGCGCCGGCCGGCTTCACTGACTTTTTCGACGGCGCCAGAAGCTGAGGGCGACGCCATGCGCAACGAGGCCTCCCGTCACGCGGTTGCGGCAGCCGCGCTGGTGGTTGCCGCGTCGGCACTGCTGACGACCGGCTGCTCACCCTCCGCGTCACGGTCGGAAAGCCCTGCCGCAACGCCCCCCGCGGCAGCAACCCCCGCGCCTGCGGATTACATGGAAGGCTCGGTGCGCGCCCCCGACGGCGCGCCCGAAGCCGGCGTGTGGGTCATCGCGGAAACCGGCGCTCTAGCCACGCCCTATCGCAAGATCGTGGTTACCGACGATGCCGGGCGGTTTCTGATCCCCGAGCTGCCCGAGGCCGACTACCAGGTGTGGGTACGCGGCTACGGGCTGCAGGATTCGGCCAAGTCCGACGCGCGCCCCGGTTCGAGCCTCGAGCTCATCGCGCAGCCGGCCGCGGATGCCGTGACCGCGGCAGCCATCTACCCCGCCAGCTACTGGCTGTCGCTGCTGGAGCCGCCCGGGCACAGCGCAGACTGGGTCAACGCGTTCAAGCTCGGCTGCCAGCTCTGCCATCAGGTGGGATCGCTGATCACGCGCAGCCGCAATCGCGAGCTCTACGATCTGGGGCTGCAGAAAGCCAGCTACATGAATCTCACCGCCGACGGGCTGGGCCGCGAGCAGCTGCTCGACGCGCTGTCCTACTGGCACGAGCGCATCAGCGCCGGCGAGGTGCCGCCGTCGCCACCGCGTCCTGCCGGCATCGAACGCAACCTGGTAGTGACCCAGTGGGCCTGGGGCGATGCCTTCACCTACGCCCACGACGAGATCGCCACCGACAAGCGCCAACCGACGCTCTATGCCAACGCGCCCATCTACGGCGTCGACATCGCCAACGACCGGATCCTCTGGGTGGACCCGGTGACCAACAGCGCCGGCGCCAGCGGCGTGCCGACGCTGAACGGTTACGACACCGCGTGGTGCGACCTCACCTACAAACCGCTCGGCGGCGCCCAGGCGCTGCCGGCAGGCTTCGGCTCGCTGGGCTGCCCGGTGCGTTCCGGCATCACGGGCTTCGAAGGCCAGTACCCCAACGCCGCCAATCCGCACAACCCCATGTTCGACGACCAGGGCCGGGTATGGATCACCACCCAGGTACGGCGCGAGTGGGGCGAGGACCTGCCGGAATTCTGCAGAGCCGATCCAGTGATCGCGCACAACTATCACCATCGTCAGCTGGGCTACTACGATCCCAAGCGCGACACCTACGAGCTCATCGATACCTGCTACGGCACGCACCATCTTCAGTTCGACGCCGACGGCGTGCTCTGGACCAGCGGCGATTCCTACGTGATCGGCTGGTTCGATCCCGCCAGGTACGACCCGGCGAAGCCCGAGACCCTCGCCGAGGCCCAGGGCTGGTCGGAGATCCGCATCGACAGCGACGGCGACGGCACGGCGGACACGCCGCTGGTGGGCTTCAACTACGGCGTGATCCCGAACCCCGTGGACGGCAGCGTGTGGACCGCGCAACCCGGCGGCGACCCGGGCGGCCCGCGCAATTACCGGGGACGGCTGATCCGCTACGACCCGGCCAGCGATCGCCACGAGGTCTACATTCCGCCGCGCCCGGGCGCAGGCCCGCGCGGAGTGGATGTGGACAGCAAAGGGATCATCTGGGCCGCACTCGGCGGCAGCGGCCATCTGGCGCGCTTCGATCGCAGTCGCTGCCGGCAGACCTGGGGCAGCGGCGACCAGTGTCCCGAGGGCTGGAGCCTGTACCGCAGCCCGGGCCCGCGCATGCGCACCGGCGATGACCCGGCCGCCGAGGCCAGCGCCGACTTCCACTACTACCTGTTCGTCGATCAGCACGACACGCTCGGCCTGGGGCGCGACGTCGTGATCATGAACGGCACCGGTTCCGACTCGCTGCTGGCCTTCGACCCGACCCGCGAATCGTTCACGGTGATCCGCATCCCCTACCCGCTCAATTCGTACACGCGCGGTCTGGATGGACGCATCGACGACCCGGATGCCGGCTGGAAAGGTCGCGGCCTGTGGTTTACCAACGGCCTGGACCCGATCATGCATTCCGAGGTGCCCCAGTCGTACGTCGGCCGGGTTCAGCTGCGTCCGGATCCGCTGGCGCGCTGATCGCCGCGGCACGGATGCGTGCCGACGACGTCCGGCGCGCTCAGCCGCGATGGACGACGAAGGCCAGGTAAGCGATGTAGATGAGCACGAACAGGACGCCGTGAATCCGGTTCAGCACCGAGCGACGACTGGTAATCAACGCCACGATCAGCAGCGCGCTCGCGCCGATCACCATGACGAGGTCCGTGTTGCTCACCACGTCGAACGGAAGTTCCGAGACCGTGGCGGTCAGGCCGATGATCCACAGCAGGTTGAAGATGTTGGAGCCGACCACGTTACCTACCGCGATGTCGGTCTGCCCGCGATATGCCGCCACAGCCGAAGCCACCAGTTCGGGCGCCGACGTGCCGGCAGCGATGATCGTCAATCCGATCAATGCGTCGTTCACGCCCAGCGCCTGGGCCACGCCGACGGCGCCGGCGACGGCCAGCTCGCCGCCCGCATAGAGGCCGAGCACGCCAGCACCGATCAGCGCCCAGGCCTTGAACTGACTCAGAACCACCGGCTCGTCGATGGGCTCGTCGCCATTGGCACGGGCGACCTTGAACACGTAGAGCATGAAGAACAGAAAGAAGATCAGCAGGATGAGACCATCCAGGCGGCTGATGATGAGATCCGGGCGGCTCGTGAACAGCGCGGCGTTGGCGAGAAATCCCACCAGCAGCGCGGCCGTGAGCGAAAACGGAATCTCCGTGACGACGGTCTGATCACGCACCGGCAGCGGTCGAATGATTGCAGCCACCCCGATCACCACCAGCACGTTGAAAATGTTGCTGCCGATGACGTTGGCAATGGCCAGGTCCGCGTTGTGCTGCAGGCCCGCGGAAAACGAGACCACCAGTTCCGGCAACGAGGTTCCGAACGAAACCACGGTAAGCCCTACCACCAGCGGTGAGACGCGACGCCGCCGCGCCAGGCCCACGCCGCCTTTTACCAGCCAGTCGGCACCCAGCACCAACAGACCCAGACCGAGCAGCAGCATCCCCAGATTCAGCATGTTCCCGGCCGTGTTATCGACATGGCTGCGCATGCTAGCCGATCGGGACGCGCGACCCCAGCCCGCCAAGTGACAACTGCTGTAGCGCTTGGCAACCTCAAGTAGACTGGGGGCTCCGGGCCGGTCAGTCGCGCGCACGGGCCACGGACAAAGGGGCAAAGGGGCAAAGGGAAAGAGACCACCGATGAACGAAGACGGATCCCTTGCCGCATGACCGGCAACCGCCTTGAGCGCAAGATCGGCCTAGGCGGGGCCGTCTTCACCCTGATCGGTTACATCGTCGGCGCCTCGATCTTCATCCTGCCCGGGCAACTCGCCGGAATCGCCGGCCCCGCCGTGTTTCTCGCCTATCTGCTGGCCGCGGTGCCCGCGCTGGTCAACTGCCTGATCGCCGCCCAGGTGGGCACGATCCTGCCGGTGAGCGCGGCCGACTACGTTTTCTCCAGCGTCGTGCTGCACCCGTTTCTGGGATTTCTCAAGGTCTGGACCAGCACCATCGCGCTGCTGGTCGGCGTGCCGTTGCTCGCCTACGGATTTGCCGACTACGCGGCCTACTTCCTGCCCGGCCTGGATCGCATGGTCACGGCGATGGCGGTGATCGTGGCCCTGATGGCCATCAATCTGCTGGGGCTGCGGGCCAACGTGAGCACGCAGATGGCCATGGTGGGGGTGTTCATCGCCGCGCTGCTCATCTTCGCCATCGGCGGTCTGTTCTACGTGGACTGGAGCCTGCTGACGCCCATGGTACCGAACGGCTACGACTCGGTGCTGAATGCCGCCGTGCCCGCGTTCTATTCCTACTCGGGCTTTGCCGTGATCGTGGTGATCGGCGAGGAGATCCGCAATCCCGGGCGCACCGTGCCGCTGACGCTCGCGATCGCGTTCGCCATCGTCGCGACGATCTACACCCTGGTGACCATCGTGCTGCCTGGCGTGGTCCCCTGGCAGCAGCTGGGTACCATGGTGGCGCCCATGGGCAGCGCCGCGAAGCTGTTTCTGCCCGACTGGTTCGCCAGCCTGATCACCCTGAGCGCGCTGATGGCCGCAGCGACATCCATCAATGCCCTGATCCTCACGACGTCGCGCAGTTTCTTTGCGCTGGCGCGAAACCGCATCTATCCCGAGCTGCTCAACCATCTGAGCCGCAACACCCGTGAGCCCAACCGGGCGATCATCGCGGTGGTGGTCGTCGCGCTCATCGGCGTGGCCCTGCAGGGCGAGATCGTCCAGTACGCCTCGGTCTCCACCATCGGCGCCATGTTCTACGGCATCGTGTGGTCCGTGGGCCTGATCCGCCTGCCGGTCAAGCTGCCGGATCACTACCGGGACGCCGTGTTCCGTCTGAGCATACCCACCATCTGGGTCGTGGCGAGCATAAAGATCGCAGTGTCTCTGCTGTTTCTGTACATCGGCGTGCGCAACAATCCGGGGCCCTCGTTCGTGTATCTGATGCTGGTGCTGCTGGGCGCCGTCTACTACTTCGGACGCCAGCGTCATCTGGCGCGCCAGGGGGTTTCGTTGCATGATCTGCTGCGCCACGAAGCCAACCAGACATACCCTGCACCCGGTACCCGAACCGTGGCGGAGAATCGGCCATGACCGCAGCATCGAACCAGCGCATCGCGTACTACAACGGCGCCTACCTTCCGGAAGGCGAAGTCCGCATTCCGTTCCGGGACCGCGGCTTCCTGCATGGCGACGGCGTGTTCGACATGACCCGCACCTTCGGCGGCAGAATCTTCCGCATCGAGGAGCACGTCGAGCGCCTGTACCACTCACTGCGCTCGCTGCGCATCGACCCCGGGTTGAGCGCGAAGGAGATGGTGGAAGTGAGCTGTGAGGTACTGCGCCGCAATGCGCACTTTCTCGACGACAGCACCGACTACTGGGTCGCCCAGCGCGTCTCGCGCGGGCTTTCCGCCATCGGCGACGAGGGCTGGTCCCAGGACGGCGCCACCGTGATCGTGGAATGCATACCGCTGCCGCTGGCCAAGCGCGCGACCTATTACCGCGACGGCGTCGACCTGGCAGTCTCGCCCGTACGGCGTACCGCCCCCGATGCGCTCACGCCACGGGCCAAGACGTTCAACTACCTGAATCTGATCACCGCGAACCAGGCCATGCCGCCCATGGGTGAGAATGCCATGACGGTGGTGCTCGATCACAACGGCAATCTTGCCGAGGGGCTGGGCTCGAATCTGTTTCTGGTGCGCGACGGCGTCTGCCTGACACCGAAGGAGCAATACGTCCTACCCGGCGTGTCCCGCGCCTGCGTGATGGACCTCGCCCGCAAGCTCGGGATTGCCGTCGAGGAAGCGGATCTGGACTTCCACGACGCCTATAACGCCGATGAGATCTTCCTGACTTCCACCAGCCTGTGCATCGTGCCTGTGCGTACTTTCTGCGGCGCCGTCGTGGGCGACGGCAAGCTGCCCGGTGACATCACGGCGCGCATCACCAGGGCCTATGCGGATCTCGTCGAGTTCGACTTCGTCGCCCAGTACCTCAAGCACCTGCCCTGAGCGGGCCGCACGTCAGAGAAACCTAGCCAGCAGGAAGATACCCACCATGGCGAGTGCCAGCGTCAGCTTGGCCGCGGTGCCCAGCACCAGACCGACGGTGGCGCCGATGCCGGCCCGGCCCGCCTGCTGCAGCGTGCGCTGGGCGGACAGCTCCCCCAGCAGCGCGCCGACGAACGGCCCCAGCACGATTCCCACCAGACCGAAGGCGAGCCCGGCGATGGCGCCGATCACGGCACCCCACACCGCTCGCGGCGACGCCCCGAACCTTGACGCCCCGAATGCGGTGGCGACGAAGTCTACCGCATAGGTGAGCGCGGCGAGCACGCCCAGAGCGGTGAGCGTGCGCCAGCCGACGTAGGCGAAATCGTCGATCCAGGCACCGAGCAGCAGCGCCGCGAACAGCACGGGCGGACCGGGCAGCGCCGGGAGGATCAGACCGGCGATGCCCACCGCCACCAGCACCACCACCAGGATCCAGAGCAGCGCCTCGATCACCACAGCTTGCGCATCGGCACGGTCATGCACACATGCTGGAAACCGAGCCGCGCCAGTATCGGGCGGCTCATGGCGGACGCATCCACAGCCGCCCAGCGATAGCCGCGACGCCGGATTTCCGCCAGTCGTATCCGAAACAGATCGGCGTAGATACCCCGCCCGCGATAGCGCGCCAGCACCGCGCCGCCATGCAGCTCCGCATAGGCGGAGCCGGGGAGAAACGTGGTCCATCCGGTACCCACGGCCCGCCCGTCGTCGTAGGCGCAGTACAGCGACAGCTGTTGCGGGCGCTGCTCCAGGGTCTCGCCCAGGATATCGCCCAGCCAGCGGAACGGTTGTTCCCAGATCAGCTCCTGAACCCGCACCAGATCACGCACACCGGAACGGTCCGTGATGCGCTCGATGCGCAGACCTGAACGCATTCTTGGCGCGCTGCGCTCAGGCTCTACTGCGCAGAGCATGAATGCCTCGGTGTCGTCTTCCTGAAAGCCTCGTGCGGCCAGCCGTCGCTTCAGGTCCGCGGGCTCGTCGAACTCGTAGAGCTTCCACTCGAAGTCACAGCCCCGCTGCGCGAAGTAATCGATCTGGGCTTGGATGAGCTCGTCCTCACGGTCGGATGGCAGGCGGGTGAACACCAGCGTCCCTTCCAGGTCGGGCCGCAATGGCGTGTAGCGCGTCACCCAGGGCAACGCGTCCAGCGCAAAACCGTCCAGGGCCAGACTTCCCCGGTCCGCGGCGAAGTCCTGATACATCTGCCGTCGGTTCAAACGCCCCCCGTCAGCGCTCCGACGTTGCCATTGCGAATCCAGGGCCTTGCATCCGGTGCGAGCAGTGTCTCGAGGCACGCGTCGTCTACCCTGATACCGGGCGCATCGGCCATGGTATCTCTCCATTCGTTTCGCCCGGACTATGCGCTGCGGACATGGAGGCCGCAAGCGCCCGCACAGGGCAGACGTCACCCCGTGCGTGCGTCGCGCCCGACTCGACGCAACCGATAGCCTGGCCCGGCGGCTGGATCGCCCGACTACGCGGCGCGTAGAATCGGGCGTTACGGAGAGGGAGAACGCCGACACCATGGGAACGGTATGGAGCGGCAGCCGCGCGCTGCAGGCATCCGAGATCGAAGCACGCGCGCGTCAGGCCGCATCCGGCTTCGAAAGCCTCGGCATCGGGCCGGGAGACGGCGTGGCCATCTACCTGCGCAACGACTACCCGTTCTTCGAGGCGAGCCTGGGCGCCAGCATGCTGGGCGCCTACCCGGTGGCGGTGAACTGGCACTACACGCCCGGCGAGGCGCGCTACCTGCTGGAAGATTCCGGCGTGAAGGTGCTGGTCATACATACCGACCTGCTGGAACCCATCCGCGAAGCAATCCCCCAGGGCGTGGAAGTGCTGGCCGTTCCGGTGCCGCAGGAGATTCAGACCGCCTACGGCCTCAGCGACAGAGCCTGCTCCGTCGCCCAGGGCTCAATGAACTGGGACGTCTGGCGCGACGGCTTTCCGGCTACCGAGCGGCCGCCCGCCCCCATGCCCAGCACGATCATTTACACCTCGGGCACCACCGGCCGACCGAAAGGCGTCCGTCGCCCGACCGCGACGCCCGAGCAGGCAGCCGTGGCGGCCCGGATGCTGGCACAGAGCTATGGCTTCACCGAGTACCTGGATCGCGGGCACGAGATCACGACGGCCATCGTCGGGCCCATCTACCATTCGGCCCCCAACGCGCACGCCAACTTCTGCTTCCGCCAGGGCGCCAACATCGTGATTCTGCCGCGCTTCGACCCGGAGGAACTGCTGCGCCAGATCGAGCTGCGCGGCATAACGCACCTGAACATGGTGCCGATCATGTTCAACCGACTGCTGAAGCTGCCGGAAGACGTGCGCACGCGCTACGACGTCTCGTCGCTGAAGTTCGTCGCCCACGCCGCGGCGCCTGTCTCGCCGCCCATCAAGCGCGCGATGATCGAGTGGTGGGGGCCGGTCATCAACGAGTACTACGGATCCACGGAAATGGGCAACGTGACCTTCTGCACCTCACATGAGTGGCTGTCCCATCCCGGCACGGTCGGCCGCCCCATGCCGGGGGCCGTGGTCAGGGTCATCGACGCCGAAGGCAACCAGCTGCCCCCGCGCGAGATCGGCGAGGTGATCGGGCGCATGCAGGGCTCGTCAGACTTCACGTACCAGAACGACGACGAGAAACGCCGGCGCATGGAGAAGCAGGGGCTGGTGACGCCCGGAGACGTCGGCTACTTCGACGAAGATGGTTACCTGTATCTGTGCGACCGGGCCAACGACATGATCATTTCCGGCGGCGTGAACATCTATCCGGCCGAGATCGAGGCCGAGCTGCACAAGATGCCCGAGATCGCCGACTGCGCCGTGTTCGGGATACCCGACGAGGAGTTCGGCGAGGCGATCTGCGCCTACGTGCAGCCTCAACCCGGCACGGATCTCGACGAGGCCCAGGTGCGCACCGGGCTGCGCCAGCAGGTCGCCGGCTACAAGATGCCTAAGGTCTGGGAGTTCGTCCCGGACCTGCCCCGGGAGGACTCGGGCAAGATCTTCAAGCGCAAGCTGCGCGCGCCGTACTGGGAAGGCGCCGGACGCAACATCTGAACACAGGAAAACGCACGGAAAACGGAACGCAACCATGAACGCAACCATGAAAGTGAACACCACTGAGGGCGCCCTGCCGGTCGAGGACCTCGGCCGCACCCTGATCCACGAGCACGTAGCCGTCGGCTACCCGGGCTGGTGGCTGGACGTGCGCCAGCCCAAGTACCGGCGCGAGGACGCCATGGCCAAGGCGGTCGACTACTTCCAGAAGCTGCACGACTACGGCGTGCGCACCGTCGTCGACCCCTGCCCCATGGATCTGGGGCGCGACGTGGAGCTGTGTGCGCTGGTGGCGCAGAAGAGCGGCATCAACCTGGTGTGCGCAACCGGCGTGTACACCGAAGAGATGGGCATACCCTACTCCTTCGCCCGTATGGAAGCCGACGAGATCGCCGACATCTACATCAGGGAGATCGAAGACGGAATCGCCTGGACCGGCATCCGGGCCGGCGTGATCAAAATCGCCACAGGCGACGGCAAGGTATCCGATTTCGAGCGCAAGGCGCTGACGGCCGCTGCGCGCGCCGCCAGAGCAACGGGGCTGCCGCTGATCTCCCACACCGAGAATGCGAGCTGCGGCCACGACCAGATCGACATCGTCACCGGCGAAGGTGTGCCGTCTTCGCAGCTGCTGGTCGGACACTCCGACGGTCGCGACGACCCAGACTATCAGCGCAGCCTGGCCGAGCGCGGCGCCTACGTCGGTTTCGACCGGTTCGGGCTGGAGATGATCATCGCCGACGAGATTCGCATGCAGAACATCAAGAAGCTGGTGGACGCGGGTCACCGTGACCGCGTGATGATCTCCCACGACAGCGTGAACTGTTTTCTCGGCGGGCTCCCTGGCGGCATGACCCAGGAAGCGCTGGAGGCCATGGTGCCAAACTGGCGGCTGACGCACATCTTCGAGAACGTGTTCCCCCGGCTCAGGGAGCTGGGGCTGAGCGAGGCCGATCTGGAACACATCGTCACCGACAACCCGCGCCGCTACTTCAGCGAAGCGGCAAAGCACTGAGGCGCCGCGGCGCCGCCTGCGGGCAGGAGCTCGGCTGCTACGAGGGCCGCTACAAGCGGATGGGACGCACCTCGACATCGCGGTCCCTGTCGATCAGCACCATGCTGCCCGCGGGGACCGTGCGCCAGCTGGCATCGCCGGTCAATGCCTCGGATGCGACGATCACCGAATGCGCGTCCTCTTCCGCCTCCAGCAGCTCAGGCGTGCCTGCGCGGCAGGCGTACAGCATACCGGTGTGCAGATGCAGCGAGGCCGGCGGCTGGTCGGCAGCGCTGGTATAGCGACAGGCAACCGCCTCGTCCCCGTTGCTGAGAACGGCATTGACGAACGAAGGCCGCGCCACCCCGTGCTCTGATTGATGGGCGAGCGTCGTCGCTATCGCCCATTCCAGCGCCTCGGCCATGGCCGCAACGTCCGTCGAGGACGCCCGATCCAGCGCCTGCAGCGTCAGCGCGAACAGACACTCGGAATCGGTAGAACCCTCGATCAGCTGGTAGTGGGCCTCGTCGAGATGGGCCTGCAGCGACCGGCGATGATGACGGTAGTCGGCCACGTTGCCGTTGTGCATGAACGAGAACGGACCATGCACAAACGGATGGGTGTTGAGCTCGGTCACGGCAAGGCCCGGCGACGCCGCGCGCACGTGGGCCAGCACGCAGCGGCTGCGCACGGCCCGGGCCAGGTGCCTGAGGTTCTGGTTGTTCCAGGCCGGCGTGATGGAGCGGAACAGCGCCGCGGCGTCCTGTCCGTCATCCGTGTACCAGGCCACGCCGAAGCCGTCGCCGTTGAGGGGTTCGGCTCGCTCGCGGCTGTCGAAGCTCTGGTGGATCAGCGAATTCTCCGGCTCGGTGATCAGCGACGACAGGTGAATGGGTTTGCCCATGTACAGAAGAAACCGGCACATCAGGCGGCTTCCGTCTTCACGCTCGGGGCCGGCCGACTCACGACCCTGACAGCTTCCCGCCCGGCGCCGACACCATCAGCTCCAGAATCCGCTGCGTAACCCGCGGCTCGAGGCCCTCGGTATGGCCCTTGTCGAGCCGCACGACGTCGGCGACCACCCGCCCGTCGCGGCAGTTCGGATACACGAACACCTCCGCCGTGCCCGGTCGCGCGGCCATGCCCCAGACCTTGTAGCCCATCCGGGCGCTGTCCTGCACCCAGCCTGGGGCCTCGTCGACCACGTCCGGCTCGCGCACGCGCGCATCACAGGCGAATCGTTCCGCCCACGGCGAGGTCTCCGGCAACGCGATGATCTCGTGCTCCCCGGTGGTGTAGATGTGTGAGAACTCGCAATCCGGCAAACCGCCGTCGGGAAAGCGCCGCTCACGCGGCGGCGGCGGCGAACCATCCGGCAGGGGCGGACCAAAGGCCGGCACCAGCTCCGCGCGACCGATACGGCCACCCGAGAGGCTCAGCAGGCCGTCGACCTTGTCGCGAAAGAACGGCGTGCACACGAGACGGTGCGAGGTGGCACCACCCTGACTGTGGCCGGCGAGCCAGAACGCCTTGATGTGATCAGCACCAACCGCGTCGATCACCTGGCGGGTGATGTTCTGCAGGTGAGCGTCGTCATCGTCCGGCATCCACATGCGGATGCCCGGCCCCCCGCCCATGGAACCAGAACCCGCGGCGGTTGGCGTCGCGACAACCAGCCGGTACTTGTCTTTGAAATCCATGGCCGGAAAGTAGTGGCGCTGCCAGTTGCCGATAGATCCGGCGCCGTGGATGTTCAGAATGAACACCACATCCTCGTCGGGCTTCAGATCACAGGGGTAGTCGAGAAAGTACCTGCGTCCGGTCAAGGGATCCGTGGCGTTACCGGGCTCGGCGATCGTGGCAGCGCAATCGCCGTCGCGGCAGTGCGCGGGCGGTGGCGTGCTGCATGGTACCCCCAGCAGATCAGCCGCGGCGGCGCCACGCGCGCCGAGCACGGCAATCAGCGCCGCGATGATGGTCACTAGATAGCTGCGCACCCTTCCTCTCCCCAGAGTTCCGGCCGAAACACCAAGACTGCCGCACAAGAGCCATCGCTGGCAATCGCTCCGGCTGCGTCTGGGCGAGCAATGGAGCACCCCGGGAGAACAACCAGAGCAGACAACAACAAGGCACAACCCGAGAGGCCAAAGCGGGACTCGCACCTCACCGTCAGTTTCTGAGAAACTGCGCGCCCTCGCGCCCCAACGGCGCCAAGGCTCCGTTTCACCGTCATGGCCACATACGTTTGACCACAGCAGATCGAGACGCCCCGCCGCATCTCCCAGCGCGGCCGACACGCCCGTGGCACGCCTTCCTGTACCGGGACTACCGGGTGCTGTGGGCGGCGATGGTCACCAGCGCCATCGTCGTCTGGATGCGCATCCTCAGCACGTCCCAGTGGCTGCTGGACGAGACGGGCTCCGCCGTGCTGGTCGGAATGATCGGCGTCGTGCAGCTGATCGTACAGGTACCGGCGCTGCTCTGGGGCGGCACCCTGGCCGATCGGGTGGACCGCAAACGGCTCATGGCGCTGGCCAACGGCACGACCTCGATCGCGTTGCTCACGCTGGGCTTTCTGAACCTGAACGGCGCGCTTACCCCGGCCATGGTCTACGTCGGCATCGCGCTCACCGCCGCCTCACAGATGCTCGCGAGCCCGGCACGCTCCGCGCTGGTTCCCATCGTGGTGCCGGAACGCCATCTGCTGCTGGCGGCCTCCACCGACACGGCATCGCAGAACGGTGCCGCCATCGCCGGGCCATTGCTGTTCGCCGCGGTCGCGCTGGGCGCCGGACTGAGCGCGACCTTTCTGCTCGCAGGCGTCATCTCGCTGCTGTCCACGGCATTGCCGCTGTTCATTCGCGCCAGGGGAATTGCCGACGGCCACGCCCACGACGCGCCGAGTTCCGCCGCGGCGCAGACCTGGGAAGGGTTGCGCTACGTGTCCAGACACCCGATCCTGCCCGGTCTGTTCCTGCTCGACGCGGGGATCACCGTCGCCTCATTCTATCGGGAGATCCTGCCGGTGCTGGCGCTCGGCCTGTTCGCCGGCGGAGCCAGCGCCACCGGCATGCTCGGCGCCGCCAACTCCACCGGCGCGATCCTTGGATCTTTTCTGGCGCTGTTTCTGGTGGGCTATCGCGCCAAGGGCATGCTGGTGCTGTACGCCTCGTTCGCCTATGGCTTCATCCTGTTCGGGTTCGGCATGGCCACGACGCTCTGGTTCGGCGCGCTCATGATCGCCGCCCTGGGCGCGGCCGACGCGGTAACGGTGGCTGTCCGCCAGACCACGGTGATGCTGACCACGCCCGACAACATGCGCGGGCGCGCGTTCGCCCTGATGATCCTCGCGGCACAGACCGCCAACAACGTGGGCACCATCTGGGTCGGCGCCTGGGCGGCGAGCATCGGCGCCGCCAACACCATGCTGCTGGGCGGTGTGATCTCGGTGCTGGCTACTGCGTTGATCTGGCGTTTCTGGCGGCCGATCCGCGAGTTCCGGTCGGCCTGACCCGCGCCCGGTTCAAAGCCCCAGCACCGCCTTGGCTATGACGTTGCGCTGGATCTCGTTGGAGCCGCCGTAGATGCTGGCGGCACGGCCGAAATTGTAGTCCACCACGGCGCGCAGGGCGTAGTCGGGACCCACTGGCTCCCCCGCCGCCGTACCCTCGACCTGATCGAGCTGCAGCGGCAGGCCGTAGTAGCCGATCGCCTCTACCAGCAGCGTCTGCAGCGCCTGCTGGATCTCGGTGCCTGTGATCTTGAGCGTGGACGACGCGTCCCCGGGACTGTTGCCCGCCGAGATCTCGGCGAGCAGGCGCAGGTTGGTCATTTCGAGCCCGGCAAGGCGGATCTCCACCTCGCGCAGCCGGCTGGCAAAATCCGGATCCTCCGCCAGGCAGGCACCGCTGCCCTGCTGCTCGATCCGGGCGAGGCGCTGCAGCTCCTCCACGGCACGCTTGGAGCCGGCCACGCCGGCAATCCCGGTACGTTCATGGCCCAGCAGATACTTCGCGTAGGTCCAGCCCCGATTTTCTTCTCCGATGCGGTTGGCGACCGGAACCCGCACGTCGGTGAAATACACCTCGTTGAGGTGATGCAGACCGTCGATGGAGACGATGGGCCGCACCTCGATGCCCGGCGTCGACATGTCCATGAGCAGAAAGGAAATGCCCTGCTGCGGCTTGCAGTCGAAGTCGGTGCGCACCAGGCAGAAGATCCAGTCGGCCTCGTGGGCATAGGAGGTCCAGATCTTCTGGCCGTTCACCACGTACTCGTCACCATCGCGCACCGCCGCGGTCTTCAACGACGCAAGGTCGGACCCGGAGCCCGGCTCCGAGTAGCCCTGGCACCACCAGACGTCGCCGTTGAGAATGCCCGGCAGGTGCTGCGCCTGCTGGGCTTCGGTGCCGAAGGTGTAGATCACCGGGCCCACCATGCCGATGCCGAAGGGCATGATGCGCGGGGCGCCGGCGGCGGCAGCCTCCTCCTCGAACAGATGCTTCTGGGTCGCCGTCCAGCCGGTGCCGCCGTACTCCACCGGCCAGTTGGGGGCGATCCAGCCGCGTTCGAACAGCGTGCGATGCCAGCGCGCGTTGAGCTCGCGCGGCATGCTCATTCCAGCCGCAGCCGCCGCTTTCAGCTCAGGCGTCAGCTCGGCTTGCAGAAAGGCGCGCACTTCAGCTTGAAAGTCGAGATCGCCCTGGCTGAGATCGAGCTGCATGTTGCCCCCGGTCAGTGTGTCGTTTGCAGGCCCGTGGATTTATAGTGGATTCGCCATCCGGCAGCAAACGGGCCAGCGCCGCAGACCATGGAAGCCGACGCCAGCGACTCTCATTCCACCCTCTCACCCCTGCGCATCGGGACATTCCGCGACCTCTGGTTTGCCAGCATGGCATCCAACTTCGGCGGCCTGATTCAGGGCGTCGGCGCCGCCTGGCTGATGACCTCAATCGCCGAGTCCGCCGACATGGTGGCGCTGGTGCAGACGTCCACGACGCTGCCGATCATGATGCTGTCGCTGGTGGCCGGAGCCATCGCCGACAGCTTCGAGCGACGGCGCGTGATGCTGTTCGCGCAGCTGTTCATGTTCACCGTCTCAGCCTGCCTCGCCACCGCCGCCTGGTTGGGCTGGATCACCCCCTGGGTGCTGCTCGGGTTCACATTTCTGATCGGCTGCGGCGGCGCGTTCCACAATCCCGCGTGGCAGGCGGCTGTCGGCGACGTGGTGCCAAGGGAGAAGATCGCCGCCGCCGTGCTCCTGAACAGCGTCAGCTTCAACGTCACGCGCAGTGTCGGGCCGGCGCTCGGCGGTGCCATCGTCGCCACCGCCGGAGCCTTCGCGGCATTCGCCATCAACACGGTCAGCTATCTCGGCCTGATCACGGTGCTCTGGCGCTGGCGGCCGGATCTGCCGCCGCGCACCATGCCGCGCGAGAACCTGGCCACGGCCATGACCGCCGGCGTGCGCTACGTGGCCATGTCGCCCAACATCGTCAAGGTCATGGTGCGCGGCTTTGCCTTCGGGCTGACCACCATCGTCGTGCTCGCGCTGCTGCCCCTGGTGACCCGCGATCTGCTGCAGGGCGACGCCCTGGTGTACGGCAGCCTGCTCGGCGCGTTCGGCGTGGGCGCGGTAGCCGGCGCGTTCATTTCCCGCCCCGCGCGTGAGCGGCTGTCCAACGAGCACCTGGTGCGCTGGTGCTACCTGGCATTCGCGCTGAGCGCGCTGGCCGCCGCGGAGAGCGCCACTGCCTGGCTCACCGGCGCGGTGCTCATCGTCGCCGGCGCCGCATGGGTAATGGCCCTGTCGCTGTTCAACACCACCGTGCAGATGTCCACGCCGCGCTGGGTGGTGGGCCGCGCGCTGTCGCTGTATCAGATGGCCATCTTCGGCGGCATGGCGCTGGGCAGCTGGTGCTGGGGCCACGTGGCGGAAGGCTTCTCGGTGGAGATCGCCCTGCTCGGCTCGGCCGCGGCAATGCTGGCGGGTCTCGCAATCGGCTGGTGGATACCCTTGCCCGCACGGGAAGCGCTCAACCTCGACCCGCTCAACCGCTGGCAGGAACCGCGCACCACGCTGGAAATCCAGCCGCGCAGCGGCCCCATATCCATCTCCGTCGAATACCTCATCGCGGAAGCCGACGTCGCCGAGTTTCTCCAGGCGATGACAGAACGCCACCGGATCCGTCGCCGCGATGGCGCCTATCACTGGACGTTGATGCGCGACATGGAAAACCCGCAGCTGTGGACCGAGAGCTTCGAGATCCCCACGTGGGTGGAATACGTCCGGCTGCACAGCCGTACCACCCATGCCGACGCCCACGTGGGCGATCGCATCCGCGCGCTCCACGCGGGCGACGGTGCGCCGCGCGTGCGCCGAATGCTGATCCGCAATCCGGCCAGAGCCCGCGCGGAAGCACTGGCCCTGGAGACTCCGGATCTTCAGCACTAGAACGGGCCAGAGGATGCTTCATGCTCGGGCAGACTGATTCGCCAGGGTTGCAGCGCGGTTGATGCCGATCCTCAGCAGACTGCAATCCTGGCGCCGCGCCAGGATGCTGGCCAGGCACCCGCTCGATCCCGAGCTGTGGCAGACGGTCGTCACCCGTACCGACGTGCTGCGGGGGCTTGGCAGCGACGAGCTGACGCGGCTGCACGATCTCGCCACCCTGTTCGTTCACGGCAAGACGTTTTACGCCACCCACGATCTCGTGATCGACGACTACGTGCGTATCGCGATCGCGGCCCAGGCCTGCCTGCTGATTCTCAACCTGGACAGCGCAGGCCGAACGGAGGTGTATCCGGGCTGGAGATCGATCATTCTCTACCCGGGCGCCTTCGTGGCCCGGCACGACTTTCGCGACGAGGTGGGCATCGTGCACCAGCGGATCCTGGCGCTGGAAGGCGAAGCCAGCCCGCATGGCCCCGTCGTG
This sequence comes from Pseudomonadales bacterium, assembly GCA_041395905.1. Lineage (GTDB taxonomy): Bacteria > Pseudomonadota > Gammaproteobacteria > Pseudomonadales > Azotimanducaceae > UBA7803. The sequence goes on from JAWKZP010000003.1 coordinate 378,237, forward strand.
CTGTCGTGGGAGGACGCGAAGCCGGACCACGCACACGGCGGCGACGGACGCAACGTGGTCCTGCACGAGTTTGCGCACAAGCTGGATTATCTCGACGGCACCGCCAACGGCCATCCGCCGCTGCACGCGGACATGTCTACCAGCACCTGGGCGGCCGTGTTCGCTGCGGCATTCGCCCACCTCACCCGTCAGCTCGAGCATCATCAGCACCCGGCTCTCGATCCGTACGCGGCAACGAATCCGGCGGAGTTCTTCGCCGTGGTGACCGAGGCTTTCTTCGCGACGCCGCTGCGGCTGCAGCACCTGTTTCCGGACGTCTACGATCAGCTCGTGCTCTACTACCGACAGGACCCGGGCGCACGGCTTCGAGGCACAAATGCCGGCCGGATGTGAGAGACTCGCCAGGTCGTACCTGCGAGAGGCTGCCAATGGATCCGATGGTGATGCTCGGCATAGCCGCAGTGGTGATCCCCTCGATCACCAGCCACGAAGCGGCCCACGGCTTTGCCGCGGATCGTCTGGGCGATGACACGGCGCGCTCGCTCGGCCGCCTGACCCTGAACCCCATTCCGCACATCGATCCGTTCCTCACCGTGCTGCTTCCCGCGCTGCTGCTGCTGATGGGATCGCCCATTCTGTTCGGCGGCGCCAAGCCCGTGCCCGTGAGGGTGCAACGCCTCCATCATCCGAGGCGCGACTGGGCCATCGTCGGCGCAGCCGGACCGCTCACGAACCTGCTGATCGCGGTCGCCCTGTCCATGGTTGTACTCATCGCGGTTCGGATCTTCGGATTCACACCGGAATCCGTGCTCATACAGGTGTGCGCGGTAGGCATCTACTTCAATGTGCTGCTGTGCGTATTCAATCTGGTGCCGATTCCGCCTCTGGACGGATCGAGGGTCGTGCAGCTGTTCCTGTCGGATCGGGCCCTGGCCGCATACCACAGACTGGAACGCTTCGGACTGCTGGTGATCGTCGCGCTGCTCGTTCTGTTCCCGACGGTGCAGCTGCTGCTGGCCATGCTGGTCAGGGACGTGACGCTCGCGATCACCGTGCCGTTCGGCATTGCCGAGATCGTCGAAGCCGGCCTGCAGAGCCTGTTCCGCTAACGGCCGCGCAGAGCGCCGGCCGCGGGATCCGGAGCGCCGTCGATCCTGCTCAAACGAACGACCAGCGTGTGCTCGTCGCAGGGCGCCAGAAATCGGACCCAGCGATCCGCCAACCCGTACTTTGCCCGAAGCAGCCCGTCGATGGTCGGGTGCGGGCCGGGCACGGCCCTCGCATCGTATCGCTGCGACCGGCCATTGCGTTTCAGCTCCACCTCGCGCGCCTCCCGAAACAACTGATGCCAGCTCTCTCCTGTGCTGTGAAGCCAGACGGAACCTTCGTGGTCCACCGCCCAGAGCCGCCGGGCGTGTGATTTGCCGTCAGCGTCGGTGGTCACCAGGACGACCACCTCCCTGCCGATCTCGATGAATGCCAGGTGGGCCAACGCGGCGGCCACCAGCAGCCCCAGCACGGCGGCCATGATGAGCACGATGGTCATGGATCTGCTTCTCATCCTTGGTCCAGTTCGGCGATTCCTCATTCTGACACGCGGGCCGGCAACCGGTCAGCCCAAGGGGAAACCCCAAGGCACGGGTGTATGCTTGTCCCGGTCGCCCGCCGGGGACGCGTCGCGGAGGCGCCGGCAGGTCTCGCGCGCTGGTCGCTCGTTCTGGCGATCGCCCAGCGGGATGATTAGCATCGGCCTGCAGAGTCGAGCCGGAATCCACGAGGAGAGCACTCATGAGCTACGCTGCCAACGAACCGCTGGAGCGCTGGTTGTCCCGGGAGACCCCGGAAGAGGTTCTGGAACCCGAGCTCCCCATCGTCGATCCGCACCATCACCTCTGGGACATCCGCACGTTCACCACCGAGCCCTACGCGAGCTTCGAGCAGAAGGTATACCTGTGCCAGGAGATCGCCGACGACATCCGCCTGTCCGGGCACAACGTCCGCCAGACCGTCTTTGCGCAGTGCGGCGCCTTCTACCGGGCCGGCGGCCCGGAGCCCATGCGCTGCGTGGGCGAGACGGAATTCGTGCACGGCATATACGCCATGAGCAACTCCGGAATCTACGGCGACACGCGCTTGTGCGCCGGAATCTTCGGCAGCGCCGACCTGCGTCTGGGGGCGGCCGTGGAGCCGGTGCTGCAGGCACACATGGCAGCGTCCCCCAACTTCCGCGGCGTGCGCACCGCGTTTCCCGGAGATCTCGACGACACCTTTCTGCAGGGCTACGCGATGCTCGGCCGGCACGGACTGAGCTTCGACAACTGGTCGCCCGACTTCGATCGCCTGCCGCGCCTGGCGGAGCTCGCGCGCAGGAACACCGACGTCACGGTGATCGTGAACCATCTGGGCGGCAGAGTGGATCCCCATGCATCCCCGGACGTGGTGGCGCGCTGGCGCGCGGGCATAGACGCCGTTGCCGGATGTCCCAACGCGGTGCTGAAGTGCGGCGGCGCGCAGATGCGAGTGGGCCCGTGGGAGCCGCCCTATCACATGCACCAGGCGGCCTCCCCAATGAGTTCCGAGGCGCTGTGTGAGCTGCTGTTTCCGTTCTACCAGTACGCCATCGAGGCATTCGGGCCCAATCGCTGCATGTTCGAGAGCAACTTTCCAGTGGACAAGGAGTGCGTCTCTTACCGCACGCTGTGGAATCTGTTCAAACGGATCGCGGCGCGCCTTGGGCTGAGCCCGGCCGAGAAGGCGGCCATCTTCAGCGGCACGGCGGCGCGCGTGTATCGGTTGCCCACGACGGAGGTGCAGTCATGAACACCATGCGCGCTGCGCGCCTGGTTGCACCAGGCAGAATCGTCTGCGAGGACGCGCCGCTATACGAGCCGCAGGACGGTCAGGTCGTCGTCCGCTCGCGCATGGCGGCGATCTGCGGCTCGGATCTGCACCAGGTTTTCTACGACATGCTGGCACCTACGGCATTGCCCGCGGAGCCCGGCTGGCCCGGCCACGAAGGCGTCGGCGAGGTCATCGAATCGAGATACCCCGGGCTGAAGGCTGGCGATCTGGTGCTCACCGTGCCGGGCTATGGCTTTCAGCGCTGCTTCGCCGACTTTCAGACCCTGCCCGGGCACTGGTGCCTGCCGCTGCCCGCCTACGACGGGCCGGTTGAGGACCTGCTGATGGCGCAGCAGTTCGGCACCACCATCTACGCGCTGCGGCGGGGCAACATGGATTTCATCGGCAAGACCGTGGCCGTTCTAGGTCAGGGTTCTGCAGGGCAGTTTTTCGCCTGGCAGGCCAGGCAACTGGGCGCCGAACGGGTGATCGTGGCAGATCTCTCGCCCGCGCGACTGGCACAATCACAGGTCTTCGGCGCCGACATCGCAGTCGAAGGCGACGCGGACGGCAAGGCCATTCGCGAAGCGGTGATGGACTCGACCGGCGGCAAAGGCGCGCATATCGTCATCGAAGCCGTCGGCCGCCGCGAGACCATTCAACACGCGGTGGACATCGCGCGGCCGTTCGGCAACCTGGTGTTCTTCGGGCTGCCCGATACCAGTCAGGCGGTACCGTTCAGCTATGCGAAGTTCTTCATGAAGCAGCTGAAAATGTACGCGGTGGTCGGCGCCCAGGCGGAAGAGGACCTGAGCTCCTTTCACAAGGCGCTGGACTGGATCGCCCGGCGCGAGATCGACGTCAGCACCATGGTCAGTCACCGCCTGTCGCTGGAAGCCATCGACCGGGCAATGCTGCTGGCCCACGAACGCGATGAGGACGCGCTCAAAGTCACCCTCACGTTCGACCAGTGAGCAGGCGTTTACGCAGTTCGCCAACCAGGTAACGGGCGCGCAGCGGCTCGTTTTCCAGAATCACGAAGGATCGACATCATGTCCCGCCTCAGCTACCAGATTCCGAACTTCACCTATCCGGACACGGCGCCGGATCAGATCTTCGACAAGGTCGTCACCCAGGCGAAAGCCGCGGAAGCCGCCGGCTTCGATCGCGTGATGGTGATGGATCATTTCTATCAGCTGCCCATGCTGGGCGCACCTGATGAGCCCATGTTCGAGTGCTACACCATCCTGGCAGCACTCGCCCAGCACACGAAGACCGTGCGGCTCTCCGCGCTGGTGACGGGAAACACCTATCGGAACCCGGCGCTGCTGGCAAAGATGATCACGACGCTGGACCACGTCTCCCACGGCCGGGCCACGCTCGGCATCGGCGCCGGCTGGTTCGAGCAGGAGCACACCGCCTACGGGTTCGAGTTCGGCACCCTGGGCGAGCGCTTCGAACGGCTCGACGAGGCGCTTTCGATCATTGCGCCCATGCTCAAGGGCGAACGGCCGACCGTGGCGGGAAAGTTCTACTCGACGAAGGAAGCGATCAACTCACCAGCACCCGTCGCACCGATCCCCATCATGATCGGCGGGCAGGGAGAGAAAAAGACCCTGAGGCTGGTGGCCAGATACGCGGACGAATCCAACCTTACGGGTGAGGTCAAGGACATTCCGAGAAAGCTCGACGCCCTGAACCGGCACTGCGAGGACCTGGGCCGCGACCGCGCCGGTATCTCCGTGACCAAGATGCTCATGGTCGCGGTGGCGCCCACCATGGAACAGGCCATCGCCGATCTGAACGCCGTGGCCGCGGCGAAGGGCTGGAACAACGACATGGTCGCCATGGCACGCCAGCTGCTGATTTTCGGTGACCCGGATACCGTCGGCGAGCAGATCGCCGAGGCCATGCGCCACGGTATCGATGGGGTTGCCCTGAACCTCCCCGCCAGCGGCCACGACCCGGAACGCATCGCTCTGCTCGGCGAGGTCGCGCAGAAGGCCATTGCCGCGTCCGGGCGGAATTGAACGGGCTGTGAGCCGCATCAGGGACAGCGTCAAGGATCAGCTGCCCGCCGTGATGCTGACCCTGCTGAGCATCGTGCAGGCGCTGGCGCTCGAAATGCTGTGGACCCGCCTGCACGAAGTCGACGCGCTCTACCAACCCGGCTGGCCCGCGGCAACCCTGTGGGCCCAGATGGCGGCCAACTTCGGGGGCATCATCGTCATCTGGGTGGTTTACGTGAGCACCGTCATGCGGTTCCGCTGGGTTCCCGCAATCAGCGACTCGGTGTACCCGTTTTTCATCGGCATCGGCGAGCTCGTGCTGATCGAAACCTCGGGCCCAGAGCTCGTCGGCGTCTGGTTTCTGATCATGGCGCTCATATTCGCCGTGATGAACTGGGTCTCGCATCACACCCTGCGCCGCGCACGGCTCGAGCCAGAGAACGAATGGTTCTTCCGGCACGTGGGCCCGGCCAGGTTCCGGGATTTCCGCGCCGCAGCTGCGATCGTCGCCGTGCTCTCCGGTTACGGTGTCGGCGCTCTGCTGCTGGATGCGCCTGCGGTCGTGAATCTGGCAGCCGTGCTCGCGGTCAATGCACTTCTGCTGAGGCAGCTGTTCGAAGCCTCGGCGTTCTGGGAACGATCGGTGCAAAGCGTCGATTGAGCGCGGAAAACACTGACAGGACGCGCACCGCAAAGCGTCCGTGCGGGCGCCCGGCCCGGTAGGCCAGGCGCCGGGCAGAGTCGGCCTAGATCACTTCCTCGCGCTCCTCGATCCGATAGCTCAGATCGTACTGACTCAACGGCAGCTCCCGCACCCGGGTGCCGGTGGCGGCAAACACCGCGTTGGCCAGTGCCGGCGCGACGCCGGGCGTGCCGGGCTCGCCGGCGCCGCCCATGGAGTGGCCGCTGTCGATGATGTGCACGTCGATCTGCGGCGCGTCTTTCATCCGCACCATCTGGTAGTCGTGGAAATTGGACTGCTTGACCGCACCGTTCTCGATCTCGATGTTGCCGTAAAGGGCGGCGGTCAGACCGAAGATGATGCCCGACTCCATCTGTGCCGCCAGCCCGTCCGGGGTCACCGCCATGCCGGCGTCGACGGCGCAGACGACGCGATCGACCTTGACGGCGCCGGCGTTCACGGTGACGTCCACCACCTGGGCGACGATGGTGCCGAACGATGAGTGGCAGGCATCCGTGGCCCTGACCAGGCGTTGGGCGGCGCGCCCCAGTCCGCCATGTTGGCCGCCGTTTCCAGCATCGCACTGGTGGTGTGGCGCGTCACAGCTGGCGGCGGAACCTGAACGGGTCCTTGCCGGCCGCGTACGCCAGCTCGTCCACGAAATCGATTCCGGTGAAGAAGCCGTGCTGCAGTGGTCCACGCTGCGCCAGGCCGAAACTGCATCGGGCGGGTGAACCTGACGTGGGTGAACACGCTGATTCCGCTACGGGCATAGGTCGGCGCCTCTGCGGTCGTGCTTGTCGACGGCGATTCCTCCAGTGTTGTTCAGTCCTGATCGCTCAGCGGCCGCCCGGAAGCGACTGACGATGGCTGGCCGATAGAAGTCGTGGCGGATGTCTTCCCGCGCGACCAGATCAGCTTGACCGGCGCCTCGCAAGGCGCAACGGGCGCCGGCCTGCAACGGCAGCATCAACGGAGCGGCGCCCGAAACCGCCACCCATGTAGTGATTGCACGGTGACGTTCGCAGGCGTTTCAGGCCCAGCGCTTCGGCCACCGAATAGCGCGTGCCGAGGGGATTCTGGGACCCGATCCACACCTCGCAGCGATCGCCGTCGATGGCCACGGTCGCGTTCATCGGCTCCATGCAGGCATGAGCCAGGTACGGCACGCGATAGGTCGCCTCGACCGTGCGCGCAGCCCCGGCGAACGCCGCCGCCACGTCGCCCTGCCGAGGTCGACCTCGTCACCGCCGGCCTCGGCCGCGCGCCGCATGTCGGCATCGAAGCGCTCGAAGATCTCGGCCTGGGTGACGCTGCTCTGGGCCGGCTGGGTCCAGGTGACGTCGAGCCGCGCCATGCCTGTCACGCCAGTAGCTGCTGGCAATGACGGCCACGGGTGTCCTTGGAGACGGACCACCTCCGAGACGCCCGGCACCGCCCTGGCGCCGGCGTCCACCGCCGCCACTTTCGCACCGAACACTGGGGCCGACGTGATTGGTGGCCACCTGCATGCCCGGCACGCTCACGTCGATGCCGAACTGCCGAGCCGTCGACCTGGATGGAATTGTCGTTGCGCGACGCCAGGCCCGCTGACGCGGAATTCGCCCGGGTCCTGGAGTTTCGGCGAAGGCGTGAGCTCGCCGGCGACGCGCGGCAAACGCTGCGAACGGGCGCTGCGGCCGCTGTTCGCATGCATCGATCTGCCCCTCGCGGGGATCGAGTTCCGCCGACCTGGCACGTCTGGTGGTGTCCGGTGGCAGCGCGATCAGCATTTCGCGCGCGGCCGTTCCGGGCAACGCGATGCCGCGCTGGCAGGCGCATGCCTATGCTGCCGCTGGCGATCTGGTGCAGACATGGCTTCAGCAACAGCAGCAACGCACCGTCCAGCGAGCCGACCAGCACCGACGGTACCTCGCACCACCGGCGCGAGAAGCCCTGCCCAGCCGGCTGGCGTACTCGTCGTCTGCCGGCGCCTCCATGAAGGACATTCTCCCAGCGCGCGTCCAGCTCGTCCGCCAGCATCTGCGCCAGGGCCGCCCGGTGCCCCGGCCTCCATTTCTGAATGCGGCACGATGGCCGTCACCCGGTTTTCCGGGTCGATCTTGACCCAGGCGTTGATCAGCTGCCCGTCACCCCTGGTGACCAGCGGCGCCAGCTTGGCGCACGATGACCGGGTCGGATGGCGACGCCCACCACGGGCGTGCCGCCCGCCACCACGCCGGTGGGTGATGAAGGCGCGTCGTGTCCACTTACCCATGCTGCACCTCCTGCAGCTCCACCGCCGATCGAAATGCGCCACGGCCGCCACGACTTCCACGGCCCGGTGGCGCGAGTACATCCCGCAGCGGCATATGTTACCGCTCATGGCGGCGTCGATACGCGTCGTCCGGGGTGGGATTGCTCGCTGGGCAATGCCGCCGCCGACATGAGCTGTCCGGACTGCAGCAGTAACCGCACCGGGAACCGATATTCGATCCATGCCGTCACCGATGCAACCGCCGCCGGGCGAGCCCTCGATGGTTCTGACTTCGACACCGCCGCCGCAGCAAACTGGCGTGACGCAGGAACGCAATCGGCTGTCTGTTCAGATGGGATGGTGCAGGCACTGCACTGCGCGATGCTGCAGCCGAACTTGGTGCCCGAGCTGAGCTGCTCGCGCAGCACCCACAACAACGGCGTATCAGACGCGACGTCCACCGAATGGCGGACGCCGTTGACGTTCAGGTCGATCATCTCAGGACTCCAACATTGAGTGGCGTACGGTGATGGGCGCGCGCCGCGCCCGATTGCCCGGTTACCACAAGCGTACCCTCGCGAGCATACCCTAAGCCCGTGAATTCGTCGTGAATGTGATGCCCGGCCGCCGCCAGACGGGCGTGGCCGCGGGGCCATGCGGCCGGAACCGATCAGCGGCCGCCGTCTCTGTATACTGACGGTGCCGCAACGGCAGCCACCGAGGAAGCCGAGCTCATGCAATGTCCCTCGCCGGCGACTCTTTGCATCCCGACGGCTCTGATGGCGCTGCTGCTCGCTGCGGCCGCCAGCGCGCAACGCGTCCAGATTCCGATCGCCTTGAAAGCCCCGTTCATCGAGCTGCTGCTGCGCGAGCAGGTGTTCACGGGCCCGAACCAATCCGTGCGCCTCAACGATGACGGAACCGGCTGTCAGTACCTGGAGCTGCGCGATCCCGGGATCAGCGTGAGCGGCGGTCAGATCAGGCTGCACACGCAGGCAGCGGCCCGCGCCGGGCGCGCCGTGGCGGGCCGCTGCCTGCTGATACTCGACTGGCGCGGAGCGCTCGAATTCACGCAGACGCCGTCCGTCGGCGCCGATCGCAGGCGCGTGACGTTCCGGACCCTGTCGTGGCGGGCGGTGCGCCCGGACGGCAGCACGGACTCGGTCTCCACCACCATCGGCGGCTGGGTAGATCAGCTGCTCCCGGCCGCGCTGAAAGAGACCACGGTCAGCTTTGCCGAACCGATCCGCCAGCTCGAAGACTTTCTGGATGCCAACGCGGTCGCCAATCAGACGGGTTCCGAGGCAGATGAGAGGCGGACGCTACTGCAATCGCTCGGCATCGACGCGGTCACAGCCGGAGAGGGCGCGGTCACCGTCACGCTGGGCGCAGAGCTCCCACCGCCACCCGCCGCTACGCCATCCAGCGAGCCCGAGCTGAACGGCGCCGAGCTGGCGCGCCTGGAACAGCGGCTCGATGACCTCGACGCGTTCTTCACGTACATCATCAAGTCGCTGGGCGTTGCCGGTGTCACGCAACCGGCCGACCCCCTGGACGTGCTGATCACCCTGCGCCGGGAGCTGATCCGGGCGCTCGGCGAGCAAAAGCGCGGCCCTGAAGATCCCGCGCGACAGCTGTTCCGACAGGCGTGGCAAGGGCTCTCGCCCCTGGTCGCCCACGCGGCCGAGCAACAGCTCCATCACGCCGATGCGCTGCGCTATCTGACCTTCATCAGCGCGGGCGATGCGCTCACGGCGATCGATGCGCTCGGCCCTGCAACCGGCATCGAGCTCTCCAGCGACGGCCTGCGGCGCCTGGCGCGCATCCTGATGCCTGCAGACACCGCTGACCCGCTGCAGCGCGACGAGCGCGTGGATGCCGCGCTGCGGCGTTCGCTCGGCTTCGGCGAGCCGCTGCCGCAACCCCAGTACGTCTTCGAATCATCCTGGGAGTCATCCTGGGAGCCGCCCTGGATATCGTCTTCGGCGTCTTCTTGGGCGTCTTCTTGGGCGTCTTCTTGGGCGTCTTCTTGGGCGTCGTCTTGGCTCGACCGGCTCATACCCTCAGCGGTCGCCGCCGACACCCTGAGCCCGACGCTCGTGAAACGGCTCAACAACTGGGTTCCGAAGACAAGGGACATGAAGGAGTACCTGCCCATGGTGCGCGACGTGCTGCGCCATGTGGTCGGCGAGCAGATCAAGGCCAATCCCCTGGAGGGCAAGTTCCACGAGGTGTATCGCCGGCTGGTGCTCGCGGCCGCCTGGCAGGAGAGCTGCTGGCGCCAGTTCGTTGCGCGCAACGACAAACGCGTGCCGATGCAGTCGAAGTCCGGCGACATCGGCATGATGCAGGTCAACCCCACGGTCTGGCGCGGCCTGTACGACCTGCAGGGTCTGCGCTGGGACATCGTCTACAACGCGCGCGCCGGCGCCGACATTCTGCAACACCACCTGATCCACTACGCCATCGGCAATCGGGAACACCGCACCACCGGCGCGATCGACAATCTCGCACGCTCCGCGTACGCGGCCTACAACGGCGGCCCGAAGCAGTACGACCGCTACCGGCGCTCAGGGGTGCCGGCACAGGCGCGCAAGGTCGACGCGTTGTTCTGGGAGAAGTACCGCGAGGTCAGCAAGGGTAACGAGCTGGCGGTCGCGGCGTGCTACAAGGGCTGATGCAGCCTGCCACCAGCGGGGAATCTCTTAGCCAGCGCACCGGAGTCACGCCTCAGTCAGCGTGACAGCCGCGTCCCGGCAGACGAAGCAGCCGCCATCAACCTGCATCCGAAGTTTCAGCACCCGGCCGTTGATCGTGATGCGTGCGTTCGGATACGCCCGCTGTTTGACGAGCACCCTCGCTTCCGGTCGCTTGTGCGCAGCACCCCTCGCCTCACCAGGATAGACCGAATCGAGGCCAGTTCCCTGACCCACCGACACCGCGGTCGGCACGTTGGCGTCCGTGCCCAGAATGTTGACCCGCACTTCCGCGTCGGAGTGACAGTCGCCGCCGATCAATGCACCCTTGCCGCCGTCCTGACCAATCCGAACCGCAAGCTTCCCGATCACCGTGCTGTGGCTGATGTACTCCCGCACCGAGACGACGTTCTCTGCCCGCACCAGGACGCAGCTCAGAAATTTCGCGGTCACGCTCCCACCGGCACTGAGCTGCGCGGCGAACCCACAATCCTCTCCGTCGCAGGTCTCCTCGCCGAATACCCCGCCACCAATCTCGATGTCGTTCCCAGCGACGATGCTGGCCCGATCCACGACCCCTTTGATCTGCACGTCTCCGGTGACGTCGATAGACGCCCCTGACCCGACCTCGCCCCTCACCACCAGGGACCCCTCGAACGTGACGTTTCCCGAGGCGATGTCCACATTGTCCAGGGTCAACACGTTGTCGACGTGAACGGCATTCGCCATCACGACCGGGTGGCCTCTGATTGCGGCAACGAGCAGATGCGGGTCATTGGGATCCAGCATCGCGCCCTGCAGCGAACCTGGAAACGCGAGCGCATTCCCGGGTTCGGCCGGAATGGCACGGCCGTACACGTCTGCCCCGCTCACGCCCGGGGTTGGCGGTTCCAGCCGCATCAATGCATCGCCGACTGCCACGAAGGTGAACTCGTGAATGTCGTGGAAGTCGACCCTGCCGGCACGATCCTCGACCAGCGGCCGCTTGATGACCCCTTCCACGAGCGGCACGAATCGCGCGTCCCGGCCTCGCTGCATGGGCGTACCGCGGGCCAGCAGCAGATCTGAAACCGCCCTGGCGCTGAGTGCCTGCTCGATGACATGACGATCACAGCGGGCGCGCACGATCCCCGCCTGATCGATGGCCTGAATAATGCGCTGCTCCGTCAATGGCAGCCCACCGAAGCACGGCGAGGTGCTGATTCGGGCTTCCATGGCGTCGTCAGAAACGGCGATCGACACGTTCGCGTCCCGGCGGGTCGCCACATGATAGCGCCCCGTCTGCCCGGCATTGATGTGCTTCAGAATATCCGGAAGTGCGGCTTCCGCCATGTCGAATGCGTCATAGCCCGCCGCCCGGAGCTGGTTCTTCAGTGACTGGATATCGTTCCGGCTCGGCGCGTCGGTTTTCGTCAGACACGCCGTCAGCTCGCCGCTGGCTTCACAGAGTTCCCAGCCAACCGCGATGAATTCCCGTAGCTCACGCGCCCCGGAACCCGTGACGGCGCGCCCCGGACTGCCATTGGAGCGGTCAACGCTCATGTCGCTTCGCCCGCCTGGGCACGACGGTCATCGGTGCACGCTCATGGGGAACCTCGGAGCCACGCTCACCGGAACATGGGATCACCTGAAGTCATAGATGGTGTTCGATCAGCCGTCAAACCGGCGGCAGGCCCCGGGTTCAAACAAGCATAGCGAGATTTATTTGGTATGTTACTGATTTTAATAGCGATACAGGGCGCGTTTGCGCCCTGATCCCGGCAGGCTGCGGGGCGTGGTAGCACCTTGTGGGTCAACCCCGGGCATCGCTGTGCAGCCGCCAACCGCGACATTAGCCTTCGACTCGAACCGGTCTCCAGGGTATTTTTTCGGGACACGAAGGGGGAGACACAAGTGGTAGATGCATCGGCGAAGCGCCCACCGCGCCTGAGCTTGGGGATCAAGGTCGCCTACGGCTTTGGATCTGTCGCGTACGGCGTAAAGAATGGCGGATTCGACTACTTCCTGCTGCTCTTCTACAGCCAGGTTGCGGGGCTCGATGCCCGGCTGGTCGGAATCGCCATCACCACCGCACTGATCGCGGACGCCATCAGCGATCCCGTCGTCGGCTACTGGTCCGACAACCTGCGTTCACGCTGGGGGCGGCGCCACCCGTTCATGTACGCCGCGGCCCTGCCCATCGCGCTCAGCTACTTCATGGTCTGGAATCCTCCGGCGGATGGGTCACAGACCGCCCTGTTCGTGTACCTGCTCGCGCTCGCGGTCGTCATCCGAACCTTCATTACTGCCTATGAGACCCCGTGCTCCGCCTTGGCGCCGGAGCTGACGTTCGACTACGACGAACGCAGCAGCCTGCTCAGCTATCGCTCCTACTTCGGCTGGACCGGCGGCAACGCGATGACGGTGCTCATGTTCTTTTTCCTGTTTCCGGCGATGGCCACCGAAGCGATCCCGGACGGCCGCTTCAATCGCGAGAGCTACGCGCTCATGGGCATCATCGGGTCAGGGCTCATCCTGGCATCGATCCTGGTCTGCGCCATCGGAACCCACAGCAGAATTCCGTATCTGATGGCACCTCCGCCGCAGCGACGCATCACGCTCACCACCGTCTTCAAAGAGATCCTGGAGACGCTGTCGAACCGCTCGTTCATCAGCCTGTTCGTCGCCTCGATATTCAGCGCTGTGGCTTCGGGGCTCGCGGCCGGCCTGGCATTCTATTTTCAGACCTACTTCTGGGGGTTCACGTCGATCGAGCAAGGCGTCATCAACATGTCGACCTTCATCGCCGCCGCGATCGGATTCGTGCTCGCACCGCTGGTCACGCGACGCCTCGGCAAGAAGCGCGGCGCCATCATCGTCGGCTTCGCCGCATTTCTCGGCGCGCCGTTGCCGGTGGTGCTGCGGCTCTTCGGACTGCTGCCGGAAAACGGCACCGATTTCATCTTCTGGTTCATCTTCATCACCCAGACCATCGATGTCGGCCTGATCATCTGTTACGGGATCCTGTTCGCCTCGATGATGTCCGACCTGGTGGAACAGAGCGAACTGCACACGGGGCGCCGGTCCGAAGGGCTGTTCTTCTCGGCTGTAACCTTCATCCGCAAATGCACGCAGGGCTTCGGCCTCATGGCCGCCTCTCTGGTGCTCTGGCTCGCGCAGTTTCCTACCGGTGCCACGGCGGCAGACGTTGGCGATGATGCGCTGTGGCGCCTAGGTGCGTGGTACGTCCCGGCGATCCTCTGCCTGTGGTTGACCATGATGCTGGTGATCTCCACCTACAAGCTGGATAGGGCGGAGCACGAGGAGAATCTGCGCCGACTGTCGGAATCGCGGACGTGAACCGGGTAACTCGAGCGCACGGAAGAGCGCTGGGGGAAGGCGCAAACTCGCAGACGAACGTGAGGGGTTTGGTGGAGCCAGGCGGGATCGAACCGTCGACCTCTACAATGCCATAGTGGTGGGTACACACCACTAAATCTCTGAGTTACCGAGCAAAAAGGGATAATACGCCTACGCTCAGATCGGTTGCGGACCTAATGCATTACGATCACCCAATCCTGCCGCAAGAAGCGGCGAACTCGCCTTGACTGCCCGGGCGCTTTCCTTACAATTCTGCTTAAAGTAAGGAGTATGAGATGGCTGAAGCGGCAGTGACCAGTAAAGGTCAGATAACCATTCCTGCAGACGTGCGAAAGGCAATGGGGCTGAAGCCGCAGGATCGGGTCGTCTTCACCGTGCTCCATGACGGTACGACCGTGATGCGAGCTAAGACGAAGACCATCAAAGACATGAAGGGGATGCTGAAACACCAAGGCAAGCGCGTGCCGGTCACTGAGATGCGGCAGCAATAGGTGCCGGCGCTCGATACCAACGTCATTCTCCGCTATGTCGTGGAGGACGATCCCAGACAGACGCGGATTGCTCAGCGATACATCGAGAGACATGTGGCCGCGGGCGACTCGATGTTCCTGGCCACGTCTGTGATTCTCGAGACCGAATGGGTGCTTCGATCAGTCTACCGATTCACGAAGGTCGAGATCATTGAAGTGTTCGTCGCCCTACTCGAGGCTCGAGAGATGACCTTTCAGGACGAAGCTTCACTGGAGCGCGCAATACATCGCTATCGGGAGCTCAACATCGACTTTGCGGACTGCCTTCACCTCGCTACCGCGCAGACATTCGAACAATTGCCGTTGGCCACGTTCGAGAAGAAGGCAAAGGGCGTCGATGGCTTTGAAGCCCTGCGCAGTTGATTTTCGACAAACCTCGACCCTCGACCGACTGCTTTGTGGCCTGGTACAGGCCTGTCGTGCGGTCCCAGCCGACCGGCGGTTGGCGACCCGAAGCAGCCGCTGGAACCTGCCGCTTAGGGGATCTCGACCTCGAGGTAGCTTCCGGGCCGTGCACGGTTGATCGCGTCAACCACTTTGTCCAGCGCCGAACGGATTCGAGGCCAACTGGGAGTCGTCAATACGACGATCGCGATTCAGCGAGAAGAGAGGTCCTGCTGGTAGCGCAGATTGCTGTCAGTGGTAACCAGCACCTCGAAGCCTGCTTGTTCTGCCGCCGTGAGAAGTTCGCCATTCCCCAGCGTCGACCACTGAAGCTCGAACGCAGTCTCCACGGAATGATCGAGTTCGCGTCTGAGAGGGACAGGCGTTCCCTGATCAAAGAGTATTCGCACCTACGCAGTGGCCTTGGCGCTCCTGGCGGCGTGCTCAAGGGCCTGTCGAGCCTGATCCGCCTGAACACCCGGAAACCAGCTCAGGAAGTCAGCGATATCCGCGCCATCCTCGAGGTTCTCGAACAGTGCCGAGATGGGCACCCGGGTGCCACGGAACACCCAAGCGCCGCTCACCACGTCGGGGTCTCGCTCAGCCGCAGGACATGTGGACCAATCGATCATTCGTCGGATTCTAATGCAATCTCACGCTCATTGTGACCGGCGGCTCCTGGCCGTTATCGACCGGGTGTGCAAATCGCGGCGAATGACTGGTTTATATGAGTTTTCGGCCGAAGTGCCAGCGTTCCCGGCGGCGGTCACCTATTCGACCCAGCCGACACGATTTTTGAACTAGATGTCGAGCTAGCATCCATAACAAGCGCACGAACCAAGCAATTGCATGAGCGCTACAAGCTGAACACCATCCGAGACTATGGGAACGTCAAGAAAATCAAGCGCTTGGCCAGGCCAGAGCGAGCAGCTTTGGCGGAGTGAACACATCAGCGCCCTTTCCCTGGTCGACAGCGCCCGCGGACGTTTGCGTAACCGATTGAAACCTAAGGAGAATTGGTGGAGCCAGACGGGATCGAACCGTCGACCTCTATAGTGCCATAGTGATGAATACACAAACCCACGCGTTTGATTTCAAAGGCAAACGGGGCTCATACGCCAGCGCTCGATAACAACGTCAACCTCGCTCCTCGACCGACGGCTTTTTCGCCACTGTTTCCCGATACCTACCACGACCAACCGAGTCCCGTGCTGACGCCGTAGTCGTTCACGCTGGAACCACCTGCGCCGTCTGCGTCCACACCGTCGCTGTCGTAGGCATCGTAGAAGGACAACCGCCAGTGGAGATCATCGTAGATCTCCCAACTCAAGGTTATATCGAATTGCGAACGCCAGCGGCCGGTCTCGCTGAGACTGGGGTAGACGATCAGGGACGATGACAGATTCAGTTCCGGCGAGCTAAATCTGTACCAGTCGACTAGCCCCCCGAATAGAAGCTCTGCGCCGGCTTTCTGCTCACCCTCGAGGAACCCCTCCTCGCTCACTGCCAATCCGCCTATGGCCCTGAGCCTGCGGTTCGGCAATGGGTAGAAATCACGCCCACCCACCAGAGCGCCGAGCACCCGAAACTCCAGGTTCAGGGCGTCATTGTCCTCGTAGTCACCCATCCATCCCCAGAGGTACGGTGCATGGTCCAGGCGCAACGTCAGGTAACGCGCGCTGCGTCGGATCGAGCTGGCCCCGCCCTCGGATTCGGAACTCTGGGCAGCCAGCCTCAGGCGTCGGGAATGCCGTTCCGTTTCGTACTGCACATCGATCGCGAGATCGAGTCGTTCGACCTCCGTCGATCGTGCAAATGCGTAGCCAACAGAGGCGTCTACGTCTAGCCGATCCCAGAATCCCGACTCGATCGCCTGAAAGGCAACAACATCCGCCATAGGACGCTCCCGCACCTCCGCGTCGCCGACGATGGCCAACAGCGAAGGCGCGGCGCCCGCGGCCAGCGAGCCAAAGGAGATACGGCCGTCCCGGTATTCGATTCGGAGGTGTTGAGTGGTCGCCAGGGCCGTGACGTCGGCCCAGTCCACCTGAATGGTATCGGTGGCCTCGGTCTTGAAGTAGAGCTTGCCGCGTTCCAAGTGCTTCACCTCACCCACCAGGCGGCTCTGCCCGAACTCGACCACGTCGACACCCGCCGCGGCGGAACCGAGCAACACCGATGCCAGGATGAGCAGCAGCTGACCGATGAGGCGACACTGGCGGCGCATGGCTCGCGTCGCCCCAGTTCCCATGCCGGGTGTTGCTACAGGCAGAAGGTGCAGGCTCACGGGTCCACTATGGCTCGGCGTTTGACCAGGTAGGGAGCCTACTGCGACCACATACATGGCTGTTTGCCATTTCGTGCCATAGCCACCGGGGGCGACGTCGCCTGCGCAATTCAGCAACGGCACGAAATGGCAGGTTGCCATGTTCCCGACTGAATAGACGTGCCGTCACGCTGAAATGGAGTGAGCAATGACCGGTCCTGTCGGATCCCCTGGATACCTTTTCGCGGCGCGGCGTCCTCCGAGCGGCCAGCCTCGGTGCGGTGGCGTTGGGACTCGGCGGCGGACACGCGACTGCCACTACGGCCGGCCGGTGTAGAGCACGGACCGGACGGCTCCAGCAGACCCGCATGTTCGATAACACTGACTTTCCCTGGGTCGATGGCATGTCGACCGATCTGCCAACCGTCGGGCACCTGATGCGAGAAATCGGCTACTACACCGCTTACAAAGGCAAATGGCACCTCACCAAAGAGTTCGAAACGGTCAATACGCTCGGCACGCCAACCAAGCTCTTCACCGAGAAGATGCAAGCCTACGGCTTCTCGGACTACTTCGGTATCGGCGATCTCATCGCCCACCACCAGGGCGGGCACCTGCATGACGGGGATATCGCAGCCATGGCGGGAAGCTGGGTGCGTGGTAAGGGACGTGAGCTCGCTGCCGAGCGGAGGCCATGGTTTCTGGCCGTCAACCTGAAGCACCCTCACGACATGATGTTCTGCGATACCGATGCACCGGGCACTCGCGTACAAGCGCTGGAGTGTCTCACCTACGTGGCTCCGGAGCCGCTGGCCCCCCAGTTCGTCCAGCAATGGCAGTTCGACCTGCCGTCGCACCGGCTGGAGGTGCTGCGCCGGAACGGGCTGCCCGCGTCGCTGCTGCTCGATTCCGACGCCTGGATCGAACGCACGACCCGCTGTCTGACTGGCCGAGATCGCGCCGGCCCACAGTCCCTCGTCAACGCGGCGGTGTCGGCGATCCTCGAGGGCTTTCCGCCGCCACCCGATCATTGACCAGCAAAGCGTCGTCAGTCCTGCCCAAGGCGGCCCGGAAGCGGGTCGGCGCCTGGCCCGTCCAACGCTGGAACGCCCTGACGAAGTGAGACGGATTGGAGTAGCCGAGTTGCGCTGAGATCTCGCCAATGCTGAGAACGCCACGCCGCAGCTCGAGCTCCGCCCGCTGCCGGCGACAACGGTCCAGCAATCGACGATAGGTCGCTTCGCTGCGTACCAGCCTCCGCTGTAACGTGCGCACGCTGACCGAGAGCCGCCGGGCGACCGCAACGATGCTCGGATCGCTCGCCAGCAGCGCTTCGATGGCCACTATGACATCGGCGTCCCGCAGACCACCGTTACACGTCGGGTGATTCGAGTCGTCCAGGTTCATCCAAGCCGAGAGCATTCCTGTGCAATGCCTCACTGTTGCGATTGCGGCGCAACGCTGCATGCCGTTTGACGACATAGACCAGCAGCACAAAAACAACGGACAGCCACATTCTCACGCGCCGGGGACTCCCCTCTCCCGCATATTGACAACGATGGCACAACCCTCTGGGACGTCGGCCATGACCTGGCCGGCTGCGAGCACTACGCCGAGACCGAGATTCACGGACGATCCGGCGCCGATCAGCAGACCGTCAGTGAAGAGGTCGACGGCTGCCGTGCCATAGATCATCCATGCTTTGGACTCCGCCTAGTCGGTCTGGGGTCTCGCCACCGCTGAGGTGATATACAGCAGGCCGCCGGTTGCAGATACGAGGCTAATCATGCAGAAGTCGGGGTTTAGAGCGCGGGGCCTGAGCTCCATCGTTGCCGCGGCGCGGACACTTCCGGCGGCTCGCCGCCGACTTGGCGCGCCCAGCACGCGAGTAGATCCCTGTGACCTCCAGGGACCTCAACAGAGTCTGGATCTGCTTGCGCAGCCCAGACGCTTCCAGCGGTAGACAGAGCCCGGAGCTACTGCTCGTCCTTGAATGACGACAGGACGGAACGATCGACAATCGAGACTCGGCGATAGCGCAGTTCGATACCGCCCCGATTCTCGAGATCGGCCAGACACCGCCGGAGGGTCGTTCGGGCAGCGCCGACGACTCGGCCGAGGTCTTCCTGGGTGACGCTTACGTCGCCCGAACCGTCGGCCAGCATGAGGAGGCGGCGACACACCCGGGCGCGGACGGTCAGCGCGAGGGCCTCCGAAAGGAGCGCGACGGCTGTGGTAGCGTTTTGGGAGCTGAGAGCATAGAACTCGCGCCAGTGATGGGGATGCTCGACCAGCAAGTCACGAATTGCGCCACTCGGCAGGTGCAGAAGCCGGCTTGGCAAGACTGCCCGGACGGCCAAGATTCTCGGTACTTCGGCAAGCTCGGCACTGTCGCCGATCCAGAAGCCGATCTCGGTGCGGTGGATGGTCACCGGTTCCTCGGCGATGAGCGGAAACGAGATGTCGAGGCTACCTTCCGCCAGACCGTATACGCCGTCGGCCCGATCGCCGACCTGGTACACGAACTGCCCGGCCGCGTACCTGCGCCAGCGCCCGTGCCGTTTAGCCCAGTCCTGGAACTCCGGCGGACGCTCGGCAAGCCATCCCACCGCATCCAGCGGCGCGATTTCGGCAACCCGGATACCAGCATTGGCCCGAATGGGCCTTTTCCATCGAACCGTCGTCGGCATACTCACCGCCTCCTGCGGGCTAGGCCTGCCTCGGATCAATGAGGATACTACAATGACGAGATTCGGAAGCCGCTTGTCGGCCACCATTTTATTGTTCTCGCTGGCGGCCGGATCGGCTTTGGGCCAACAGAGCAAGCCGAACATCCTGGTCATCTGGGGTGACGACATCGGCCAGTTCAACATCAGTGCCTACAACAACGGCATGATGGGCTACCGGACACCCAACATCGACAGCATCGCCAACGAAGGCGCGCTGTTCACGGACTGGTACGGCCAGCAGAGCTGCACAGCGGGCCGTTCCGCGTTCGTTACCGGTCAGTCGCCGATCCGCACCGGGCTGACCAAGGTCGGCCTGCCGGGCACGCCCGAGGGCATGCAGAAAGAGGATCCGACGATCGCGACCCTGCTGAAGGCTCAGGGGTATGTCACGGGCCAATTCGGCAAGAACCACCTCGGCGACCGCGACGAGATGCTGCCCTCGAACCACGGCTTCGACGAGTTCTTCGGCAACCTCTACCATCTCAACGCCGAGGAGGAGCCGGAGAACCCCGACTACCCGAAGGATCCCGAGTTCAAGAAGAAGTTCGGCCCTCGGGGTGTCATCCACAGCTTCGCGGACGGGCGCATCACGGACACCGGCCCGCTCACCCGCAAACGCATGGAAACGATCGACGAGGAAGTGACAGCCAAGGCACTCGACTTCATGGAGCGGGCGGCGAAGGACGACAAGCCGTTCTTCCTGTGGTGGAACTCCACCCGCATGCACATCTTCACGCACCTCAAGGAAGAGTCCGAGGGCAGGACGGGGCTCGGCGTGTACGCCGACGGCATGGTGGAGCACGACGGCCACGTCGGGCAGGTGCTGTCGAAGCTGAAGGAACTCGGGCTCGACCAGAACACCATCATCATGTATTCGACGGACAACGGAGCAGAGAACTTCACCTGGCCGGACGGCGGCACGACGATGTTCCGCGGCGAGAAGGGCTCGAATTGGGAAGGCGGCTACCGGGTCCCAACGCTGATCAAATGGCCAGGCGTCATCAAGCCGGGCACGGTCGTCAACGAAATCGGTTCCCACGAGGACATGCTGCAGACGCTGGTTGCTGCCGCGGGCGACAAGACAGCGAAGGAGGATCTGCTCAAAGGCCGCAGAATCGGCAAGACGACGTACAAGGTCCACCTCGACGGGTACGACCTCGGTCCCGCACTTCGGGGCGAGGCGGCCTGGCCGCGCCGGGAGTTCATCTACTGGACGGACGACGGCAGTGTAGCCGCCCTGCGCTATGGAAACTGGAAGATCACGTTCCTGGAGCAGAAGGCGGACGGCCTGCGCCTGTGGCAGGAACCGTTCACCGAACTCCGCGCGCCTCTGATCACCAACCTGCGCATGGACCCGTTCGAGCGGGCCGAACACGAGAACGCCATGGGCTATCAGCAATGGTTCATGGAGCGCATGTTCGCGATCGCGCCCGCCGGCGCCTACGTCGGCAGGTGGCTGCAGAGCTTCCGGGAGTTCCCACCGCGCCAGAAGCCGGGCAGCTTCAACCTCGATCGGGTGATGGAAGCGGTGTCGCAGCCGGTCAAGAACTAGACGACTCCAGTCGGGTCGTGAGACTCGCCGAGGGGTTGATCCGTAGCACGGAGCAGCCCCTTGGCATTTTCGAGGAGGAGTGACCATGGGGTTTGCCCCCGCGTGGCGGCCGGCCGGACTGCTGGTCTGGCTGTTCGCCTCGGTGCCGTCTGCGGCAACGGAGGCGCTGCCGGGCTGGAACGAGGGCCTCGTGCCGGGCCGCATCGTAGAGTTCGTCGAGCGGGTCACGGACCGTCGAGGCACCGACTACGTCCCGCCGGCCGAGCGGATCGCCGTGTTCGACAATGACGGGACCCTCTGGTCCGAGAAACCGGTCTATTTCCAGCTCCTGTTCGCGGTCGACCGGATCCGCACCCTCGCGCCGGCGCGCCCGGAGTGGAATCAGCAGGAGCCGTTCAAGTCGGCGCTCGCCGGCAACCTCACGGGGCTCGCGGCAAGCGGCGAGCACGCGCTCGTCGAACTCGTCATGGCTTCCCACGCGGGCAACACGGCCGAGGAGTTCGAGGCGATCGTGACCGGTTGGCTCGCGACCGCCCGGCACCCGCAGACGGGTCGTCGCTACGACGAGATGATCTATCAGCCGATGCGCGAACTGCTCGACTACCTGAGGGCGAACGCCTTCAAGACCTACATCGTGTCCGGCGGTGGCATCGAATTCATGCGGCCGTGGGTGGAGCGCGTCTACGGGATCCCGCCAGAGCAGGTCATCGGCAGCAGCATCCGAACGAAGTACGAGCTCAGGGACGGTAAGCCTGTCATCGTCCGTCTGCCCGAGGTGGATTTCATCGACGACAAGGCCGGCAAGCCGGTCGGCATCCACAAGTTCATCGGGCGCCGGCCCATCATCGCCGTCGGCAACTCGGACGGCGACTTCGAGATGCTGGAGTACACGACGAGCGGCCCGCGACCCTCGCTCGGGCTCATCCTCCATCACGACGATTCCGAGCGCGAATACGCCTATGATCGCAGCTCCAGCGTCGGCCGCCTGGATCGCGTGCTGGACGAAGCCGCGCAACGCGGCTGGAGTGTAATCAGCGTCAAGAGTGACTGGCGCCGCGTGTACCCCGATGCAGACGGTAGCTCCACTGCCCGAACGCAGGGACGAGACACGAGCCTTGTCAGGCAGTAAGAGGAAGACCGGTAAGGCCAGGGTGCCGTCGATAGTGACGGTCGCCGGGAACGATTCCGGGCGTAAGTCGGGGTGGAGAACGTCGCTGCGGGCCTCTGCCGCCGTGCTCGTGGCCGCCGGGGTCGGTGCTTGGTTCGCGCTGTCCAGCCGGCCCGGCCCCGGGAATTCGCCCGTCGATGAGGCTCCGCCCGCGCCCGCGACGTTCGTGGGCAGCGAGCGCTGCGCGTCCTGCCACGCGACCGAGTCCGACGAGTGGCGCGGGTCGCAGCACGCCGTCGCAATGCAGCACGCGAGTGCGGCAGCCGTGCTTGGCGACTTCGCCGATGCACAGTTCTCCTACGGGGGCGTGACGACGTCCTTCTTCCGTCGCGACGACCGGTTCTGGATCCGGACCGACGGCCCGGACGGAGCGCTCGACGAGTTCGAGGTCAAATACACCTTCGGCGTCGCGCCGCTGCAGCAGTATCTCGTCGAGCTGGCCGGGGGACGCCTGCAGGCGGTGTCCATCGCCTGGGACAGCCGGCCGCGCGAGGCGGGCGGCCAGCGCTGGTTCCACCTATACCCTGACGAGCGCATCGACCACCGCGACGAGCTGCACTGGACCGGCCGCGCGCAGAACTGGAATTTCATGTGCGCCGACTGCCATTCGACAGACGTCCGCAAGGGCTACGACGCGGCCACAGACGCCTTCACAACCCGGCACTCGGAGGTCTCGGTCGGTTGCGAGGCCTGCCACGGCCCCGGCTCGGCTCATGTGGCCTGGGCGCACGAGGGCGGCGACGATCCGGCGAAGGGCCTCACGGTCGCGCTCGATGAGCGGCGCGGCGTTGCGTGGCATCCAGATCCTGCCACGGGCAAGCCGCGGCGCAGCGTCGCGCGGAATAGCGAGCGGGAGATCGACGTCTGCGCGCAGTGCCACGCGCGGCGCGCCCAGATCGCGGAACAATACCAGGCGGGCCGCCCTTTCCTGGACCACTACCTGCCGACGCTGCTGACACCGGAGCTCTATCACGCCGACGGACAACAGAAGGACGAGGTGTTCATCTGGGGCTCGTGGCTGCAGAGCCGCATGCACGAGGCCGGCGTGACCTGCGGCGACTGCCACGATCCCCACACGCAGAAGCTGCGCGCGCCGGGCAACGCGGTCTGCGCGCAGTGCCATGCACCTTCTACCTACGACGCCGAGTCGCACCACAGGCACCCGGCCGGCTCGGCCGGCGCCGAATGTGCCGAGTGCCACATGCCGCGCACCCCGTACATGGTCGTGGATCCGCGGCGCGATCACTCGATGCGCGTGCCGCGGCCGGACGAGAGCGTCGCCCTCGGCGTGCCGAACGCCTGCAACGCCTGCCACACGGATCGCGACGCAACGTGGGCAGCGGCCGCGGTCAGAGGATGGCTAGAGCGCGATGCCGCGGGCCGTCAGTCCTTCGCTGCGGCGTTCCACAGCGCCGAGTCGGGAGATCCACAGGCCATTGAAGAGCTCGCGGCGATCGGCGCGGATGCTGGGCAGCCGCCGATCGTCCGCGCCTCGGCACTCGAGCGGCTCGCGCGCGCGGCACCGGTTGATCCTGAGCTGGTCCGGCTCGCCGTGCGCGACCCCGCCCCCCTGCTCCGCCTCGCGGCCGTCCGCGCGGCCGAAGGCCTGGCGCCGGCGGTGCGGCCCCGGTTGCTGGGACCGCTGCTTTCCGACGCACGCCTGGCAGTTCGCATCGAGGCGGCCCGGGCGCTTGCGCCGGCGCGGAGCATCCTGCCGGCGGAGTTGAGCCCGGCCTGGCAGCGCGCGTCGGCCGAGTACGTCGAAACGCTCCGCTACAACGCCGATCGGCCCGAATCGGTCGTGGCGCTGGCCGGTTTCCACGCAGCGCAGGGGCGCTTCGGGGAGGCGCTCGCCGGTTACGAGCGGGCGCGGCGGCTGGATCCGGCGTTCGTGCCGGCCTACGTCAATGCGGCGGACGCGCTGCGCATGCACGGTCGCGATCCCGAGGCCGCAGCGCTGCTGGAGACTGGGCTTGCCGAGGCGCCCGGCAGCGCCGACCTGCACCACGCCCTTGGCCTGGCGCGCGTGCGGCTCGGGCAGCACGCGTTCGCAATGACGTCGCTCGGACGAGCGACCGAGCTTGCGCCCGAGTCTGCGCGCTACACCTACGTGTACGCGGTCGCGCTGCATTCCGCCGGCCGTCCGCGCGAAGCCATCCGGATCCTCGAGAAAGCTCTGGAGCGCTGGCCAGCCGACCGCGCAATGCTGCTTGCACTCGCCGCCTTTGAGCAGCAGGCAGACAACATAGAGGCCGCGCGCGCAGCGGCACGCCGGCTGCTCGCGGCGCATCCACTGGACGCCGAGGCGCAAGCGCTCGCAGCAGAGCTCGGGGTGAGCACCGGCACCGGACACGGCGGGGGCAGACCTTGAGATCGACCCGTTGGAGCTTTTGATGAATCGACCGAGCATCGGCAATGGCAGTGACTTCGCTCAGCTGGCAGCGAGGATGTCGAGGTTCAGATGTGCTTCGGGCACACGTTCCGAGATTCGGCTCCGTCTCGTCCCGAGCGTGGCGGCGTGGATTGACGCCGGTTGGGAGGTGCTCTCGTGAAACCATGGCGCCCTGAAGACGCCGAGCACTTCCTCCTGAGCGGATTTCGCCCGTGCTGGACGGCGGCGATCAAACGCAGCGTCATCGTCTGAAAGCATGCGTTACTGGCATAGAGTCGGATCCATGATGGAGGTCGGCACCTACCTGATGAGCAGGGGCATCGCTCCGGCCGAGGTGCTGCGCCGAAACGGGTTGCCTGCGTCGCTGCTGCTCGATTCCGATGCCTGGATCGAAGGCACCGTGTGCTTCGACCTGGTGAACGACATCGCCCGTCACACCAGAGACCCGTTCCTCGGATTGCACTTCGCGGAGGTCCAGCGCCTGCAGGACTACGGACCGTGGGCACAAGGCGTGCTGGGTGCTTCCTGCCTGCGCGACGCACTGGAGTTCGCGGCCCGTCACATCGGCCTGATCCGTACCGGGCTGGCGATCCGTCCGCGCACAGAGGGC
Organism: Pseudomonadales bacterium; assembly: GCA_041395905.1. Taxonomy (GTDB): domain Bacteria; phylum Pseudomonadota; class Gammaproteobacteria; order Pseudomonadales; family Azotimanducaceae; genus UBA7803. Next base: position 403,692 of record JAWKZP010000003.1, read on the forward strand.
GATCGGGCGCTGCTGTCCACCAAATTTTCCGGCGTGACTGATTCCGCGGCGCGACATCCGAGCCTCGCCTGCATGATGACGCTGTACAAAATCGTCCGCCTGGTCGCCAAACCGCTGACCATCGAGGTCCGCCTCAGTCTGCCGCGACCGCGAGCCACGGACGAAGCTGAGCGACTGCTTGGCCCCAATCTCACGTTCGGCGCAGACCGTAACGAACTGGCGTTCGACCGCGCGGCCCTGGACCTGCCATTGCGGCCGCTGACGGCCCAGGAGCAGGAGGTATTCGGGCTGTTCCGCATCGGCCAGCCACTGGTTACGGCGCGGGAAGCGTACCGGCAGATGGTGGCGTTGCTGGAAGAGGGGCAGGTCACCGTTGCCGATGTGGCCTCGGCGTTGAACGTGGGCGTTCGAAAGCTGCAACGACACCTCGGCCGCTGGGGACTGACCTTCGAGTCCATGCTCGACGAGTACCGGCACAATGCCGCTCTGCATCACCTGACAGAAACCCGGACTGCAGTCACCGACATCGCATTCCTGCTCGGCTACGCCGATTCATCGCATTTCTCCAGGGCCGTGCGTCGCTGGACCGGCCTCTCGCCACGCCAGCTCCGCGGGCAACAGGACCTGTCGCGCGGCTGGCGCAGCGGCCTGCCGCACACCCGTGCCCTGCCCTGGTCCGAGGCGTCAATCGGCTCGAACACCCATCCGCAGCCGCGTACCGGCCCGTCGCGAACCAATCCGGAGTACAGTCTATGCGAATGGAACATGGCTTGTTCCTGCTCGCCATCATGCTGCTGGCAGCCTGCGAGTCGATCAGCACCCGAACCGACTACGATCCAAGCGCAGACTTTGGCAGCTACCGAAAGTTCGCCTGGATCGACAGCGGTGCCAGGACGGCGATGCCGCCCGGCCTCAACCCGCTTACCGGAGAGCGAATTCAACTGGCGCTACTCGAGAACCTGAAATACAAGGGCTACGCGTTTTCCGAGGATCGCGACGAAGCCGACTTCCTAGTGGGATTCACCGTAGGGATTCGTGATCGGGTCCGGGTAGACACCACCAACTATCCGGCAGGTTTCCGCGGACCGTATGGCTGGGGGCAGGTCTACTATCACGATGCAGATCTCC
>JAWKZP010000004.1:0-389675 GCA_041395905.1 Pseudomonadales bacterium
CGGGTTGACGGACAGGCTGCCGGTCCAGGCGAGCTCCGCGCCGGTTTCCGTGCGGATGGTAACCTGCTGCGAACCGCTGTCGTCCGGCAGAGTGGACAGGTCATCGATCGCCAGATCGATGGGGCCGATCTCGGTGCGGAACGGCTCGCTGCGCGCATGGTCCGTCACGCTCACGCGGCCTGCCACGACCCGCAGATCGCCCACCATGAGCCGAAACAGGCCGCTGTCGGATGCGGGCTGCGCCTCTGGCCGCGCCTGCGGCTCGGCGGAAGGCTGCAGGGACTCCGCCGTCCGGGCCCAGGTAGCTGCGAGCTGGGAGACGTTGGTGTCGGTCTCGCTCAACCGCTCGAGATGTACGTCGGGCCGGATCAGGTGCAGCTCGTCGAAGCAGGCTGCCCAGCGGATGAGGCTGACGAGCTCGAAGTTCACGAACAGGCGCTCGAAGGCGAGCACGGGCGACCCGTCCCGTTGCGTCACGGACAACCCATCTGCGGTGAGGGTGAGCGAGAACGGATTGATGGCGAGCGCCTGAAGCTGCGTGTTCAGCTCGAGCCGCTCGTCCAGCGTGCGGATCAATGCGCGCTCGACCAACCAGGGGGCGAGCAGGAAGCCTGTCAGCGCATACGCAACGATACCGGCGATTGCATACCACCACCTTCGGTCGAGCTTCAAACCGCACTCCCTGCCGCGAGAAAACGCTGGATTCGCGCCGCGGGATTCAGCACCCGGTCACCGCGGGCACAGGATAGTCCAGACGAATCGCGCCGAGATCAGAACGGGTGAACCCGTACGGGCACGTTCTTGATCCCCCGAATGAAATTGTTCGGCAGACGCTCCACGTCGCCAACCACTTCGATGGTGTGGAATCGCTTCATGATCTCCTCCCACAACACGCGCAGCTGCAGCTCCGCCAGACGATTGCCCATGCAGCGATGCACGCCGAAGCCGAAGGCGACGTGAGCCCGCGCGTTGGGACGATCGATGATCAGCTTGTCCGCATCTTCGAACACGGTTTCGTCACGGTTGCCCGAGACGTACCACATCACCACTTTGTCGCCTTCGCGGATGCGCTGACCGCCGAGCTCGTAATCCTGCAATGCCGTGCGTCGCATGTGGATCACGGGCGTCTGCCAGCGAACCATTTCCGCGACCATGCCGGGAACCAGCCCCGGGTTCTCGCGCAGCTTCTGGTACTGATCCGGATACTGATTGAGCGCGACCACGCCACCGCTGATGCTGTTGCGGGTGGTGTCGTTGCCACCCACGATCAGCAGCAGGATGTTGCCGAGAAACTGCTCGGGGTCCTCGTTCATGCGGCAGGTGGCTTCGTTGTGGATGAGCATCGAGATCAGGTCGAACGTCGGCGGCTCCTGCGCGCGCTCGGCCCACAGCTGATAGAACGCGGCCGCCGCCCCCATGAGCTCTTCGTAGCGCTTCTTCATGTCGATGCTGTCGTCGCCCGTCACCTCCGGCACGGCGGTCGCCAGATCGGACCAGTAGACCAGCTTGCGCCGTTCTTCGTAGGGAAAGCCGAACAGTGTCGCCAGCATGCGCGCCGTGAGTTCGATGGAAACTTCCTGCACCCAGTTGAACGTCTCGCCCACCGGCAGGTGCTCGAGGATGTCGATGGCCCGCTCCCGGATGAGCGGCTCGAGCTCCGCAAGGTTCTTGGGCGCCACCGTGGGGGCAACCGCCATTCTCTGGGGCATGTGCCTCGGCTCGTCCAGGGTGATGAAGCTCTGCCCCTGTATCTGACCTTCCTCGGCCGCGTACGGATCGACGATGGCAATCCCGCCCTTCTCGGACGAAAACACCGCGTTGTTGGAATCCACTTCTTTGATGAGCTTGTGGCTGCAGACCGACCAGAACGCGCCGTTGGCGCTGTCGGCCAGGTAGTGCACGGGCGCTTCTTTGCGCAGTCGGGCGAACCAGGGCTGCCAGGAATCGCTCTGAAACAGCCCGGGGCGGCTGACGTCGATCTCCTCGAGCGGCACGCTGTAGACATCGGTAACTTCGGCCACTTTCCGCATCCTCTTCCAGGTAATGCCTGTAACCTAGTAGCGCCGTAGAAAGTAGTCAAGTGTTTACTTTCTCGGCGCGCAGGACTAGTGTCCACAAGCCATGCTCACCCGCGTATCAACCGACGTGCCGCCCCGCCCGGACCCGAGAATCGTCCGCTCCGAGCGGGCGATCCAGGAGGCACTGCTCGAAGCGCTGCGTGACGGGCGCGATTTCAGCGCGCTGACGGTTTCCGAGATCGCGGCGAAAGCGGGCGTAACCAGGAAGACGTTCTACGCGCGGTTCGGTTCCCTGGAACAGGTGGTCCAGCGCACGGTGCAGAACCTCTTCAGCGGGATCGCAGCGCGCATCGACGATGAGCTGTTGCGTCTCCCGCTGGCCGACAACTCCCTGGCCATGCTGGTGTTCAAGGCGCACGAGGAACATCAGGCAACGCTGGCGCCGCTGGTCCGTCACTGTTCTGCGGGACTGTTCGTCGAACCCGTGAGCGAAGTTGCAACGCTGCTGCTCGACCGCGTGATCCAGGTGAATCATCTCCCGCCCATGAACGAAGCCGAGCACGCCTATCTGGTCGCCACGGTCGCCAGCATGGTGCACGGCGTGCTCTCGGTCTGGGCCAGACGGGGGTTCCGCGAACCGGCCGAGCGGGTCGCCAGTTTCATCGATACCCTGCTTGCCGATGGGATGCAGAAGGTCGTGGCGTCGAAACGGAGTTGAGGCGCGAGAGAGAAAAGGAACGTAACCTCTTTGTGCCATTCGACTCCAAGCGCGCAACTCGGAGCCACAACGTGCACAATCCTCCTTCGACGCGAGATTGCCTCGCCGCCAAAGTCCGAGGCTTACTATAGCTTCGCAGCCCTCCACTGCTTTCGCAGCCGAGCCATGAACAACGATTCGCTGGGAACGGAAATCTGCTCCGAAAGTGCCTGGGTAAACGATTCCACCTCATCTAGCGCAGGTGCACGTGCATCAAACGTTGCACGCACCTTCACAAACTTGTCTTCCTTAGTGAACACGCAGGTTCTGGAGGTTAGAGCTTTCCCATCTTCGGTTTCGTAGTGCGCCAAAAACGTTGCCATCTCTTGACCATTTCCGGCACTCAGCAACTTCATCTCGACTTCGTCCAGGGTCAGGTCGCGCAAAACATCTTCATATGCCAGGAGTTTCATGTCCTCGCGCACCGATTGAACCTGGGATGTCAGCACAGCGGGTTGGTCGTACTGCCAATCGTCGACGGGATAAACAAACACGTCTACACGTCCTGTTGTATCCCCTGCGTACTGAAATCGTACAAGCGCTCCCTCCAACGGGCTACCCAGCGCAATTGACTGCTGCCGCACGAATCCACCAATCGTTTCCGGGACCCGAAGATCGCGGTCGTAGTCACTCGCCTGCAGTGTTTCTCGCAGATACGCAGGAGATAGAACGTCGCCCGCAAGCAGCTGTTGAACCACATTGGTCGCAATACTGTCGGAGAGACCAGCCTTGAAGTCCTCACCCAAGTTGGCTACCGAGGCCCTAGCGGTATACGGCAACTCTAGCGAAAACCGTCGAATTGTTTGAGAGCGCCATCGCACTAGACCCTCGATCTTCAGAACCGCATCCATCGCAATGGGTAAGAGGAGAAGAGTAGCACCCGACAGAGCCGCACGACCTACTCCTTCAGCCGAGTCGGAGCTGTAAGTCGCGGATCCGATAGCCAAAGAATAGGGAAGCTCTTCGTCTCCGAGCCTGATTGACTCAAAGTAGCCGGTCGCGGCAAGCCGGTCGGCAAGTTTTTGAAAATCGATCTGATTGACTTTGCACGAATGAAGGATCGAAGACTCATCGAAGTCCGCACATTCCTTTCGGAAGGGTTCACTAGGCGTGAGACGGAACAGAGCGACTGTTGGAAACACTGGTCGCTCAACCGGCTCAATTCTAGCCATCGTAAACTCGCTGTGGGTAGCGCAACCGGTCAGGCACAGCGCAAGCACCAGACCCGCAACTCGAACGTGCTGGCCGTAACAAAGCGCCATACCAACCCCTACCCAAGCTAGTGAAAGTTCAAGCCGGCACTAGAACACCGCTCGCAATCTCCCCAAGTATCCAGATCCGAATCAGTGAAGCAACTAGGATCCGGAACCGGAAATCCGCCACACAGAATGGAGCCAGCACGCTTCTGGAAGATCGAGCCGCAAAAGCCGCCGTGGACCATACGAGTCAAGCCAGCGAGTCACACTCCACACATCGCTGCAACGAATGGGAGGGAGAAACTCAGCACACAGCAAGGTCCCCACCCGTACTAGATCGGGTCTAACTGGAGGGCCTGCGGAATCAATCCTTCTTCGGGCTGTCGAGCTTCGGCACGCCGTCACCGCCCTTGCCGCCGATGCTGAGCAGCCCGCTGCGCGTATACAGCGACAGCTTGTCACGGGTATCCACGATATCCAGGTTGCGCATGGTCAGCTGCCCGATGCGGTCCTGTGCCGTGAACATGGAGTCACCCTTTTCCATCGTCAGCCGCTCGGGGTGATAGGTGAGGTTCGGGCTGGTGGTGTCGAGGATCGAGTAGTCGTTGCCGCGGCGCAGCTCGAGGGTCACCTCACCGGTGACCGCCGACGCCACCCAGCGCTGCGAGCTCTCGCGCAGCATGATGCTCTGCGGGTCGAACCAGCGGCCCTGGTAGAGCAGCCGGCCCAGCTTGCGGCCGTTCTCGCGGTACTGTTCGATGGTGTCCTCGTTGTGGATGCCGGTCACCAGGCGGTCGTAGGCGACGTACAGCAGCGCCATGCCCGGGGCTTCGTAGATGCCGCGGCTCTTGGCCTCGATGATGCGGTTCTCGATCTGATCGCTCATGCCGAGCCCGTGGCGCCCGCCGATGCGGTTGGCCTCCAGCATCAGCTCCACCGGGCCCGGGAACGTCCTGCCGTTGAGCGCCACCGGGAAGCCTTCCTCGAACCGAACGGTCACTTCCTCCGCGGCGATCTCCACCTCGGGCTTCCAGAACGCCACGCCCATGATCGGGTTGACGATGCGGATGCCGCTGTTCAGGAACTCCAGGTCCTTGGCCTCGTGCGTGGCGCCGAGCATGTTGCTGTCGGTGCTGTAGGCCTTCTCGGCGGACATCTTGTAGCCGAATCCGGCCTGGCTCATGAACGCGGACATCTCCGCGCGGCCGCCCAGTTCGCGGATGAAGTCCTGGTCGAGCCAGGGCTTGTAGATCTTGAGCGCAGGGTTGGTGAGCAGCCCGTAGCGGTAGAAGCGCTCGATGTCGTTGCCCTTGTAGGTGCTGCCGTCGCCCCAGATGTTGACGTCGTCCTCCTTCATGGCCGCCACCAGCATGGTACCGGTGACCGCGCGCCCAAGCGGGGTGGTGTTGAAGTAGGTGACGCCGGCGGTGGTCACGTGAAAAGCGCTGGTCTGAATGGCGGCGATGCCTTCGTTGGCCAGCTGCAGACGGCAGTCGATCAACCTGGCCTGTTCGGCACCGTACTCCAGCGCCTTGCGCGGGATCTCTTCGTAGTCGGCCTCGTCCGGCTGTGCCAGATTGGCCGTGTAGGCATAGGGCTTCGCGCCCTTCTGCTTCATCCAGTGCAGCGCGGCGCTGGTGTCGAGCCCGCCGGAGAACGCGATGCCGACTTTTTCATCGAGTGGGAGCGATTGCAGTATCGTGGCCATGGGTACCGTACTTGATCGAGGTGGATTGAGGCGCGAAGCCAACGGCGGGGCGCGATTATACGGGCGCCGATCCAGGCTTGCCCACACCGGGACGGCAGCCCCAGGCGGCAGGACCCGGGATACTGTATTTTCATACAGCCATTCGGCATGATGCTCGGCATGGAAACACTGGTCGAAAACGCACCGGCGGCCTTCGGTGCCGGCCTGAATGGCGCACAGCGCCAGGCGGCTACGTTCGGCAGGCACCGGCCCGTCGGCCCCAGCGAGCCGCAGGCATTCGAATCCGGGCCCCTGCTGATCATCGCCGGTGCCGGCACCGGCAAGACCAACACCCTGGCGCACCGGGTGGCCTGGCTGCTGCTGCAGCAGGTGGCGCCCGAGCGCATCGCTCTGCTGAGCTTTACCAGGCGCGCCGCCCAGGAACTCCTGACCCGCGCCGAGCGCATCGCGCAGGCGGCGCTGCAGGCGGCGCCCGGCGCGCGCGGCTTTCACCCCAACGCCACGCGCATGCTGTGGGCAGGTACCTTCCACTCGATGGGCAACCGGCTGCTGCGCGAGTACGCTCAGGTGCTGGGGCTGGACCCGGCCTTCTCGGTCATCGACCGCGGGGATGCGGCGGACCTCATCGACCTCATGCGCCAGGAGCTCGGACTGGCCGGCCAGGCCAGACGCTTTCCGCGCAAGGACACCTGTCTGGCCATCTACTCCCACCGGGTCAATACCCAGGGTTCGCTGGCCGAGACGCTGGACGCCGAATTTCCCTGGTGCGCCGAGTGGCGCGACGAACTCACGCGCCTGTTCCGTGCCTACGTGGCGGCCAAGCAGGCACAGCAACTGCTGGACTACGACGACCTGCTGCTCTACTGGCACCTGCTGACGCGCGAGCCTGCCGTGGCGCGCGAGCTCGGCGCACGCTTTCAGCACGTGCTGGTGGACGAGTATCAGGACACCAACACGCTGCAGGCGGAAATCCTGCTGGCCATGAAGCCAGAGGGCGCGGGGCTCTGCGTGGTAGGTGACGACGCCCAGGCCATCTACTCATTCCGGGCCGCCACTGTGGAGAACATCCTGGAATTTCCCCGGCGCTTCGCAGCCCCCGCCGAAGTCATCACGCTGGATCACAACTACCGGTCCGTGCAGCCGATCCTGGATGCCGCCAACGCGCTGATGGCGGAAAGCGATCGCGGCTTCCGCAAGTCCCTTCAGTCGGACCGGCCGTCGGCCCAGAAGCCCTGGTACGTAACGGTGGAAGACGAGCACAAACAGAGCCTGTACGTGGTGGAGCAGGTGCTTTCCAGACGCGAGGAAGGCACACCGCTCAAACGCCAGGCCGTGCTCATGCGCAACGCCCACCACAGCGACGCGCTGGAAGTGGAGCTGACGCGGCGCAACATCCCCTATGTGAAGTACGGCGGGCTCAAGTTCCTGGAGGCCGCCCACGTGAAAGACGTGCTGGCGCTGCTGCGCTGGGTGGAGAATCCGCGCAACCGCCTCGCCGGTTTCCGCACGCTGCAGCTGCTGCCGGGTATCGGTCCTGCCACTGCCGAGCGCGCGCTCGCCGAGCTGGAGAATGCCGGGTTCGCGTTGACCACCCTGCACGATTGCCGGGTGCCGGCGGCTGCCCAGGCGGACTGGGCGGCGTTGGCGACGCTTCTGTGCGAGCTCAGATCCGCGCGCAGCTGGGCCGGACAGATGACCCGGGTGCGCGAATGGTACGAGCCGCACCTCGAGCGGCTCTACGAAGCGGCCCATGTGCGCCGTGGCGATCTGGAGCAGCTGGAGCTGATCGCATTGCAGTCCCCGTCCCGCGAGCGCTTCATCACCGATCTGACCCTTGATCCGCCCCAGGCCAGCGGCGACGAGAGCGGGCCGCCGCTCAAGGACGAGGACTACCTCGTGCTCTCCACCGTGCATTCCGCCAAGGGCCAGGAGTGGGACAGCGTCTACGTGCTGAACGTCACCGACGGCAGCTTTCCAAACGAGTTCGCCGCCGGCAAGCCCGCCCAGGTGGAGGAGGAACGGCGCCTGCTGTACGTGGCCATGACCCGCGCCCGCCACGACCTGCACCTGCTGGCGCCGCTGCGCTTCTACGTCACCCAGCAGCACCGTTGGGGCGACCGCCACGTGTACGGCGCCCGCAGCCGGTTCATGACCGATTCGATCCTGACGGCTTTCGACACCCGGGTGTGGCCGGCCGATGCAATCGAGTCGGGCAGCGTGCCCGCGAGCAGTCAGGTGCGCATCGACGCCTCCGCGCGATTGCTCGACATGTGGGGCGATTGACCGCTCGACCCATCGCGCTGGATCGCAGCCCGTCGGGACCCTGCCATCTGATCGCTGCTACCATGGTCTTCGCCACCGGACCATGACCGCGGGAGGATAGCCATGCAATCGACGCGGAAAGACCCGCAAGATCCGCCCGTGCTCGACGCGCTGATTCTGGGCGCCGGCTTCAGCGGCCTCTATCAGCTCTACCAGTTGCGACGCCACGGATTTCGCGTGCAGCTGTTCGAGGCCGGGGCCGACCTGGGCGGGGTCTGGCACTGGAACTGCTATCCCGGGGCACGGGTCGACTCCCACGTGCCCAACTACGAATACGGCATCGAGGCGGTCTGGCGCGACTGGTGCTGGACGGAGCGCTTCCCCTCCTGGCAGGAGCTGCGCCGGTACTTCCACCATGTCGACCGCACGCTGGATCTGTCACGCGACATCCGCTTCGGCACCCGCGTTACCCGGGCCGTCTTCGATGCCGACCGGGAGCTCTGGCGCATCTGCAGCGCCGACGGTCACAGCGTGCGCGCCCGCTACTTCATTGCCTGCACGGGCTTCGCGGCACGCGCCTACATCCCGGACTTTCCCGGCCTGGATAGCTTCGCGGGGCCCTGCTACCACACTGCCCACTGGCCTCAGGATGGCCTGGACATGACGGGGTTGCGCGTGGGCGTCATCGGCACGGGGGCCAGCGGCGTGCAGGTCATACAGGAGGCGGGGCGCGTCGCCGACCATCTGACGGTGTTCCAGCGCACGCCCATGATCGCGCTGCCCATGCAGCAGCGCCGCTACGACGAAGCCGAGCAGCGCGCGCTCAAGGATCGATTGCCGGAGATCTTCCGCATTCGCAATGCCTCGGGCGGCGGCTTGTGGGACGTTGCCTCGAATGGACGCTCGGCCCTCGAGGCGAGCCCAGCCGAGCGGCAGGCGGTGTTCGAGCGCGCCTGGAATGTCGGCGGATTCCATTTCTGGGCCGGCACATTCAACGACATCATCATGAACGCCGAGTCGAACCGGCTGGCCTACGAGTTCTGGCGCGATCGGACGCGCGCGCGCATCGAAGACCCGGCGCTTGCCGAAAAGCTGGCACCCATGGAGCCCCCTCACCCTTTCGGAGCCAAGCGCCCCTCCCTGGAGCAGTGGTACTACGAGGTCTTCAACCAGCACAACGTCACCCTGGTGGACGTGCGGGAGGAACCCGTCGAGCGCATCGAGGCGCAGGGCGTGCGAACCGCCCGGCGCCTGCACCCGCTGGAACTGCTCGTGCTAGCAACCGGGTCCGACGCCGGCAGCGGCGGCCTCACCCAGATAGACATCTCAGGCACCGGCGGCGGGACCCTGGCCGAGGCCTGGAAAGACGGCGTGCGCAGCCATCTCGGCATCGGCGTGCCGGGCTTTCCGAACCTGCTCATCCTGTACGGCCCGCAAAGCCCCACGTCGTTCTGGAACGGACCCACCAGTGCCGAGGTCCAGGGCGATTGGCTGGTGGATTGCCTGCGCTATCTGCGCGACCGGAGGGCGAGGCGCATCGAGGCCACCGAGGCCGCAGCCGATGCCTGGTGCGTGCACATGGAGGAGCTGGCGAACCACACGCTGCTGCCGCAGGCCGACTCCTGGTACATGGGCGCGAACATCCCCGGCAAGAAGCGGCAGCTGCTCAACCATCTTGGCGTGCGCGAATACATGAAGCACTGCAACGACTGTGCCGCCGCAGGCTACGCAGGCTTCGAGATCAGCTGACCCCGCCGGCTGCGCGCCTCACACGCGCGCGATCGCATCCGCCATGTTGTCCAGCGCCAGCTTGATCAGCTGGCGCGAGGTGCCGAGATTCATGCGCATGCAGCGTTCGCCGCCCTTGCCGTAGCCCTCCCCCGCGTTCAACTGAACGCCGGCGTTGTCCACCAGCCAGGCCTCGAACAGATCGCTGGCAGTCATCGGGTGATCGGAGTCCTGGCTGGCCGCAGCCTGCTCCACGACCCCGGCGCGCTCCATGATGCCGTCGAAGTGCAGCCAGGCCAGGAACGTGCCCTGGGGTCGCGTATAGCCCACCTGAGGCAGGTTCTCCTTCAGGTAGTTCTCGACGAAGCTGTGGTTGCCGTCGATGTACACCAGCAGCTGGTCCAGCCAGTCGGCGCCATGACGGTAAGCGGCCTCGTTGGCAACGACGCCCAGCGTGTTGAGATCGGCGCGGTGATGTTTCTTCGCCCGTTCCAGCAGCACCGGATTGGTCGAGAACCAGTAGGCGTTCTTCGATGCCGGCAGGTTGAAGCTCTTGGTGATGGCCTTGAACGTGAGGCTGTTGTTCACCACGTCGCGGTTCGGCAGGCTCGAAAACGGCGTGTACTTCTGCCCGGGACGCACGAAGTCCGCGTGTATCTCGTCGGCCAGCACCACGACCTCATGCTCGAGGCACAGCTCGCCGATGCGCAGCAGGTCCGACTCGGACCAGACGTTGCCGGTGGGGTTCTGCGGGTTGCACAGCAGCATGGTGTGCGTATCCGGCGTCATGCGCGCTTCCAGGTCGTCCCAGTCGATGTGGTAGCGGCCGTCCTTGAACACCATCTCGCTCTCGTTGGCGACGGTGTTGGTAAAGCGAAGATCGCTGTAGAAGCCGTTGTAAGTCGGCGTCATGAGCAGCACGCGGCTGCCCGGTGGCGAAAACGCAGACAGACCCGCGATGAGACCCGGATGCACCCCGGTGGCAATCACCAGCGAGTCGGGCGACACCTCCACCCCGTGGCGCTCGCTGTTCCATCGACAGATCTGCTCCTTGAGCGAGGCGAGCCCGAGATCGTAGTTGAGATAGCCCCAGTTCTCGTGCTGCATGCGCTCGCGCATGGCATCGGCAATGCAGGGCGCGGCCCGAAAGTCGAGATCCGCGATGCCCATGCCGACCCGCACGTTGTCACCGAAGCGGTCGATCTGGCGGTCCCACTTGGTGCAATCGGTGCCGATGCGGCTGTAGGGTGTGTCGAAGTCGTAGCGCCCATCGACCAGGTAGGGCCTGCCCGCCCCTTCCGCGGTGGCCGGGCCGGCAGCCAACGTCGTGCCCACCGCGCCCGCGAGCGCGGTCAGGCCGGTCCCTTTGAGAAACTGCCGTCGATTGAAATCCGTCGTCTGCGCCATGGCTCCCCTCCCGTGCGTTCGACCCGGGAAGGGTAGCAGATGTTTGCAGCCCATGGACTACCGGCGCTGCGGCGCGCGCAAGCCGCGCCCCCCAACGGCGCGGATCCCACGGACAGGCACCTGGCGCCACAAAACCCGCGGCAAAATCTGTAGAATTGCGCGCTTTTGACCCGGGGACGCCCATGAACACACAAGCTCGCAGAGGCGAAGCAGCAGACTTCGAAGTATTTGGTCGGCGCATGGCGGCGAAGCTGTGGGGCGACCCGGACGGTCCGCCGACCATCGCGCTGCATGGCTGGCTCGACAATGCCAACACCTTCGACCGGTTGGCGCCGCTGCTGCCGGAGCTGAACCTGGTCGCTCTGGATTTCGCCGGGCACGGGCTGTCGGATCATCGGCCGCCCGGCGTGCACTATCACTCCTTCACCGACATGCAGGACGTGCTGGCAGTGGCGGACCAGCTCGGCTGGCGCACCTTCAACCTGCTCGGTCACTCCATGGGCGCCAGCATCGCCAGCGAGCTCGCCGCAACCTTTCCCGAACGCATCCAGCGCTCGGTGCTGATCGACGGATTCATCGCCACCGGCGGCGTGAGCCTCAAGGAGCGCATCGGTCAGAACCGCCTGGCAATCGAGCGCATGCTGACGGCGCACGACAAGGCGCCAAGGGTCTACCCGGACATCGAGACGATGGCCAGGCGGGTCACCGAGGCAACCGATCAGACGTTCGAGGCCGCCATCGTGCTCGTCCGGCGGGGTCACAAAGCCGTGGCCGGCGGGGTCACCTGGCGCACCGATCCGCGAATCCGTTTCCCCACGCCGCTGCGCCACACCCGCGAAACCATCAACTATCTGCTGGAAGGCAGCAGCGCCCCGGCCTTACTGCTGGTGGCCGAGCAGGGCGACAAGTGGTACCAGGGCGAGATCGAGGAGACCCTGCGGCACCATCCCAACCTGACGGTCCGCCGCATCCAGGGGCCACATCACATTCATCTGGAGCCGGAGTACGTCGAGGTGGTGGCAGGCCACACCCGCGAGTTTTTGGCACTGCGCAGCCGCGAGGGTGAGGTCGCGGCCTGAGACTGCCGGAGCGCCCTGCCCCGCTACCAGTCCAGGTCGTCAGGCACCTCGAAACGCGCATAGAACTCGTCGTCGGAGCCGGGCTCCGGCGCCTTGTCGCCATGGGCCGCGATGATGCGCTTCGGGTCCCGCGCTCTGATGCGCTCGGCGACCGACTTCGAGACCAGGTGATAGATCCCGTCGTCATTGACGATCACGAGGCGGCCTGAGCTCAGCTGCTCGCGCTGCGCCGCGGGCACATAGATGCGCTTGATCTTCTTGCCGTGTACGAAGTTGTACGGCACGTCGTCTTCGTGGGCGGTCTTCACGCGCTGATCGTGCTGCCGAATGATCTGCTTGATCTCGGCCCGCAGCGCCTTGGCCGCGGCCTTCTCCCGGATGGCCTCGGCGGCTGCCCGGTCGCGCTCGGCCTTCTCTGCCCGCGCCTGCCGCGCAAGCGCGCTCGCCTCCGATTCGCGCTCGCCCGGCTTGCTCTTGCCCCGGGTTGCTTTGTCCGCACGCGCCTGCCGCTCTGCCTTCTTGGCCTGGGCGGCGGTGGCGAGCCCCGCTTTCACCAGTTGATCTCTCAGGCTGTCAGCCATTGCGGTGGCGCTCTCACTGCAGATGGTTGGAGGTCGGGTCTCACAGGCTCAGTCAGGCAAACCGAGCACGCGCTTCGCAATGATGTTCAGCTGCACCTCGTTGGTGCCGCCGTAGATGGTCACAGCCCGGTCGCGCAGCCAGCCCCGGGTCGACTCGAGCTCTTCGTCGCTGAATCCGTCGCCGTCCCAGCCGAGGCCGCGGGTCCCGCGGAGCTGCGCTTTCAGCTCGGAGCCGTCCTTTGCCAGCGTGGAGCCCACGTACTTGAAAATCGACGTGGCAGCGCCGGGCGCACCCGTGCTCTTGCTCTCTTCGGCAACGCGCCGCGCGGTGAGCTGCATGCTGCGTTCCTGCATCACCTGGCGGGTGATGCGGTCGCGGATCAGCGGGTCGGCAACCTTGCCGCCGTTCGCGCCGATGTAATCCATGGCGATCTGAGCGTAGGGGTTGAGACGCGGCCTGGCAGTACGCGCCGGCGCGCCACTGTCTCCCGGGCCCGAGCGCTCGTACTGCAGCAGGCGCTTGGCCACGGTCCAGCCCTTGTTGAGCTCGCCCACGAGGTCTTCCTTGCGGGCAATCGCGTTGTCGAGGAAGGTCTCACAGAAGGGCGAAGACCCCGAAATGAGTCGGATGGGTTTCACCGTCACCCCGGGCTGCTTCATTTCCAGCAGCACGAAGCTGATACCCTCGTGCTTGGGGGCATCCGGATCCGTTCGCACCAGGCAGAACATCCAGTCGGCATGGGTGGCGCCGGAGGTCCAGATCTTCTGCCCGTTGATCACGAAATGATCGCCGTCGAGCACGGCGCGGGTTCTGAGGCTGGCAAGGTCGGACCCGGAACCCGGCTCGCTGTAGCCCTGGCACCAGCGTACCTGCCCGCTGGTGATCCTGGGCAGATGGCGCTGCTTCTGTGCTTCGGTACCGAACTCGAGCAGCGTCGGACCGATCATGGACAGGCCCATGCCGGTCGCCGGCGGCAGCGCCCGGATGGCGGCCATCTCCTGAGCCAGGACCTGCAGTTCCGCGCGGCTCAAGCCGCCGCCGCCGTACTCTTTCGGCCAACCCGGAGCTACCCAGCCGCGCGCAGCAGCGCGCTCGAGCCAGAGCCGCGCATCGTCCGTGTCATAGGCCTCGTAGGCATCTTCGAAATGCACCGTCCGCCCGCGCATGCTGGCCGGACAGTTTGCCTCGAGCCACTCACGGGCTTCCTGCCTGAACGCCTCCAGACTCATCGAACAACCTCCTCACTCAAAAGCTCGCTAACCCCGCGCGCGCTGGTCGCGCGGGCTGCCGCAATGGCCGGTGACGGATCCCTCCGCTGCCACCGCTACCGCTCGGCCTGGCGACCGGAAGACGAGACTTTCCAGGATCCTCGGCTCGGACGCAACGGGGGTTCGATCAGCTCCGATCGCCGGCCCGGCTCAGTATCAGCCCGGCCACCGTTGCGCCGTGGGTGTTCTGCAGAAAGTGCCCGGCATCCGCAATCGGGTCGAAGGTCGCCTTCATCTGGCCGGCCCACTTCCGCCCCCAGGCTTCGTCGAACACCTCGTCTGCGCAACCCCAGATGAAGTTCACCGGCCTGGTCCATCCGAGCAGTGTGCGGTAGTGGTGCGTCTGTGCAGCGCCGTTGCCATTGTCGTAACTGTCCATGGGAATCGACAGCGGAAACCGGCGCATGCCGTTGTAGGCCTCGTCCGCGAGCCCCTTGACCGGTGCAAGGAAACCTTCGTACATGGCCCGCGCGGCATCGTCCATGGGCGGCTCGGTGCCGCCGACCAGTGCCGGGAACACCACCTCCCGAGGTGCCAGCCCCGAACTCAGCAGCATCAGCAGGGCGATGTTGGGGCAGGGACGGTGGAACAGCCCGCCCTCGTGCCAGTTGCGGTTCCAGTTGCGGATGGCGTCGGTGTACTGGTACTCCGGATGGTGCAGCCAGGTGTTCATGATCACCAGGCGCGAGAATCGCTCGGGCATCGTCGCCGCCTGAGCGAGCCCGATGGGGCCGCCCCAATCCTGACAGACCAGCGTGATATCGGTGAGATCGAGGGCAGTGATCAGCGTGGTGAGGATCTCCGTGTGCCGCGCGATCGTGTACCAGTGGATGTCCGTCGGCTTGTCCGACCGGCCGAAGCCGAGATGATCGGGCGCGATGCAACGATACCCCGCCGCCACCAGTGGCGGGATCATGTCGCGGTAGAGATAGCTCCAGGTCGGCATACCGTGCAGCAGCAGCATCACCGGGCCGTCCTTCGGGCCCTCGTCCAGATAGTGCATGCGCATGTCCTGCCACACATGGTAGTGGGGCGAGAACGGAAACCCGGCCAGTTGCTGAAAGTTCGAATCCGGTGTGCGAATGTAATCCGTCATCTGTCTCGACCTCTCTCCCGTAGCGAAACGCTCCACGTTGCAGACTCGCAGCTGTCCGGCCGCGGCGCAACCAGGGAACGGCTCAGCGGCTTCGGCCGTGCGGGCCCCGCGTGGCACCGCTTTCATGGCATGATATCGAGCCATCTGCGGAAACAGACATGGAATCGGTATGACACAAACCCGGGTCACGGTCATCCCTGGCGACGGCATAGGACCGGACATCGTCGAGGCCACCATCGAGCTGCTCTCGGCGCTCGAGTGCGGGCTCGAATTCGACTATGCCATCGCCGGCCAGACAGCGCTGGAAGCGGGGCACGATCTGGTGCCGCCGGAAACGCTGGAGCTGATCGAGCGCAACCCGGCCACGCTCAAAGGCCCCATCACGACGCCGGTGGGTCGCGGCTTTTCGTCGGTCAACGTATCTCTGCGCCAGCACTTCGAGCTGTTCGCCAACGTGCGCCCGGCGCTGTCCATCCCCGGTTATTCGACCCGCTATCAGGACGTGGACCTGATCGTCGTGCGTGAGAATCTCGAAGGCCTCTACTCCGGCGTCGGCCACGTCGTGAGCCCGGATGGCGAGCGCGCCGAACTGCGCAGCGTGATCACGCGCAAGGGTTCGGCACGGGTGCTGCGCTACGCGTTCGACATGGCGCGCCGTCTCGGCCGCAGGAAGGTCACGGTGGTGCACAAGGCCAACATCATGAAATCCACGTCGGGACTGTTTCTCGACGTGGCACGCGGCGTGGCTGCCGACTACTCCGACATTCAGATGCAGGAGATGATCGTCGACAACTGTGCCATGCAGCTGGTCATGAACCCGCACCAGTTCGACATCATCGTCACCACCAATCTCTTCGGTGACATCATCTCCGACCTGTGCGCGGGCCTGGTGGGCGGTCTCGGCCTGGCGCCCGGAGCCAACATCGGCGAGCGCAAAGGCATTTTCGAGGCCGTGCACGGCAGTGCGCCGGACATCGCCGGCAAGGGCATTGCCAATCCCACCGCGCTGATGCTCGCCGCGGCCATGATGCTCGACTATCTGGACATGACCGATCACGCAGCCCGGATACGGCACACGGTGCGCAGCGTGATCGGCGCCGGCAGGGTGTTGACCCGTGATCTCGGCGGCAGCGCGTCCACCACGGAGTATCTGCGGGCGTTGCTCGACGAGCTCTGAGCGCGCCTGGGCCCATGAGCGCCGCCGTCCTCTCCTGCTCTCCCCCGGAGGATACAGACAGTCAGCGTGAGGGTGCGTCTGGGACCCTCACCGTGACCCTGTCTGGCGACTGGCTGCTCAGCGGTGATCTGCCGAGCGCCGCGCCGGTGCTGGAGCGCATCCGAGCCACCTCACCCGTCCGGGTGAGGCTGCACACCGAAGATCTGGGCAACTGGGACACGGGGTTGCTTTCGGTGCTGGTGGCGATCCGGCGCAGTGCCGAAGCCGAGGGCGCTGCCTTGGACGCCGACGCCCTGCCCGAGGGGGTGCGCCGGCTGCTCGCGCTCGCCTTCGCCGTAAAGGAACGCGAAGGCGCCCGGCGCACGGCCGCCAGACCGCCCTTCGTGACCCGGCTCGGCACCCGAACCATCGAAGCAGCCCGCAGCGCCCACGAACTGCTCGCGTTCACCGGCGAATTCGTGTTGTCGTTCGGACGGTTCCTGCGCGGCCGGGCCACTTACCTGCGCTCCGACCTCGCCGTCTACATCCAGGAAGCCGGAGTCGAGGCATTGCCCATCGCCAGCCTGATCAGCTTTCTGGTGGGCATGATCTTCGCCTTCGTCGGCGTGATGCAGCTGGAACCCTTCGGTGCCGGCATCTACACCGCCGATCTCGTGGCCATCGCCATGGTGCGGGAAATGGCACCCATAATGACCGCCATTCTCATGGCCGGTCGTACCGGTGCCTCCTACGCCGCGCAGATCGGCACCATGAAAGTCAACGAGGAGGTCGACGCGCTCACCACGCTGGGCATGAACCCGGTGGACTTTCTGGTTACGCCCCGGGTGATCGCGCTGGTGCTGATGATGCCGCTGCTCACGCTCTACGGCGAGCTGCTGGGCATACTGGGCGGGATGACCGTCGGTCTGTCCATGCTGGACGTCGGGTTCATGCAGTACGCCCGGCAGACGCTCGATGCCGTGACGCTCGAGTATCTGCTGGGCGGGTTGTTCAAGTCCGTGGTGTTCGGCTGCCTGGTCGCACTGGCGGGCTGCCAGCAGGGCATGGCCTGCGGCGGCAGTGCCATGGCCGTGGGCCAGGCCACCACCCGGGCCGTGGTCATGGGCATCGTGCTCATCGTGGTCAGCGCCTCGGTGCTGACGGTCATCTACATCAACCTCGGTATCTGAGGTGTCGGACGCGCAATCACACATCGTCGTTCGGGACCTGACCCTCGCGTTCGACGACTTCGTGGTGCAGCGTGATCTCCAGTTCACGGTGAATCGCGGCGACGTATTCGTGATCATGGGCGGGTCCGGTTGCGGTAAGAGCACGCTGCTCAAGGCAATGATCGGACTCAAGCGCCCGGCCCGCGGCGACGTCTGGTACGACGGCCAGGCTTACTGGGATGCAGACGAAACCGAGCAGGCTCTGCTGAGGCGCCGCTTCGGCACGTTGTTTCAGGGTGGCGCGCTGTGGAGCTCCATGACCCTCGCCGAAAACATCGGCCTGGCGCTGCGCCAGTACACGGACCTCAACGCCGCTCAGATCCGCGACGTGGCCGCCTACAAACTCATGCTGGTGGGCCTGAGCGGGTTCGAGGACTACTACCCCAACGAGATTTCCGGTGGCATGAAGAAACGAGCGGGCCTGGCGCGCGCCATGGCCCTCGACCCGGAAATTCTGTTCTTCGACGAGCCTTCCGCCGGCCTCGATCCGCTGACGGCCAAGCGCCTGGACGACCTCATTCTCGAGCTGCGCGAAAGCCTCGGCACCACCATCGTCGTGGTCACCCACGAGCTGGCCAGCATCTTCGCCATCGGCGACGATTGCATCTTCCTGGATGCGGACAGCAAGACGCAGCTCGCTACGGGCAATCCGCGCGAGCTTCGTGATCACAGCACCAACCCCATCGTACGCAGCTTCCTGCGCCGCGGTGAGCACGAGGAGCCGTCCCCGGCATGAGCAAGCAGACCAATCCGGCCCTGATCGGCGCCTTCGTGGTGGGTGCCGTCACCCTGCTCGCCATCGCCGTCGCCGTATTCGGCGGCGCGGATCTGCTTGCGCGCAAGACGATGCTCGTCACCTACTTCGACGGTTCCGTTCAGGGCCTTCGCGAGGGGTCCAACGTGGTGTTCCGCGGCGTGCGCGTGGGCTCGGTGGAAACCATCTCGCTGCTGACCGACGTCGAGACGCTCTCGCCCAAGATCGAGGTGGTCATGCGCCTGCGCCCGGACGCCATCAAGGTACTGCGCGAGGGCCGCCGGGTAGAGGGCGCTCTGGATGGACTGCTCAGCATCGACGAACTGGTGAAGGCCGGGTTCAGCGCCCAGCTGGACAGCGAGAGCTTCGTCACCGGGCAGCTGCTCGTCGATCTGGACTTCCGGCCAGGGCAAGCGCTCGAGCTGTACGACCGCAATTCGCCCTATCCGGAAATTCCCAGCGTGCCCTCGGACATTCAGCAGGCGATCCAGAAGTTTCAGACCGTCGTCGCCGACATTCAGCGCAACGTCGATTTCGGCGAGCTCAGCACCCGCCTGCTGAGCGTGCTGCGCGGCTTCGACGAGCTGGTCAATTCCCAGGATGTGCGCGACACCCTCGCCGGCGTCAACCGGTTGGTGAATGCCGATGACACCCAGCAGCTCAGCGCCTCCGCACAGGCGACGCTGGCCGAGCTGCGGCGCATGGTGGCCGAGGCCAAGCGCCTATTCGACAGCGTCGACGACGACGTCGACCAGCTGGTGCGCGAGTTGAAGCCCGTCGCCAGGCGCCTCGACCAGGCCATCAGCGACGCTCAGGCAACCCTTGGCGCCGCGAAGGGCCAGCTCGAGGGCGATTCCCCACAGGTGCAACAGCTGCAGGCGACGCTGACGGAGGTAGAGGCCGCGGCACGCACCCTGCGCGCGTTCTTCGACTACCTGGAACGGCACCCCGAGGCGCTGCTGCGCGGCAAAGCGGAATAAAGGAGCACGGCATCATGAAGCAACCTCTGCCCCGGTTCCTGCTGGCTTGCGCAGCCGTCGCGCTCAGCGCCTGCGCCTCATCACCACCGGTGAGCTACTTCCGCCTGGACCCGGTGCCTCGCGAAGCGCGCACTGCGAGCGCGCACCCGGCCGTCGTCACGCTCGGACCGCTGCAGTTTCCCGAGTATCTGCGGCGCCAGCAGATGGTCGTGCGCGGTACCGGAACGAGTCTGATCGTGGACGACTATCACCGCTGGGCCGAGCCTCTGGACCTGGCGACGACACGCGCCCTGGGCAGCAGCTTGGAGGCGCTGCTCGCGGGCGCCGCGATCGTCGTCGAGCCCGGCATGCCCGGCTTCGATCCCGACTACCGCCTGACCGGCAGCGTGGTGCAGTTCGAAGCGGATGCGCGCGGGGTCGTCACCCTGGTCGCGCACTGGAGCCTGCGCCGGGCAGACGGCACCAAGGTCGCAGCACCCAGGCTCGGGACCTACGATGCGCGCGCGAGCGCGACCGACCCCGGCCCGGTAGCCGAAGCCATGGCAGCAGCGCTCGCACAGTGGAGCCGCGACATCGCCGGTGAGCTCCGGGCTGACGTGGAAAATCTGGCGCGGTCCGGGTGAGGTTGCATCAGGCCGTCGCCGCGCGCCCGGCAGGATGTCCGAATCCGGCTAGCGCAACGGCTCGCGGCTCCGGTCCTGCATGATCGACAGCGTGACCAGGGCGACCAGCGCCATGACAACCATGTAGGCGGCCGGCGCGGTGGCCGCCCCGGTAACGTCTATCAGCCAGGTGCAGACCACGGGCGTCGCACCGCCGACGACGCCGAGCCCCAGATTGTAGGCAACCGAATAACCCGAAAGCCGGTCGCGTGCCGGAAAGAGCTCGACGAACATGGCGGGAGCCGAACCCAGGGGAACGGCCAGCAATATCACCAGAGCGGTCTGCACGACGATGACTTTGCCGACACCACCCGCCAGCAGCCAGAGATACATCGGCCAGCCGAGCACCCCAATCCCCACCATCCCCAGTGCGATCAGGTGCGTGCGCCGCAGCAGGCGATCACCGGCCCAGCCGGAGATCGGAATCAGCACCAGCAACAGCGCCGTTGCTGCAGAGTTGATCTGAAGCGCCCGGTCGAGGCCCAGCCCGGTCTCGTCGTGCAGCCACTGCGGCAGGTAGACCAGCGGCAGGTAGAACAGCACCCCGTACGCCGACGCGAACACGATCGCCTGAAGCATCTGACGGCGATTGCTGGTGAACGCCTGCAGTAGCGGCGAGCTGTCGCAACGCTCATCGTGATGCCGTTGAAAATGCCGGGACTTCGGCAGATGCCGCCGCAGCAGAATCGACGTCAGGCCGATCACGCCTCCGAACAGGAACGGCAGGCGCCATCCCCAGTTCTGCAGCGTGGCGTCCGTCATCGTCGAGGTCACCAGCGCCGCGACGCCAGAACCCAGGAGCATGCCGAAGATGCTGCCGGTGTTCGCCCAGCTGCCCGAGCGTCCGCGATGCCCGTCCGCGGCGGTCTCGACCAGATACGTCACCGAGCTGCTGAACTCGCCGCCCACCGACAGGCCCTGAAGCAGCCGCACGCTCACCAGCAGCGCCGGCGCCCACACACCCAACGTATCGTAGGTCGGGAGACATCCGAGGGCGAAGGTGGGCAGCGCCATCATGGTTACTGAAACGAGCATCGTCTGACTGCGGCCGATCGTGTCGCCCAGCCAGCCGAAGATACCCGAGCCGAGTGGCCGCATGACGAAGCCTGCGGCAAAGACGCCGTAGGTGGCGATCAGCGAGGCGAGGTGATCGTCCCCCGGAAAGAACAACCCCGAAAGTATGCCGGCCATGTACCCGTACAATGCAAAGTCGTACCACTCCACGACGTTGCCGATGAATCCGGCCAGCAATGCCGTGTAGCGTTTGCCAATGTTGAGAATCGATCTCTCCCGCCGTACAGCGGGTCCCGATCACGAGGACGTATCAGACCTGGTTTCGCACGGAACGCGCTGCGAGTTGTGATGTCTTTCATCAGATCCGACAGCGACTACAGGGAAGGTTCATGCTGCGGCATTGCAGAACTGTGAATCAACGCGCGTCAGGCTACACTGCGCCGGTATTCGATTCCACGGGTTGCAACATGCTTCGATGCGCATTGCTGCTGGTCGTCGCAACCATCGTGACACCATCGGGCGTAGCGGCCGCCACCAGCGCGCGCTACGGCGTGCACTACCAGGCCGAGTTTCAGCCGGAGGCGCACGGGGTGCTGGTGCATATCGACATCCGGCAGCGCAAGGGCCAGCTGCGCCTGCTCGACTTCAATGCACCAGCATCGCGCTACGGCGAGTTCGAAGGCGACGGCACCATCCGGCGCCAGGGTGACCGACTGGTGTGGACCGTGCCACGTACCGGCGGGCGGCTCAGCTACCGCGTTGGCGTCGACCATCGCCGCGGTGACGCCTACGACGCGCGCATGGGTGACAACTGGGCCGTTCTGCGCCTGGACGACCTGTTCCCCCCGGCGCGGGTACGTGCCCGGGCCGGTGCGGAGTCGCACGCGACCCTGAGCCTCTCCGGGCCACCCGGCTGGAGCTTCGAGACCGGGTACGGACCATCCAACGACACGATCCAGGTCGCCAATCCGGATCGTCGCTTCGATCGCCCGGTGGGCTGGATGGCTGCAGGCGAGCTGGGCATCCGGCGTGACAAGCTCGGAGAGCGGCGCGTTTCCGTTGCCGGTCCCACCGGCGAATCGTTCCGGCGCATGGATATCCTGGCGTTCGTCCGCTGGACCCTGCCGCAGCTGGTGTCCGTTCTGCCCTCGTTCCCTGAGCGGATGCTGATCGTCGGCGGCAGCGACGACATGTGGCTCGGCGCCCTGTCCGGCCCCAACGCCATCTACCTGCACCCGGGGCGCCCGCTGATCAGCGAGAACGGCACGAGCACGCTGCTGCACGAACTGGTGCACGCGGCGATGACGGTGGCGCCCGAGCACGGCGACGACTGGATCGCGGAGGGTCTGGCCGAGTACTACAGCCTGGCCGTGCTCACCCGCAGCGGCGGCATCAGCGGGCGCCGCTACGAACGCTCGCTGGCATCACTCAAGGAATGGGCCGACCGCGACGGCGGCCATCTGGCGGACCCGTCCACCGGGCCCGATACCGCCTATGCGACGCTGCTGTTCCGGGATCTCGACCTGGAACTGATCAGCGCAGGCAGCAGCCTCGATGCTGTCGTGGGCCCGCTGTTCGCCGGCGATCAGATCGGCCGCGCAAGGCTCGAGGAGCTGGTGGAAGCGGCGCTCGGGCGCCCGTCGCGAGTGCTCGGCGCCGTCGCCGGGGGCAGCTGACGGGGCGCCAGCGCGCCGGCGTCACTCGGCGGCGAGCCCGATGTCGGCCATCACGGCCTGGTGATCCGAAACCACCTCGGGCAGCACCTGGTAGCTGCGGAATCGAAACTCGGGCGAGATCAGTATCCAGTCGAGGCGCCGGTCGCCGAAGGTGGGCAGCGCCGCAGCTTCCGGCTCGTAGCTCGCCAGGCCCGCATCCTCCGCCAGGCGTTTGACCGCGGAATTGGGGTCGTCCCAGTTGCTGTTGAAGTCGCCGAGCACGATCACCGGGTTGGCGCGGCGTGCCAGCACGCGAGCCAGATCGTCTACCTGGCGCTCGCGGGCCGCCGTGCTCAGGTAATCCAGATGCACAGACACGACGTCGACTTTGTCCGGAACCTGCCCCGGCAGCGACGCGGGTTGCCCGCCCGGCCAGGGCAGCTCGCCGATCACGAAGCCCTTGGTGGGCGTCGGCAGCGTGGGCGCGAATTTCAGGCTCTGAGTGGCCTGGAACGGCATTCGCGACAGCAGCGCGGTGCCGTAACGCGCAAGCCAACCCTCCGCGTGATCGCCGCGGAAACGCCAGGGGAAGTTCCCACGATCGGCCAGCAGGCGGACGTGATCGAAGCCGCCGCTCCAGCGCGAGGGGCCGTCAGCCTCCTGCAGGGCTACGACGTCGGGTTCCCGCTCGGTGAACAGATCGCCGATGCTGCCCAGGTTTTTGCGCAGCTGAACCGTGCTCTGTAGCAGCTGATTCGGTCCGTCCTTGCGCCCGTGCGCCACGTTCAGCGTGAGCACGCGCAGGCTTGCCGCTGCGTCGACGGTCGGCGCTTCCGGCGTCGCGAGCGCGACAGAGGAAAGGCCCGCCAGCGCGATCAAAAGCAACGCCCTGCAGCTTCGAAAGATGGTGTGTAAGCGCAGCGTCTCAACTCGAGTGGCACATTGTGGATGCCTTGTAGATCCCAGGACGCGAGCGAAGTTCAAAGCCGGCGCCCTGGCCGCAGCGCGCTCGCGGGATTGGCGACGCAATCGAGCACCCTGCCGTCCAGATCTGTGAGCGCCGGATCGTCCCGAGCTGCGCCCAGCAGCACGGCCACGCTGGGGTAGATGTCCACCAGTCGCGGTTGATGCCGTTCCTGGCAGGCCGACACGCCCGGCCCATTGAATATCAGGGGCGTCAGCATGGCCTGGCGGTCGAGGTTGCCATGATCACCCTGCTGGCCGCGCAGAAAGGTGTACCCGCGCGCAGCGGCCACCATCAGATCGCCCGCGAACTGCGACGCCCGGAACGCTTTCGGCAGCAGCGGCACCGCACCGGGGTAGCCGGTCGACACCGAGGCATCGAACCATTCCGTCACACTGTGGAAGCACTCGCTCGCTGCCGACGGGCCGTGGCAGACGAGCGGTCGGGTCGCCGGATTCGCCAGATAACCGAAAGGATCCGACTCGGCGTCGGGTTCCACCAGATAGGCGTAGACGCGCTCGGGTCCTTCGCCGCGTGCCATCACGCGGGCGCGGCTGCCGTCGCCGGCGAGCACCCGCACCACGTCGAGCGCCTCGAGCCAGAACACCTGGCCGATGCCCTCGCGGCGCGCCAGGTCGGGGGCCAGACGGCTGACCGTGTCGTGGTCGTTCTCGGCACCGGGGTGGTCCGCGCCATCGAGCAGGGGTGCACGCCAGCCCCGCTCAGGGTCCTTCAGGTAGACCTGGGTGATGTTTGAGCCTCCGGCAACCAGAATGACGTCCGTCCAGTTGGTCCACAGGGAGCCCAACCGTTCGCGAAACAGCACGTGACCCACTGTAGCGACGTCGATGGCGTTGAGCCCGCGCTCAGCGAAGAAGTCACGCAGATCGATGTAGTGACCCGACTGTGCCATGCCGTGATCGCCGAACAGCACCAGAGAAGTCTCGTCGAGCAGCGATCCCCTGCTGCCCGTGGTGTGGGCCAGCGCGTCCAGAATCTCTCCGATCAGCGCGTCGCTGTCGGACAGCGCGCGCTGAGCTTCCGCCGATTGCGGGCCGTGAAAGTGCGCGAGCATGTCGAACTCGTTGAGCACGATCAGCGACACGACGGGTGAGGCGCCGTCCCTGAGCAGCTTGAGGTAAGCCTCCACCGGGCCACGGTCACCACCCGAAAGCGCAGACGCACCGATGGCTTCGAGGAACGCCTGCCCGATCAGGTTGTACTGCGTGAGTATGGTCAAGGGTCCGTCCCAGCGCCCCTCGAACACCGTGACCGCCTCGCGGTCACCCACCGCATCGAACAGGGTCGGTACCGGCCACTGCCAGACGTCCGGTTCGGTCACGTAGCGGAACACGGTGCGCTGATCGCGATCGAACGCGTGCACGGCGCGGACCAGGCAGATCGGACAGATCGATGTAGCGTCCGGAAAGCAGCTCCTGCACCGAGGGAGAAGTGGCGCTGGGAAAGGTGGCGATGGCGACGTTCTGCGAGGTCGGCCGGCTGCTCATCAGCCGCTCGAGATTGGGCATCCGACCCTCTGCAAGCGCACGCTGAAACGGTTCCACCGCGAGCCCGTCGATCATCAGCAACAGCACGTGCCGACCGTCGGCTTTGAGCAGCGGCAGCTGCCAGTTTTCTGCGAGCTCGCGTTCAGGCACAGGCCGCACCTCCGGATACTCCAGCCTGAACCACACGGGCAGGGCAATGACCAGAATGAGACCGAGCGTCACCAACGTGATCCCCAGCAGCACACGGCGCAACCGGTGGCGGTTGTTGAGCGCGGCGGGGCGCTGCCGGGACGCGGGTGATCGCGGAGTTCTGCTCATGAACGGCACAAGATAGCGCGCCGCCCGCTAAGCGGCACCTAGGTAGTTCGCCGGATGCAATTCGCTTCGTCACTCTGCATCATGAGACCGGACGCGCACAGAGGACGCACGCAGTGTCCATCCGCAACCTCGACTATCTGTTCAAACCCCGCTCGATCGCGCTCATCGGAGCCAGCCGCGATGCCGGCTCCGTGGGCGACGTCCTGGCCCGCAACCTGCTGCGGGCTGGATTCGACGGTCCTGTGATGCCCGTCAATCCGCATCACTCCTCCATACAGGGCGTGCTCGCCTATCCGGATGTCGCGAGCCTGCCGCTGACGCCGGACCTGGCCGTGATCGCGACCCCCGCGCAGCTGGTCCCCGAGCTGGTCGAACAGGTGGGGGCTCGCGGCACCCGTGCCGCGATCGTGATCAGCGCCGGCTTCGCCGAGCTCGACAGCGACGAGGGCAGACGTCTGCGCCAGCGCGTGCTGGATGCCGCCCGCCCGCACCTGCTGCGCATCGTCGGCCCCAACACGGTCGGGGTGCTGGCTCCGCGCTACGCCCTCAACGCCAGCTTCGCCCACCTCGCACCGCAACGCGGGCACCTGGCATTCGTCACCCAGTCCGGCGCCATCGTCACCTCCGTCATCGACTGGGCCGTACCGCGCGGCATCGGCTTTTCGTACCTGGTCTCGCTGGGCGGCATGGTGGACGTGGATTTCGGCGACATGCTGGATTATCTGGCCAACGACGAGGACACGCGGGCGATTCTGCTGCACATCGAGGGCATCGAGCAGGCCCGCAAGTTCATGTCGGCGGCGCGCGCTGCGGCACGCATGAAGCCCGTGATCGTGGTGAAGGCCGGCCGTCACCCGGGCAGTGCCAAGGCAGCGGCGTCGCACTCGGGCGCGCTGGCCGGTGCCGACGACGTCTACGACGCCGCCTTCCGCCGCGCCGGAATCCTGCGCGTCGACGACCTCACGGAGCTGTTCGCGGCGGTGGAAACCCTGGCCGATCTGAAGTCATCAGCGGGACGCCGGCTGGGCATTCTCAGCAATGGCGGCGGCATCGGCGTCATGGCAGCTGACGCTCTGCTCGCGGCCGGCGGCGAGCTGGCCGAGCTGTCGAAGCCCTGCCGCGAGGCCCTGGATGCGGTGCTGCCGGCCACGTGGTCGCACGGCAACCCGGTGGACATCGTGGGCGACGCCACCCCGGATCGTTACGCGGCTGCCCTGCGCGCCCTGCTCGATCACCCGCAGGACATGGACGGGCTGCTGGTGCTCAACTGCCCCACCGCGATTGCCGCACCGGTGGATTGCGCCGCGGCAGTTACCACCGAGCTTGCCCGCACGGACGTTCGCATACCCGTGCTCACCAGCTGGGTGGGCGGCGCCACCGCCAACGCCGGCCGCGAGCTGCTCAACAGCCACGGACTCGCCACCTACGACACGCCCACCGAGGCCACGGCCGCGTTCATGCAGCTGTACGACTACCGGCTCGGGCAGGAGCTGCTGATGCAGACCCCGCCCTCGATCCCCGAAGCCTTCAGCGTCGACCGAGATCTGGCCCGCAGCGTGATCCGCGAGCACCTGGCGCGAGTCGGTACCGGATGGCTCGAGCCGACTGCCGTGTACAGGCTGCTGACGGCTTACGGGATCACCATAGTGGAGACTCGGGACGTATCGTCCGGCGCCGAGGCAGCCGCGGCGGCCGAATCCCTGGGCGTGCCGGTCGCGCTCAAGGTTCGCTCGCCGGACATCACCCACAAGTCCGACGTGGGTGGCGTGATGCTCGGCCTGGAAAACGCCGCAGCCGTGAGCACGGCAGCCGAGCAGATGCTTGCCCGGCTGCGCCGGGAGGCGGGAGGGGCCCGCATAGACGGATTCACTGTGCAGCCCATGGTCCTGCGGCCCCACGCACATGAGCTGCTCCTGGGCATGACCAGCGACGCCCAGTTCGGCCCGGTGCTGGTGTTCGGTCAGGGCGGCACGGCGGTAGAAGTCGTTCACGATCGAGCCCTCGGCCTGCCGCCCCTGAATCTGCATCTGGCCATGGATATGATCACACGCACGGAAGTGTTCCGACGGCTGCGCGGCTACCGTGACCGGCCGGCGGCCGATCTCGACGGCATCGCCATGACCCTGGTGCGCATCGCGCAGCTGATCGTCGACCTTCCGGAGATCCGCACGCTGGACATCAACCCGCTGCTCGCGGACAGCGATGGCGTGCTGGCCCTGGACGCGCGCATCTTCGTGAGCGCAGAGGCACCCGTAGCGCTGGCGATACGCCCGTACCCGCGGGAGCTGGAGGCGACGCTCACTGCCGACGACGGGCGCACCTTCTTCCTGCGGCCGATTCTGCCGGAGGACGAGCCCATGCTGCGCGAGAGCTTCGCCAAGCTCAGCACCCAGGAGGTGCGCGAACGCTTTCTGGTGCCGATGCGGACCCTCAGCCACATTACGGCCGCGCGCTTCACCCAGCTCGACTTCGACCGCGAGATGGCGCTGGTGCTAACCGAGCCGGGCCCGCCCGGGCGCCGCGACATCTACGGCGTCGCCCGCCTCTCCGCCGACCCGGATCTGGAGCGCGCGGAGTTCGCGATCATCGTCCGCCACGACGCGGCCGGCCTCGGGCTGGGCAAGCAGCTGCTGCAGCGTCTGATCGACTACGCCCGCGGCCGCGGACTCGAGGTGCTGTGGGGCATCACCCTGCGTGAGAACACGCGCATGCGCACCCTCGCCCGCCGTCTCGGCTTCAGCGAGGCGCCAATGGCCGACGACAGCACCCTTACCCGCCTGACGCTCGAGTTGTAGCCGACGTTCGGCGTTCAGCTGCAGGGCTGCAGCGCCACATCCGCCGCGGCCAGCCGGCGCAGCAACCGCCGCTCGCGGAACACGGGCCAGGTGCCGTACAGCAGCATTTCCAGGGGGTGCCACATGGCAACCCAACCGGCAATGATCAGGCTCTCGGCAAGCAGCACACCCAGCTGACCCAGGTCGGCGCTGCGCAGCAGCGCGGCGCCCGCGGTACACGCCACCAGCAATGGCGCCCCGATGAGCAGACTCAACCGGCCCTCGCGCAGTATCCGGCTCACCTTGAGCTGCTGCAGCTCCGCTTCACGCTGGAAGTGCGCTCTGACCGCGCCGGCGATCGCCTGCCGTTCGGCTTCATCCGGCAGCGCCCCGCCGAGGTGGATCTCCAGACGCAGCAACCCCTGCGCGGGAAACTCGCGCGCCCAGGCCAGGATGAACTCCTCGCAGTCCGGGTCCAGATCACGCTTGCGGAAGGGCGAGGGGTCGATGGAGCTGAACAGCTGCGCCGGTTCGTCCACCAGAATCTGAATGGTATCCATGGAGGCACCTGCAGGTGTTGCGGCTCGCGCGGCACGCAGCGCGCGGCTCGCGGCTCGCGGGGCGGCAATCCTAGCGCCGGCGATCAGCGGCGTTCATCGTGGGAACTCCCTAACCGTTCCCAAGGGGAAATACCTAGCAAACTTCCCGGCCTCGGCCCGGCATAATGTCCGGGACGTATCAGAACCCACCGGCAACGGTCGCCACGCCGCTCGCCGGGTTGCGACACAGGGCCAATGGCAAAGTTTCTGGTAACCGGCGCATTCGGCCAGATCGGCACCGAGCTGACGCAGGCGCTGCGGGCGCGCCACGGCACCGCCGCCGTGGTCGCGAGCGGCCGCCGGCTCAGCGGTCACGAGAGCAATCCTGCCTGCACGGACCCGGTGGCGGTGCTCGACGTCACGGATCCTGCGGCCGTGCGCAACGTGCTGGCCACGCACGACGTGGACGTGGTCTACCATCTGGCTGCCCGGCTGTCGGCTGTGGGTGAACAGGACCCGGCGCTCACCTGGCGAGTCAACATGGAAGGATTGCGCAACGTGCTGGAGGCAGCGCGCGCACGGCCCGGCACGCGCGTGTTCTGGCCCAGCTCCATCGCCGCGTTCGGCCCGGAAACACCGCGTGACGCGGTGCCGCAGGATACGGTGATGCGCCCCACCACCATGTACGGCGTCACCAAGGTTGCCGGCGAGCTGCTGGCCGACTACTACCAGCGCCGCTACGGCGTGGACGTGCGCGGCGTGCGCTTCCCGGGCGTCATCAGCAGCCAGAGCCTGCCTGGCGGCGGCACCACCGACTACGCGGTGGAGATCTTCTATGCCGCCCTGACGAGCGGGCGCTACACCGCGTTCGTACGCGCCGATACGGTGCTGCCCATGATCTACATGCCCGACTGCATCCGCGCCGCGCGCATGCTGATGGATGCCGAACCGGCACGCCTGCGCCACCGCAACGGCTTCAACATCGCGGCCATGAGCTTCTCCGCCGGCGAGCTGGCGGACGCGATCCGCGAACGCCTGCCCGGCTTCCGGTGCGAGTTCGTCCCCGACGAACGCCAGGCCATAGCCGACAGCTGGCCGCGCAGCATCGACGACCGCGCGGCGCGGGAGGAATGGGATTGGGCGCCCGAGTACGATCTGACCCGCATGACCGACGACATGCTCACACAGCTGGGCCCGCGCCTGCAGCAGGGCTCGCGCCCTTGACCGGGCGCCGCGAAGGCGGAGAACTGCCACCATGACCCGACTCGACCAGAGGCTCTCCAGCACGCTGCAGGCGCTCCACGATGCCGGCACCTGGAAGACCCTGCAGCGCATCACCGCCCCCATGGGCCCGGTGACCCGCATCGACGGCGTTGGCGAGGTGCTGGTGTTCTGTGCCAACAACTATCTGGGCCTCGCCAGCCACCCGGAGGTGCTCGAGGCCGCCCGCGAGGGCCTGGCGCGCTACGGGGCGGGCACCGCCAGCGTGCGTTTCATCTGCGGCACCTTCGAATGCCACGAGGCGCTGGAGGCGAAGGTGGCACAGTTTTTCGGCACCGAAGCGGCGCTGAGCTACACCAGCTGCTGGAATGCCAACGAAGGTCTGCTGCCCGCGCTCATCGAGCCCGGCGACGCCATCGTGTCGGATGCGCGCAATCACGCCAGCATCATCGACGCATCCCGTCTCGCCCGGGATGCGCGCCGCGAGGTGTTTGCCCATCGCGACATGGCCGCGCTGGCGACGAGCCTCGACCGGGTGCGCGATGCACCGGTGAAGCTCGTGGTGACCGACGGGGTGTTCAGCATGGAGGGGGACGTCGCGCCGCTGCCGGAGCTGCTCGCGCTCTGCCGCGCCCATGAGGCCACGTTGATCGTCGACGACTCTCACGGCACCGGCGTGTTGGGTGCCACCGGGCGCGGCAGCCATGAGCACCACGGCCTCGGCGCCCGCGCGCCGGAGGGCATCGACGTCATCACCAGCACCTTCGGCAAGGCGCTGGGCGGCGGCAACGGCGGCTTCGTTGCCGGGCCCAGAGATCTGATCGACTTTCTGATCCAGCGCAGCCGGCCGCACCTGTTTTCCAACGCGCTGGCGCCGCCTACCGCGTGCGCGGCTCTGCGGGCGCTGGAAATCCTCGAGCGCGAGCCCGAGCGCGTCGCCCGTCTGCAGCGCAACGTGCAGACCATGCGCGACGGCCTGCGCCGCGTCGGCTATGACGTGATGGATTCGCCGACCGGCATCATTCCCATCATGATCGGCGATACAGCCGAGGCGATCCGCCTCTCGGCACGGTTGCTGGAGCGCGGCGTGTTCGTGGTCGGTTTCGGTTACCCCGTGGTACCCGAAGGCGAGGCCCGCCTGCGGGTGCAGATGTCCGCCGCGCACAGCGACGACCACATCGCCCTGGCGCTGGAAGTGTTCGCAGCGTTGCGCTCGTGAAGGCCATGTCCGACCCGGTCATACAGAGCATCAGTTGCTGCCTTGCCCACGCGCCGGATCTGGTGCGTTACGGCTCCAAGCCGCGGCGCGAGATCGCCCGCGATCCTGCGTTTGCCGCGGCGCTCGGGCGCCGGCTGCGCAGCTTCGACGATGCCCTGGCCTATCCGCCCAACCGCACCTTCATCGGCCGGCTCACGCCGGACGAGCTCGCCGCGGTGCCTCGCCCCTGGTTCGAACAGCGCACCGTTCCGGCGACGCCCGGCCAGCGCCCGTTCGGCACGATCCTGCCACAGTCGGCCCTGTATGAACTGCTTGCCCGGGCCGACGTGCTGGAACCCGAGCTGGTGCTGCCCGGTGACGATGCCCCGGTTCGCCAGGCCATCGCCGCCGGGGCCCTGCCGCTGCTCGACGGCGCGGCTCTGTGGGGCTGCATGCGCCGCGATGACCGGGCCGAAGGACGCGACGACGACTCGCTGAGCGCATCGATTCTGCTCGAAGCGCTCGTATCCAAAGCCACCGGTGCCGCGGCGCTGCTGCAGCTGATCGAGCGCGAGGGCATCGATCCCGCGAGCCTCGAATTCATCATCAGCTGCGGTGAGGAAGCCTGCGGTGATCGCTACCAGCGCGGCGGCGGCGGCATGGCCAAGAGCATCGGCGAGATGTGCGGGCTCGCCAACGCTTCCGGCATGGACGTAAAGAATTTCTGCGCCGGCCCCGGATCGGCCCTGATGACCGCCGCAGCGATGGTGCAGGCGGGCCTGTATCAGCGCATCGCCGTAGTCGCCGGCGGTTCGCTTGCCAAGCTCGGCATGAAGTGCCAGGCATTCATCCGCGAAGGGCTGCCGATTCTGGACGACTGCCTGGCCAGCATGGCTCTGGTGGTGAGCGCCGACGACGGCCGCAGCCCACACCTGCTGACCCGGCGCGGCAGCTTCGGTATCGCCCGAATCGGCGCCAGCACGTCCGATGAAGCCGTGTATCGCCAGCTGATTCTCGAGCCGCTGGCAGCGCTGGGGCTTGGCATTGCCGACATCGATCGGTTCGCTCCGGAGCTGCACAACCCCGAGATCATGGAGCACGCGGGATCCGGCGACGTGGTGCGCAAAAACTACCGGATGATCGCCGCCACCGCAGTACGCGCGGGCATCATCGGCAAGGCGGAAATGGAGCCATTCATCGCCCGCATCGGCATGGTGGGATTCGCACCGACCCAGGGGCACATCCCGTCGGCACTGCCCTACATCGGCCATGCCATGCGCGCCATGGCCGCAGGGCAGATGCGGCGCGCCATGTTCCTGTGCAAGGCCAGCCTGTTCCTGAACCGGCTCACCGAACTCTACGACGGTGTCTCGTTCGTGCTGCAAGCCAACGAGTGAGTCGGCTGCTATGATGGACCCGCGCCGGATACCGCGGCGCGATGGATGCGCGCCCCGCGAAGGGGCAATTCACCCAGGAAAACGAACACCATGCTGAAGGGAAAGAAGGTCGCCGTATTCGGCGAGCGCGACGACGTCGCCGGCCATGCCGTGCGCCGCTGCGTCGAAGCTGCCGGTGCTGAAGTCGTTTACGAAACCACCTCCTGCTTCGTCTGAACCTCCGCCGGCGCCGCAGGTCTTGCGGAGCAGGAGGAGATCAAACAGCTCGCCGAACGCTACGGCACCGACGCGCTGGTGGTGGTGTTCGGCCTGAACGAACTGGCCAACCTGCGCATCATGGCCAGCACCTTCAAGGACGGCGACCCGAGCTACGCAGGCGCTCTCGGCGGCATTGCCCTCGGGCTCAAGAGCTATCACATCTTCGAGTTGAAGGACGAAATTCCTCCAGAGGTGTGGGAAACGGAGATGGCCTTCAAGGAGCTCGAGGTGGAAGACTCGCTGATCGAAAAGCTGTGCACCACGCTGCGGGAGATTCGCGAGGGCTGAGCCGGAGGCTGCGCGGCGCGTCGGCACGGCCGCAGGCCGGCGTGATTTCGAGCCTCCTCAACCGATATCCGTCTCGAACACCTGCTGCCCCGACACCGCTGTCTGCAGCGCCTCCAGCGCCCGTTCCAGCAGCCGTTTGCGGAGCGCGAACTCGGCTTCGGGCGTCCGCCGCGGATCGCCCAGCGGGTGCGGAATGGCAACGCTCGGCACGATGCGATTGGCGCCCACCGTCTTCGAAATCGTGATGATCGAGCAGACGTGCGCCGTGGGCAGGCCGGCCCGCTCCAGTTCTTTGACCATCGTTGCGCCGCAACGAGTGCAGGTGCCTCACGTCGACGTGAAGATCACTGCCTGCACGCCTTCGTTTACCAGGGTCGCAGCGATTTCCTCGCCGAAACGCTGGGCCCTGCGCACGGCGGTGGCATTACCCACAGTGGCGAAGTAGCTGTCGAACAGCTTGCCGATACGCCCCTCCCGCTCCAACGCGCGCGCAGCATCCAGCGGCAGCACCCGGTTGGGATCGGCGTTGGCGTAGCTGGGATCGTAGCCGCCATGCACGCTCTGATGGGTTGCCGCGCTCAGGGCATCGAGGCCGGCAATCGAGTAGCGCCCGTAACGGCTGGCGCTGGCCGATTCGATGTGGTCCGGATTGCCACGCGGCACGATGCCGCCGGAGGTCACCAGGGCGATGGTCGCCCGGGCGGCCGCAGCGATCGGCGCGGCCGGCGGCACGCGCTCGAACTTCGGCATCGGATACTCGGTGACCACGCCCTCGCCGGCCACCTTGCGCAACAGCATCTCGATGGCACGCTCCGCGCCCGTGCGCTGTGCAAACCGGTTGCGCCGGAGGCCGCGGCTGAGAACAGGCGCGTTGGTCGCATCCAGCGCTTCACCCACGCCGAGGCGCACCGCAACCTGTGCCACGCGCATCAGGGTGCCGCGCATGCCCATGACGTCGGCGCTGGCAGGCACGATGGTCAGCTCGCGCCGGAAGGTGTCCACTGCCGGGTTGTCTTCGTGAAGGGCCGTGACCACCGGCACGTCGAACCGTCGGCCCAGCGCCAGGCACAGCGTGCCGCACGCCATGCCGTAGCGCCCCGCACCGAACGCCGGGCCGGCGATCACCAGATCGAACGCGCCTTCGCCGATTTCCGCAGCCACCAGCGCGACCACCTCGTCCGCCGCCTGCTGCAGATGCTCGGCGACATAGTTGTCGCCGGTGGCGACCGTGGCCACGACCTCGATGTCGGGTTCGAGCTGCTGGAGCAGCTTGCCGGGTCCGCGCGCGCCACGAAACAACGCAGGCGGCAGGTTGGCGTGCTCCTCGCCGCCGAGACCGGCGAAAAACTGATTGAGCACGTGCAGCACCCGCAGCGGCTGCGCCACCTCAGACCTCCTCGCAGCAGAGCCGGCTCTGACCCAGCTCGTTGGTGGCGCCCATGATCGCCTGCAGCTCCACCTCGAGCGTGCCATCGTCGCGCAGGCTGTGGGGATACCCCGGCAAGGCGGGCCGCATCCGGCAACGGGCCGACGGTCCGCTGCATGGCGGGCAGCAGGACGCGCTCGTTGGCGTTGCCGGTGGACACGATCGCATCGGCCTCCGGCGTGGTGTCGGCCAGTGACTGGGAATCGCCGCCAGGGCCGGCGAACTCGTCGCTGATGCCGACACAGCGGATTCCGGCACGCTCCAGGCCACCCAGCAGCAGCATCAGGTCCGCGTCCGGGTTGCCGAAACCCTCTTTGCTGACCACCACGCCGTCGACGCCCTGGGCCCGCACCAGCTCGATGGCCGCCGCGGCGGCCGTCTGCTTATCGGCGAGCCGGGTGCCGGAGCTGGTGACGATCACGCCGCGGAAGTTCCAGCGCTGGCCGTGCCCGGCGAGAAGCGCCAGCACGACCGGATTGTTCTGGTGGTGCCAGGTGGTGTTCTTGTCGCAGGCGCTCACGCAGTTGCCCGAGACGATGCCACCGTCGATGACCACCCTCGGGTCGAGTGCTCGCGGCAGGCCGCTGACGGCGTTCTCGCCGAGCACGTACGTATCGTGCAGCAACCCCTGAGCAAGCACCAGGCACACGTAGCCGAGCTTCGGCAGGCCGCCGGGCGCGGATGCGTCAGACCATTGGAGGGTTTCGGTGCGATGCGCCGGGGCCTCTACTGCCGATCGCGCCAGATGCTCTGCAACCAGCAGACCGGCCCGGCGCAGCGCGGCCTCATGGGCGTGGGGTTCGGTGCCGGGTACCACGTCCGCCTCCAGCACCAGGAGCGCCAGGCCGGAGAACGGACTGTATCGGGCACCGGGACCGGACAGGTCGATGATGCCCTCCTGAAAGCCGACAATCGGGCCGCAGGTGACCACGGCCGCCCCTTCCAGCACCCGGGTGACCCCGCTGCCCGGCCCGTCCCCCGCCGGCTTGCAGCGCGGCTGCACAACGTCTTTGACACAGACGATGCGGGTCGACTCGCCGGGATGCGCTACGTGCAGCCGGACATGCTGCAGCTCGGGAACGGTCTCGCGCAGTATGACGCGCAGCGCTTCAGCATCGACGATCAGCGTGCCGTCGTCCCATCCTGGCTCATCGCCAAAGACGATACGACGCACCTCGAGCCGCTCCAGAACCAGAGTCACCTGTCCGTGCCCCACCCGCGCAGCTGCAACGAGCCCGCAGTATAGCGCCTCCGACGACCCGCGAATCGACAAGATCGGGAGGCCTGACCGATACTCTCCGCTGAACACGTTGGGGAGCGCTGCATGTATCCGGGACACTGGGCTACCATCAAAGGCGATCAGCCGGCGATCATCAACGCCGAAACCGGCGCGACGCTCAGCTGGCGCGAACTGGACCAGCGCTCCAATCAGGTGGCAAACCTGTTCCGAGCCAGGGGCCTCGGCACCGGCGACCACATCTCGCTGCTCATGGAGAACCATCTGCAGTATTTCGAGGTGGCCTGGGCGGCATTCCGGTCCGGGCTCTACATCACCTGCATCAATCGCTACCTGACCCCCGAGGAAGCCGCCTACATCATCCAGGACTCCGGCTCGCAGGTGCTGGTGGCCTCAGCGGCCGTGACCGACGTCGACACCCTCGCCGCGCTCATTCCCGATTGCCATACCCGACTGCTGGCACGCGCCGAAGCAACGCAGGCGCTGATCGCCGACTGGGAGCCCTACGAGGAAGCCGTCGCCGCGCACCGCACCGCGCCGCTGCCCGACCAGCCCATGGGCGACTCCATGCTCTACAGTTCCGGAACCACCGGGCGCCCGAAAGGCATCAAGCGGCCGCTCACGGGCCAGTCCGTTACCCAGGGCATACCCGGGCTGGATCGCACCAGCCCCTATGGCTTCGACGAGCACAGCATCTACCTCTCACCCGCGCCGCTGTATCACGCCGCCCCGTTCGGATACTGCATGCGCACCCTGTCCCAGGGCGGCAGCGTGGTGATGATGGAGCGTTTCGACCCGCTGAAGGCACTGGAATACATCGAGCGCTACCGCATCACTCACAGCCAGTGGGTGCCGACGATGTTCGTGCGCATGCTCAAGCTCGACGCGGCCGAGCGCACGCGCTTCGACCTGTCGAGCCACCGCTGCGCCATTCACGCTGCCGCGCCCTGCCCGGTGGAGGTGAAGAAGCAGATGATGGACTGGTGGGGCCCGATCATCTGGGAGTACTACGCCGGCACCGAACGCAATGGCTCCACCGTGATCGGACCCGAGGAATGGCTCGCGCACCCGGGATCGGTTGGACGGGCCCGCAGCGGCGTGCTGCACATCTGCGACGAGGAAGGCAACGAGCTCGGCCCGGGCGACGAAGGCCTGATCTACTTCGAGCAGCCCGCGCGGCCCTTCGTGTACCACAACGCGCCGGAGAAGACGGCCGAATCGGCGCACCCGCAGCACGACAACTGGACGGCACTCGGCGACGTCGGCTACGTGGACGCGGACGGCTATCTGTACCTCACCGACCGCAAGGCCTACCTGATCATCTCCGGCGGCGTGAACATCTATCCCCGCGAGATCGAAGACGCCCTGATCCTGCACGACAAGGTCGCGGACGTCGCCGTATTCGGCGTGCCCCACGACGAGTTCGGCGAGGAGGTCAAGGCGGTGGTGCAGCCGGCCCACGGCGTGGCACCGGGGCCGGAGCTGGCAGAAGAGCTGCGCGCGTTCGCGCGCACGCACCTGGCGGGCTTCAAGGTGCCGCGCTCAATCGACTTCATGGACGAGCTGCCGCGCCTGCCAACCGGCAAGCTGTACAAGCGGCTGCTGCGCGATCGCTACTGGCCCAGGCCGGGCTGAGCCGCGCGGCCAGCCCGCGCATCGATCAGGGCACGTACCAGATCGGTGACGACCAGGCCCGATCCTGCAGCGTGGCGTGCATGTCCGGTCGCGGCGGCACGCCGGCACGGATGGCATCCCAGGTCGACCAGCGGCACTTCGGGTTTTCCAGCACGCGCACGTAGTAGAAGGCCTTCTGCGCCGGATCGAACTGGGGATCCTGCCACACCGTCATGAGTTCCTCGGCGCCTTTGCCGGGCGTCACCGCACAGGTGCCGAGATCCACCGTCGCGCCGTTGTCCGGGCAGCGATGGGTCTGCGGGTCCACGGTTCCGCCGTCCGAGCAGGCGATGTCGTACACCTGCTCGTGCGCCTCGCCGTCCGCGACCCAGCCCTTGATGACCTGCAGGCGCTGCAGCGCGACGCTGTCGCTGTCGCGTGCGGCCCAGACGAAGAAGCTCGGCGCTTCATCGTCGGAACCGAGCAGATCCGCGCCCATGGGCACCCCGCGCGCATAGGCCTGGGCGATGTTGTCCTGCGCGTCCAGCAGAGAGTCGTCGAGGTCGTAGCCGCCGAAGAACCGCACCTGGATGTGCGGGCCGCTGGTGGCGAAGGTCTCCTTGCGCCGGAACGCATCGAAGATTGCGTCGCGCGTGTTGGACTCGGCCCAGACCCCGGCAAGCCCGGATGCGCCCCAGTACTTGGACGCGCCGTTGGCGTACTGCGGATCGCCGGGCGGTGAGTTGGGCAGCGGCACCGAGCCCCGCTGGTAGGGCTCGATGTCGGTCATGCCGGTCTTGCTCCAGTAGTTGTCCTCTTCGAACGAACCGGCGGCATTGTGGGTGTCCGAAGAGCCGATCACGCCGAACTTGTACGGGTTCACGCCGCGCTCCTGCTCCATCAGCAGGCCGTTCAGATACGCCTCCCGCACGTAGCTGCCGTGCGGCTGCGATGGCAGGGTACTGGCGATGCGCAGCGGCATGATTTCGAAATCGGCCCATTCGTCGTTGGGCGACAGCAGCGGGTGCGTATCCGAGGTGCCCTTGACCTGGGTGCTCTCCACCAGCGGCTCGTTGCGCATGCGCTGCTCGGCGTAGGCTGCGTCGATGGGCTCGCCGGCCTGATTGGTGGTCTCGAACATCCAGCCGTCCGAGCCGTTGGAATTGTGCGGGATGGCGAGCGACTCGATGCCGCGCTCGCGATTGCTGTCCATCCAGTCCCACAGGTCTTCGGGATTCACCGACTCGAACCGGGTGAACGGCAGATCCGGGTGCGCGCTGCCGCGGAACACGACGTTGCGATGCAGGTTCTGCGATTCCGGTCCGGAGGCCGTGTACTCGTAAGCGATGAACGTGGTGAAACGGCCCGGGTCGTTGTTCCGCTCCGCCGACTCGATGATCTCCTGCCAGGCGCTGCGCATCACGTTGCGGTCGTCGAGATCGTTGGGCAGGCCCTCGTTGGCTACCCGGCCCAGATAGCGCAGCACGGCCTGGAACGCGGCCCCGGACCCGGCGGCGTTGGTGGCGCCGCGCACCGCGTCGGCGATCTCGTGCTCCGCATAGGGGCTGCCGGGCTCGGCGAGCGTACGCATCATCCCCAGCAGAAACACGTGGTCGGTGACGCCGAGAAAGTCCAGCGGCTTCTTCATCTGCATCATGAAGCCCGACGCATGCTCGATGGCCGCCCCCTTGGCGAACGCGTACGCATCGTCGGGCGTGCGCCGGGTGCCGAACAGAAAGGCATCGAACGACAGAGCCGTGTGCACGTGCAGATCGCCGAAGTAGGCATTGCGCAACGGGTTGCTTTCGATCACGGGTTCATCGGCAGAAACCTCCGCGATCTCTGACATCGCTGCTTCCGCTTCCACCGGCTCGGTAGCGCTGGTTTCTGGCGCCTCCCTGGAACAGCCGGGTGCCAGCGCAAACGCGAGCAGCAGCATGCCGGCTGCCACGAATCTCAGGTTGATCATTGCCGCTCCCCTCAGCTTTAGATCAGTGCGGAACTCTAGCAGTTTTCAGCAGCGACGCCATGGGCTATGTTGCTGACGGAGGAGAGGAAACCAGACGCATGAGCAAGATTCCGACGCCGGAGTCCATCACCGCCGACTGGCTCACCGAGCAGCTGCGCGCCAGCGGCCATGCCCGGGCGGAGGTGC
This sequence comes from Pseudomonadales bacterium, assembly GCA_041395905.1. Taxonomy (GTDB): domain Bacteria; phylum Pseudomonadota; class Gammaproteobacteria; order Pseudomonadales; family Azotimanducaceae; genus UBA7803. The sequence continues at coordinate 39,449 of JAWKZP010000004.1, forward strand.
GTGGCTTCACCAGCCGCCAGATCGGCACCGGCCAGATCGGCAAGTGCGTACGCTTCGAGCTCGAGCTGAGCGACCCGGATGGCCGGGCACCTGCGCGCCTGGTCGGCAAGTTTCCCTCCGACGATCCGGTGAGCCGCGCGGCCGGCGTGCAGCTGCGCAACTACTACCGCGAGGTCAACTTCTACCGCCATCTGGCTTCTGATCTGTCCATCTCGACACCGCGCTGCTACTTCGCCGACATCACCGATGAGGGTCCGGAATTCGCGCTGCTGCTCGAGGACATGCATCCTGCTGCGCAGGGCGATCAGCTGACGGGCTGCACCGCAGAGGTTGCGCGCGCGTCGGTACTGGAACTGGTGGGATTGCAGGCGTCCACCTGGTGCGACGCTTCCCTCGGCCGCTTCGACTGGCTCGGCAGCATCGACCAGGGCCCGGAGCTGGACATGCAGGGCTTCTACGCGCAGCTGCTGCCGGGGTTTCTTCAGCGCTATGGGGCGCGGCTGGCAGACGACGAGCGCGACATCATCAGCCGCGTCGCCGCGGCCCCCGCCTGCCCTCTGTTCGCGCCGCTGGACGCGCCGTTCTGCCTGGAGCATGTCGACTACCGGCTGGACAACATGCTCATCGATACGCGGACCTCACCGCCGCGCGTCACGGTAGTGGACTGGCAGAGCGTGAAGATCGGCAAACCGCTGAACGACGTTGCCTACTTTCTGGGCGCGGGCCTGCTGCCGGAGCTGCGCCGCGAGGTGGAGCAGGACATCGTGCGTGACTATCACGCAGCGCTCACCGCGGCCGGTGTCGCCGATTTTTCCTGGGCGCAGTGCTGGGATGCGTACCGGCGCGGCAGCTTCGCCGGCTTCGGCGTCACGGTGATCGCATCGATGCTGGTGCAGCAGACCGAACGCGGTGACGAGATGTTCGTCACCATGGCCAGGCGCCACAGCCGCCACGCGCTGGACATCGGCGCAGCGGAATTCCTCGAGTAGGCTTCAGGAGAACCGATGTCTGAACGCACAGCAACCGGCGTCCGGCCACTGTTCACATCCGGGTACACCCGCTACGTGCTCGGCGTGCTGGTGGCCGTATACATCTTCAACTTCATCGACCGGCAGATCCTCGCGATCCTGGCCCAGTCCATCAAGGAAGACCTGGCGCTGAGTGATACCCAGATCGGTGCGTTGAGCGGCATCGCTTTCGGCATCTTCTACGCCACTCTGGGGATTCCCATCGCGCGGCTGGCCGACCGCCGGTCGCGGGTCAACGTCATCTCGGTGTGCCTCGCCATCTGGAGTGCCATGACCGCGCTGTCGGGCCTCGCCCAGAACTACTGGCAACTGCTGATCGCCCGCATCGGCGTCGGCATCGGCGAGGCCGGCGGCAGCCCGCCGTCCCACTCGCTGATCGCCGACTACTTCACTCCGGACGCGCGCGCGACGGCGCTCGGCGTGTACGCGCTGGGCATTCCGGTGGGCATTCTGTTCGGCAACCTGGCCGGCGGCTGGATCAACGAGTTCTTCGGTTGGCGCAATGCGTTTCTCGTGGTGGGCATTCCGGGGGTGCTGCTAGCGCTGACCATGAAGCTGACCGTGCGGGAACCTCCGCGCGGCTACTCGGAGGGCCGCAGGCCCGACACCACGGAAGTACCGTTCCGTGAGGTGATCCGCACCATGTGGGGCTTCCGTTCGTTCCGGCAGTTGGCGTTCGGCGCCGCCACCCAGGCCTTCGTCGGCTACGGCTCCATCGCCTGGCTGCCTTCGTTTCTGATCCGCGCCCACGACATGAGCTCGGGGCAGGTGGGTGCCGGGCATCGGCTTCGCAATCGCGGTACCGGCGGGCGCCGGGGTCTTTCTCACGGACGATCTCTACCTTTCGCTCAGCCTGTACGCGGTCGCCGCGTTCATGGTGAACCTCTACACGGGCCCGACCTTCGGTATGACCCAGAGCCTGGCACCGCTCGCCATGCGCGCGGCCGCCTCCGCGCTGCTGCTGTTCATTCTGAACATCATCGGTCTGGTGCTCGGCCCGACGCTGGTCGGGATGCTCAGCGACTACCTCAACGGCAGCTGGCAGCTGAGCCCGGCCGAGTCGCTGCGCTGGTCGCTGCTGGCCGCGAACTTCGTGTAGGTCATCTCGACGGCAAACTATCTGCTCGCCGCCCGCACGCTGCGTGAGGATCTGGCACAGACCGCCGCTACCGATCTGGATTGAGCAGCGCCGGCTCAGGCCGGCCGGGTCGCATTCGCGCCGCGGCTCCATTGCCCGGCTCGCAGACGTCGATCGATCACGCCTCTATCTGTGCCAGCACCGGCATCAGGTACTCGGCGAAGCGTATCGGGTTCTCCGACATGGGGAAGTGCCCCATCCCCTTCATCTCCGTCCAGGTGGATCCAGGAATCGCCTCATGAGCGGCGCGGCCCAGCTCACAGGTACCGCTGTAGTCGTACTCGGCCGAAAGAATGTGCACTGCCGTCTGTTCGGTATCGATACGGCTCGCCGCGTGGCGCAGGTCGTACTCGCCGATGTAGTAGTACAGATCACCCAGAAACGCCGGCGGCCAGCCGGACGCGTAGACGAAGCTGGTTTCCTTGCGGTACGGCTTGGGCGACGTCGGTGCCATCAGTCCTTCCATGGCGCGCGCCTTGTACTCGTTGCTCACCTGCGGGTGCCAGAGCTCCTGCAGATCGTCCAGCGAACCTTCTACCTTCAACGCGCCTTCCACCGAGATCACCGCGCGGAACGTCCCGCCGTGATGAGCCGCCAGATCGAGCGCCAGCAGACCGCCCACGGAGCAGCCCATGAACACCGGCCTGTGCAGCCCGAGGGTCCGGGCGAGCGCCACCGGCACCGCGCGCAGAAACTCGCCCTTGAGATCGTAGCGCTCCGACCACCAGCTGCGGGTCACCGGCGGCAGCGACTTGCCGTGGTAGGGCAGATCGTAGGCAATCAGGCGGAAGCGGCTGGTGATCTCGGGGATCTCGAACAGATGCCGCCACTGACTGCCGTGGCATCCGGCCGTGTGTTGCAGCAGCAGCGGAATGCCCTGGCCGGCCTCCTCGAAGTAGACGCGATGGTCGTGGCCGCCGAGCTCGAGGTGCACGTAACGCCCCACCGGTGCATCGAAGCGGCCGGCGGGCCCCGACTCGTCACGCATGGGCGCGCTCTGCGGTTCGCCCGGACGCAGCAGCTCGATCGCGCGCATGGCGGCTGCGTAGTACTGCGCGCCGACCACCGGATCAGCGCGGCGGCTCAACCCCTGCCCGGTGGTGAGGCTTGCCATGAGGTCGTTGTTGAAACGTGGCGGCGTCTGCGCCAGCAGCTGTTCCCATACCGCCACCGGCCCGGCGAAGCGGATCACGCCCTCTTCCCGCGCCGGCACGCCGGCGCTGACCTCGCCGTCGCGCACTCTGAGCGCAAGCACCGCATCGCCGATGGTCAGCTCCAGACCGCCGTTCCAGTGCCGCGCCGCCAGCTGGAACTCCCCGTCCCCGGCACAATCCCTGGCCCACACCTCCGCCGACAGATTCGCAACAGCCACTGATCCTTCCCCTTTCGATGCCGCCATGCTTCCCGGGTAGCATCACACAAAGCGCCGGCGAACCGCCAGCGACTGGTCCGGCCCCCGGCGCTGGGTTAGGCTCTGTTCACGCCAGCAGGAGCAGCCATGCAGTCCCCCACCATTGTCGTCACAGCTCTGATCGTCGCCATCGGCTTCGCTGCCGGCGGCTACCTCGCAGGCCAGGGGTTCGTCGAAGCACGAGCGCTGGAACGCAGCGTGGAAGTCAAAGGGCTGGCCGAGCGCGAGGTGCCTGCGGACACGGCCATCTGGCCGGTGCAGATTCTCGTGGCCGGCGATCAGCTGCAGCCGCTGCTGGATCAGATCGAGACCCAGAGCGGACAGGTCTCGGGGTTCTCGCCGCGCAGGGTTTCGCGCCGGACGAGATCAGCGTCGGTGCGCCGGACATCACCGACCGTCAGGCGCAGAACTACAGCGACCCCAATGCCCGCTTCCGCTATTCGGTCGCCCAGACGCTGACGGTGTTCACCCGGAAGATCGACGCCGTGCGCGCCGCCGGGCGCGAGCTGCTGGCACTCGGCAAGGCAGGCATCGTCTTCACACAGGGCAACTATGAGCTGCGCACGCAGTATCTTTTCAATGGTCTGAACGAGATCAAGCCGGCCATGATCGAGGAAGCCACCCGCAATGCCCGCGAAGTGGCGCAGAAGTTCGCCGAGGACTCCCGGAGCCGGCTCGGCAAGATCCGCTCCGCCCGCCAGGGCCAGTTCTCCATCGAAGATCGTGACAGCAACAATCCGCACATAAAGAAGGTGCGCGTGGTCTCGACGCTGGAGTACTACCTCACCGATTGAGCGGCAGCGCTCGCGCCAATTCGGTGCAGAAAATGCGCCGCCAAGCAGCGCCCGCACGCTATTGAAGCGCGCGTCCGCCGACCCTGCCGCACGCTGCACTGCCTGCGCCCCCGGCAGGTTGCCGCAACAATCAGGCACCACGCCCGCGGCCGACGAATTCATCTGCATTTTTGCTGACCGAATGCGATCAGCACTGCCGCGGCTGCTCGCCGCGCGAGTGGTCTGCCCGCGCGCCCGCCGGCGCGCGTGTCAATGGCACGGATCTTGAAGTACCGCGGCGCGTCAGGGGGTTTTCGGCATTACTTCAAGGTTATTGGCAGTATGAGCCTTATCGAGCCAGGGCTGATCGGCCTGATTCTCGTCATGTGTCTGGCCGGCGCCATTGCCGGCATCACCGCAGGGCTGTTCGGTATCGGCGGCGGCTTCATCGTCGTGCCGGCACTGCTGGCGGTGTTTCCGCTATTCAGCCATACCGACCAGCACCTCATCTACGTAGCCATCGGCACGTCGCTCGCATCCATCGTGGTGTCGTCTGCGCGTGCGGTGCAGGCGCACCGGCGGCGCGGCGCGGTGGACTTTCAGGTGCTAAAGGAATGGTCGCCCTGGCTGATCCTCGGGGTCGCCGCGGGACTATACATCGCATCGGTCACCGACGGCCACAGGCTCTACGTGGTCTTTGCCATCGGCGTGCTGCTGTACTCGATCTATTTCCTGCTGCCCGATGTGTTCTCGCGCTTCACCAACACGCTCACCATGCCCACCGGCGCGATTCGCGCAGGCCTCGCCTCCGTGCTCGGCGGCTTTTCCGCACTGCTCGGCATCGGTGGCGGCACGGTAACGGTCATGACCATGGTGATCTGCAACCGGCCGGTTCACCAGGCCGTGGCTACGGCCGCGGGCGTCGGCTTCATCATCGGCCTGCCGGGCGCCATCGGCTTTCTGATCATCGGCCTCGGCATCGAGGGTCTACCCTGGGGCTCGGTTGGCTACATCAACCTGCCGGCATTGGCCGCAATCAGCGCCATGTCGATCTTCACGGCGCCCATCGGCGCCAGCTGGGCGCACCGGCTCGACGAATCGCGTCTGAAGCGCCTGTTCGGCGTGTACCTCGTCTGCATAGCCGTCGCCATGTACTACAAGTCTCTGCACATCTGATTCCAAGGAGGGCACCTGCCATGACCGTACTCAACCTCAACCGCCGCCTGTTCCTGGGTGGTTCCGCCGCGCTCACCGGCGCTGTCGCCGCCGGGGCCGCGCTGCCCGCGCGCGTCGCCTCTGCCAGCGTCAGCCATGTCATGGGGCCCGCCTACGGACCGGAGCCGGGCGTCGCCAAGCTGAACGCGAACGAGAATCCGTACGGTCCCAGCGACTCCGCGCTGGTCGCCATGTACGAAGCCTCCAAGAAAGGGGCCTACTATGTGGGCGAGACGGTGCCCATGCTCAAATCCATGATCGCCGAGCGGCACAACCTGACCACCGATCACATCGCGATCTCCGCCGGTTCCAGCGGCGTGCTCACCTATCTGGCAACCGCCAAGCTCAAGGAAGGCAAAATTCTCGGCACCGACCTGTTCTGGGACACCACGTCCAAGATGGCTGCCCGTCAGGGCGGCGAGATCAAGCGCCTGCCGAAGACCGCCGATCTGGGCATAGACCTGGACGCCATGTACGCGGCCATCACCGACGACGTCTCGCTGGTGCACATCTGCAACCCCAACAATCCCCAGGGCACGGTGCTGGACGGCGATACCCTGCGCGCGTTCTGCAGAAAGGCATCCAAGAAAGCCACCGTGCTGGTGGACGAGGCCTACAACGAGCTCACCGACAAGCCCGACTACAACAGCATGGTGGATCTGGTACGTGAGGGCCACAACGTGGTGGTGGCGCGCACGTTCTCGAAGATCTACGGGCTCGCCGGCATGCGCATCGGTTACATGATGGCCGCGCCGGAAACCATCGAGCTGCTGTCGACCTACGGTCTCGGCGACTACGCCATGAACCAGGCGGGGGTGGCCGCGGCGGTGGCGAGCTACAACGACTTCCCGTTTCTGGAGATGTCGAAGTCACGGGTCGTGGAAGCCCGCGAGATGGTGATAGACGCGGTATCGTCCGCGGGGCTCAAAGCGCTGCCGTCGGCCACGAACTTCGTGTTCGTGGACCTGGGCAAGCTCAACGCAGAGACCTTCCGCCAGAAGATGGCTGAACGCAACGTGCTCATCCGCGGCATCTACCGCGATTACACCAACTGGTCCCGTGTGAGCATGGGGTTGCTGCCGGACGTGGAAAAGTACGTCGCGGCGCTGCCAGCGGCGCTCGACGCGACCCGCAAGGCAACGCTCAACGATACGGCCAAAGCCTGAGCGCGTCAGTCGACGTTCGGCAGATACTGCGGGGGGCTCTGCCAGGTGCTCCCCTGCAGGAACCTCAGATCGGTCTCGAGCGTGAGGGAGCGGCGCAGCCTGAGCGCCGCCATCGCCTTGTCGTAGTCGGGGCCATTGCCGCCGAGCTCCGCCATGCGCCGCGTGGCCCGCCAGTGCTCGACGCTGGCGTAACGCGTCATCAGCCACACCTCGTCATAGTCCGGGCTCGCGGCAGTCGCCGTGTCACCGACGTCGTCGGGATGAACCACCTGCCACATGCCCACGACCCGGGCCCCGATCTTCTCGAAAAACGGCCACACCCCCTGCTCGCTGGCCTCAAGGAACTGCGGAAACGTGCCCTTCTTGATGCGCCAGTAACGCAGCGTCACGATTTCTTCGCCAGACTGGGCCACGTCGTGGCGCACGCGCACCGGCGCTTCGCCCAGCGGCTCGCCGGCGACTTCCGCGGCGCCAGCGGCGGTGCTCGACAGCAGCAGCAGGCAGATGGTCAGCAGTTTCGACATGTCATCTTCTCCCTCGTATTTCTGTTGACGCGTACCAGAAAACACAGCGAACGCCTGCGTCCAAGTTCGATCACGCCAGCGCCTGCTCGAGATCGGCGATCAGATCTTCCACCGCTTCGATGCCGATGGACAGGCGCAGCAGATCCTCCGGAATCGAGCTGCCCGCGCCTTCGATGGTGTAGCGATGCTCGATCAGGCTTTCCACGCCCCCCAGGGACGTCGCGCGCGTGAACACCTGGCAGCGCCTGGCCACCCCCAGCGCTGCCGTCGCACCGCCCCGGATGCGAAGCGACAGCATGCCGCTGAAGCCGCCACGCATCTGCCGGCTGGCGACGGCGTGCCCGGGGTGGCTGGCGAGCCCCGGATAGAGCACGGCGCTGACCCGCGGATGGCCCTCGAAATGCTGCGCGATACGCAGCGCCGAGGCGCTGGCGCGGTGCACCCGCAGGTACAGCGTGCGCATTCCGCGCTGCAGCAGCCAGGCTTCGAAGGTTCCGAGCACCGCGCCGCTTTCGGCGCGGATGCGCCGGATCCGGCTCCAGAAATCGTCGCGGCGCGCGCTCACCAGCGCGCCGGCCACCACGTCGCCATGACCGTTGAGAAACTTGGTGGCCGAATGCACAACCAGATCGGCACCGAGCGCGATGGGCTGGGTCAGTACCGGCGTCGGCACGGTTGAATCCACCACCAGGAGCGCGCCGTTGGCGTGCGCCAGCTCCGCCGCCGCGGCAATGTCGATGACGTCCCATGTCGGGTTGCACGGGCTCTCGACCCATACCAGGCGCGTTCTTCCCGGCGCGATCCGCTGCGCCAGATCGCCGGGATCAGCAGCATCGAACAGATCGAAGCCGAGCCCCCAGTTGGCGCAGAACTTCACCATCCAGTTGCGCAGCCCCCAGTACATGACCCGCGGTGCCACGATGTGGTCGCCCGGTCTGAGGTTCTGCACGATGGCCATGGCGGCGGCAACCCCGGAGCTGAACAGCAGCGCATCCGCGCCACCCTCGAGTCGCGTCAGCAGTTCCTCCGCATGGCGGAAGGTCGGGTTCTCGTCGCGCGCGTAGCTGTGCCCCGGGGACAGCAGCTGATAATCCGGATCGCGCGCGAACGTGGTGGATGGATGAATGGGCGGCGCGACGGCTCCCGTCCCGGGATCGATGCTGTGCAGCATCTGCGCGGTCAGGGTCTCCGGCGCCAGGTCACGATCATGATCCGACATTGCCTCTCCTCGGCTCCGTCTCCAGTTCGACTGGTCATTATGGGCCACCCGGCCCAGGTGCGGCCAAACATCCACGCGGCATTCGACATCGGCGCGCGGCCGGGCAAAGATTGCCGGCTTTGTTGCCGCACGAGCACCACAACGACGATGTCAGCCCCTTCCGCCCCGTCCCGCGCCATGACCCCCTGCTTCTACGGTTCGGTAAACCGCTGGGAGTGCGACGAGAATGACCATCTCAACGTCCGCTTCTTCGCCCACAAATCCAATCAGGCCGTGCAGGCGCATCTGGCGGCACTCGGTTTCGTGGACGCGGTGCAGAGCGGCCCGTTCGCATCGCGCGTCGCCAGCCAGCACATCCGCTTCCTGCGCGAAGCGCGTCTGGCGGTGCCGCTGCGAATCGACTGCGGCACCGCCGCACTCGCTGCCGGCCACGTCGACGTGCTGAGCCTCACCCGCAACAATCTGACCGACGAGCTTCTGTGCGCGTTCGTGACCCGCGTGGACGTCCGCGGCTGGCCGCATCCCAGGGTCGCGCCGGCGCTGTGCGATTTGCCGGGGCAGGCCCAGCCACGCGGCATCGACCCGGCAGACGCCTACCCGACGCCGCCCGGCATCGAAGCCGCGGCGGCGCGCGGGTTCCAGACCATGGGCCGCGGCGTGATCGGTCACGACGAGTGCGCGCCCGATGGCACCCTGCTGCCGCACGTGTACATCGGCCGCGTGTCGGATGGGATGCCGAACCTCTGGGCGTTCGTGAGCAGCCCCGAGCACAGCGCCGCACGCGATAGCGGCGAGCTGGGCGGTGCCGCGCTGGAGTACCGGCTGACGGTGCACGCCCCGCTGCACGCGAACCACGTCTACCGGCACATGTCCGGGATCCGGGCACTCGGCAACAAGACCCAGCACATGGTGCACCAGGTGTACGACGAGACCACGGGCGTCTGCGCGGCGAGCGCCGAGGCCGTGGGGGTGGCGATGGATCTGACCACGCGCCGCGCGGTGCCGATCTCAGCCGAGCGACGCCGGATGATGGAGCGGCTGCTGCTGAGCTGAGCGTCAGGATTTGAGGACGCGCAGCACGTCCTCGAGCTCGACGATCATCTGCTTGACCAGCAGGCGGAACTGGGTCTGATCCTGCTTGGCCTCGGCCCCCTGCAGGCGCTGCCGGGCGCCGCCGATGGTGAAGCCGTGATCGTAGAGCAGCGACCGGATCTGGCGGATGACGATGACGTCCTGCCGCTGGTAGTAGCGGCGGTTGCCGCGACGCTTGACGGGTTTGAGCTGCGGGAACTCCTGCTCCCAGTAGCGCAGCACGTGAGGCTTCACGTCACAGAGCTGGCTCACCTCACCTATGGTGAAGTAGCGCTTGCCGGGAATCGGCGGCAGCTCGTCATTCTGGCTGGCGTCCAGCATATGCCTCTACTCGTGCCTTAAGCTTCTGCCCCGGACGGAACGTGACGACACGCCGCGCCGAGATGGGTATTTCCTCACCCGTCTTTGGGTTGCGGCCAGGCCGCTCACCTTTCTCTCTCAGATCGAAGTTGCCGAACCCGGACAGTTTTACCTGCTCGTTGCGCGACAGGGAATTGCGGATCTCGTCGAAGAACATCTCGACAATTTCTTTGGCTTCCCGCTTGTTCAGGCCAAGCTCGTCGTACAGCCGTTCGGCCATCTGCGCTTTGGTCAGAGCGCCCATGACAGAATCTCCCTCACTCCCAGCGCAGATTCAGCGCAGACGGGCCCTCACCTGGCGCTCGAGCGCCGATACCACCCGCTGCGTATATCCGGCAATCTGTTCATCGGTAAGCGTGGCCGATGCGTCCTGCAACGTCAAGCCTATCCCCAAACTTTTTTCATTAGAATCAATACCTTTGCCCTCATAGACATCAAAAACTCTGAAGTCTACGAGCACATCCCCCAGGGTCTCGCGCACGATCCGCTCGACTTCCGCCGCGGCTACGGACCGCTCCAGCAGCAGCGCCAGGTCACGCCGCACGCTGGGAAAGCGCGAGAAACCCTGATAGCGCCGCAATGGATGCTCCAGCAGCGCCGGCGTCTCGATCTCGAAGCAGTACAGGGGGCGTGCGAGGTCCAGGCGGGATTCCACTTCGGGATGCAGACGCCCCAGGCGGCCCACAGGGTGACCGTCCACCCGCACCACCGCCGCCTGGCCGGGATGCAGCACCGGGTCGTCCGCGAGGGGCTCGAAGCTGACATTGGCCGTGCCGGCCCAGGCAAGCAGCGACTCGACGTGCCCTTTGACGTCATAGAAGTCCACCGCCTCGCGCGTCTGATTCCAGCCCTCGACCGCCCGACCGCCACAAAGCACGCCGGCAACCATGGAATTCTGCGCCAGGCCCTGCGCGCCCGGCACGAAGCACCGCCCCAACTCGAACAGGCGCACCCGGTCCTGCTGGCGGCTCAGGTTGACCCGTACGGCGTCCACCAGACCCGGCAGCATGTTGCTGCGCATCACCGACTGCTCCGCGGACATGGGGTTGGCGAGCCGCAGGGCCGTAACGCCCGGATCGAGCACGTCCTGCAGACGCGGGTCGACGAAGCTGTAGGTCACCACTTCCTGGTAGCCGAGCGCCGCCAGCTGCCGCTTGAGCGCGGCATCGGGGGAGCGTTCGAGCGGGACCGAGCGCAGCGCCAGCTCGGTGTGCGGCCGCCGCGCCGGAACGCGGTTGTAGCCGTAGATACGGCAGACCTCTTCCACCAGATCGGCTTCGCGCTCGATGTCGAAGCGGTGGCTCGGCGCCTCGATGGTCCAGGTCACCCCGTCGTTGCCGGGCACGCGCTCGAGCAGGCGGAAATCCAGACGCTCGAGAGCCTCGTCCACTTCCGCCGTGGTGATGCGCACGCCGAGCAGCTCCGCCAGCCGCTGCTCGCGCAGCCGCACCGTCTGTTTGCGCGGCAGGTGGTCGACAGAGACCGCCTCGGTCACCGGACCCGCCGCGCCGCCGACGATGTCGAGCAGCAACCGCGTGGCCCGCTCCATGGCCTGGTGCTGCAGCTCGAAATCCACTCCGCGCTCGTAACGGTGCGAGGCGTCGGTGTGCAGCCCGTAGCGTCGCGCGGTGCCTGCCACCGCCAGCGGAGCGAAGAACGCGCACTCCAGGAACAGGTCCACGGTATCCGCCTGCACGCCGCTGCGCTCGCCGCCCATGACCCCGGCAATCGCCACAGGACCCCGAGCATCCGTGATCAGCAGCGTACGCTCGTCCAGGGCCACTTCCTTGCCGTCGAGCAGGGTCAGCGTCTCGCCGCCGCGTGCCATGCGTACGTCGATGGCGTCATTGAGCTGGCGCAGGTCGAAGGCATGCATCGGCTGGCCCAGCTCCAGCATCACGTAGTTGGTGACGTCGACGGCGGGGTCGATGCTGCGCAGGCCCGAACGGCGCAGCTTCTCCTTGAGCCACGCGGGGGACCCCCGTCCCAGATCGATGCCGCGAATGACGCGACCGAGGTAACGCGGGCAGCCCACGGGATCGCCGAGCGTCACCGGGAACTCGTCGTCGATGGTCGCGGCCACGGGCTCGATGGCAGGCGGCGACACCGGCGCGTTGTTGAGCACGCCCACCTCGCGCGCCAGCCCCCGCAGTGACAGGCAGTCGCCCCGGTTCGGCGTGAGATCCACCTCCACCGACACGTCATCGAGCGCGAGCGCAGAACGCAGATCGGTTCCAGGCACCAGATCTTCGGAGAGCTCCAGGATCCCGTCATGGTCGTCGCCGAGCTCGAGCTCGGCGACGCTGCAGAGCATGCCCTGGGATTCCACGCCACGCAGCTTGGCTTTCCTGATCCTGAAATCGCCGGGCAGCACCGCGCCTACACGAGCGAAGGCGCTCACGAGGCCCGTGCGCACGTTGGGCGCGCCGCACACCACCTGATGCTCGCCGCTGCCGTCATCGACGGTGCATACCGACAACTTGTCGGCATCGGGATGCCGGGCGCAGCTCACCACACGGGCAACGACGACACCGCTGAACGGCGCCGCCACCGGCTCGAAACCGTCCACCTCGAGACCTGCCATGGTGAGCTGCTCGAGCAGCTCGGCGCGGCCGACTTCGGGGTTCACCCATTCGCGCAACCAGGATTCGCTGAACTTCATGCTCGCTCCTCAGTTGAACTGACGCAGGAAGCGCAGATCGTTTTCATAGAACAGGCGCAGGTCGTCCACCTCGTGCAGCAGCATCGCCAGGCGATCGGCGCCCATGCCGAAGGCAAACCCGGAGTAGGTCTCGCTGTCGATGCCGGACATTTCCAGCACGTTGGGGTGTACCAGACCGCAGCCGCCCACCTCGAGCCAGCCGCTCTGGCCGCACACGCGGCAGCCGCTGCCGAGGCAGTGCACGCACTGCACGTCGATCTCCGCGGACGGCTCGGTGAACGGGAAGTAGGACGGCCGGAAGCGAACGGCCAGATCCTTTTCGAAGTACCGCTGCAGCATCTCGATCACCGTACCCTTCAGATCGGCGAAGCTGATGCCCCGATCCACCACCAGGCCTTCCACCTGCTGGAACATGGGGCTGTGGGTGAGATCCGAATCGCGCCGGTACACGCGCCCCGGACAGATCACGCGGATCGGCGGCTTCTGGCGCTCCATGACGTGCACCTGGCTCGGCGAGGTGTGGGTGCGAAGCAACGTGCCGTCGGCGAAGTAGAACGTGTCGTGCATGGCTCGCGCGGGGTGATGCGCAGGAATGTTGAGCGCTTCGAAGTTGTAGTAGTCGTTCTCGACCTCGGGGCCATCGACCACGTCGTAGCCCGCGCCGACGAAGATCTCCTCGATGCGCAGGAGCGTCTGGGTCACCGGGTGCAGGCCGCCCTGCCCCGTGCGCCGCCCCGGCAGCGTCACGTCTATGCGTTCCTCGGCAAGGGCCCGCGCCAGCTGCTCGCTCGCCAGCGTCTGCTGGCGGGTGCCGATCCAGTCCTGCACCTGATCTTTGGCCACATTGATGCGCGCTCCCGCCTGGGGCCGTTCTTCGGGCGGCAGCTGCCCCAGCGTCTTGAGCTGCGCCGTGATGACGCCTTTCTTGCCGAGAAAGTGCACCCGCACCGCGTCGAGCGCCCGCTCGTCCGCGGCCGTGTCGATGGCCGCGCGCGCCTCTTCGAGCAGCGCCTGCAACGCGGCGTCCAGTTCTGTGCTCATGGTCTCAGTCCCCGCATCGGGCCCCTGGCCCTGGTTCGTGTCCGCCTACGAGACTTCCGTTGCCGAATCCCCGCCAACAAAAAAAGGGAAGAACCCCTGGCCTTCCCTTTTTCGCTGCGCCCGCGGCGCACGTCCATCGGGAGGGCCTGTCGTCAGGGCCTCCAGAAGACGGGTTGTCGATGTCGACTGCTGGCGCCGGTTGCCCGACGCCAGCCGCCAGCCGGATCAGGCCGCCTGCGCGACCTCGCTTTCCAGCGCAGCCTTCGCCTGCTCGGCCAGCACCGCGAATGCATCCTTCTCGTGCATCGCGATGTCGGCCAGCACCTTCCGGTCCACCTCGATCGCCGCCTTCTTGAGGCCGGCGATAAATCGGCTGTAGGACAGGCCGTGCTCGCGGGCGGCGGCGTTGATCCGCTGGATCCACAAAGCCCGGAACTGGCGCTTGCGCTGACGGCGGTCGCGGTAGGCGTACTGCCCGGCGCGAATCACCGCCTGCTTGGCTACCTTGAACTGCCGGCTGCGCGCGCCGTAATAGCCGCGCGCCTGCTTCAATACCTTCTTGCGACGCGCCCGGGACGCGACGCCTCTTTTCACTCGTGGCATCTATACGTCTCCTCAGCGCGCCTTGGTGGGCAGCATGCGGTTCAAACGATCCACGTCGGACGGGGATACGCCTTCGAGCCCGCGCAGCTGCCGCTTACGCTTCTGTGCTTTCTTGGTCAGGATGTGGTTCCGGTTGGCCTGGCGATGTTTATAGCCCTTGGCCGTGCGGCGAAAACGCTTCGCCGCGCCGGAATTGGTCTTCAATTTCGGCATTACTATGCTCCACGCAATTCACTGTAGGGGCACGCCGCGTGCGGCCGCCCCGGTTTCGCTTGTTTTTCTAGTTATTTTTTCGTTCGTTTCTTCGGAGCCAGCACCATCACCACCTGCCGACCTTCGAACTTGGGCTGTGCTTCCACCTGCCCGTACTCGTCGAGGTCTTCCGCTATGCGGGCCATGAGCTTCATGCCGATTTCCGGATGAACCACTTCCCGACCGCGGAATCGCAGGGAGACTTTGGCCTTGTCTCCGTCTTCGAGGAAGCGAACCAGGTTGCGTAGTTTTACCTGGTAATCGCCCTCTTCGGTTCCAGGCCGGAATTTCATTTCCTTTACCTGGATCTGCTTCTGCTTTTTCTTCTGCGCCGCCTTGCTCTTCTTCAGCTCGAAGACGTGCTTGCCGTAGTCCATGACTTTAACGACCGGCGGCTCGGCCTCCGGTGCGATCAGCACCAGATCGAGCCCTGCGCGTCGCGCTGCATCGAGCGCGTCGCTGCGGGACACAACGCCCACCTGTCCGCCATCGGCATCGATCAGTCGCACCTTCGGTGCGCTGATGTCCTCGTTCAGAAGCGTGCGCTCAGCGCGCTTCGCACCCCCTTTCTTAATACGCGTTCTCCGTAGACCTTCATCACATGGCGGCGAACGGCACCTTTCTCTCCTGTGCCGGCGCGGCCGGTTTCACCTGACGGAACCGGGCAAAAAGCACCAGCCGGACAGGTACGAGTCCCCGCGCCAGAAACAGGCCCGGCTCGGGAGCGCGGATTCTACTGCCGCCCAGGCCCCGAAACAAGCCCACCGAGCTAATCGAGGGGGCTCTAACCCTTTGTCATTAAAGGGTAAAAACGGGCAGATGGGGTAGCGCATACGCAGACCTCTTTGATCTGGCCGCGGATCTTGTATGATAGCCGCCCTCTCGCCGCCCGGGTCGCCCGATCCGGCGGTCGTTGCAGGCGCGTAGCTCAGTTGGTTAGAGCGCTACCTTGACATGGTAGAGGTCCCCGGTTCGAATCCGGGCGCGCCTACCACTGGAATCGAACCCGACCCACACCTGATACGTTTTCGCGCGCTGGAACCCGCGCGCGACGCCCGTCACTGGCGCCGGCGACCCTGCCCTCCTGCCTTCGCCCGCCTTAACATGTCCCTCCCAGGGAGGAGACGCCACCATGACCCGACTCGCAGAAATCGCCCCCGCCTTCGTCGCCATGGCGCACCAGATCGTGTGGTGCACCGCCGCCACCGTCGATGCCAGAAACCGCCCGCGCTCACGGATCCTGCACCCCATCTGGGACTGGGACGGAGAGCAGCTCACCGGCTGGATCGCGACCGGCCCTACGCCGACCAAACGGGCACATCTGCAGGCCAGCCCTTACCTGTCCTGCAACTACTGGGCGCCGAGCCAGGACACCTGCGTGGCGGAGTGTCACGCCGAGTGGGCGTTCGACGACGCGACCCGGAAGATGGTCTGGGACAAGTTCGTGAACGGACCGGCGCCCGTGGGCTACGACCCGTCCATGATCCCCGGCTGGGACGGCCCCACCGCGCCCACGTTCGCGGCGCTCAGGCTGACGCCGTGGCGGTTGCGCGTGATGCCTGGGACGGTGCTGCTGCAGGGCACAGGAGATACGCTCACCTGGCAGGCCTGAACCCCGCCGTCCGGGGCCTGGCGGGAGCCTACGGGCGCCCGCTTCGCGCCCCTGAGCCATGGGCTGGCTGCCGCGCCGGTTGGCGCTACAATGCCCGGCAGGAAGGGGAGGAAGTACGATGTCGGATCTCGACCTGGAACGAGCCGTCGCCACGGGCATGACGGTGGCCTACCACGCTGCGCGCCAGCCCGAAGTGCCCGCTGTGGTCACGCGCTACGGCAACCGCACCTTTGCCCAGCTCAATGCCAACGCCAACCGCCTGGTGCGCGTGCTCCGCAGCCACGGCATCAAGGCCGGCGACAGCATCGCCGTGGTGGCGAAGAACCGGCCGGAGTTCATCGAGACGCTGGTGGCCGCAACACGCGCCGGCATCCGTTTCACGCCGATCAACTTCCACCTCAAGGGCGAGGAGATCGGCTACATCGTCGACAACTGCGAAGCCAAGGCGTTCATCGCCGATGCATCCCTCGGCAAGCCGCCCGTGGATGCTCTCCAGCACGCGCCCGGCGCCACCCTGCGGCTCGTCTGCGGCGGTCGGCTCGACGGCTTCGACGACTACGCCGAGGCCATCGCCGATCAGGACGCGAGCGACATTCCGGACCCGAGCCTCGGCGCGCGCATGCTCTACACCTCGGGCACCACCGGGCGGCCCAAGGGCGTGTTCCGCAAGGAGCGCGTCCCGGAGACACCCCAGTACGAGGGCACGCTGTCCAACTACAAACCCGGCGACGACATGGAGCTGTGCACCGGCCCCGGCTATCACGCCGCGCCGCTGCTGTTCGACATCGTGCAGCCGCTCACCTCCGGTGTCGGCGTGGTGCTCATGGACAAATGGGACGCCGAAGAAACGCTGCGCCTGATCGAGGAGTACCGCTGCACCCACACGCACATGGTCGCCACCATGTTCCACCGCCTGCTGCAGCTGCCCGAGGACGTGAAGAGCCGCTACGACCTGTCCAGCCTGCGCTTCATCATCCACGGCGCCGCACCCTGCCCGGTGCACGTCAAGCAGGCCATCATCGACTGGTTCGGACCCATCGTGTGGGAGTACTACGCCGCCACCGAGGGCGGCGGCGGCTTCATCGTCGGCCCCGAGGAGTGGCTGAAGAAGCCCGGCACCGTCGGTAAGCCCGGCCCCGCGTTCGACAACAAAATTCTCGACGACGACGGCAACGAGGTGCCGCCCGGCGTGGTCGGCACCATTTACATGCGTGCGCCGGAGAAAGGTCGCTTCGAGTACTACAAGGATGCGACCAAGACCAGCTCGTCATACCGCGGCGACTACTTCACCCTGGGCGACATGGGCTATTTCGACGAGGACGGCTACCTGTTCCTCACCGGTCGCACCGCGGAGCTGATCATCTCGGGCGGCGTGAACATCTACCCCCAGGAGGTGGACAGCGAGCTGATGAAACACCCGGCAGTACTCGACGTGTGCACCATCGGCGCCCCCAACGAGGAATGGGGCGAGGAAGTGCGCTCGGTGGTACAGCTCAACGAAGGCTACGCGCCGTCAGAAGCGCTCAGCCAGGAGCTCATCGAATGGGCCCGTGAGCGCCTGGCCAATTTCAAATGCCCGCGCGCCATCGACTACGTCGATGAGCTGCCGCGCTCGGCGGCGGGCAAGATCCAGCGGCGCGTGGTGCGGGCGCCGTACTGGGAAGGCAAGGGCTGAGGCATTCGCGCCGTGGAGATCAATCTGCTGGATCCGAAGACCTTCGCCCACGGCCACCCGCACGAGCAATACGCCTGGCTGCGTGACAACGCGCCCGTGTACTGGCACGAGGAGCCGGACGGGCCCGGCTTCTGGGCGCTGACCCGGCATGCCGAAGTGGCTGCCGTCGGGCGCGATCCCGCAACCTTCTCCTCCGAACCCACCATCATGATCGCCGATCCGGACGCCGCTGGCGGCATCGCCTTCGGCGATCACAAGATGATGCTGATGATGGATCCGCCGGCGCACACCCAGTTCCGCAAGATCATCAGCCGCGAATTTACCCAGGGGCCGGCGCAGCAGCTGCGCCCGCGCGTCACGGAGCTGGCCAGCCAGATCATCGACGAGGTGATCGAAGCCGGCGAGTGCGACTTCGTGTCGGCAGTGGCCGGCGAGCTGCCCTCCTACGTCATCGCCGAGCTCACCGGCATTCCGCTGGACGACGGCCGCAAGCTCTATGAGCTGACCGAGATCATCCACTCGGCGCCGGAGGCGGTGCCGGAAGGTGCTCAGGCCAACGCCGTGATGCAGATGTTCACCTACGCCCAGGGCGTGTACGAGCAGAAGCTTGCGAACCCGGGCAACGATCTGGCCAGCAAGATCGTACACGCCGAGGTCGACGGCAGGCGCCTCGACAACATCGATTTTCAGCTGTTCTTTCTGCTGCTGATCGATGCCGGCGGCGACACCACCCGCAACCTGGTGGCCGGCGGCCTGCACGCGCTGCTCGAGCATCCCGACCAGCTGGCGCGGCTGCGCGCCGACCCGTCGCTGATCCCGGCGGCCCGCGAGGAGCTGCTGCGCTTCGTGAGCCCGGTGATCTACATGCGCCGCACGGCATTGAAGGATACCGAGATCGCAGGCCAGGCCATTCGCGCCGGCGACAAGGTGGTGCGCTATTTCGGCGCCGCCAACTTCGATGAACGCGCGTTCGACGTGCCCATGCGGCTCGACATCGGCCGCACGCCCAATCCGCACATCGCCTTCGGCGCCGGCGCCCACGTGTGTCTGGGCCAGCACATCGCCCGGGTGGAGATCGACTGCATGTTCGAGCAGGTGCTCGCGCGCCTGCACGACATCGAGCTCACCGAGGCGCCACAATGGCTGCCTTCCACCTTCATCTCGGGCATCCGCCGGATGCCCATCCGCTTCGCGCCGCGGCCGCGTTCGGCCTGAGCGGCGCGCCCGCTCAGCCGAGCCGTACCCGCCGCAGAAACGCTTCGTAGCGCGGGTCGCCGCGCAGCGTGGCGAATGCCGGATCCACCGTCACGCGGATCACGCTGTACATGGCATGGCTGTCGGCAACGTCGTCCAGCGCCGCGAACGCGCCATCGAGATCGCCCAGCGCCAGCAGGCTCTGCACGGCCATCCATTTGTTCGGATTGGGCGGCGGGATGCGCCGCAACGCCTCGTCGAGCAGCTGTCGGTCGGGTGCGCCCCGGGCCAGCCCCAGCAGAAAACCGCGAAACGGCACCAGCGGCTCGCCCACGGCGTCCACTGCAAACTCTGCGTAGCGCTCGGTCGTGGCCAGGTCACCGCGTCCCGCGGCGTCGAGCGCCTGCGTGATGGCCGCCGGCAGCGCGCGGTCGCCGCGCAGTGCGAAAACCAGCTCGGCCTCGTGATCTGCCTGAGGCAGCTCGCCCAGCGCACGCAGCGCAATCATGCGCGCGTAACGCGGCCAGTCGTGGCTTGGGTCGGCATCGATGCCCTGCTCCGCGTACACGAGCGCGCCCGCAGGGTCGCCCGCGCCGAGCGCGGCGAAGGCCGCGCTGCCCAGCAGAAACGGGTCGGTGGGGTCTGCCGCCACCGCCTCGGACCACAGGCGTAACGCGTCGTCCCAGCGCCAGGCGAAGCCGGCGTCCTTGGCCAGCAGCGACAGGGTCAGGGGATGGCCCGGATCTTCCGCCCGGGCGCGTTCGGTGAGCGCCCGCATCTGCGCCAGCGCGTCGTCGTGCGACTCGCCGAGAATGCGGTTCTGATAGGCGTTGTGCAGCAGCCACAGCGCCGGGATGAAGCCGGGGTCCAGCGCCAGCGCCTGGCGCGTGTGCTCGATGATCGGCCGCCAGCCCACGGCGAACACCCGTTCGCGATAGCTGCGGGCGATCAGATACTCCTCGTACGCCTGAACCCGTAGCGGATCGCTGGCCACCGCGGTCGCCACGCCGGGGCGCATCTGCGCCCGTAACGCGCTGGCGATGCGCCGCGCCACGTCCGACTGGATGTCAAAGATGTCCGCGAAATCCCGGTCGTAGCTCTGCGACCAGAGCTGCACGCCGGTGGCCCCTTCGATGAGCTGCGCGGTGATGCGCACCTTGCCGTCCGCGTAGCGGATGCTCCCATCCACCAGGTGGTCGACGGCCAGCTCGGCAGCGATCTGGCGCACCGGTATCGCGGTGCCGCGGTAGCGCGCGACCGACGAGCGTCCGATGACACGGATGTCGGTGGCGCGCGCGATCTCGTTGAGGATGTCGGCCTGAATGCCCGAGGCAAAGTAATCGTGCTCAGGGTCCGGCGACAGGTTCTCGAACGGCAGCACCGCGAGCCTGGGCAGCGCGGCGTCCGCCGGGGGCGGGTCGGCAGCGATCGGATCGCGCGCCAGATAGCTGCCGATGCCGGCCGCGACTGCAAGCACCAGCGCGGCGAGACCCGCCAGCGCCAGGCGCCGGCGCCCGCCATGGCCCTGCAATTCCGGCGCCGCAGCCGTGCGTTCCGGGTTTGTCGCGGGAAGATCCCCAGGCGCCACCGACAGAGGCGCTGGAGTGCTGACGCTATCGGGCTCCTGCGCGCCGGAGGGAGCCTCGCCTCGATCCGCATGGGGGGAGCGCGCGTCGCCCTCATCAGAGGCGGCACGCACCTCACCGGCAAACCGGTAGCCGAACCCGTGCACCGTGCGGATGCTGACCGCATCGGCGGAATCCTCCCCCAGGGCCTTGCGTGCCTTCATGACGGCGCGGGTGAGCACCGACTCGGTTACCACGGTGCCGGGCCAGATCGCTTCAATGAGCTGATCCTTGCTGACCGCCTCGTCGCGATGCTCGATCAGGTAGGCCAGCAGGTCGAACACCTTGTTCTGCAGCGCCACCGGCTCGCCAAGCTGGCGCAGTTCGCGCGTGCGCAGATCCAGCTCGAACTCCCCGAACCGATAACATGCTGATTTTTCTGAATTTTTCCCGGAGGTCATGGCCTGTCTGCAAGGTCAGAAAATGGTCACGAACAAATCAGCACACGATCAGGAACCGGCCGGAGTCTACCGCCACACTGCGCCCCGAACCAGACGCCAGCCGGCGCCTGGAGCACGAGAAGAGGACGACCCATGCCTGAGCGCGACCCCGACCTGATCCAACGGATGGGCGGACCCGCGGTGATCGACCGTCTGGTCGACGAGCTGTACGCGGAAGTGCTGCTGGACGATCGCATTGCCGATTTCTTCAGCGGCTGCTCGGTGGCACGTCTGGCGGAGCGGCAGCGCCGGTTTCTGCTGGCGCTGCTGCAGGGGCCGGAGCTGCCCGCGGATCTCGATCTGGCGGCGGCCCACGCCCCGCTGGTCGCGCGGGGGCTGAACGACAGCCACATCGACGCGCTGCTGGAGCTGATGGAACGGGCACTGGCAGCCATCGGTGCCGATACCTCGGTATCGACCCTGCTGCTGCAGCGCCTGGAACGGTTCAGGCAGGTAGTTCTCGGAGTTCCGTCCACGGTCTGCGGAGCGGATACGGAACAGCGTTCAGAACAAGCTGAAGAGGAAAGGCAATCATGAACGAGCAAGTTCACAACTCAGATGGATCGGCTACCCACGGCGCGGGGCGGCGTTGGGCGATCCTCGCATACGGTGTCGCGAGCTACGCGGTGTTTTTCGCAACCTTTCTCTATGCCATCGGCTTCATCGGCAACCTGCTGGTGCCGACAACGCTCGATGGCGCAACGGAGGAAGGCTTAATGACGGCGCTGGCGATCGACCTGGCCCTGCTGGCGCTGTTTGCCGTGCAGCACAGCGTGATGGCACGCCCGGCGTTCAAGCGCTGGTGGACGCGGATCGTGCCGCAAGCGGCCGAACGCAGCACCTATGTGCTGGCATCGAGCCTGGCACTGATCGCGATGTTCGTGCTCTGGCAGCCGCTCGGTGGCGAGGTCTGGCGGATAGAGGATCCTGCCGGTCAGGCGCTGATGTACGCGGGCTACGCGTTCGGCTGGGGGCTGGTGCTGGTCGCGACCTTCCTGATCAACCACTTCGATCTGTTCGGGTTGCGTCAGGTGTGGCTGCAGTTCCGCAACCGGCCGTACACGCAGCTGAGATTCGTGATGCCGTTGCCGTACCGGATCGTGCGCCACCCGTTGTACGTCGGCTGGCTGTTCGCCTTCTGGTGCACGCCCACCATGACCGCATCACACCTGGTGTTCGCGGTGATGACAACGACCTACATCCTGATCGCGATCCGACTCGAAGAACGGGATCTGGTGGCAGAGCACGGCTCCGACTACCAGCGCTATCAGCAGGAAGTGCCGATGCTGATACCGCGGGTCACCCAACGGGTGACGCGGCCCGAAACGGCGTAATGCCGGCGGCGCCTGGCAACCTGGAGGACAGTACGATGAACCTCACGAGCAGAATCGGCTGGAAGCTGCTGCTCCTCGGCGCCGTCATAGGCGGCGCGCTTGGATGCTCCTACAGCCTGGGCCTGGCGGCCACCATGGTGGCCGTCGATCTCGCTCATCTGGGCTGCGTCGCCCGGCACGAAAGTGCCGGGCGACGCCCCGCCGCGGCCGCGGCGGTTCAACGCGCGCCGGATTCGTTGGTACCATGCGCACAACTCCAGTGGCCGAAACCTGTTCATGCGTCATCCGACCTTGCCTGTCCTGGTGATCCTGCTCGCGAGCCTCACGCCCCAGACCCTGTCGGCGCGTGTCTACGCCTACGTCAACGAAGACGGGGATTACGTCATCAGCCAGAAGCGGCCGAAGATTCCGGTGGAGTACGCCATCCTCACCGACGACGGCGAGTTCATCCGCCTGGTGCCGGCACCGCAGCCGCCGGTTCCGGTCACCCACTGGAAGCCCTGGTTCATGCCCAGACAGCCGGATCCGCTCGATGCCAAGCCGCAGATCTGGGACGATGCCGAACCGCAGGTGGAAATCGAAGAGGTTGCACCCGAGGCGCAGGAACCGGACGAGGACTGACCCGGGCGCCGCGACGCCCTGCCGCGCTCAGGCCATCAGACGCTCGGCCCGAATCTCGCGGATGCGGTCGCGCAGCGCGGCGGCCTCTTCGAACTCCAGGTTGCGGGCATGCTCGAGCATCTGATTTTCGAGCTTCTCCAGCAGCCGCCCCAGGGCCCTCGGATCATCGGGAATCTCCAGGTCCGCCACCGTGGCCTTGCGCCCTGCGGAAGCGGCGCTGCGGCGCCCCATGCCGGGCACTGCCAGGCGCGCCCCCTCCATCACGTCCGCCACCTGCTTGCGAATCGTTTGCGGCGTGATGCCGTGGGCCTCATTGAAGGCGATCTGCTTGGCACGCCGCCGTTCCGTCTCGTCGATGGCCTTGCGCATGGAACCGGTCACCACATCCGCATAGAGGATTGCGCGGCCGTTGACGTTGCGCGCGGCACGACCGATGGTCTGGATCAGCGAGCGCTCGGCGCGCAGAAAGCCTTCCTTGTCGGCATCGAGGATCGCCACCAGCGACACCTCCGGCATGTCGAGGCCCTCGCGCAGCAGGTTGATGCCCACCAGCACGTCGAACTCGCCTAGGCGCAGATCACGGATGATCTCCATGCGCTCCACCGTGTCGATGTCCGAATGCAGGTAGCGCACGCGTACCTTGTGCTCGTCCAGATAGTCGGTGAGATCCTCCGCCATGCGCTTGGTGAGCGTGGTCACCAGCACCCGCTCGCCGTTGCCGACCGTGATCTGGATCTCGCCGAACAGGTCGTCCACCTGCGTCGACGCCGGACGCACCTCCACCAGCGGGTCGACGAGGCCCGTGGGTCGCACGACCTGCTCCACCACCTGACCGGACAGGCGCGCCTCGTAGTCGGCCGGGGTCGCCGAGACGAAGATGGTCTGCGGCGCGAGCCCTTCCCACTCGTCGAAGCGCAGCGGCCGGTTGTCCAGTGCCGAAGGCAGGCGGAAGCCGTACTCCACCAGTGTTTCCTTGCGTGAGCGGTCACCCTTGTACATCCCGCCGATCTGCGGCACGGTGACATGGCTCTCGTCGATCACCAGCAGCGCGTCTTTCGGCAGATAGTCGAACAGGGTCGGCGGCGGCTCGCCGGGCTGACGCCCGGACAGGTAGCGCGAGTAGTTCTCGATGCCGTTGCAGTAGCCGAGCTCCTTGATCATCTCCAGATCAAAGCGGGTGCGTTGCTCCAGGCGCTGGGCCTCCACCAGCTTGTTGTGCTGCTGAAGATAGGCCAGACGATCCTGCAGCTCGTCCTTGATCTCGTCGAGCACGGCGAGGATCCGCTCCCGGGGCGTCACGTAGTGGGTCTTGGGGAACACCGTGAAGCGCGGTACCCGACGCAGAATCTCACCGGTGAGCGGGTCGAACAGCGAGATGTTCTCGATCTCGTCGTCGAACAGTTCCAGCCGTACCGCTTCTTTCTCCGATTCCGCCGGAAATATGTCCACCACGTCGCCGCGCACCCGGTAGGTACCACGCTGGAACACCATGTCGTTGCGCGTGTACTGCAGCTCGGCCAGGCGCTGCACCACGTAACGCTGATCGACCCGGTCGCCGCGGTCGAGGTGCAGCACCATGCGCAGGTACGACTGCGGATCGCCCAGACCATAGATGGCGGAGACCGAGGCGACGATGACCGTGTCGCGCCGTTCCAGCAGCGCCTTGGTCGCCGACAGGCGCATCTGCTCGATGTGCGCGTTCACCGAGGCGTCCTTCTCGATGTAGGTATCCGAGGACGGAACGTACGCCTCGGGCTGGTAATAGTCGTAGTAGGAGACGAAGTACTCCACCGCGTTGTTCGGGAAGAACTCGCGGAACTCGCCGTACAGCTGCGCGGCCAGGGTCTTGTTGGGCGCAAGCACCAGCGTCGGGCGCTGCACGGCCTGAATCACGTTGGCGATGGTGAAGGTCTTGCCGGACCCCGTCACGCCCAGCAGGGTCTGGTGCGACAGCCCGGATTCCAGGCCGTCAACCAGCTGTTCTATGGCCGCAGGCTGATCGCCCGCCGGCTGGTAGGCGGAGACCACCTCGAATTCGGCAACGGACTGAACCATGGCAATTCCCGGCAACGGGCCAGACGGCGGAGGAACCGGGCATTATGCCGCAATTCGCCGCGGCAATCAGGCGGCGCGCGAGGCGGAATCGCGCGCGCCGGCCGCCGGGGATACCGGCTCATCCTGCAGCGAGCCGAGGAGCCGCGCCACCGCGGCCTCCGCGTCGAAGGGGCCGTTGATGATCACGTCGAACAGCTCGGCGGCCGCCCCGTAGCGGTACAGGGGCAACTCGAGGAACACAGTGAAATAGAACTCGCCAAGCAGGCGGCTGCTCGGCGGCCTGCCGCCGCTGAATTCAACCCAGGCTTCGATCAGGTGCTGCTGCTCGTCGCGCGTCATCCATTCCCCCGGCACATTCCGACGGAATGCTGACAGCCGCGTATGACCGGAGTTTGAAACCCGGCGGCACGCCGACAGGCACGGATCACTCGGCTGCGGGCGCCTCTTCGGAGCCGCCTTCAGCAGCTTCCGCCTCGGCGCCGGCGGTTTCCTCGGCAGCAGGGACCGGTTCCGGCGCCTTCGCCTTGGGGGCCTCGATGAGCTTGTGCTCGAGCAGAATCGCCACCTTGGCGTCGCCGTTGATCCAGGCGCGCGCGGCGTCGCGCACGGCGTAACGCTCGCTGCGCTTCTGGTAGATGGTGTACTCGCCAGTGCGTTTTACGACTTTCATGACTTTCTTCCTGTAGTGATGGGAGGAGCTGCGAATCGGGGCCGGGCCCCGAAAAGCCGCGCACTCTAAGGCATCAGCGCCCGGAAAGCACGCCCGAAAACGCGCCTTCGCCCTGTGTTGCCGCCATATGGATATTCCCTTAATTCACTCCACTTACCCAATGATTTCAGTAAAATGCGCCGCTCTTCGACCAGAGGCCGCCCCCGTCATGGCCAGTTCCCCGCTTGCCGACAAGCTCAGCTACGTGATCCGCTTCGCCGGCGATTCCGGCGACGGCATTCAGCTGCAGGGCACGCAGTTCACCATCGCCTCGGCGCTGGCGGGCAACGACGTGGCCACGCTGCCGGACTTTCCCGCCGAGATCCGCGCGCCGGCCGGCACGCGCTACGGCGTGTCGGCGTTTCAGCTGCATTTCGGCGCCGAGCACATCACCTCGCCGGGCGACGCCCCTGACGTGCTGATCGCCTTCAACCCGGCCGCGCTGGTGGTGAACCTGCCGTCTCTGCTGCCCGGCACCCTGATCATCGTCGACGAGCAGGCCTTCAGCGAACAGCGCCTGAAGCGCGCGGACCTCGACAGCAACCCGCTCACCGACGGCAGCCTAGACGCGTTCCGGGTCGTGCCCATCGACATCTCCAATCTCACCCAGGAATCCGTCAAGGACTTCGGCCTCGGCAACAAGGACTCGCTGCGCTGCAAGAATTTCTGGGCCCTGGGGCTGATGCTGTGGATGTTCGATCAGCCGCGCCAGCCCACGGTGGAGTGGATTCTGAGCCGCTTCGTGCACGACGCGCAGACCCGCGACGCCAACCTGGCCGCGCTCAACGCCGGCCACGCCTACGGTGAGACCGCCGAGCTCGCCCACGTGCTCGAGCAGCACCCGACGGGCGTCGCCCCGCTGGCCGCCGCCGAGTACCGCACCATCACCGGCGCCGAGGGCGTGGCGCTGGGGCTGGTGGCTGCCGGCGAGCTGGCCGATACGGAGCTGATGTTCTGTTCCTACCCCATCACGCCGGCGTCATCGCTGCTGCACCACCTCGCCAACCTGGAGGACGCAGGCGTCGCCACGTTTCAGGCCGAGGACGAGATCGCCGCCGTGTGCTCCGCCATCGGTGCTTCCTATGCCGGCAAACTGGGCGTCACCTCCAGCTCCGGCCCCGGCATCGCGCTCAAGACCGAGGCCATCGGCCTCGCCGTCGCCGCCGAGCTGCCGCTGGTGGTCGTCAACTCCCAGCGCGCCGGGCCGTCAACCGGCATGCCGACCAAGACCGAGCAGTCCGACCTCTACCAGGCCGTGTACGGGCGCAACGCCGATACGCCGGTGCCCGTGGTGGCGGCACGCTCGCCCGGCGACTGTTTCGCGGCCGCCATCGAGGCGGTGCGTATCGCGCTGCGTCACATGACGCCGGTGTTCCTGCTTACCGACGGCTACATCGCCAACGCCTCCGAGCTGTGGCCGATCCCCGACATCGACGCCCAGCCCCCCATCGCCACGCGGCGAGCGGACGGCAGCACGCAGGGCCAGGTGTTCGACCGCGATCCGGCGACCCAGGCACGCCTGTGGGCGGTACCGGGCGACAAGCGCTTCATCTATCGGGTAGGCGGCATCGAGAAGGACATCCACACCGGCAACATCTCGTACGACCCGGCCAACCACCAGGCCATGACCGACATGCGCAGCGCCAAGCTCGCCAGCGTGGCCGACTTCATACCCGAGCAGACGCTCGAACTCGGCAGCCCCGGCGGGGTAGCCGTGGTGGCCTGGGGCGGCACCTACGGCTCGGTGTACCAGGCAGTGAAGCAATGCCTGGACGCGGGCCTGCCCGTCGCGCACATCCACCTGCGCCACCTGAACCCGCTGCCGAAGAATCTGGGCGACCTGCTCACACGGTTCGACACGGTTCTGGTGCCCGAGCTCAACACCGGGCAACTGGCCACGGTGCTGCGCGACAAGCTGCTGGTGGCCGTCGAGCAGTTCAACAAGGTCACCGGCCAGCCGTTCCAGGTGGGCGAGCTGGTGCAGGCAATCCGTGCCCACTGCAAGCCCCGCATCCAGGAGGTCCGGCGCTGACGCCGGGAGCGAGCCCATGAACGAGATGGCAAAGATCAGCTTCAAGGACTACGAGACCGACCAGGAAGTGCGCTGGTGCCCGGGCTGCGGCGATTACTCGATCCTCAAGGCCGTGCAGCGGGCCCTGGCAAGCGCCGGCGCCGACCCGGCACAGACCGTGTTCGTGTCCGGCATCGGCTGCTCGTCGCGCCTGCCCTACTACGTCGAGACCTACGGCTTTCACACCATTCACGGCCGCGCGCCCGCCATCGCCACGGGCGTGAAGCTGGCCAATCCGGACCTCGACGTCTGGGTCATCACCGGCGACGGCGACGGCCTGTCCATCGGCGGCAACCACCTGCTGCATGCGTTGCGGCGCAACGTCGATCTCAACATCCTCATGTTCAACAACGAGATCTACGGGCTTACCAAGGGTCAGTACTCGCCCACCTCGCGTCTGGGCACGCGCAGCCCGTCGAGCCCGGGCGGCTCGCTGGATGCGCCGGTGCAGCCGGGATTGTTCGCCGTCGGCGCCGGCGCCACGTTCATCGCCCGCGCCGTGGACATCGATCAGAAGGGGCTGCCCGACCTGCTGCTGGAGGCACAGCGCCATCAGGGCGCCGCCTTCGTCGAGATCCTGCAGAACTGCATCGTCTACAACCAGGACGTGTTCGAAAACGTCGTTGCGAAGAAGACGGCGGCCGATACGCAGATTCACGTCCAGCACGGCAAGCCGCTGCTGTTCGGCAGCAACCACGACCGTGGGCTGCGGCTCAACCCGCGCACCCTGGCCCTGGAGGCCGTCACCCTCGGTGAGAACGGCGTCAGCGAGGCCGACATCCTGGTGCATGACGAGACCAACCCCATGCTTGCGCACCTGCTGGTCACGCTGGCGCCACCCCTGCCCGTGGCCATGGGCGTCATCCACCGCCGCGCCGCGCCCGCCTACGAGCACAGCTTCCGCGAACGCAAGACCCTGGAGCGCCGCGTGCGCGTGAAGGAATTGCTGCACCGCGGCAACGTGCTCGATCGCCGCTGACCGGCAGCGCGCCCCGTCAGGCCGACCGCGCGGCACCACCGGTGCCGCCGGGTCCCCGTCTTCCGGTCCGGGGCTGTGACCGCCCGCACATTTCGTTACCTGAAGTAACGACTCGCTGGACTTTTGTGCAGTTGCACCTAAAATGCCCAGACCATCATGGTCTGACCAATATTTCAATGACGCCAAGGAAACACGAGGAGATCGCGGAGAGCCTGACCCGCGACATACTGGCGGGCCAGTACCGTACCGGCGAGCGCCTGCCGTCCGAGCGTGACCTGGCTTCGCGCTTCGAAGCCAATCGCGGCGCGGTGCGCGAAGCGATGAAAAAGCTGGAGCAGTTGGGCATTGCCAACGTCCAGCCCGGCGGTGCCAGGGTCGCGCCGCTGGCCGAGGCGAGCCTCGACGTGATAGGCCACATGCTGGCTCAGGGCGAGCTGCCCGACGAGGACCTCATCGAGCAGATCCTGCTGGTGCTGCAGAGCCTGATCACGCTGGCCGCCGAGTCGGCCGTGCACCGTTCCAGCGACGCGCAGCTTGCCGAGATCCGGGCCGCGGTGGCCCCGCTGCTGCGCGACGATCTCGATCGCGACGGCCACGCCGAGGCGCGCTTCGCGCTCATGAGCCGGATCATGGACGCCAGCGGCAACCTGGTGTGCCGCATCATCGCGCGCAGCCTGCTGCTGCAGCTGGTGCCGCGCATGGCGCCGCTCGAGCGCTTCACCGAGATCAACTACGACGCGCACCGCGCGTTCGCCCTCGCGACCTGGACACGGCCCTCGAGGCGCGCGACGTCGCCGCGGTGCGCGCCACGTTCGCCCTGTCACGATTCAATCGCGAGACCGCCAAGCAGGCATTCGCCGCGCTGCGTTGCCAGAACGGTCTCGCAACAGCCCAGGTAGCCCACTCATGATGCGCAAGATCGTCATCCCCGGCCTGGATCGTGATCGGAGCGGTGTTCGGCGCCGTTACCCTGCTGGCCACGAGCCCGAAGCTGACACCGAGCGTACCGGAACCCGTGGCCACGACGGTGCGTGTGATCGACGTCGCGCCGCGCTCGGTGCAGCTCACCGTGCGTTCCCAGGGCACGGTGTCGCCGAATACCGAGTCGGAGCTGATTCCCGAGGTGTCCGGGCGCGTGCGCTGGATCTCTCCGTCACTGGTCAACGGCGGCGCCTTCGAGC
The DNA here is from genome assembly GCA_041395905.1 of Pseudomonadales bacterium. GTDB lineage: Bacteria > Pseudomonadota > Gammaproteobacteria > Pseudomonadales > Azotimanducaceae > UBA7803. The sequence continues at coordinate 69,429 of JAWKZP010000004.1, forward strand.
GCAACGAGCCGCTGCTGCGCCTGGAGGACCAGGACTACCGCTCCAACGTCGACCGCGCGCGCGCGGCGCTGGCGCGCGCCGAGGCCGAGTACCAGCACACGCGTTTCGAGTTTCAGCGGCTGGAAAGCCTGGAGGCGCGCCAGCTGGCGAGCCGCTCGCAGATGGAGAACGCCCTGCGCGCGTACCGGGTCGCCGAGGCCTCGCTGCAGGATGCCCGCGCCGGCATGGCGCAGGCCCAGCGCGACCTGGAACGCACCGAGATCCGCGCGCCGTTCGCCGGCCTGGTGCGGCGCGAATCAGTGGACATCGGCCAGTTCGTGAGCCGTGGATCGGCCATTGCGACGCTGTATGCCAGTGCCGACGCCGAAGTGCGTCTGCCCGTGGCCGACCGGCAGCTCGCCTTCCTCAACCTGCCGGTGGGCATCCGCGGCGAGCTGCCGCCGGAACAGCAGCCGGCAGTGACCCTGTCCGCCGAGTACGCCGGGCAGAAGCTGACCTGGCACGGCCACATCGTGCGCATGGAAGCGCAGATCGACGCCACCAGCCGCATGGTGCACGTGGTCGCCCGGGTGGAGAACGCGAGTCAGCAGGCGCCGCTGTCCGTGGGCCTGTTCGTCAGCGCAGAGATCGAGGGGCTCACGGCCAACGACGTGGTGGTGCTGCCGCGCAGCTCCCTGCGTAACGGCAACCAGGTGCTGGTGGTGGATGCGGACAACCGGTTGCGCTACCGCGAGATCGAACCGCTGCGCATGTACGAGGACCAGGTGCTGGTACGCAGCGGCCTCGAAAGCGGCGAGCGGGTCTGCGTATCGCCCCTGCAGACCGCCGTGGACGGCATGCCCGTGAACCCGATCCCGGTCGATACCACCGACGCCACCGTTACGGGCTGAACCGATGTACAACGCCATTGCCTGGTTCACGCGCAACCCGGTAGCCGCCAACCTGCTGATGTCCGTGCTGCTGATCGGCGGCGTGCTGGCGATGCTGACGGTGCACCAGGAGGAATTCCCCAACATCAACACCCAGGTGGTGTCCATCAGCGTCCCGTACCTGGGTGCCGCGCCGGAAGAGTCCGAGCAGGGCGTATGCCTGCGCATCGAGGAAGCCATCGAGGGCGTCGAAGGGATCGACAAGATTCACTCCAGCGCCACGGAAGGCGCCTGCAGCGTGCAGGCCGAGCTGACCATGGACGCCGATGCCAGCGAGACGCTCAACGAGATCAAGAGCCGTGTCGACGGTATCAACAGCTTTCCGGTGGAGACCGAGAAGCCCATCGTCTCGAAGATGGTCATTGCCCGCGGCGTGGCCCAGATCGCCGTATCCGGCGACACCGACGAGCGCACGCTCAAGGAGATCGGCAACGAGCTGCGCGACGACCTGGCCGCCATGGACGGCATCTCGCAGGTGAGCCTGGCCTACGTGCGGCCCTACGAAATCTCCATCGAAGTGTCCGAATACGCGCTGCGCCGCTACGGGCTGACCCTGGACCAGGTTGCGCAGACGGTACGCAACGCGTCGCTGGACATGCCCGGCGGCACGATCCGCACCGAAGGCGGCGAGATTCTGATCCGCACCAAAGGCCAGGCCTACTGGGGACAGGAGTTCGAGGACATCGTCGTGGTGACCCGCGCCGACGGCACCCGCGTGACGCTGAACGAGATCGCCGACATCCGCGACGGCTTCGAGGAAGGCGATCTGCGCGCGCGCTTCAACGGCAAGCCGGCTGTGATGGTGAAGGTGTTCCAGGTGGGCATGGAAGACACCATCCAGATGGCGCGCGACATTCGGGCCTACGTGGCAGAGTTCCAGACGCTGGTTCCGCCGGGCATCGACCTCACCATCTGGACGGACGAATCCCAGCAGCTGGTGGAACGCCTGGACACGCTGAGCAACACGGCGTTCTCCGGGCTCGTGCTGGTGGTGATCATTCTGGCGCTGTTCCTGCGCTTCCGCCTGGCCATGTGGGTCGCGGCCGGTATCCCCATTGCTCTGCTGGGCACTATCGCCGTGTTTCCCTACGCCGAGATCTCCATCAGCACCGTGACGGTGATGGCATTCATTCTGGTGCTTGGAATTCTGGTGGACGATGCCATCGTGGTGGGCGAGCGCGTGTACGGCCACGAGCAGCTCGGCAAGCCGCCGGTGCAGGCCGCCATCGACGGCACCTGGGAAGTGTCGGTACCGGTGATCTTCGGCGTGCTCACCACCATGGCCGCCTTCCTGCCGCTGGTGATCGTGCCGGGACGCATGGCGGACTTCTTCGGCGTCATCGGCTACGTGGTGATGATCGCGCTGGTGTTCAGCATCATCGAGTCGCAGCTGATCCTGCCTGCGCACCTGGCCCACCGCAATCACGAGCAGGCGCACAACGCCTTTTCCCGGCGCTGGAACCGCATGCAGGAGTTCATGTCCGCGGGCCTCGAGACCTTTGCCCGCAAGTATTACCAGCCGCTGCTGAACCTGGCCGTCGAGTGGCGCTACGCCACCGCCGCCATCGGGCTTGGCGTGCTGATTCTGGCCGTGGCACTGATCGCCAGCGGCCGCGTGGTGTTCGGTTTTTTCCCCGCGGTGGAAGGCGATCGCGTGTACGCGCAGCTGGAGCTGCCCGAAGGGGTGTCGGTGGATGTCACCGCCCGGGCCGCAGAGCAGATCGAGCGCGCCGCCGAGGAGCTGCGCCGGGAGCTGGACGCCGAGCTGCGTCCCGACGGCGGCTCGGTGTTCACCAACATGCTCTCTTCCATCGGCACCGTGGTTGACCGCGACGGCCCCGTGCGTACCGGCGGCGCCGGACGCAGCCACTTTGCCGAGGTCGTGGTCGAGCTGCTGCCGCTGCAGGAACGCAGCAACCTGTCGGCCAAGACCGTGGCATCGCGCTGGCGCGAGCTCACCGGCAACATCCCGGATGCGGTGAAGCTGACGTTCAATGCCGACGCCTGGTCCGCCGGCGAGCCGATCAACTATCAGATCAGCGGCAAGGACATCGGCCGCATGCAGGAAGCGGCCGCCGAGCTGCGGGCCGAGCTCAGCCGCTACGAAGGCGTGTTCGACATCAACGACTCGTTCCGCGCCGGCAAGCAGGAGATCAAACTGGCCCTGCTGCCGGAAGCGCGCACCCTGGGGCTCACGCTGAGCGACCTTGCGCGCCAGGTGCGCAATGCCTTCTACGGCGCCGAAGCGCAGCGCATTCAACGCGGCTCCGACGAGGTACGAGTGATGATCCGCTACCCGGAGGCGGAGCGGAAATCCATAGGCAACCTCGAGGACATGTACATCCGCACGCCGGACGGCTCCGAGGTGCCCTTCTACAGCGTCGCCAAGTTCGAGATCGGTCGCGGGTTCTCCAGCATCCGGCGGGTCAACGGCCACCGCGTGGTGAACGTGACCGCAGACGTCGACCGCAGCCGGGTCTCACCCGAGGAGGTCAACGCCAGCATCCAGCGCGAGGTGCTGCCGCGTATCATGGAGAAGTATCGGGGCATCGACATCGGCCTGGCCGGCGAGCAGGAGGAACGGGTGAAGGCCATGACCGGCCTCGCCTTCGCCGCCCTGCTCGCGCTCGTGATCATCTACGCGCTGCTGGCCATCCCGCTGCGCTCCTACCTGCAACCGCTGGTCATCATGAGCGTGATTCCGTTCGGAGCGGTGGGCGCCATCGTCGGCCACTGGGTGATGGGGCAGCTGCTGGTGTTTTTCTCCATGCTGGGCATCGTCGCCCTGTCCGGCGTGGTGGTTAACTCGAGCCTGGTGCTGGTGGACTACATCAACCGCCAGCGCCGCGACGGCGTCGACATGATGGAAGCCGTGCTGACCGCCGGCGTCGCCAGGTTCCGCCCGATCTTTCTGACCTCGGTCACCACCTTCGTGGGTCTGGTGCCGCTGATGGCCAACGCCACACCCGCCACCTCGTTCGTTATCCCCATGGCGATCTCGCTGGCCTTCGGCGTGCTGTTCGCTACGTTCATCACGCTGCTGCTGGTGCCGGCGCTGTACAAGATGGTGGAAGACTTCTTCGAGTGGGACCCAGTGGCTCAGGGCGTGAGCGAGCCGGTACGCCCGTCATCGGGCGCGCCCGATCCGGTGGTGGTGCAGAGCCCGGAGTCTTCCAACTGATCGAGCCGCCGGACGCGCCGCTGCGCGGCGCGCCCGCAACCGGCTACTCGGGGGTCGGCCCCCAGTCGGACGACAGCGAGTCACGCAGCGCACGCAGCTGCTGCGCGCCGATCCGCTGCTCCAGCAGCTGTTCCAGCGCCAGCAGGCCGCGGCGCGCGACGTTGCGCATCTGCTCGCCCTTGGGCGTGAACCGGACCAGCTTGCGCCGGCCGTTGTCCGGGTCCGGCTCGATGACCACGAGCCCTTTGGCTTCGAGCTCCTTGAGCGCCTGACGCACCGCCTGCTTGCTGACGCCCAGATGCTTCGCCATGTCGCTCTGGCGATCGATGCCGTCGCCGATGCAGACCATCATCATCGACTGCGCCCGCGGCAGCGAGAAGCCCTGCTCGCGGCGCATGTGCGCCTGCAGGCCGTCATCGAGCCAGTAGAACGCATGCAGCAGCCGGCGCGCCAGCATCTCGTCGTAGGCGGGCGCCGCCTCGGCTGCTCGCGCCGAGGCCGGGCGCTCCACCATCGCAGCATCACGGACCTTGGCGTTCATGCGCCTGTGATCGGCTGGCCGTTGGCTTTGATCCCCTGCGCGTTCACCGGCAGGTCGATCTTGGGCAGACCGGCCTGCAGCGTCGCGCAGAACTCGAGCATGATGCCGTCGGGATCGAAGAAGTAGAAGGAGCGCAGCCAGGTCTTGGCGCTCACACCCTCTCCCCTGCGCGCTTCCTCGCCGGTCACCACGTCGTCGTGGTTGACCACCGGGGTACAGTCGACGCCGCGCGAGATCAGCAGCTCGCGATAGCCATCGATCCTGTCGGGCGACACGCTGAAGGCCACATGATTCATGGAGCCGTGCGCCGAGGTGATGGTGCCGCCGCCGCTGCCCACCAGATGGCCGGCCGATGCGACGCCGGGCTGCGCCGGGGCGGCATCCCGGAACCAGAAGAACGCCAGCTCGTTGCCGCCGCCCATGTCGAAAAAGAAGTGCTGCCCGTAGCCGCGATCGAGATCGAAGCCTTTCTTGAGCTTCATGCCCAGCACGTTGGTGTAGAAATCCACGGTGCGCTGCATGTCGCTGCACACCAGGGCCAGATGATGGAGCCCACCGTATTCGATTGCTGCTTCCGTCATGGCTCAGTCCTTCTTCTGCCAGGCCGCACCGGCCCAATCGGCCGGTTCGCCCTCACCCGGCACCGGCACTTCGCGTATCCGCTCCGGCACGTCGTCGTACTCCAGCCGCAGCGCCTTGCAGCACACGGCATGCAGGTTGTAGCCCATGATGTGATAGGTCAGCTCCAGTATGTCGCCGTCGGACAGATGGCTGTGCAGCGCGTCGAACAGCTCGTCCGAGGCCCGTCCGCCCTGCAGGATCAGCGCATCGGCCCACGCCAGCACCGCGCGATCCTTGGCGTCGTAAACGTCGGAGACCTCCCAGTAGGGGATCGCCTCGATCTTTGCGTCGCTGACGCCGTTGCGGCGTGCGGCCTTGCAGTGCTGGGAATAGACGAACTGGCTGCCCTGGGTGTAGCCGGCCCGCATGATGCCGAGCTCGCGCACGGCACTGTCCAGCTGACTGACACTCTTGTCGGCAAACATGCCGAACATGCCGAAGTGACTGGTGGCGTGATCGAACACGTACGGTACCAGCGCGAACACCGTCCACCAGTTGCCCGGCGTGCCGGTGGCGGTTCCGGGCTCGGCTACCGGATCACGGTCTCCGAACAGTGCCTGGTAGTACTTGAGGACATTTTCCGGGGCATCGGCCCGCGCAACCTGCTTGAGTCTTGGCATCCTGTGGTCTCCCTCTGCTCACCAAATTGCTCCGATGCTATTGACACGATGCCCGACGGTCAATGATATTGATCGTCCGCAACCTGATCACGTCATCCGGAGGAAATGCCATGCCTCAGAATCAAAAATTCGAGATCCGCGGGATCAATCACCTGGCTCTGGTCTGCAAGGACATGAAGCGCACGGTCGACTTCTACACCAACGTGCTCGGCATGCCCCTGACCAAGACCATCAATCTGCCCAACAACATGGGTCAGCACTTTTTCTTCGACGTCGGCAACGGCGACGCGCTGGCATTCTTCTGGTTTCCCGATGCGCCGGAGAGCGTGCCGGGCGTAACCCATTCCGCGCACCTGATCGGCGAAGGTCCGCTGACGTCGGCCCATGCGTCCATGAACCACGTGGCGTTCGACGTGCCGGAAGAGAAGATCGAGGAGTATCAGCGCAAGCTCACCGCTGCCGGCGTCAAGGTCACGCCCGTGGTGAACCACGATGACTCCGAAACCCAGGCCAGCCCCACGCTGACCGACACCACCTTCGTGCGCTCCATCTACTTCCAGGACCCGGACGGCATCCTGCTGGAATTCGCCTCCTGGACCCGCGAACTCGACGAGCGCGACGTGAACGCCGAGCCGATCAGCGTCGCCAACGCCTAGGGCGACACCTGACGCCCCCGCACCTTCGGGAGCGGGGCGACCGGCAGGGGCAACGCTCCGCGACGGGGCCTATGGAGAGGGGATCAGCATGACACGCGCAGCACGGCAGCGCGGGTACGGCACCGTCCGCCCGCGTGCACGATGAACACCGTTCCGCGCCCCGAGGGCGCAGCTGCAGTACCGGTTGCGCCAGTCACAGTGGCCGGCGCGGGCGGTGTTGCGTACGCCTGGTACGTGGTAGCCGTCCTGCTGCTCGCCCAGACGTTCTCGTTTCTCGATCGCATGATCATGGGGCTGCTGGTCGGCCCCATCCGCGAAAGCTTTCAGATCTCCGATACCCAGTACAGCCTGCTGGCAGGCTTTGCGTTCTCTCTGTTCTATGCCGTGATGGGTCTGCCGCTGGCGCGCATTGCCGACGCCCGGAGCCGGCGCAACCTGATCGTGGTGGGAATCACGGTCTGGAGCGCGATGACCGCGCTGTGCGGCGCGGCACGAAGCTTCTGGAGCCTGTTCCTGGCCCGGGTCGGCGTAGGCGTCGGCGAGGCCACGCTCAGCCCGGCCGCGTTCTCGATGATCACGGACTACTTTCCCAAGCACCAGCTCGCGCGCGCCCTTTCCGTCTACACGCTGGGCGTCACCTTCGGTTCGGGCATGGCATACATGCTCGGCGGCGCCGTCGTGGCCTACGTTTCCGGTCTCGGAGAAATTCAGGCGCCGGTCCTGGGCGCCATGTACGGCTGGCAGCTGACGTTTCTGATCGTCGGCCTGCCGGGCCTGCTGATCGCGCTGCTGATGCTGATCACCGTGCGCGAGCCGACACGCAAGGGCATCGCGGCGGCCGGCGATCAGCTTGTGTCCGTGCCCGAGGCGGCACGCTTCGTCTGGACGCGACGGCAGGCCTACGGCAGTCACATCCTCGGCATTTCGCTGTTCATCATGGTCGTGTACGCACTCAATCTCTGGGGCCCGACCTACTTCATCCGCACCTTTGCCTACGCCCCGGCCGACGCGGGCTGGACGTTCGGGCTCATCATGATCTTTGCCGGTTCAGCGGGCCTGCTGCTGGCGGGCACCGTTGCCGACCGCTGGCTCGCTCGCGGGGTGCAGGATGCCTACATCCGCACCATCGTCATCAGCATTGGCGGCCTGCTGCCGTGCGCCGTCGCCCTGGGGTTCGTCAGCACCCCCATGATGGGCATCGTCGCGATGTTTCTCGCCGTCTTTTTCTCCGCATTCCAGGGCGGTATCGCCGCGGGTGCGCTGCAGCTGATGACGCCCAACCGGCTGCGCGGACAGGTTTCGGCACTGTACTTCCTGGTTGCCAACCTCATCGGACTGGGGCTGGGGCCTACCCTGGTGGCCGCATGCACCGACTTCGTTTTCGCCTCGGACGCGGCCATCGGCAAATCCATCGCGCTGTCGGCCGCGGTGCTGTGCCCGCTGAGCCTGTTGATCCTGCTACGCGGGCTGCCGGCCATGCGCGTCCTGCTGGCCGAGCAGCGCGACGCTGAGCAGCCGGCGCCCTGAGCGAAAAGACGATACGACCGAACCCCAGCGTGCCGGAACGGGAAATCGAACCGACTCGCTGACAAACCGAAGAAACAACGGAGAGGAGAGAAATGCAGAGAATCATCCAAGGGCTTGCGACGGCCTCGGCGCTGGCGGGGATTCTGCTACCGCTCGCGGCCCACGCCGCCTCGGAGAAGGCCGTCATCGAGGAGATCGTGGTGACCGCCCAGAAACGGGAGCAGAGCCAGCAGGACGTTCCCATATCCATTGCCGCGTTTACCGGCGAGATGGTGGAGACGGCGGGCGCCTTCAACATCACCGGCATCAACGGTCTGGCACCGAACGTGGTGCTGCAGACCGAAGGTCTGGTCCCCAACGTGCCCATGTTCGCGATCCGCGGCATGAACCACAGCGACCCCGACCCCAACAGCGACCCCAAGATCAGCACCGTGATCGACGGCGTGTACGTACCCTTCGTTGCCGGTGCGCTGCTCGATCTGTTCGACCTGGAGCGCGTCGAAGTGCTGCGCGGGCCGCAGGGGACGCTGTTCGGCAAGAACAACCTCGCCGGCACGGTCAACATCGTGACATCCAGACCCACCGGCGAGATGGGCGGCTCGGTGCGCGCCACGGTGGGCGAGAACGGCCTGCGCCACTATCGCGCCAAGCTGAACAGCGACACCTTCGCCGACGGCACCATGGCTGCCAAGCTGGCGCTCAGCAAGCGGGACTACGACGGCTACTCGAAGAACATCACCACCGGGTCTAAACTCGGCGGCAATGACGTGGTCGCGGCGCGCGGCGCGCTGGAGTTCACACCCAGCGAGACGTTCAACGGCGTGCTGATCGTCGACTACACGAAAGACGAAACCGACGGCCCCTCGGGATTCAGCCTGGGCGTGCCCGAGATCGCAGGCGACCCGTACAAGTCGGCGATGTCCTTCGACCCCTACATCGAGACCGAAACCACGGGCGTCACGCTCAATGCGGATTGGTCGCTGGGCGAAGGCACCCTGTCTCTGGTGGGCGGTTACCGGGATCTGGACTATTACAACCGCGGCGACTTCGACGGGCTGCCCAACGACCCGGGCCTCGACGTCACCCGCGACTTCAAAGGCGACTATCAGAGTCTGGAGCTGCGCTACGCGAGCCCGCTGGATCGGCGCTTCGACTACGTGGCGGGCCTGTACTACATCCAGGACCAGTGGAAGCAGGTCAATGACGTGATCGCCAACGCGGTGGTCGGCACCTTCGGCATCAACAAGCAGGACGGCAAGAGCTACGCGGCGTTCTTTCAGGGCAACTACCACGTGACGGACCGGCTCACCCTCACCGCCGGCGGCCGCTTCACCTGGGATGAAAAGGACTACTCATTGCTCAGCCAGACGCTCATGAACGGCGTGGTGGTGGCGGAGTTCACCGCACCGCTCAACGACGACTGGAGCAACTTCTCGCCGCGCATCGCCGCGGACTTCGCGCTCAATGACAACATGATGTTCTACGCCTCGATTTCCCGGGGATACAAAGGCGGCGGCTACAACTCACGCGGCACGCTGCCCGAGAACATCGGACCGTACGACGAGGAGACCGTAACGGCATACGAAGTGGGGATGAAGAGCGACCTGCTGGACGGAGTGCTCCGGTTCAACGCTGCGATCTTCCTGAACGAGTACGAAGACCTGCAGTCCTCGGTGACCCGTCAGGGTGCGGTGCGTACCGAGAACATCACCACGAACATCGCCGAGGCGGAAACCTCCGGGGCCGAGGTGGAACTCACCTGGCTGCCCACGGAGTATCTCCAGCTGGGCATCAACCTGGCGTATCTGGACAGCAAGTACACGGATTTCTGCGATGACGTGGATGGCCCTTCGGTCGCGCCGTTTCCGTCCGACTGTGGCGGCCCGATCACGCCGGTTCTGGTCGCAGGCGTAACCCAGTACCTGGTGGCCGAAGATCAGACCCACCTCGACCTGGCCAATGCGCCCCGATGGAGCGGCAGCCTCACCGCCGACCTCGACGTCCCGGTGGCCTCCGGGTTCGTCAAGGTACACGGCGATGTCCGCTACACGGACGACTACAACACCTGGGGCAGGGACAACGATCCCGGCTTCGTGCGCGATTCAGTCGCCCTGATCAACGGCCACGTGGCCTACGAGGATGCCGATCAGCGCTACCAGGTGATGCTCTACGGCCGCAACCTGACCGACAAGGAGGTGATGTCCGGCGCGATCCGCACGGGCGTGAATCCGCTGATTCAGTACTATCAACCGCCACGCGAGTTCGGCCTGGAACTGACCGTGAACTTCTAGGCAGAACCGGCATTGCCGATCGACAGGCTGGACCGTTCGCGGGCCGGCCTGTCGAGCGCGGCACTCCAACCAATCCGGAGCGTTCCCCATGCAGCAATCCACAACCTCGCGCAGCGTCCGTGCAGTCCGGGCCGCCGCGCTGCTCTGCGCCCTGGCGGTCTCCGCTTCAGCCGCCGCTGCCCCGGATGACGGGCAGTGCAGCTACTACCAGGCGGGCACGAGAAATCTGTACTGGGGCGACATGCACGTGCATACCGCCTATTCCCTCGACGCCTACGGCTTCGGCACGCTGAACACGCCGCGGGACGCCTACCGGTTCGCCCGGGGCGAGACCGTCGCATTGCCGGACGGAACGCCGGCCAGGCTCGACCGGCCGCTGGATTTCGTCGCCGTCACGGATCACGCCGAGTGGCTGGACTTCATGTACGTCTGCACCGATCCCGAGAATGCGGATCTTCCGGATTGCCGGTTTCTGAGGGAAAACAGCAATCCCGAACAGGGCAGCTCCGTCTTCGGCAAGTACGTGGTGCCGTCCATCACCAAGGCCGAGCCGCATGCGCTGGCGGTCTGCAGCGAAGACCCGGAGCGCTGCGCGGAGGCCTCCTCGCGGCAATGGCTGCGGATCCAACAGCAGGCGAACGAGGCCGACGACCCCTGCAACTTCTCGGCCCTGATCGGCTTCGAGTGGTCTGCCACCCCGTCGTTCAGCCACACCCACCGCAACGTGATCTTCGCCAGCGAACACGTCACGCCCTTTGCCATCGATTACATCAGGTATCCGGCCGTGGCTGATCTGTGGGAGCAGCTGGACCTGCACTGCAAGGCAGACGCCGGATGCGACGCCATCACCATTCCGCACAACACCAACATGGGCGACGGCTTCAGCTTCGACGTCGAGTCGGAGAGCGACCGCGTGCTGCAGATGCGCAGCCGCTACGAGCGGCTCGTAGAGGTGCATCAGGAGAAAGGCAACAGCGAATGCCTGTCGCCGTTCGGCGTGCGGGACGAGTCGGACTGCAACTTCGAAGTACGGTTGACCAGAAGCTCGCAGCTCACGCCGGCCGACCAGTACGATCATGCCGGCTGGGAGAAGATGCGCGGCAGCTACGCACGGGGACTGCTGCTGCGGGGGCTGGCGGCCTACGACCGGTCCGGCGCGGCGCGGCGCAATCCGCTGCAGCTGGGCCTGATCGGCTCTACCGACAACCACGCCGCCAAGCCCGGATACGTCGACGAGTCTTCCTGGCTGGGATCCGTGTTCGGCATCGGCAACTTCGAGCGCACAATGAGCCGCCTGGACTTCAATCCGGGCGGCCTGGTGGCGGTCTGGGCCGAGCAGAACACGCGGGCCAGCCTGTTCGATGCGCTGAAACGGCGCGAGGTCTACGCGACCAGCGGGCCGCGGATCCGCCTGCAGTTTTCGGCTTCCACCGACGCCAGGCCGCTCGACTGCAGCGCCGGGCCGCACGGCGACGTGCCCATGGGAGGCGAGTTCTACGCCGCCGCCGCTGCACCCCAGTTCATGGTGCACGCCCAGTATGACCACACGCCGCTGCAGAAATTCGAGGTGATCAAGGGCTCGTGGAGCCCGCGCGACGGCTATCAGGAATCGGTGACCACGATCTGGGAGGGCAAAGGCGATGGTCGCGACGTCTGCGTGGTCTGGCGCGACCCGAGCTTTGCCGCCGATCAGCCGGCCTTCTGGTACGCACGCGTCCAGGAGGCCCCCTCCCCCAGGTGGTCCGCCTCGATGTGCGAGCGCGCAGGACGCTGCGACGAGTTTCCGCAGGCAGACACCCAGATCAAGGAACGCGCCTGGTCGTCGCCGGTGTGGTACCTGCCGGGGAACTGACCCCGGGCAGAGCAGCCTCCGACAGCCATGGGCTGTCGGAGGTGCGCCGGGCTCAGTTGAAGCGGAAGGTGGCTTCCAGGGTCATGGTCCGGCCACGGGATTCCGTGACGAAGTTGGACCCAGCAATCTCGTAGGCATGCTGAATGATGCGCTCATCGGTCAGATTGCGGCCGATGAATGCCAGCTCCCAGGTATCGTTCAGATTGCCGATGCCGATACGGGCATCCCACTTGGTGAACGCATCCTGGTGACCCAGAGGATGAAAGTCCTGACGGACGTCGTAGTCATCGGAGTGATACATCGAGACGTTCGTCATCAGCAGCAGGTTGTCGGTGATCTGAGTCTGCCAGTCCGCAGCCAGGTTGAGCTCCCAGTCGGGGCTGCGCTCGAGCTTCTCGCCGCTCAGGTCCTCGAAGCCGTCCACACAGGTCGGGTCTTTGAAGTTGCCATCGGCGTCCGCGACGATGCACTGTGCGCCCATGAACTTGTCGTAGGTCGCGTCGATGAAACCCAGGGCGCCGGACAGGCGCAGACTGTCCGTCGCCTGCCAGGTGCCTTCCAGCTCGAAGCCGGTGATGTCTGCGGAGGCGGCGTTCTGGATGATGAACTGGGTGCCGTCGTACGATGAGGTCTGCAGATTGTCGAACGCCATCACGAAGGCGGCGAAGTTGACGGTCGCGCGACCGTCGGCAAACACCATCTTGGCGCCAACCTCGTAGTTCTCCGCCTCCTCGTCCTTGAAGTCGAACACGCCGTTGCCCTCCTTGAGCGTGACCCCGGCGATCAGATCGGCCGGGGTGACGGTGGGCTGGCCGACATAGCGCTGATAGAAGTCCGTGTCGTTCACGGCCAGCAGCTGGGCGCCCAGCGTGCCGTCGTTGGCTTTCAGGCCGCCCGGTTTGGAGCCCGTCGACAGGGCGGCATACAGCATCACCTGGTCGTTGAGATCGAACTGCAACCGGATCGACGGATCGAAGTGCTCATCCGTGTATTTCTCATTGAACAGATACTGCGGCGGCTGGTTGAACGCCGTCGGCTCGTACACCGGATGGATGAGATCAGGGTACACCACGGGAAACGAGAAGCCCTTGCCATCCTGCTCCTCATCGGTGTAGCGGGCATCGACGATCACCCGGAAGCGATCGGTGGCGTTCCAGGTAAGCTGCCCGTAGACCGAAATCGTATCCGTCTGGCGCTCGAAGTTGCGGTCGGAACCGACCGGGATGGGCGCAACCACCGCGGGGAAGAAACCGAACGCCGAGTGCTGCCGTGTCTTGGTATCGCTGGTGTGATACAGCGCTCCGGCGATGTACTCGAACGTCTGGCCCACCGGCGAGAGCAGCCGCGCTTCCAGCGACTGTTGGTCGTAGTCCTCGGACAGTGACGTGTTGAGGAACAGCTCCGGAACGCCGTCCACATCCAGGTAGTTCTCGTAGGAGAGGTCCCAGTAGCCGCCGATCACGGTCAGGGTGTGCTCGCCCAGCTCCGTGTCCACCTGCAGTGTGACCGCTGTCGAGTCCGAATCATCGTAGTCTTCCTGGCCGTTGCCCTGACTGACGCGCCGAACGGTGTCGCGGCGGAACTCCGCACCGGTGTCCGAAGTCAGCGCGCCGAAGGTGCCGGGGCTGACCAGCTGATTCGACCGCCCGTCGATCTTGGTATCGAAGTGCTCGAGCTTGAGATACGCCAGCGTGTCGTCGGTGACGTCCCATTCCAGGCTGCCGCGCGCGGCCCAGGATTCGGTTTTCGGCTCGTTGTCCACGCCGAACGGATTGCTCATCCAGCCGTCCAGGTCCTTGTACTCCGCGGCCAGTCGCCCGCGCAGCGTGTCCGTCAGCCCGCCGGACACCATTGCGGACGTCGTGTATCCGCCATCCTCGAACTCGTAGCCGCCGCGCACATAGCTTTCGAACTCGTCCGTGGGTCGTGCGGAAAGCACGCTTACCGCACCGGCGATGGTGCTTTTGCCGAACAGCGCGCCCTGCGGCCCGCGTGCCACTTCCACTCTGCCCGGGTCGAGAAACGCCGTCTCCAGGCAGCGTGAGCGGCCGCAGTAGATCCCGTCGTTGAAGATGCTCACCGACGAATCGAAGGCCAGGTTCGTGACCCCCGAACCCAGGCCGCGGATCCTCACCGCCCAGTTGCCGAACGTGCGCTGCACCGTCAGGTTCGGAACGAAGCTCTGGATGTCCCTGAGATCGGTAATCTGAAACTGCTCGATCGTTTCGCCGCTGACCACGCCCACGGAGATGGGCACGTCCTGCAGACTCTCCGTGCGCTTGGTGGCGGTTACGACGATCTCTTCGAGCGGTTTGCTGCTCTGCTCGGCCAGCGCCGGCGCGGCTGGGACGCAGACCATCGATACCAATGCGAAAGCGCGCAGACGGCGCGCGGTGTCGAATGCCATGTTGAATCTCCCCGTGACATGAAGAAAGCCGTACCACTCTCCCGAACCTTGGCGTGGTGCGGCTCCCGCGGCAGTTTTTAGCCCGTGCAGGTCCCTGTGTCAATTCATTTTACGCTGAGATGGGCTCGCACGATGCGCGCGAGAGGTTGTGGCAGCCCGGGTTCTGTGTAAAATCATTTGACGCCACGATGATTTCGCGGCACGTCGAATGGGGGAGGTCAATGAATTCGCCACTGGAGCTCGATCCTGCGTCGGAGACGTTTCGCGACAACGCGCGTGAGATTTTTCATCGACTGCTGCGCGAACGACCAGTCGCCCCGCTTGCCGACGGCCGCGTACTGCTATGCCGCCACGCCGATGTGGAGCGCGCGCTCACCGACCACACGGCCTTCCGCCGTCCGACCCAGTGGTCCAACGAGCGCAAGCCCGAGGGCCCGTTCCGCGACTTCGGCCGCAGCAACATGATCGGCATGAACCCTCCGGACCACACCCGCTTCCGCAGAGCCATCATGCGCGCGTTCGCGCCACGGCGCGTCGAACAGCTGTGCGGACTGATCGAGCGCACCTGCGATCAGTTGCTGGATGCCATGTCCGCACGCGACGAAGGCGATTTCATACAGGACTTTGCCCTGCCGCTGCCGATTACGGTCATCTGCGCGCTGCTGGACATTCCCACCGTGGATCGGGGCCTGTTCAGCGCCGGCACGGCAGCCATGCTCGCGGGGCTGGAAATCTCGGCAACCCCCGCGGAACTCGAACGCGCGGGCGAGTCGGCGAGCGCACTGTTCGACTACCTCGACAGCGTCGCCCGAGAGCGCGAGCGCAATCTCGGCGACGATCTGATCAGCCTGCTGATCCGCCACGAGCACGAGGACCAGCTGACCCGTGAGGAGGTGGTGTGGGCAGCCATCACGCTGCTCATCGCCGGTCACGAGACCACGACGCACCTGATCGGCAACGGCCTGCTCGCTCTGGTCCAGGAACCCGATCAGCAACGACGCCTGGCGCGCGAGCCGGCGCTCACGGAAGGTGCGGTCGAGGAGTTCCTGCGCTACGACCCGACACTGTACGTGCTGTTCCGGGAGACGATGGTGCCGCTCAGACTCGGCGGCGTGGACATTCCGGAGCGCACGCTGCTGATCCTGTCCATTGCGGCGGCGAACCGCGACCCCGAGGTGTTCGACGCCCCGGATACTCTGGACATCACACGCAGCAACGCCAGGGCTCATCTGACCTTTGCCGCGGGCCGGCATCTGTGCGCCGGACATGCCGTGGCGCGGCTGGAAGGCCGAATCGCGTTCACGAAACTTCTGGATCGATTCGCCGAGTTCCAGCTGGCCGGAACGCCGATCCCCCGCAACGGCCTCATGTTCAAGGGTTATCACAGCCTGCCGGTGAGCTACAGGCAGCGCGTATGATGGCGCGCACTACCAACAGGAGGCGACCATGAGCAAAACGCCTGGAACGCGTGATCAACAGCCGGAATCCGACGTCAGGGTCCGCCCCCTCGGTGCGCAGCACCGCATCAACAGGCACCTGCTGGCCGGGCTGGTCAAAGCCATCGACTGGTTCGACAACAGCCTGCAGAACGTGCGCGCGTCCCACGGCTTGTCGCCGGTGCACCGAACCCAGTCGCTGATTCTCGTGCACATAGCCAGCGGCCGGGACACACCCGGCGAGATTGCGCGGGAAATGGGCCTGACGCGCCAGAACGTGCACCACATGGCCAGGGCTCTGATCCAGGACGGCCTCATCGAGCAGCGCAGCGACCCGCGCGATCCGCGTCGAACACAGTACCGGCTGGCCGACACGGCAGCAGCGGATCGCGATCTGGCGCTGGATACGCTGGCAGCGCTCGAGGCGGCGCTGGCCAGACGAATCGGCCTGACCCGCGACGAGCTCGACATCGTCCGCCGGATACTGGCCGCCGACTGGGGCCCCGAGATCCGCAGTCAGCAGGAGCTCGATGCCGCGCTCAGCGATCCGCACACCGCAGACAGCAAGGAGTAACGCCATGTGGCAGACGGCTCAGCAGACCCGGCAGCCGAAGACGCAGACGGAACAGGAACTGCTCGCCAGGATAGAAGGCCTCGTGCCCCTGCTGGAAGCCAATGCGGCGCTTGCGGAGTCCCAGCGCAAGCCCGTGGACTCGGTCATGGCGGCAATCGAGGACACCGGCGTGTATCGCTTCTTCGTGCCGAAGCGCTTCGGCGGCTACGAGTTCGGCATGGAAACGTTCATGAGGATCGGCATGGCGCTGGGCGAGGGCTGCGTTTCCACCGGCTGGGTCACCACCTTCTGCGTCGAGCACAACTGGCTGCTCGCCCTTTACAACCGGCAGGCTCAGGAAGAGATCTTCGGGAGCCAGCCGTACATCATCGCGCCGGGAACACTCTCCCCCAAGGGCGTGGCCACGCCGGTGGACGGCGGATACCGGGTCACCGGCCGCTGGGAATGGGGCACCGGCGTGATGCACGCCGACTGGGCGCTGCTGGGGGCCATCACACCCCAGCCCGGCTCCGACAAGCCGGACCTGTGCATGTACGCCGTGCCCATGGACCAGGTCGAGGTCATCGATACCTGGAACGTGGCCGGTATGGCTGCCACCGGCAGCAACGACGTCGCCGTGCACGACGTATTCGTGCCGGCGCACCGGGTCGCGAGCCTCAGCCGCATGCGCAGCGGGGACACGGACGGCGCGCAATGGCTCGACTCGCACCTGTACCGCATGCCCATGATGCCCGTGCTCGGGCTCACAGCAGCCGCGCCCGCGGTGGGCTGCGCGCGCAAGGCGGTGCAGCTGTTCCGCGACCGACTCAAGGAGCGCATGGTATACGGCACCACCAGCCGGCAGGGCGAGAAGCCCGTCGCTCAGCACCGTCTAGGCAGCATCGCGATCGCCGCCGACAACGCCGAGATTCTGCTGATGCAGCTCGCCCGGGAGACGGAAGAATGGGGCCGCTGCGGCTCAGTCTGCCCGGAAATGGAGCGTGCCCGGCTGCGCGTGCGGATCGGCGACGTGGTGCGCAAATCCCGCGACGTGGTGCGCGATGTGGTTGAGGCGAGCGGCGCCCATGCCCACTTTCTCGACAACCCGCTGCAGCGGATGCTGCGCGACCTCCACACGCTGTCGTGTCACACGGTGTTCGACCTCGACCTTAGCGCCGAGCAGCATGGGCGCGCGCTGCTGGAACTGCCGCTGACGATGCCGGTGTGATCCGGGGCGCGGCGGCCTGCTGCAAACCACGCAGCGCAGCCAGCATTCAGCGCCCGTTCAGACAGCTCGCGCTAAGCTCCAGTAGTGAGCAGCCGCACCGTCCGCGTGCGGTACCAACCCGGCCAGATGGAGACCCGCCCATGCCCAGCGATTCGAGCCCACGACGTCTGCATGCCGCTGCCGCGCTGACCGCGCTGGCACTGGCGCTGCTGGCTGCCGGCTGCGCCGGGCGCCATCCGGTGCGGGGTCCCATCGTCGATCTCAAAGGCGTCGACCGCCAGCAGTACCACACGGATCTGGCCGACTGCGAGCGCTACGCGGATCAGGTTGCCGTTGGTGCGCAGGCGGCGACGGGCGCGGTCGCGGGAGCCGTGGTAGGCGGGCTCATCGGCGCCGCCGCGGGCGACAGCGACACGGCCAAGCGATCCGCCGGGGCCGGCGCGGTGATCGGCGGTGCCCGCGGCACTGCCGGCGGCATCGAAGAGCGCCACCGGGTCGTGCGCAACTGCCTGATCAACCGTGGGTACGCGGTGCTAAACTGACGCGCAGCCATGACCACGCTGCGCCCCGAATCCATCGCCCCAGGGCTGCCCGAACTGCCGGCGCAGCCGGCAGGCACGCCCTGGCCGACCGTGCAGTGGGCCCGCAACGAGCCCGCACCATCGGATCCAGAGCGCTTCCGCAGACTCTGCGACGGCCTGTTCGACCTGCCTGCCGGCAGCGGTGTCACCTACGCGCTGCTGATCGTGAAGCGTGGCGAGCTGGTCTACGAGCGCTACGCGGCCGGCGCCAATGCCATGTACCTGCAGTATTCCTGGTCCATGGCGAAGAGCGTCACCCAGGCGCTCGTGGGCATTCTGCTGCGCCAGGGGCGCCTGGACCTGTACGCGCCGGCGCCCGTCCCGGAGTGGCAGAGCCCGGGCGATTCGCGCCGGGCGATCACTCTCGATCATCTGCTGCGAATGCGCAGCGGGCTCGAGTTCCGCGAAGACTACGTCGACGGCGAGGGGTCCGACGTGATCCCCATGTTGTCCTTCGACGGCCGCCACGACACGGGCGCATTCGCGGCAGCGAAACCGCTCCTGCACGCGCCCGGCAGCACGTTCTCTTACGCCAGCGGCACCACCAACATCATCTGCAGGATCCTTCGCGACCTGGTCGGCGGCGGCGCGAGCGGCATGCTCCGGTTCATGAACGACGAGCTGTTCGAGCCGCTGGGCATGCGCACGCCGACGCCGAAGTTCGACACCTCGGGCACCTTCATCGGCTCGTCGTTCCTGTTCGCCACGCCCCAGGACTTCGCCCGCTTCGGCTATCTCTACCTGCGCGACGGGGTCTGGGACGGCCGGCGCATACTGCCCGAAGGCTGGGTGGATTATGCGCGCAGCTGCTCCTACGCCGACGACACCCAGGCCTACGGTGCCCACTGGTGGCTGCTGCCGCACAATCACCGCTGGTTCTGCGCCAGCGGCTACGACGGTCAGCGCATTCTGATTGCACCCGATCGCGACCTGGTCATCGTGCGGCTGGGCCGCACCGACGTCGATCACATTGCGCCGGTATGGGACGCGGTCAACGCCCTGGCCGAGCAACTCTGAGCGCAGCGGGCGTCTGCGTCAGCCGTAGCTCGCGCGCTCGTCCAGCGGCCAGAGCGGTTGCGTCGCGCGCTGGCGGGGAAAGATCTCGATGTGATGCGTCGACAGACCCGGTGGGTCCGCGGTGACGATGGCACCCGCCAGTTCCTGAAAGCCGGCCCGGAAGTGATTGCTCGACTTCAGCGCCACGTAGCGGTACCGGCGCACGTCGATGCCGACGGCGAGAAACGGCTCCGGATCGAACGTCTGGCTGCGATTGGATGCGACGATGACGTCCATGCCCTGCACCACCAGCCGCGCCATCGGGCCGAGATTGATCGGGCTGCCTTTGAACATGGCCTGCATGACGATACGGCCGTCGTGCAACGCTTTGACGTATCCGCGCACCGGCAGCGGCGCACCGTGCAGATCGTCGTAGCGCCCGCCGAGCGCCACCTCGATCGTGGCGCCGACACCTGCGGACTGTGCCGCAGCGGCGGCCTCGGCATCGACGATGAAGCCGAAGCAGGCGTTCTCGAGCCCGGCCTCGAGCATCGCCCTCAGCAGATGGGTGCCGTCGCCGGGGCAGCCGGCACCACAGTTGTCGGAGGTCTCATGAATCACCACGGGATAGCGTGTTTCCGCCTGCGCGGCAGCCACCGCCTCCTCCGCACTCAGACTGTGAGGACGGAACGACTCGCGGTCGGCCCACAGAGCGGCCGCCAACCGCTGCGCCACGCGCTGCGCCTGGGCAGGGTCACCTTCGGTGGTGACCACCACAGTGACACCCACATGGGCAATATCGGTGTAGGGAAAGCCGTGAAACCAGCTGACGTCGACCACGCCCGGTTCGGTCTCGGCGAGCAGCATGCGCTCGAGCCAGGCTTTTCCCGGATCGATGTAGGTGGTGGTCGTGGGCATCAGCATCGGTAGACGCTCCACGTGGACACAGCTGCTGAACCCTTCGCGCGCCTTGCGCGCCACGAACCGTACCGCCTCTGCGGCCCGCTCGTGCAGATCGATGTGCGGATAGTGGTGGCAGGCGAACACCGCATCGAGGGCATCGGCCATGGCCTGAGTGATGTTGCCGTGCAGATCGAAGGTTGCCGCTATGGGTAGTTCGGGACCGACATGGTCACGCACGGCCCGGGCCAGATCGCCTTCCAGATCTTCGATGCCGTCCACCACGCCCGCGCCATGCAGACAGAGCACGATACCGTCGACCGCTTCCGCCCGTTCCAGGCCATCAAGGATCTCGCCCTTGAACTGCTCGTAGGCGTCGCGCTCTATGGTGCCGGACGGCTGCGTGGACGCATACAGAATCGGCACGACGTCGACGCCGAGCCGCGCGCACGCATCCACCGCGCCGCCGATGTCCGATTCCTGGCCGGCCGTGCGCAGCATGCGCTCGCCGCGCAGCTGCCAGAACGCCGAAGCCGGCGTCGGTTCCCGGCAGTAGGTGTTGGTTTCGTGCACGATTCCAGCCAGTGCGATGCGCATGCTCAAGCTCCCGGTGGCTCACTTGCGCCGCCGATGTGACGGCAGAACTCGGCGACCCGCGCGCAGATCACCGGTACCTGATCGAGCCTGAGCTCGCGCGGATCGAACAGGACCAGCCCCTCGCCGAGCTGATGATTGCGGGTGCGGATGCTCGGGCTGCCGTCCTGCAGATGCCGTACCAGCTCGACCGGTTCGAAGTTCCCCGCCACGGGAGCCACCCCGGCGCGCGCGATGGCGCGCCCCGCGCGATCCGGCACCCGGCTGACGCGAATGCCCGGCAGCGCACTCAGCGCCTCGACCAGGGCCTCCAGCACCTCATGCCAGACCGGCGCTCCCGGATAGGCGTCGAGCGCAGCCATCAGGCCCATGATCTGCTCCTTGCCCACCTTCATCGGCCGCGCGATGCCGATCTGCTGGAGCTCACACGCGGCGATCAGATCCTCCCGTCCGACGATGAACCCGGAGGTGGGCCCACCGATGGCCTTGCCCCCGGAATAGCTGACCAGGTCCGCCCCGGCGGCGACGTAGCGGCGCAGGTCCTCTTCCGCGGCCGCATCAACGAGCAGCGGCAGGCGCCGTTCACGCGCAAGTGCCGCCATGTCCTCGAGCGTAAGGCGATCTTCCTGCAGGCAGTGGTGGGATTGAATGAACATCAGGCAGGCGGAGTCGACTCCCAACCGCGCCCGCACATCGTCTATGGTGACCCGCTCGCGACTGCCGGCCAGCACGGGAACACCGCCACCCAGGCGGATCATCTGCGTCACCGCAGCACCGAAGAACACATCGTGCCCGGCCTGCAGCAAGACTTCGCGCGGCCCATCCGGCAGATCCGGGACCTGGGCCACGCGCGCGCGGTCGGTACCGGTCAGCACAGCCGCCACACTGATGCAGATGCCCGCCGCCGCGCCCGTGGTGATGCAGCCCGCCTCTGCGCCACAGAGGCTGGCGACACGCCGGCCGGCGGCCGCGCGCAGCGCGGCCAGATCGACGTGGGCCCGCGCGGCTGCCGCCTGTGCCGCAGCCACCGCCGCGCTCTGCGCGCTGCCGCCAAGGGCCGTCATCTTGCCGGCGGCGTTGATCACCGTGGCGACGTCCAGGCTGGCAAATGGGTTGGTGTCGCTCATCGCGCGTTCTAAAGCGGGGCGCTGCGCTCGTGATAGGTCTCGCCGAGCAGCACGCCGAGGGTTTCTATGCGGCTCGGCGCCTCGCGCACGTCGCCTTCGGCATCTTCCACACGCCATTGCTCGGACACCTCGCGAAACAGCGTCACCCTGGCCGGGTCGCCGGACCGCAGGGCACCGAAACCCTGCCGGCTGATGCCGATGGCGTCTGCGGGCGCGCGGGTGACGGCCCGCACGGTCTGCGCAAGGTCGAAACCGAGCAGGCGTACCTTGCTCATGGTGCGGGCCAGGCTCACGGCGTAGCGGTCGAGATTGGCGCGGTGCAGATCGGTGCTGACGCAGTGCAGCGGCATGCCCTGTGCCAGCGCCGCTTCGCACACCCGGAAGCTGAACGACGAGCGGCCGTGCCCGAGGTCCACGATCACGCCGCGCGCGACCGCCTCGCGAAACGCCGGGATGACGCGATCCTGATAGCCGAGCACGCCGCCGATCTTGCCGTGGTAGGTATGCGTGACGATATCGCCCGGACGCAGCAGATCGAGCACGTCGTCGATGAGCGGCGGCGCGTTGCCGATGTGCAGCATCAGCGGCCGATTCACGAGTTCCGCGGCCTTGCGCGCAAGCTTCACGGCCTCGAGCCCGAAGCTGCCCGTGTGGCTCTGGGAAGCCAGCACCTTCACGCCCACCAGCCAGTCTCCATAGCGATCGAACGCGCGCACCGTGCCTTCCAGATGGCAGAGCTCGGGCCGCGACGCGTGTCCGCCCCCGAGCCCCGGCAGACCGGGCGAGCCGATGTTGATGAACGCAAACACCGGCGTGCGCTGGGTACGGATGACGAACTCGTGAAAGCCATCGATGGTGGGCGCGCCGGCGGAGCCTGCATCCACCACACAGGCCACGCCCTGCTCAAGGCCTATGCGGTCTGCCGGCACGCGGCCGGTTCCGAACAGGCTGTGGCTGAACACATGGGTGTGCAGATCGATGAAACCGGGCGCGACGTATGCGCCGGTCGCATCGATGCTGCGCTCCGACGGACCGGAAAGCGCGTCGACCAGGCGGCCGTCTTCCACGAACAGGTCGCGCCGCGCGATCCCGTCCGCCGCCGGATCGATCACACTGCCGCCAATGATGCTGAGTCGGCCCAACGATTGTTCCTGCCCGTCCCCGATGGTTAGATGATCGGGAATGGCAGGATGAGGGTCAACGTCGGCGTCATGAGCGATGCGATCGAACTGCTGATCGGAACCTACACCCGCGGGACCGGCTCCCAGGGTATCTACCGCTGCCTGTGGAATACCACGGCGCACCGATTCGAAGACCTGGAGCTCGCGGCGCCCGCCGACAATCCCTCGTTTCTGATCAACGCAGGCGCTCACCTGTTCGCGGTCAGCGAGGTGAACGACCACCTCGGACAGCCGCAGGGAGCCGTGCTCGCGTACCGGCGCGACGGTCCGCGGCTGTCGCTGCTGCAGGTGCAGCCGAGCTTCGGTGCCGATCCCTGTCATCTGGGGATCCACCAGGGCCTGCTCGCGGTGGCGAACTACACCGGCGGCAGCCTGTGCCTGCTGGATGTCGACGCGGGAGCCGGCACGGGCGGGCAGCACGCGCCTCTGCTCCGGCCCCGGCAGCTGCTGCGGCTGCGCGCCGCCGGACCGACGCCGCGCCAGGCTGGCGCGCACCCGCACGGGGCCTGGTTCCGCGGTGATGAGCTCTGGGTGCCGGATCTCGGTGGCGACCGCATCTATCGGCTGCGTGCGGCCACGGGACAGGTACTCGATCCGGTGCTGGTTGCGCCCGGCAGCGGGCCTCGACATCTGGCCCTCCGGGGTGGGCGCGTGTATGTGATCCATGAGTTGAGCAACCGCGTCGAGCTGATCGAGCAAGGCCGTGTCGTTCAATCGGTGCCGACACTGCCGGACGGCGCCTGGCGCAGCGCAACCGCAGCAATCGCCATCCGCCCGGACGGCCGCAGCCTGATTGCCAGCAACCGCGGCCACGACTCGCTGGTGAGCTTCGCCATCGATCCGTCAGGCGGTTACCTCTCCGAGCCCCGATTGCATTCCTGCGGCGGTTCGCACCCGCGCGACTTCGCACTCACGCGCGACGGCCGCTGGCTGCTGGTCGCCAACCGCGACAGCGACAATCTGCTGGCAATGCCGATGGGCGCCGACGGCCGCCCCGGGGCTCCGGTGGCCGAGCTGCCCTGCCCGGCCCCGGTCTGCATCCTGGAATGCTGAGCGCGCCGTCGATCACCCGCGCGCGCGCAGGCGCGGCAGAACCATGCCCGCTTCCTGGCGATAGCGCTCATAAGTCTCGCCGAAGTCCTCTACCAGATCACGTTCCTCGAACCACAGGCCGACGAACACGTAGACCGTGAACCCGAGGCTCAGCACCAGGTGCGTCGCGGTCATTTCGGGGATGGCCCAGATGCCGATGAGCACACCGGTCTGAATCGGATGCCGCGTGAAGCGGTACATGGCCCGCTTGACGAACTGCAGCGGCGGCCGCGGCTGATTGCGGAAGTGCAGGTACACCTGGCGCAGGCCGAACAGATCGAAGTGGTTGATGGCGAACGTGGCAGCGAGCAGGTAGATCCAACCGAACGCGAACACAGCCCAGAGCGCCAGCGCGCCAGGCTCGCTGTGCACGGACCAGACCACCCCCGGCACGCTCTGCCAGCAGCCCACGAGCAGGATGCTGGTGACCCCGGCAATCAGCACGTAGGTCGGCCGTTCGGCCGGCTCCGGAATGACGCGCGTCAGGACGCGTTTGAAGCCGTCTCTGGCCATGCCAGTGTGTATACCGCCCCAGAGGGCCACCAGAGCCAGGTCCCAGACGATGGGGCCACCGGGTGCGCCGGCTTCAGCCCCGCTGATGAAGCCGTAGGGAATCAGCCCGGCCAGTGCCACGACGATGCAGGCGAGCCCCGCAACGCCGACGAAGTAGCTGCCGATTCCGTAGAGGAGTACCAGGATCCGCGCAAAGGCTGAGGCGGGTGCGTGCGTGTCGTCCATATTCACCTCCCGGGAATAGTGGTCACGAGCGGATGGCATCATAGTCCCCTGACAAGCGGGACCACAATCTGCCGCTCACAACGGATCGCGGCGCCAGGCCATGGGGATGTCGGCTTCGAGACTGCCGTCGAGGTTGCGGATGCGCGCCTGCAGACGGCCTTCGATGACGAAACCAAGGGTTTCGTAGAACCGGATCGCCCGACTGTTGGACTCGCGTGCGATCAGCTCCACGCGCAGCACGTGGGCGAAACAGAGGATTCCAGGGCGGAACGCGTGCACCTCGCCGACTATCCGGCCCCGGCCGTCAAGCGCCGCCAGCGAGAGCCCGTCGCGGATGGCCCGGCTCAGAAAGTGACCGACGTAGCCGACATCGACTTCGTCGGCGAGCCGCGCCAGCCCGCCGGGAACGGCGGCCACGTCGCGGTAGAGCTCGAACAGCGCGTCGCGATCCGCCATCGTGGTTCTGCGGAAGTTCACCGGTACGCCTGTCCCTTGGATCCCGGGGTGTTCATGGCGCCGCATCACGCATGCGCAGCAGCTGATCGAGCGCCTCCCAGTCCCGGCGCACGTCGACGTAGGCCGCCGCCAGCGCGTCGTCCGGCGCTTCGGTGCGGACGATAGGCACCATGACCTCGCCCGCCTGCTGCACATCCGCGTGCAGACCCAGCGCCACCGCGAGGCAGATGGCCGCGCCGCGGCTCTCCACGGCGCCGTCGGAGACCTCCAGCGATCGCTGCAGCACCGCCGCGAGAATCCGGGTCCAGACGGCACTGCGCGCACCCGAGCCGGTCAGACGCAGACGCCGGGGCTCGCCGCCCCACCCCGCAACCTGCTCCTCAATATGGGCGATGGCGAACGCCACGCCCTCGAGCAGCGCCCGGAAGGCCGCGGCGCGTCCGTGATCCATGTTCAGACCGAAAAAGCCGGCGCGGGCGCCGGGACGCCGCTCCGGCGCCACCTGGCCGGCCAGATAGGGCAGAAAGCGCACGCCCCGGGCGCCTGCGGGCACGTCGGCAGCGAGCGCGTCGAGCACGGCGAGATCTTCCTGCCGGCTGCGCTCCGCCCGGCCGCCGCGCAGAAGATCCACGAACCAGTCGGCGGCGCGGCCGCCCATGAGCGCATTGCCGCCGACGACGTGGCCGGCGGGCGGCATGACGTAGAAGCGGTTGGCGCCCGGCGGGCATTCGGCGACCACCGTGCGCAACACGGCGTGAGTCCCGAGCGTCAGCGCATAGTCTCCCGGCTGGGTGGCACCGGCGCCGATGTTGGCGCACACGCCATCATGAGCGCCCACGGCTACGGGAACGCCCGCCGGCAGACCCAGCTGCCGCGAAGCCGCAGGCGTCAGCGTCCCGGCCAGCTCCCAGGGCAGCATCGGCTCGGGCAGCAACCCGCTCCCTATGCCCAGGTCCTCGAGCAACCCGACATCCCAGTTAGGTCCGTCCGGTCCCGAGCTCCAGTCCGTGGCGTGGCGGCCGGTCAGGTGATGGAGCAGGAAGTCCTTGCCGTAGAAGGCCTGGCGGGTCCGTGCACGCAGTCCTGGAACCTCGCGCGCCAGCCAG
This sequence comes from Pseudomonadales bacterium, assembly GCA_041395905.1. GTDB lineage: Bacteria > Pseudomonadota > Gammaproteobacteria > Pseudomonadales > Azotimanducaceae > UBA7803. The sequence goes on from JAWKZP010000004.1 coordinate 96,042, forward strand.
CGCAGCTTGGCCACCATCGCCAGCCCATAAGGCGACAGCCGGTCCCCGACCTCGGCGCGAACGGTACGCTGATCCGCCTGGTGGCGGCCGTCGCTCCAGGGTTGCACGAGCACGTTGCCGGCGGCGTCGGCAAAGACGGCCGCGCCGCCGCGCCCAGACAGGCTGATACCCAGCACCTCCACCTCGCCCAGGGCGGCGAGCACCCTGCGGCACAGATCCACCGTGACCTGCCACCAGCAATCGGCATCCTGCCAGCGTCGTTCGCCCAGGCGCCGCTCCCGATGCCGTTGCCCGGCCTGATGTTGTAGAGTCCCGTCAGGGGAGAACGCGGCCACTTTCAGTCGCGTCGTGCCGAGGTCGATGCCGAGCAGAATCTGCTTGCGAGTCCCATCCATGACCGGGATTTAACCCATGATCAGCGATGCTGACAAACACCGCTTCAGCAGTCAGGGCTTCCTGGTTCTGGAACGCCTGGTACCCGAGGAGCTGTGCTCCGCGGCCCGCGCAGCCATCGCCGGGTTCCTCGGCATCGACGAGCAGGATCCGTCCAGCTGGCATCGTCCCAACCTGCAGGGACACGGCATCGTGCCCCTGCACCACGCCCAGGCGTTGTGGGACCTGCGCCAGTTCCCGGCCGTGCACCAGGCGTTCGCGGATCTGTACGGCACCGCGCGGCTCTGGGTGAGCATCGATCGGGCTTCGTTCAAGGCCCCGGCCGACGGCTTCGATGGCCCCTATCGCACCGATCCCATCCATTGGGACGCGGAGCCGAGGCAGATCCAGCGGCTGTCGATCCAGGGTCTCATCTACCTCACGGATACCTCGACCGAGCAGGGCGGCTTCTGCTGCGTCCCGGACCTGTATCGCGATCTGGCCGGTTACCTGCGGCGCCACCCTACCGACCCGGCACCGCGCCAGCCGGACGTGAACGGATACACCGTGCAGACGGTCAGCGCGCCGGCGGGCAGCCTGGTGCTGTGGGACCGCCGCATGCCGCACTCCAGCGGCGAGAACCGCTCCAACCGGCCGCGCTGGGTGGCCTACGTTGCCATGGAACCGGCCGGCGACGAATCGGCGCGCGCGGCGCTGGCTGCGCTCTATCGCGAGAAGCGGCCACCACAGTGGGCCGTGCGCCAGCAGGTTGCCGGACAGCAGATCCCGGAGCCGGGCGAGCCGGCCCGGCTCACGGATCTGGGCCGGCGTCTGACCGGCCTCGATCGATGGCCCTGAAGCGGACGCAGCCGCGCAATGCCGCAGTAATGCCGCTGTAGTGACGCTGCGATGACCGACATCGCCGACAGCCCGTTCCATGCGGCAGCTCTCCGCCAGCGCAGCGTGCCGCTGCTGACCATCACGGACCTCGAGACGCTGCAGCCGCTGCTGGACCGCCTGCGCCAGCGGGGCGTGCGCTGCCTGGAGATCGCGCTGCGTTCGCCGGTCGCCCTGCAGGCGTTGGCAGCCGTGCGCAGGGACCATCCGGACATGCTGGTCGCCGCGGGCACGGTGTGGACCCGCGAGCAGTGGCGCGCCGCCGAGGACGCCGGTGCCCACTGCCTGATCTCCCCCGCCGCGCCGCTGGAACTGCTGGATCACGCCGCGGTCGCCGCCACCCCCTGGCTGCCGGCAGCGCAGACGCCGACTGAGTTCGGTCTGCTGCGCTCTGCCGGCTACCGGATCGTGAAGTTCTTCCCGGCCGAGGCAGCCGGCGGCGTCGCCGCCGTTCGCGCACTCGCGGCCGTGCTGCCGGAGATTCGCATCTGTCCCAGCGGCGGCATCAACGCAGACAACCGGAACAGCTACCTGGCGGAGCCCGCCGTCGCCTGGGTCTCTGGAAGCTGGTCAGGCTCGGCCTGAAAGCGGCCGCTGCACGCAACCATCACAGCCAATCATCGAGGACCGACTGATGCCCAACCCCAGCCCCGGCAGCCACGAGTGGCTGCAACAGGTTCAGGAACCCATCCTCGATCCGGAGCGGCGCATCGTCGATCCGCATCATCATCTGTGGCACCGTCCGGGCAACGATTACCTGCTCGACGACCTGCTCGCAGACACCGGTTCCGGCCACAAGGTCGAGCTGACCGTGTTCGTGGAGTGCGGCGCCAGCTATCGCGATACCGGCCCGGAGCACCTGCGCTGTGTCGGTGAGACGGAGTTCGTCAGCGCCATCGCGCAGGCCAGCCGCGAGCGCAGGCGCGAGAACGGCGGCGCAATCATCGCGGCCATCGTCGCCCGCGCCGATCTCACCCTGGGCGAGGCCGTGGAAGAGGTGCTCGATGCCCACGCCGAAGCCGGCCGCGGCCTGTTCCGCGGCATCCGCCATGCAGGCGCCCGCGACCCCCATCCGGAAGCGCTGACGATCCCGGGGCGCGCCATCGAGGGCCTGTACGCGCGCGCCGATTTCCGCCGGGGCCTGGCACGCCTGGGAGCGCTCGGCTACCCGTACGACACCTGGCACTATCATCACCAGAACGCCGACTTCGCGGCGCTGGCGCGCGCCGTGCCCGGCACCACGCTGATACTCGACCACTTCGGCACGCCACTCGGCGTGGGCCCCTATGCGGGCCGGCGGGAACAGATTTTCGACCAGTGGCGCCGTGACATCAGCGCGATCGCCGCCTGCCCCAACGTGATAGCCAAGCTCGGCGGCCTGGCCATGCCCGACAATGGATTTGGTTGGGATCGACGCGACAGACCACCGGGCTCGGATGAATTCGTCGCTGCCCAGCGCCGCTACTACCTGCACACCATCGAAGCCTTCGGCCCCGAGCGCTGCATGTTCGAGAGCAATTTCCCGGTAGACAAGCGCTCGCTGTCCTATGCAGTGCTCTTCAACGGTCTCAAGAAGATCGCCGCCGAGTTCACCCAGGCCGAGCAGGACGCCATGTTCTACGGCACGGCAGCGCGCGTATACCAGCTCACCGCCTGACCCGAAGAATCAGCGTCATGCGACATGGTCACGATCACAAGGTCACCCTGCTGGGGCTCAGCGGCAGCCTGCGCGCAGAGTCCTCCAACACGACGCTGCTGCGCGCTGCCGCTGAGACATGCCGGGCCGGCGTCGAGTTCGCTCTCGCCTGCGGGCTCGGGGAGTTGCCGCACTTCAACCCGGACCTGCCGCTGAGCACCAGCCCCAGACTCCTGAGTTTCGTGGAGCAGATGCGCACCTGCGATGGTCTGGTGGTCTCCTCTCCGGTGTACGCCGGCGGCTACCCAGGCACGCTGAAGAACGCGCTGGACTGGCTGGTGGGGACGGACGCTTTCGTCGACAAGCCCTTCATGATGCTCAGCGCTTCGTCGCGCATGCCCGCCGCGCAGGCGACGCTGGTGACGGTGCTGCAGACCATGTCGGGCCGGCACATCGAGACAGCGTCGATCACCATTGACCTGCTCGGCACGCATCCCAGCGTCGACGGCATCCTGCGCCACCCGGAGCACGGGCCGGCGCTGAGGGCCGCGCTCGCGCGCTTTGCCGAGCATCTGAGGTGAAGTGAACATCCGGCCAGAGCCGCCGGCAATCGACATTCCACGGGGAGGAGAAACCGTGACATGGAGCTGACCACACTGGCGGATATGGGAGAGTTTCTCGGCGGGCTGGGCGTGATCGTCTCGCTGATCTACCTGGCATTGCAGATCCGCAGCAACACCGCCGCGCAGCGCTCGGAAAACTACGCGCGCTCACTCGAGCGTATGGCCGCGATGCAGGAACTGCTCGCCCGCGAGCACGGCTTCACCAAGCTCTACAACCAGGGACTGTTCGACCCCGCAGCGCTGACGTTCACGCAGCGCACGCAGTTCACCTGGGTGCTGACAGAACTGTTCGGCAACCTCGAGTTCATGTACTACCAGGCAAGCTGCGGCAACATTCCCGACGAGCTCTGGGCGCGCTGGATCGAAACGCTGAAATGGTGGTTGACGTTCCCCGGCGTCCTCGCCTGGTGGCGCGGCCGGCCGACACCATTCACTCCCGGATTCTCACAGTGTGTCGAAGACTGCATCGCCCGCGGCTACCAACCCGAAAATCCCGGCGCCTGGGAGCAGTTCATGGGCACCGCAACGCCCGCGCGTTCCACCGAGCAGAGCGTCTGAACCGACCCGCCGCGTCAATCCGCCACGAGCCAGCCTCGCTCCAGCCAGCGCGCGCAGTCGGCGGGCAGCACGCGGAGCCTGGCGGCCTCATAGAGTTCCAGATCGGCATCGCTCAGAACGCCCCGCCAGCGTCCGTTGGTGCCCTGGTTGATGAAGGTCTGAGCGCCGCCGCTGAAACTCGCCGACATTTCGCCCACCACCCGCTCCGGGTGGCGCTTGACCGTAGCAAACGTGCACGCATCGACCACGTGCGGCCAGCGCCGAGCCGGTACTTCGATTTCGAGGAAGTCGGCAAGCGCCCGCATCTGCCCGTCGAGATCCGCGAGCAGATCCGCATAGTGCACCAGAGTGACGTTCGGCAGATGTCGGAAGGCCCACCAGGTTGCGCTGTGATGCATGTTGCCCCAGTAGGGGTAGCCCTCGGATTCCCAGTCGAACCAACCGCGGCTGATCCAGTCGCGCCACACCTCGTGCACGTCGTGGCCACATGGCGGGAACGGCTCACCAACGCGCCCCGGGACGGCATTGATCCGCGCAAAATACTCAGACGTGTGGTTGCCCCAGTGATTGAGCAGCGACATGAACACGTCGCGCGGATCTCGCGCCACCACGACGTAACGGACGTCCTCGCGGAACGGCAGGCCGTCGAGCGCCAGGTGCGTCTTGATGAAGCGTGTGCCGGTCTCGGCCGCATACTGGTTCAGCAGCAGCTCGAGCGGCACGGTGCGCTCCTCGAGCCAGGGGGAAAGCTGCGTCGCCGGCGCGGGCAGGTCCCCGTGCGGATACAGCAGGTTGCCGACGATGGTCTGCATCCAGGTCGTGCCGGCTTTGTACGAGGTCGAGATGACGATGTCTCCCGGCCGGTGTTCGAAATAGCGCCAGCGGGTCGAATCGAGATGGTGGTTCTGATAGACGTGGCGTATCTCCGGCCACGCCCGGGACGGTAGGGGCGCCTGTTCATGGGCGGCTGTCGTGCTCTGTTCTGCCAAGGCTTCGCTCCAGCGTCGGCCAGTGATGATAGGGCGCCAAGTGCACAGGCGAAACGCGCGCTGGGTTCAGGTGCGCGGCAGCAGTATAGTCATTTCCACATCAGCCGATCTCGAGGAGACAACATGAAACGCACGGCACTGTTGGCAGCCGCCTGCCTCGCGCTTCTGCCGGCGGCCAGCTCGTTCGCCGACGACGTTCTGACCCGCACCATCATGCAGCGGGAGAACGACTGGGCCTCCGCCTACAACGCTCACGATTTCGACCGTCTCGGCGCGATCTACGAGGAGGACGCGGTGCTGATTCCACCCGGCATGGCGCCGGTTCGCGGTCGTGAAGCCATCCAGACCCTGCTGCAGTCGCTGAGCGGGCAGATTCAGCAGCTCGAGCTCATCGTCGACGAGGTGCGCCCGCTCGGCACCGACTACGCCGTCGAGATAGGCCGCAGCGTCTACCGGGCAGTGGCCGCGGACGGCTCAAGCGAGCCGGCGACGGACAACTACGTGGTCGTCTGGCACCGGGGCCTGGAGGGCGAGTGGCGATATGTTACCGACATCTTCAACCAGGGTGCGGCAAACGCGGCGGAACCGGTTGCCCCGCCGACGCTCCGCGTAGATTGAAACCGACACGGCGGCCCCGGGACGACGGACCGGGTCAGCGGATTGTCGCGGCCTGCAGCAGGGTCCGCAGGGCGTCCCCGTGGCGCTGCAGGCCGAACGAGCGCCGCTCGTCGGCCGACATGCGCTGCGTGGCCAGCAGCAGGTCCGCCGCCGCCTCCGGGTAATCGACTATCTGCCGCAACGGATGGCTGGCCACCCGAATGGTGAACAGCAGCGCCCCCCCTTCGTGCCGGCGCAGGGTCTGGGTTTCCGAGCGCAGATACAACCGGCCGGCAGCTTCGATGTCGAGCCGTGCCGGCCAGACCTCGTCATCCGGATGAAACAGCTCTTCCACCTGATGCAGCAGGTAGTTGCGCCGCTGGAACACACGGTCCTCCGGCAGCCCCTCGAAGAAGCGCTCGATTCGCGGGCCGATGGCAGCGTTGAGGCCAGCCACCGGCCCGTGGATCTCGTGCATGGACCGGCCGATCTTTTCCCGCAGGCGCCAGAACGAGGGCGCGCAGACACAGGCTGCCACCAGCCGGTAGCCCGCTGCTGAGGGCGCGAGCACCGCGAGATCCTCGGCCACCCACAGCGCTGCGTCGGCGAGGCCCGGCGGCGCCAGCTCCGGGATGCCGGTCGATCCGTCCTGCGCTGTAACCACGTGGCGAGGCTCGAGGGGATAGCCGCCGCGTGCCCGCAGCCGCGCCGCTATCCAGTCGACAACCATGCGTTCCCAGTCTTCGCCGTCCGACGCCCGCGCGAGCACATCCTGCCGCCGCTCTCGCAGCAGCGCGCGCTTGCGGCTGGCCTCGGCCGGGCTGATGGGCTCGGCCAGCCACTGAGCCTCTGGAATCGGCTGCACGCCCAGCTGGAACTGGGTACGCCCGCCACGCCAGGGCGGGTCGCGCCAGAAGCGGCCGCTGCTGGACTCATCTGCCTGCGAATCTTCCACGGTGGTCACGAATGCCTCTACGCCGTTAGCATACCCGACCCGCTGCAACCATTATCCCCGGGGTCTCTCATGCAGACCGACAACCTGCGCATCGGCCGCACCCATCCGCTGATCTCCCCTGCCGTGCTGGAGGAGGAACTGCCGCGCAGCGACGCTGCCTCGGAGTGCGTCAGCGCCGCCCGCGAAACCCTCGAGAACATCCTCTGGGGCAACGATCAGCGCTTCGTCGCAGTGGTGGGACCCTGCTCCATTCATGACCCCGACGCCGCCCTGGAGTACGCCGAACGCCTGCGGACGCTGGCCGACCAGATCAGCAGCGAGATCTTCTGTGTGCTGCGCGTGTACTTCGAGAAGCCACGCACCGTGGTGGGCTGGAAGGGACTCATCAACGACTCCGGCCTCGACGGGACCTTTCAGATCAATCGCGGTCTGCGTCTCGCGCGGCGTCTGCTGAACGACGTGGCGGACATGGGCCTGCCGGCGGCGACCGAGTTTCTCGACAACACCTTCGGCCAGTACTTCACGGACCTCATCAGCTGGGGTGCGATCGGCGCACGCACCGTTGAAAGCCAGATCCACCGCGAGCTTGCTTCCGGGCTGTCGATGCCCATCGGCATCAAGAATCGCACCGACGGTGACGTGCAGGTGGCGGTGGATGCGATCCGCGCCGCCGCTCATCGCCATCTGTTCCCCACGCTCACCAAGGAAGGCGCACCCGCCATTGTGGAAACCACCGGCAACCCCTGCTGTCATCTGGTATTGCGCGGCGGCAGCGAACCGAACTACGACCGTCGATCCGTGGCAGCAGCGCAAGCGCTGCTGCAGGGCGCGGGCCTGGCCGATACCCTGATGGTGGATTGCAGTCACGCCAACAGCGGCAAGGACCCGGCCCGGCAGCCGGCCGTGGCGCGCGACGTCGTCGCTCAGCGTATGGCCAGCAATCCGGGTCTGCGCGGCATCATGGTCGAATCGAATCTGGTCGCCGGGCGTCAGGACATCGGCGCCGCTCTGGTATACGGACAGAGCATTACCGACGCCTGCCTCGGCTTCGACGACACACGGACGCTGCTGCTCGAGATCGCCGAGAGCCTGGCAGGCTGAACGCTCAGTCGTCGGCGGCCGGCCTGCTGCGACGGTAGTTCTCGAACGCACGCTCCACCATGGGCCGGCGCGCGCCCTCCGGAACGCGCAGCGCGTAGTCCGGATCCTTCTCACCCTCTGAGGACAGAATGTGCAGCGCGTGGGCGCTGTAGATGTGCCCCGTGAAGCCCTGGGCGTCCTGCATCTGGTTGACCGCCTGCTTGATCATGCGCAGCTGAAACGGGTCGTTGCGTGCGATCCGCGCGGCATAGTCGAGCACCGCGCCTTCCAGCTCAGCGCGGGGAAAAACCCGGTTCACCAGCCCGAGATCCATGGCTTCGCGGCCGTCGATGAAACGGCTCTCGAACAGCATCTCCTTGGCCCTGCGCGGATGCACGTCCCAGGGAATTGAGAAGTACTGAAAGTTCGCGCCGAGCAGCATGGCGTCTTCGGCTGCATAGATCACGTCCATTGCCGAGGCGATCATCCAGCCGGCAAAAATGCAGTAACCCTGCACGCCCGCGATGGTGGGTTTGGGGAAGTTGCGCCAGCGCAGGGTCTTGTCGACGAAATGCTCTCGGGAATGGTGAAAGCGCCCCCGCAGCCCGGCCTGCAGCGGCCGTGCTTCGCGATCCGCACGTTCCTCCGCCGAGCCCAGGTCGTGGCCGCCGGAGAAATGATCCCCGGCACCGAACAGCGCGACCACGTGCACCTGCGGATCTTCTGCCGCCCGCGCAAAGGCCGCATCCAGCGCTTCGAGCAAGGCGCGACTCTGTGCGTTGCGCACCTGCGGCCGGTCGAGCGTGATGCGGGCCACGTGATCCGAGACCTCGTAGCGAACGGACTGTGCGGCCATGGGTGCGCTCCCCTACCTGCTGCCGCCACAAGATGCTATGGCGCGCGGCTGCACGCAAGGCCGGAAAAGATCGGAGCGCGCCGACGCGGCTACAGAACAGCTTCGTGCAGGCCGCACTCCCGCTTGAGCCCGAAGAAGCGCGTGTCTTCGAGGCTGTCCACCTCGTGCAGCGGGCGCGTGGTATGCACGTCGCCGATGGAGACGTAGCCCTGCTCCCAGAGCGGATGGTAGGGCAGATCGTGGCGGCGCAGATACGCGTAGACGTCGCGGTCCGTCCAGTCGGCGATGGGGGCGACCTTGAAGCGGCCGCCGCTCAGCTGCGCGAACGGCGTCGCCGCGCGGCTCGCTGCCTGATCGCGCCGCAGCCCGGTGAACCAGGTGCCCGCGCCCAGGGTGTCCAGAGCCCGCCGCATGGGTTCGACCTTGTTGTCCTGATTGTAGCGCTCGATGCCTTCGAGCCCCTGTTCCCAGCGGCGCCCGTGCACCGCTTCCTGCCAGGCCGGGCTTCTGGGGTTGCTGTAGACATGCAGGTTGAGCTGCAGGCGTGCTGTGAGCGTTTCCACGAAGCGGTAGGTCTCGGGAAACAGGTAGCCCGTGTCGATCAGGATCACGGGAATCTCCGGCCGTACGCTGGTCAGCAGATGCAGGGCAACCGCCGCCTGGGCACCGAACGACGAGCTCAACACATGATTTCCCGGCAGATGCTCGAGCGCGCACTGCACGCGCTGCTGCGCGTCGAGCCGCGCCAGCGTTCGGTTCCAGCCGGCCAGATGCTCGGGATCGGTGAACCGGTCGAACGTCACCTGGCACGCGCAGCTGCAGCCTGCAGTCACGGGGGGCACCGGTGAGGTCGTATCCTGAAGCTCGTCGGGGTGGCCTGGTCTCATGGGCGTGACGCCGGGTCTGCTGTGTACAAACAGGCCTGAACCCTAGCCGCGACGCGCGGGCAACACAAAGAACCATTCGCCATTTGCAAACAAGCAATGGCTATAACGTGACCGCCACGTCCGACCCGGTTGACCGCGGGCGCAGCATCGCTCTCAATGGCCCGGGGAAACGGGAGTCAGTGCATGAACGAAGCCCTCAGCCCGCCGCTGACCGTATGGCGCGCCTGGGCACAGATCGCTGCAGTGATCGCGCTCACGCTGTCCGGGCTCGTGCTCGGAGGCCTGACGCCCTGGCCGGCGCTGTCATCCATACTGGGTATGGCTCTGCCACTGCTGGCGGCGACCCTGTTCCTGCGCAGCGAAGGCAGGCGCTGGCGCGATCTGGGGTTCGCCACGGCCATGCCACCGGCGGCGTTCGTTCGCTACACCCTGATCACTCTCGCAAGCATCTACCTGATCACCAACTTCGTGGTCACGCCGCTCATGCGGGCGGCAGGCGCCGAAGCGCTGCAGGCCGGCGAGCTGATCGAACTGATCGAGGGCAATCTGGGCGGCTATCTGACCTTCCTCCTGCCGGTGACCTGGGGCAGCGCCGCGTTCGGTGAGGAGCTGCTGGCGCGCGGCTTTCTGCTGCACCGGTTCGCCGGGCTGTTCGGATCCCGCGCCGCGGTGGTGCTGCAGGCCGTGGTGTTCGCGCTCGGTCACTTCTACCAGGGCCCAACCGGCATGGCCAACGTGCTGGTCGTCGGGCTCGTCATGGGCGCCGTGTACCTCCGCTGCGGGCGCAACCTGTGGCCGGTGATCGCCGCGCACGGAGTCATCGACACCATCGCGATGACGCTGATCTACCTCGGCTACGCGGATCTGCTGACCGGATCGCAGTAACGGCACGGTTGCGGCGCAGACGCGCTGCAGAACCAGGGCACGGGCCAGTGCGGCACGCTCACTCCCTGTGGTAGAAGGCCTCCCGCTCCCGCGAGGCCAGCACCACGGGGATGTCCTCGTCGGCGAGCGCCGGCATGCGCACCTTGCGCGCCAGGGCTGCCTCGATGTACGGCGCCAGCTCGGCGGCCTTGCGCGCCTCGCGCTGCTCCCGACCCTGCACGAATTCGGGCAGCACCGCGCGTCCGAACAGCTCCAGGCTCTCGCAGATGTGCTCGTGGCGATTGCGGCCGCCCTGCTGCAGAAAGATGATCTGATCCACGCCCACATCCTGGAACTCGCGGATGAAGCGGGAGAACTGCTCTGGCGTGCCGATGCCGGGCGCGGCGATGGTCGGCAGATCGCGATCCCGCAACGCCTCGTACTCCTGCCACAGTGTGGTACGCCCCGGCTTGATGTCGTTGGCCACCAGCGCGTTGATGGCGTAGCGGAAGAACGCGAAGCCGTCTTCGCCCCGGCGCCGGCCTTCCTCTGGGTCCTCGTTCAGCGAGAAGCCGGCCACCACCGCCAGATTGGCGTTGACCCGATGGCCGAGTGGCACGCACTCGTCAGACCGGATGATGGAGTAGTAGGTGTCCGCCCAGGTCTTGGCTTCCTCCGGGTCGACGAAGGTGAAGGCCAGCGCGCCCAGACCGTTGCGCGCCGCGACCTCGATGGTCTTGCGGTTGGTGCACGCCAGCCACATGGGCGGGTGCGGCTTCTGATGCGGCTTGGGCAGGACGTTCCGGCACGGCATGGAAAAGCCGCGGCCCTCGTAGCCGGGATAGGGATCCATGACCATCATGTTGGCGATCTGCTCGGCCGCCTCCAGGCACAGCTCCCGCTTCTCCCGCGCCGGTATGCCGTACCCGTGCAGCTCGAGGCGCGTGGCGCCCTCACCGATGCCGAACTCCACCCGGCCGTTGGAGATTAGGTCCAGCATGGCCACCGACTCGGCCGTCCGTGACGGGTGGTTGTAATTGGGAATGACCTGGCGGATGCCGAAGCCGACCCGGATGCGTTCGGTCTTCGCCGCCAGCGCCGTGAGAAACACATCCGACGCCGAGCAGTGCGAGTACTCGTCGAGAAAGTGGTGCTCCACGGCCCAGGCGTAATCGATGCCGAGCCGATCGGCCAGCTGCACCTGCTCGATGGCTTCGTGAATCAGCCGATGCTCGGAATCGGTCCGCCAGGGCTTGGGCAGCTGCAGCTCGTAAAACACCCCGAATCGCATGGTCTTCCTCCCCGTTTGCAAGGCTCAGACGCTAACCCCCGGCGAGTTCGGCACAATCAGGGGAAACCCCTAAGGCCCGGGCGGCGGCCGGCGCGCGCTGTGCCTGCGACCCGATATGCGCTAGTCTCCGGGGACCGGTTCAAGGGGAGAGGAACCATGATCAGAGCCGTTTGGCTGATTGGCCTGTTTGCCAGCATGAGCGCCTGGGCGCTGGTACCGGGTGAGCGCATCGACGACTTCCGCCTGATGGACCATCAGGGCATGTCGCATCACCTTTACTACTACGACGACGCCAGCGCCATAGTGGTGATGGTTCAGGCCAACGGCTGCGAAACCGTGCGCAGCGCGCTGCCCGAACTCAAAGCGCTGCGCGACGCGTATGCGGCACGGGGCGTTCAGTTCTTCCTGCTGAATTCCAGCCTGCAGGACGACCGCGCCAGCATCGCCCGCGAGGCGCAGGACCTGAACATCGATCTGCCGGTGCTGGTCGACGACGCCCAGCTGATCGGCGAGTCGCTGGGACTGACGCGCACCGCCGAGGTGCTGGTGATCGACCCGAAATCCTGGACCCTCGCCTACCGCGGTGCCATCGACGACCGCTCGAGCGACGGCAGCGGGACGGCCACGGCGTCGAACCACTATCTGCAGGCGGCGCTCGACGGCGTGCTGTCCGGCACGGCCATCCAGGTCACCCATACCGAGCCGCAGGGCACCCCGATCGATTTTCCGGCGCGCGCCCAGCAATCGCAGTTCGCACAGATCTCCTACTCCGAGACCATCGGCCCGATGCTCGTCGAGCACTGCGCCTCCTGCCACCGCCCTGGCGGCATCGGCCCCTGGGCCATGACCGACTACAACATGGTGCGCGGCTTCTCGCTGATGATGCGCGAGGTGCTGCGCACTCAGCGCATGCCGCCGTGGCATGCCGATCCCTCCATCGGTCACTTCAGCAACGACCGCTCGCTGTCGCGCGCGCAGCTGCAGACGCTGGTGCACTGGATCGAAGCCGGCGCGCCTCGCGGAGAGGGGCCTGATCCGCTGCTCGACTATCAGTACGCCTACGACGAGTGGGGCGAGCTGGGCGAGCCGGACCTGGTGATCGACATCCCTCCCACGGACGTACCTGCCACCGGCGTGGTCGACTACCAGTACAAGTACGTGACCAACCCGCTGGACCACGACGTGTGGGTGCGGGCCTCGCAGATCGTGCCCGGCGATCGCGCGGTGCTGCACCACGTGATCACCCGCTTCGGCGAGATGCAGGTGGAGGGGCCGCGCGCCGGACGCCTGTCGCGGCGCGGCGGCGGCGGGCTGGCCGGATACGTTCCCGGCATGATCGAGCGCGAGCTGCCGGACGGTACCGGCACGCTGCTGCCGGCGGGCGCGACCATCGAGTTCCAGATGCACTACACCACCTACGGCAAGCCGGCGACCGACCACTCGCGGCTCGCCATCTACTTCCACGACCAGCCGCCGCAGCACGAGATCCACTCGATGATCCTGCTCAACCCGCGCATCCGCATTCCGGCGAACACGAAGTCACACAGGGAATCGGCCGAACGCCTGTTCGACCACGACGTGCTGGTCTACTCTCTGCTGCCACACGCGCACTACCGCGGCAAAGCGTCCGAGTTCAAAGCCGTGTATCCGGATGGACGCGAGGAGGTGCTGCTGTGGGTGCCCAACTACGATTTCAACTGGCAGACCACCTACGTGCTCGAGGAGCCGAAGCTGCTGCCTGCGGGAACGAAGATGGTGCACACCACCTGGTGGGACAATTCGGCGCAGAACCCGGCCAACCCGGATCCCAACCGGGTGGTTCCCTGGGGCCAGCAGTCGTGGGACGAGATGCTGTTCGGTGCGGTCAGTTATCGCGAGCTGGACGCCTCGGAGCTCGCGGAGCTGAAGGCCGCCGGCCGGGCGCTCGCCAGCTCCGAGTAGCACCAGCCGGCAGCGCCGGCGCGGCGGCCCCGCCTGCCTCGCCGGCGGGGCCCCATGGTCGTAGGCTCAGCGCCCCGTGAACTTCGGCGCGCGCTTCTCCTGAAAGGCAGCCACCGCCTCCCGGTGATCCTCCGTCTTCATGGTGAGCTCCTCGTACTTGAGGCAGATCGGCATGACCATGCTCGACACCGAGCGCAGATATGCGTTGACTGCCATCTTGGACGCTGCAACGGCCTGGGGCGCGCCGGCGGCCAGCCGATCGGCGACTTCCAGCGCGCGCGGCAGCAGCTGCTCCTTGTCGTCGACATAGAAGTTCGCGAGTCCCAGCTCCACCGCCTCACGACCGCTTACCCGATCACCCGTCATCAGGTAGTACTTGGCCCGATTGACGCCGATCAGGAACGGCCAGATCAGCTGACCGCCGTCGCCGGCACCGATGCCCATGTTCACGTGGGTATCGGCGAACACCGCCGATGGCCCCGCGACCACCACGTCGCAGAGCAGCGCCACATTGGCGCCGAGCCCCATGGCGTAGCCATTGACCGCCGAAATCAGAGGTTTCTCGCACTCCAGAATGTGATCCACGATCTGGCGCGCCTCCACCATCATCGGCGGACCGCTGGGGTTGGAGCCAATGGGATCGCCCGGGCCGAAGTCGCCACCGGCACAGAACGCGCGCCCTTCACCGGTGAGCACCAGCACCCGCAGATCCCGGTCGTTGGCAAAGTCGCGGCTGAAGGTCGCCAGCTCCGCGTGCATGCGCCCGTTGACGGCATTCAGCCGCTCCGGACGGTTGAGCGTAACCAACGCAACGCCGTTGGCGCGGCGCTCGATACGCATGGTCTGATAGTTGTCCTGAATCAGCATGAAGCTCTCCCCATTAGCATCGGTCAGGGCGCAACGGCGCCCGGAAACGGATCGGGCGTACCTTCAGGCAGCGGCACCTCGAAGGCGTTCAGCGTCAGCGAGACCTGACAGTAGTAGCCGATCACCGTGACCAGCTCGATCAGCTGCGCCTCGCTGAACGTCTGCCGCGCACGTGCGTACTGCGTGTCGCTCAGCCGATGGCGCGTCAGCAGCGTCCCGGCGATCTCGTAGGCGAGCTGCTCGGCCGGATCTTCGAGCACCGGCACGGCCCCGCAACGGATCGCCTCCACCGCCGCCGGATCGACGCCGGCGGCCAGCGCCAGCGGGCCATGTGCCGCAAACTCGAATCGGGCCCGGTAGTGGGCGCCGACTGTGCAGATCGCCAGCTCTTTGACGTTTTCCGGCAACTCGGTTTCGAATCGCACCACCGCGCCGAACGCTTGAGCGGCATTGCCGATGCGGGGGGCCCGCACCCAGACACCGAACGGACCGACCAGCCCCAGACGCCCGTGCCTGGCCGCGCGCGGGCCGCTGCGCATGGCGTCGAGCACCGCGCGCTGCTCCGGGTTCAGATCCTCGATCTCCAGATGCTGCAGACGGCTCATGGCGCCCCCTCCCCGTTGGATCGTGCAAGCATAACCCGAAGCTGGATCGCGCCACGCAGGCGCGCGCCCGGCGCCAGCACGTGCAGGCCCGACTCGGCCCCGGGGAGCGAAGCATTCAGGGCGTTGGCCACGTGACTCACCGGCTCCACGCAGACAAAGTCCCGTTCCGGCGGCGCGAACACCACCAGGTGATCAAGCGGCGTTGCGGCCAGGAGTTCGGCGCAGAGCCCGGTCCGCGGCCAGCAGATGCGCGCCCGATGACCCGGCCAGCGGAACACATGGTCCAGATCGAGCCCGGCCACCGGGCGCGGCGCGCGCAGGTCGCAACGCCCCTCGAGGGGCGCAAGCCCGGTGGGCTCGAGCCGGGAGCCGAAACGCCAGACGCCGTCGACGGCCGCCTCGACCAGCGCGCCGGCGCCGCTGAAGAACGGATGCCAGCCGAAGCCGGCCGGCATGTCGCGCGAGCTCAGATTGCACAGCTCGAGCGCCAGCTCGAGGCGGTCTTCCAGCAGCCGGAACCTCTGCTCGGCCCGGTAAGCCCAGGGCCAGTCGTGGCCGGCGTGCTCGAACACCAGCTTTGCCGACTGACCATCCTGACTCGCAACGCGCCAGGCGCCGCACCAGGCCTGACCGTGAATCGCATGCGGCTCCGGGGCAAAGTTGGGTCGCAGCTGCACCTGCCGGCCGCCGAAACGGAAACGCCCGTGGGGAATGCGGCCGAAAAATGGAAACAGCGGATAGGCTGCGCTGTCCAGCGCTGACGCCGGCGCGCCGCTAACGCGACGCAGCACCTCGAAACCGCGCCAGCAGAGCCCCGTCACGCAGCCGCCAATCCCAGGCGCAAGGCGCAGCGCCATGGCGCCGCGTTCGAGCAGCAGCTCGCCCGTGTCTGCGGAATCGCCCTGCCCTCGACCCTCGTCCATCAACAAGCTCCGAATCCCGGCGCCACGGAAGGTTCCGGGTCCTCGGGTGTTCACGCCCGTGTGCCTGGCGCCCATGTTCCCGTAACATTCCCGATCCTGCCAGACACGGGAACCACAACATGACCGATCCGCTGGTCCGCGCCCAGGCGAAGCAGCTCGAGCGCCTCGCCGAACTGGAGGCCGCCGGCGAAACCGTGGGCGGCTGGAAGCTCGGCCTGACATCGGGCGCTTCGCGGGACGCGTTCGGTCCGGGCATCCGGCCGTTCGGATACATTCTGAACTCGCGCATCCTGCCTTCCGCAGCAACACTGCACTGGTCCCGGATCGGCAACGGCGGCATCGAGAACGAAGTCTGTTTCGTGATCGGCACCGACGTCACCGCCCCGGTCGATGCGCTGTCGGTTCGCGCCGCCGTTGCCGGTGTCGCCCCCGCATTCGAGATCAACCAGCGCCGGATTCCGCAGGACTCGCCGCCGGAGGAACGCATCGCCGATGATCTCGCGCAATGGGGTATCGTGGTGGGCACGCCCGTCGCCGTACCGGCGCAATGGGATCAGCAGGCGCTGACGGTGACCCTGAGTCACGATGGCCGGCGCGTCGAACAGGTAGCTGCACGGGGCCACATCGACGATCACTTCGAGTCGCTGGCCACGCTGGCCAACGCCCTGCGCGCATTCGATCGCCACCTTCGGGCAGGAGACAGAATCATCACCGGCGCGTTCGGCCGCGCCAACCAGCCGGCGTCCGGCGAGTGGGCAGGCGACTTCGGTGCGCCGCTGGGCCGGGTGACGCTGAACATCGAGCTGGACTGAGCGGAACTCACAGCGGGAAGCTCCCGGGAGGCATCAGGATGACCATCAAGATCGGCATGCATGCGGGGCCACAGGACCTCAGCATCGACGAGCTCAAACGCCTCTGGCGGCACGGCGATGATTCCGGCTATCACTGGATCTCGGTGTGGGATCACTTCTATGCCAACCCGCTCCAGGACCGCGGCAACCCCTGCTTCGAGGGTGTAGCCGCCATGTCGGCGCTGGCGGCACTCACGAGCAACGTGCGCGTGGGCTGCCTGGTGTTCTGCGCGCTGTTCCGCTCGCCGGGGATGCTTGCCAAAGCGGCGGTCACCGTCGATCACCTCTCTGGCGGCCGCGCGGAGATCGGCGTCGGCGCGGGTTGGTTCGAGGAGGAGTTCCGCGAGTTCGGCTACGGCTTCCCCCCGCTTGGCCGGCGCCTCGACCAGCTGGAAGAAGCGCTCGCCGTCATCCGCTCGCTGTGGCACGACGACGTCACGCACTTCAAGGGCCGCTACTACGACGTGCAGGGCGCCGTGTGCAGTCCCAAGCCGGTCGGGCCGCTGCGGCTGTGGGTGGGCGGACGCGGCAAAGACCGCACGCCTCAGATCGCCGCACGCTACGCGGACGGCTTCAACATGCCCTACCTGGCCCCGGAGGCGGTGGCCGACCGGCTGCAGCGCCTGCGGCGCGCGTGCGAGGCGCACGGACGCGATCCCGCCGAGATCGAGACCAGCGTCAACGTCGGGTTCTATCTGGGCGACCGGGCACCGGAGGTGAACCCGGGCGGCAGCCTCACCGGCTCTGTACAGCAGGCGGTGGACCGGATCGGCGCCTACGCGGACACCGGCGTGCAGGGGCTCAACATCGCCATCCGTCCGCCTGTGGACTGGGACGCGCTGCAGCGGTTCACCGACGACGTGATGGTGCACTTTCAGGATTGAGGACCCCATGCGATACGGCATCGCGCTGCCCAACAACCAGGGCGTCGCGCGGATGGCACAGCTGCTCGAGCTCGCCGTCGCCGCGGAGGCGATGCAGTTCGACTCGCTGTGGGTCAGCGAGCACCTGTTTCACGCCAGCTATGTGGCCCAGCGCCTCGGCGGGCGCCCCTACCACGAGCCATTGACCCTGCTCGCTGCGGTGGCAGCCCAGACCCGGCAAATCCGGCTGGGCACGTCGGTGCTGGTGCTGCCCTGGCACCATCCGGTGCGCCTCGCCAAGACGCTGGCAGCCATCGACGACCTGTCGGAAGGCCGTCTGCTGGTGGGTGTCGGCGTCGCGCAGACCGAGGACGAATTCGCAAATCTGGGCGTGGATTTCCACCGCCGCGGCCGCATCGCCGACGAAACGCTCGGGGCGCTCAAGGCGCTGTGGACCATGGACGTGCCGGAGTTCAGCGGCGAGCACTACCGCTTTGCCGGCCTGCGCGTGGAACCCAAGCCGCGGCAGAAACCCCATCCCCCGCTGCTCATCGGCGGTAATTCGGCCGCCGCCATTCGCCGGCTGCAGCGCTACGGTGACGGCTGGCACCCGCTGTCGCTGGCGCCGGCACAGATTGCCGAGCGCAGCCCGGGCATCGGTGCACAGGTGCCCATCGTCGTGCGCGCGGTCACGGAGATCGCGGCACAGCCCTGGGAACGTCCCGTCGCCGAGCGCCGGACCTTCAAAGGCACGGCGGCGGAGCTGCGCGCCATGATCGCCGCTTACCGGGCGGCGGGGGTGACCGATCTGGTGATCGATGCGAACACCGCAGACATCGATGCCACGCTGGCGCTGTGGCGGCGCCTGCGGGAGGAAGTGCTGATCTGACTCCGGCTGCAGTCGCAGCCTGGACCCCATCGGCCGTCACAGCGGCAGCCGGCAAGCGGCCGGGAGCCTGCTACGCTCAAAGGCGAGACCACAACCCCGCGGAATCTCCATGGAGCGACACGCCCTGCTCCTCGCCGGCGGCGGCGCACGGGCGGCCTATCAGGTGGGCTGCCTGCGCTACATCGCCCGGGCCCTGCCCGAGTACCGGCCCCAGATCCTCACCGGCGTCTCGGCTGGAGCCATCAACGCCGTGCATCTGGCAAGCCACCAGGGCAGCTGGGAGAGCGCGGTGGAACGCCTGCGGGAACTGTGGCTGGCACTGGATACCGAGCGCGTCTACCACACCGAGCTGCGTTATCTGCTGGGCCACATCCTCGGTGCCGCGCTGCCTCTGTTCAGCGGCGGCCGGCTCGGCGGCGCGCAGCTGCGCGGCATGGTGAGCACCGAACCGCTGACCGAGTTCCTGACCAGCCATCTGGACCTCGATGGCCAGCGCATCCGTGGCATCCGGCGCAACATCGACGCGCAGGTTCTGGACGCGCTGGCGATCATCACCACCAACTACGACAGCGGCCGCTCCACCGCCTGGGTGGAATCGCGCGCCGACGAGCTCTGGCAACGCGGCCAGCTGCAGGCCGCATTCGTGGACATGACCCTGGCGCATGTGCTCGCATCGTCGGCACTGCCGCTGTTCTTCCCCGCGGTAGAGCTCGACGGCGCCTGGCACGGTGATGGCGGCGTGCGCCTGACCGCGCCGCTGTCGCCGGCCATGCACCTCGGCGCGACACGGATTCTGGCCGTGTCGCCCCGCTCCCGGCCCCACGGCAGCATCGCCCGCCCGCCGGCCACCGGCACAGGCCCATACCCCTCGCCGGCACAGGTGGCGGGCGTGATGCTCAATGCCGTGTTTCTCGACATGCTCGACTACGACGCGCTGCAGATGAGCCGGATCAACCGCCTGCTGCACAACCTGCCGGAGCCATGCCGCGGCGGCATGCGACCCGTGGAGGTCATGGTGCTGCGCCCGAGCCGCGATATCGGCGCGCTCGCGGCGCAGAACGAGTTCCGGCTGCCGCGCGCGTTCCGCTTCTTCGAGCGCGGCATGAGCGGCGGCCAGCGGCGCAATGCGGATGCGCTGAGCATGGTCAATTTCGAACCCGAATATCTGGCCATGCTCATGGACCTCGGCGAGCAGGACGCGGAGCAGCGCGGAGAGGAGATCCAGGCCTTTCTGACCGGCGGTGCCTGCGCGGTTCCGGTGTGGTGAGCGCCAGGCGCGCGTGCGTGCGCGCCGGACCCGCACTAACATGCCGCCATGCGTTGCCCCAACTGCGCCGTCGAGCACGACGGCCGCTACTGCCCGAACTGTGGTCAGAACGACCGCAACTACCAGCGCGCGTTGCCGCCCATGCTGGGCGAGCTGCTGCGCGAGACCTTCGAGCTCGACTCGCGGCTCCTGAAAACGCTCAGACTGCTGCTGTTCCATCCCGGCCAGCTGACGCAGGAGTTCTCGCGCAACCGGCGGGCAAGCTATGTCAGCCCGATCCGTCTGTACCTGTTCGCCAGCGTGCTGTTCTTCTTCCTGCTGTCGCTGAATGCCGAGCTGACACCGTTGCCCGCGCAGGCACGCATCGAAATGGAAGCGTCTGCCGGCGCCACCGAGGTCGGAGATGCGGCGACGCTGGCACCGCTGCTCGACGCGGCGCAGCGCGCGCGTCTCGACGCGATCCTCGCCCGGCCGGACAGCGCTATCGCGAGAGTCTCGCTCGATGCGATCGCACGCGAGGTTGCCGGGCAGCCGCAGCCACCGGGGCGCCTGGGGCGCTACCTGATCGGGACCGTCGTGGATGCATTCTACGAGCCAGGCCGCACAGTGCAGAGTCTGATGGACGACCTGCCGGTGGCCATGTTCCTCATGCTGCCCATCTACGCGGCGCTGCTGGCTCTGGTGTATCGCAGCCGGCGCCGCTACTACGTGGAGCATCTGGTGTTCGCCGTGCACGTGCACACGGTCACCTACATCCTGTTCACCGTGCTGATGCTGCTGCCGTCGCGGAGCGCCAGCCCGGCGCTGAACGCGATCTCCGCGTGGCTCGGCAACGGCCTGCTGGTGGGGCTGGCCACCTACCAGTACGTGGCGCTGAGGCGCTACTACGGTGGCTCCCGGCTGGCGACGCTGTGGCGCTTCGCGGCCCTGTCGGCTGCCTACACGGCGTTGCTCGCGCCGGCGGTGCTCGCCGTGATCATCGCAGCCCTGACCCTGCTGTGATCCGGGGCCGAAGCGCTCAGGCAGCTAGCGGCCGATAGCGCAGCATCACCCGCGTACCATCGGCCAGCCCATTGCGGAAGCGCGGCCCCCAGACCAGCCAGCTCAGCCGGTACTTGCTGCCGCAGGCCTCCAGAACACGCTCGCGTTCCGCCGCGTCGCTGACCAGCGCTGCGCTTGCCTCGAGCGCGGGCAGCGCGCGATAGCGGTCTCCGATTCTGGTCCACACGCCGAGGTCACCCACCCAGATACGGGCCCGTTCCAGGCCGCGCCGCACTGCTTCGGCACGCCACGCGTCGCTGGCCGTGACCACGAACACCGCGCCGTCGACGTGCACGAACCAGACTTCCGCATGACATCGGCTCTCCTCGCCGTCGCTGCGCAACGGCGTCAGGTAGACCAGATCCGAAGTGTCCAGGGCGGCGGCCAGCGTCTGTTCGAGCCCCGCGTCAGCCGCACCTTCCTGCTCGGCGGGCAGTGCCGCCGCCCCGGCCCGCCGCCACGGCAGCGGCAGCAGGCCGAGGGCGCCCGCGACCAGAGCCAGCCGGACGAATCCGCGCCTTGTCGTCAGGGTCCGTTGCTGCCTCGTGTCCGACACGTTGCGCTCAGACATTGCGGGCGCTGATCCGCTCGGCGATCTTCGCCGACCAGATCTTCGGCCCCTCGCGATGCACCGACTCGCCGCCCGAGTCCACGGCGACCGTCACCGGCATGTCCTTCACTTCGAACTCGTAGATGGCTTCCATGCCCAGCTCCGGAAAAGCCAGCAGCTTCGAGCCGGTGATGGCTTTGGCAACCAGATAGGCGGCACCGCCGACTGCGATCATGTACACGGCCCGATTGTCGCGGATCGCGTCGATGGCCGCCGGTCCCCGCTCGGCCTTGCCCACCATGCCGATCAGGCCGGTCTTCTCCAGCATGGCGCGGGTGAATTTGTCCATGCGCGTAGCGGTCGTCGGCCCCGCCGGGCCCACGACCTCGTCGCGCACCGGGTCGACCGGGCCGACGTAGTAGATGACCCGGTTGGTGAAGTCCACCGGCAGGGGCTCGCCCCTGCCGATCATGTCCACCAGCTTCTTGTGCGCGGCATCGCGCCCCGTGAGCAGCCTGCCGGAGAGCAGCAGCGTGTCGCCCGCCTTCCAGGTCGCCACCTCGGCGGGGGTGAGCGCGTCGAGATTCACCCGGCGGACGTCATCGCCCATCTCGAAGGCGATGTCCGGCCACTCCGAGAGATCAGGTGCTTCGAAAGTCGCCGGGCCGGTGCCGTCCAGCGTGAAGTGCACGTGCCGCGTGGCCGAGCAGTTGGGAATCACCGCCACCGGCTTGTTGGCCGCGTGGGTAGGATACTCCTTCACCTTGACGTCGAGCACGGTCGTCAGACCGCCCAGGCCCTGAGCGCCGATGCCGAGCGCATTGACCTTCTCGAACAGTTCGAGGCGCAGCGCTTCGCTGTGATTCTGCGCCCCCCGTGCCTTGAGCTGATGGATGTCGATGGGCTCCATGATGGCTTCCTTGGCGAGCAGCATCGCCTTCTCCGGCGTGCCGCCGATGCCGACGCCGAGCAACCCCGGCGGACACCAGCCGGCGCCCATGCTCGGCACGACGCTGAGAATCCAGTCCACCACCGAGTCGGACGGATTCAGCATCGCAAACTTCGCCTTGGCTTCGCTGCCACCCCCTTTGGCCGCGAGCTCGATGGACAGGGTGCTGCCGGGCACCACCTTGTAGTGAATCACTGCCGGCGTGTTGTCCCGGGTGTTGGTGCGGGCGCCGTCGGGGTCGCTCAGCACCGATGCGCGCAGCACATTGTCCGGATTCTGATAGCCACGCCGCACACCTTCGTTGATCATGTCCTCGAGGCTCATGTCGCCTGCCCAGGTCACGTGCATGCCGACTTCCACCATGGCGATGACGATGCCCGTGTCCTGGCAGATCGGCCGCTTGCCGAGCGCGCACATGCGGGAATTCACCAGCACCTGGGTGAGCGCGGCCCTGGCCGCTGGAGATTCCTCCTTCTCCCAGGCCTCGCGCATGGCGCGAATGAAATCCACGGGATGGTAGTAGGAGATGAACTGCAACGCGTCGGCAACGCTCTGAATGACGTGTTCGGGCTGGATCGCAGGCATGAGTCCGGTTCGCTCGACTTCGGAGAAGCGGATATCTTACATTACCCTTCATGACCGCACGCACCATGCAATCGGCGGCCGAGCTCTGCCACAGCAAAGGGCTGGCCTTCACCCAGCTGCGCAGGCAGGTGTACGAGCTGATCGCGGCGGAACCACGCCCGGTCGGCGCCTACGAGCTGCTCGACAAGCTGAAGACCACACGCGGCAATGCGGCGCCGGTGACCGTGTATCGCACCCTGGACTTTCTGCTCGATGCCGGCCTGATTCATCGAATCGACGCGCTGCAGGCGTACACGGCCTGCGAAGCCGAGCAGCCCGATCACAGCGGCCTGCTGCTGGTATGCAACCACTGCAAGGCAGTGACCGAGCTGGAGGACCCGCGACTCGAACAGCAGATCGCCCGCGCCACGCGCCATCAGGCATTCCACCTGGCCGATGGGCTGATCGAAATCCGCGGCCTGTGCGCCGCCTGCGCTCACAGCGAGCCTCACAGCTGACCTGCCGGCATTGCCGAACGTATTCGACCGCCGAACCGGAGACCGAACCATGAGAGTACCCGTCCGCCTGCTGGCCGCCTGCCTGGGCCTGGTCAGCATCGCTGCCTGCAGCACCCGCGAGAGCGCACCAGGCTCCACGCCGGAAGCCACGCCGGATGCTGCGACGCTGGCGCGTCAGCTGCTGATCATAGATACCCACATCGACGTGCCGTACCGCCTGCACGAGGGTTGGGAGGATGTCAGCCAGGCAACACCGGACGGTGAGTTCGACTATCCCCGCGCCGCCGCGGGCGGCCTCGATGCGCTGTTCATGTCGATCTACATCCCCGCGAGTGTGGACGAGGTGGGAGACGCGCCCGCCTTTGCCGACGGCCTGATCGACAGCGTCGTGCAGCTGGCGAGCCGGCATCCGGACAAATTCGGAGTCGCCACCTGCAGCGCGGACGTGACGACGCTCAAAGGCCAGCAGCGCATCGCTTTTGCCATGGGCATGGAGAACGGCGGCCCCATAGATGGCAACCTGGACAATCTGCGCCATTTCCGTGACCGCGGCATCCGCTACGTCACGCTCGCGCACTCGAAGTCGAACCACATATCCGACTCCTCCTACGACAGCAACGAGCAGTGGGGCGGGCTGTCGCCGTTCGGCAGGAAGCTGATTCCCGCCATGAACGCGGAGGGCGTCATGGTGGACGTCTCGCACATCTCCGACAAAGCGTTCTGGCAGGTACTGGAGCTCACGCACACGCCGGTCATCGCCAGCCACTCGTCACTGCGCCACTTCACGCCCGGGTTTCAGCGCAACATGACCGACGAGATGGTCGCGGCGCTGGGTCGCAACGGCGGCGTCATCCAGATCAACTTCGGATCCAGCTTTCTGACCGCCGCCGCGCGCGACTACGGCAACGAGCAGCAGGCGGCATTCCAGCAGTTCCGCGAGCAGTCGGGTCTGCCCGACGACGACCCGAGAATTGCCGAGTTCGGCGCCGCCTACCGGCTCGAGCACCCCTACCCTTACGCCACGGTGGACGATGTGCTCGATCACATCGACCGGGCCGTGCAGCTGGCAGGCATTGATCACGTCGGGCTCGGCTCCGATTTCGACGGTGTCGGGGACAGCCTGCCCGTGGGCCTGAAGGACGTCAGCCAGTATCCGAACCTGGTCGCCGGGCTGCTCGGACGCGGCTACAGCGAGGCTGACGTGGCGAAGATTCTGGGCGGCAATCTGATGCGCGTCTGGCGGGCAGTCGAGACCTACGCCGCCAATGCCGGCAACCCGGCGCCCTGCACACAGTAAGGCGCGCAGCGAACGGCCCGCTCACGGCGGTGCGCAGGCAGGGGTCTGAGCGGAGACGCTAGCGTGAGAGCCGCTCGATCAGGCGCCGCAGAAACGCGGTGCCCTCATCGAGCTGCTTGATGCTGATGTACTCGTCCGGCTGATGGGCCTGGGAGATGCTGCCCGGGCCGCACATCACCACGGAGAAGCCGGCCTCATCGAACTGGCCGGCCTCGGCGCCATAGGGTACCGCCGTTCCTGCATTCTGCCCCGTGAGCTGCCTGGCCAGCGCCACCGCCGGAGCGGACTCGTCCGCGGCAAAGCCCGGCGCGTTCGCCTTGATGTCGAAGCTTATGCCGGTGTCCGCGTGAACCGCGCGCATCTCGGGCTCCAGCTCCTCGCGCGCGAACCGTTCCAGCGCGCGAAAGTAGTCCATGGGATCTTCGTCGGGCACGGTGCGGATGTCGGTCATGAACCGGCAATGACGCGCGGTGATGTTCTGCGCCGTGCCGCCGTGAATCACGCCGCAATGCAGCGTCGAGTAAGGCGGATCGAAACGCGCGGCCGACCCGGCGGCCCCGGACTGCTCCGCGCGGGCCCGGTTTTCGCGCTGGCGATCGCCGAGCCATGTGACCAGCCGTGCCGCGTACATCACCGCCGGCACGCCCTCGTTCTGCTTGCTCGAGTGCGCCTCGTGGCCCAGCACGCGGGTCTCGAAAATGAACATGCTCTTGTGCGCCGTGACCACCTGCATCTCGGTGGGCTCGCCGACGATCACCGCCGCTGGCTCGGGCAGCGTTTCACGCAGCGCCGCGATCAGCCGCGGAGCACCGAGGCAGCCCACCTCCTCGTCGTAGGACAAGGCCAGATGCACGGGCCTGCGCAAGCGGTGCATCTCGGGGACCAGCGCGAGGGCCGTTGCGATGTAGGCCTTCATGTCCGCCGTGCCGCGCCCGTACAGGCGGCCGTCACGCTCGGTCAGCTCGAAGGGGTCGCTGTGCCAGTCCTGATCATCCACGGGCACCACGTCGGTGTGGCCGGAAAGCACCACGCCCCCGGGCACCATCGGCCCGATGCTCGCGTAGAGGTTGGCTTTGGCGCCGCAGTCGCTGCGCAGCTGCCGGCAGCGGACGCCGAACTGGGCGAGATACTCCTCCACGAACTCGATCAGGACCAGGTTCGAATCCCTCGATACCGTGGGCATGGCAACCAGCCGGGCCAGCATCTCCCGGGGCGACGGATTCCGCATCAGCCGGACCGTCCCGGCTTGCGCCCCGAGACCCGCGTCAGCGTCTCCGGAATGAACTCGTGCGCCGCCACATCCACGAATCCGGCGCTCTGCAGATAGCCCACGCAGTCGCGCTCCGAGTGCGCGAGCCCGGTGGAGCCGTTCACCGCCTCGGACAGCCCCCACAAAGCCGGCGCCAGCGGGCCGGCGCCGGACGCATCGAGCATCTCGCCGATCAGATGAACCTCACCGCCCGGCAGCAGCGCGTCGTACACCCGGGCGACGACCCGGGCGATGATCGCGCGGTCGTACTGGGGCAGGTTCGAAGCCATGATGGCGACGTCCGCATCGGCGGGCAGCGGATCGGCAGTAAAGTCGCACGGCTGTGCGGTCACGCGATCGGCGACCCCGTTTTCCGCCAGGTATTCGCGCGTCACCGCCACCACGGGCGGCAGGTCGAGCACCACCGCGGTGAGCTCCGGATAGGTCTGCGCGGCGATGATGCAGTAGCAGCCCGAGCCGCCGCCGAGATCCATGATGCGACGCCGCCCGCTGAGGTCCACCTGTCGATGGAAGCGGCGGGCTGCGCCCATGCCGATGGAATAGGTCGCCTCGTGGTACTGCCGCGCGCGCTCCACCGTGAAGGTATCGTCATACATGCCGAGCACCCGGAATTGCGACGCCGGTCGGCGCAGGTGCTCGGTGAGATGGCCCCAGGCTTCCCAGCGCGGCTTGCCGAACAGCATCCATGGGCCCGCGAAGCTCGCCTGGCCGCGCACCAGGAAACGCGCCACGTCCGCGGCGTTAGCATAGCGTTCGCCGTCGCGTTGCAGGAGCCCCATGGCCGCGAGCGCCACCAGCAGACGTTCCGCATTGACGGGCTCTATGCCGATGTCCTGGGCCAGCGCGTTGCTGGTGTCGGAGCCGCGGGCGATGGCACTGAAGACGTCCAGCTCCACCGCGCTCATCAGCGCCGCCGATTCCCAGAACGCCTTGGCAATGCGCTGCAGGCGCACGGTGTCCACACGTTGACCGGTGTCGCTCATGGGTTGCTCCTTCTCCTGTCGCGTCATGCCGCGGTTGCTGCCGGCCCGCTCGCTGCTGCGCGCTGCGGCGCACGCACCGGCATGACTCGGTCCCTTCGGGATCTCCGTATGTTGGGCTGCACGGACGGTTCATACAATCCCCGCGCATTTGCATCTTTGGAGAGAAAACAAATGAAAACGACCTTTGCCGCCACCGTAGCAGCCGGGCTTCTGGCCGCTGGTGCGAGCCTGCCCGTGACCGCGCATGAAGCCGGAGACTGGATCGTACGCGGCGGATTCCACTACATCAGCCCGAAGTCGAACAACGCCAGGATCGACAGCAACGTGCCCGTGGTGGGCGGAGCAAAGATCGAGGTGGACGAGGACACCATGTTCACCTTCGACGTCACCTACATGATGACCAGGAACTGGGGCGTCGAGCTCCTGGCTGCAGCACCGTTCGAGCACGACATTCAGGTGGGCGGTGCCAAGGTGGCATCCACCAAGCACCTGCCGCCGACCCTCAGCGTCGTCTACGCATTCATGCCTGACAATGCGATTCAGCCGTATGCCGGCCTGGGCCTGAACATGACGGTGTTCTTCGACGAGAACATCGACATTCCGGGCGCGGATCTCAATCTGGATACGTCCCTGGGGCTGGCCGCGGTAGCGGGCGTCGATATCGATCTGGGCGACAACTGGTTCCTGAACGCCGACATCCGCTATCTGGACATCGAAACCGATGCCAAGATCTTCATCCCCGGCGTCGGTACCACCAAGCCGACCGTGGAAATCGACCCCTGGGCCTTCGGCCTGAACGTCGGCTTCAAGTTCTGAAACCATGCTTCCGCGCCGGCGGTCGAACCACCGCCGGCGGGAATCTGACCCCAGCCAACCCGTTTCACCGAACAGGCGGGCCACGGACAGCAGTAGACGCTCCTGCAGTGCGTCTGTTCGTGGGCCGCCTTCTTTTTCGCGCGCTCTTGCGTGCGTCCTTGTGCAGCTCGGCGCTGGTGCCCGCGATCCGGGTTCCGGAGTACACTGCGCAGCATGACTCAAGCCCCCGGTTCGAACCTGATCGACCAGCTGGTCAGCTCCTATCTGGAGCTGCCGGTATCCATTGACTGGCAAACCGCGAAAGGCATTCCCTTTCCCACCGAGTTCGAGGGCGCACGCCTCAAATTCGGCGGCCTGAGCACCAGCTGGATGGATCTTCAGCAGGTGGTCTGGTGCGCGGATCGGGTGCGTTTCGTGCCGGGCCTGCCGGCGCACGTGCAGGTGGAGGGTCCGCGCGTGGAAATCGCCGTGGGCCAGGCGGAGCTCGACCGCTGGTTGAAGCGCTTCGAGCTGCCGTATCGGATCGAGCTGGCGGACGATGCTCTGATCGTGCACACCGAGCTCGCCGGCTTTCCCATCGGCGAGTTCGAGACGCGTCTGGAGGTGGTCAACGGCTGGTTCGTTCTGCAGCCGAAGCGCGCCTCGATCCTCGGGGTTCCAAACTACGTGGCGACCCTGTTCCGCACCTATCTGCCGATCCCGCCACTCAGCCGCAGCACGCGCCTGGAGCGGATCGACCACAAGCGCGGTCAGCTGCGGGTCACCTTCCGCCTCGAGGATTTCGACGAGGCCGTGACGCCGGGTCTGCTCAATCGCCTGAATCAGTGCCTGCGGCCTACGTTCACGCCGGATCTCGGCGCCGCCCTCGGCCGCAGCTGGCGGCGTTCCCCGGCCAAGTCCAGCGACGCCTGAGCGCGTTCGCGGTCAGCCCGCCGTCGCGACGCCGGTGGCGCGCTTCATCTCGTCGAAGCTCTCCTCGAGGCAGTCAGCGAAGAACTCCGGATCGGGCAGCATCTCGCGGCAGGCGGTGAGCGAGACGTTGAGGTGCCCGCAGTAGCTGAACACCGGGAACATCAGGCCCATGCCGTCGTAAATGGGTCCGAGCCCGTGCTGCGTGACCAGGCGCGCGCCGGCGGAGTACAGGGGCACCTGAGGCCCGGGAACGTTGGTCACGACGCAGTTGAATGGCAGGCTCACCTGATTCGACAGACCCATCTGCGTGTACAGGCGCGCCGCCAGGGCCGCGGTGGTGGACGGCACGAACTGCGTGTAGTCGGTCATGAGCTTGGCGCCCAGCGCGTTGGTCATCTCCTTGGATGAGGCCGCGGAGCGGTGCACGGCGAGCAGACGCTCCACCGGATCCGCCAGGTGGGTGCCCAGCGACACTGTCATCGCCGCCACCTGGTTGCCCATGGTGTTGCGCTCGCCGCTGCTTCGCACCGATATCGGCGCCATGGCGATCATAGGCTCCGTGGGCAGCTCGTGCTTGGCCTCGAGGTAGCGGCGCAGGGCGCCGCCCACCACGGCCAGCACCACGTCGTTGACCGTGGCACCGGCAACAGAATTCTTTACCGCTCGAATCTCCTTGAGATCGAACTGTCGGCTCTCCACCACCCGATGGGCGCTGATGGGCCGGTTGAAGCGCGTGCGCGGCGGCGGCGTGGTAGTGGCTTCGAAACGCTGCTCCGCAATGCTCTGACCGAGCCGGCCGAGCGCCGGCACGGTGCGCGCCAGCACCTCGGCGAAGCGCAGCGGCTGGGTGAAGGTATTGAACTGCGCCCGCACCACCAGCTCGAACGGGTTTGGCGGCTCTTCGCCGGTCCAGGGACGGGTCGCGGGCGGCACGCTCTCGGGGTAGGGCTCGAGGTCGTGCAGCGCTTCGATGAGGTCGACCCCGGACATGCCGTCGATGCCCGCGTGGTGCACCTTGGACACCACCGCGTAGCTGCCCGGCGGCAGGCCGGGTATCGCATCCAGACCCTCCACCACGGTGAACTCCCAGAGCGGCCGGGTGAGGTCCAGCGGCCGCGAGTGCAGGCGCGCCACCTGAATGCACAGCTGTCGCCAGTCACCGGGTTCCGGCAGCCGGATGTGGCGGACGTGATACTCCAGATCGAAGTCCTTGTCTTCGATCCAGTAGGGATGATCCAGATTGAATGGCACCTGCACCACCTTCTGGCGGAACGTGCGGGCCAGGTGCAGCCGACCCTCGATGTAGCGCAGGATGTCTTTGAAGCCCTGCCTGCCCCCGGGCACCGTGCTGGGGTCGTAGATCATGATGCCGCCGATGTGCATCGGCGCGTGCGGTGTCTCGAAGTACAGGAACGAGGCGTCCTGGGCGGATAGCTGCTGCATGGCGCTGACTCTCTCTGGGCTGAAGCGAGTATACCTGCTGACCCGGCGCGCCGCGGCGGCGCGCCGGGCCGGCTCAGCCCCTGCTCACCCAGATAGGCGACGACCAGGCCCGCTCCTGAATGGTGGCCGGTGCGCCGGCCGGCGGCGCCACGCCGAGTCGCAGGGCGTCCCAGGTGCTCCACCGGCAGGAAGGGTTTTCCAGCACGCGCACGTAGTAGGCGGCCTCACGCTGACCGGCGAACTCGGGGTCACGCCAGCCGGTGCGAAGCTCTGCGCTGCCGCCGGCATCGGGGGTGCAGGTGGCGAGATCGACACCCGCACCATTGTCCGGGCACCGGCCCGTCACCGGATCGGGCACCGCCGTGCCCGAACAGGCCACGTCGTACACGCGTTCCCGCTCGCTCCCATCCTCCTGCCAGACCTTGACCACCTGAACGCGCTGCAGGTTGGTCCCCGCCGGATCCCGCGTGGCCCAGATGAGAAACTCCGGCACCTCGCCCTCGTCGATCAGGAGGTCACTGCCCATGGGCACGCCCCGCTCATAGGCCCCCGCAATGGGCGCCTCGGCATCGGCCAGCGCGGCAACGTCCGTTCCCGCGAAGAACCTGACGCTGATATGCGGCCCCGAGGTGGCAAAGGTCTCCTTGCGACGGAACGCGTCGAATATGGCCTCGCGGGTGTTTGATTCGGCCCACACACCGGTGAGCCCCGAGGCGCTGAAATGCAGGTTCGAAGTGGTCAGGGTCGACGGGCGATCCGCGAGGCGCAGCTCCGGCGTCGCGTCGGCATTGCCGTGACCGCCGGTAAAGTTGAACTCCTCGACCGCGCTGCTGGAATCGTGGCTGTCGGACGCGCCCACCAGCCCGAAGCGGTAGGGATTGAATCCCGCCGCCGCTTCCATCACGAGCCCGCGGCCATAGGCGCTGCGCACGTAGCTGCCGGGCAGCGGCTCCACGGGCGCCGTACCCCCGACGACGGTTTCCCAGAGCTCGAAGCCTGCCATCTCGTCGTTGGGCGACAGCGCCGGATGGGTTTCCGACGTGCCCTTGAACTGCGTGACTTCCACCAGCGGCTCATTGCGCATGCGCCGCTGCGCGTAGTCCGCGGTCAGCGGCTCGCCGAAGCTGTCCTCCATGGGGAACATCAGGCCCTTGCTGGCATTGGAATTGTGCGGTATCGCGAGCACGTCGCTGCCGCGCTGCCGCCAGGTGTCGAGGAACGACCACAGATCTTCGGGCTTGTTGGAATCGGCGCTGGAGAACGGCACGTCCGGAACGTCGACGCCTCGGAACACGACGTTGCGGTGCAGATTGGCCATCTGCGGCATGGACGACCACTCGTAGGCGACAAAGGTGGTGAAACGTCCAGGCTCGTAGTTCGCCTCGGCCGCATCGACGATCTGCTGCCAGGTCGAGCGCATGGTCGCGCCTACGAGTGCCGGATCGAGCATGTCCGCGAGCCCGCCACCGGCAGCCGCAGCCACGATCGTCCGGAAGGCGTTGTGGGAGCGCTCGTAATCGCTGCTGGTAATGTCCTGCGCGAGCTGCGTCTTCGACAGCGGGTTGTCCGGGTCGCCCATCGCCCGGGCGACCCCGAGCAGCTCAGAGTGGTCGGTGACGGCGAGAAAATCCAGCGGCGTGCGCAGCTGCACCCTGGTGCCGCTGACGTGATCGATCGGTTCGCCCTTGGCATAGCGGTAGGCGTCATCCGGCAGCGTGCGCGTCTGCGTGATGTAGGCGTCGACGGACAGCGCTGTGTGCAGGTGCAGGTCGCCGAAGTAGGCATTGCGCAGCGGGTTCTGCTCGACGGCTGGCGCGCTGCCTGACGCCGGCGCGGCCGGTGTTGCCGCGGCCGGCGCGGCATCCATCTGAGCCTGGGCATCCGGTGACGGCTGCTCCCGGCCGCAGCCGCCCAGCGCAACCGACAACCACGAGACGATAGCAATCAACAAAAAGCGGAAACTCGTCACTGCAGCCCCCTCCGATGCAGCAAATCAGGGGCTCAGTCTAACGCTGCCGCGGTGGCCAGGGGTAATCTTCGGGCACGTTCAGCTGGTCGCGCACGAATGCGTTCCATTGCGCAACCGCGGTATTGGCTGCCTGACTGTGCGCCTCGGAAGCAGCCCAGTTGGCTGCGGCGTACTCGCTTATGCAGGCCCGGTAGCGGTCCACGGCGTCCAGATAGGCGCGCCAGAGAACGTCGTTCTGATCGTCCGCCGGCCGCACCGGCGCGTCGCAGGCAGGGGCCGGTACGCGTTCGTCGGCCATGGCGGCCGCGCCCGCCAGCAGCAGCACTCCCACGAGCAGTAAGTCGACTCGCCGCATGTTCGAGATCCTCCGTGCTCAATGATGAACCAGAGGCATCACGGCCGCAGCGCGCGCCGGCCGAATCGTGCGCAGGACCACAACGTGGGTTTGATCCGGCGCACAGCGCGCGGGTAACCTGCAGGCTCGACCCGGGGTTGGGGGGCTCATGAAACTGCTCAGAGTGCTGCTGGGCGTGGTGGTCGGGCTGGTGGCGGTGATCGCCGCCGTGCTCATGGGCGCGCGCTTCGCCGACGGGCCGCTGGGGCTCATCGCGGGAGGGCCGTTCCGCTCCGGCACGCTGGTCAGCGGCCCCGAGCCGGACTGGCGTTTCGCCCGGGATCTCAACACCGTGGCGTTCCAGCTGCTGGACCCGGCCCGGTCGCGCACGACCTGGATCATGGAATACGACGGCCGCATCTACATCCCCTGCGGTTACATGGACACCGCGTGGGGGCGCTTGTGGAAACACTGGCCAATCGAAGCGGAGCGCGACGGGCGCGCCATTCTGCGCATCGACGGCAAGCTCTACGAACGCCGGCTGCAGCGGCTGCGCAGCGGCCCGGCGCTGGAGCCGGTGCTGGCGGAGCTGAACCGCAAGTATGCCGCCGGCGCGACTCCGGCAACCGTCGCGCGCGATTCGCTGTGGCTGTTCGAGATGGCGCCGCGTCAGCCCTAGATCGCCTCGGCGAGCGCCGCCAGCACCAGCAGCGCGCCGGCCAGACGCGCGAAGCGGAAACCTTCGGCCGCGTACCACAGAGGCCACACGTTGTCCGGAAAGCCCTCAGGGCGATCTGCCGGCCGGGTGTGCCCGAGCACGCGGAGCAGCCGCACCAGCGCCGGCGAGGCGCCGAGCGCCAGCAGGTACCACCAGGCGCCCTGCCAGAACGCCCAGGCCGCAGCACCGCCCAGGCTCAGCACTGCGAGCGCGGCGATCAGGTGCCGCGATACCGGCTCGCCGAGCAGCACGGGTAGCGTCTTCACCCCGCGCGCGCGATCATCGGCGAGCTTGTCCGTGTGCTTGGCGAGAATCACCACGGTGGGACCGAGGCCGTACAAGGTCGCGAGCCACAGCACGGCCGCCGGAAGGGCTCCCGTGAGGACCCAATACACCCCGCCCACCATGAGCGGCCCCCAGACCACGAGCACGGCCAGCTCACCCAGCGCCCAGCGTTTCAGCGGCCAGGTGTAGAACAACAGAATCGCGGCGCCGCCAGCGGCCAGCAGGAAGGCCGCGCCGCCAACCCGGGCGCACACGACGAGCCCCAGCGCCAGCGCGCCGGCACCCGTGGCGAGCAGCAGGCGTCGATGCCGGGCAACCGACATCAGCCCCTGACTCAGCGGTTGTGCGCCGTAACGGGCGCGGAAGTAGTTGTCACGATCGAGTCCGGTGGCATAGTCGACATGGTCGTTGAGCAGATTGTTGGTGGCATGGGCAAGCAGCAGCGCCAGCGTCACCACGAGCAGCAGAAGCACGGTCGCAGCATCTGACGGTCGCGCCAGCAGGCCGGCGAACAGGCAGGCCGACAGAGTGAGCGGCAGCACCGAGGCCCGGCAGGCAATCAGCCAGCGAACCAGGGGATTGAGGCCACGCCAGGTGGCGGCGTCCGGCTGCGGCACGTCGAGCAGGGCCGCGCGCAGAGTCACGGCCCCGCCCGGGCGAGCGCCCTGCGCGCCCGCCACCGGCTCAGCCGGCGCGTTCGAGGGCGCTGCGGAAGCCCGAATATTTCGGCTGGTCGATGGCAATCTGGTTCACGACGGTCGCGCGTAGATGTTCGGCCAGCCCGGCACGGTCCAAGGCGATGCTGCCGTCACGCAGGCCGCGGGTGAGCCGCCAGCGCAGCGCGTCCAGCTCGCCCGGCGCGGTGGTCGTCGTCACCGCGAAGAGCGCGCGCAGGCGCGCCAGCTCGGCCGCGCGATGGCGGGGCCCGATGGCCAGCTCACGCAGCACGATGTCCAGGCTGTTGCCCGCCACCCGCGCAAGGAAGTTGGTGCGACCCTGAGTCGCCGCCATTACGTCCTCGCGCAGATAGTCACGCACGCTCACCAGCAGCTCATCGATGCGCGGCATGTCCTGACTGAGCGTCAGATCCTCAGGTTCGACCAGCTGCACGGCGCCCGGAATCAGCAGGTTCACGCAGTCCACCTGGCATTCCGAGGAACGGCGGCCGATGGCCGGACGTTCCACGGTCTGGTCTGGACCCACCCGATAGTGCTCCGCCATGCCCAGACAGCCGACCGCCCACCAGAACGAGCCGAACACTTCCCAGAACTTGACGTGATCCGGGTCCACCGGAGTTCCCGATACGGATTCGTAGCCGGCGAACAGATCCTCGTAATCGCCGAAACCGCCCACCGGCTTGTCGCCGCCAAAGCGCCATGAGTTGGTGCAGATCCAGCCGAGATCGCGCATGGGATCGCCGACGTGGGCGATCTCCCAGTCGAGCACCGCGACCACGCCGTTCGCGTCGACCATGAAGTTGCCGTTGCGGAAATCGTTGTGCACCAGGGTCTGCCGCGGGTTGCGCGGAAGGTGCTCGAGCAGCCAGCGCGCCGCGTAGTCGATCATGGGCTGCGGCGTCTCGAGCGCCTGGTAACGCTCCCAGGTCTGGCGCACGAACTGCTCCGGCGTTGCGCTCTGCAGCTTGCCGGCCAGCCCCGCGGCCGCGAGATCGATGCCGTGAATGCGCGCCATGATCTGCCCGCATTCGTAGGCCAGCTTCGGTCGCAGCGCGGCAAGCTCCGGCGAGCGCACGATGCGCGCACCGAGAGCCTCACCGTCGAGCCACTGCATGACGAAGCCCTCGCCCAGACCATCGCCGGGCTCGAGCACGTAGTGGACCTCGGGCTCCGGCACGCCGGCTGCGCGGGCACAGCGCATGAGCTGCGCCTCCACCGCGAGCCCCGGGTTGATACGATCCTCCGCAGCCACCGTGACGCCGCCCGGCGCGCGTCGCATGCACAGCAGGCGGGCCCCATCGGCCGTGTCGATGGTGATGCGATAGGTCTCCTGGCTGGCGCCCCCGGACAGCCGCTCGGCGGAGATCAGCGCGCGGCAGCCCGGAATCTCGCGTTCGAGCACCGCGCCCAGCTGGGCCTCGAATCCGGCGCGGTCGCCGGCGCTGGCGGCGGCCACCTCAGCCTTCCTTCACACCTTTGGGCGCCCGCTGCTTCATGTAGCCGAACATGTAGCCGGCGACACGGCGCATCTGAATCTCCTCGGCGCCTTCGGTGATGCGGTAGCGGCGATGGTGACGGTAGATGTGCTCGAACGGTTTGTGCCGCGAGTAGCCGAGCCCGCCGTGCACCTGCATCGCCTGGTCGGCAGCCTGGCAGCACAGCCGGTTAGCCCAGTAGTTGCACATGGACACCTTGTCGGAGACCGAGAACGCGCCGTCGCGGTCCATCAGCCAGGCCGTCTTGTGGATCAGCGCCCGCAGCATCTCGCACTGGGTCTGCAGCTCCACCAGCGGGAACTGGATGCCCTGGTTCGAGGACAGCGGCTTGCCGAAGGGCTTGCGCTCCATGGCGTACTTCACGGACTCGTTGATGCAGAACTGAGCGGCGCCCAGGCTCGAGGCCGCCTGCCGGATACGGTTCTCGTTGAAGAAGTGCTGCACCACCTGCAGGCCGCGGCCCTCGCCGCCGAAGATGCTGGCGTGGGGTACCCGCACGTTGCTGAAGGAAACCCGCCCATGGTCGGTGGGCATGTTGAAGGTCCAGAGCATCTCTTCGATCTTCACGCCCTCGGCCTTCATCGGCACGAGGAACGCGGTGATGCCGTCGCCATCGCCGGGCTTGCCGCTGGTACGCGCCATCACCATGTCGTACTGGGCCTTGTGGATGCCGGTGTTCCAGGTCTTCTCGCCGTTGATCACCCACTCGTCGCCGTCGCGCTCCGCATGGGTTTCCATATGGGTCGCATCCGAGCCGTGGTTGGGCTCGGTGATGCCGAACGCGAAGCCGCGCCGACCCTCCGCGAGATCGTCGATCCACTCGGCCTTCTGCTCCTCGGTGCCGTAGTTGAGCATCAGCAGCAGCCCGACGTTGTTGCCGACGATGGAGTGCTCGTTCTGCAGATCGTTGTGCAGCCCCAGACCCTTGACCGCCAGATGTTCGCGGATGATGGCCATGCCGAGGTTGCTGCCCTCCATGCCGCCGTACTGCCTGGGCAGCGGATAGCGGTAGAAGCCGGCCTCGTCGGCCAGCCGCTTGGCTTTGAACAGCAGCTGTTCCCACTCCTCGTTGGGCAGGCCGCCGCGCTCCCAATCCGTGCGCGCATCTTCGCGGCGATGATCGAAGAAGCGGATGTTGTCATCCTGCTGCTCGAGCGGCTTGATGACGTCCTCGATGAATTTGTCGAGCGTGTTCAGCAGGTCCTGAATGTCCTTTGGAATGTCGAAATCCATCAGCCGATCCCCCTCAGTTTGGAACGCGTTCTAGTTACGTACTTTGTACCATGGTCAAGCCCCTGCGCTCCACTGGCGATCGCCGCGAGGCACCAACTTGCGCTGCATACAAGCTGTATTAGTATGCGCGTTCGCCGCAACCATCGCGAACCAGAGGCCGGAGAGAGATCGATGCCGAACAACCCGTCGATGTACCAACAGCTCAAAGAGGTCTGGAACGAACTGATCGCGCCCGGGGCGCCGTTCGAGATCCGGGTCGCCGACATCCGCGGCAATCCGACCCGGATCTTCGCCAATGCGCCCAACAGCGTGCGCGACATCTGGCTGCACTCGGCCCAGTTCGGCGACCGCGACTACCTGGTGTACAACGACGAGCGCATCACCTACGGCAGAGCGCACGAGATCGTCGCGTCCGTAGCCGCCTGGCTCAGCGACCACGGCGTCGAGCCGGGCGACCGGGTGGCGATCGCCATGCGCAACTACCCGGAATGGCTGCTCAGCTACTGGGCCGTGGCTTCGATGGGCGCGGTGGTGGTGGGCGTGAACGCCTGGTGGGTCGGCCAGGAACTGGTCTACGGGCTGAACGATTCCAGACCCAAGGTGCTGATCTGCGACCAGGAGCGACTGCAGCGCTTCCAGGAACACAAGGACGAGATGCCGCCGATGACCGTCGTCGGCGTGCGCGTGCCCGGCAGACTCCCTGACGGCGTGGTGCCCTGGTCCGAGCTCGAAGCCCACGGCGGCGCCCTGCCGGCGGTCGACATCGATCCCGACAGCGACGTCTGCATCTTCTACACCTCGGGCACGACCGGGCACCCGAAGGGCGCGCTGCAGACCCACCGCGGCTGCGTGAGCAACCTCATGAACATGATGTTCTGGGGCACGTGCCTGGCCACCATCGGCCAGCGCAACGGCACCATTCCGGCGCCGGCGCCCGACGCCCCGCCGCCGGCGACCGCATCCCTGGTGACGACGCCGCTGTTCCACGTCACCGCCAACAACTGCGTGGCGTACAGCGCCACCTACAACGGCGGCAAGCTCGTGCACATGTACAAGTGGGACGCCACCGAGGCGCTGCAGCTCATAGAGCGCGAACGCATCACGGCCCTCACCGGGGTGCCGGTGATGTCACGCGAAGTCATCAGCCACCCGGACTTCCACAAGTACGACACCTCATCGCTGGTATCGGTGGGCGGCGGCGGCGCGCAGCTGCAGCCGGACCTGGTAGGCAAGATCGATCAGACCGTGGCCAACGCCCGCCCCGGCACCGGCTACGGCATGACCGAAACCTGCGGCATCATCACGTCCATCGGCGGCGATTTCTTCGTCGACAAGCCGGAGAGCTGCGGCCCGGCGATGCCGAGCTTCGAAGCGAGGGTGGTCGACGACGAAGGCAATGCCCTGCCGAGCGGCCAGGTGGGCGAAATGTGGGTGCGTGGCGCGCCGGTGATCCGCGGTTACCTGAACCGGCCGGATGCGACCGCGGAAACCATTACCGATGGCTGGCTGCACACCGGCGACGTGGCGCGCATCGACGAGCACGGCTTCATCTTCATCGTCGACCGTAAGAAGGACATGGTCCTGCGCGGCGGTGAGAACGTGTACTGCGCCGAGGTGGAGAGCGCCCTGTTCGCACATCCGGCAGTGGCGGAAACGACCGTTTTCGGAGTGCCCGACGATCGCCTCGGCGAGGAGGTGGGTGCGGCCGTGTACCTCAAGCCCGGCGCGGAGGTGAGCGCGGACGATCTGCGCGCGCACTGCCGCAGCCGCATTTCGGCGCACAAGGTGCCGCGCTACATCTGGTTCGTTCAGGAGGCGCTGCCGCGCAACGCCAACGGTAAATTCCTCAAGCGCGAGCTGCGCGAGAAGCTGGACGTTGCCGACGCGGCCTGAAGCCACTCACAGCCAGTCAGGGCGCTCCGCGGCCATGCGCGAGCGCTCGAGCGCCGCCCGCAGCGCCGTCGCAAACCGCTCCGGGCAGGCCTCCTCGGCCAGAAATGCCGCCTCGGCCTCGTCCGGCTCCCAGGCCGCCAGATCGAATTCGCTCAGCTCGTGATCAAGCAGCCCCTGATGCTGCCCCTGCGCGCGTTCCCGGCGCGGTTCCAGATCCCATTCGCCCATGACTCAGCCGTCCCAATCTCAATCATGTCCGTCTGATGGTAGCCCGGTCGGGCCATCCGACCGTGACGGGGTTCCACTTTCTGCAATGATGACCGCCGGCTTCGCGTCTACGTAGTTGTTCGGATTCTCGGGCGCCGGCGGTGGGCGCGAGAATCGCGTTCCGACGACCGACAACTCAGAGGAGTCATACCATGCCCAGAGATAAGGAAGGTCGAGACAAGGACGTCGCCGTCAAATCAGAGAAGGCGCGCCCGCCGGCGA
Source organism: Pseudomonadales bacterium (assembly GCA_041395905.1). GTDB lineage: Bacteria > Pseudomonadota > Gammaproteobacteria > Pseudomonadales > Azotimanducaceae > UBA7803. The sequence continues at coordinate 135,290 of JAWKZP010000004.1, forward strand.
CGGCCGATCAGCGTTTCGAGCAGCTCTTCGACGAGTTCTTCAATCGCCGCTGGCCGAGCCTGTTCGGTTCGCGCTGGCCGTCGCTGCGGTGGCCCGAACTCGAATCGCTGTCCAGCGCCACGCTCGATGCGCAGACGCCAAAGGTGGACGTGATCGACCGGGAGAACGAGGTGCTGGTGCGCGCCGAGCTGCCCGGGATCGCGAAAGAAGACATCGACGTTTCGGTAAGTGACAATACCGTCACCATCAAGGGCTCATCGCGCAAGGAGACGGAGTCCGACAAGGACCAGTACCATCGCCGCGAGATCGTCAGCAGCTACGTTTCCCGCACCGTGCCGCTGGCCGCGGAGGTGAACGGTGACGCCGCCCGGGCCACGCTCAAGGACGGGCTGCTCGAGGTGACGATCCCCAAGGTCGAGAAATCCAAGCGAAAACGCATAGAGATCCAGTCCTGACCCACGCGACCTTCGATACCGAGCTTTCCCGGTACATCTGGGAGAGCCGGTATCGCTACTGCCCCTCAGGCGGCAACGCCGATACGGACCCGTCTGCCACCTTCGAGCGCGTCGCCCATGCGGCCGCCAGCGTCGAGCCCCACGATCGCACGCGCTGGCAGCAGCACTTTCAGGAACTGTTCGACGGCCTTGCCTTCGTTCCCGGCGGCCGCATCCTTGCGGGCGCGGGCACGAAGCGCCGGGTGACGCTGTGCAACTGTTTCGTAATGGGTGCGTTGCGCGACGACTTGGCGGCCATCTTCGACGGGCTCAAGGAAGGCGCGCTCACCATGCAGCAGGGCGGCGGCATCGGCTACGACTTCTCGCCGCTGCGACCCCGCGGCGCGCGTGCCGAGCAGACCGCGAACATCGCCTCCGGCCCGGTGTCATTCATGCGCGTGTGGGATGCCATGTGCGACACCATGGTGTCCACCAGCTACCGGCGCGGCGCCATGATGGCCACCCTGCGCTGCGATCATCCGGACATCCTGCGGTTCGTGCGCGCCAAGCGCGACCGGCGCTCGCTCACGCACTTCAATTGCTCGGTGCTCGTCAGCGACGCCCTGATGGCGGCGGTTGCCGAGGACGCCCCCTGGCCGTTGCGCTTCGACGGCCAGGTCCACGAGACCGTGTCTGCGCGCGGCCTCTGGGACGAAATCGTGCGCCAGGCCTACGAGGCCTCGGAGCCCGGCGTGCTGTTCGTAGATCAGATCAACCGCAGCAACAATCTCTGGTACTGCGAGACCCTGAGCGCCACCAATCCCTGCGGCGAGGTGCCGCTGCCGCCCTACGGTGCCTGCAACCTGGGCAGCTTCAACCTGACTGCCTTCGTGCGGGCGCCGTTCTCGGCGGCCGCGCGGTTCGACCACACCGCCCTGGCAGCGCAGGTGCCGGTGGCCGTGCGGCTGCTGGACAACGTCATCGACCTCTCGCGCTTTCCCCTGGGTGAGCAGCGCGCCGAGGCGCACGCGAGCCGGCGTGTCGGGCTCGGCTTCATGGGACTCGGCAGCGCGCTGGCGATGCTCGGCCTGCACTACGACAGCGAAGCGGCGCGCGCCGCCGCCGCCGCCATCATGACGACCCTGCGCGACGCCGCGTACGCAGCCAGTTGCGCGCTGGCGGGCGAGCGCGGCGTGTTTCCACGGTTCCGACGCGACGAGTACCTGCGCGGCAGCTTCGTGGAACGCCTGCCGGCGCCGCTGCAGACGGACATCGGCCGGCTCGGGTTGCGCAACAGCCATCTCACCGCCATCGCGCCTACCGGCACCATCAGCCTGCTCGCCGACAACGTCTCCAGCGGCATCGAGCCGATCTTCGAGACCCGCTATCAGCGCCGCATCCGGCGAGCCGACGAGACCCTGCTGGTGCTCGATGTGGAAGACCGGGCGCACCGGCTCTGGCGCGCCGGCGCGCCACCGGATGCGACAACGCCGGAGGCGTTCGTCGCAGCCCGCGATCTGTCCCCGGAGGCCCACCTGAACATGCAGGCCGCCGTTCAACCGCTGGTGGATCAGGCCATATCCAAGACCATCAACGTGCCTGAGGGGATAGCGTTCGATGCGTTCCGTGACATCTACCGCAAGGCATTCGAGCTGGAGGTAAAGGGCGTCACCACGTTCCGCCCGCGCCCGGATCGGCCCGGGGTGATCACCTGAGTCGAGGGTCGGTCAGCGGACGTTGCCGGCCAGGGCCACGTCCGGCGCCGCGGCGCCCATGGGCAGCAGGGTGATTTCCACGCGGTTGTTGCCGGCGGCAATGCGGTTCCAGTCCTCCGCGCGATCCGAGCCCAACGGCGGCGGATAGCGAGGCCGGGAAGAGGCCCGGTCCAGCGCCACCAGCTCGAGCTCGATACCCGAGCCGTTCACCAGCGGCGAGGTCGCCGCGAAGTCCGCGAAATCCACGGTCTCGCGATCGCTGACGAAGCTGGAATCGTCCAGCGGGTGCCCCAGAAGCTCGCAGCGGTCGACGCTCAGATCCGGGTCGGCCAGCTGCCAGTGCCCGAGCTCGTCGGCCATCAGGCAGAACTCGCCCAGGTGGGAAGTGAGCCGCACGGTACCCTCGAAGCCTGCCGCCAGCAGCCGCCGCAGCAGCTCGCTGACCAGCTCCAGGCGCCGGCCGTTGAAGGCCGGCTCGTTGTGCGCGTGCCGCCCTGAGCGATTCAGCTGCCACTCGAGCGCCTGCAGCAACCCTGAGTAGCGCACGTCGGCATCCGCCCGGCTGGCGCCGGCGTGACGGCGCAGCTGCAGAAGCTGAGAGTCTGCCGCGGCCAGCGACGCGCGCGCTTCGGCGAGCCCGGCGGCGGCAGCATCCAGGGCCCGGCCCCGTTCCACCACCAGCTCGCCGAGCACCGCGAGCCCTACTACGGCGACGAACAGCAGCGCCGCCATGGCGCGCGGCCAGCGGCCACGGCCGGTTGCGCCCGGCTGGGTTTCGCCCTGCTGCGGGTCCCCGTCCGCAGGTGAGCCCGAGGTGACCGGCTGGTCCGAGAGCACCTCACGGACCACCTGGCGCGCCACCTGACGGGCGAAGTCGCTCTGGGCGCGCAGGATGTCGCTGCGCAGGGCCACGTGCTGCTCCTCGAGCACCCGCGTGAGCACTGCGCGCACGGACGTGTTCAGGGCCTGACGGTCGTAGTCGTCCTCAGCGGCCGGCGGCTCCACGGTGAGCCTGGGCGGCTCTACCGCTTCCCCGGCCGCGCGCCGATCCCGCACCAGCGCCAGCTTCACCAGCATGCCGTAGAGCACGCCGGGTTGAACCTGTTTGGGCAGCACGCCCACGGCGCCCAGGGCGCGCGCCTGGCTGACGTACACCTCGCCTTCCTTGGTGGTGTACATCATCACCGGAATCGTGGCGGTACGCGGGTTGCGCTTGATCGCCGCAACGGTTTCCAGGCCGTCCATGCCGGGCATGGTGTGATCCATGAAGATCGCATCGACGCTGTCGTGCTTGAGGAAGTCCAGCGCCGCCTCGCCCGAGTCGGCGACTTCCACGTCGATGTCGTGCTCCTCCAGCAGCTTCTGCAGCGCCAGCCGCGCGGAAGGCGAGTCGTCGACGACCAGGGCGCGCTTTCTGACCATGGGAGGACCCGATTGGGAGTTCTGCTCCCTGAAGCCTAGATCAGCGCAACTCGATTGCCAGCCTACTCGCCCACAATTTCGACGACCCGATAGCGGGGCTCACCGTCTTCGCTCAGCAGCGGCGCCAGATAGGCAAGCGCCCCGGTCATGTCCGCGGCAAGCGTGAACGGCGGGTTGACCACCACCATTCCAGCCGCCGTCATCCCGGGCCGCGACCCCGGTTCGGCCCGCCCCAGCTCGAACAGCTGCACCCGGCGCAGACCACTCTGCGCGAAGGCGCGCTCCAGATCAGCCGCCCTGCCCGCCTCCACCACCGGATACCAGATCAGGTAGGTGCCGGTAGCAAAGCGTCGATGCAGTGCCGCAACGTGCCGCACCACACCCGGATAATCCGTTTTGATTTCGTAGGATGGGTCGATCAGCACCAGGCCGCGGCGCTCCACCGGCGGCATCAGGGCCAGACTGACCGCGAAGCCGTCCTGCTGGTGACAGCGGCTGCGGCGGGCGCCGGCAAACTGCGCCTGCAGCAACGAGAACTCGCGCGGATGCAGCTCGCACAGATCGAGCCGATCCTGTTGACGCAGCATCGCTCGCGCCAGCCAGGGCGATCCCGGGTAGGTGCGCAACGGGCCGTCACCGTTGCAGCGGCGCACCAGGTCGAGGTACGGCACGATCACTTCGGGGACGTCGTCGCGAACCCACAAGCGCGCTATGCCGTCGTGAAACTCGCGCGTCTGCAGGGCCTCGGTGCCATCCAGCCGATACAGACCGGCGCCAGCATGGGTATCGACGTAGCGCAGCGGCGCCGGCTTGCGGGTCAGATACTCGAGCACCCGCACGAGCACCAGGTGCTTGAGCACGTCCGCGAAGTTGCCTGCGTGATACTCGTGCAGGTAACTCAGCATGTCCGCGGACGCCGTCCTGCGCCGGACACCGTGCTCGGTGTCGTCACCCGTCGTCGCTCCGTCCCGGGTCGCGCTCACTGCGGCGTCCCGGCGCGCTGCGGCCGACGATCTCGAAAATGAGCCCGGACAGCGGCGCGATGCGCGTGACGCGAAAGATCAGGCCGCTGCGGGTCATGTGCCGCACCCGCCTGACTTCCTTGAGCCGCGGCAGGAACACCAGCGTCACCGCCAGGCGCGCCAGGGTCGAGATCACGAACACGCCGTACAGCGGGGTCAGCCAGCTGTACGTTGCGCCACCCAGGGTCACCTCGTTCGGCAGATGGGTGCCGAGCCAGCCGCCGAGCAATGCACCCAGGAACACGCCGGCCGCCGCGGTCACGTTGTGCACGGCCATGAGCGTCACCCGGCGCGCGCGCGGGGTCAGGTCGTACACCGTGTTGCTGGCGCTCAGCGTGAAGCCCGCCCAGGCGAGCCCGGACACGGCCTGCACAAGCAACAGATAGAAGTAATTGGTGGAAATCAGCCACAGGCACGGCATGAGCGGAATGATGCTGCCCGTGGTGACCATGAGCAGCCGGTTGCCGAACAGATCAGACAACCGGCCCCAGCGATTCAGGGTCAGGAACTGCACGCACACCGACGCCGCCGTGTTGACCATGAAGGCCAGGTAGCTGAAGCCCAGATCGCGCAGCATGTACAACGCAAAGAACGGCGACGCCACCGCGACAGCGAACTGCATGGCGGTGAAGAACAGCGTGAATCTGTACAGCCCGGTCTCGCGCAGGCCGCGCCACAACTCCCGGTGCCAGGGCGCTTCCATGGCGGCCAGGTGTCCGGGAGGGTCGAGCATCTGCGACAGATGCCAGGCGGACGTGAGCCGCGCGGCGCTGGCCAGCAGAAAGATCACCACGAACCCCCAGTAGGTGAGCTGCAGCAGATCGAACAGCTCCAGCAGCACCCCGGCCAGCGCCAGCGACAGGAAGTTGGCAAGGCTCGACAGCCGCGTGCGCAGCGCGAAGAACCGGCCGCGCCGGCTCTCGGGCACCAGCTCCCCCATCAGGCTGCCCCACTGCGGAGAGCCCAGGTGCGGGCCGACGAAGTAGATCACGGCGCACAGGATCAGCAGCGGCAACGCCAGATCCGGGAACCACACGGGCAGCAGCACCAAGGGAATCAGGCTCAATGCCTGCAGGACCGCGCCGAACACGATGATCTCGCGGCGCTTGCCGATCAACCGGCCCACCCACGCCGAGGCCAGCTGCATGAACGACGCCAGCAGTGGCGGCAGCGCCGCCAGCATGCCGATCTGCGCGGTGCTGCCTTTGAGAAACACGGCGAAGGCCGAGAAGTAGCTCTCGGCCGTGCCGATCATCGCCGAGAAGTAGATGCCGTCCCAGACCGAGTGTTTGAGCGAGCGGTCCACGGCCGGATCCCGGGCCAGCTGCTGGGTGGAAAGAAATCGGTTCGCCAAGGTGATCGCCGGGTGTCGGAGGTGCTGAGAAAAGCGCGGCAATCATAGTCGAGTGACGCGGGTTTACCAGTACGCAATCCCCCGGAGAACGCGCACACATCCGGCCGCGGACGCCGGCGCCCCGGTCACTGCACCAGCGCCCACCGGGGGGTCCCCGAGAACCAGCGCGCGAGGAAATCGACGAACGCCCGCACCCGCGGGCTGACGCTGCGGTGGCGCGCGTACAGGGCATGAACCGTGAGCGGGCTGAGCTGAAAGTCCGGCAACACGCGCACCAGGCTGCCCTCCTGCAGGTCGCCGCCGACGATGAAGGTGGGCAGCAGGGCAACCCCCTGATCAGCCCTTGCCGCACAACGCAGCACTTCGCCGTTGTTGGACCAGAGCGCGCAGCGCACCGGCACGGAAACGCTCCCCCCGGGACCCTGCAGGCGCCAGACGTGCCCGCTCGACTCATAACCGTAGAACAGGCAGCGATGGCGTTGCAGATCGGCCGGCTGCACGAGCGGCGCGGCCGCGGCCAGATATGCGGGCGACGCGCACAGCACCCGCGCGGACACCGCGAGCTCCTCGAGCATGAGGCTGGTGGCATGTTCGGGCTCGGCGACGCGCACCGAGACGTCGAACCCTTCCTCGATGAGGTCCACGAAGCGGTCGTTGAGCACGAGTTCCAGCTGCACTTGCGGGTGCTCGCGCATGAATCCGGCTACGGCATCCGCCAGGTGCAGGCGGCCGAAGCTCATGGGCGCGTTGACCCGGAGTCGACCCTCGAGACGCTGCTGGTGCTGCGCGACCAGAGCCAGCGCTGCGTCCGTGTGTTCGAGCGCGGCGAGCGCCTGCTGATAGAACGCGCGCCCTACGGGCGTGACGTTGACGCGTCGGGTGCTGCGCTGCAGCAGCTGAGCGTCGAGCCTGCGTTCGAGCTGCGCCACGTATTTGGACAACGCCGGGCGCGACACGCCGAGCGCCCGCGCGGCACCGGCAAAACTGCCACTGTCCACCACGCCGACGAAGGCACGGATACCGGTCAGCAGATCCATGGAGCAGCCATGTACGTAGCCATCCTATTGGTCACGAATCGGAAATTATATCTATCCATCTACAGTAATTGTCTACCGAATGGCGATAGATCACACTTCGCCCCGATGCAACCCATGGGAGGTCATCATGATCAGCCTGAGGCGCGCCAGCGAGCGCGGTCACGTCGACCTCGGCTGGCTCGACAGCCGCCACAGCTTCAGCTTCGGCAACTACTACGACCCGGCTCATATGGGCTTCGCCCAGCTGCGGGTGATCAACGAGGACCGGGTAGCGCCGGGCCAGGGCTTCGCCGCGCACGGACACCGCGACATGGAGATCCTCTCCTACGTGCTGGAAGGCGCGCTCGAGCACCGTGACAGCCTGGGCAACGGTTCGGTGATCCGGCCAGGCGAGCTGCAGCGCATGTCGGCCGGCACCGGAATCCGCCACAGTGAGTTCAACGCCTCGAACGAGACGCCGGTACGGTTTCTGCAGATCTGGGTGCAGCCGGAGCGCAACGGCCTGCAGCCGGGCTACGAGCAGCGGCAGTTCGACGACCGGGAGCTTGCCGACCAGCTGCGGCTGGTGGCGTCCCGCTCCGGCGAGGCGGGTTCGGTCACGCTGCATCAGCACCTCAACGTTTACGCCAGCCGGCCCCGCGCCGGTCACGTCGCTGCGTTCGCGCCTGCATACGGAAGCGCCGCGCCGATCTGGCTGCAGCTCATCGCCGGGCGCCTGATCGTGGCCGGCGTCCAGCTCGGCGCCGGCGACGGTCTGGGGCTCGAGGGCCTGCCGGAATCCGGCCGAATCGCGATCGAAGCACTGGACGCCAGCCACTACCTGTTGTTCGAATTCGCACCTGGTGCGTCAGGGAGATCCACATGACCGTACTCGACATCAATGCCGTCGCCGCCCGTGACGTCGTCCTCTCGAAGTTTCAGAACCTGCATCCGCAGTTTCCGGGCCGCTGGTCGCCGCGCGCCATGACCGGCCTGCCACTGACCGAGAGCCAGCTCACGACCCTGATCGAAGCCGCCCGCTGGGCGCCGTCGTGCTTCAACTCGCAGCCCTGGCGTTTTGCCTACACGCTGAACGGCGACGATCACTGGCCGCTGGTGCTCGGGACGCTGATGGACGCAAATCAGTCCTGGGCACGCAACGCCGGCGCGTTGATCGCGGTCGCTTCCCGGCGGCGCTTCGAGCACAACGACCAGCCGGCGCCCACCCACGCGTTCGATGCCGGCGCCGCCTGGATGAGTCTTGCCCTGCAGGCGGCGCACATGGGACTGGTGGCGCATGGCATGTACGGCTTCGATCAGGCGGCGGCCCGCGAGGCGCTGCGTCTGCCCGAGCTCTATGAGCTGTGCGCCTTCGTCGCGGTGGGCCATCCGGGCGAGCGTGACGACCTCCCGGAGCGGCTGCGCGAGCGGGAGACACCTTCGACCCGCAAGGCGCTCGCGGAAATCTGCTGCGCAGGCACTTTCGAGGGCCTGCAATGAGCTGGCGCGAAGCAGCTCCGGCACGCTGCAGCGAACGCAGCGACGACGTGGAGATGGTGATCCGGCCGACGGCCCGGGACCTGGGCGGATTCAGCGTGCGCCGCGTGCTGCCGGCCCCGGCGCGCAAGCTGGTGGGACCGTTCATATTCTTCGACCACATGGGTCCGGCCACCTTTCCCCCGGGTGAAGGCATCAACGTGAGGCCGCATCCGCACATCGGCTTGTCCACGGTGACCTACCTGTTCGAGGGCGAGATCCTGCACAGGGACAGCCTGGGCTTCGTGCAGCCGATCCGGCCCGGCGCCATCAATCTCATGACCGCCGGGCGCGGCATCGTGCACTCCGAGCGCACCTCGGCACAACGTCTTGCCAGCGGCCAGCGCCTGCACGGCATCCAGACCTGGATGGCCCTGCCGGTCGCTGCCGAGGAGATCGAGCCCGCGTTTGAGCACTTTCCCGCCGAACGCCTCCCCGTGCACGCTCACGCCGGCGTGCGCGCCACAGTGATACTGGGCAGCGCCTTCGGCCGGACCTCGCCGGTCACGACCCACACCGAGACGCTCTACTGCGACCTGGAACTCGCCGACGGCGCTGTGCTGACCCTACCTGCCGATGTGCCCGAACGTGCCCTGTATGCTGTCGACGGCGACCTGCAGATCGGCGCCTGCCGCCTTGCGGCCGGCACCATGGGCGTGCTGCGCCCGGGTTGCATGCCGGAGCTGCGCGCGCTCGGCAGCGCACGCGCCATGCTCATCGGCGGCGCGGACATGGGGGAGCGCAACATCTGGTGGAACTTCGTTTCCAGCCGCGCCGATCGCATGGAGCAGGCCAGGAACGACTGGCGCGAGGGCCGCTTTCCCACGGTTCCAGGCGACGACGAGTTCATTCCCCTGCCCGATCGAATCCCGGACTGACGGAGAATCGGCTTGCCGTTCCTCGCTGAAGCGCTGATCTTCCTCGGCGCCGCCCTGGTGGTGGTGCCGCTCTGCAAGCGCATGGGGCTCAGCTCCGTGCTCGGCTACCTGACGGCCGGCGTCCTGATCGGTCCCGCCGGTCTCTCCCTCATCGGCGACCCGGCCGAGGTGCTGCATTTCGCCGAGCTGGGCGTAGTGATGCTGCTGTTCGTCATCGGCCTGGAGCTGCACCCACGCCGCCTGTGGGTGATGCGTCAGCTGGTGTTCGGGCTGGGCACGCTGCAGGTTGCCGCCAGCGCGCTGGTGATCGGCGGCGCGCTGCTGCTGGCGGGATTCACGTTCGGTGCCGCCGGGCTCATCGGCTTCTCTCTGGCGCTGTCCAGCACGGCGTTCGTGCTGCAGCTGCTGGGGGAGCAGAAAAAGCTGCCCTCGCCCCACGGCCGCGCCGCGTTCGGCACGCTGCTGCTGCAGGATCTGGCCGTGATCCCCGCGATCGCCGCCTTGAACCTGCTGGCCAGCGGCAGCGACGATGCTGCAGGGCTGAACCCGCTGCATCTGGGCGCCATCGTCGTCGGCGCGGTGCTGGCGCGTTTCCTGCTGCGGCCGCTGCTCGGCTTCATCGCCGGTACCGGCATACACGAGCTGTTTACCGCCGCGGCGCTGGCGCTGGTGGTGGGCGCCGCGCTGGCGATGGCCGGCGCGGGACTGTCCATGGGCCTCGGCGCATTCATCGCCGGCATGATGGTTGCCGACTCCGAGTATCGCCAGCAGCTGGAGACCGACATCAACCCGTTCAAGGGGCTGCTGCTGGGCCTGTTCTTCATGGCGGTGGGGATGTCGGTGAATCTCCAGCTCGTGACCACGCAGCCGTTGCTGATCATCGGCCTGGTGCTGGCGCTCATGGCCGCCAAAACCGCCGTGATGATCCCCCTGGGGTTGTGGTACGGGCTCCCCGCCAGAGAAGCCGCGCGTGCGGCGCTGGTGCTATCCCAGGGCGGCGAGTTCGCCTTCGTGCTGCTGGCAGCGGGGCTGGCGGCGGGTCTTCTGGACGGCGCCGTGGCCGACATCGCCGTGGTGGTGGTGACCTTGTCGATGGTGCTCACGCCGCTGGTGGTGGCCCTCGGCGACCGGTTCCTTGCCCGCGGCGACCGCGACGAGCGGCCGTTCGACACGCCTGCGGACGACGATCACAGAACCGTGATCATTGCCGGGTTCGGCCGCGTGGGGCAGATCATCGGGCGGGTTCTGACCATGCAGCGCATCCCGTTCACCGCTCTGGACGCCAATCCGGGTCACGTCGACTTCGTGCGCCGCTTCGGCAACGAAACCTATTTCGGCGATGCCACCCGGCTCGACGTGCTGAGAGCGGCCGGAATCGCCGGCGCCCGCGCGCTGGTGGTGGCCATCAGCAACCCGGAAGCCGCCGTGCAGATCGTCCGCCAGGTGAAGACCCTGTATCCGCACGTGAGGGTTCTGGCCCGTGCGCGCACCCGCCATCACAACCTGGAACTGCGCGAAGCGGGCGCCGACTACGTGCTGCGCGACACGTTGTTGTCGAGCCTGGAGCTCGCCCGGGACCTGCTGACCGAGCTCGGACACACGCCGGCGCGCGCGCGGGATGCCGTGACCCGCTTCCGTGAGCACGACGCGCGAACGCTGGAGCGCCAGGCGGCCGTGTTCCACGATGAAGAAGCATTCCGGCAGACGACCCTCTCGGCCACCGAGGAGCTCAAGCAGCTGTTCGAAGCCGATGCCGACGTCGCGCCGCCGGCGCCGTCAGAACCGCGATGAGGTGATCCACACGTCCGAGCGTGCCCAGCTCTCGGCGAAGTCGCGATCCACGTCGGGGTCACTGCGCCCCTGAGCCGCCAGCGCCTGCTGCAGTCCGTACAGCGACCAGCCGTTGTGCGGATGGTCGGCGAGCTCCGTGCGGTAGCTCTGCTCGGCGTCGGCCGCGCGCCCTGCGGCCAGCAGCGCGGCGCCGAGCCAGTGCCGCGGCGCGAACGGCAGCGGCTCGGGCTCGTCGTAGTCGAGCGCATCCTCCAGCGCCACCGCCCGCTCGAACTCGGCGATCGCGCCCGTGAGGTCGCCCTGGCTCCAGCGGATCTCCCCGGCCAGCAGCCGCCCGAGGCTGCCCACCAGCGTAGCGGCGGGATGAAAGCGGAAACGCGCATCCGATGTGGCGGCGAACTGCAGCACCGAGTCGCGCAACGCCGCGGCGGTCGCAGCGTCACCCTGTTTGAGGGCTGCGTAGCCGCGCGCGAAATCCCAGATCGCGGCGCCGACCTGATCCTCCGGACGGCGATCGTTTTCCAGCACTTCGTCGAAGCGCCCGAAACGCATCAGCGTCAGGACTTCATACATCGAGTTGCCGGTGACTTTGCGATAGTCCTTCCCCGCCTGCGTCGCCACCGCTCCCTGCCCGTCGAACGATGCCGCAAAGAGCAGCATATGCAGATTGTGCATGGGCGCATACGAGAAGCCCTCGTTCTGCGCGGCCTTCTGATCGGATTGCCATGCCGCGGTGTTGGCGCGCACCGACCGCCCCCAGAGGCCCACCTCGTTCCAGGTGTGCGACGGCATGTGCTGAATGTGACTCGCCACCGGAATGGCGCTGCCCAGGTACTCCGCACAGGCCAGCGCCCGCTCCGGTTCCTGGCTCGACTCCGTGGCGTGTATGTACAGATGGCAGGCGCCCGGATGCCTGATGTCCTCGTCCAGCACCCGGGTGAGCACGCCGTGCAGACGCTGCAGATCCGGGTCGTTGACGTCGCGGTAGCCGCGGCGCTCCTCCAGCATGAACAGCGCCACCGCATAGACGGTCGCCACTTCGTGATTGTCCGGATACTTCCGGTAGACGCCAGTCATCGCCTGCGCGAACGCTTCGTCTACGGGCCGCCGCTTGGCGGGGTCATAGTCAGCCGGATAGCGCAGCGTCGCAGCCTCGATGAGGTCGCGCTCGAGCGGAGTCGCATGATCCGCGGCGAGCATGGCGGCTCGGGTGATGGCGGCGTGGGCGTGGGGCGCCTTTGCTGCCGTCATGCCGCCGTTGAGATAGGAGCCCAGCGCGAATGCTTCGCCCCACCAGCACATGGCGCACTGTGGGTCGATGCGCCGCGCCTCGGCCATGGAGCGCGCCGCTTCGTCCACGTTGTAGGCCCAGCGCAGCTGCATACCCTGATCGAAGTACTGCTGAGCGCGCTCGCTCGCGGTGGTCACCGGCCAGTGGTAGCGTCCCAGCGCCTGGGGAATGAGATCAATGGGAGATTGGAAGTCGCCGTCGCCGCCCATGCTCATCGCCGAATGATTCATGGCCGCGTGGCTTGCCGCCGCAGGAACCAATGCCGCCTGCTGCGGTGACGGCCCGGGGGTCGCCGCGCAGGCCGCGCAGATCGCCGTCAGCAGCACCGCCGGAACGAAGCGCACTGCTCTCATCGGGTTGCCTCCCCTCCCCATAGAGCGACCGATGATAAGCTAAAACCTCATTCGCATCCGAGCTGCCCATGGTCACCGCATGGAATGAGATCATCACCACCGTCACACAGATTCGTCACGAGCTGCACAGTCACCCCGAGTTGACCTGGCAGGAACGACGTACGGCTGAGCGCATCCGCAACGCGCTCGACGCTGCGGAAATCCCCTGGCGCGCCTGTGCGGGTACCGGCACCGTAGGACACCTTGGTGCCAATGCAACGGGCCGTCACGCGGCACTGCGCGGCGACATCGATGCACTCCCGGTCAGCGAGGCAACGCAGGACCCCTGGCGCTCGCAGGTATCCGGCTGTATGCACGCCTGCGGCCACGACGGTCACACTGCCGCACTGCTGGGCGCCGCGCTGTGGCTGAAACGCCGCGAGGCCCGGCTGCCCGGGCCGGTCTCACTACTGTTTCAACCGGCCGAGGAAGGCGGACACGGCGCCCGCGAGATGATCGCGGACGGCGCGTTGGACGGGGTCGACGTGGTCTTCGGTTGGCACAACTGGCCGGCGATTCCCTTCGGTCAGGCGGCATGCCCCACCGGCACGGTAATGGCTGGCAACGGCACCTTCGAAATCGAACTGCAGGGGCGCGGCGGGCATGCCAGTCAGCCCGAGCTGTGCCGCGACCCGGTGCTCGCCGCCAGCGCCATCACGCTGGCGCTTCAGCAGGTGGTCGCGCGCCGCCTGCCGCCGCAGGAGGCGACCGTCATCAGCGTTACGTCGATCGACGCCGCCAGCGCGCCCACGGTGATCCGGGATGCCGTCACCCTGGCAGGCAGCATCCGCATTGCCGACATCGCGCGCCGCGAGACGGTGTGCGCGCTCATCACGGAGGTAGCCACCGCGACCGCAGCCGCCTATGGCGTCGAGGCACGGGTCGCACATGCCGACCGCTATCAACCTACGGTGAACCACGCGGCGCCTGCGGCAGAAATGCGTGCCGCGCTCGAGCGCGAGCTCGGCTCGAACTGGCAGGCCGAGAGCGCGATGCCCATCATGGCGTCGGAGGATTTCAGCTACTACCTGAATGCAGTGCCGGGCGCATTCGCCCTGATCGGCGGCGGCGCTGCGCAGCACGAGGAGCCGTGCCACAGCCCGCGTTACCGCTTCAACGATGCCCTGCTGCCGCGCGTGATTCGCGTCTACGCCGACCTCGTAGGACTCGGCGTCTGAGTCGGAAATATAATTCTGCTTCTAATGTTTATATTCATCCGACGAAGTCCTGGCCGCCGGCAGTTCACGGGCGACTCAGAAAATATCATTCTTTATCAATAGATTAAATCTTATTTCCAGAAAGAATCTCTCTCCCTGATTTGTGGCCCATCGGTTTTTTCATTAGAGTACAAACGATATTCAGCTCATCTGGTCCCGGAGAAACCGTGAACAAGCCCAACAGCGCCGCCGACACCTTCGACCGATGGGAATCCAGCGTGCGCAGCTACAGCCGCGCCTTTCCCACCGTGTTCGATCGCGCGCAGAACGCCCGCCAGATCAGCGAGGACGGTACCAGCTATGTCGACTTCTTTGCTGGAGCCGGCGTGCTGAACTTCGGCCACAACAACGAGCGCATGAAGCGTGCGGTGATCGACTACCTCGAACGCGACGGCGTGGTGCACAGCCTCGACATGTCGACTACGGCGAAGCGGGCGTTTCTCGATCGCTTCGTCGACGTGATTCTCGAGCCCCGCGCAATGAATCATCGCGTGCAGTTCGTCGGGCCCACCGGCACCAACGCGGTCGAGGCCGCGCTCAAACTGGCACGCCGCGTGACGGGCCGTACGCACGTGGTCGCCTTCAGCCACGGTTTTCACGGCATGACGTTGGGATCTCTCGCCCTGACGGCCAATGCGCACTTCCGCAATGCCGCAGGCGTGCCGCTCGAGCATGTCTCTCACCACCCATTCGGCTGCGAGCCCCTGTGTCAGGGGTGCGAACTGGGCTGCGGCGCGGATTCCATCGAGCGCCTGCGCGCCCTGTACGGTGACCCCTCGAGCGGCGCAGCCGCACCCGCGGCGTTCGTGATCGAGACCATCCAGGCCGAGGGCGGCGTCAACGTGGCCAGCAGCGAGTGGCTCAGCGCATTACGGCGGCTGGCCCGCGACTGCGGCGCGTTGTTCATAATCGACGATATCCAGGTCGGTTGCGGACGGACCGGCAGCTACTTCAGCTTCGACGGCATGGACCTCGACCCTGACATCGTCTGCCTGGCAAAAGGCATCGGCGGCCTGGGCACACCGCTGGCCATCAACCTCATCAAACCGGAGCACGACAGCCACTGGAAGGCCGGCGAGCACACCGGCACGTTTCGCGGGCAGAACCTTTCGTTCGTCGCGGGCCGCGAAGCGCTCGGCTACTTCGAAGACGATCAGTTCATGAGCGAGGTGCGACGCAAGGGCTCGGCGATGCGCGCCCGCCTGGAGCAGATTCGCGACCAGCACTCGAATCAGTCCTTTCAGGTCAAGGGCCGCGGCATGATCCGCGCCATCGACGTTGCCGACGGCGCGCTTGCCGCCCGCATCGCCACGCTCTGCTTCGAATCAGGCCTGCTGATCGGACCGTGCGGCTCCGGCGGGCGGGTGCTCAAGCTGATCCCACCGCTGACCATTCCCGAAGGCGATCTGGAGCATGGCCTGGATCTGCTCAGCGCGGCGGTGCAGGAAGCGATTGCGGCATGAAGCAACGGGACGACATGACCTTCCCCAGCGAGGAGTACGTGCGCCGCATCGATGCCTTGCGCGAACGCATGGCGGCGCGTCTGCTGGACGCCGTGATCATTTCCGATCCGGAAAACATCATGTACCTGAGCGACTACCAGACCACCGGATACTCGTTCTTTCAGGCGCTGGTGGTACCACTGGAGAGCGAGCCGTTCATGATCACGCGCAAGCTCGAGGAATCCAATGTTCACGCGCGTACCTGGGTGGAGCAGACCCGCCCCTACCCCGACACCGGCGACGCCATTCAGATGCTGGTGGAGTCGCTGCGCGAGTTCGGCCTGGCGGAAAAGAGCATCGGCTATGAGCGCAACAGCTACTTCTTTCCGGCCTATCACCAGGACAACATCCATACCACCTATCTCGGCGGCCGCCTTTACGACTGCTTCGGCATCGTCGAAGAGGGACGGCTGCGCAAATCCGCACCGGAGATTGCGCTGATGAAACAGGCCGCCGTGGCAACCGAAGCGGGCATGCAGCGCGGCATCGAAGCCGTCGAGGCCGGCGTTACCGAGAACGAGATCGCGGCCGCGATCTGCGACGGCATGTTCCGGGCCGGCGGCGAGGCGCCCGCAGTGATGCCGTACGTGACCTCCGGGCCGCGCAGCATGATCGGCCACGCAACCTGGGAGGGCCGCACGGTGCAGCCGGGCGAGCATGTCTTCCTGGAGGTGGGGGGCTGTTGTCGCCGCTACCACACGGCAATGATGAGAACCGTGGTCACCGGCGATCTCAGCGACTCCATGCGGGAAGCGCAGGAAACCATGAAGCTGGCTCTCAAGGAGGTGCGCGCCGCAATTCGACCCGGCATCACGGTTTCCGACGTCGACAACCTGGTTCGAAGAATCATCATGGACAATCAGGTCGGCGCCACGCTGATCACCCGTTCGGGCTACTCCATCGGCATCGCCTTCCCGCCGAGCTGGGACGAAGGTTACATCTGCAGTCTCAAGCAGGGCGATTCGAGAGTGCTGCAGGAGGGCATGACCTTTCACATCATTCCCTGGATGTGGGGCGTCGACGGCGACAAGACCTGCGGCATCTCCGATACGATCCGGGTCACGGCGACCGGTTGCGAGTCGTTCTTCTCGCTGGGGGAGGATTTCGCCGTGAAAGGGTCGGCGGGCGCGGGCGCCAGCTTGAGCCAGATCGGCGTGCTGAAGTCAGAGGAGGAACGCAGTGCTTGAGGCGATCGATCCGAGCAATGGCCAGGTCGTCCGCCGTGTGCCCGCGCTGGACAGCTGGGGCATGAACGAACGGATCGAACGGGCCCGGAGCGCCTGGCACGACTGGCGCATGCGGCCGTTCAACGAGCGCGGCACCATTCTGCGCAATGTCGCCAGCCATCTGCGCGCCAACGCGACATCGCTCGGGCGACTGATGACCGAGGAGATGGGCAAGCCTGCGGCCGAGGCCGAAGGCGAGGTACTGAAGGCCGCCTGGTGCGCCGAGCACTACGCCGAGTTCGGCGCGCGCTACCTCGCGCGGGAACAGATCGAGTCGGACGCGGCCCGCAGCTACGTGCAGTATCTGCCGCTCGGCGTGGTGCTGGGGATCCTGCCCTGGAACGCGCCGTTCTGGCTCGCGTTCCGCTTCTGCGCGCCCGCGCTGATGGCAGGCAACACCTGTGTGATGAAGCACGACCCGCATGTGCCGGGGTGCGCCGAAGCCATAGAAACCTGCTTCTCGGCCGCGGGAGCGCCGCCGGACATCCTGGCGAACCTGCCACTGGCAACGGCCGACGTCATGGGCGCCATCCGGCACTCGGCGGTGCAGGCCGTGTCGTTCACCGGATCGTCCAGGGCCGGCGCCGCGGTAGCGGCGGCCGCTGCCGCGGAGATCAAGCCCGCCGTGCTGGAGCTCGGGGGGTCCGATCCGAACATCGTGCTGGCCGACGCCGACCTCGAGGCTGCTGCGGAGACGCTGGTGCGTTCGCGCATCATCAACGCCGGGCAATCGTGCATTGCCGCGAAGCGCATCATTGCCGAGGCGCCGATTCACGATCCCCTGCTCGCGCAGCTCGAGCGACGCCTGGCGAAGCTCAAGGTGGGCGATCCGCGCGATCCGGATTCCGATCTGGGTCCGATCGCCAGGGACGATCTGCGCCGCACGCTGCATGAGCAGGTACGCCGTACCGTCGATGCCGGTGCCCGCTGCCACCTGGGCGGAGAGATGCCCCATGGCGAGGGGTTCTACTATCCCGTCACCCTGCTGAGCGAAGTGACACCGGACATGACCGCGGCATGCGAGGAGACCTTCGGCCCCGTGGCCGTCGTCATGCGTGCCGGCGACGCAGACCACGCGATCGAGCTGGCCAACAGCACCCCCTACGGCCTGGGCGCTGCCGTCTGGACCGGCGCGCAGCGCGGTGAACACATGGCGGAGCGTATCGAGGCCGGACAGGTTGCCGTGAACGGTATCGTCAAGACCGACCCGCGACTTCCGAGCGGCGGCATCAAACGATCCGGATACGGACGCGAGCTCGGGCCACACGGCATCCGCGAGTTCGTCAATGCCCAGCAGGTCTGGGTGGGCCCGGCGCAGAGCTGAACGCGCGGCCACGGATCGCCGCCGGCCGAAGGCCAGGGCAGAACCGTCTTCAATCCGTGCACGGCAGGCGGCCGGTTGGCGCACCGAGCGGCCCTCTAGTACTCTCCTGCGGAATCCGGACCCGATGCGGCGCCTTCGCGGCATGGGATTGCCGACCGCGCGTTCGCCGCCGCCGCAGGTGACGATCACTTCGCAACGCTGGACATACGAGGGAGCAACGCTGCCATGATCGACGTTTACTACTGGCCCACCCCCAACGGCTGGAAAGTCTCCATCATGCTCGAAGAGTGCGGTCTGGACTACAAGGTCGTCCCCGTGGATATCGGCGGCGGCGATCAGTTCAAGGCCGAGTTTCTGCGCATCAGCCCGAACAACCGCATGCCCGCCATCGTCGATCACGAACCCCTGGGCGGCGGCGAGCCGTTGGCGGTGTTCGAGTCCGGCGCCATCCTCGAATATCTGGCCGACAAGACCGGCAAGTTCCTTCCGGGCGAGCCGCGCGGCCGCTACCAGGTTCTACAGTGGGTGCACTGGCAGATGGCGAATCTCGGCCCGATGATGGGCAACGCCAACCACTTCAAGAACTACGCCAGGAGCATCGCCGACGACCCGTCGCAGCTCGAGTACGGTACCCGGCGTTTCGTCGGCGAGGTCGATCGATTGTGCGGCGTGATGGACGCGCAGCTGTCGGCCAACGAGTACCTGGCGGGAGCCGAGTACAGCATTGCCGACATCATCACCTGGCCCTGGGCCATGCTCACCGGCCGCCTGATCGACGAGTCGGTGTGGGAGACCTTCCCCAACCTGAAGCGCTGGGTCGATCAGGTGGGCGCGCGCCCGGCCGTCGAGCGGGGTCGCGGCGTCGGCCGCGACCTGGGCAAACGCGAACTCACAGAGGCCGAGCAGCAGGCACGCCGCGAGCTTCTGTTCAACCAGACCAACGACAAGGTGCGCAAGGCCCGCGAGGAGGCCGCCCAGTCAGCCCGAGGCTGAGCCGCTGAGCAGCGGCCTTCAGGCCCCGCGGTCCAGCGGCGAGCGCGCCTCCTCGGCCAGCGCGGCGAGGGCAGACTCCAGCGCAAGCACCTCCTGGGCCTTGCCGCCGAGCCGGCGGATGGCAACGGTGCGCTCCTCGGCCTCGCGCTTGCCCACCACCAGAATCAGCGGCACCTTGGTGACGCTGTGCTCGCGCACCTTGTAAGAGATCTTCTCGTTGCGCAGGTCGAGCTCGGCGCGCAGGCCGGCAGCGGTGGCCGCTGCCAGCACCTCCCGGGCGTACTCGTCGGCATCGTTGGTTATGGTGGCGACGACGATCTGCAGCGGCGCCAGCCAGAGCGGAAAGTGCCCGGCATAGTGCTCGATGAGAATGCCGCAGAACCGTTCCAGCGAGCCGAACAGGGCGCGGTGGATCATCACCGGATGCTTCTTCGCGCCGTCGGCGTCCACGAACGTGGCCCCGAGCCGCTCCGGCAGGTTCAGGTCCACCTGCACGGTGCCGCACTGCCAGTCACGGCCAATGGCGTCGCGCAGCACGAACTCCAGCTTCGGGCCGTAGAAGGCACCTTCGCCCGGATTGAGCGTCCAGTCCACCTGCAGCTGATCGAGGGCAGTCTTCAACGCCGCCTCGGCATGGTCCCACACCTCGTCGGAGCCGACCCGCCGTTCCGGGCGATCGGAGAATTTGATCGCCACCTCGTCGAAACCGAAATCGTGGTAGATCTCGTAGATCAGCCGTGAGGCCTTCACGCACTCCTGGGTGATCTGCTCTTCCGTGCAGAAGATATGCGCGTCGTCCTGGGTGAAGGCCCGCACCCGCATGATGCCGTGCAGCGCGCCCGACGGCTCGTAGCGGTGCACCTTGCCGAACTCGGCCAGGTAATACGGCAGATCCCGATAGCTCTTGATGCCCTGCTTGAACACCTGGATGTGGCCCGGGCAGTTCATGGGCTTCAGGGCATACAGACGCTCGTCGGGTGTCTGCGTGAGGTACATGTTCTCACCGAACTTCTCGGCATGCCCGGATTTCACCCACAGCGAATGATCGAGCACCTCGGGAGTGCTCACCTCGTGATAGCCGGCACGGATCTGCTTCTCGCGCATGTAGCCGATCATGGTCTGGAACAGCGTCCAGCCCTTGGGATGCCAGAACACCGAGCCGGGGCCTTCCTCCTGCAGGTGAAACAGATCCATCTCGCGCCCGAGACGGCGATGGTCGCGTTTCTCCGCCTCCTCGAGGCGCTGCAGATAGTCCTTGAGGTCCTTCTCGTTCGCCCAGCAGGTGCCGTATATGCGCTGCAGCATCTCGTTGTTGGAGTCGCCGCGCCAGTACGCTCCGGCAACCGACATGAGCTTGAACGCGCTGCCGAGCTTGCCCGTGGACGGCAGATGGGGACCGCGGCACAGATCGATGAATTCGCCCTGGCGGTACAGGCCGACCTCTTCGTGCTGCGGGATGCCGGCGATGATCTCCGCCTTGTATACCTCGCCGAGATCGCGAAAGAACTTCACCGCGTCGTCGCGCTCCCAGACCTCCCGCCGGATCTGCTCGTCGCGCTTGACGATCTCGCGCATGCGCGCCTCGATCTTCTCCAGATCCTCGGGAGTAAACGGCTCCTCGCGGGCAAAGTCGTAGAAGAAGCCGTTCTCGATCACCGGCCCGATGGTGACCTGCGTCTCCGGATACAGCTCCTTGACTGCCTCCGCCAGCACGTGCGCCGCGTCGTGCCGCAGCAGCTCCAGCCCGGCGGCCGTGTCGCGGGTAATGATCTCGACGGTCGCGTCCTGCTCGATGGGCAGATAGATGTCCTTGAGCTGACCGTCGACACGCACGGCCAGCGCCGCCTTCGCGAGGGACTTCGAGATGTCGGCGGCGACCGCTTCGCCGGTCACCGGACCCTCGAAGCCGCGAACCGACCCGTCCGGCAGTGTGATCTTCACCATGGCTGGAGTTCCGCTGGGAAAAAACCGCGATTCTGCCAAAGCCGCGTGTCGCGGTCGATCACCGCGAGCGGCGGCTGCGGGAAGAGGCCCGTTCTAGTAGCATGTTCGGCAGCATGATCACGGGCTCCGAGACGGCGCGGCGATGCTGAGCGATCTGATCACCTCCTACCCGGAAATCACTGCGGTGCTGGTGCTGCTGCTCGGCTTGCTGCTGGGCAAACTCGCCGATTCGGCCGTGCGCCACGTACTGATGCTCGCCGACCGGCTGGTGGCGCGCTACGGCACCAGTCAGCAGGTGCCCTTCTCGCCGCTGTTTCAGAGGATCACGGGCCTGTTCGCCTACGGCGCCGTGCTGGCCATGGCGGTGATCGTCGCCATCCGTCTACTCAACATCGAGCAGCTGTCGGTATGGCTCGACGGCGTGCTGGCATACGCACCCAGATTCATCGTCGGCCTGTTCATCATCGGCATGGGCAACGTGGTGGGCACGCTGGCACGCAACCTGCTGGCCGGCGCGCTGCCGGACACCGATCCCAACTCGCTGGCGCCGCGCCTGCTGCACGCCGGGGTGCTGACCGTGGCGGTGATCACCGGCCTCGAGCAGTTCGGCATCGACATTTCGTTCGTCACCGAGATGGCACTGATCCTGCTGGCAGCGCTGATGGGTGGGCTGTCTCTGGCATTCGCCCTGGGCGCGCGCCAGTACGTGGCCAACGTCATGGCGCAGTCGGAGCTCGCCCGCTATGCCACCGGTGAACGCCTGCGTATCGACGGCGACGAGGGCGTCGTGGTGGAAATTCATCGCACCGGACTGACCCTGGCCACGGACGAGGGGCTGGTCGCCATTCCCGGAGCGCGCCTGGCGGAAGGACGCGTCGTGCGCCTGGGCGCCGAGGCCGTAGGCGGCTGAGCGCGGGCCCTGCGCCGTTGCGTTGCCGTCGGGAGTTGCCATGCTGTCCAGAAAGGAACTCTGATCGTGCCAGACGCCAATCCGCTGCAGCTCGCATTTGCCCGTAAGCATCCGGCCGAGCTGGCCGGCTATCTCGCCGAGCAGCCCATGGTGGGCCTGGTGGAGGCCCTCAACGGGTTGCCCGTGGACGTAGGCGCCAGCGTCATTGCCCGCCTGCCCCACGTCCTGGTGGTGCAGCTGCTGGCGACCCAGAGCGACGAAGCCGTGTCGCGCTGGCTGGAGCGCGCGGCGCTGGACGACGCGCTGATTCTGGTGCTGCACCTGGACGAAACCCGGCGCGCGCGCGTGCTGGCAGCGCTGCCCATCAGGCACATGCGCCGCACCCTCGAGCAGCTGGTGATCTACCCGCGCAAGACTGTCGGCGCGCTGGTGGATCCCACGGTGGTGCGGCTCGCCGCCAGCACGCCGCTGGGCCAGGCCATCGATCGCCTGCGCGCGGGCAACGACGGCACCGCCGAGTGGATCTGGCTGGTCGACGATCAGGGGCGCTATGTTGGCCTGCTCGATCTCAGCCGCGCGCTGCTGGCGCGCTCGGAGCACCTGCCGGTGGGAGAGCTGGCCGTGCCGCTGAACGCCCTGCGGGCAGAAACGGCGCTGGTGGCGGCGCTCGACGCGCCCGAATGGCTGCAGCACCCCGAGCTGCCGGTGGTTGACCACCTGAACCACCTGCTCGGCTCCATCTCCCGCGAACGGCTGGTGCGGGAACTGCAGCAGGAAGCGCCCCGCGAATCGGGCCTGGCGGACGGCATCGGCGCCCTCGCCTACCAGTACTTTCGCGTGATGAACGCCTGCCTCGGCGAGCTGCTGGGCGGGCGCCGGCCATCGTGACCAGCGCCGCGGTCATTGCCAACGAGTTCCTGCGCCGCCATCCGGCCGAGGCGGCGGAAGAGCTCGACGATCTGCCCGAGCGCGCCCTGAGCGCGGCCGTCGACGGCCTGGATCCGGCGGCGCTGGCGCCGGCCATGGAGTATCTCAGCCCGCCGCGGGCGGCGACGCTGTTCGAGCTGCTGCCGGAGCCGGCCAAGGAGGAGATTCTCCAGCGCGCCGCGCCCAGGGTGGCCATCATGCTGCTCAACCCGCTGGACGAAGCCGAGCGCGACGCCCGGCTGGCAGCACTGCCGCCGGCCATCCGCGGCGATCTGGAACGGCTGTTGGCATTTCCCGAGAACACCGCCGGCCGTCTGATGGATCACTCGTTCGTCGGCGCCCGGGCGGACATGACCGTGCGCGACGCCCTGCAGCGGCTGCAGGCGTCGTCCATCCGCCGGGCCCGATCGCTGTTCGTGCTGACGCCCGACAACCGGCTGGCCGGCCGCGTCGATCTGCAGGATCTGGCGCTCGCCGGCGACGACGAAGCGCTGCGCGAATACGTGCAGCCCATCGAGGGCTTCGTCACCGCCCTGGATCCGCGTGAGGATGTGGTCGATCTGCTGGACCGCACCCGCCTCGATTCCGTGCCCGTGGTCGACGCCGAAGGGCGTCTGCTCGGCGTGGTGCGCTACCGCAGCCTGTTCCGGGCCATCGAGGACGTGGCCACCGCGGACCTGCAGAAAATGGTGGGCGTGGGCGCCGACGAACGGGCCCTGTCCGCGCCCATGTTCTCGGTGCGACGGCGCCTGCCGTGGCTGCACATCAACCTGCTGACGGCTTTTCTGGCTGCCTCGGTGGTAGGCCTGTTCGAGAATCTGATCGCCCAGTTCACGGCGCTCGCGGTGCTGCTGCCGGTGGTGGCGGGCCAATCCGGCAATGCCGGCTCGCAGGCGCTGGCGGTCACCATCCGCGGTCTGGCGCTCAAGGAGATCGGTCTGCGCGAGTGGCGCGCGGTACTGAACAAGGAGCTGCTGGTGGGTACCTTCAATGGCCTCGCGCTGGCGCTGACCTGCGGCCTGGGCGTGTACCTCTGGAGCACGAGCGTGGGGCTCGCGCTGGTGATCGCCGTGGCCATGGTGCTGTCGATGATCGCGGCCGGCATCTCGGGCGCGCTGGTGCCGATCCTGCTGACCCGTTTCGGTCAGGATCCGGCGACGGCCTCATCCATCATCCTGACCACGGTCACGGACATATCAGGCTTCTTCTCGTTTCTGGGCACGGCGACGCTGCTGTCGTTCATGCTGTAGCGCGCCTTCATGTTGTAGGGTGCGCCACAACAGCCAGCGCCCCTGCGGTCACTCCCGGGTGACGTCGATGATCTGCAGCATGATCTCGCCCATGCGTTGCTGCAGCTCCTTGAGCTCCTCGAGCAGCGCCTGCTGCCGCTCCTTCAGCGTGTCGTACTCCGCGGCCAGCTCGCGGAGGCGTTGTTCGTCTGCCGACATCTGCTCGGTTCCGTCACGGTGAGCCGCCAATGAACCACAGGCACCCGCGCCCCGCAAGCGCAGCCGCGGCGGCCTCAGAGATGCTCGTCGAGAAACCGCAGCATCGCCTCGGACGCCGCGATGCGGTTCTCGCGCTTGCTGAAGCCATGCCCTTCGTCCGGGAACACCAGATAGTCGACGGGCACGCCGTTGCGCCGCACCGCCGCCACCAGTTCGTCGCTCTCCTGGCGCAGCACGCGCGGATCGTTGGCCCCCTGGACAACCAGCAGGGGTCTGCTGATGTTCTGCGCGTGGAACAGGGGCGAAATCCGCCGCAACCGGTCGGCATCGGTGGCCGGATCGCCCAGCTCCGCGTACAGCGACGCGCGCTGCGTCTCCCACCACTCGGGGATGCTCGACAGCGTGCGCACCCAATTGGTGACGCCGAAGATGTCGATGCCGACATCGAAAACGTCGGGGCGGAACGCGAGGGCGGCCGCCGTCATGTAACCGCCGTAACTGCCGCCCGCCACGCCGATCCGGGCGCCGTCGATCCAGGGCAGATCGGCGAGATAGCCCTTCGCCTCGACGATGTCGTCGAGATCCGCCTCGCCGTGACGCCGGTCGTCGAGATGGTAGAAGGTCTTGCCGTAGCCTGACGACCCGCGGTGGTTGGCGGCCAGCACCGCGTACCCGTGATTCACCAGATGCTGGATCGTGGGGTTGTACCCCAGCCGGCTCTGCCCGCCCGGCCCACCGTGCACCCAGACCAGCGCCGGCACGGGATGCGCGGGAGCGGCCTCGCGCGGCCGGTAGAGAATGCCGGGAATCTCCAGGCCGTCGTAGCTCGGGTAGCGGACCAGCTCCCCGCTCACCAGCATCGATTCGTCGATGGCCGGATTGGCCGCATCCGTCAGGCGCTGCACGCGCTTGCCGTCCAGCGCTGCAAGGTAGAGATTCGGCGGGGCCGTGTCCGAGCTCAGCAGAAACGCCAGCTGGCGCTCCGCGCGGTCGAAGCGCACGCCGGCGAGATCGCCGGGCGGCACATCGAGCTCGTCCAGGGTCGTATCGCGATCGAGATCGTCGATCTGAACCCGTGTGCGGGCGTCGGCGTTCACGCCCCACACCCGATAGCGCCCGCTGGAGGAAAAGCTGACGAACGCCACGTCCCAGTCCGCGCTCAGGTAGGGTGTCTGCTCTCCGCTCAGGAGATCGTGGCGCAGCGCAGCGTAAAACTCGCGTCCGGCATTGCTGCCGAAGATCAGCGCGCGACTGTCCGGCGTGAATCCGTAGACGATGTGCGACACCGGCTCATCGCCCGGGGTGATGTTCAGCGCGGCGTGGTCCGGCGCCTGCAGGTCCACCAGCAGCAGATCACGGTCGTCGTTTGACCAGGTCTTCATGGCCGCCACCCAGCGGCCATCGCCGCTCACCGCAGCAATGTTCAGGGCTTCGTCGTTCTCGAACAGCAACGTGCGTCCGTAGTCGTCCGTACGGTAGCGATACAGGTCGAGCTGCGCCGGGTCACGTTCGTTGGTCAGCACGTACAACGCCTCGGCGTCGTCCGCCCAGCCCAGAAACTGCGCGCGCACGTTCTCGCCCGGGGTCAGGTCACGCAGGCTGCCGTCGAGTTCGCGCACGAACAGGTGGTAACGCTCGTCGCCGCCGCTGTCCCCCGTCACCAGCACGCGCATCTCCGCGGGAAAGTAGCTGTCACTGCTGCGCCCGTCACTGGCGGAGCTGGTGAGCGCCGTCTGCGCGCCACCGGTCAGTTCGACCGCGACGCTGTTGTAGACGCCGCTGGCGTCCGAAGTAATCAGCACCCGGGCGTCGTCCGGCGAGAAAGCGAACCCGCTGCTGCTGACAGGGCGGATGGATACGGTGGTGAAGAACTGACGCGCCGAATAGCGTGGCACCGCGTCGCGCGACGCTACCGGCGCCGCGGGTTCGGGCGCGGCGGCGTTATCCTGAGAGGGGGAACAGGCGCCAGACAGCACCAGCATCAGTCCGGCCAGCAGGTATCGCATGGGTCCGCGCTCCGAAGGGTCGAAGCCGCGCACCGTAGCGGCTACTGTCGACTTTGTGAAGCTTCGGTGCGGCACGGCGGGCCCATCCCGGCTAACATCCGGGCGTTGGCATTTCCGGATCACCGACAGGGCGAGGGGGCGCAGGACGGACCATGAGCAACACTGTCGAGCATTCATCCTGGCGGGAAGAAACGCTGGAGGAGGCTCCGGACGGCACGTCCGCGGGTCCGCTGCGGCGTCGCGAGTTCCAGCTGCAGCGCGGCACGCGCCCGATACCGGGCGTACTCTGGCAGCGCGCCGACGCGGCCCCCGGCGCGCCCCTGGTGTGCTTCGGCCACGGTGCGTCCGGCACCCGTCACCAGCCGCCGATTCCGCACCTGGCGCGGCGCCTGGTCAGAGAGCACGGCTTCTTCGCGCTGTCCATCGACGGCCCGGTGCACGGGCGACGCCAGGTCGGCGAAGGTGGTCGCAAGGCGTTCTGGCCGGAGTTTCAGCGCCCCGGCTGCGTGGCCGACATGGTCGCCGACTGGCGGCTGGTCATCGACTGGGTGCGCGCTCTGCCGGACGTTGGCCGCGGCCGAATGGGGTACTGGGGTCTGTCCATGGGCACCATCTTCGGCGCGCCGCTGCTCGCAGAGCTCGGCACATTCGATGCGGCCGTGCTCGGCCTGATGGGAATCGCCGGGCCGGACCACTACCTGCCGACCATAGAGGCGGCGGCACGGCGTATCAGCTGTCCGGTGTTCTTCGTGCAGCAGCTCGAGGACGAGCTGTTTACCCGCGCGCAGTACGAGGCTCTGTTCGACGCTCTGGCGAGCACGGACAAGCGCCTGCACGCCAACCCCGGACTGCACCCGCAGGTGCCGCCCGAGGAGCTGGACTTCAGCGTGCGCTTTCTCGCCGCGTACCTGGCCGGTGACGGATTCCCGCGCGACAGCGCTTTTCAGGTCAGCGACTGAGGCCGTCGGCTGCCCGCCGGCAGAAGGGCCCGGCCGGGATCAGCCGTCGAGCTTCTCGTTCCAGGCGGCCACGCGCTCGGCCTCGGCCTCGAGCAGCGCGTCGACGTCGCCGGTGACGCTGATCGATTCGATCACGTCGCCCTGACGGATGCTGTCCACCACGGCCTGGTCTTCCTCGCCCTGCACCTCGCCGAAGATGCTGTGGTTGTCGTCGAGCCAGGGCGTGGGCACGTGCGTGATGAAGAATTGCGACCCGTTGGTGCCGGGGCCGGCGTTGGCCATGGACAGACGCCCGGGCCGGTCGTGGCGCAGCGCCGGCGTGAACTCGTCTTCGAACCGGTAGCCCGGGCCGCCGGTGCCCGTGCCGCTGGGGCAGCCACCCTGGATCATAAAGTCGCCGATGACCCGATGAAACTTCAGGCCGTCATAGAACCCGCGCCGGGCCAGGTTGACGAAGTTGGCCACCGTTACCGGTGCCTGATCCGGAAACAGGTTCAACCGGATGTCGCCCCTGTTCGTGCTCATGACGGCCTGAATAGTGCTCACTGTCACTCCTCGCGTTGCGTCTGGTGGCATCTGCAGCAGCGGCTCAGCCGCCGGAAACGCCGCTTTCCTTGTTTTTCCGCAGGTCCGGCGCATGGTGCGCCGGCATGGCGGACTGGGCGTTCGCCTCTTCGGACATGGCCTTCACCGCCCGCTCGTTCTCCATGATCTTCGACATCACCGCCTGCCCTGCACGCTCGAACACGTCGCGGTGTTCGATCACGTGACGCTGACTCTCGCGATAGCCGGCCAGCATGTTGTTGATCTCGGGGATCACGTAGCGGGCCACCATCTCCCAGCTGCGGAAGGTGGCTTCCCGGTTCGCCCAGTCGTGGGCGAAGCCGATCACCGTGCCGAAACCACCGGTGATCTCGATCATCTGGCGGATCGCCGCCACCAGATCGTCGGGCGTACCGATGACGCTGGCGCCGCCGACGTCGGTCATTGCCTCCACCGCATGATCGGGCGACTTGAAGGGCTCGGCGCCCGGGCGCATCAGCGTGCCGACGGTGTACTCGTTGTGCCAGCGGTACAGCCCGTGCTTGGCTTCCTCCCGCGCCTTCTCACGGGTTTCCGCGATGTGCCAGCTCATGACAATCCGCCAGTTGCGCCGGTCGACCGTCTGACCATGCTTGGCGGCCGAATCTTCGGCGAAGGCCCACTGGGTCGGCAGCGCCTGCAGCCCTGCAGTGGACATGGAGCCGATGGACAGAACGCCGCAGCCGTACTTGCCGGCCAGGGTCATGCCTGAGGGGCTCACCATGGAAGCCACCGCCAGCGGCATGTCTTCCTGAAGCGGCAGCAGCTGCAGCTTCGCGTCCTTGAGCGTGAACCAGTCGCTCTCGTGCGAGAACCGGTCCTCGCCGCGCAGCAGTCGCTGGATCACGCCCAGCGCTTCGTCCTGGCGGTCGCGCTGCAGCATGGGGTCGATTCCCAGCATGTAGGCATCCGACGGCAGGGCCCCGGGCCCGGTGCCGAAAATCACGCGGCCGCGGGTCATGTGGTCGAGCTGCACCATGCGCTGGGCCACGGTGAACGGGTGGTGATAAGGCAGCGAGACCACCCCGGTTCCCAGCTTGATGTTGTGGGTCCGCTCGCCCGCCGCGGCGAGAAACAGCTCCGGCGACGCGATGATTTCCCAGCCGGTGGAGTGGTGCTCACCGCACCAGAACTCGTCGAATCCCAGCTTGTCCAGGTGCTCAGCCAGATCCAGATCACGCCGCAGCTGCAGCGTGGGGTTTTCCCCGATGGGGTGGTGCGGGGCAAGAAACCCGCCGAATCCGATTCGTGCCATGACGTTCTCCCTCAAGTGCTGCTCCGATTCTCGCACCATTGCCCGGTCCGGCGCGACCCCGGCGCGGCTCCGGCGCGGCTCCGGCGCGGCTCCGGCGCGGCCCCGGCGCCCTCCCGGCACTCCGCGGCCGGCTGTGTCATCATCTGCGGCCCAAACCGAGGGGGAGCGAAACGACGTGAGCGAGACGCACGGCTACCGATCCGGCTTCAGGCCCGGGCTGTTCGACGGCCAGACCATCTTCATACCCGGTGGCGGCGGCGGGCTCGGGCGCTGCATCGCCCACGAGCTGGCGTCGCTGGGCGCCGCACTGGTGCTGTCGGGGCGCAGCCTGGCAAAGCTCGAGCGGACCCGTGAAGAGATCACGGAGGATGGTGGCACCGTGCTCGGCTGCTACACCGCGGAACTGCGCGACGAGCAGGCGGTGGTGGATCTGGTGGCGCGCGTCGTGGCCGCGCACGGCCCGCTGCATGGCCTGGTGAATGCCGCCGGCGGCCAGTTCCCGGCGCTGCTCAAGGATCTCAGCCTGAATGGCTGGAACGCGGTGATCAACAACAACCTGACCAGCTACTTTCTCGTAGCAAGGGAGGTGTACCGACAGAGCATGGCCGCGCACGGGGGCAACATCGTCAACATCGGTGCCGATCACGACCGCGGCATGGCGGGTATGGGCCATAACGGCGCGGCCCGTGCCGGGTTGTCCAACCTCACCTTCACGGCCGCCAGCGAGTGGGCCGCCGACGGGGTAAGGGTCAACTGCGTGATTCCCGGCTTCATCGCCACCACCGGTCTCGACCGCTACCCCGAGGACGCATGGGATTCACTGCGGCGCATCGAGCGCCGGGTGCCGCTGCGCCGCCACGGCACCGCTGCCGAGGTATCCGCGGCGGTGGTGTTTCTCATGTCCGAGATGGCCGCCTACGTCACCGGCATCGAGCTGCGCGTCGACGGCGGCATTCACAACGGCGCCGGCAGCTTCCTGTTCGAACCGCCGCAACCGCGCAATCAGCGCGTGTTCCGGGGCTTCCATCGCGAGGAGCGCTCGAAGATACTCGACGCTTGAAACAGCAGCTACGGCCACCGGGGGAGGAGCCATGAGCGAGCAGGCTGACGGCAATCAGGGCCGCGCGCCGATCCGCTACGTCGAGGGGCTGGCGCGTTACTACGGCGCCATGGGACATCCGGCTTATCAGTGGAGCGTCTACGACGACGCGCCCTGGCACCCGCTGGCGAAGCCCGTCAGCCAGTGCCGGGTCACCATGCTCACCTCCGGCGGCATCTCGCTTTGCAGCATGCCCGGGTTCGACCCCATGGCGCGCAACGATCACCGTCTCGATCAGATTCCGCTGAACGCCGACGCGGGCGACTTTCACATTCACGACTCGTACTACGACCACGCGGACGCCGATCGCGACATCAACTGCCAGTTCCCCATCGACCGTCTGCGCGAGCTGGCGGCAGCCGGCGAGATCGGCAGCCTGGCACCGCGCTTCTGGAGCGGTTTCATGGGCCGCATATACAACCGCTCCAGGGTACTCGAGGAGTCGGCACCCGCCTACGTGGCCGAGCTTAAGAAAGACGAGGTGGACCTGCTCATCGCCGTGCCTGCGTGACCCCTCGATCACCAGACCGTGGGTCTGGTATGCAGGGTCGCCGAAGCCGCAGGCATCACCACGGTGTGCATCTCCACCGGTCGCGATCTCACCAAGCAGGTCAAACCGCCGCGCAGCCTGTTCGTGAACTTTCCCATGGGCAACGCCTTCGGCAAGCCGTTCGACAGGGACATGCAGACAGCGATCCTGCGCGCGGCGCTGGATCTCGCCGAGCACGCCAGCGAGCCTGGCGTGCTGGTGGATCTGCCCTACGTCTGGCCGGAACCCTTCGAGTTCAATCCGGGCGGCGCGAACATGCAGCCCCGGGACGCCTGAGCCGGTCGGAGCGGCCACCAGGGCTGCAACGACAGGGCCGGCTCAGAAGCGCGAGCCCAGGGTCAGGAACCACTGCACCTCGTCGAGCTCGAGCCGGCCGGCGGAGCCGAAATCGAACTCGTGGTCCGCATAGCGGGCGCTGATGCCCGCCGTGATGCCGCCGGGAAACTCGAGTTCCATCCCTGCGCGGCCGTAGAGCACCGCCGAGAGGTCCTGCTCCGAAGCGCTCAGGTCGATGTAGATGCTGCTGCCGTTCAGCGGCGTCGGCAGCACCTCGGCCCGGGCATCGTCGTTGTTGACGCGCGCCCAGGCGAGCGCGGGGCCTGCCGCCACGTAGAGCCGGAACCCGCGGATCGGCTCCAGGGACAGCAGCGCGCCCATGAATACCTCGAAGGACAGCAGCTCGTTTTCGATCTGCACGGTGATGGCGTTGTTGCTGCCGAAAAATCGCACGCTGTCGTTCTTCCAGGACACCAGCCCACCGCCTTCGAAGCCGTAGCGCAGCCGGTCACCCCACAGACGGCTGCCCGCCCCACCGAAGTAGGGCAGCGTGCCGACGTCGCCGAGCAGCGATTCCCCCGCGGCGTCACTGTCGAGGGTCCAGGACTCCCCGGTATCCACCGCCCCGAGCCAGGCCTGACCGTATGCCGTGTACCCGGGCGTGTCGTCCTGCGACTGCTGCGCCTGCGCAGCCGCATGGGCAGATGAGGGCAGAGCAGCCACCGCCAGCAGCATCGCCGCAAGCGTTCGGCACATGGCTCTACTCTTTCCCCTGCTTCGCATTGCTCCTGTCATCACTCCGCCCTGCCGGTCTAATGGTCGTGCGCGAGCGCGCCAACGGCGACCTCGAACCACCGGGCCAGCTCATCCAGATCGTCCACCAGATCCGGGTCCGCCGTGAGGCCGAGACAGGCCGAACCCGCGTAGGAGACCAGCGCCACGTTCAACCCGACCCCGTTGGCCATGGGCGCGTGCGCGTAGACCTGCTGCAGGCGCGCGCCGCCCAGATATCGCGGCTGATCGGGGCCGCTCAGATTGGTCACCACCAGATTGGCCGGGGTCGCTCCGTACAGCCGCAGGCCGGCGGTCTGGGTCAGCGCCACCAAACCGTTGACCAGCAGGCCGTACTGGGTGGCGGCAACCTCGCCGAGGCCGCGCAGTCGTGCCTTGGCATCGGCCGCGCTGGCGCGAATGACGTTCAGTCGGTCGTGCTCCGAGGCGATGTCGGTAGCCAGCGTGACCGGCACGAAGGTCAGCCGGTTGCCCGCATGGGGCGGATCGTCGTGTGGGCGCAGGGACACGGGCACCAGCGCGGTGAGCGACCGCCGCGGCAGCGCCCCACGCTGCTTCAGATAACGGCGCACCGCGCCGCCCGTGATGCACAGCAGCACGTCGTTGACCGACGCGCCCGCCGCGGCCCCGGCCCGCGCCAGATCGGCCAGCGGCAGATGCACGTGGGCGAGCCTGCGCTGCCCGCTCAGACGGCCGTTGAGCAGGCACTCCGGCTCGCTGAACGCGGGCGGCGCCACGTGGCTGGGATCCTGCAGCCAGCGCAGAAGATGCCGCTGCGCCTCGAGCGCGTTGCGGGCAAGGCCGGTCGCCTGATCGCGCCAGCTACCGGCGAGGCCAAGCACCTGATCGAGCAGTGCCTGCGGCTGCCCGCTCTGAGGCACCGCGCCCCGGGCAGCCCAGAACGGTGTCAGCGGCGCCGTCGCGGGGTCCTCAGCCAGCATCCGCGCGAAAAATCGCAGCCCGCCATGACCATCGAAGATCGCGTGGTGGACTTTCACGTACACCGCAAACGTCTGGCCCGGCACACCGTCGATGAGCCAGACCTGCCACAACGGCCTGCCCCTGTCGAGCCTGGCGCTGTGCAGCGGCTCGACGGCACGCAACAGGGCGGCGCGGTCGGAGCCGGGGGGCAATTCGAGCCGGTGCACGTGCTCGGCCAGTGGAACCTGGTCCAGCTCAGACCAGCGCGGCAACAGATAGGCGCTGCGCTCGTCGCGAACGGGAACGTAATTGAACGGCGGCTGCACCCTGTCGCAGGTCAGCCAGTGCGTGTGCAGCCGCTCCACCACGTCGGGTAGGTCCGCGGGCTTTTCGAACAGCAGCAGTCCGCCGAAGTGCATGTGCGCCTGGTCGGTCTCGGTCTGCAGAAAGCCGAGGTCGAGCAGCGGAATGGCGGGCACGGCAGACTCCCGGGCCAGGGCTAGTGCCGGGTCACGCCGGCGCGGTCCGCATAGCCGAGATAGGCCACGCGGCGGAATCCCAGATCCATGTCGGGCGCCGTGACCCGCACCAGCCCATCGTCCAGCAGCTCGAAACCGTCCAGGCTGGCCAGATTGGCGCGCATGGTGTCACCGGCAGGCGCGCGCAGCTCCACCTCGAACTCGTATGGGCCGCCCGCCCCGGCATAGGGCTCGAGCTCGCCGGCCATGGCCCGGCGTACCGCACGCTCTGCGCCGGCGCGGATCATCGGCCGCGCCCGTTCCGGCGGTATGCAGATTCCCGCCTGATTGCCGAGCGCCTGCTTCACCACCACCGCTTCCGCCTTGGGGCAGATGGCCTGCACCTGCGCCGCAACCACCTGATCACCGCTGACCATGCCCACCGGCACGCCCAGCTCGCCGGCCCGGATCGCGAAGAAATCCGGCTCGCCGATGGGCTGTCCGGCCAGGCGCACCAGCTTGAACCCGCCGTAGGAGATCGTATGCGCCATGATGCCCGGAAAGCTTCCGGCACGGCCGTGATGACCCACCAGCAGCACGACGCCCACAGATCCGTCCAGCCCCGCCATGGTGGTGGCCCCCGGACGGCCGGCGCCGCGGATGACGCTGCAACGGGGATCGATTTCGTCCATGAGCAGAACGCACAGGTCCTCGACCCCGTGGTTCTCCTCCACCACCACCTCGGTGGCGCCCGCATCGAACGCACCGGCCACCGCCGCGTTGGCATCGGCGGTCATGAGGCCGCGGTTACGGGCGAAGTCGATGCCGCGCGAGGCGACGTCCGGCCAGCGCACCAGGCCGGAGATACCTTCCATGTCGACGCTGATGAAGACCTTCATCGATCCCTCCCGATCCTCGTGCTGTCCATCCTGATGCGCGTCCGAGGGCAGCGCAGCTGCGCGACCATGGCCGCCCGAAGGCGCCTGTTACAGCAGGATGTAGTCTGCCGGGTCCGGCGCGCGGGTGCGATTCCAGAACTCGCGCAGCGTAAACGGCCAGTTCTGCGTTACCCGGCCACGCTCGTTCTTGTACCAGCTGGTCACATGGGGCGAGCCCCAGGCCATCTGCGCATTGCCCTCGTCGATCATGCGGTTGTAGGCGTCGTGCACCTCGCGACGGCAGTCGAGGGCGGCCTTGCCGGACTTCAGCAGCAGCTCGATGCAGCCGAGGATGTAGCGCACCTCACACTCGGAGAAAAAGATGATGCTGCCATTCACGACGATGTTGGTGTTCGGTCCGTAGCAGCAGAACAGGTTTGGAAAGCCCGGCACCGTGATTCCCAGGTACGCACGCGGATCCCCGTGCCACTGCGCCTGCAGATCCTGGCCGCCTGTGCCGGTGATCTTCATCGGCCACAGGAACCGGTCGGCGTGAAACCCCGTGCCGTAGATCAGCACGTCCGCCGCGTACGCCTCGCCGGTGGCCGTGACCACGCCGGACTCGGTGACCTCACGGATGGGGTCGGTGACCAGTTGCACGTTGTCGCGCTTGAGCGCGCGCAGATAGCGGCCGTCGTCACGCAGCATGCGCTTGCCCGCGGGCGGGTACTGGGGAATGCATTTCTCGAGCAGCGCCTGATCGTCCCCGCACAGCTGCGTGATGTAGGCGGTCAGCAGCTGACGCAGCTCGTCGTTGCGCGCGCTCACCGAGTGCTTCTGGTCGTTCCAGGCCGGATCCTTCTTCACCGCGGCCAGCAGGCCCTCGGCCGTTCTCCAGAACATCCAGAAGCGGAACCATTTGGCGTAGTACGGTACGTGATTGAGCAGCCAGTGCTTGCCGGCCGGGATCGGCTCGAAGTACTCGGGCGTGGGGCTCATCCAGGGCGGCGTGCGTTGAAACACCGTGACGCTGGACGCCTGCGCCGCGATCACCGGCACGAACTGGAAAGCGCTGGCACCCGTGCCGATCACCACGACGCGCTTGCCGGCGAGATCTACATCGTGACGCCACTCGGCTGAGTGAAAGCTCACCCCCCGGTACCGCTCACGCCCCGGGATGTCCGGCCAGCGGGGGCGGTTCAACTGTCCCACCGCACTGATGACCGCGTTGGCCTCGAGCACCTGGCGGGAGCCGTCAGCGCCGACCACCGTGACCTTCCAGGTGCCGGTCTGCTCGTCGAAGGCCGCTTCCTGCACCTCGGTCTCGAAGCGGATGCCCTTGCGAATCCCGTACTTGTCGGCGACCCGCCGGAAGTAGCTCAGCAGCGTGCGCTGGTCGGAGAAGTGCTGCGGCCAGTCCTCCGGCTCGAACGAGTAGCTGTAGGTGTGGTTGGGGCTGTCGACGCGGCATCCCGGATAGGTGTTCTCCAGCCAGGTGCCGCCCACGTCCGCGTTCTTCTCGGCGATCTGCCAGGAAACGCCCGCCTCCTCGAGTCGGATCGCCGCGAGAATGCCCGACATGCCGGCACCGATGATCAGTACTTTGAAGCCGGCCCGGACGGCGGCGGGTACCTCCTCGAGTCCGGGCTGCCCGTAGGGATCCTCGCCATGCAGCGCCAGCTCCGAGGTCAGAAACTCCTCGTACTCTGCGGGCAGCTTCTCGGCAGTGATGAAGTCCACGAGCTCGCGGATGGTCTCTCCGGGCGGTGCCGGCGGGCGCTCGCAACCTCCGTCCCGATAGGCCCGCAGGGCATCCAATGCCATTCGACGCACGCGCGTCTGCTGCGCCTCGCTGAGACCGCCCTGCGGGTCGCCGAAGAAATCGGGAGCGAGGCGCAGGTCGCCCCGGATCAGGCTGACGTCTCCGGTGAGATGCACGAGCGCTGCCAGCAGCGAAGGTACGTGGGCCTGTTCGAGGGCGGCCGCGATGTCACCGTCCGTCGCCGTGATGGGCTGCCACTGGTCGAATCTGGTCGTGCTCATGGAGTCACCCGTCCGCCCGCGCTCAACCGACATTCATCGACTGCGACAACACCGCGAACCCTTCGGTCGCGGCCAGACGCTTGCCGACCACGGCCTGGTACTCCGCAGACTCATACCAGGCCTTGGCCTGCTCGACGCTGTCGAACTTGATGATCACGGTCTGCGGACCCGGTGGCTGGCCCTCGATGGTCTCGGCGGCGACGTCGAAGGCGATGACCTCACCGCCGTGAGCCGCCACCGTCGGCCCTGCGGCGGCACCGTAGGCCCGATACCCTTGCGGATCTTTCACAACGTACTGCGCGATGAAATAAGCTGCCATGCTTTCCTCCCGTTCTGCCCCCCCGGCAGGCCCGAGAACATAGCAATCTGACTGCGCAGAAGCTACCTTTCAGGTCCCATCCGCTCGCTCGAGCAGGAGGCCGGAACATGGATCTGCAGCTGACCGACAAGGTGGTGTTCATCGCCGGCGCCAGCCGCGGCATCGGCTACGGCATTGCCGAGGCGTTTCTCAGCGAGGGTGCCCGCGTAGCCATCACCGGACGCGACGCCGATGCGCTGAGCGCCGCGGCGGCCGAGCTGCGCGCCAGTCACCCCGAGGCGCGGCTGTTCGCGTACTCGGGCGACATGACACTGACCAGCGACATCCGCCGCGCTCTGGACGCCAGCGAGGCCGCGCTCGGCGCCATCGACATCGCGGTGGCCAACGTCGGCGGGGGTCGCCAGGCCATCGGCTACCGCTTCGATGACGACACCTGGGACGCAGTGCTGCAGGAGAACCTGACGGGCTCGGTGCGGTTGCTGCGGGACATGGCGCAGCGCCTGCGCAGTCGCGAGCCGGAGGCGCGCCAGGACGCCAACCTGATCGCGATTTCGTCCATCGCCGGGGTGGATGCCATGGGCTCGCTGCTTGTCTACGGCGCGGCGAAGGCGGCACTCAACCACTTCGTGCGCAACCTCGCGCGGGAGCTGGGCCGCTACGACATCCGCGTCAACGCCGTCGTGCCCGGCAACATCCTGTTCCCCGGGGGCGCGTGGGAGCAGAACCTCGAGCAGCGTCCGGACGTCTGGCAACCCTGGGTCGAGCGTGAGGTGGCGCTGCGCCGCTTCGGCGCCGTGCACGAGATCGCAGACGCGGTGCTGTTCGTTGCCAGCCCCCGCGCCAGCTTCGTGACCGGCGCCACGCTGGTGGTGGACGGCGGCCAGACCCGTTAGTGCAGCCGTCGGCTGCGCATCTTCAGGAAGCCGCCTCGTCCTCACCCGACAGGATTCCGGACAGGCCGGCACCGCCGAGGAAGTCTGCCTCGTAGGCGCGCTCGGGCGCAGCGCGCACGCGCTGATCGAGCGCCTCGGCATCCGCCCCCACCAGAATCCGCCAGCGCCCCGCGCGCACGCCATCGAGAATGATGGTCGCCGCCTGCGCCGCCGTGAGCGGCGCCTTGTCGCGGAAATCGAGCCCCTGCTGATGCATGGCGGCGCGGATGTGGTCGTCGGGAACGTTGTCCACCGGCAGGCCCCGCGCCAGCATGCGCTGACGCGCCACGGCGACCTCCTCGGCCGTCATCTGCGAGGCGTCATGCCCACGCAGCACGCGCATGGTGTTCATGGCGATGGACGTGCCGATGTGGCCGGGCATCACCACCGAGACCTGCACGTGCGGCGCGTTGACACGCAGATCGTTGATCAGCGCCTCGCTGAAACCCTTGACCGCGAACTTTGCCGCGCTGTACGCGGTGTGCGGCACCCCCGGCCCGAGCGACGCCCAGAAGCCGTTGACGCTGGAGGTGTTGACGATGTGGCCGGCGTCGGCCGCGACGATCAGCGGCACGAAGGCGCGCGCACAGTAGTAGACGCCAAACCAGCACACGCCGAAGGTACGCTCCCATTCCTCCCGGGAATCGGCGATGAAGCTGCCGCCCCCGCCGATGCCGGCGTTGTTGAACAGCAGATGGACATGGTCGGTGGCGTGCGCGTCCAGCACGCCGTCGCGGAACGCGAGCACCTGATCCTCGTCCGAGACGTCGCAGGCATGGGTGCTGACGCGCAGCCCGTCGGGGCCGGCGTCCCGGCACAGGCGTTCGGTCTCGGCAAGATTGTCCAGCGACAGATCGCACAGCCCAAGGTGGCAGCCCTCGCCCGCCAGCTGCACCGCCAGCTCGCGCCCCATGCCGCTGCCCGCTCCGGTGACCACCGCCAGTCTGCCCGCGAAATCCTTCATAACTCCCCCTTCTGAATGAGTAGCCGTGCGCTATGATGCCGGTCCGAAAAACCGTCAGGAGTCTACCCGTCATGATCGGATACATCACCCTCGGCACCAACGACTTCGCCAAAGCCACCGATTTCTACGAAAAGCTGTTCGCTGAGATCGGTGCCAAGCGGGTCATGGCCAACGATCGCATGGCCCTCTGGGGAACCGGGGTGGGCGCGCCCATGTTCGGCGTCTGCAAGCCCTACGACGGCAAACCGGCCAGCCACGGCAACGGCACCATGATCGCCCTGAACGTGGGATCGCGCGAGGCGGTCCAGAAGGTCTATGCCAAAGCGCTCGAGCTCGGCGGCAGCGACGAAGGCGAGCCCGGCGAGCGCGGCACCGGCTTTTACGGCGGCTACTTCCGCGACCTCGACGGCAACAAGCTGGTCGCGTTCGTGATGGGCTGACCGCTCGCCCCCCATGGCCCGCCGCACCGGTGCGGCGGGTCACGGCCGCTGTGCTGCACATGCCCTGGCTCGCGCAGTCGCACCTGGCAATGCACCTGGCAGCGCACCTGGCATTGCACGTGCCGTTGCACATGCCGGTGCTTGTCCCCACACTCCGGCACAGTCATCACCGGCGCAACAGGGAGGTTCCCATGAACGCCAGCCGCCGGGCGCACCGCGCCACCGTTCTGATTCCGCTGCTCCTGGTGCCCATGCTGCTCAGCGGCTGCGGCATCAACAACATCCCCACCTACGATGAGGCGGTGAACGCTGCCTGGGGCCAGGTCCAGAATCAGTACCAGCGCCGCGCCGATCTGGTGCCGAACCTGGTTGAAACCGTCCGTGGCTACGCCACCCAGGAGCGGGAGACACTGCAGGCCGTCGTGGAAGCCCGGGCCAAGGTCAGCCAGATGAACGTCAATGCCGACATCATCAACAATCCGGAGGCCCTGCGCGCCTTCGAGGCCAACCAGCAGGCTCTGACGGGCGCGTTGTCCAGGCTCATGGTGGTGGTGGAGCGCTATCCCGATCTGAAGTCGAACCAGAACTTCCTGACCCTGCAGTCGCAGCTCGAAGGCACCGAGAATCGCATCGCCGTGGCACGGCGCGACTACATCCAGGCCGTGCAACGCTACAACACCGAGATTCGCACCTATCCGGGACGGATCTGGCACAGCCTGATGTACAGCGACATGCCGATACGCGAAACCTTCGAGGCCAGCGCAGGCGCCGAGGAAGCCCCCAAGGTCCAGTTCTGATGGACCGGATGGCGCCGCCCCGGTGGGCGCCGGGTGCGCTGCTGGCCCTGGCGCTGCTCTGCACGGCTGGTGCCGCGGCCGCTGAGCCGGAGTTTCCGCCGCTCACGGGGCGTGTGGTGGATCTGGCCGGAATGCTTTCCGCTGCCACGCGGCGCACGCTCACCACCGAGCTGGAAGCGCACGAGCGCGCGACCGGCAACCAGATCGTGGTGGTCACGCTGGATAATCTCGGCGGCCAGGCCATCGAGGAGTACGGCTACCAGCTGGGGCGCGCCTGGGGCATCGGCCAGAAGGACCAGAACAACGGCGCCCTGCTGATCGTCGCGAAAGCCGAACGCCAGGTGCGTATCGAGGTCGGCTACGGGCTCGAAGGCGAGCTCACCGACGCCATCTCCTGGGACATCATTCAGGGCCGCATTCTGCCGCAGTTCCGCGAGGGCGACTTCGACGCCGGCATCGTGGCCGGCGTGCACGGCATGATCGACGCGCTCGGCGGCGAGTATCAACCCACCGGCTCGAGCAGCGGGGAGCGCCGTCGCCTGCCGGCCTTCGCGTTCTGGATATTCGTGCTGATCATCATCCTTTCGAGCTTCGGGCGCCGTCGCCGTGGCGGTGACCTGACCCGCGCCATCCTCATCGGCAGCATTCTCGGCGGCAGCGGCCGCGGCGGGCGGTCAGGTGGCGGGTTCGGGGGCGGCGGCGGCTTTCGCGGCGGCGGCGGCGGGTTTGGCGGCGGCGGCGCCTCGGGAGGCTGGTGATGGCTCTGGTCACGCAACAGGAGCAGCAGCGCATCGCCGAAGCGATCGCACAGGTCGAGCAGCATACCGACGCGGAGCTGGTAACGGTGCTGGCCGCGCGCAGCGACGACTATCGCTACATCCCGGTGCTCTGGGCGGCGCTCGCGGCATTGCTGCTGCCGAGCCTGCTGCTGCTCACCCACCTGGCCGCCGATCTCATCGTCGCCACGCAGCTGGCAGCATTCTGCGTACTGGCGCTGCTGTTCCGCCACCCCGCGGTGCAGCACCGGCTGATTCCGCGCCGGGTGCGGCACTGGCGCGCCGCCAACATGGCGCGACGTCAGTTTCTCGAGCTGGGGCTGCACCATACGGACGGCGATACCGGGGTGCTGATGTTCGTCTCCGAGGCCGAGCGCTACGTCGAGATTCTCACGGACCGCGGCATCAGTGCGGTCATTCCGGCGGAGCACTGGTCCGCCATCGTCGAAGGGCTGGTGACGGCGCTGAAAGCCGGTGAGACACTGCGCGGTTTCGAAAGCGCCATCGCCCAGGCCGGCGAGCTGCTGGCTGCTGCGGTGCCCAAGACCGAAGGCAACGCCAACGAGCTCGACGACCGCCTGGTGCTGATCGGTTACCCGTAAGGAGCGAGGCGTCACTGACGCTGCTTCCAGGAGATCGGCATGCTGGAGACCGTACTGACCCACCGCCTGGCCCGTCGCCAGGACCTCGACGCCCTGCGCGCGCTGATGGATGCAGCCATCGGCGAGCTGCAGAAGCCGTTCCTCGATGCCGAGCAGATAGAATCGAGCCGCACGATCATGGGGCTGGACACGCAGCTCGTCGACGACGGCACCTACTTCGTCGTCGAATCCGGCGGCGAGCTCGCCGGCTGCGGCGGCTGGAGCTACAGGGCCACGCTGTACGGCGGCGATCAGTCACCGGGCCGCAGCGCGGACCGTCTCGACCCGGAGCGCGACCCGGCTCGCGTACGCGCCATGTACACCCATCCCGGCCACACCCGCAAAGGCGTCGGCCGGCTCATCCTGTCGTTGTGCGAGGATGCTGCCAGAGCGGCCGGTTTCCGCAGCGTGGAGCTGATGGCAACCATGTCGGGAGAACCGCTCTATCGCGCCTGCGGCTATGAGCCGGTGGAACGGATCATGGACGACCGGGGCGGGGTCGCGGTGCCATTGCTGCGCATGCGCAAAGCCATCTAGCACGAGACGCCGACCGTCCTCCGCGATTGACGCGCCCACCGGCAGCCCCCCCGCAACCCCTCACATCCACGTCGTTGCATTGCCCCATCCTGCGCCCTAGAGTGATCGATCGCAGCAAGAATCCGCCATGACAATCCGCGTCGCCCTACATCACGAAACCCTCTACCACTACGACCGGCGCGTGCGCCTCGGGCCACAGGTGATCCGGCTGCGTCCCGCGCCCCACAGCCGCACCCCGGTGGTGAGCTACGGTCTGCACCTGCAGCCCCAGAAACACTTCATCAACTGGCAGCAGGACCCGTTCGGCAACTACATGGCCCGGGTCGTGGTACCCGATCGGGTCGACCGATTCGAAGTACGCATCGACCTGGTGGCCGAGCTCGCGGTGTACAACCCGTTCGATTTCTTTCTCGAAGAGAGCGCCCAGCACTACCCGTTCAGCTACGACGAGCTCGCCCGCAAGGACCTGACTCCATACCTCGAAGTGAACGCCATGGGGCCGCGGCTGCGCGACTGGCTGCGCGCCCAGGGTGAGATGCCGCGCCAGGGCCTG
Source organism: Pseudomonadales bacterium (assembly GCA_041395905.1). Classification (GTDB taxonomy): domain Bacteria; phylum Pseudomonadota; class Gammaproteobacteria; order Pseudomonadales; family Azotimanducaceae; genus UBA7803. The sequence goes on from JAWKZP010000004.1 coordinate 177,410, forward strand.
GTCGACTTTCTGGTGGATCTCAATCAACGCCTGAACCGCGAGATCAGCTACGTCATCCGCATGGAGCCGGGCGTGCAGACGCCGGACGAGACGCTGACGCTCGGCAAAGGCTCGTGCCGCGACTCGGCCTGGCTGCTGACCCAGATACTGCGCCACTATGGCATCGCGGCGCGGTTCGTGTCCGGCTACCTGATCCAGCTGAAGGCCGACCAGAAATCCCTGGACGGCCCCAGCGGGCCCGAGCAGGACTTCACGGATCTGCACGCCTGGACCGAAGCCTACCTGCCGGGCGCCGGCTGGGTGGGGATGGACCCGACCTCGGGCCTGTTTGCCGGCGAAGGGCACATACCGCTGGCCGCGACCCCGCACCCGTCCACCGCCGCGCCCATCAGCGGCGTGGTGGAGCCGGCGGAGTGCGAGTTCGGCTTCGAGATGCACGTCACCCGCATCCGCGAAACGCCCCGCGTCACCAAGCCCTACACCGAGCAGGCGTGGGCGGCGATTCAGGCCCTGGGCCACCAGGTCGATCGCGACCTCAAGGCCAACGACGTGCGCCTCACGGTGGGCGGCGAGCCCACCTTCGTCGCCATCGACTACCCGGACGGCGCGGAGTGGAACACCGAAGCGGTGGGCCCGCACAAGAAGCGCCTGGCCATGGATCTGATCAAGCGTCTGGCGGCGCGCTTCGCGCCGGGCGGGGTGCTGCATTTCGGACAGGGCAAATGGTATCCGGGCGAGCAGCTGCCGCGCTGGGCGCTGACGCTCATGTGGCGCCAGGATGGCGAGCCCATCTGCCGCGACCTGAACTTCATCGACGAGCCCGACAGCGCGAGCGCGCCGACGCCGAACCACCGCAGCGGCGAGGCCGAGCAGCTGGCCCAGGCGGTCGCGACCACGCTCGGCTTCACGCCCGATGCGGTGCTGCCGGCATTCGAGGATCCCTGGCATTTCATTGCCGAAGAGCGGCGCCTGCCGGAAAACCTGACCCCCGCCAGCAACGAGCTCGACGACCCTCTGGCGCGCGACCGTCTGGCGCGGGTGTTCGAACGCGGGCTGGGGCAGCCTGTGGGTTTCGTGCTGCCCGTGCAGCGCTGGAACGCGGCCAGCCGCGCCGGTCGCTGGATGACTGAGCGCTGGCGCACCCGCAACGGCAAGCTGCTGCTGATTCCCGGCGACTCCCCCGTGGGCTATCGCCTGCGCCTGAGCTCGCTGCCGCACATCCGCCAGGTCAGCTATCCGCACGTGGTGCCCCGGGACCCGTTCGAGCCCTGGCAGCCGCTGCCACGGCCCCATTCCGGCCAGGCCTACACCACCAGCGGCGGCACCGAGCTGCCGGCGGGTCCGGCCGAGCACCTGCAGGAGCCCCAGCCCTATCCCGGCGACGACATCGTCGGTCAGGTGCGTACCGCCATGACCTTCGAGGCCCGCGACGGGGTGTTGTACGTTTTCATGCCACCCGTGGAACGCGTGGAGGATTACCTGGAACTGATCGGCGTGGTGGAAGACAACGCCCGTGAGCTGGGCCTGAAGATCCAGCTCGAAGGCTATCTGCCACCGCCCGACCCGCGCATCAACGTCATCAAGGTGACGCCCGACCCGGGGTGATCGAGGTCAACGTGCAGCCGGCCGCCGGTTGGGACGAAATGGTGAACATCACCAGCACGCTCTACGAGGAGGCGCGGGCGGCCCGCCTCGACACGCAGAAGTTCATGCTCGACGGACGCCACACCGGCACCGGCGGCGGCAACCACGTGGTGCTGGGCGGACCGACACCGGCCGACAGCCCGTTCCTGCGCCGGCCGGACCTGCTGCGCAGCATGATCGCCTTCTGGCAGCAGCATCCGTCGCTGTCGTACCTGTTCTCCGGCATGTTCATCGGTCCCACCAGCCAGGCGCCGCGTATCGACGAGGCGCGCCAGGACACCCTCTACGAAATGGAGCTGGCGTTCAGCCAGGTGAGCGCTGCCGGGGACAGCGAGATCACGCCACCGTGGCTGGTGGATCGGATCTTCCGCAATCTGCTGATCGACGTCACCGGCAATACGCACCGGGCGGAGATCTGCATCGACAAGCTGTATTCGCCCGACAGCGCCACGGGCCGCCTGGGACTGGTGGAATTCCGCGCCTTCGAGATGCCGCCGCACGCGCGCATGAGCCTGGCGCAGCAGCTGCTGCTGACCGCCTGCGTCGCGCGCTTCTGGCAGCGCCCCAACGCTCGCGGCCTGCGCCGCTGGGGCACCGCCCTGCACGACCGTTTCATGCTGCCCCACTACGTCTGGCAGGATCTGCTGCAGGTGCTCGACGAGCTGCGCGCCGATGGTTACGACTTCGATCCGCGCTGGTTCGAGCCGCACTTCGAGTTCCGCTTTCCGCGCTACGGCGCGGTGGAGCACGCCGGGGTCGAGCTGGAGCTGCGTCAGGCGCTGGAGCCATGGCACGTCATGGGCGAGGAAGGCGCTGTCGGCGGCACGGTCCGCTACGTGGATTCCTCGGTGGAGCGGCTGCAGGTGCGGGCGCGCGGTTTCGAGCCGGAGCGCTACCTGGTGACCTGCAATCGCCACGCCGTGCCGATGCGTCGCACCGACGCCCCCGGCGAGTTCGTCGCGGGCGTGCGCTTTCGCGCCTGGCAGCCGGCGTCCGCGCTGCACCCCACCGTACCCGTCGACGCGCCGCTGACGTTCGAGCTCTACGACCGCTGGAACGGGCGCCCCGTGGGCGGCTGCACCTACCACGTCGCCCATCCCGGCGGGCGCAACTTCGAGCACTTCCCGGTGAACGCCAACGAGGCGGAGAGCCGCCGGCTCGCGCGCTTTCAGACCTTCGGCCAGAGCGGTGGCCACTACGCCGAACCGCCGCTCGAGGTCCGCGACGAGTTCCCTGACACTCTGGATCTGCGCTGGCCATGAGCGAGGCGACGCTTACCGGCAGCGGGCTCGGGGCGCTGCTCGACGGCTACCGCAGCCTGCCCGGCCGCTACGACGAGATGTGCGATGCCGCCGGGCGTCTGCGCCCGCACTGGCAGTCGATCATGCAGGCCTTCGCCGACATGGGCGCGCAGCGACGTCGCAGCGCGGCGCAGGCGGTGGAGTCGCTGCTGCGCCAGCACGACGTGGCCTACATCACCGCCGAAGGGCACGCCCGGCGGCCCTGGCACCTCGATGTGCTGCCGCTCACCATCTCGCCGGCGGAATGGCGCGCCCTCTCCGAGGGCCTGGTGCAGCGCGCCGAGCTGCTCAATGCCATGCTGGTCGACATCTACGGGCCCCAGACCCTGCTGCGGACCGGCGCGCTGCCGCCGCCGCTGGTGTTCGCCAACCCGGAGTTCATTCCCAACTGCCACGGCTACCAGACGCGTGATGCCGTGATGCTGCAGTTCCTGGCGTTCGACATCGCACGCGCGCCGGACGGCACCTGGTGGGTGCTCAGCCAGCGCACCGAGTCGCCGGCAGGAATCGGTTACAGCCTCGAGAACCGCATCGTCACTTCGCGCAGCGTCCCGGAACCCTTCAACCGCCACAATCTGCACCGTCTGGCCGGGTTCTTCCGCGCCTTCGCCGAGCATTTCACTCACGTCGGCGATCAGCACCTGAGCGTGGTGCTCACCGGCGGCCCGGATCAGGAGGACTACTTCGAGCATGCGCTCATTGGCCGCTACCTGGGGTACCCGGTGGTGGAGAGCGCTGACCTCACCGTGCGCGACAATCGCGTCTTCCTCAAAACCCTCGAAGGTCTGGAACGGGTCGACCTGATCGTGCGCCGCATCAACTCCGAGAACTGCGACCCACTGGAGCTGCGCGCGGCGCCGTTCTCGGGCATCGCCGGCCTGCTGCAGGCAGCCCACGGCGCTGACGTGCTCGTGGCCAATGCCATCGGCAGCGGGGTCGTGGAAAGCGAGGGGCTGCACAGCTTCCTGCCGGGGCTCTCCGAGCAGCTTCTGGGAGAGCCGCTGAAGCTGCCCAGCGTGGCGAGCTGGTGGTGCGGCCAGGAAGACGAACGCAAATACGTGGCATCACGCGGCGACGGGCTCGTGCTGCGGCACGCGTTCGGCAGGCAATCGCTGCTGACGGCAGGGGCGCGCGAGTTCAATCGCAGCGCGCCGGAGTTTGCCGACCCGAAGCGCCTGAGCGAGGTGCTGGCGCTGCGCCCCTACGACGTGGTCGGGCGCGAACCCATGCAGTGCTCCACCGTGCCGTGCCTGGACAAGGACGGCCACCTGCGCGCCGCCCCCATGGTGCTGCGCGTGTTCGTTGCCGCCAGCGACGAGGGCTACCGGATGCTGCCTGGCGGCCTGGTGAAGATCTCAGCCGACGACATCGGCGCCACCACACAGTACAGCACGGACGTCTGGGTGCTCTCCGATCAGGTGGTCAAACCCGAGACGCTGCTGCGGCCGCTGCGCGCAGCTACGCTCAAACGCAGCGACCGCGACCTGCCCAGCAAGACTGCGGACGATCTGTTCTGGCTCGGCCGCTACTTCGAACGCGCCGACGGCGGCGTGCGCCTGTACCGTAATCTGTTTCTGCGCCTGGCGGGTGAGACGCCGCTCAGCATGGCGCCGGTGGCGCTCGGCATCCTCACCGCCCTGCTGGTCTCACAGAGCCGCCTGACGCCGGCGCGCGCGCGCCGGGCGGTTGCTGCCGGCAGCCGAGCGGTCGAGCACGAGATCTGGAACGTGCTGTTCGACCCGGACAGTCCCGACAGCCTGGGTCAGGTGCTGGGCAACGTGGCGCGCACGGCAGACCAGGTCCGCGAGCGCCTGTCACCGGATGCCTGGCGCGTGATCGAACGGCTGACCAGCGTGCCCAAGCTGCGCTGGCGGGCCAACTCGCTGAGCGATGCGGTCACCGCCCTCGATGACCTGATCGAATCGCAGTCGGCCGTGAACGGCCTCATTCACGAGAACATGACCCGCGGCTACGGCTGGCGCCTGCTCGATCTCGGGCGGCGCATCGAGCGGGCCTACTTCTCCATCAAGGTCATGCGTGAACTGCTGACGCGGGTGGATCGAGAAGAACCCGGCGCGCTGGGGCTGCAGCTGGAACTCGCGGACAGCCTGATCACCTACCGCGCGCGTTACCGTGCCGAGCCGGAACTGCCGGCGGTGCTCGACCTGGTGCTGGCCGACGACAGCAACCCGCGCTCGCTGGTGTTCCAGCTGGAAGAGATGCGCAAACACATGAGCGTCATGCCCCTCGAGGCCATCGACGGGCGCCCGTCGGAGTCGCAGAAGCTGCTGATCAGCATGCACACCGACGTGATTCTGGCCAACGTCGACAAGCTGGCCTCCACCGTCAGCAAGGACGGCAAGCGCACTCATCTGAACCGGCTGCTGAGCCGTTGCGAGCAGGGTACCGACCGGCTGGTGGACCTGATCAGCCAGACCTACTTCAGCCATTCCATCGGCCATCGGGTGAGCGGCAACGTCATCCGCGAGAGGCCCGACGATGCTCTATAACGTCCGTCATGAGACCCGCTTCAGCTACGAGACGCCGGTGACGATCTCGCACCAGATGCTGAAGCTGAATCCGCGCCGCTCCAACAACCAGAACGTCGTGAGCACGCGGCTGGTCATGCATCCGAATCCGAGCATCGAGCGCAGCTGGGACGACTACTACGGCAACCGCGTGCAGATGGTCACCATTCAGCAGGCCCATACGGAGCTCGTGATCACGGGCGAGTCCCAGGTCGAGGTGCTGCCGGGCATGAACGTGATGCTCGACTTCAGCCCCGCCTGGGAAGTGGTGGCCCGCACCATGCGCTCGCCGAGCACCACGGAAGCGCTGAGCGCGTCGCAGTACTGTTTCGAGTCGCCGTTCGTCGAGCTGCTGCCGGCGATACGCGAGTTCGCCCTGGCCACGTTCACGCCCGACAAGCCGCTGCTCACTGCGGTGATGGAGCTGACCACGCGCATCTATCAGGAGTTCAAGTACGAAGGCGGCGTAACCGACGTGTCCACGCCGGTCGGCAAGGTTCTCGCTATCCGGCGCGGCGTCTGCCAGGACTTCGCCCACCTGCAGATCGCCTGCCTGCGCAGCCTCGGATTGCCCGCCCGCTACGTGAGCGGCTACCTCTTGACCCACCCGCCGGCCGGCCAGCAGAAGCTCGCCGGCGCCGACGAATCCCACGCCTGGCTGTCGGCGTGGTGTCCCGAGCTCGGCTGGATCGACTTCGACCCGACCAACAACCTGATCCCCAATCTCGAGCACATCACCGTTGCCTGGGGCCGCGACTACGGCGACGTCAGTCCGGTCAACGGCTTCATCTTCGGCGGCGGTCATCACGAGGTGAAGGTGGCCGTGGACGTGCTGCCGGCGGTCGCAGCCGGCTGAACAGCCGGTCCGCCGGCTGAACAGCCGGTCCGCGGCCTGCACCAGACCCGGGCGGATGCCCTGTGACCTGCCGCATCGCCGTCCTAACGCCACACTCCGAGCACCGCGTCACGTCCCGACGCCTGCGCGCTTGCCCGACCCGCGCCCCGGTTCAACCATCAGTCCGGAGCACATTGTCTAGGCTCAGAGAAAGTACCATCGAGATTGCGAAGGCCAGGCAACGGTTCAATGCATGCCCGGATCAGCCCATTCGAATTCATAGTCGCTGCCGCGCTGGCGATTGTTCTGGCAGCTCTGACCGGCTGCGGCGGTGGCAGCAGCGGCACGTCCAGCCCCGCAGCGTCCGCAGCCGCCAATCTGGCACCGACCGCGCGCCTCGACATCAGCATCAGCGACGGCTTCGCACCGCTCGACGTGGGGCTGGACGGCTCGGCATCCAGCGATGACGACGGCAACATTGCCAGCTACACCTGGACCTTCGGCGACGGCGCGACCGCCAGCGCCGGGCCAAACGTGGTTCACCGTTTCGCCCGGCCGGGAACGTACGAAGTCGTGCTGCAGGTGCGCGACGACGATGGCGCCGCCGGAACGGCGCGCCAGACCGTCCGCGTTCGGGGTGCGACCCTGTCCGGGGTCATCGGCATCACGCCCGACAGCCGCTCGGACAGCGACCTGAACGACCGCTTGTCGGCGCCGGTCGCCAACGACGAGTTCGGCAGCGCGCAGGCGCTGCCGAATCCCGTGCGCCTGGGCGGTTTCGTCAACCAGCCGGCTACCGGTTCAGCCAATGGCAACTTCTACGCCAGCGGCGATGTCGACGATTACTTCCGGGTGTCGCTGGGCGCAGGTGATCGCATCGTGCTGGCGATCGCCGACCCCGACGCGGACCTGGACCTCTGGCTCTATACCGCCTCCGGAGTGCCCACCGTCGTCGACTTCTCCGTGTCGCTCGAAACCACCGAGGATCTGCTGGTATCCGCGTCCGGCGACTACTTCGTGCGCGTGCAGTCGGTGTCCGGCGCCAGCAACTACGCTCTCTCGATCGCGCCGGCCGCCGCCGCCGCGTCGACCCGTGCGAAACGCGGCACCGATCCGTTCGTGCCGTCGGAACTCCTGCTGCTGCCCGCCACTGCGCGCGCAGCCTCACCCCCGCCTCCCGCGCGCGTGCACCGCTACGCCATCGAGGGTGCGGCCGACCGGCAGAAGTTCAGGCTCGAAGCCACCGACGACGGGCCGACATTCGCGTCCGATCTGCAGCTCGCATCGTTCGTAATGCCGGCGGGCAGCCGGATGTCACCTGCACTGCTGACCAAGTACCAGACCCTGCGCATCGCCAAGGCGCTGTGCCGCGACCCGGCACTGGACCTGGTCGAGGTCAACGCGCTGCGCCGGCCCCTGCTCACGCCCAATGATCCACTCTACGCCGATCAGTGGCACTACCAGGCGATCAGCCTGCCGCAGGCCTGGGACGTCAGCACCGGGCGCGACACCGGCAATCCGGACGCCATCGTGGCGGTGGTCGACACCGGGGTGCTGCTCGATCATCCGGATCTCGCCGCCAGCATCCTGCGTGACGACGCAGGCAACGTGATCGGCGCGGATTTCATTCAGGACCCGGGCCGGGCAGGCGACGGCGACGGCATCGACCTGGACCCGAGTGACCCGGGCGACGAGGCGTACGGCCCGGGCGACGGCAGCTTTCACGGCACCCACGTCGCCGGCACTGCGGCGGCGGCGAGCGACAACGGGGTCGGGGTCGCCGGCGTCTCCTGGGGCGCCAGGATCATGCCGCTGCGCGCGCTCGGCATCGACGGCGGCACGACCTTCGACGTGATGCAGGCAATCCGCTACGCCGCCGGGCTCGACAATCTGACCGGGCGTACCCCGCCGCGCCGTGCCGACGTCATCAATCTGAGCCTGGGCAGCGACTTCTATTCGGAGGCAGAGCAGCGCGTCATCGACGAGGCGCGAGCCGCCGGGGTGCTGCTGGTCGCCAGCGCAGGCAACGATGCCAGCAGCGCACCGAGCTTTCCGGCCGCCTACGACGGGGTGATCTCCGTTTCGGCCACCACCATCGGCGACGAGTCGGCGCCCTACTCCAACCGCGGCGCAACCGTGGATGTCGCAGCACCGGGCGGGCTCGCGATCGGATCGGGGCGCTATGCCATTCTGAGCACCGACGGCCGCGGCGGTGGTGCGCAACCCATCTCGTTCAACTACGAGTGGCTGCAGGGCACCTCCATGGCCGCACCCCAGGTGAGCGGCGTCATCGCGCTGATGAAATCAGTCTTTCCCGAGCTCACGCCCGGCCAGTTCGACGCGCTGCTTGCCGCTGGCGAGCTGACCGACGACCTGGGCCCACCGGGGCGCGACGACGAGTTCGGCTACGGCCGGATCAACGCCTACAAAGCGCTGACCGCGGCGCTCGGGCTTGCAGGCAGCAGCAACGGTGACATCGGTCCGGTGCTGGCCAGCTCGACCGGCACGCTGAACTTTCAGTCCTTCACCAGCGAGCTCAGCTTCTCAGTCGCCAATGTCGGCACCGGTACCGTTCAGGTCGCCACGACCGTCGACCAGCCGTGGCTGTCGGTGACGCCGCTCGAAGTCGATGGCCAGGGGCTGGGCAGCTTCGCCGCGCGAGCCGACCGCAGCGGGCTCGCGGATGGCAGCTACAGCGCCACGATCCGCATCGCGGCCAGCGACCCGGCGGTGAACGAGCTGACGATCCGCGCGCAGCTCCAGGTCACGAGCCCAGCCCCGGACGCCGACGCCGGACCGCACTACGTCGTGCTGCTGGACGAAACCGGCCAGTCCGTCGGTCTCGCACAACCGGTATCGGCACTCAATGGCCAGTATCACTTCGAGCTGACCGATGTGGCGCCGGGCACCTATCGGCTGTTTGCCGGCACCGATGCGGACGACGACGACACGCTGTGCGACGGCGGCGAAGCCTGCGGTGCCTGGCCGTCGCTGACGGCGCCCGAAGCGCTGGACGTGGACGCCCGTGTTACCGAGCACGTCGACGGCCTGCAGATATTCTCCGAATTGCGCACCACTGCCAGCACCACGGCACGACGCCCGCCGGCGACGCGCGCCGGCAATTGAACAAGCGTGCGGCGAGGCGTTAAATAGCGGCGAATCGGGAGGAGCCAATCGGATGAGCACTACGTACCAGGGCAGCTGCTTCTGCGGCGCCATCACCATCGAAGCCACCGGCGCACCCCAAGCCATGGGCTACTGTCACTGCCGATCCTGCCGCTCGTGGTCGGGCGGCCCGGTAAACGCGTTCTCGCTGTGGACGCCCAGCGACGTGAAGGTCACGGGCGGCGCCGAGCACCTGCGGACCTACACCAAGACCGAGTTGAGCGAGCGTCAGTACTGCGGCAAGTGCGGCGGCCACCTCATGACCAACCACCCGCCCCTCGGGCTGATCGACGTGTATGCCGCAACCTTGCCGGATCTGAAGTTCGAGCCCGGCGTGCACGTGAACTACGCCGAGACCGTGCTGCCCATGAAGGATGGGCTGCCGAAGCTGAAGGACTTTCCGGCTGAGTTCGGCGGGTCGGGGGAAGCGATTGCCGAGTGATCCGGGGCCGGGCAATCCGAGGGGCCCTCGCCTGAGCGCTCAGACGGCGCCCTCGAACACGACCACCGTGCGCACACTCAGGTCCAGCGAGGCGTAGAGCGCACGAGCTGCGGCGTTTTCCGGCTCAGTAGCGACCCAGAGTTCCTCGCAGCCGCGCTCACGAGCTGCGGGCGACGGCGGCACGCATCAGCCGGGTGGCTATGCCCCGCCGCTGATGCTCGGGCGCGACGCCCAGATCGTCGACATAGAGCTCCGTGGGCTTGTCCGGATGATAGCGAACCACCGCCAGAACCTGGCCGATGACGCAGCCGTCGGCAATGGCGACGAACATGAGATGATCTGGGCGCGCCAGGTAGCGGCGCAAACCATCCAAAGAGACATGGGGGCGGCCGACGACCTACCGCACTGGCACGTTGATGCACGGAGAGACTGATGCAGGAAAACGCCCGCACCTGGCACCGGGGCCTGCGGCTCGCTGGTGGGCCGAGTTCAATCGCGACGGCGACGACATCGGATATTTCCATGAAGCGATACTGCGCCACGGCGAGCCGGCGCTGGACGCCGGCTGCGGCACGGGTCGCCTGCTCATTCCCATACGCCGCGCGGGCGTCGACATCGACGGCAGCGATGCGTCTTCGGACATGCTCGACTGGTGCCGGGGCCTCGCCCAGGCCGAAGGTCTCGAGGCCGGGCTGTACCCGCAGGCCATGCACCAGCTCGCGCTGCCGCGCCGCTACCGCACCATCATCATATATGTGCGCAGCCTGGACTCGGCGGCACCCGTGCTGCCGATCTCGAAGGGCTCGAACGGCCTGCACGCGCACCTCGAGCCCGGCGGTACGCTGGTGATGGACCACTATCTGCCCAACCTGGAGTCCGGCGACTGGAAAGCCTGGGTTCGCGAGCCGCAACTGCCGCGTGACTGGCTGGCGCGCGGCGACCGGCGCCGCGCCGCCGACGGCACGGAGCTCGAGATCCGCACCCGGCAGGCCGCACCCGATCCGCTGAGCAGACCACGACGCTGGAGATCCGCGTCACGCACTACGGCGCGGACGGCGCGCGTATCGACGAGCAAACCCACGCCATCGACATCTGCTCGTACTTCCGCAAAGAGATCGAGCTGATGCTGGCCTGCGCCGGGTTCCGCGACATCCGCGTCAGCGCGGCCTGAGCGCGACTGGCGCGGCCCTGGCAGGATCCTCGCATCGTGTTCACTGGTGACGGCCTGAGGCCCGATCGGCGCGCGCACAGGAGCGGCATGCCGGCGGGCACGGGGGTGGACGCGCAGATCGGTGTGCTCGAAACCGACAACGCCCACCGAGCGCACGCTGGCGCGCGTTCGCCAAATGCACGAAACCCTGCACGTGCGGGGTTTCGATGTAACGGGTCCCGCGCGCAGCGCACGCGGGACCCTGAGACACGCCCGGTCAGGCGGCGTTGTAGCCCAGCATCGCCTTGGTCTCGAGAAACTCCTCGAGCCCCCACTTGCTGAACTCGCGGCCGTTGCCCGACTGCTTGTAGCCGCCGAACGGGGCCGACGGATCAACGCCCGCGCCGTTGATGTGCACGTTGCCGGCGCGGATCTGACGACCCACCTTGGCTGCGTGCTGCACGTCACCGGAACTCACGTAGGCCGCCAGACCATACACGGTATCGTGGGCGATACGCACGGCGTCTTCCTCGTCCTTGTAGCCGATCAGCGACAGCACCGGCCCGAAGATCTCCTCCTGGGCGATGCTCATGCTGTTGTCGACGTGGGAGAAGATGGTCGGGCGCACGAAGTAGCCGCGATTGAGACCGTCAGGACGGCCAATGCCGCCGGTCTCGAGCTTGGCACCCTCGTCGATGCCCTTCTGAATCAGGGCCTGCACCTTGTTCCACTGGGTTTCGGACACCAGCGGCCCGATCTGGGTCCCCTGATCGCTCGGGTCGCCCACCTTGATCTGCTCGGCGGTCGCCTTGGCGATCGCTGCCGCTTCGTCCATGCGCGACATGGGTACCAGCATGCGGGTCGGCGCATTGCAGGACTGCCCGGTGTTCATGCACACACCGAAGGTATCGCGCGCGATCACCTTGGCGAAGTCGGCATCGTCGAGGATCACGTTGGGCGACTTGCCGCCGAGTTCCTGGGCGACGCGCTTGACGGTCTTGGCCGCTTCCTGCGCCACGGAAATGCCGGCGCGCGTGGAACCGGTGAACGACATCATGTCGATGTCGGGGTGCGACGACATGGCGACGCCGACGTTGGGGCCGTCACCGTTGATCAGGTTGAACACGCCCTTGGGCACACCAGCCGCATCCATGACCTCTGCGAAGATGATGGCGTTGAGCGGTGCGATCTCCGAAGGCTTGAGCACCATGGTGCAGCCAGCGGCAATGGCGGGACCGACCTTGGCGGCGATCTGGTTGAGCGGCCAGTTCCAGGGCGTGATGAGCCCGCAGACGCCGATCGGCTCGCGCACGATCAGGTTCTTGCCCACCTGCTGCTCGAACGGGAACTCCTTGAGCGCCTGCAGCGAGTACATCAGGTGCCCGAGGCCGGCCGGCGCCTGCGCCGCGTTGGCAAGCCCGATGGGCGCGCCCATTTCCTGGGATACGGTGCTGGCGATGTCTCCCATTCTTGCCTGGTAGGCGGCGATGATCTTCTCCAGCAGCGCGATGCGCTCCTCGCGCGTGGTCTTCGAGAACGTCTCGAAAGCCCGCTTGGCGGCAGCGACGGCGCGGTCGACGTCCTCTGCATTGCCCATGGCGATGGTTGCGATCGGCTCCTCGGTGGCCGGATTGATGACGTCCAGCGTGTCCTTGCCGATGGGGTCCACCCAGGCGCCGTCGATGTAGAACTTGAGGTGATTGCTCATTGTCAGCTGATGCCTCCGTTTCGGGTTGCTGTTGTTGATGAGTCAGTAGATTGCGCGCCGAGTTCCGCTCAATGCGGGTGCAGACGCACCGGCAGCTCCGCGTAGCCGCGCACGAAGTTGGAAAGAACGCGTACCGGCTCGCCCACCACCTCCACCATGTGGAAGCGCGTCAGGATCTCCTCCCAGAGAATGCGCAGCTGCATCTCAGCCAGCCGGTTGCCCATGCAGCGGTGCACGCCGAAGCCGAACGACAGATGGTGCCGGGAATCGGGCCGGTCGATGATGAACTCCTCGGGACGGTCGATGGCGTCTGGATCGCGGTTGCCCGAGACGTACCACATGACGAGCTTGTCACCGGCCCGGATGCGCTTGCCCCCAAGCTCGGCGTCACGGGTGGCGGTGCGGCGCATGTACGCGAGCGGCGTCTGCCAGCGGATGATCTCGGGCACCATTTTCGGGATCAGCCCCGGGTCGGCGCGCAGCTTGTCGTATTCGGCCGGATTCCGGTTCAACGCCAGCACGCCGCCGCTGATGGAATTGCGGGTGGTGTCGTTGCCGCCGATGATCAGCAGCAGCAGATTGCCCAGATACTCCATGTCCTCCATGTCCCGGGTGTCGGGATTGTTGGCCAGCATGGTCACCAGATCGAATCCTTCGCTGCGCCCCACGCGCTCGGCGCGCAGCGCCTTGAACGTCTCGAGGCACTCGAGCAGCTCCGCGCGCCTGACGCTCTCTTCCATGGTGCCGCCCGTGAGCGCCGAGCTGGTGGCCACATCGGACCAGTAGGTGAGCTTGCGGCGCTCATCGAAGGGAAAGTCGAACAGCGTGGCGAGCATCTGCGTGGTCAGCTCGATGGACACGCGATCGACCCAGTTGAACGTCTCCCCCACCGGCAGGCCGTCGAGAATGCTCTGCACCCGCTGGCGGATGAGGCCCTGCATCTCGGCCAGGTTGCGCGGCGCCACCACCCCCTGAACGGCCTTGCGCTGCACGTCGTGCCTGGGGGGGTCCATGCCGATGAAGTTGGTCGTCTTGAAGTCTTCGAAGCGGTCGCCGAGCACGATGCCCTGGGCCGACGAGAACGTTTCCCAGTCCTGCTCGACACGCATGATGTCTTCGAACCTGGTAACCGACCAGTACGCTCCGAAGTCGCTCTCGGGACAGTAGTGCACCGGGTCCTCACGGCGCAGACGCTCGAAATACGGCCAGTGGGCATCCGCCTGGAACAGCTCCGCCCGGCTCACGTCGATGGCTTCCAACGGGACGCTGTAGGGGTCGATGTTGAGCAGGTCGATTCGGGATGCGGGTTCTGCCACGGACGTCTCCGATTGGGTTGAGAGCGACCGCGAAGGATGACACAGGAACCCTGACGATGCACCTTGCCGCGCCGGCAGCAGCCCCTGACCGTGCTCCCGGCCGCGCGTCCGGCGGCACCGGGGCGCGAGCGCTCAGGCGCTGTCGCCCCAGACCCTGCACAAGCGCCCGCACAGACGCTACGATGTGACGGGGGCGGGGAGCATCACCATGACATTCGAGCAACGGCGCGCGTTGGCGCGCCAGGGTCGACCTGCGGGCGCGATCGTGCGCGGCATCCTGTTGCTGGCAGCGGGCTGCGCTCCGCTGACGGCAATCGGCGCCACAGGCGATCAGGACTGGCGCTCCTACGGCGGCGCGCCCGGCGGCGGCCACTTCAGCACCGCCCGCGAAATCACACCGGACAACGTCGGCACCCTGGCACTCGCCTGGCAGCACCGCTCTGGCGACATCCGCAAGCCGGGCGGGGGCCAGGGCAGAGCCCGCACCCAGAGCGCCTTTCAGGCGACCCCTATCGTCGTGGACGACACGCTGTACTACTGCTCTCCCTTCAACAAGGTGTTCGCACTGAACGCGGCGACGGGGGAGGAAAGGTGGTCGTACGATCCCGGCGTCGATCACGATGCCGACGTGCTACCCAACTGCCGCGGCGTGAGCAGCTGGCGTTCCGGTGCGGAAGGATTCTGCGAGCACCGCATCATCATGGGGACCCTGGACGCCAGGCTGATCGCACTGGACGCGGCCACAGGCAAGCCGTGTCCGGACTTCGGCGACGGCGGCGCGGTCGACCTGACCCGGGGCATGACTGCGCACGGCGCGGCCGAGTACAGCGTGACCTCGCCGCCGGCCATCCTCGGCGATATGGCAATCACCGGCGCCATGGTGCTGGACAACGTGCGCCGCGACGCGCCGAGCGGCGTGGTCCGCGCCTACGACGTGCGCTCCGGCGCGCTGCGCTGGGTGTGGAATCCGGTACCGGCCGAGATCGCGCCCCTGAATGCGGACGGCACCTACCGGGCCGGTACCACCAACGTGTGGTCCATCATTGCCGTGGACCCCGAGCGCAACCTGGTGTTCGTGCCCACGGGCAACACCCAGCCGGACTACTACGGCGGTCATCGCGACGGGCTGGATGCATACTCGAGCTCGGTTGTCGCTCTGAACGGCGCCACGGGCGCGCTGGTGTGGCACTACCAGCTGGTGCATCACGACCTCTGGGACTACGACACGCCGGCGCAGCCCACGCTCATGGACCTGCGCGTCGACGGCGCCAGCATCCCGGCCCTGGTGCAGGTCACCAAGATGGGCATGACCTTCGTGCTCAATCGCGAAACCGGGGAACCGGTCTGGCCGGTCGAGGAGCGGGCGGTGCCGCAGGATCCCGTGCCGGGCGAGTACCTGGCGCCGACGCAGCCGTTTCCGACCCACCTGCCGCACCTGATTGAGCACATCACCGAGGACGATGCCTGGGGCTTCACGCCCTGGGATCGCGGGGCCTGTCGCAGGGCCATCGCGGCGCTGCGCAACGATGGTATCTACACGCCGCCGAGCCTCGAAGGCACCCTGTTCTACCCCGGCAACGGCGGCGGCAACAACTGGGGCTCGCCTGCAATCCACCCGGGCGAGCAGCTGGCCGTGGTGGTGACCATGCGCGTGCCCAGCTTCGTCAAGCTGATCCCGCGCGATCAGTGTGCGGGGCAGCGCCTCGCCGCAGCGGGGCACGCCCTACTGCGCGCAGACCGAACGCCTCTCATCACCGCTCGGCGTGCCCTGCACCGCGCCGCCCTGGGGAACCCTGGACGCCATCGACCTGGCCAGCGGCGTCCTCCGCTGGAGCGTGCCGCTCGGGACGACGCGCGACATGGCACCGTTTCCGTTCTGGTGGATCAAGGGCGTGCCCGGCATCGGCGGGCCGATGATCACCGCCTCGGGGCTGGTGTTCGTCGGCGGCACGCTGGATCACGCGTTTCGCGCATTCGATCTGGCGAGCGGCGCTGAGCTGTGGAAGTACCGCCTGCCCACCACCGCCGGATCCGTACCCATGAGCTACCGCTCGGCGCCGACCGACGCCAGTTCGTCGTGGTCGCGGCGGGCGGGCACTGGAGCGGCACCAGTCCCGCGGGCGACTACCTCATGGCGTTCGCGCTGGCCGATGGACGCCGTTGACAACACCGGGAAGCCAATGCTTCCATCCTTTTCATTGAGGGGAGAACCACTGATGCATAACGGATCTCGAGCCGCGCTCGCAGTTGCGGCGTTGCTGCTGCTGAGCTTTCTGACCTCCTGTGCCACTGCAGGCACCAGCGGCAGTGCCGGCAGCGCCGGCGACATTCCGCGCCTGGCCAACGGCAAGCCCGACCTGAACGGCATCTGGCAGGCCCTGAACGAGGCCAACTACGACGTGGAGATGCACGTGGCCCGGGCGGCGCTGCAGATGCGCGAGGGGCCCTGGGGCCCGCTGCCCGACGTGCCCGTGATGCGACTGGGCGCGGTGGTGTCCGTCCCCCCGGGCATGGGCGTGGTCAAAGGCGGCGGCAAGATCCCCTACAAGCCGGAAGCGCTGGAGCAGAAACGGGAAAATCAGGCCAACTGGCTGGAGCGCGACCCGGAGGTCAAGTGCTACCTGCCGGGCATTCCGCGCGCCAACTACATGCCGCAGCCGTTTCAGATCTTCCATAGCGAGGACGCCCTGTTCTTCGCCTACCAGTACGCCGGCGCCGTACGCGAGGTGTACCTGCAGGATCCCGGCCCGGCGCCCGTGGACTCCTGGATGGGTCAGTCCTACGGCTACTGGGATGGCGACACCATGGTGATCGAAGTCACCGGGCAGCTCGACAGCACCTGGTTCGACCGCTCCGGCAACCATCACAGCGATCAGCTCAAGGTCACCGAACGCTGGACTCCGATGGGCCCCAACCACCTGTGGTACGAAGCCACCATCGAAGACCCGGTAACCTTCACCGAGCCCTGGACGATCGCCATGCCCCTGTACCGGCGCATGGAACCCGACGCGCAGCTCATGGAGTTCCGCTGCGTGGAGTTCGTCGAGGAGCTGCTGTACGGCGAATGGCGTAGAAACCCGCTGCCGCGATGAGCGGAGGAGAAAGCGCATGAAACGCAACGGTAACTGTATGGCAGTCAGCCTGCTCGGCGCCGCCGTGACCTGGTCGACCCTGGCGGCCGGCGCCGCGGAGATGCCGCGTACGGCCGACGGCAAGCCGGACTTTTCGGGTACCTACGACGTCGCCACGCTGACGCCGCTGCAGCGGCCGGCCGCCTACGGCGACAACCTGTTCCTCAGCAAGGAGGAGGCCGAAGCCCTGGAAGCCGCGGAGCGCGAGCGCATGGCCGCGGGGCAGCAGACCAGCAATCCCGACCGCACCGCGCCGCCGGAAGGCGGCGACGGCTCCGAGGGTGCCGCCGGCAACGTCGGCGGTTACAACAGCTTCTGGATCGATCGCGGCGAGGGAGCCATCGCCGTGGACGGCAAGTACCGCACCTCGATCATCGTCGATCCGCCGAACGGTCAGCGCCCGGAAATGACCGCGGCAGGCCGGGCCAAGTTCATGCGCTTCCGCTCGCTGTTCCGGGAGAACACGGGCGACGCCTGGTGGGTCGGCATGCCCGGGCCGGGCCCCTACGACGACCCGGAGCTGCGGCCCCTGTCGGAGCGCTGTCTGCTGGGGTTCAGCTCCACCGGCGGGCCGCCGATGCTGCCGGCCCTGTACAACAATCTCAAGCGCATCGTGCAGACGCCGACGCACGTGATGATTCTCATCGAGATGGTGCACGACGCGCGGGTGGTGCGCCTGAACAGCGAGCACAAGCCGGACGACGTGCGCCAGTGGATGGGTGACTCCATCGGCTGGTGGGACGGTGACACGCTGGTGATCGACACCACCAACTTCAACGACCAGCCCGCACTCACCGGTGCGTCGCGGAATCTCCACGTGGTGGAGCGTTTCGAGCGGCTGGACGGCGACACCCTGCTGTACAAGTTCACCGTCGACGACCCCACGGTGTGGACGCGCCCCTGGTCCGGCGAGTATCCGTGGCCCGCCACCGACGCCCGGGTCTTCGAGTACGCCTGCCACGAAGGCAACTACGCGCTCGGCAACATCCTGCGCGGCGCGCGGCTGCTGGAGGCGGAAGCCTTGCAGGCCGACACCGGAGAGGAATAGGGTTGGCGATCGCCTTTTTCTGTTTGAACCATATGAGGAAGTCCATGTTCAGCAAGAGCAAATTCATCGTGGCTGCGGCCCTTCTGCCACTGCTCGCGCCACAGGCGCAGGCGCATCATGCGTTCGGGGCCGAGTTCGATCCCAACCGCCCGCTGGTGCTGCGCGGGCCGGTGACCAAGGTGGAATGGGTGAACCCGCACGCCTGGATTCACATGGAAGTGACCAAGGAAGACGGCACCAAGGAAGACTGGATGGTCGAAGGCGGCACGCCGAACACGCTGCTGCGGCGCGGACTCACCAAGCAGTCTCTGCTGCCCGGCACCCTGATCGTCGTGGACGGCTACCAGGCGAAGGATCGCTCCATGCGCGCCAACGGTCGTGACATCACGTTCACCGACGGGCGCAAGATCTTTATGGGTTCCTCCGGAACGGGCGCGCCCCGGGATGGTGCCGATCCCACGGAACGGTAGCCCGATCACTCGAAGTCACGCCAACAGGGCCGCGCAAGTCGCGGCCCTTTCGCATCCGATCCCCGGGGCGGGCGCTAGCGCACCGAATGCTCCTGGTAGCCTCCCGAATCGTACAGACGCGCGCGCTCGAAGCTGCCCGCGGCATCGAGCTCGAGCCGCGCGCTGGCCGCGCTCCGGTTCTCCCAGAACCATCCGTGCCAGCCGGAAAACGGCGCCACGTAGAGGCCATTGCGCAGCGCTGCCCGGCTCTGCTCGAAGCTTTCGGCGGTTCCGGCTTCGGCACCGTCCGGCTCGGCATGCAGGTCGTAGACCAGCTCGCTGCTGGCTGCCCAGCTGAACAGCAGCGGCGCACCCTGCTCCAGGCGGAACTTGTACTCGATGGATTCGTACGGCGCGAGCTCGATGCTCAGGCGGTCGCTGGCGTAGGGCTCGCTCTGGTATGCGATCAGGTCCATGTGCCGCGGCGCAAGCTCGGTGAGCCCCAGCGCGCGGCCGGTTCCGAGCGGATCGTATCCGTACTCCGCAGGCAGCACGACTGCGAACAGCAGCACCAGTGCGCCCAGCAGCGCGCCAGCCGTGACCAGCAGCACGCGTCGGCGCGATCCGCGCGGTTGCAGCGACGCCGTCACCCGCTGCGACCAAGCAGCAGTCCGGCCAGCTGATAGCCGGCCAGAAGAAAACCACCGCACATCAGCAATGCATTGGCTGCGAACGCCTGCCGGGCAAAGTACTCGCTGCGCCGCCAGCGCAGCAGCAGCGCAACGACCAGCGTCAGCGCCAGAACCTGCCCGATCTCGACCCCGACATTGAAGCTCACCAGATTGAGCATCAGCCCGTCTGCAGACAGGGCCAGATCCTGCAGACGGGTCGCGAGACCGAAGCCGTGAAACAATCCGAACACCAGCACGGCAACGCGGGTATCCGGCTGAAATCCGAACAGGCTGCGGAACCCATCCAGGTTTTCGAACGCCTTGTACACAACCGACAGGCCGATGACAGCGTCGATCAGGTAGGCGTTGACCTGCACGCCAGTCAGCACGCCCCCGAGCAGCGTCAGACTGTGGCCCACGGTAAACAGCGAAACGTACAACACCACGTCCCGTAATCGGTGCAGAAAGAACACCACGCCGACCAGGAACAGAAGGTGGTCGTAGCCCGTGAACATGTGCTTCGCACCCAGATAGAGGAAGGGTACGAGCGCCGGCCCGACAATGCCCTGCACGAAGCCGGCATTGCTCTCGGAAATGTTGTGCGCCCAGAGCGCCGGCGCCAGCAGCAGCAACGGTGCTGCCAGCAGCGCCGCACGGAATCTACGCACCCGCGGGCTCGAAGATGTACACCTGATGACAGGCGACGCAGACGTTGTAGATATTGGCGCCCGCCTGGAACAGCGCCTCTTCGTCGTGGGCTTCGGCCGCGGCGAGCGCCTGCAGCGCGACCTCGCGCAGCCCGCCCGAGATCTCCACCCAGCCGCCGTCGCGGGCGCGTCCGGGCAGCATCAGCAGATTGGCGCTCTCGGCGAGCTGCGCGGCGGCGTTGCGCACCGCATTCCAGCCCTCTTCCGTGGTGGGTGCCAGCGCCTGCTCTCCCTCCTCGGTGATGATGCTGCCCGCCGCACCCCAGATCACGTCCGTGGTCGGATCGATGATCCAGTCCATCAGCTGCTTGTCGTCCACCACCAGCTGATAAGGCGGCGCAGCGGCACTCGAGTCCGCAGACGGCGTCTGTGAGGTTGGTGCGTCGCAGCCTGCAGCACAGCCCACCAGCAGCAGCACCAGCGCGCCGCGGCGATTCCATTCAGTCATTGCTTTCCCCTGCCCCGAAGACCGATCGCGGCAGGGTACTGGATTCGCGCAACGGCGTCAGCCGCCGGAGCGATCAGGGCGCAGCGGGGATCTGCAGTGCCAGCGACTCCCCCGGCTGGATGCCGGAGTCGAGCGCGCGCAAGGCCTCGGTGTCGTCCGGGTCCAGCCGCACGTCACCATTGAGTGACAGCCGCGCCACCACCTCCATGGCGCTGGCGGGGTCGCCCTGCAGGCCGAGCGAGATCGTCTTCGGCAGCTCGGCGGCGGCAAACCGCTCCACCACCAGGGGCATGCGCTGTCCTGCCGCGCGCAGAAACACGAACACCGCGGCCGAGTCCGGCAGGCTCGAGCTGTCGCCCGCGTAGCTCACCGTAACACCCAACCGCGCAGTGACCTCGCCGGAGCCGCCGGGCGCCGCCGCCGCCGGCATGACCGATCGCATCGCCCCGGCGTGCGGAGACGTCGGCGGCGGCACCGTGACGGGCAGCACCGGCAACTCGGGGGCCGTCTGTGCCGCGCCGGGCGTGGATGCCGTGGCTGCCGGCTCGGCGGGCCCGAGGTAGAGCCACAACAGAACGGTCGCCGGCACGGTCGCCAGCACCGTCACCAGGGCAACGGTGATCACCAGCCTGCTTTTATCGGACATGTCGGGAAGCCTCCGTGCTTCAGTTGCGCTTGTCGAGCTCAAGCAGACCCAGCAGGCTGCCCGTCCCCGCAAACAGCTGCTGCCATTCCGGGTCGTCACGCCGCTCCGCGAGGTCGCGCGCGCTCTCGTGTCGCTGATTGCGTGCTCTGGCACTGGCACCCTGGCCCAGCAGCAGGCGGCTCACCGCCAGGTGGCCATTGCGCACGGCGCAGATCAACGGGCTGTCGCCCACCGCGTTGCGGGCGTCGACGTCGGCACCGGCATCGATCAACTGCTCGACGTTATCGAGCCGGCCCACGTTCGCGGCGACCAGCAATGGGCTCGATCCCGACGCGGAGTTCACGTCGATCGGCGCGCCTGCCGCAATGAGCAGCTCGAGTACGGTGCGATCTTCCAGCTCCGCCGCAGCGTGCACGGGTGTCGTGCCGTCCCCGGCCGCGCGGCAGTCGGCACCGGCACGCAGCAGTTCGGCCACGGAAGAGGCGCTGCCGGCGCGGGCAGCGAACCACAGCGGGGTACGTCCGACGGCATCCTGCGCATTGACGTCGGCACCGCCAGCGACCACCCGCGCGATCAGGCCGCCCAGGTCCTGCTGCGCGAGCAGATGCAATGGGGTCAGTCCTGCCCCGTTCGCCACCCGCGGGTTCGCACCCGCCTCGATCAGGACCTTCAGCGCAATCGCGTTGCCGGCCTTGGCAGCCACCAGCAACGGAGTGTTGCCGTTGCCGTCCCGCTGCTCGAGCAGATCAGCATGCGCGCTCAACGGCCCGAGCAGAGCCTCCGGGCCGGATAGCGCAACCAGATGCAGCAGATTGCCGCGCTCCTCACCACCGGCAGTACCCGCGCCACGGTCCAGCAACAGCCGCGCGACCTCGGCATGGCCGTCCGCGGCGGCACGAAACAGGGCGCTCACGCCGGTGGCGTCGGCGACGTCCGGGTCCGTACCGCGGTCCAGCAGCATTCGCACGATCTCCAGGTCACCGGCTCTGGCGGCGATGGCCAGATCCGACCAGCCGCGCACCGCCGTCGCCCGACGCAGATCCTGCAGGCGTGCCATCGGCCCCTTGTCACCGCGCGCCGCGGAAACGCCGAACAGCCGCTGCAGCGCGCCATCGTCACTGCGCGACGCGAGCATTTTCGGCGTCCAACCTGCATCGTTGCTGAGCTTCGCATCAGCGCCGCGCTCGACGAGCCAGCGCGCAAGGTCGGTGTGGCCGTTGGCCAGCGCCAGGTGCAGCGGCCGGTTACCCGCGGCGTCCGGGACGTCCAGCGCCGCACCTGCAGCTGCCAGACGCTTCGCAATGGCCAGCGCGCCCGCGGCAGCCGCCAGGTGCAGCGGTGTGCTGCCGGTGCCATCCACCGCCGACGCGCTCGCATTTGCCGCCAGCAGCGCATCTACCAGGGCCGCATCACCCTGCGCGACGGTAATGTTGAGCGCCAGACGTCCGTGCTCGTCGCGCGCATTCGCGTCTGCGCCCCGGGCCAGCAGAGCCTGCAGCGAGGCCAGATCATCCCGGTCGGCGGCTTCGTGCAGCGACGCGATCCGCGGCGCCGCTGCCGGCACCCCGGCGAGCCGCTCGCGGGCGCGCTCGAGACCCGCGTCAGCGGCAATCCGGTACCAGCGCTCGGCAGCCTCGGGATCCCTGGCGGTTCCACGGCCCTTCTCGGTCATGACACCCACCAGAAACGCCGCCTCGGCGTGCGACTGCTCGGCCGCGCGGCGCAGGTAGCCGTACGCGCGCTCCGGATCACGGGCCACGCCCATGCCACGGTCGTACAGACGTCCGAGTTCGTAGAGGTCGGCAGCGTCGGCGTCACCAGCGGCAGCGGCCCGCTCGAGCAGACGGGCCGCGCCAGCGAAATCACGCTGCAGCAGCGCCTCCTGCACCTCCGGTGCTGCCGCCTGCACCGGCGCAGCCGTACCCACCAGCAGCGTCAGGCTGCCGACCGCTGCCAGCAGCGCGGCAACCAGAGGTCTACGCCTGGCCATACTTCGTCTCCACCCGCACGCCGATCTCGCGCAGCATCCCCGTCGGCAGAATGCCGCCCGCGCAGATGATCACCAGATCGTTATCCAGTTTGAGCATTCGCTCGCCCTGTTGCACCAGAACCTTGTCGGCATGAATCTGTGCTACCTGCGATTCCAGCAGAAGCTGCAGCTTTCCAGCTTCGGCCAGTGCCGCGACCTTGTCCCGATTCTTGCGCTTGGCACGAGAGAACGCATTGCCTCGATACGAAAGCGTGACCCTGGTGCCGGGTTGCGCCGCGAGCGTGTGAGCCGCCTCCAGCGCGCTGTCACCACCGCCCACCACGAGCACACGCTTGCCGGCATGCTCAGCGGGATCCACCAGCGCGTAAATCACCTTGGGCAGATCCTCTCCAGGAACTTCGAGCTGCCGCGGCGTGCCACGCCGGCCAATGGCGAGCAGCACGTTGGTGACGTGATAGCTGTTGCGGTCGGTCACCACTTTGAAGCCCGTCTCGGTGCGTTCAATCTCGTCCAGGCGTTCCCGGTAGTGAATGTTGATGCCGGTGTCCGCCTCCACCTTGCGCCAGAACTCGATGAGCTCCTCTTTCTGGGTCTCGCCGAACTTCACCTCACCAACCATGGGGAGGCGTGCCGGGGCGGTCATGACGATCTTGCCCCGCGGAAAATTCGCCACCGTCCCCCCCAGTGAGTTCTGTTCGATGGTGACGTATCGCAGCTTCTGCTCGTGCGCCAGAAGTGTTGCCGACAAGCCTGCCGGCCCGGCGCCGATGATGGCCACGTCGAGTTGCCCCTTTGCCGGTCCGGCGCCCCGGCGGCGCACGATCTGCTCCATGGCCTGACGGCCCTGCTCGATGGCGTTGCGGATGAGCCCCATCCCGCCGAGCTCGCCCGCAATGTAGACCCCGGGTACGGTCGATTCGAATTCGGGCGACAGCAGGGGGATGTCGACCCCGCGTTCGCGGGTGCCGAACACCAGCGAGATCGCGCCCACGGGACATACCGTCTTGCAGGCGCCGTGACCGATGCAGTCCGACGGCGACACGAGCCCTGCCTTGCCGCGGATGACGCCGAGCACGTTGTGCTTCGGAAACTCGGGACAGGCGTGCACACAAGCCTCACAGCCGATGCAGCGGCTGGTATCGATTACCGGGTGCAGGGAAACCGGGGCCATCAGGCCCGCCTCCCGCGAATCCTGAAGCACCTCCCGATTGGTCCGCTCGCGGCGGGCGCGGCTGCGCAGTACCCAGGCATACAGAAGCAGCATGGGCAGCCCGTAGGCGCCGTACAACATCAGATCCATGACCGGCGACTCATTCGCGTCTCGTACGACGGACTAATCTTACAGACATCGCGATGGCGGATTTGCGACACCAACCACGCATTTTTCGAGACTTTTCGATGCAAATGACAACCACTCTCATTGCGCCAGACCTCGAGGGATTTTTTTCCCCACGTAGCGAAACCCCAGTATACTAGCCGCGTGACCACCTTGAATACCGCCCAGACCGTTCCGCTGGCCGCGTCTTCGGCCGACCCCGCGCGCGCGGCGCGCCCATCGCGCATATTGAGCCTGCTCACCGCGCTGGGTTACGCGCTCGTAGCCGCCTGCATCGGCGGGGCCTGGCTGCTGAGGGACGAGAATCTGATTCATGCGGGCAGCGGCACCGGCTACTGGCTGGGCATCACCGGCGCGAGCCTGATGGGCCTGCTGCTGCTCTACCCGTTGCGCAAGCGCTCACGACTGCTGCGCGGTCTCGGACCCGTGAGCGTCTGGTTCCGGCTGCACATGGCGCTCGGCATCATCGGTCCGCTGCTCATCATCCTGCACAGCAATTTTCAGCTGGGCTCGTTCAACGGCCGCGTGGCGATGTTTGCCACCCTGGTGGTAGCAGGTAGCGGCATCATCGGCCGCTACTTCTATGCCAAGCTGCATCACGGCCTGTATGGGCGCAAGGTCAGCCTCGGCAGCCTGCGCGATGACGTCGAAGCGTACCGCGAGCGCGGGGCGAGCCCGCTCAGCCTGGTGGCCGATGCCCTGGAGGAACTGGCGAACTACGAAGCGCGCCTGCTGGAAGAGCATCGCGGCCTGTTCGGTGCCTTTCTGCGCGCATTCAGCGTGGTGCCGGAAACGGCACTGCTGCGCTGGCGCCTGATGCGCCAGGTGAACCGCAGCATCAGGCACCAGGCGGCACGCTCCAGCGTGATTCAGAGTCACCGCAAACGCCTGCGCCACACAACGCGCCGCTACCTCACGCAGCGGATCCAGGCGCTGCGGAAATTCGCCCAGTTTCGCGCCTTCGAGACGCTGTTCTCGCTGTGGCATGTGGTGCACTACCCGCTGTTTCTGGTGCTCGTCGTCGCCGTGATCGTCCACGTCGTTGCAGTGCACATGTACTGATCATGAAGCCGTCCCGACTCGCAGGACTCATCGTACTGCTCACGTTGCCGGGGCTCGCGGCCCACTCGCGGGCCGCGTCCATCGAGTCGCTGGTGATGCCGGGCCCGGTGATCGAAGGCCATGCGGAGACCGAGCACGAATGCTCTGCCTGTCACGCCCCCTTCAGCCAGAGCCGCCAGAGTGACCTCTGTCTGACCTGCCACGAGGACATCGCCGACGACATCAGCGCCGCCCGCGGCCTGCATGGGCTGCACGCAAAGGCGGACGACGCCAGCTGCCGCGGCTGCCACACCGAGCACAAAGGGCGCGACGCCGATATCACCGGCCTGGTGATCGAGGCCTTCGACCATCACCGTACCGGCTTCGACCTGGAAGGCGCCCACGCCGAGGCGTCCTGCAGCGACTGCCACGCCCAGGGCGAGAAATTCCGCGCGGCGGAACCGGCCTGCGCAAGCTGCCACCAGAAAGACGACGCACACAAGGGCAACCTGGGCGAGGACTGCGGCAGCTGTCACGACGCCAGCAGCTGGCAGCAGGCGCAATTCGACCACGGTGCAGAGACCGACTGGCCGCTCAACGGCGCCCACGAGCCCCTGGCCTGCGCGGCCTGCCATACGGATCAGGTGTATGAGAATACGCCCACCGAGTGCGTGGCCTGCCACGCGCCGGACGACGTGCACGACGGTCAGCGCGGTGAGGACTGCGGCAGCTGCCACAACGAGCGCGACTGGAAGGAATCCGAGTTCGACCACGCCGCCGAAACCGGCTTCGCGCTCGAGGGCGCGCACGCCGATCTGGCCTGCGCCGGCTGCCACCTGGCCGACATGTCGCTCGAGGAACCGCCGGACACCTGCGTGGGTTGCCACAGCGCCGACGACCCCCACCAGGGACGGCGCGGCACGGACTGCGCCGCCTGTCACCGCCAGGACACATGGGACGTCGCGTTCGACCACCTGGCCGAAACCGGCTTCGCGCTCGTCGGCGAGCACGCGGATCTGGCGTGCCAGGCCTGCCACCTGGGCGCGCTGGACGATCCGCTGCCGTCGGAATGCGAGGACTGCCATGCGCAGGACGACCCGCACGAGCAGCAGCTCAGCGTTTGCTCGGACTGCCATGATCCGTCCGGCTGGTCGACGTCGGTGCGCTTCGATCACGAGTTCACGCATTTTCCGCTGCTCGGCATGCACCGGCTCGCAACCTGCGAGCAGTGCCACACGACCCTTGCGTTCCTGGACGCCGGCGAGACGTGCAACAGCTGCCACGCCGCTGACGACGTGCATCGCGGCAGCATGGGCGACGACTGCGCGCAGTGTCACGGCCCCAGCGGCTGGTCACTGTGGCAGTTCGACCACGACGTGCAGACCGACTTCCCGCTTACCGGAGCCCACGAGGACCTGGCCTGCGAGGGCTGCCACGTGCCAGGCACGCCCAGACCACTCGAGATTTCCCAACGGTGCGTTTCCTGCCACCAGGGCGATGACGTGCATGCGGGCCAGTTCGGCGACCGCTGCGAGCAATGTCATACGACGACCGCATTCAGCGACGCCGAGGCGCTACGGTGACCAGATTGATCAGAACCGTATTGCTGCTCGGTGCCCTGCTCGCAGGTCAGCTGGCGGTCGCTCAGGTACAGGACTACGACCACTTCCAGTACGGGTTCGATCTCGACGGCGCGCACGCCTCTGTTGCCTGCGCAAGCTGCCACGTGCGCGGCAACTTCGAGGGCACCCCGCGTGAGTGCTCGGCCTGTCACGACGGCAGCGGCATGTTTGCGGCGTCGGGGAAGCCGACACTGCACATCGCGACCACGGATCAGTGCGACAGCTGCCATACCACCACCACCTGGACGACCCTCTGGGAGGTGGACCACACCCAGGTGCTTGGCAGCTGCTCGAGTTGTCACAACGGCATGCTGGCAGATGGCAAAACGCCCGATCACATGCAGACCAGCGCCGAGTGCGACAGCTGCCACACCACCGTCGCCTGGAGCCTGTTCACCTTCAATCACGACGGCATCACCAACCAGTGCGTGTAGTGCCACAACGGGATCGACGCGACCGGCAAGTCCGTCAGCCACATTCTCACCACCGACGTGTGCGAGGCCTGCCACACGGTGAACTCCTGGGACCCGGTGATCACCGTGGATCACTCCGAGGTGCTGGGCAGCTGCTCGAGCTGTCACGACGGCGTCACGGCCACGGGCAAGCCGGCCGATCACCCGAACACTACCGCCGAGTGCGACAACTGCCACTCCACCAGCGGCTGGCTCCCCGCGTTCGACGACTAGCAGAAGATCCATGCGCTACCTGCAATACCTGCTGGCCCTCATCCTGCTCACCGCGGCACCGTTTGCCGCCGCGGAACAGCTGCTGCGCGAGGTCATTCAGCATTCCAGTGCCGCTGCAGACAGCGGCGACGCGCCCGAGATCGAGGTCATTCTGGGCCTCAAC
Organism: Pseudomonadales bacterium; assembly: GCA_041395905.1. Classification (GTDB taxonomy): domain Bacteria; phylum Pseudomonadota; class Gammaproteobacteria; order Pseudomonadales; family Azotimanducaceae; genus UBA7803. The sequence goes on from JAWKZP010000004.1 coordinate 205,437, forward strand.
TTGCAACTCGCGTCCGCGTTCACGAGCGATGACGGACTCACCTACAAGGCCGCGCTGCGCGACGAGGCCGGCACCGTCAAGGATTGGGAGTTCGCAGAGTTGAGCTTCCGCGAGCAGGGCTACGACATCAATCGGGTGGTCATGGAAGGCTCGAGCAAGCGCGGCTTCACGCTGAGCGTCGAGTTCGCCGTACCAACGGTCGCCGTGACCCTGCCGCAGTACGCATCCGACCGTATCGCTCTGAAATACGTCTCGCGCAAAGAGTTCGACCGCACCGCCAGCGAGGCCCGCTCCGGCGGCCGCGACGATCTCTGGGCCGTGGAACTCGGGCTCTCGCAGCCGCCGCTCTCGATCAGCGAAACCCCACGCTCGCTGCTGCTCAACCGTGTGCTGTATCCGGCACCCGATGCGAGCGGCCACGTACGCCTGGGCTTCTTCGACGCGGGCAAGGCTCGCTCGGTACAGCGCCAGCTGCAGGGCAACTACCCGGACGCCACGCTGGTACCCGTCAGTGCGGCCGAATTCGTCTACGGCGGACGCATGCGCCTGAACTCTCCGCGTATCGAAAGGCTGTTCAGCAGCGCGCCCGATGCCGCCCAGGAGCCGGCCGACCAGGCGGTGGCGCCACGCATCGAGATCGCGACGGCGACGCCGGGCACGCTGGGCGACGAGCCGGATCAGGCCCCGGCACGTCTGGAAAGCTGGCGCAGCGACGCCGATCGGGCCGTCCTGACCGAGGCGAAGGAGGCCTATCTGAAGGGCGACTACGACCGGGCCATCACCCTGTACGCGAAGGCGGCCGCGGTGCCGGCCTTCCGCGTCGAGGCACTGGAGATGCTAGGCGTGAGCCGCGAGCAGAAGCGCCAGTTCGCCGAGGCCAGGAGCGCCTACGAGACCCTGCTCGCCGAGCACCCGAGCGGCGCCGTCGCGGAGCGCGTCGACGCCCGCCTGCAGGCGCTCAACCGGATGAATCAGAATCCGCGCGCCCTGCGCAAACCGTCGAAGACGGCCGCTGTGCGCTGGAACACCACCGCAAGCCTGTCCCAGTTCTACCGGCGCTACAGCCTGGACATCAGCGGACAGGACGAGACGATACCCATCGACGGCCTCTACTCCGACCTCAACGTGTCCACGCGCCGTGCCTCCAGCCAGTCGACGCACGAGGCACGCGTGACCCTGGGCCACGCCCAGGACTTCACCGAGCGCGAGCGCGCGCAGGGCCTGAGGGTGCAGGAGGCATACTGGGACTCGTCGTTCGATGCGCTGCGCACCAGCTTCCGGATCGGACGGCAACAGCAGCGTACCAGCGGTGCGCTCGGGCGGTTCGATGGCCTGAGTCTCGGGTTCCGGGCCACCGACAACATACGCATCAACGCCTACGCCGGCTACCTGATGGATTCCAGCTACGACGAACCCGGCAGCGATCGTCCGTTCTGGGCGGTGAACACGGAGATCCATCTGCTTGGCGAGTCGCTCACGCTCACGCCCTTCTACGTGCAGCAGGAATACGACGGGGTCACCGATCGCCAGGCCCTGGGCACCCAGGCGCAGCTGATCACCGACCGTGGCAGCTACTTCGGCATGTTCGACTACGACCTGCACCACCAGGTGCTCAACCGTGCCTACCTGTCCACCAACCTGCGTCTGTCGGAGCGCACGCGCTTCTACGGCACGCTGGATCACCGGCACAATCCCTATCTCACCACGCGCAACGCGCTTATCGGTCAGCCGGCCCGGGACCTGAGTGAGCTGGAGCTGGAGATGGCGGCAGCGAACTTCACGAGCGACCTCGAAGAGCTCGCCGCCGACCGCAGCTCGGTGAGCACGATGCTGCGCCTGGGCCTCGATCAGCAGATCGGCGACGACTGGACCCTGGCAACCGACATCTCGTTCACGGATTTCGACTCGACCGAAACATCGCTGAACGTAGCCGCGCTCGATCCGCATCAGGATCTTTATTTCAGCTCGCAGCTGCGCGCCAACAATGCGTACGGTGCAGGCAACTACGGTGCGCTGCAGATCCGCTACTTCGAAACCGACGCGTCACGCACCGCCGGGATCCTGCTCGACAACCGCTTCGGGCTGTGGGAGGACTGGCTGCTGTACCCGCGGATGTCCGTCGACCAGCGGGAGTACCTGGACAGCGGGCAGACTCAGCTGCGCGTCCGCCCATCGCTGCGCCTGGACTTCCGCCACAGCCGCAGCCTGCGCTTCGAGTTCGAGGTCGGCTACGAGTGGATGCAGCGCGAGCTGGCGAATCAGGACATCGACATGCAGGGGCTGTTCCTGCGCGCCGGATACCGCGCCCTGTTCTGAGCCCGCGCCGTTCTCCCGCGCGCTACCAGCTGTCGAAGTGCACCACGCCGTCCATGGGCTTACGGGGCGCGACTTTGAAGTCCGTGCCCAGCGTGTAGGCAACCGGCACCAGCGCTACCTGGGTGATCGCCTCGAAGGGAATGCCGAGGATCTCCGCCACTTTGCGCTCGTGCATGAGATGCAGGGTCGTCCAGCAGGTACCGAGGCCACGCGAGCGCGCCGCCAGCATGAAGCTCCAGGCTGCCGGAATGATGGAGCCGAACGCGCTCGCCTGCGCCACGTTGGCGCCCTCGCCGGCAAATCCGTCGTAGCGTCCGGCATGGCAGGGGATGAAAAACACCGGGGCGCGGTGCAGATTGTCCGCCAGGTACTGAGCCGAGCTCATGACCCGCTCCTGGGTTTCAGACATGCTCGGATCATCGGCGTGCTGAGCAGCGGCCGACATCGGGCTCTGGGCGTAGCCGGCAAACGCCTGCCGGTACAGCTCGGCGATCTGCGCGCGCTTGTCGGCATCGGTGACGAAGACGAAGTGCCAGCTCTGAGCATTGGAGCCGCTGGGGGCTTGCAGGGCCAGGGCCATGCACTCCTCGATCACTGCGCGCTCCACCGGGCGATCGAAATCGAGCCGTTTGCGCACGGCTCGAGTGGTGGCGAGCAGTTCGTCGGTAGTCAGGTTCAATTGCGGCATGACAGTCTCTCTAATATGCGCGGAATGGCGTTTATGGAGCGCCGCGCCGCGGGGGTCAAGCTTTACCGGGGATTGAGGTACCATCCGAGCCGTCCTGAGTCACGGAGCACCCGAACGTGATCGCGAAAGTCGACTGGTACTACTACCGCGGCGGCTGAACCAGCTGCGCTCGAGCATCCAGGTTCCTGGAGGCAAGCCACACAGCCATCGAAGAAACCGTTCCCGCCAGCAGAAAGCTGCAGGCAGATGACGCCCGAGCCCTGTTGGCCGGAGCAAAACGCCTGATCGTCGCAAAGGGCAGGAAAGTCAGCGAGTTCGCCGGCGGCCGCAGTGCGGGAGACGACGCCGTCGCGGCCATGCTGGGCCCGACAGGCAATCTGCGTGCGCCCACGTTGCGGGTCGGTGAAACGCTCGTTGTGGGATTCAACGAAGATGCATTCAAGGAGCTCTTCGGCTGAACCGGCGCGGCCACGAGCAAGCCAGATGCTCGTAGCTCGATTCGGCCGGTCGAGCGAGAGAGTTAAAGACGGGCCCGCGTTGGCGTATATTGGCGTTTTCCGTTGCTACCTTCGATTGCAGGGAGGGGACCATGCGAACCTTTTTCGAGGCCACACTGCTGGCGGGCTCCATGCTTGCCGTCGCGGCGACTGCCGCCGCCGGCACCGCCGACATTCCCCGGCGCCCGGACGGCAGGCCGGATCTGACCGGCACCTACAACGTAGCGACGCTGACGCCGCTGCAACGGCCGCGCGAGCTGGGCGATCGCCTGACGCTGACCGACGAAGAAGCCAAGGCGCTGGCCGAGAAGTGGCAGGCCAACCTGGCCAAGGACGCAACGCCCAGCGACCCGAACCGCGAAGCGCCCCCCGAAGGCGGGGTGGACGTGTACGTGCCCGAGTTCAGCGGGGCCGCCGGCAAAGTGGGCGGCTACAACGCCTTCTTCGTCGACATCGGCGACAACGCGTTCAAGCTGGACGGCAAGTGGCGCACGTCGATCATCACCCAGCCCGAGAACGGCCGCCTGCCCGCGATCTCGGACGCCGGCAAGCAACGCATGGCCGCGCATCCGACGCTGCGCTATCGCGGGCACGAGAACACCGGCACCGCCTGGTGGATCGACCTTGAAGTAGGCCCCTACGACGACCCCGAGCTGCGGCCGGTATCGGAGCGCTGCCTGCTGGGCTTTGGTTCCACCGCCGGCCCGCCCGCTCTGCCGGTGATGTACAACAACCTCAAGCGCATCGTGCAGTCGGACGACAGCGTGATGATTCTCAACGAGATGAACCACGACGCCCGCATCATCCGGCTCAACGCCGAGCACCCGCCTGCCGAGATCCGCAAGTGGATGGGCGATTCCGTCGGGCACTGGGAAGGCGACACGCTGGTGGTCGAGACCACAAACTTCCGCAGCGACGACGACCTGATGGCATCACCCGAGCGCCGAGTGATAGAGCGCTTCAGCCGCATCGACGGCGATACGCTGCGCTACCAGTTCACGGTGGAAGACCCGAATACCTGGGTGGAGCCCTGGAGCGGCGAGTATCCCTGGCCCGCAGCCGCCGGCGATGAGCGGGTCTACGAGTACGCCTGCCACGAAGGCAACCACTCGTTCGCCGGCATTCTGCGCGGCGCGCGGGTGCTCGAATCCGACGCGGAGCAGGCACCCGCCAAGGGCGGTAGCAGCGGCGAGGAGTAGCGGCGAGGAGTAGCGGGGGGGGCTCGGCAAAGGCCGGCGGCGCAGCCCGCCGCAGGCCTGATTGCCCGTTCAATCGGATCCGGACGGACCCGGGCAATCAGGCACCACCACCCGGCAAGTCCATTCAAGCCAGCGCGTTGATGCGCGCCTCGGTCAGCACCTTGCCTTCCTTCACCAGGCCGATGGCGCTCCAGCGGCTACCGTGCTGCCGTGCGGCCACCGTGAACCGGTCGTCCCAGAAGATCGGCCGCCGGAAGTAGATGTCCAGATCCAGCGTCTCGGGCTGGAATCGCGACCAGAGCGCGGCCATGCAGTAGTGCACGCCCATCCCGCCCCCGATCAGCGGCGCCCGGAAACCGGCCCGCTGCGCCGCGTCGAGCTCGTAGTGAATGCTGTTGCCTTCCATGCTGTAGGCGCGCACCCGGTCCGGCGTGAGTTCGTAGTCGGCCAGTGACGTGAGCGCTGCCACGTCCTCGATGACCGCAGCAGGCCGCTCTCCGGCACCGCGCGTTCCGGCCCTGTCGGGGTCGGGTTTGAGGGAGCGGCGGCGCGCCGTCACCACGCGCTCACCGCGCGCGTCCGCAAACCAGACGTCGGTGTCGATGGTGCGTCCGCGTGGTACCTGCGTGACGGCGGTGATACGGCCCCTCACCGCGAGCGGCTCGCCCAGCCGCGCCGGTCGGTGCTGCACGAGTGACTGCAGCATGTTGATGTTGCCTTCGGCGCTGATTCCGCTGCGGATTCCAGCGTGAATGGCGATGCCGATGAAGAACGAGGGATCCACGAGGCCGGCGTAGATGTCCGCGTCGAGCCCGCACGCCTCGAGCTTCTCGGCCTGGTGGGCAGGGCTCACCTCGATGGTGTCCGGCAGGTATTCGAATCCGGCTACCGGTTCGACCCACTGCCCGTCGTCACTGGTCGTCACTGATCGTCTCCTATCGTCTGAATAGGCGGGTCACCAGACACGCACCATCAGGGTTCGCGCCGCCCGGACAGGCGCATTCTTACCCAATCCACCGTGAATATCCGCCCCATCCGGACCTGCCGGTACAGCCCCGGTCCGGCCGCTTGCCCTGCTGCCGAGCGCGCACGTACCCTACCCGATCGAAACGGAGGAACACGCAATGGATCTGGGACTGAAAGGCAGGAACGTCATCGTCACCGGCGGCAGCAGGGGCATCGGGCGCAGCATCGCGCTGGCATTCGCCGACGAGGGCGCCAACGTAGCCATCTGCGCGCGCTCGCAGGAGGCGCTGAGCGCCACGGCGCAGGAACTGGAACGCCGGGGTGTCGAGGTGCACGCGAGCACCTGCGACGTGGGCGACAAGGATTCGCTCGAGGCCTTCCTGGAACGGGCCCATGAGGCGCTCGGCGGCGTGCACGTGCTGGTGAACAATGCCTCCGGATTCGGCACCAGCGACGACGAAGCGGGCTGGAAGACGAGCTTCGACGTGGACATGATGGCGTCGGTACGGGCCACCTGGAAGGCGGTGCCCTGGATTGCCGCCGCCGGCGGCGGCTCGGTGATCCACATCGCCTCGACTTCAGGGCTCGAGGCCGGGTCGCCACCCGCCTATGCCGCCGCCAAGGCTGCGCTCATGAGCCATTCCAAGACGCTGGCCATCAACCTGGCGCCGCAGAACGTGCGCGTAAACACGGTGGCGCCCGGTTCCATCGAGTTTCCCGGCGGCATGTGGGAGATGATCCGCGAGCACAACGCGCCCATGTACAACGCCATCAAGAGCTCGATCCCGTTCGGCCGTCTCGGCCGGCCCGAGGAGGTCGCCGCCGCGGTGGTGTTTCTGGCTTCGGCTCAGGCAAGCTGGATCACCGGCGTCACCCTGTCGGTGGACGGCGGCCAGCACAAAGGCAATCTCTGAGCGCGCGGCGGAGCTGAGCGCGCGGCTCGGACGGGCGCGCGGCGCTGATGAGCCCAGGGTGCTGACGAGCCCGCGGCGCTGATCGCACCCGGGCGCCGGATCGCAGGCAAAGAAAACCCCGCACGAAGCGGGGTTTTCCGTTCCGATCAGCAGCCGACCAGGGTCAGAACTGATTCATCGTGTTGGCGGCGCCGCCGGCCAGCAGTGCCTTCTCACCCAGGAAGTACTCCTTGTGGTCGTCGCCGATGTTTGAGCCTGCCAGATCCTGGTGCTTGACCGACGCGAGATCGCGGCGGATCTCGGCGCGCTGCACATCACGCACGTAGGCCAGCATGCCCATGTCACCGAAGTAACCCTCGGAGAGCAGATCGGTGCTGAGCGCGGCCGTGTGGTAGGTCGGCAGCGTAATCAGGTGATGGAAGATGCCCGCTTCGCGGCTGGCGTCCGCCTGGAAATGCTGGATCTGGCGATCCGCCTCCAGTGCCAGGGGCGAGTGGTCGAACTTGACGTCCATCAGACCCTTGTCCACCTTGGCCGGGTCCGGGTACTCGGACACATCCTTGCCTTCCGCTTTCCAGTCCTGATAAACCTGCTCGCGGAACTTCAGCGTCCAGTTGAACGACGGCGAGTTGTTGTAGACCAGCTTCGCTTCCGGGCGCACCTTACGGATCGCGTTCACCATGTCCGCGATCTGCTTGACGTTGGGCTTCTCGGTTTCGATCCACAATAGATCGGCGCCGTGCTCCAGGCTGGTGATGCAGTCCAGCACCACGCGGTCGAAGCCGGTGTTGTCCTTGAATGCATAGAGGCCGTTGTCGAGCCGCTTCGGCTTGCACAGCTGACCCTTCTGGTGGATCGTGATGTCACCTTCCTTGAGCTCGCTGAGATCCGTCACCGGCTCGGCATCCAGGAAGTCGCAGTACTTGCTGCCCAGATCGCCCGGCTCGATGGAAACCGGCACCTTCTGCGTCAGGCCGGCGCCCAGGGAGTCGGTGCGGGCGACGATGATGCCGTTGTCCACGCCCAGTTCCAGAAACGCGTAGCGCACCGCGTTGATCTTGGAGACGAAGTCCTCGTGGGGCACCGTGACCTTACCGGCCTGGTGACCGCACTGCTTGGCGTCGGAAACCTGGTTCTCGATCTGGATGGCGCAGGCGCCCGCCTCGATCATGCGCTTGGCGAGCAGATAGGTGGCCTCCTCGTTGCCGAAGCCGGCGTCGATGTCGGCAATGATGGGTACCACGTGCGTCTCGTAGTTGTCGATGCGGTGGATGATCTGATCGACGTTCTGACCCTTGGCACGCGCCTCGTCGAGCTCGACGAAGATGTGGCGCAGCTCACGCGCATCGGCCTGACGCAGGAACGTGTAGATCTCCTCGATCAGATCCGAAACGGTGGTCTTCTCGTGCATGCTCTGGTCGGGCAGCGGGCCGAACTTGGAACGCAGCGCGGCCACCATCCAGCCGGAGAGATAGATGTAGCGGCGGTCCATGGTGCCGTGATGCTTCTTCACCGACATCATGGTCTGCTGGGCGATGAAGCCGTGCCAGGCGCCCAGTGACTGGGTGTACTGGCTGGAATCGGCGTCGTAGCGGGCCATGTCTCGGCGCATGATGTCCGCGGTGTAGCGCGCGATCTCGAGCCCCGTGCGGAAGCGGTTCTGCAGCTTCATGCGCACCACGTTCTCGGGATTGATGGCGCCCCATTCCTGGCCACGCTGCTTGAGCAGTGCGCGTACGCGTTCGATTTCCTGAAGATAGGTGGACATGAATGTTCCCCTCGCTGGTTGGTGATCTGATCCGACCGCCGTCGGTCGAGAGCGCGGCAAGTTACCAGTGCTCGGTAAAGAAGAAAATGGAATATTTGAAAATCAATATATTCCGAATGGGAAGATTTTGTCGGGAGCGCCAAGATGTGGGGCTCAGCACGGGCGCTCAGCGCTGCACCTCGGGCAGGGTCCGGCCGAGCGCCGCCCCCGCCAACCCCAGCAGCGCCAGCAGCCCGAGCACACCCGCGTGGCCGATCAGCGGCACCAGCGCGCCGACGGATCCAGCCAGCAGCAGCAGCACGCCGATCGTGCTGTTGCTGACCGCAACGTAGTCCGTCCGGCGATTGCCCGACCCCAGGTCCACCACGTAAGTCTTGCGGCCGACGCGCACGCCGCTGTGGGCCACGCAGAGCAGGAAGTAGGCGCCCGGCAGAAACCAGACGCTGCCGAGCAGCGCCGGCCAGCAGAGCTGTACCGCGAACACGGTGATCCCCGACGCTGCGGCCACCAGCGCCGCGCGCACCATGACCTGGCGGCTGGAGCGATCGGCCAGGCGGCCCCAGACGGGGCCGCTCACCAGGTTGCCCAGGCCATCGGCCACCACGAACAGCCCGAGAGCCGCGATTCCCCGCCCACTCGCGCCGGCTGCGCCCGAATCCATGCTCAGGCCGTGGGCGAGGGCCACGTAGAATGGCGCGCTGAGCGCCGAGCACATGAGCAGCGCCCGGGTGACGACGAAGCGACGGAAGGTGGCATCGTCGCGCAGAATGGCGAGCCGTCCGAGTGCCACGCGCACGGCGTTGCCGCCGCCGCCGGTCTCGCCGGCGACCTCCCGGATTCCGGAGTAGACCAGTGCCGCCATGACCCAGAGGGCCGCCCCGGCAATGAGCAGGCTGCCGAGCCGGTACGGATCGGACACGCCGGCGTCGGGCGTGAGCACCACCAGTGCCACGACTACCGAGATCAGACCCGCCGCACCGGCAGACCAGCCGTTGAGCTGGCCACGACGGGTTTTCGGAATGGTCTTGCCCAGCACGTCTTTAGCGGCCACGGAGCAGACGCCGCGGGCGAGGCTGAACGCCCCGACCAGCGCGATCACTGCCCAGCCGGCGGCGGCGCCGCTGAGCGTCATGGCGGCGAGTCCGAGCCCGGCGATGGCCAGAGCCTGGACGAGACTGCCGGCAACCCAAGCCCACTTGCGCACGGGCAGGCGCCTGATGGCGGCACCGATGAGCAGCTGCGGAATCAGCGAGCCCGACTCACGGATGGGAACCAGCAGGCCCAGCACGAAACCCGGAGCACCCACCGCAGTCACCAGCCAGGCGAGCACCGTCTTCGGGCTGGCCAGCGCGTCGCCCAGCTTGGTGCAGCAGTAGCTCACCAGCACCCGCAGAAAGTTGCCTGGCACCACCCTGCAGGCGGACTCCGGAATGTCCCGGCAGACGCGGGCATCCTCCTCGTCGGTCAGCTTCTCGTAGATGTCCGCGGCCAGGCGCGGCCCATGGACCGCCGCCACGGTCAGAACCGCCCGGGATCGTATGGGGCCAGATCCAGATTGGGGGTACGTCCCAACGTCAGGTCCGCGGCCAGCTCACCCGTCATGGGCGCGCCGGTGAGCCCCAGATGCGCGTGCCCGAACGCCAGGGTGATGTCGCCGTGGCCCGGCACGGTACCGATCACGGGCAGGGAGTCGGGAAAGCTCGGTCGCGGCGCCATCCACTCGCTCACCTGGGTGGTGTTCAGATGGGGGAACATGCGTACCGCCAGACCGTCCAGCATGCGTGAGCGGCGGGCCGAAGGCGGCGCGTCCAGGCCCGCGAACTCGGCCGTTCCCGCCACTCGCAGCCCCATCTCCATGCTGCTCGCAGCGGCCGAGAGCGCCACGTCCGTGACGATGTTGCCGAGGTTCACGCCCGGGTTGCGGAACACCCGGTGATAGCCGCGCTCCGCTTCCAGCGGCAGGTGGCAGCCGAGCGGCCCCAGCAGCCGCGCCGACCAGGCGCCCGCCGCCAGCACGACGCGCCGTGCTACGAGCTGACCGGTGGTGGTATCCAGCAGCACCCCGCGGCCGCCCTGGGGACGCAGCGCCAGCACCTCGGCGGCGATCAGCCGACCGCCCTGGGTCCGAAACCTTTCCGTCAGCGCCTCCACCAGCCTGCCGGGGTTCAGACACACGCCCTGGCCCTCGGCCATCACGGCGGCCTGATAGCCGGGCGCAACGTCAGGCTCCACCTCGCGCAGCTCAGCGCCGCTCAGCACCCGGAACGGCGCGCCGAGCTCACGGCGCAGCCGCCAGCCGGGGCTGTCCAGGTCGAGCTGATGAGCTTCGCGGTACATGTGAATGTAGGCGCAGTCGCGAATCAGATGCTCCTGCCCCGTGCCCTGCAGCAGGCGCCGGTACAGATCCAGCACCGGTGCGTTGAGGGCCAGCATGGCTCGCGCACGGTCGCTGAGGCCCGCCTCGCGGCCGGCAGCCAGAAACCGCAGCAGCCAGGGCAGCGCGCGCGGCAGATAGCGCCAGCGCAGCGCCACCGGACTGTCCGGATGCAGCAGCCAGCGCGGCAGATCGCGCCACATGCCCGGCAGCGCCTGGGGCACGCAGGACCAGGCGCCGAGCACCCCGGCATTGCCGAAAGATGCGGCCCGCTGCGGCTGGCCGCGATCGACGACGCGCACCGCGGCGCCCCGCGCCTGCAGTGCCAGCGCCGTGCACAGGCCCACCAGGCCGCCGCCGATCACCAGGATCGCGTCGTCGCCGGTAGGCTCCGCAGCGCTCAAGCGATACCGCCCAGAGCGCCGCCGAGCCCGCGCAGCAGCCGGCGCACCGAACCGGTAATGAGCACGAACTCGGCGTCCAGCCGCGCCAGCGGGTCCTCGTCTTCGCCCACGGAATCCTCCGCCGCATCCATGCCGTGCAGCTTGAGCTTGCGGATGGTGCCGTCGGCGTCGAGCACGCAGCTCAGCACGTCGTCGAAGCGTATGCCCAGACGGGTCACCTTCAGCCCGTCGCGCACGTGGCGCTGCACGCTGGGCTCGTCCAGGTCGATGTCGCTCCAGGTCACTACGGCACTGCCGGCTGCAGGATCCTGCATGCGGCACTCGCGGCCGACGGCAAAGCCGCCCGGCGGCTGACCCAGAAACATGCGCTGCAGCAGCTCACCGAGCGGCTGCTTGAACGCCAGCGGCGTCACCTCGAGGCTGCCGAAAGCATTGCGCAGCTGCTCGAGGAACCGCTCCGCCCGGGTTTCGGAGGCGGCATCCACCGCCAGCAGCTCCTCCTTGAGCAGGCAGAAGCCGGGTACCCGCTCCGACTTGACCAGCGCCTTGGGCAGCAGCTCGCCGTACACCTCCTCCTTGAGGTCGCGCCGCTCGCGCCGTCCGGGTTCGCGCCGGGTACGGTTGCGGAAGGCGACCACGCGCTCCTCCAGCGCCTCGGTCACTGCCGCGGGGGGCAACAGCCGTACCTGACTGCGCAGTCGCAGCAGATCGGCCCCGCCGACGCGGCGGGCCAGCAATCCTTCCTCTTCGCCGGTGGGTGGCTCGAAGCCCGAGCTGCGCTCGGTGAACGGGCCGCAGGGTTTGAACGCCGCATCCGCCAGCCGCGCGGCCAGATCCTCCTCGGAGTCCGGCCACGGGCTGTGCACGCGGTACAGCCGCAGATTTCGAAACAAGACGCCTCCCGCTGTCGAGCTATTCGCGCACCATCACCGGCAACTCGCGAATGCCGCGGATGAAGTTCGATCGCAGATAGACGGGATCGCCCACCACTTCCACCCGCGAGAAGCGCTTGAGGATCTCCTCCCAGATGATGGTGAGCTGCATCTCGCCCAGGCGGTTACCGAGGCAGCGGTGAATGCCGAAGCCGAACGACAGGTGCTTGCGCGCGTCGTCACGATCGATGAGAAACCGGTTGGCGTCGTGCACCGCGTCATCGTCGCGGTTGCCCGACAGATACCACATGGCCACCTTGTCGCCCTTGCGGATGGTCTGGCCGCCGAGCTCCACGTCCTCCATGGCGGTGCGCGCCATGTGCGCCACCGGCGATTGCCAGCGGATGATCTCCGGCACCATGTTCGGCACCAGCCCGGGGTTCGCCAGCAGCTTCTCGTACTCGTCCGGGTTCTGGTTCAGGGCCAGCACGCCGCCGGTGATGGAGTTGCGGGTGGTGTCGTTGCCGCCGACGATGAGCAGCAGAATGTTGCCCAGGTACTCGTTGGGCGGCATGTTCCGGGTCGATTCGCCGTGCACCAGCATGGAGATCAGGTCGCTGCCCGGCTCGGGCCGCGACGCCCGTTCCTTCCACACCGCGTCGAAGTACTCCCAGCACTTCCACAGCTCGGCGAAGCCTTCCGCCGGCGTTTCGAAGTAATCGGGGTCGCCGATGCGTTCCACTGTGTCGGACCAGTGGATGAGCTTGTGACGATCCTCCTGCGGCACGTCGAACAGGGTCGCGAGCATCTGCCCGGTGAGTTCCACGGACACTTCGCGCACCCAGTTGAACTCCTCGTTGCGCGGCAGGCTGTCGAGGATGCGCCCAGCCCGCTCGCGGATCAGGTCGCGCAGCTCGTGCAGATGGCGCGGCGTGAACATGGGCGCCACCACCTTGCGCTGCTCGTCGTGCTTGGGCGGGTCCTGCATGATGAACATGGGCAGGTGAAAGGTGGGATCGGGGTTGGGATCCGGCCGGCCGCCAAGACGGATGCCGCCGTTGGCGATGTCGGACGAGAACAGCTTCTCGTGCTCGTCTACGAACTTGATGTCGTGAAACCGCGTCACCGACCAGTACGGGCCGAACTGGCTGTTCTCGCAATAGTGCACCGGGGCCTCGGCGCGCAGGCGCTCGAAGTACGGCAGCATGCGGTTGGCCTCGAACAGGGCCGGGTGCGCGGGATTCAGCGCCTCCAGCGGCACGCTGTACGGGTCCTGATCGACGTCGATGGCCCACTCGGCCAGGATCTCGGCGTTGGTTTTGCGGTAATACTCCGCGTTCTCGTTCTTCGGGTCGGGTCCGGACCCGCCGGAAGGCTGCTCAGACTGCTCGGACATCGGTGGCCTCCTGTCGAAGGGGTTGCGTCTCAGGGGGCGCAGTATAGCGGCAGCACCGGGCACCAGCATGTGTGCCGCGCACGCTTCGTGCAGAGCCGCGGCCCCAGAGGGTATCATCCGCTCGGGATCTACAGGGAGGAACGTCATGGGGAAACTCACCATCGCCGCGCTGGCACTGCTGCTCGCCGCCTGCTCGCAGGAGTCCGGCTCGCCGACCGCGGCCGACGCAGCGCCGCAACCGGCCGCGAAATCCACCGGAGCCTCCGGCGACGACGCCTGGCGCCAGCCGCTGTTCGACGGGCTCGGCAACTTCGAGCTCGCCATCACCACCAGTTCCGACATGGCGCGCCGCTACTTCAATCAGGGACTGGGGCTCGCCTTCGGCTTCAATCACGCGGCCGCCGACTTCGCCTTCACCGAGGCGACCGTGGACGACCCGGATTGCGCCATGTGCTACTGGGGCAGCGCGCTGGTGCTGGGCCCGAACGTCAACGCGGCCATGGACCCGGGCAATGCGCCCCGGGCCTGGGTGCTGGCCGGCAAGGCGCACGACCTGGCCATGACCCACGGCAACGCCAAGGAGCAGGCGCTAACCGCCGCGCTCATGGCCCGCTACGCCGAGACGGCGCCGGAGGACCGCAGCAGCCTGGATCAGGCGTATGCAGATGCCATGCGTGCCGTGGCTGCCGCTTATCCCGACGATCCCGATGTGCTGGCGCTGACGGCGGAAGCGCTCATGGACCTGCATCCCTGGGACTTCTGGCTGCCCGACGGCACCATCCAGCCCTGGACCGCAGAGATCACCGGGTTGCTGGAAACGGCTCTGGCCATCGACGACAACCACCCCGGCGCCATCCACCTGTACATACACGCGGTGGAGCAATCGCAGACGCCCGAGCGCGCCGAGCCCTACGCGGACAAGCTGGCCGACATCACGCCGGCCGCGGGGCACCTGGTGCACATGCCCGCGCACATCTACATGCGCGTAGGCCGCTACCACGATTCGACCGTCAACAACATGAAGGCCACCGACGCGGACACGGCGTTCGTTTCCGCCTGCCGCTCCAACAGCCCGATTTACCTCGCGGGATACGTCCCGCACAACTGGCACTTCGGCTGGATCACCGCGGCCATCGAGGGCTGGCGGGCGCAGGCGCTGGACATGGCCGAAGGCACAGCGGCCCAGCTCACCCCGGAGCTGCTGCGGGCACCCGGCATGGGTGTGGCGCAGCATTTCCTGATGCAGCCGATTTTCGCCCACGTGCGTTTCGGCGACTGGGACGCGATTCTGGCCGCCCCGGAGCCGGACGCCGACCTGCCCTACGCCCGCGGCATCTGGCACTACGCCCGCGGCCGGGCTCTGGCGGCCAAAGGCGATCTGGACGGCGCGCGGCAGCAGGCGGCGCTGCTGGCGGCACTGCGTGAAAGCCCCGAGCTGAATGACATCGCCTTCTTCGTGGATACCGAGAAGGCGCCGCGCGTGCTGGAGATCGCCGATGAGTTCCTGAACGGCGAGATAGCCGCCGCAGACGGAGACCTGGAAGCGGGCATCGCCCACATGACCCGGGCGGTGGCGCTGGAAGACGCCCTGCCCTACAACGAGCCGCCGGACTGGTACTACCCGGCGCGCCACTCATTGGGCGCCATGCAGCTCGCCGCCGGCGACGCGGCCGGGGCGGAGGCCACCTATCGGCGCGACCTGGAGCTGATGAGGGAGAACGGCTGGGCGTTGAAGGGGCTGGAACTGGCGCTGCGTGCCCAGGGGCGCGACGCCGAGGCGGAAGCGGTCGCCGCGCGCTTCGCCGACGCCTGGCAGCACGCCGACGTGCAGATCACCGGCTCGCGAATCTGAGGACGTTTGCCGCACATCACTCATGACGTCACCGCCGCCGTTGCGCGCCTGCGCGACGGCGGCCTGGTGGCCATTCCCACCGAAACGGTCTATGGGCTGGCCGCCGAGGCCGCCAATCCGGCGGCCGTGGCCGCCGTGTACGCACTGAAGGGCCGCCCGGCGACCAACCCCCTGATCGTGCACGTGGCCGACCCGGCGTGGCTGTACGATTTCGCGCGCGACGTCCCGGCGCTGGCCCTGCGCCTGATCGAGCGCTTCTGGCCGGGGCCGCTGACCCTGGTGCTGCCGGCACGCGACGAGGTGCCGCGCGCGATCACCGCGAATCAGGACAGTGTGGCCCTGCGCCAACCCGCCCACCCGTTGTGTCTCGCGGTGCTGCGCGGACTTGGCAGCGCGCTGGTGGCGCCCTCGGCCAACCGGTTCATGTCCATCAGCCCGACCACGGCGGCGCACGTGGCGCACCAGTTCGCCGGCGAGGACCTGCTCATTCTCGACGGCGGCCCATGCACGGTAGGGCTCGAATCCACCATCGTCAGCGTGCTGCCCGGTCATGCGCCGACCCTGCTGCGGCCCGGGATGCTGGACGTGCAGTCTCTGGAAGCCGTAGCCGGGACGGCCATCGTGCGCCACGGGCAGGCCGACGTTCGAGCCCCCGGACAGCATCGACGCCACTACGCACCACGCACGCCGACGCAGCTGTTCGACGAGGCGCAGGCCGCCGATACGCGCAATCCCCGGGTGGGCTGGATCTTCTGCGCCGCACCTTTCGCCGTGGCCGGTCCGGCGCTGGCCCTGGGCTCAGAGCCGGACGGCTACGCCCGGCGCCTATACGATGCGCTGTATCAGCTCGACGCGGCCGATCTGGATCTGCTGCTCATCCAGCGACCGCCCGCCCGCGACGCCTGGCGAGCGGTAACGGATCGGCTCCAGCGCGCCGCTACGTCCGGCAGCTGACGTCCCGGCGGCCGCCTGCGCGGCGCTCAGAGCACGTCGAAGATATAGCTGTACTTGATAACGAACTCGCGCCGCTTCTCCATGGGGCCGACGATGGTCTCGTCATCCACCTCGTTGTAGACCAGGTACAGCCCCGCATTGGCCGACTGCAGCCACGAGAATCGGAGGTTGGTGCCGACCAGGTCAGTACGGTCGTCGTACTGAACCAGCGCCTGCAGCAGAATCTTCGGCGTGAACGAGTATGACAGGCGCAGACGGGCGACGTTGACCGTGAAGTCGCCGCCGGGCACCGGCAGGTCGATGTCGTTGTAATCCCAGACGAGCTCGGACGTGAACGCATCACCCAGACGCCAGCGCACGGTGGGCGTGAAGTTGACGCGATCACCGCCGAAGAAACCGCCGACCTTGGACTGCAGATCCAGTGACAGCGGCGCGCCCTGATTGGTGATGAATGCGAGCTGTGCCTCCTTGTGATCGTAGTCGTCAGGTTGCACGAACACGCCCGGGGTGATCTCGAACGGCGCCAGCACGCCCTCGTGGGTGAAGTTCACGCCCGTGTGGATCTCCATCCCCGACCGCCACTCCCAGTGGTTGTCCACATGCCAGAAGCCGCTCTCGTAGAAACCGTCGTGCTTCCAGAACCCCCGGTACGCCACGTGCGGCCGCAGCTCGTGCAACCCCCAGAGGTCGTCCGGACGGATGGTGCGGAACAGCCGGAACTCGCCTTTGCGGTAGTCGGTGCGGCGCAGAAAGCCCACCTCGGGGTTGAAGTTCTTGCCGACGTCGGTGTAGCCGATGTTGTTCGACCACTTCTCGGAGTCGTACTGGGCAATCAGCGAATAGGCGAGATCATCCCCGCGGCGGCCGGGCGTTTCCGATTTCGCAACGAACCCGGTCAGCCGGCCGTCGCGACCGATACCCCAGCGTCCGTCCACGCCGTACGTGCGGTTGTAGTCGCTGCTGTCGTCACCCGTGATGCTGCCGTCGCCGTCGCGCTGAACGAAGATGGCCCCGATCGACGAGCGGTTCGGCAGCTCCTGGTTGACCCGGGCAACGGTGTAGTCGTTCTGCGGCGCCACGCCTTCGAGATCGTCCGTGCGCATGGCCAGCAGCCCGACGTTGGTGCTGCTGCCGATCTTGCCGGAGATGCGCACGCCGGCGTCGATGGGCTGCTGCGTGCCGCCTGCGCCGATGCCGATGCGCCGGCTGAAGAACAACTCCAGCTCCTGTGGCGTTCCAACTGCGAACTGCCCGGCGTTCTCGAGAAAGAACGGCCGCTTCTCCGGGTAAAACAGGCTGAACCGGTCCAGGTTCACCTGCACGTCGTCCACCTCCACCTGGGCGAAGTCGGTGTTGTAGGTGAAGTCCAGTGTCAGGCTCGGGGTCAGCGAGTATTTGATGTCGAGACCCACCTCCTGGTTGTAGTGGGTGCCGTCGAGCTCACCGCCGCGCCGCGCCTGTCCAAGCGCGTAGGGAATGAGCTTGAAGTTACGCTGGCTCGGCAGTTGCAGCCCCTCCAGAACACCCGCTTCGGAGACGCGATAGAGGTTGTACTGGCGCGGCAACGGTGCCCAGTAGGCAATCTCGTTGTTGCGGCGGATGTTGCGCTGGAAGTTGATGCCCCAGATCTGCACGTCCTCGTCACCGTAACGCAGCGAGCGGAACGGAATCTCCATCTCGGCGCTCCAGCCGATATCCGTCACGGACGCCTTCACCGACCAGGTCGTATCCCAGTTGAGATTGAAGCCCCCGCCACCGGAGCTGAACTGCGCCGTCCCCTCCTTGGTGACCTGACCGTCGTACTCGATGCCGGCGGGATTGGTGCCGAATACGAAGCCGTTCTGCTGGTCGCGGAACGCGTCGATCACCACCTGAAAGCTGTCGCTGTCGTCCAGCGACGAGTCACGGCGGCTGTCGGCGATGATGATGCCTGCCGGATTGTCGTCGTAGCAGACCACGCCGATGTAAAGCGCCTGATCGGTGAAGCCTACGAACACTTCGGTGCGCTGCGTAGCCGGCTGGCCCTCGAAAGGGCGCACCTGCCAGAACCCGGTCGTCGCGCGGGCACCCTTCCACACCGGGTCACCCAGCACGTCGCCATCCAGGGTCGGCGCAGCTGCCAGCGGGTAAGCCTGGGTCACCGGCGGCACCGTGGGCGGCATGCGCGTGGCGCCGGCCGGTGCCGTCGTTTCGGTCTGAGCGGAGGCTACCGCCGCGGCCAGAATCAGTGCCGCACCCGTCGCCTGCAATCCGGCTCGAACTGTAAGAGATCCCGTCATTACTTCAGACTCGCCCAGCACTCCACCTCTACGCGCCCCCCGAGCGCCAGATCCTTGGCGGCAAACGCACTTCGTGCCGGCTTCGGCCCGGGAAAGTACCTCACGTAGATTTCGTTGAATTTCGGCCAGTCGGCGATATCCGCGATCATCACCGTGCACTTCACCACCTGGGCCATGCTCGCTCCATGTCGCTCGAGGATCGCCTTGATGTTGTCCATGGCCTGACGCGCCTCGGCTTCAAGCCCGCCGGGTGCCAGCGTCAGCGTGCCGGGCAGGTTGCCGATCTGACCGGACAGGTACAGCATGTCGCCGACGCGCACCGCCTCGGAGAATGGCAGGTTCAGGGTCTCGCTGCCGGGAGACGTCAGATACTCCACGTCAGCGGCAGCATCGGTGCTGCCCAGTAGTGCCGTCACGGCGGCCAGCGCCGCGAGAAATACCTTCACGTTGTTCTCCTTATGAGTTGCGCGACTTGTGAAGTCGGCGACCGCCGCAGCGGGCAGGACGATCGGGGTCACGACGCCATCGGCACGAGCCGGATGGGGACCGCCACCTCCGGATCGAGCATGAGCGCCCGTAGGAACCGCTCGGCCAGACCGTACTTCTCCATCACCAGGTCATTGATGGTCGCCCGGGTCGTTGTGTCTTCCTGCGGTTCGGCCCGGTACTGACGCGTTACGCCGTTGCGCGTCACCGAAACGACGTCGTTGGCGCGCAAGCGCGCCAGCCACTGGCTCTGGGGATTGCCGGTACGCAGCCACTGGAAGCCGCCATGATCCACAACCCACACCCGGGTTTCGTGAGACTCGCCCTGGGCGTCCCGCGTCTCGAGCACGACCACTTCGCCGCTTTCCGAGGCCAGCAGAAAACTGCCAGCCAGCGCGCCGAGCGCCAGCACGACAACCAGCAGAAGATACCCAAGGGCCTTCATCGTACGTCGTACCCCGCCAAAGCGCGAAAGCTTACCCAGGTAGGCGCGGCGTGGCCAGGGTTCGCGGCCGGGGCCTTGTGCGAGCGCCGAGACGTCCGCTCCAGGGCGCAGTGAAGAGCAGACGAGCGCGCATGGTCGTCAGGGGCAGAATCGGACGCGGATACAGTTGCCGCCACGCGGAGTCTCAGTCCGAGCGAAGTTCAGCATCAGTGCACTGAGTCTCAGCTCGATCCTGCCGACAACCCTTCAGGGGTTCGCAATCACGATTTCGTGCAACGAGCGCCCGCCCCGTAGCGCCTCCTCACCCGTGGGATAGCTACTGCGCGAGAAGATGTAGGCGACGATGCTCTCGTACTCCCGGTCGAGCAGGCCGCCTGGGTTGGTTTCCGGCATCGTGGCAATGAGCGTCTCGTAGAGCAGACCCACCGGTTGGCCCTCCCAGGCCCTGAGCACCGGCTGAAAGTAGTTGCGGTCGTGACACATCATGCAGTGCTGTTCGAACAGCTTTTTGCCCTGCTTTGCCTGCTGATCCGTATACACCCCATCGAGCGTGCTGCGCGCCGCCGCGCCCGCGGTTGCGACCACGAGCACGGCGCCCGCAGCCGCCAGCGCCAGGCGTGCGGACCTGCCGAGATCAGTGCTCATCATGGCTGGCGGGGCCATCGGCATCTTCCGGCAGCGCCATGGCCGTCAGTTTCGGCCCGGTCTGCAGAATCACGTACTGCCGGCCGTCGTGCAGGTAGGTCATCATGCCGTAACTCGAATCGGCGCTGACCTCGACCTTGCCCACCTGCCTGCCCGACGTCTTGTCCACCGCAAACAGCGTCGGCGTGCCGTCGCTGTCGGTGGACGCGTAGATGAGCAGCGAGCGCGTCACGGTCAGCGGCGGCGCGCGGCCGCTGCCGGTGTTCGGCAGATCCAGATCCTTCAGGTCGGGATGATTGCGCACGTTGGGCGGCGTCTCGCCGGCAGGGATCACCCAGAGGTAGTCGCCCGTGTTCATGTCGATGGCGGAAATGCGGCTGAACGGCGGCTTGTACATGGGCAGCCCGTCCGGGCCGCGAATGCCTTTGTTGCGCAGCACGGCATAGTCCGCGATCTTGGTGCCGGTGGGCAGATCGATCAGCGCATCGCGCTCCTTACCGGGGGCGATGACGCGGCTGCTGCAGTGGGTGCGCGACGGCACGAACAACACGCCCGATTCAGGATCCGCACCCGGCGGCGCGTCGATGTTGACGCCGCCGATGTCGCCGGGGCACCACAGTGCCGCCGTCTTACCCAGATCGTTGTCCCGGTGCAGGGGCGGGTTGAACAGCGGCCCCGTCTGGTACTCCTCGAGGATGTCCATAGCGCGCTGATGCAGCTCAGGGGTGAAATCGATGATGTCGGCTTCGGTGAGGCCCTGAATGTCGAACGGCGCCGGCCGCGTAGGGAACGGCTGCGTCGGCGACAGCTTCTCGCCGGGGATGAGCGACTGCGGCACGGGCCGCTCTTCGATCGGCCAGATGGGTTCTCCGGTCACACGGTTGAACGTGTACACGAACGACTGCTTGGTGGCCTGAGCGACGATGGGGACCCTCTTCCCGTCCCGGGTCACGTCGAGCAGTATTGGCGCTGTCGGCGTGTCGTAGTTCCAGATGTCGTGGTGCACCAGCTGGTAGTGCCACACGCGCTTGCCGGTCTTGACGTCCAGCGCGATCAGGCTGGTGCTGAACAGGTTGTCGCCGGGGCGATGGCCGCCGTAGAAATCCAACGTTGCGCCGTTGGTCGGTATGTAGACGATGCCGCGCTCCTGATCGGCCGACAGCGGCGCCCAGGAAGAGATGTCGCCGGTGAACTTCCAGGCGTCATCCTCCCAGGTCTCGTGCCCGAACTCGCCCGGCCCCGGCAGCACGTTGAACTTCCACAGGAACTTGCCCGTGCGGGCGTCGTAACCGAGGATGTCGCCCGGAACGTTCTCGATGCGCGACTGGTTGTAGCCCTGCTCGGCGGAGTTGCCCACCACCACCACGCCGTTCACCACGATGGGCGGGGACGACGAGGTAATGTAGCCGCGTTCCAGCGGAATGCCGTTGTAGGCGTCGTAGGGGTGGCCGAGGTCAGCGAGCAGATCTACGACGCCGGTTTCGGGGAAGCCGTTCACCGGCACCTTCTTGCCGAAACCTTCCAGCGGGCGCCCGGTCCGGGCGTCCAGGGCCGTCAGGAAAAAACCGGGCGAGACGATGTAGATCACGCCCCGGCCGCCGATCTCCGCGTACGCGACGCCTTTGCCGTAGTCCTTGCGCATCGAATATTCGTAGCGGAAGGTGTCGGGCTCGCGGTACGACCAGAGCAGCTGCCCGGTAGCCGGATCCAGTGCCACCACATGGCGCCGCGGTCCCACCACCGTGTACAGCACACCGTCGACGTACAGCGGCGTCGACCGCCCGCTCTGCGCATCGAAGCTGGCACCGTCCCATACCCACGCCTCTTCGAGCGCATTGAAGTTGTCTGCATCGATCTGATCGAGCGGGGAATATCGGGTTTGTGCCGAGTCGCCACCGATGTAGCGCCACTGGCCGCCTTCGGTGCCTGGCGCCGCAGCTGCGCAGACCGCCGCGAGCAGCGTGAGCGGGAGCAGCAATGCAGGCCATCGGAAACCCGCGGGGCGGCGAGGCCCGCGCGCATGTGAGTCGTTCATCCCCTCTCCTGATCAGCTGGCGCCGTACCCGGTTGGCGGGCCGGCACGAGGTCGGATTCTAAACTACGGCTGCGCCCGATTGCCCATACGGCGTCACTCCTTTGCGAGCACGGCCTTCCACGCCCGCTCGTCCACGGGCATGACCGACAACCGGTTGCCTTTACGCAGCAGCACGAAGTCCTCCAGCGCCGGATCTTCCTTCAGCTCAGCCAGGCTGATGGTGCGCTTCAGCTTGCGGGTGAAGCGCAGATCCACCATGAACCAGCGCGGCTCGGTCGGGTCGCTCTTCGGGTCGAAGTACTTGCTGTCCGGGTCGAAGGCCGTGTGATCCGGATACGCTGCCTTGACCACTTTGGCGATGCCCACCACGCCGGGCTCCGGACAGCTCGAGTGATAGAACAGAACCTCGTCCCCGCGCGCCATCTCGCGCAGGTAATTGCGGGCCTGGTAGTTGCGCACGCCGTCCCAGTGCTCAGTACGCCGCGGCGCGTTCTTCAGATCGTCGATGCTGAACGCATCGGGTTCGGATTTGACCAGCCAGTACGCCATGAGCTGTCACGCCCTCCTGCAGTCGCTGCTGAACGGCCGCCGAGCATACCGGAAATTCCGCCCCCCTGGCGTCCGCGCTATGATCCGTCCGGGAAGTCACGCAAGCGCCCGCAGCGGGCGCCACGGGGGAGCAAGCGATGGAACTCTGGGCATTGACGGTCGCCTCACCGCGCGGGGCAGCCGAGTTCGGCGTGCGCGCCGAGCAGGCGGGCTGGCACGGCATGCTGGTAGTAGATTCACAGAACCTTTCCGGGGATTCCTATGTCGCCCTGGCGGTGGCCGCTACGCGTACCACCGCGCTGGGCCTCGGCACCGGGGTCACCAACAGCGTCACCCGACATCCTGCCGTCACTGCCGCTGCCATAACCAGCGTGCAGAAGCTTTCCGGCGGCCGTGCCTGCCTTGGCATCGGCCGCGGCGATTCGGCGCTGGCCCATCTGGGGCGCGCGCCAGCGCGCATCGGCCCGTTCGAGCACTACGTGGCGACACTGCAGGCGTACCTGTCGGGCCAGGCCGTGCCCTTCGAAGACTGCGCCATCGACGACCGGATCGCGCCGCCCGTGGCGTCGCTCGAGCTCGCGGATACACCCGAGGCGAGCCGCCTCGGCTGGCTCGGAGGCGATGCCAAGGTGCCTGTGGAGGTTGCAGCAACCAGCCGGCGATCAGGCCGCCGCGCGCCATGCCGAACGCATCATGTTCACGGTCGGGGATCGAGCGATTGCAGTGGGGCATCGAGACTGCGCGCGCCGCCGCCCGCGCCCACGGCCGGGATCCGGACAGTCTGCGTTTCGGCGCCTACGTGAACATGGCCTGTCATCCGGACATCGACACCGCGCGCCGTCTGGTGAGCGGCGGGCTCACCACGTTCGCGCGCTTTTCGGTGATGCACGGCGACATCGCAGGTCCGGTGGACGAGCGCGAGGCCGAGGTGCTGAACGCCCTGCACGACCGCTACAACATGAAGCAGCACACGCGCGGCGACTCACAGCAGGCCGAGGTGCTGACCCCTGAATTCATCGACCGCTTCGCAGTGGTCGGCGACCCTGAGCAGTGCCTGCGGCGCATCGAGGCGCTCGGCGCATTGGGGCTGGACAAGCTGGCCGTCACCGGTCCCACGGTAAGCGCCCGGGAGCCCGACGCGCAGCAGGCCATTGAGCTGCTGACTCGCGAAGTGCTGCCGCAGCTGGCCAGCTGAGCGGTATCGGGAGAGACGGGGCATGCTGCTCGAAGGTATCACCGTACTCGATCTCACCCGCGTGGTGGCGGGCCCGGCGTGCACGCGCACGCTGGCTGACCTCGGCGCCGAGGTGCTGAAGGTCGAACCCCCCGATGGCGACCTGCTGCGTCGCGGCGTGCCCCGGGTGGGCGGCGTCGCGGTGGGCTTCGCCCAGCAGAACGTGGGCAAACGGCACCTTTCGGTGGATCTCGCGCAGGCGAAGGGGCGCGCGCTGGTGCAGGCGCTGGCGGCGCAGGTGGACGTGCTGGTGGAAAACTACCGGCCCGGCGTGGCCGCGCGCCTGGGGCTCGGCTACGACGACGTGCGCGAAGCCAACCCGGAAATCGTCTACTGCTCCATCAGCGGGTACGGGCAGACCGGCCCGGCTGCCGGCCGCCGCGCCTACGCGCCGGTGATTCATGCCGAGCTCGGCCTGGTGGAGCTGAACGCCCGCGAGCGCGGTACCGACCCGCTGCCGGAAGCGATCTCGCACGCCGACTTCGCGGCAGGGGCTCAGGCTGCCAGCGCCATTCTGGCCGCCCTGGTGGGGCGCCTGCGCGGCGGCGGCGGCCAGCACATCGACGTGTCCATGGCCGAGACCATGCTGGCGGTCAACGAGTTCACCGCGGTGGAGATCAACGGTGGTTTCGGCACCGAGATCAGCCCGTTCCGGCCGGGCCGCGCTGCGTTGCTAAAGCTCCAGGACGGCGCCTGGGTGCAGGTGCCGGGCAACCCCACCACCTGGATCTTCGGCGTCGCCCGGGCCCTGGACCGTACCGCGGAGCTGGAAGCGCGCGGCTGGCACGGTCCTGAGCAGACCCAGGGTCGCGAGCGCGAGATCCATGCATTGATGCAGGCCTGGGCGGCGGAATTCGATTCCGTCGCCGCGTTCGAAGCCGCGCTGGACAGCGCGCGGATTCCGCTCGGCACGGTCAAACCGCTGGCGGGTATCGCCGAAGAGCCCTGGGCTCAGGCGCGCGGGGTATTCGTCGAGGTGGACGTGAACGGCCAGCCCGTCCGGGTGCCGCGTTCACCGTTCCGCTTCTCTGGCGCCGAGGTCGGCCCGCGCAGCGGGTCGTATCCCCAGGGGGCAGACAATCGCAGCGTGCTGCAGGCGCGTCTGGGGCTCAGCGACGCCGAGCTGGACGTGCTCGAGGCGGAAGGGGTCCTGGTTCGTGAGTGAGCCTCGATGGCTGGCTGCGCTCGCAGGCGGCACTCAGTCCGCGGACGCTGCGGTCTTCGGCTTCAGCCTGGGTTGGCGGCGGAAGCGCAGTGTGAACCAGTGCTTCCTGTGCCAGCGCTGCGCCTCGCTGGTCCAGAGCTCGTAACGAGGGCGGAACCGCGCCGGGTCGTCCAGCGCCCCCACCTTGATCCCGATCATCTCGGGAGTGGCCTCGGACCAGGAAAACAGCGGCGACCCGCAGGTGCCGCAGAACGCCCGCGTGACGGCGTTGCCTTCCTCGGACAACGTCATGTGCTCGCGCGGCGAACCCCGGGTGACGCGGAACTCGGCCCGGGTCGCTGCCGCCACGTAGGCGGGCCCGCCGCCGCTGGCATACTGGCAGGAACGGCAATGGCAGGCGACCTGGGATCGGATGGGGCCGTAGAACGCGAAGCGGACCTCACCGCAGGCACAGCCACCCGTGAACTTGTCCTTCTCTTCGGTACTCATGGGCTGCCCTCCTTCATGCAGCTTTATACCCAAAATCGGCCCCGCTAACATGCGCTGCAGGCCATCCCGGAATTCACGATGCCCAACAACATCCTGCGGCTGTCCCGCCCGCTCGCGTACTGCGCGCTGCTGACGGCCGCGCTTGCAGGCAGTGCCGGCGCCGACGACCTGGAGCGCCTGGCAAGTGTCAGCCATGCCCCCATCAGCGAGATCAGCGGCATGACCCGCAGTGCCCAGCCGGACATCTACTGGGTGCACAACGACAGCGGCGACAGCGCGCGTCTGTTCGCCATCGATCTCACCGGCGCGCCCGTGTTCCCGTCGTTTCTGGCCCGTCACTACAGCAACACGCCCTGGCCCGGTCTGAGCCTGCTCAACGCCTGGAACGTGGACTGGGAGGACATCACCCGCGGCGACGACGGCATGCTCTACGTGGGCGAGATGGGCAACAACGGCAACGCACGCCGGGATCTGGGCGTCTACGTGCTGCCGGAGCCGGACCCTGGGGCCATCTACGAAACCCGCGTGCCCACGTTTCTGCCGGTGCGCTACCCGGACCAGCAGCAGTTTCCCGCGGCGCGCTGGGAGTTCGACTGCGAGGCGCTGTTCTTTGCCGACGGCACGCTGTATTTCCTCACCAAGCACCGCCGGCCCGGCGAGATTACCGGCTGGATTCCGGGCACCAAGCTGTACCGGCTCGACACCCGCTACACCGATCGGGACAACGTGCTGACGCTGGTAAGCCGGCGCGACGATCTGCTGCTCGCCACCGCCGCCGAGCTGTCCCCGGACGGCCGGCACCTGGCGGTCGCCACCTACCTCGGCGTATGGTTGTTCGCGAGACCAGAGCGCGGCGACGACTGGCTGTCTGCCCGGTCGCGCTTCATCGCCTTGCCGCGCGACGAACTCGAGACCATGGAGGCCATCACTTGGCAGGACGATCGCACCCTGCTGCTGGCCAACGAAGAACGCGCGCTTCTGCGCCTGACCCCATCCACCCTGCCCTGAGCGGAGCCAACCCATCAGATGTCCAGCCGCCGAAGATTCCTGCTCACCGCCTCGGGCCTGATCGCCGCCACCCCGCTGGCGTCGGCCTGGGCTTCCGCTAGCGGAACGAACCCGTTCTCGCTGGGCGTGGCATCCGGATGTCCGCGCCCCGACCGCGTCACCCTGTGGACCCGCATCGCACCCAACCCGCTGCAGGGCGGCGGCGGACCTGTCGGCGACCTGAGCGTGCGCTGCCGCGTGTGCCGCGACCCGGAGCTGACGGACACCGTGATCGACACGCTGGTGAGCGCGCCGGCAGAGGATGCCCACAGCGTGCATTTCACGGCCCGCGGGCTCGAGCCGCACCGGGAGTACTTCTACCAGTTCTACCTGGGCGAGGACGCGAGCCCCATGGGCCGCACCCGAACCGCACCGGCCGAAGACAGCGACGTGCCCGTGCGCCTGGCCGTGGCGTCCTGCCAGCACCTGGAGTACGGCTACTACGCCGCGTACGCGGACATGGCCAAGGCGGTGCCGGACCTGATCGTGCATCTCGGCGACTATATCTACGAGTACGCGCCGGGCCCCTTGGGCAAGAGCAGCAGCACCTTCAACGGGCAGACCATCGAGGTCAACCGGGTACGCCAGCACGCCGGCCCGGAGCTGCGCACGCTGTGGGACTACCGCAACCGCTACGCCCAGTACCGCCTGGACCGCGATCTGCAGGCCGCACACGCGGCAGCGCCCTGGCTGGCCGCGTTCGACGACCACGAGGTAGACAACAACTGGGCCGGCTATGTACCGGAGGACCCGGAACGCCAGACCGAGCTCGAGTTCCGCGTGCGCCGCTGGGCGGCTTTCAAGGCCTACTACGAGCACATGCCGCTGGAACACGCGCCACACCTGCGTGGTACCAGCTCGTCGCTGCGCCTGTATGACCGTTTCGATTTCGGTCGGCAGCTGTCATTGCTGCTGCTGGACACGCGTCAGTTTCGGTCCGACCAGCCCTGCGGTCAGGCGTTCCCGGCGGACGACGACTGCCCGCAGCGCAGCGATCCGCGCCTGACCATGACCGGCCGCAGCCAGGAGCGCTGGCTGAAGCGCCAGCTGCGGCGCAGCGACGCGCGCTGGAAGGTGCTCGCCCAGCAGACCTGGTTCAGCCAGCTGCGCTATCCGCAGGCGCGCTACAACATGGACCAGTGGGACGGCTACCCGGCTCAGCGCCAGCGCCTGCAGGGAATGCTCGCCGACCCGGAGCTCGGCAATCCGGTGATTCTCAGCGGCGACTGGCACTGCGGCGCCGCCATGAACGTGCTGGAGGACTTCAGCCGCCCGGAATCAGCGCCGGTCGCCGCGGAGCTCGCGGTCACCTCCATCAGCTCCCCCTGTGTCTGGGCCGGCGCGGTCAGCCAGGCGCTGCCGGAGAATCCGCACGTGCGCTACTTCGGCGGCGACGCGCGCGGCTATCTATGGTGCAACGTCACCTCTGAGGCCCTGACCGCCCAGTACCGGGTGGTCGAGGCGCCGGAGCGGGCCGACTCCGCGCTGCGTCTGGACCGAGCGCTGCGCGTCAGTGCCGGCCGCCGCGGATTCGAGCCCGCATGAAGGCGCATTGATGTCGGTCCGCGACGCCGGCAGCGAAAGTCCTTCAGCACCGCCGTGCCGATGGGACGGCACGGACCTGGTGCTCGAACTGCGTGTCGTGCCGCGCGCCTCGCGGGATGCCGTCGTGCGCGACGGCGATCAGTTGAAAGTTCGGATTACCGCGCCGCCCGTGGACGGCAAGGCCAATCAGCATCTGCGACGCCTGCTCGGCCGCTTGCTGGGTGTCGCCCAGTCTCAGGTGGTGATCGAACGCGGCGAGCACGACCGCTCGAAGCGAGTACGCGTGCACGGGCCGCGGCTGCAGCCGGACTTCGTACCGCCACGGTGAGCGCGGCACCGGTACCCCTGCCGTGAGCGAGCACCCGGAGCCCGCGCGCAGGCTGCGCCGCGCGTTGCGTGCCACCGCCCTCACTGGCGCCGTTGCCGCGGCGTTTCTGCTCCTGTGCATCGCGGGTGGCTACGCCGGTTTTCCCTGGCTCGTGGCCAGGCTGGCACCGGGACTGCTCGAGGCGCAGGGCTTTACTGCCGTTCAGGTCAGCGTCGGCCGGCCGCAAGGCCACGGGCTGCCGATCGACCGGGTACGCGCGCAACGCGACGGACTGCAGATCGAAGCGGACGCTGGCTGGCTGGAATATCGCCCCGGGGCGCTGCTGCACGGCCGGATCGACGGGCTGCGACTGCAGCGCCTGAGCCTCGCCATGGTGCCCGACGAAACCGGGGCTACTACCGGATCGGCAGCGTTGGCCGCACCCGATCCGGAGCAGCTGTTCGCCCTGCTGCCCGTGGCCAGCGTGCAGGTGGACGAGCTCGCGCTGGCCGTGCCGCGACTCGACTTCAGCGCCACCGGCAGCCTCAGTCTGACGCCGCAGGCACTCGCGCTGACGCTCGACGGCGTCACGCCGGCAGTGGCCAGCCGTTTCAGCGCGTCGATCAGCCTGGCCCGCAGCGGGGCGATCGCGGCCCGGTTCAGCGACGCGGGCGTCGACGCCGCGCCCTTCATAGAGCTCAGCTCGCAACTCACGCCGGACACGCTCCGGATCGACGCGCGCTACCAGCTGCACGGGTTCGCGCTGGCGCTGCTCGCTGAGATTCTCGGTCTGCCCCCGGGCGCGGGCGAGCTCGACGGTGAGGCGCGCATCCACCTGCCGTGGCCGCTGCCGGAAACCCTGGACTTCGAAGCCATCGCTGCCTCGGGCCCGCTGCGCCTGAATTGGCGCGCCGAAGACCAGAGCATGGAAGTGCTGGGGCTCGACGGCAGCTTCAGTCTGGCGGCGGGCGTGGTCGACGCAGAGCTGGGCGGTCGGCTGCGCTACCGGGCGGGCAACTACCTGATCGAGGCTACGCTGCCGGCGGCTCAGCCGCTGCACTTCGACGATGCCGTGCTGACGACGCCCAAGGGCATCGCATTGAGTCTGTCGGGCGACGCCCTGCACGCCAACCTGGCGGCCGGACCGCTGCGCCTCGTTACCCAGCCGCTGGCGCTCAGCGCCGGCGGCGAGCTCGCGGCGCGCAACGACACGTTGAGCGCGCGCGGGCGACTGACGGCTTCGGTTGACCGAACCGCTAACTCAACCTCTTCCGCCCTTCAGGGCGCGCTTTCGCTGGCCGGGTCCGCCGGGTTTGCTGGTCAGGTCGAGATCGCCGACTGGCAGGTACCCACCGCGCTGGAGGTGAAGATCGCGGGCGACACGCACCGGTTTTCGGCGACCGGCGTCGCAAGCGCCGGAGCACTCAAGGGCATGGCGCTGGCCCTGCACCACGACCTCGCGAATGCCGAGACGACGCTCGACCTTCAGCATCAACAGCGCTTCGCGCGGCCGCTGCTGGAGAGCGTGCTCACGCCCTGGCGGCGGCCCTACGACGTCGACAGCGGCGATCTGCAGCTGGCAGTGAGCGCCCGCCTGGCAGGCGACGCGACGCCCACGGCAACGGCAACGGCACGAGTCGAGCTTTCCGGCGGTGCGGCTCACTACGAAGATCTGGAGTTCCAGGGCGCCGCCGGCGTGCTCGAGCTGCGCTACGCCGATGGGATCGAGATCCGCCCCTCGCCGCTGCAGGCGGCGTCATTCGATTTCGGGGTCGCGCTCACCGATCTCAAGGCAACCATCAGCGGCTCGCTGGACACCCTGACGGTTGCGGGTCTGCAGGCGCAGCTGCTCGGCGGCAGCCTGCGCAGCGAACCGTTCGCCTATCAACCGGACACAGGCTCCGCGCAGCTGCAGCTCGACCTCGAAGGCCTGGATCTTGCCCAGGTGCTGGCACTGCAGGGCGACGACATCAGCGGCACCGGACGTCTGGACGGAACAGTGCCAGTGCAGCTGCGCGACAACACGCCCAGCGTCAGCCGGGGACGCGTGAACGCCCGCCCCCCCGGCGGCGTCATTCAGGTCTCCGATCGCTTCAGCACCGCCACCGGCCAGCCGGGCCTGGACTTCGCGCTGCTGGCCCTGCGCGACTTCCGCTACAGCCTGCTCGACGCCGACGTCGACTACGCGGAGAACGGCGACCTGGCCCTCGCCGTGCACCTGGAAGGGCGCAACCCTGCCGTCGAGAAGGGGCGCGCGATCCACTACAACCTGGGGATCAACCAGAACCTGCCGCTGCTGCTGGAGTCGCTGCGCCTGCAGGATCGCGTGACCAGCGCGGTGGAACGCAAGGTAACCCATTGAAAATCGATTGCCCGCGCTGCCATTCCCGTCTATGTTCCCCGGATATCGCGACACAAGGCATGCATCGTGCGAATGGCATTTCTCGCGCTGGTTGTCACCGCGCTGGGCTGCACGCCCACCGTCAAGGTGGCCACCGACGAGCCCATCACCATCAATCTAAACGTGAACATCAAGCACGAGATCCTGGTCAAGGTGGACAAGGAACTCGACAGCCTGTTCAGCGACGACAGCGAGTTGTTTTGATCATGCGTAAGCTCACCACCTCCGCCGCCATCGTGCTGGCGCTCCTGCTCGGCGTTTCTGCGCTGGCTGCCGATCTCGATCAGGCCAAGCGTGATGGCCTGGTCGGCGAGCGCGCCGACGGCTATCTCGGTCTGGTGGTCGACAGCGTTCCGCGCGACGTCGCCGACCTGGTGGAGGAAGTCAACGCCAAGCGCCGCGCCGAGTACCAGCGCATTGCCGACAGCAACAGCCTCGAACTCAGCCAGGTAGAGGCGCTGGCCGGCAAGAAGGCCATCGAGCGTACCGCTGCCGGCGGCTGGGTACGCTTCAACGGCGGCTGGGAGCGCAAGTAGCGCTACACATCCGATCGGTTCAGGGGGCGGCGCCGGTTCCCACCGGGCGCCGCGGGGGGAACGTTTATGTGGGCTGACTCGACTGGCCGTGGCTGAGCGCCCGGCCGACCAGGGTTTCTGGACCTATCTGCGGCACCGGCAGATCGACTTTCTGCCCTCCGGACGGCTGCGCTGGTGGCTGCTCGGCCTGATTGTGCTGGGCTGGGCGGTGGAGCAGTACGAGGGCCTGAAAACCGGCCCCGTGCTGGTATACGTGCTCGAGGAGTTCGACAAGACCCTGGTGGAGTGGGGCTACGTGGCCGCCCTCACCGGGCTCGTGTACAGCGCCGGCGCCATGCTGCTCAGCCGCGCCGCCGACCGCTTCGGGCGCCGGCCGCTGATGATCTGGCCGGTGTTCTGCTACGCAGCGATCTCCGTGGGCGGTGCCCTGGCGCCGAGCTTCGTGGCGCTGGCAGCCATGGCCATGGCCGGCAGCTTCATGATGGCCGGCATGAACCCTGCCGTGCACGCTGCCTCCCGTGACCTGACCCCGCGCATGGGCCGGGCCATGGTCTACGCCTGGGTGTCGCTGGCGTTCACCATCGGCGCGCTCATGTCCACGGCCGTGGCGGCCCAGACCCTGCCCATCTGGCCCGGCTGGCGGCCGCAGTACTGGATCGCCTCGGTACTGGGCACGGCAACCGCGCTGATTCTGTTCGTGTTCTACCGCGACCTGTCCGCCCGGGTACGCGGGCAGATCCTCGAGCACGCCGAGCAGGCGGCTGCAGCGCCGCCAGCGGCTCAGGCGAACCCTTCGGCTCCCGTTGCCGGGCCGACTGATCATTATCTGGACGGACGCGCGGTGTATCGCAGCCCACGCCTTTGGGTGCTGTCGGGCACCATCGTTTTCTGGTCGCTCACCTACGTCACGGTGTCCGGCTACGTGCCCACTTATCTCACCCAGTACTACGGGCTGGAGCCGGCGCGCTCGGCGGCGATCACCTCGTATTTCTGGATCGTCTTCACCATGAGCGTGTTCCTGTCCGGCTGGCTCTCGGATCGCCTGCGGGTGCGCAAGACCGTCACGGCCTTCGGCGGCGTCACCACCGGCTGCTGCTTTCTGCTCGGCGCCAACCTGCCGCTGGACACGCCCCATGCCACCCTGGCTCTGGTGTGGTCGCTGACCGGCTTCTTTGCCGGATTCATCTATCCGGCCTGGTGCGCCATCTATTCAGAAACGGCCGAGAGCATCAGCCCGCATGGCGTCGGCCGGGCCTTTGGCATCACCGCGACGCTTTCGCCCATCGCCGGGCTGACGCTGAACCTCGGCCTGCCGCGCGTGGTGCAGAACTTCGGCTGGCCGACCTGGATGGCGTTCGCTGCGTTCTGCTGCTTCGGGGTGGCGGTGCTGGTGGCATTCGGCAAGGGGCCCTGGTGGGTTGCGCGTGCCGACCGCAATCCGCAGCCTGCACTCGGCGGAAAGCTTGGCGCCTGACAGAGGAGGTACACGGAATGACACAGGATACAGCCGCGCGCGCAAATGCACTGGCGGATCGAGTACGTAGTCTGTCCTGCGCGACGGTGCGCAAGCCGGTGCTGGTCTACTTCGACATCATCGGTATCTGCTGGCCCATCCGCTGCCTGCTGCACCTGAACCAGGTGGACTACGAGCTGATCAAGGTGCCTATCGATCTGTGGATCTGGCGCGCAGAAGACGGCAGCCAGCCGCTGATCGAGAGCTTTCCCAACGGCCACGTGCCGCTGTACGTCGACGAGGACGTGCGTCTGACCGAAAGCAACGTGATCAGCCAGTACCTGGCAGAGAAGTACGGACTGCTCGGCGATACCCAGACTGAAAAACTGGCAGCCCTGGAAATCATGAGCCACGCCTACGACGCCCTGTTCCACTGGAGCGGACTGTTTCAGGTCAACGTCCGGCTCAGCACGCCCGACGACGTGGTTGAGGCGCGGCTCAAGGCATTCGTCGGCGAAGGCGCGTGGGGACTGGTCACCGACGGATTCCGCCGCAACCTCGACCCATTCGAACGCTACCTGGATGCAAATCCCGCGGGCGATACCGGCTTCATCATCGGCACGCGGCTCTCGGCTGCCGACCTGCACGCGTTCAACACCCTGTGCAACTGGTTCAAGGCGTTCGACCGCGACCGCTTCACCCGGGAGTATCCGCGCCTGGATGCGTACATCCAGCGCATCGGCGCCATTCCGGAAGTCGCCGACTACAGAAGACATCACCAGGAAGCCACCACCTGGCTGCCCATCCCGCCGCTGGGGCTGCGCCTGACGACACCGGGGGAGCTCGAGGGGCTGATCGGCCCATAGACGCCTGGGGCTGCGGGCGGAATCGAGGCCGGCGCCCAATGCCCCTGTGTGCGACGCCTGCCAAAGCGGCGGGTATAGTTTCCGCGCCCCATGGAGATACTGATGCTGAA
The DNA here is from genome assembly GCA_041395905.1 of Pseudomonadales bacterium. Taxonomy (GTDB): domain Bacteria; phylum Pseudomonadota; class Gammaproteobacteria; order Pseudomonadales; family Azotimanducaceae; genus UBA7803. The sequence continues at coordinate 239,229 of JAWKZP010000004.1, forward strand.
TCCGCACCACCATAGCCTCACCGCCTTCGGGCTCGCCCTCGGACTCATCCTCGGCCTCGGCGCCTGCGCCGAACCGCCCGAGCAGGCCGAGGCACCCGCCGCCGTCCCGCACGTTCAGCCCGCCGACCTGGTCGTGCGCGATGCGCGTATCTGGACCGGTGATCCGCAGCAACCCTGGGCAACCGCGCTCGCCGTGCGCGACGACCGCCTGGCTGCGGTGGGCAGCGACGAGGCGGTCAGCGATCTCATCGGCCCGGACACCGAGGTGCTGGAACACCCGGACGGCATGCTCGTGCCCGGCTTCATCGATACCCACGTGCACTTCCTCACCGGTGGGTTCGCGCTTGCTTCCGTGCAGCTGCGTGACGCCCGCACCAAGGAAGAGTTCGTACAGCGCATCGCCGACTACGCCACGACCCTGGCACCCGGCGAGTGGATCCAGAACGGCGACTGGGACCACGAGAACTGGGGCGGCGAGTTGCCCCGCCGCGACTGGATCGACGCCATCACACCGGACAACCCGGTGATGATCAACCGGCTCGATGGTCACATGGTGCTGGCGAACTCGGCCGCACTCGCCCTCGCCGGCATCAGCGCCGACACCCCGGACGTGGATGGCGGGGAGATCGTGCGCGACGACCAGGGCAATCCCACCGGCGTGCTCAAGGACAACGCCATGGATCTGCTGAACCGTGTCGTGCCGGCACCCTCGCCCGAACAGCTCGACCGCGCGCTCGAGAGCGCGAGCGCTTACGTCGCGAGCCACGGCGTGACAAGCGTGCACGACATGGACGGCTGGGCCAGCCTCGAGACCTACCGCCGCGCACGGCTCAAGCAGGCGCTGACCACCCGCGTCTACGCCGCCGTGCCGCTGCGCGACTGGGCACGCCTCGCCGACGAGGTGAGCGTGCACGGGCCCGGCGACGACTGGCTGCGCATCGGCGCGCTCAAAGGCTTCATGGACGGCTCACTGGGCTCGCATACGGCCGCGTTCCTGGAGCCGTTCACCGACGCGCCCGGTGACCGCGGCTTCTACGTCAACGACCTCGAGCAGATGACCGCATGGATCAATTCCGCCGACGCCGCCGGACTGCACGTGCTGGTGCACGCCATCGGCGACCGGGCCATCCGTACGCTGCTGGACATCTATGCCGACGCCGCGGCGACCAACGGCCCGCGCGACCGGCGGTTCCGCATCGAGCACGCCCAGCACATACATCCCGACGACATGGGCCGCTTTGCCGCTCAGGGCGTGATCGCCAGCATGCAGCCCTACCACGCCATCGATGACGGCCGCTGGGCCGACCGCGTGATCGGGCCGGAGCGGGCCCGCACCACCTACGCGTTCCGCAGCCTGTTGGACAGCGGCGCCACCGTGGCCTTCGGCAGCGACTGGTTCGTGGCGCCGCCGATTCCGCTGATGGGTATCTACGCCGCCGTCACCCGCCGCACGCTCGACGATGCGCACCCGGACGGCTGGGTGCCGGAGCAGAAGATCACCGTTGAGGAAGCACTGACCGCGTACACACGCTCCGCGGCGTTCGCGTCGTTCGAGGAGAACGTCAAAGGCATGCTGCGCCCGGGGATGCTCGCCGACTTCGTGGTGCTTGACCGCGACCTCACCGCGATCCCGCCGGAAACGATCCGGGATGCACGCGTGCTGCGCACGGTAGCGGGCGGACGCACGCTCTACAGCGCCGATACGCGATCCAGCCACTGACGCAGACCCACTGACCAGGACGCAAGAACCATGGCCATCTACCGTGATCTAGAGAAGCACCTGAAGGCCGGCATTCGACGCTACAACGTCCCCGGCGCGAGCATCGCCATCTATCGCAACGGCCGCGTGCACAGCGCCGCGGCAGGCGTGCTCAACGTCGACACCGGCGTCACCGCCACCACCGACTCCGTGTTCCAGATCGGGTCCATCAGCAAGGTGTTCACCGCGACCCTGATCCTTCAGCTGGCCGACGCCGGGCTGGTCGACATCGACGCGCCGCTGGCCGACTATCTGCCGGGTTTTCGCGTTGCAGACCCGGTGGTCAGCCGCACGGTGACGCTGCGCCAGCTGCTCAGCCACACCAGCGGTATCGAGGGCGACTACTTCGTGGACTCCGGTCGCGGCGAGGATGCCATCGCCCGTCTGCAGGACATGGGCGCGCTGCTGCCGAGTCTGTTCCCGCCCGGCGAGCGGATGTCGTACTGCAACTTCGGCTACGCCATGCTCGGCCGCGTAATCGAAGTGGTGACCGGCGAGACCTTCGATCAGGCCATCCGCCGACGGCTGTTCAAACCGCTGGGCATGACCCACGCCCTGACCCTGCCCGAAGATACCGTGCGCTATCGCACCGCCATCGGCCACGTGCCGCACCCGGACAAACCCGGCGTGAACGTGCAGACGCCGATGCCGTGGCTGTCCATCGGTCAGAAGGCAGCCGGCGCCACGCCGAGCATGAGCGCGCCGGACCTCATGAAGTTCGTCGACATGCATCTGAACGGCGGCCGCAACCCCGCCGGCGATCGGATACTGTCACCAGCCCGCGTGCGTGAGATGCAGCGCGCGCAGATCGCGCTGCCCAGGCACACGGCACGCGGCGTGCACGCCTGGGGCCTGGGCTGGTTTCTGCTGCGCTGGTCGGGCCAGGCACTCATCGGCCACGACGGCGGCACAGTCGGCCAGTACTCGTTCCTGCGGGTGCTGCCGAAGCAGCGCCTGGCCGTGGCGCTGCTCACCAATGGCGGCAATGCCCTGAATCTGGCCGAGCAGATGTTCGCGCAGACGCTCGAACCGCTGGGGCGCGTGCACGCACCCGCCCTGCCAGAGCCGAAACCTGGCGTGCGGGTGGATGCCGAGCGCCTGTGCGGAACCTACGAGAACCTCACCACGGTCAATCGGGTGGCGCGCCAGGGCGAGAACCTCACCATCGCCATCGAACCGAAGACCCCCGGCGGCGCACCGCTGCCCGCCACCCCGCTGCACTTCATCGACCGCAACACCGCCGTGCTACGCACCGGCGAACCGGCGCTGGATGCCGCGCCAATCAACTTCCAGCAGCTGAACGACGGCCCGGCCCGGTATCTGGGCGTGGGCTTCCGCCTGGCCCGACGCACCGGCTGAGCCGCTGCAGCCCCGCGGCGTCGACCATGGTGCTTGCGCCCGGCCTACGGGGATGCCCCGATGGGCCGGCGTACGGGGCACGGTTAGCATGCCGGGCGTACCTATACCCACCATTTCATGGGAGACGATCATGTCACTGGAAAAGGGTGTCGAGGCGTTTGCCGGATTCATGGTGCTGCTGTCGGTCGCGCTGACCTACTTCGTGCACCCGGCGTTCGTGTGGCTCACGGTCTTCGTGGGAGCGAACCTGTTTCAGCAGGCGTTCACGGGCTTCTGTCCGGCGGCGATGGTGCTGCACAAGCTGGGGCTGAAGTCGGAGCGCGAGCTGGCCGCCAGCGGCCGCAGCTGACCCGACGCAAACGGCGCCTCCCTGACGACCGTCGGGAGCCTGGCTCCCGACGGTCCCCCTCGGCTCACGCGCTCGGATTGATCAGGTACTTCTCGCCCGTGGACATGCGTCCGTAGGCTTTCACCGCATCCAGCGTGAGCGCTTCGGCCAGCGAAATCTCTCTGGCGTAGCTGCTCGCGAAGGTGGTCTTGATCTCGGCCGCCACGCGCTCACGCAGCTTCTGTGCCCCCTGCGCGCCGATGCGCTGCAGGAACGGCGTCAGCAGCCAGCCGCCGAGACCCCAGGCCATGCCATAGTTGCGTCGCAGTACGGTGGGCCCCCGGTCCAGGCCGCCGTAGATGTACACCTGTTTGTGCACGGTTGAGCCGTAGCGGCTGAACTCCGTGGCATTGCGCGCCGCAGCCACCTCCATGCAGCTGAGAATCTGGCTCGCCAGCTCGCCGCCGCCGATGGCGTCGAACGCGAGCGTGGCGCCGGTGCTGGTGAGCGCCTCCGTCAGATCGGCCTCGAAGCTGGCGGCGCTGGAGTTGCAAACATGCTTCGCGCCGATGGATTTCAACAGCTCCGCCTGCTCCGGCTTGCGCACGATGTTGACCAGCTCGACCCCGTCGGCGAGGCAGATCTTCTGCAGCATCTGCCCGAGATTGGACGCGGCCGCCGTATGCACCAACGCCGTGTGGCCCTCGAGCTTCATGGTCTCCACCATGCCGAGCGCGGTGAGCGGATTGACGAAGCACGAAGCGCCCTCCGCGGGCGTCGTGCCTTCCGGCAGCACCAGGCACTGCGCGGCCTTGAGACAGCGATACTGGGAATAGGTGGCCCCGCCGAGAATCGCTACCACCCGCCCGACCAGCGCCTGCGCCTCGGGTGAGGCGCCCGCCTTCACCACCACGCCAGAGCCTTCGTTGCCCACGGGCAGAGACTGATCGACGCGCCCCGCCATCGCCCGCATCATGGCGTCGGGCACACGGGCGCTGAGCACGGGACGATCCGCACTGCCGCCGGCCTCGGCCGTGGAAAGATCGGCGCCGCCGAGCAGCAGCCCTAGATCGGAAGGATTGATGGGCGCGGCCTCGACCCGGATCAGCACCTCGTCCGCGCCCGGCTCGGGCACGGGAACCTCCGCCAGACTCAACTCCAGCACACCGTCCTTCGTGATTTTCGAGCGCAGCTGCAGGGCCGCAGCCGGTATCTGATTCGCCATGGTGTCGTTCTCCCCGGTTTGTTCTGTTCGCGGCGAAGCTTATTGCCCCGAGGGTAAGATGTCGATGCAAGCCCCGGAATCGCCCAGAATGAGAGGAATCCGCAACAGGACCACGACCGATGACTTCCCCGGATCTGCTGTCTGACGTTCCCGAAGATCGCCGCGAGCAGGTGCGGGCCGCGCTGATGGCCGCCCTGGAGGGTGCCGCGGTGGAGAGCCTGGCCCCTGTGGCTGGCGGCGCATCCGGCGCGCTCACCTACCGTGTCGAGGCCGACGGTCGTGCCTACCTGCTGCGCCTGGAGACCCAGCGCGACTTCTTCCGCGACCCGGTGCGCAACTATGCCTGCATGCAGACTGCCGCGGCTGCCGGTGTGGCACCGCCGGTGCGCTACGCCGACCCCGCGGCGGGTGTCGCGCTCATGGACTTCATCGTGCAGCGGCCTCTGACCGAGCACCCCGGCGGCACGGCCGGCATCGTGCGGGACCTGGGGCACTTCATCGGCACGCTCCAGCGCACCGACGCGTTCCCGCAACTCGCCGACTACCTGGACATCGTCGGCGGCATGCTGAACATGGTGCGCGGCTCGCCGCTGTTCGCTCCCGGGCTGCTCGAGCCCCACGCAGCGGGATTCGAGCGCCTGCGCGCTGCTTATCCCTGGGACCCCGCCGCGCACGTATCGAGCCACAACGATCCCAATCCCCGCAACATCATGTACGACGGCGAGCGCTTGTGGCTGGTGGACTGGGAAACCGCGTTCCGCAACGACCGCTATGCCGACATTGCCATCGTGGCAAACGAGTTCGCGACCGAACCAGCCCTGGAAGACGCGCTGCTGACCGCCTGGCTCGGGCACGCCCCAGACGAGATCGCGCGCGCGCGCCTGACGCTGATGCGGCAGCTGACACACCTGTACTACGCCGGACTCATACTGACCCAGTTCGCCGCCGTGCCCCGGGAACGGCCCGACGACCTGAGCGCCCCGAGCCTCGAGGCCTTCCTGCAGGCCATCCGCTCGGGAGAGATCAAACCCAGCGCTTCGGAAGGTCTGTACACCATGGGCAAGATCACCCTAGCGGACTATCTGCAGCGCCTGGAATCACCGGCGCTGTTGGACGCGCTGCGCGTCCTCGAGGCGAAGTGAACGAGGAACAGGATTTCGAGCAAGTGGCGCAGCAGGTGCGGCCCGGTTGCCGACTGCTGAGCGTGCGGCGCCTTACCGGTGGCGTATCAGCAGACGTGCATGCGCTGATGCTGGCGCTCCCAGGCGGCGGAACCGAGAACATCGTGCTGCGCCAGCACCGGGTGAAGGATTGGAAGCGGCGCCAGGCCAACGTGACGCAGATGGAGTATCAAGTGCTTGCTGCTCTGCATCGTGCCGGCATGCCGGTGCCGGAACCCCTGCATCTAGATGATTCAGGATCACTACCAGACGGACCCTATCTGGTCACCTCGTTCATGCCAGGTAGCACGGACGTGCCGCCGGAAGCGCTGGATTCCGCTCTCGATCACATGGCTGGCCTGCTGGCACGGTTGCACTCGTTGCCGGCCGACCTGCTCAGCGGGTTGCCGATGCGCGCAGATCCGTTACCGGAGTTGTTCGAATACCTGCCCGATACGCCACTATGCAACAGGCTGCGGGAGCTCCTCACCGCCCGCGGCGACACCGCTTACCAGGAAGGCATGAGCATCCTCCATGGCGACTTCTGGCCAGGCAACATTCTGTGGGTCGAGGGCGCCCCCAGCGCCATCCTCGACTGGGAGGACGCAGCGCTGGGCGACCCCGCATGCGACGTGGCGGGGTGTCGCCTCGAAGTGCTGTGGAAGTACGGCCCGGAGGCCTCGGCAAAGTTCGCCGACTGCTACGCCATACTCCGCAGTCTCGACCCCGTTAGACTCGCGCTGTGGGAGGTGTTCGTTGCATCCGCTGGCAGACATTTCCTGGGCGAGTGGGGCCTGGAACCGGACCGCGAGGCGGAAATGCGCGGACGAGCCGACAAATTCATTCATGACGCAGCCACGTATCTGATCGCGCAATTCCAGACCGCCTGAGTCCAGAAACAGGTTGACAGACGCTCGCACGGCGCACACCTTTCGAACAGGCTCTCGAAGCCGAGCGCGAACAGAACGAAAGGAGGTGCAACATGGCTCGCTACATGCTGCTGCACTGCGGGTTCGAACCGCCCACGCCGGAAATGATGCAGGCCTGGGAACGCTGGTTTGAATCGGTCGCTGATCGTACGGTTCAACATGGCGGCTTCGCCGGCGGCGTGGAGGTGTCCCACGACGGCACCACGCCCCTGCCCTTCGGTCCCGGTTCCATGACCGGGTATTCGATCATCAACGCCGCGAACCTGGACGAGGCGCAAAGCATCGCGCGGGAGAATCCGTTCGTCGACGCAATTCGCGTCTATGAGATTCGGGAACATGAGTGAGCATTGCCGAAGAATGAGCCAGTGTGACCGGACACGCGGCTGGCCCGGGATTGTGCTACGCGATTCAACGGCTGAACGGAGCCGGAGGATATGCGACGCCACGTCGTGTTGTTCCGCGACTTTCAGTCGTCTAATTTGTTGTTAGGCGCCATGCCCACCGTTCTCGGAATCCTCACCCTCGCAGCCGCAGCCGGAATGGTCCTGGCAGTCGCAGCAATAGTGGCGGTGACAGATGAGCCTGCGCCACCTCGGATTCAAGAGTTTCGTGGGTACTTCTACCAAGGCCTCGAGATGCGTGGGTTCTACCCATGCGGGATCAAAGAGCGATGGTGGGTGGATGATGGGTACCCTGTCGAGCTAGACATTGCGTACAGGCGAGTTACCGGAGTTGACGACCCACTTTCGGTCGACCCGTTGCCCATGTTCGCAGAGCTGCGCGGTATCCTCTCAGGACTGGGGCACTATGGTCACATGGGGACCTCAGATAGGCTCTTCGAGGTTCAGGAGATAGTTCTTGTTGATCGGGTGTATGGCCACAGTCGCCAATGTAAGCCCGGAGCGGAGCTCCCACTGCCCGGGCCTACTTTGCCTATGGAGGGAATCGTGATGACGCCTAACAATGGCGATGCAGCGGACCGTCCAAACCGTCATCCAAATTGCTTTCGCAATTTGGCCGCCGGCTTGCCCGGCCGCTGATCGCCGGCGTGAGGCGTCACGGGAGATTGATCGATGACAACCGGTGTAGAAATTCGAGCGCAGATCGATACCGATGTGATGAGAGCGCTTCTGCTCGTCAATGGTGGTGCGGCGGTCGCGTTGATCGCACTGCTTCCTTATGTGCTAGATCGAGCAGATCTCATTCCGCTCGCCAAAGCCATACTTCTGGCGTTAGTGGGCTATCAGGTGGCCTTGGTTTCCGTCGTCGTATCGGGACGTCTGCGGCGCGTTTGTTCTCTCGAATATGAAAGAGCGAACTCTACGTCTCCGCAAGGATTACTTGATTCCTGCACCATCTTCGGTTGGGACCTCAAAGAGCCCTGCTCCTGTATATGGTCAAAGGTGCTGATGTGGGCCTCGCTCGCCTTGTTTCTCGCATCTGGTTCCGCTGTAGCGATCGGTGGGTACATGGCGCTATCGCAGAATGCACCAGCGGAGATATCGAGTGACGCCTAATTTGTTGTTAGGCGCCAACAGCTATGCCTGACCAACCACTAACACTAAATGGCAAGCCAGTCGTCCTTCGGAAGAGTCAGGTGCAACCGAACTTTGCGAGCAAAACAGTTCTGGTGACAGACACCTGGGACTACGTTGCCATGTGGTTGAAACGGAACAAAAAGGGTGGCGATGCGTACTTCTACTGGCAGCAAGCTAAGAGCTTTTTCGATGCCTCCAGCTCTCTACCGAAGGAGTCGTCGCCACTAACTTCTTATTATTGCTTCTTGAACGCGACCAAGGCGTTTCTCGCTGCGCATGGACGACACATTCCGAACATGCATGGAGCAAAAGGCTGGTCTGTTGGCAAGGCCGCCTTGTCCAATGAAAAGGTACGTTTCTACCAGGACGGCGTACTCTCAGAGCTATGCCGCGCTCTTGGCGAGACCTCCAACGGCGATGAGTACACGCTCGGCGCGTTGCTCTACAACCTGCCCTATATCCACCGAGCCTATTCGCTGACGTACACATCGGCCCCAGAACTCTTCACACCGATATCGCGTCCTCACTACGTACGGAAGTCCGGCTCAACGGAGGGCTGGTTTAGCGCGGTAGTCACTGACACTCGGTATGCGACCGGCCACACCACAAACAAGCTGCCGATCACATTTGAGCGTGACGAGGCGAAAGCGAACTTCGTCATAAGACGCAGAAGCCGTTTCAAGTGGGAACAGGGCAAAAGCAAAAAGGAGGCAAACTTGAGACGCCTCCGCAGCTATCACCGCAACGTTAGGAAACACGTCGCGTATATACATGGTCCTCAGACGCTTTGGTACATCAAGCGACGAGACAACGTTCGTGATTTCATACCTCGCTGTCCGCTGACGTTAACTTTCGCCGCTATGCATCGACTTAGCGAGCTCTGCCGATACACCCCTACTAGGCTTGCGCGCCATTTTGAATGCGGTCACAACTGGCTGCTGTCGGAGTTCATCGCCACAGCCCCACAGCAGTTCATGGATGAGATTTCATCGGCGATTACGGGCCAAGATTTCATGATTCCGGGGCGAAGAGCTAGCGGCGCCTAACAATGGCGATGCAGCGGACCGTCCAAACCATCACCCAAATTGCTTTCGCAGTTTGGCCGCCGGTTCGCCCGGCCGCTGATCGCCGGTGTTAGGCGTCATGCTCTACGTACTACTCGACACGAACGTTACTGCCGGCTACTACCTTCCGCGGTCTTTGAATAGCTCCAAGGCAAGATCTCGGATTGAGAACATCTTCGACTCAGCTAGATCCGGGGAATCAGAAATGTTCTTCTACATCCCCAACTTCTGTGTCGCGGAGACATTCAGCGTTTTCATGAAGCACTCGTTCGGGAAGTGGAACACGCACGTCAAGAAAAAGGGAACAATCGACACTAGGATCTACAACCAGCTCGTCGCCCAATTTCAATCTGACATTCACAATGGACATTTCCTGTACCACTACGAGTTGTCTCGATACCACGTCCTCGGAATCAATCTGGTCGCACCAGTTGACCACTACTACAAATTCAAGCGTGGAAAGAAGTACGTCGCTCCGATGGGGACTTTCGATCACCTGATCGTTTCTATGGGGATCCACCTGGCGTACATCCATGGAAAGGACAACGTTGTGCTGCTTACTGCGGACGATCGAATTTCCAACATCCTCGATCGATGCAACGCTGGACTTCCTGCTTCAACTATTCGCAAGCTGAAGCTCCAGAATGCCGAGCAGCTCACTGGAAAGCCGTTTCACCCAGACACGTTCCCACAATGTGTGAACCTAAAGTCCGCAAAGATCAAAGACTTGGCTGCAATCTTCGGCTCATGGCCACTGCCGGTCGGCAGAATCGCTGAACCACCGTATCGGTACAAAAGGATATGACGCCTAACAATGGCGATGCAGCGGGCCGTCCAACCCGTCACCCAAATCGCTTTCACAATTTGGCCGCCGGCTTGCCCGGCCGCTGATCGCCGGCGTTAGGCGTCACCATGAGTACTGACTGGCATTCAGAAGAAACGTACAAAGGCCTCATTCAACTATCGCTGTCTGGCCTCAAATTCGGAGCTTTGGTGAACGGTGGAGCTGCAGTGGCACTGCTAGCATTGATCGGAGATCTTGTTGGGAAAGGCAACACGCTACCGTCGTTAAAATCTCCAATGGTCTGTTTCATAGTTGGAATCGCATTGGCGGGATTTTCACACGTCACGGCGTATCTAACGCAGCTCCGCCTATATAACGAGTCTGCTCTTGGGGCCGATGAAACTGGGCTTGGATATCATGGAGTGTGGCTGCGGATTTCTCTGGTATTCGTAGTCGCATCGATAGTGCTCTTCCTGGTTGGAGCCTATCTGGGTACTTCGATACTGACGGGATTGGGCAGTGACGCCTGACGAATCGATGAAGCGGACCGTCCTGCACGTCGCTTTTTTTGCTTGAGCAAAAGAATCGCCGGCTAAGGTCGGCCGCTTATCTTGGTGTTAGATCGCGGGGGGCGCAGGTGAAAATCCAAAGGCTAAGAATCTCCAACTGGCGTTCCATCAAGGAACTGGACCTTGAGGTCTCTGATTTGATGGTGATCATCGGTCAGAACAATCATGGAAAGTCGAATCTCTTATCGGCGATCCTGTTCTTTTTCGGGGAGATCAAGCATCAAGATCTAGATTTTCACTTCGGCGCCCCTGAGCTATTCGTCGAGGTTACCTTTGACGGTCTCGAGGATTCGGACAAGACCACCTTTCAGAAGTACCTCACATCCTCATCGACCATAGTGGTCCGCAAGACCGCCCAGTTGGGGGGTAGCTTCGATTATCGCGGTTACATCGAAAATCCGACCGATGAATGGCTTCGGGAAGCGAATGCTGATGCATATACGCGGCGCGAAACGGCAGAAAGCCTGCCCTTCCATCCATTTTTGCCGGAAGCGGGCCGCCTTTCCAAACAGAACATAGTTGATGCTCAGAACTCGTATGTAGAACAGCATCGGGATGAGCTAACGTTCACCTTCGAGCCCGAAGCAACGAATTTTCTAGGACTAAAGAACGTAGCAAAGGGCATATTCGGGGACGTGTACTTCATTCCCGCAGTCAAAGAAGCCTCTGACGATTTCGCAGCTAAAGAAACGAGCGCATTCGGAAAGCTATATTCCACAGTAATTGGGGAGATGGCTGCTGGCAACGCGGAGTGGAAAGCAACACGGCAGCGACTTCGAGAAATTATTCGCAGCTCTGGAACAAGCTGGATCACGAAGGTAATCATAATGAGAATCGCCCTCAGAAGAGCTGGCCCGTTTCGAACAAGCCATAACTGATGAACTTGCCTCCTGGGGCGCTCAGATCGACATTGAGGTGTCCGCGCCTGACATTGAGAGTGTGTTTAAGGCGAATACACAGGTTTGGGTGAACGATGGGGTTCGGACAGACATCCGGCGTAAAGGGCACGGACTTCAAAGGGCTCTTACCGTCGCGCTGATCCAGGTAATCGCAAGGCGGGATCGCAATCGTTCTGAAGGTGCCGGCGACGGAGAATCTCGGAGACGCACATCGTCAAATTCTCGGTACTACATATTCGAAGAACCAGAGCTATATCTTCACCCTCAAGCGCAGAGAGCGCTGTTCGATTCATTTGTAGAGTTGTCTGAAGGTGATAGTCAAGTATTCTTGTGCACCCATTCGAGCGGGCTGATTGATGTAGAGCGGTATCGCACGATCTACATAGTTACGAAACGAAATGAGGCGGAAGGAAGCCAGGTCACGTACTGCTCTGAAGAGCTTTTTACTGGCGACGCAAAGAAAGACTTCAATCTGTCTTACTGGATCAATCCGGATCGCGGCGAGCTATTTTTTGCATCAAAGGTATTGCTGGTAGAGGGGGCGACGGACAAGACCGTGATACCACTTATCGCCAAGAGCTTGGGCGTATTCCGATACGACTACACAGTTATCGATTGTGGTTCGAAGTCAAACATTCCGTATTACATCCGTCTTCTGAACAAGTTCGGGATACCTTACGTGGCCATCTATGATCGTGATCACCAAGCAGGAAAGGCGCCGGACGCCATAGCCTCTGCTGACATCGCGACCACGGGAATCGAGAATGAGTTAGATGCGGGGCTGGGGCGTGCAGTAGTTGTACTGGAAAATGACATTGAAGAGGAACTTGGCAATGGCTGCGGGCAGCAAGAACAAGCCATACGCAGCTCTGAGTCACGCTACCGACGCGGCGTTTACCTTATCGCCGGCGCTAGAGGCAAAAATCCGAAACATATATGACGCCGCGATCTAACAAATCGATGAAGCGGACGCGGATGCTTCCTACGGTTTAGTGGACACCCTGATCTAACGAGTCAGGAGTGTCGAGATGCCGAAAGCAGGACCGAGAACGACTTATAGATACAGCGACGAATTCAAAGCGACGGCAGTTCGCCTAAGCGAACTGCCGGGCGTTGAAGTGCAAGACGTTGCAGCCTCTCTTTACATCCATCCGTTCATGTTGTCTCGTTGGCGCAAAGAGGCCCGCGAGGGGAAGATCATGGCCAAGGGGGTGAAGCTGGATCCGGAAGTGGCTGCGGAACTCAAGGCACTGCGCAAGCTGAAGAAGGACTACGAACGACTGAAGGTTGAACACGACCTTCTAAAAAAAGCCATCGCGTTCACTTCCGCACGAGAGGCGATGTCTTCGCCTTCATCGACCACCACAAAGAAGAAGTCCCGGTGAGAACGATGTGCCGGCTCTACGACGTCAGTCCGAGCGGCTATTACGCGTGGCGGCACCGCCCACCCAGTCGTCGGGACCAGGAAGATGCGGTCCTGCTCGAGCGGATCGATGCTGTTTTCCGGGATAGCCGGGAGACCTATGGCAGCCCTCGGGTTCATGCCGCACTACGGCGGAAGGGGGAACCGGTTGGGCGACGCCGGGTCGAGCGTTTGATGCGGGAGAACGGCATCCAGGCCTGCAGCCACCGGCTCTACCGGCGACTGCCTGGCTTGGGTCGTTTCTATGCGCAGGGGACGAACCATCTCCAGGGATTGGCGATCGAGCGACCGGACCAGGCGTGGGTCGGTGATGTGACGTATCTGAAGGCAGGTGGGGAATGGCGCTATCTGGCCACCGTTATGGATCGCCACTCACGCCGGATTCTGGGCTGGTCGTATGGCCGGGAGAAGACCGCCTCCCTGACTGCTCGGGCGCTGCGACGGGCGATGAAAACCCGTCGCCCAGCCGACGACACCATCTTCCACAGCGATCGGGGTGTGGAGTATCTGGCGAGCTCGTATCGACGACTACTCTCGAGTGCAGGGATAGCAGCCAGCGTGAATCGTCCCCGATACATGAACGACAACGCGCACATCGAATCGTGGCGCAAATCGATGAAGACGGAGTTCTACCATCGACGCCCATTCGAGTGCGATCAGACCCTGCGTGCGGCGATCCGTTCGTACGTGGACTTCTATAACCATCAGCGGCTACATTCGGCGCTGGGATACCGAACACCAGTGGAGTTCGAGCACCAATGCAGCTAACTACCGGGTGTCCACTTTTCTGCAGGAAGTCCCCCGTCCAAACCGTCACTTGGTTTGCATTCGCAAACCGCGCGCCGGTTCGCTCGGCCGCTGATCGCCGGCGTTAGGCGTCAGATCGACGGTGATTCAATCGGATGACTGAAACTACCGAGAACGAACGCCTAATCCAGTACTATCGCGAAGCTTACTTTCACGAACTGGACAGAAAAGACGCTGCGATGTCGCGGTTGCAAGGCGTATCTTCTCTGGTTCTCGTCGAGATCGGTTTCCTCGGCTACGTAATCTCGCGGATCGAACCTCACGACCTGTTTGAACTTTCGCTTGTCTCTGGAAGCTTCTGGATGATGTGTGCATCTATCATCTGCGCAGTTTGGTTCTTAGCCCACGGTTTTCTCTTCCAGACATACGAACTAGTTCCGTACCTCGACGAAACCGAAGAGTACAGAGCTACGCTGTTGCGCACCTATGCCAAATTTGAGCATGGAGATAACCTCGCGAGGAAGTACTTCGATGAATTTCAAATCAGTTACTTGAGCGATTGTGCATCTCAGATAGGCCGAACAAACACAAAAAGACATCGGATCGCGCACCTATCCCTCGTATTCGTTTTCGTTTTCACGTTGCCTGCGCTCCTCTCTGTCGGAATACTATTTGTTCATGATCGACTTGGTGATCCGCCAAGCGTTGGAACAAGCTTTTGTCAAAAGGTTTGCGAACCGGAGATACTAATGATTGAAGGTGAAGATAACGAAACGCAACCCGAACCCCCGCCTCCACCTCCGCCGCCCCCACCGAAAAGGCTTGAGAGAGGTGAAAAACCAATCGATACCTCGCGACCACCGTCAGATTCCGATGGCGATTGAGTATCGATTCAGGGCGCGCCTACCCGTCACTGCTTTTGCTCGCGCAAAAGAATCGCCGGCTACGGCGCGCCGCTCATCTTGGTGTTAGGCGCACCTTGTTACTGTCTCGCGTATGTTGCCCCCGATATTCGACAACGATGCGGTACGGATTGAGTTCGAACGCTGGAGTGCATACTTCGGCGACGAGGATCCATATAGCGGCCCAAGTACTGTGGGACTGCATGAAGTCTTGCGCGCACACTTTTTTGTCGTCGACTATTTTTACTCCAAAGGGCAAGGCATCGGCGGAATCGGTCCCAAGGACCCAGACATGTTGCATTCGGCCATTTACAGGCAGTTTGTTTCATTCGGCGGCAAAGACAAGTGGTCGACTCACTACGAACGAGCGGCAACACTATTATTCGGATTGATCTCAGACCATCCCTTTCACGATGGAAATAAGAGAACAGGGCTTCTCACCTTACTCCTCTTTCTCGTCAAGATCGGAAGAACACCGACCGTCCCGCAGAAGGATCTCGAAGACTTCGCAGTTGAAATCGCGGAAGGTAATCTTGCCAAATACGCTCGTTATAAACAGTACAGCAAACGTCAACGAGACCCAGAGGTTCTGTTTATCGCCGACTATCTGAAGCGAAACTCCAGAGAACTTGACAAGAGGTATTACACGATCACCTATCGTGAGCTTGATCGCCGGCTTCGAGATTTCGGCTACAGGCTAGACAATCCGCGTGGAAATCATATCGATGTAGTACGGGTTGAGACGCGCCGCAAACGGTTCGGGTTTGGGCCACGAGAAGCGGTAAACGTGAAGGTAGCACAAATCGGATTCCCTGGTTGGAAATCTCAGGTTGGGAAAGGCGCCATTAGTACCGTAAGGCGAGAGGCTCGCTTAATGCCAGAGCATGGGTTCGATTCGCAATCCTTTTATCAGGGCGTCGATCCTATTCACTCGCTTATTGCAGAGTATGCTGGCCCACTAGAGCGGCTCGCTTATAGATGATCGGCGCGAACCCGATTGGAGCGCCTAACATTGCGCTCCAACCGAACTGCCGCATTGTCGCGGTTGGCTTTCGCAAACCACGCGCCAACGCGCCAGGCCGCTGAACTTGGTTGTTAGGCATCATCCAGGAGCGTTGATCTGAGGGTCTGTGGCTGCATACGTGCAACGCATAGCTTCACGCCGCGGTGAGGGTCTTCGAGTGGTCGTAAACGATGATCCCAAAAACAGCTGGGGCTGTCATTGCGAGTACCTTCAGCGAGCAACGGGCATGATAGGCTGTTTTTCTGACCCTGAGCACCCCGGGCCGCGCACAGCTCGGAATCAAAATCGGGCTCGATGGTGTCAGTCGCGTTCGAGCGTCGTCGAGTGCCACAAGGTCTATAGAGATTCTGGCAATGACTGAGCGTACGCCCATTGCCCTGACGCCTGGCGAGTCGATAACACCGCCCTTGCTACCCGTTGCGCTTCGCGCTTCTACAGAGGAATCGCCGACTACGTTCGGCCGCTTGTATCCGTGGCAGGCTCCACGATGACCGTTGTTCGCGTAATGAAAGCTTCCGAGATCGCCCGAATCGCCGAGATCGACCGGTCGGAGCGAATCACACAGATGTACAGGCAACGCGGCAGCAGTTTGCTCGTGGTCGACGTCGACATCGACGCGCCGCGTTGGGGCGAACCGGGCGAAGAAACCATCGAGCACCGGATCGAAGAATGGACGCGCCTGACGCGTGCAGGAGGCGTGCTCATCGGTGCCTTCGACGTAGATCGCCTCATCGGCTTCGCCATCTACGTGAAAGCATCCGCCAAAGGGCCTGCGCAACTTGCCGTTCTGCATGTTTCCAGGCCATTTCGACGCCATGGCATCGGTTGTGCTCTAACGAGCGAGGTCACTCGGCTTGCGCGAAGCGACGGATCGCAGCGACTGTACGTGTCGGCAACGCCGACGCGCGGGACCGTCGAATTCTATATGAGCCAGGGATTCGAACCGGTGGCGGTTCCAGATGAGCGACTGTTTGCGCTCGAGCCGGACGACATCCACATGGAGTACGTGATCTAAGGCGCAGTAACACGTCAATTGAACCAGGTCGGAGTGCATTTGTGGCAAGCTGCGCTCACGTGACGCCTGGCGATCAGCAGGAAGCTTTATCTTGATTAGCTACTCACGAGGGGGTTATCAGCCAGCCTCGACTTCATCTGCCTGGTACTCATGAAGATGAGCATGCAAGCCCTTTCGAAAGGCGTCCGGGTACCTGATGGGGCAAGGCCTGCCAGCAGATTGCTGACCCTCGATCCCGGCAATCGCGTGCTCTACCTGCACGCACGCGAGACCGGTTCCGGGCGCCGCTTCTGGGTCATGCCGGGTGGCGGCCTGGAGCCGGGCGAGAGCTTCGAATCTGCCGCACTGAGAGAAGCCCGGGAAGAAACCGGTCTCGAGGTCGAGCTGCACGCCTGTCTGTGGACCCGCCACCACGTCTACGAATGGGAAGGACGCGAGCACAACCAGTTTGAAGTATTCTTCCTGGCTCGCACGGACCGTGTCGACGTGCGCCCCCGACATCCCGACAGCTACGTGTTCGGGCATCGGTGGTGGTCGCAGGATGAGCTCAGGCGGTCCGGCGATCAGTTCGCGCCCACGCGAATCGCGCGCCTGCTGACGCCCGTCCTTAAAGGTGACATTCCGCCGTTGCCAATCGACTGTGGCGTCTGATCTCGCGAGGGCAGTCCGGGATCGCGAGCGATGCGAAGCATCTTCGGGAGAACGGACCAGGCATGGATATCGCGAGCACTATAGCCAGATTCGCCAACAGCTTTGACGAGAAGGACTGGGCGGCAATGGCTTCCACCCTTGCTGACCGTATCACCGTGGACTACTCCGATTTTCGGGGCACCAAGGGGGTGATCGCTCGGGACGAGTACGTCTCGCAGCGCGAGACGGCGTTGAGCGGACTGAAGACCCACCACCTGCTCACTAACCTGGAGATCTCGGAGATCGATGGCGCCGCCCGCTGTCGTGCCAGCGGGCTCATATACAGAACTCGCGCGGACAAGTTCTTTCACTCCCATGTCATCTACGAGTTTGAGCTAGCCTTTCGGGGCGGGCGCTGGGAGATCACCGGCATCAAGCAAGCCGTGCTGTGGCACGAGGGAGATCCGAGCATTCATGCCGGAGCGAAGAACCCGGGCGGTAACCCCGAGAGGTGGGCCCTGACTTCCGTTGGCAGGAGAACCATCATGACGATTCGAGAGGCGGTCGACGCAGACTTCGCCGGCATTTTAGGACTCTACGCGCAACTGCACCCGGATGACCCGACGTTGAACGACGCACGCGACGTCGAGGTCTTTCAAACCATTCAGGCGTCGCCCTGGCTCGCAATATTCGTGCTGGAGCGCGATGGCCGCATCTGCAGCACATGTTATCTAAATGTGATTCCCAATATCACGCGCGCCGCTCGGCCCTATGCCATCATCGAAAACGTTGTCACCGATCAGGCCTATCGTGGCCGGGGCTTCGGCAGAGCCCTGATTCAGAAGGTGCTGGCGATTGCCTGGGAACGAGGCTGCTACAAAGCCATGCTGCAGACCGGCTCGAAGCAGGCATCCACCCACGCGTTCTACCGCGCCTGCGGTTTCTCCGCCGACGACAAGGTCGGCTACGTCGCTCGCCCAGGCTGAATGTTCGGCAGCATGCCCGACGCCGCCGAGCGAAGTTGGCGCCCCCGGAGCAGCCGCGTCGGAGCCGCACCGGCTCCACGCGATTCGCGGGGCAGACTCGACCTGCATTTCCCAGGGCTTCCAGGATCAGGCGTACAAAACAGCCCCAATGCCTGCCTCAAACGACATCATCTGCCTCGATGCCGGCCCACGCGAGAGCGTCGGTGCGTTCCGCGAAAGACAGATAGCGGACGATTCTGCCATCGCGGAACTCGAACCCATCGGCGAATCGACCGCCACCCCAATCGGCGGAATGCTCAAGCCGGACCCAGGCATGAAGGAAGACCACAATCCTTTCGCCGCGCACCAGGAACTTCTCGGGTTCGCAGCTTCCTTCGGCCCAGATTCCGCGGCCCTTCGCAATGTGCGCCTGCACATCCGCGATGCCGCTGTAGGTACCAGCCGTTGGAAAACCTTCGGGCTCGACTCGCACAATGTCCGGATGAAAGAACTCGGCTGCGGCCTGGATGTCATTGCGGTTGATTGCCGCGAAGAACCGCGATAGCAGTTCGGTTTTCTCATCCATCTGTCCCGCTCCACAGTTCCGCGAATTCGAGCACGTCACCCGACTGATGACGCGCGCGAGCGCTCCCGATTGTATGCTGCTTCGCGTTCAGTCTGCGCCTCGAAGCAGGCTTCTTGACCACAGCGCTGGGATGAAGCCACACTCGGTCGGCCCGATTGCGCGCATCCGACCTTCTGCGGCGCCGAATCGAAGGCGCGTTCCGGCGAGGGAACAGCATGCCGATACTCGACGTGGAAATCGTAGGTCTCCCCGGGAATTTTCCAGACGATCTCGTGCAGAGAATCGCCGATGGGGCCGGCGCTGCCCTGGACTCCCGTCCGCGCGGCACCTGGGTCAAGCTCACCTTTCTCCGAGCCGGCCGGTACGCTGAAAACGGTGGCGTTGAAGAGGGTGTCAGTCCGGTCTTCGTCAGGCTCATTCAGGGTCAGATACCCTCCCCTGACCAGCTCCAGGGCCAGATCACCAGGCTGGCCTGGGCGATCTCTACCGCCACCGGCGTGCCGTCGGACAATGTCCATATCATCATCGAGCCGGACGCAAAGGGCCGCGTCGCCTTCGGCGGGAAGCTGATTGAATGACCTCACGTACGGCAGGACAACACCCGAAGCAGGTATCCGCTCACGACCGGTACGGCCCGGCTTCACGAGCTTCTGGTCCAACGAGGCGTCGAGGTGCTCGACGCGCCCGCCGAGTATGACCGCGCGCCCGGCGACTACGCCGTGTTTTTCGCCGATCCGGATGGAATGAAGCTGGAACTGGTGCAAGAACTCCGGCCGGCGACCCCTGAACCGGACGACAGGGACGCCGCCCGATAGCAGCATCCGGGTGCGCGCGGGGTCGCCGAGCGCCCTTACCCGCGAGGTAATTGCGCAGCCCGCCTCGCCGACGCACGATGGCGCACGGCATAACCGGAACAGGAACCCCCAGCATGGCCGCTTTTCGAGTACTTCTGGTCGCGATCTTCGTCGCCATCGCCGTCTACACCGCCATCGTGGCAGCCAACCACGGCCTCGGTCTGCTCGAGGTCTTCTTCCGCGACATCGCCGCGATGGGCTGGCCCGGGCAGTTCAATCTCGACTTCATGTGCTTTCTCGCGCTCTCGGCACTCTGGCTCGCCTGGCGGCACGAGTTCTCGGCCGCGGGCATTGCGCTCGGCATCGTCGGCTTCTTCGGCGGGGCGCTGTTCCTGAGCCTGTATCTGCTCGTCGTCAGCCTGAGCGTACGCGGCGACGTCAATGCGCTGCTGCTCGGAACCGGGCGCGCGCAGACGCTGGGCGGCGCGCGCTAGGCGCGGCTCAGCGACTGCACCACGACGCCGATGTCGCGATCGGTGCGTGCCTGGCAGTTCGCCGGCCGCACACGCCGTCCCAGGCATCAAACGCCTATCTGCGAATCTCCGAGTAGGAGACGTATTCGAACGGAATCTCCAACACCCGATCGAGCTCTGCACGCATGGCGAATTCGACGTCGCGGGGATGCAGCCCGATACGGATGAGGCGGGTTCGCCGGCACCAGGCCAGATTCAATGCGTTGAACGCGCGCAGCGGCAGCACGCGCCCGGGCTGATCGGCCTCGAAGCCGAGCAAAGGCACGGGCACGAGGCCCTGCCTGTCGCGCACGCCGGCCAGAGTTTCGAAGTAGCGGAACGGCATGGCGGCAAGAGTCGCAGGACCTGCCGGCCCCATGGCCCAGGCGGGCGGCACGTACAGGCTGGGCGACGCGAAGCCGTTGGCGGCAAACCAGGCGTGACAGCGGCGTATGAGGTTGGTGATGCCCACGACGTCCAGTGCCAGGTGCTCGGCGACATTGCGGGAGATCAGGCGGCTGTGCAGTTGGTGCTTGAGCCCCCGTACCCGATCGGCCTTGTGGTTCCAGCCGTGGCCGGCGAGTTCACAACCGGCCCGCTCATAGGCCCGCAATCGATCCAGATCCGTGCTGGACCATGGTCGCCCGGGCACGACAAGCAGGGTAATCGGTACGCGACTTGGACGGATTCCGCGGCCGGCGAGGTGCGCGAGCGTTGCGTCCACCGCCGCGAGCGTCTCGGGCATGACATCGTGGATCGACAGCAGCGCGCGCACGCTTCCCGAACCGGAGCTCATGCCGGCGCGCCCGATACCTCGGGGCACGAGCCGCCGAGCAGGGACAGCCAGTGTTCGAGACTCCGATCATTGAGCGCGCTCGCGGCGGCACGGCCTTTCCCGACCACCTCGGCGCGGGCATCGGCGGTCATGGCCCGCAGACGGGCAATGGCCTCATGCAGCGGCTCCTCCGGCGTCATCACGAACACGCCCGGGCGCAGATCCGGCCATTCGACGATGCCGCAGCCGGGCGACACCAGCACGGCGCGGCCCCGGGCCATGGCCTCCAACGCCACGGTGCCGAACGATTCGACGCTGGAAGGCAGGACCAGCAGATCGTGATCGTCCATCGCCGCGAGCGCGTCGCCGCGTTCCAGCCAACCGAGGTATTCCACGTTTGCAAGTGACGCCGCCGCGCGCAGCACCGGCTCGCGCTCCGGCCCGTCGCCGGCAATTGAAAACCGGAGGTCGGGCAGCGCGCGCGCCGCTTCCAGCACTGCGCCGACGTTCTTTTCCGCCGCCAGGCGCCCGGCATAGAGCACGTGCTCCATGCGCTCCCGCGGCGGCGCCATAGGACGCTCCAGAAACGCCCGCGCGATGAGCGTACCCATGAGCTGCACCTCATCCGCTCCGAGTTTCCGCGCCGCTTCGGCCACGCGCTCGGAGTTGGCCAGCACCAGCGAGCCGTAGCGGAACAGCACGCGATTGCTGAAATGAAAATAGCCATGCGTGACGATTCGCATCAGCCGTCCGTAGTAGAGGTCCATCATCCGGTGGTAGTCGGTGTGGAAGGTGACCAGCACCCGGGCACCGAGGCGCCGCCCGAGATACGCGCCGAGCATGCCGTACGGGCCGGGCGTGGGCGTGATCACGCAGGTGGGTGCGAACGCCCGCAGACGCCGCGCAAGCTGGCGCGGCGACGGCAGTGCCGCGCGCTGCGTGTTGTCACCGATCAGAGGCAGGTTGAGCCATTCCGGCACCGAGCCGCCGGGGTAGTAAAGCTCGAAGCGCACACCCAGCGGCTCCAGGTGCTCGATCAGGTCGTTGTAGTAGGTGCCCACGCCGTTGCGCTCGGGGCGCGCGTCGGACACCACCGCCACCCGCAATGCGCCGGGGTCGATGCCCGACATCAGGATGCGGCTCCGTTGCGGTCGAGTGCCTGACGGTAGCTCGCATAGGCGTCGGCCAGGCGCGTGCCCAGATCTTCATCGGTAAGCCCGAAGTCAGCCGTCGCGTATCGATGCGCCGAACGGAATTCCTGCCCTGCCGCGGCGTGCCGCGCGAGGGATTCGCGGAACTGCGGCTGCAGATCGAGCCCGAGGCGAGCATAGGCCTCAGGGACGAACCCGGCGAGATCCTCGCGCAAGCGGCTCATGTCGACGAACTGCGCCCGATGCGACGGCAGCGACGCGAGCACGTCGTGCAGGTGTACATAGTCCCAGCCCAGCATCTCGACGAACTCGTCGGTGAAGCGCGGCGATGCCGGATCGTTGTCGAACAGATCTATGCCCGAGCGCAGCGAGCTCAGCTGCGAAGGCACCGTGCGTACGGGATCGCGCAGGCAGCAGATGAATCGGGCCTCCGGGAAGCGCTCCGCGAGCCCCGCCGCAAGCGATGCGAAAGCCGCGTTTTTGGACAGCAGCGTCAGGTGCTCGCCGTGCACGTACAGATGCTTCTTGAGACAGGTCTCGTAGTAGTCGAGCACCCGCCGCTGCTCTGCCGCATCGAGATCGCGATCGAAATAGGCCATCCGCCGGATCCAGCCGGCGTACGGGAACGGCACCATGAGAATGAAGCAGGCGAAGATCGGCACCAGACAGAAGTAGTCTTCCTCGGGGCTGTCGAGACGCACCGGATGCACGTCGTCGAGGCCGCCGAGCGCATGCCGTTCCACGAGCGCCGCCAACCGCCCGAGGGGCCGGCCGACACGACGATCGAGGGTGCCCACCAGCAGCCAGAATCGCCGTGCGCTGACCGAGAGCGCGAACAGGCATTCCCAGGTACTGAACGTGGTGAACTGGGGGTCGTCGGCCAGCACGCCGTGCAGGTAGGTGGTACCGCTGCGTGGCACCCCGAGCACGAACAGGGGCGCGCGCACCTGCACCCGGCGGTAGCCGCGAAAGAACAGCTCGTCGAGCAGAAAACCCAGCCAGTGCACGGCCTGCACCAGCGCCAGCAGCATCAGGAACGGCACCATCACCAGCACCCGCCGCCAGGAGCGGCGCGCGCCGCAGCCGGCCGGTGGCCACAGGCTCCAGACCGCGAGACGCGCGAAGCGCCCGAGGCTGCGCAGAAACCAGTGCAGCATGTGCGGCTCGGATCCCCCGTCGCCAGATCGAAGCGGCGACCATCGTACCATTCGAACGACTGCACGGCCTGCCCGTGCGATGAGGTAATCTATGCACAGAAACCGATTGGGGGAGACCATGGATACCGCACCCGAACTTGCCGGCTTTTCGGCCAAGCGCCTGGCGCGCATCGACCAGCACCTGCTGGAAAATTATGTGGAGCCGCAGAAGATCGCCGGCTGCCAGGTCGTGGTGGCCCGACATGGCCACGTCGCCCATTTCAGCTCGCTGGGGCTCATGGACATGGAGCGCAACCGGCCCATGGCGGACGACGCCATCTTCCGCATCTACTCCATGACCAAGCCGATCACCTCCATCGCGCTCATGCAGCTTTATGAACGCGGCATGTTTCAGCTGAATGACCCCGTGCACCGCGTGATCCCCGCCTGGCGCGATCATCGCGTGTACGTGGCCGGCGAGGGTGAGGCCATGACCACCCGCGAGCCGGACCGCCCCATGAGTTTCCGTGACGTGCTGTGCCACACGGCCGGGCTCTCCTACGGCGCCACTTCTCACCCCGTGGACAAGGTCTACCGGGCGCTCAACATCCGCCGCGACCGCGGCGAAACCCTGCAGAGCTTCGTCGACAAGCTCGCCGGCGTGCCCCTGCACTACTCGCCCGGCGAGCGCTGGATGTACAGCTACGCCACCGACGTCTGCGGCCATCTGGTGGAGGCGCTCTCGGGAATGCCGCTGGATCGCTACTTCCAGACCCACATCTTCGAGCCGCTCGGCATGACCGACACGGCATTTCACATTGCCGAGGACAAGGTCGATCGCTTCGCCGCCAACTACCAGCGCAATCCGGACAAGAGCCTGAAGCTCATCGACGACCCCAAACAGAGCAGCTACGGCAAGCCGCCCGCGTTTCTCTCCGGTGGCGGCGGGCTGGTGGGTACCACGGCCGACTACCTGCGTTTCTGCGAGATGCTGCGCAACGGCGGCCAGTTGGACGGCGAGCGCATCATCGGGCCGCGCACGCTCAGGCTCATGACCCGCAATCACCTCGCCGGCGGAAAAGATCTCACGGGCATGGCCATCGGGGCGTTCTCGGAAACGGCCTACGAGGGCACCGGCTTCGGGCTCGGATTTGCCATGTCGCTGTCAGAGGTGGCGACCGGCGCCCTGGGCGAAGGCGACTACTACTGGGGCGGTGCCGCCTCCACCATCTTCTGGGTGGACCCGCAGGAAGACATGGTGGCGGTGTTCATGACCCAGCTGATGCCATCGGCAACCTTCAACTTCCGCGGACAGCTGAAGAGCATCGTGTACTCCGCCATCGAGGCCTGACCCGATTCGCCCGAAAGCGGGCCCGCGCGCGCCGGCACGGGCCCTCAGGCGGAGCAACTGCCGCCGCCGAGAACGCAGAATTTGGCGCAGTGGGGATGATTGAGCGCTACGGGACCCAGACTGTCGGCGAGCCGCGGCCCGTAGGAAAAACCCGGCGCGTAGGGCAACAGCGTGCACGCCACCACGTCCGGCTCCAGGCTGCCCCTGCGCCGAACCACCATGCGCGCGCTGGCACACATCATGTCCGCCGGATTCACGTCGAGTATGCCCCAGCAGGCCGTGGTGATCTCCGGTACCTCGACGCGCTCGTCCATTTCCGGGAACAGCACCAGGGCGGCCGGGTCGCTGGCGTCCACGGCCACGCCGAGGGACGCGAACAGGCGGGCAAACCCCGCGCGCAAGGCCGGCTCGTCTTCACCCCAGCGGGTACGTCCGGCCACGTGCACCCGGAAGCCGTTGTCAGACAGCCATTTGAGCCCTTTGACCATGGGCGTCCACGAGCGGCCGCCTCGCTCCTCCTCGTGACGCGCCCGGTCCGGATGGTCCACCGAGACCCGTAGCGTCAGGCGCGCGCCGAATTCGCGCTGGAGCGCCAGCAGGCCGCCTGCACACTTGAGCATGGGGCGCATGGCATTCGTGAGCACCAGGACCTGCAACCCGGCCTCGAGACAGTCCCGAAGAATGTCGAGGATCTCCGGGTTCATGAACGGCTCGCCGCCCGTGATGCCGATTTCCGTCACCGGCAGACCCAGAGCCTCGATCTCTTCGAGATAGCCGCGCACGTCGGCTCGGCTGAGGTAGGCCAGGCGGTCGTTGTTCGGGCTCGATTCGATGTAGCAGTTCGCGCAGGTGAGGTTGCACAGCGTGCCGGTGTTGAACCACAGGGTGCGCAGGCCCGTCAGCGCCACGCTGGCGCGCTCGGCGCCATCCGCCGTGACGTACGGATCGACGAATCGGCCGCCGCTGCTCTCCCGCGCAATCAGCTCCAAGATCTCAGCCCTCCATGATGGACGCCATGCGCTCGGCGGCGGCGGCGAAGTCTTCCATGAAGTCGAACACCACCGTGCGCGCAGAAACGCTGGCGTTCATGAGCCCGACGCCCTGACCCACCCAGTAGGTGGCGAGCTGCCTGGCGCCCGGATCACCCGCAAGTGCCAGCTTGTCGATGCGCGCCAGCGCCGGCCCGCTCACGAGCCCCTGCAGCGGCATGGGCAGCGGATCCGGTGCCTCTTCGTCCTGCCAGGCATCCGTCCAGGGCGAGCGCAGCTGGCGCGTGTACTTGCCCGTGCGGCTGCGCGAGCGCACCGTCTGGCGCGAAGACGCGGTGAGCATCTTGTCCTTGATCACCGGGTGGGTTTCAGCCTCGGCGGTAGTGAGCCACACCGAGCCGGTCCAGGCGCCGGCGGCACCCATGGCCATGCAGGCAGCCATCTGACGACCTGTGACGATGCCGCCCGCAGCCAGTACCGGCCGGTCGCCGTAGGCCTTCATGGCCTCCACCACTTCCGGGATCAGCACCAGCGTGGCGATCTCGCCGCAGTGGCCGCCGGCCTCGCCGCCGGAGGCGATGATGATGTCCACACCCGCCTCGGCATGCTTGATGGCATGCTCCTTGGCACCCGCCAGCGCACCCGTGAGCACGCCCTCTGCGCGGGCTCGCTCCATCATGAACGGCGGTGGCACGCCAAGGGCGTTGACGATCAGTTTGATGGGGTGAGCAAACGCCACGTCCAGAATGCGGGCGGCGCCCTTCTCGCGCAGCCCATCGCCGAAGTCGTCGCCAACCGGCCGATCCCACAGACCCGCGGTATCGATGCCGTGCTCGGCGAGAATGCGCTCGACGTAGCGCTTGTGCTCCGGCGGCACGCGCGCCTGAATTTCTTCGGCGGTGAGCCCACCTTCCTTGGCATCCATGCTGGCGGGTACGATGAGATCCACGCCGTAGGGTTTGCCCTCCACGTGCTCGTCGATCCACTTGAGTTCGATCTCGAGCGATTCGGGCGTGTGCGCCGCGGCGCCGAGCACACCGAATCCGCCCGCCTTGCTCACCTCCGCCACCACGTCACGGCAGTGGCTGAACGCGAACAGCGGAAACTCGATGCCGAGCATGTCGCAGACCTTGGATTTCATGAAACTCCCCCGAATCGTTGGTGATCCGTATAGTACCCGAATCGGTGACCACCGGGTCCTGGGCACCGGTAAACGCGAAGGCCCTGGGTCGGTTGCGCGCTGCCACCGACCGGGACCCGCCCCCGCCATCAGTGGAGCCTCGTCACGTGAAAATCACCGCCAGATCGCTGCAGATCGCGCTGGGCAGTATCTTTCTGGTCCTCGGGGGCTGGACGCTGCTGCTCCCGGGCGTGGTCGAACAGCTGGTGCTCAGCCCCGAGTACTACGCCGGAACCAGGACATCGGCTCTGCTCATCGGCTGCTTCGGCGCTCAGGCCGTGCTCTGCGGCACGGTGATCGTGGCGTCGCGTTTTACGCCCCGCACGTTTCTGGTCTTCGGGCTGGTGGGATCGATACCGTTTTTCGGCTTCAACTACTACTTCGTGTTCGTCGAGCCCGTGTTCAATCGCTGGATGCTGATCGACTTCATCGGCAATCTGGGCATCCTCGCCTGCGGCGTGCGCGGCTGGCAGCTCCTGCGGGCCGAACAGCCACGGTGATCGCCGGACAGCCGACGGCAATGGCGATGTGACGGCCCCCGTCGCACCGGCCCTGACCCGAGCCTGTCAGGGAGCCGGTATCAGGCCGGCAGCCGCACGCGTGCCGGGGCCACCGGCACGCCGGCAACACCGACACGCTCGCGGTACACGGAGCCGGCCGCGTCGCTCGCGGCTCCGTCCGAGCCCGAGACTACGTAAAGGTCCCTGAGATCATCCCCGCCGAAGCACACCGACGTGCACATGGGATCGGGAATGGCGACAAAGTCCCGCTGCTTCCCGTCCGGCGCGAACACGGCGACGCCGTGCCCGCCACCGGCCAGCGCCACCCATACGGTGCCGTCGGCGGCCACCGCCAGGCCATCGGGCACGCCCGCTTCGGTCTCCACGAACGGCTGCTTGGGGCCGAGGTTGCCGTCCTCGTGCACCTCGTAGCGGAACACGGTGCGCGCGCGCGAATCCGAGTGGTACAGGGTGCTACCGTCAGGTGAGAAGCCGAGGCCGTTGGTCACCCAGATTTCCGTGCCGACGATGCGGCTGGTGCCATCGAGATCGATGAGCCAGAGGTCACCCGGCGCAGGACCACCGGCGTTCTCGAACACCGGGCTGCTGCCCAGGCCCCCGGCATAGATGCGGCCCGCCGCGTCCGTGGTGATGTCGTTGAAACCCACCAGCCCCGCGTCCGGATCGCGATCGAGCAGGGTCAGGGTGTCGCCGCCGTCGAATGGTTTGTAGGCGATGTTGCGTCCACTGACCACGAGGCCGCCGGCCTCATGCAGCACCATGCCGCCGATGCCGCGGCGATGCTCGAACACCGTCGTGACCGCGCCGTGCCGGTCGAGGCAGAACACTCCGCCGTTGAGCACGTCGCTGTACATGAGCCCACGCCCGGGTACCCAGCGCGGCCCCTCCACCAGTCCGTAGCCGGTTGCCAGTTTGTCCATGGTTCCCTCTCCCTGTGTTCGCCGCGCCGAGGGGCGGCACATTACGGGTCATCGCAGATATAACCGATCCCGCCGTCATCGACAAAATCCTAAACCACATCCGGCACTCCCGCGCGCCGCCTGCGCAGGCGCAACGGCGCAGAACCTCAACAGATTCAAATCAACACGGCAGCCGCTCCCCGTAACCGGGGCACAAGCCTTATCGCCCTCGATTTCATGAATGTGGGACACCCGCCCTGCCCTACCCTGCCCCGACCCGGCAAATCACCAAACAGCGCGTACGACTATAGCCCCATTACCCGAAAGGCATCATTTCGAAAGAAATCTACGCCCTCCTTGATGCTGTCATCTCTACGACTAAACGGCTTTAGTTCGTCCTATCGCCCGCCCGACGCTACCGTTGATGACTAAACCTGAAGTCTCAGATCCGGTATGCGCGTGCGGTCGCGCGCGCGGATACTGATAGGGATCTAGCACCAACGCTTACATAATCGTCACAAAGCGTGACTGGTTGGTTGGTACCTTCCGGCTTGGGGAGGTGATTGTGCGAAAACGTCTGTTGCTAATACTCGCCGGGTGCTGGTGTTTGCCGGCACTCGCTGCTCCGATCGGTATCTACTGGACCGACTCCGGCGATGGCACGCTCAATCGCGCGGGGCTCGATGGAACAAGCACGGAGACGCTCGTTTCCGGACTCACCAATCCGAATGGTGGCATGTTTGTCTCCGACTCTTCGATCTACTGGACCGACATCGACGATCAAGCCGTCTGGCGTGCCAATGATGACGGTCGCGACGCGTCAAAACTCGTCAACACAAGCGGCGCACCGAGGGATGTCTGGCTTGCTGACGGTTCAGTGTTTTTGGTGAGCACTGCTCCACTGGACAGTATCAGCGTAGCCAATTCTGACGGCTCCGGTGCGTCGGCGCTCATCACAACCGGCCTATCGTTCCCGAACGGCATAGCGATCTATGACAATCGCGTGTATTGGTCGGACTCGGGTACACGGAGTATTTCAACCAGCGCGTTGGATGGCTCCGATGTGGTCGAGGTGATTGGTGGGCTGCCGACGACACTGCTGCCAGGCGACGTGTTTGTGACCAATGACTACCTCTACTGGACGACACGCGACTTGGCGCTGACGCGGGCTGGCAGTGCGGTCGCGGGCACAGTTCAGCGAGCGCGCCGTGATGGGAGCGAGGTCGCAACGTTGGTCGATGGACTCGTGTTCCCGGAGCAACTCGTGGTCGCTGGCGGGTTCCTCTACTGGACCGACATCTTCGCTGGGACCATTCAGCGAGCGGACCTCGACGGGTCCGGCGTCACGACCTTGATCTCAGGGCTTTCCCGTCCCGTTGGTCTCGCGGTCGTGACATCCGTCCCCGAGCCGGGTTCGCTTGCGCTACTTTGTGCTGGTCTCGCAGGTTTGGGCTTTGC
Organism: Pseudomonadales bacterium; assembly: GCA_041395905.1. Taxonomy (GTDB): domain Bacteria; phylum Pseudomonadota; class Gammaproteobacteria; order Pseudomonadales; family Azotimanducaceae; genus UBA7803. Next base: position 268,901 of record JAWKZP010000004.1, read on the forward strand.
GCGACAAAGAAGAACTCGAACGCAACTAGGTTTCCGGTGGCACGGCTGATCTCGTGTCCTGATTGTGGTCAGCAGGTCAGTTCCAAGGCACCGACGTGTCCTCACTGTGGAGCGCCGATCAACCGGTCTGAAGCTCGCAAGCTCGCAAAGGGCGGCGGGAGGAAAAGAACCAGTGTTGGTACGGGATGCCTCGTAGTCGTCATTCTTCTCGCTGTGATCGGATACATTGGCGCGCCCTCATACGAGTCATACACGTCCCCTTCGAGCAAGAGTGGGTCGGCATCAAAGAATTCGGCCCCCGCGACGCGAACCTATTGGGCCCGCGGCACGGTGAATGTACGTGCCGAGCCGAGCACTGATGCGCCCGTGGTTCGCAAGCTGTCCGCAGGCGATAGCGTATCAATCGAAACCGAAGAGGCCGCGAATAACTGGGCGAAGATCGGCGAAGGTGAGTACGTATTCATGGACGTGCTTTCTTCAGAGAGCCCAAAGGATCGCAGCAGTCGCCAGCAATACGAGGCTCAGCTTGTTTGCGAGCGAGCTGTGGAAAAGAGTGCGAAGTACTCCTTCGAGTGGACTGATGGACTCCTCGAGCCGAAGTTCAGTCGTTTCGGTACGAATGACAAAGGCCAAGTCGCGGTGCAAGGCGACAAGATCAAGATGCAGAATGGCTTTGGTGCGTGGCAGAACCAGACTTACACGTGCTGGTACGACCCGGACACTCATGCGTTGGTCTCGGTGGACATTCAGGCCGGCATACTCTGAACGTTGGTGAACTCCCGTCAGGCGTCAGCGCCCACCGAGCTTCCCGAACAATCGCCGTTCGAACGAGTCAGCAATCCACGCGGGCTCCCTGCGGAGCCGTTGTGCGAGCAGGACATCACCCTCGGCCATCGCCTCGGCCTGCCCCGCGAGTGTGGCACGAAGCAGCGCGACCATCTGTCCCGACACGTACCTCGCTTGATCGGCCTCAGTGAGCAGGGACTCCCGGGCTGACTTGGGCACAACGGCTCACACGTACCTTTGAGTTCTACGTGACCGTCTGCCCGCTGTGTGGCGGCACATTACGTGTCATCGCAGATATCACCGACCCCGCCGTCATCGACGAAATCCTCAACGACATCCGGCACTCCCGCGCGCCGCCTGCGCGGGCGCAACGGCGCAGAACCTCAACAGATTCAAATCAACACGGCAGCTGCTCCGCGTAACCGGGGCACAAGCCCTATCGCCCTCGATCTCATGAATGTGGGACAACCGCCCTGCCGTGACCCGGCAAATCATCAAACAGTGCGCACGACTATAGGCCCATGACCCGAAAGGCATCGTTTCGAAAGAAATCCACGCCCTCCTTGATACTTTCATCTCAACGACTAAACGGCTTTAGTTCGTCCTGTCGCCAACACCACCTCGGTCTACTGAGCATTACTGGCTACCGGTCAATAGCAACACTGAGTAGGCACGAAGCAACCTCTGACTGCGACCGGCCGGGAGTCCACGGATCGAGGTCGACGGCTGGGGACTGGTCGAACCCGGGCCGTAGTCGGGTTCGGCAGAATCGAAGGGGGCCTCCGATCAACGAGCCCGGTGAGGAGATCGCTCTGGGGCGATTCGCGCCCGCAGGTGAAGGTGACTCTAGAAGCACACTTGCGCCGGCGCCGGCGTGTAACAGCGCGGTTTCCGGTTCCGCTCACTACGCTACGCTCCGTTCGCTCCACCGAAGCACGGCGCCCGGGCGAGAACCTTCGCCGCTATACGCGGCTCGGCGGGTGGGCCTGCGGGCAACCCCAGGCGCCGCGCCGGAAACCTCTGAACGCTACCTGGCCGTTCTATCGGCCTTCGGCTGCAGCGACGCCATGAACTCGGCGCCGGTGAGACGCGGGTGATCGCCTGCGAAATCGTAGCTGGCGGGCTTTTCCTCGATGTAGATTTCACCCGCCAGGCGGAACGGAGTCTGGTCGTCGAACGTGCCCATCCACAGCACGTAATGATCTGCCGCCTTGAGACGGTAGAACAGATTGGTCCCGCAGCGGCGGCAGAAGCCACGCTCCGCCCACTCCGAGGAATCGTAGCGGGCGATGTCGTCGACACCCTGAAACTCGACGCTGGCGACGCTGGCAGCCATGCCCGGACCGCCGGACCAGCGCCGGCACATGTCGCAGTGGCAGCTGTGAACGTCGCTATCGACCCCCTGCGCGGTATAGGTCACCGCCCCGCACAGACAGCGTCCGGTCGCGGCCACTATTCACCCCCCAGAGAGCGGACGGCCTCGATGGCGGCGCCGAAAAATGCGTAGCTCTCGAGTTCGTGCGCGGTCACCCAGGCGTCCGGCCAGTAGCTCAGCTTGACGATGACCACGTCCTCTCTGGGCGCAACGAAGATCAGCTGACCGTACACGCCCTGTGCCTCGAAGCGGTCGTCGTCCAGCAGCCACCACTGATAGCCGTAACCCAAGGGGTACTCGGGATAGAGATGTCCATAGCCGGTGGCATCGCTGTTCGGGTGCGTTGCCGCGCGCACCCACTCCGGCGATACGATCTGACGGCCGTTGGCGCTGCCGCCGCGGGCCATCATCAGGCCGAAGCGTCCGAAGTCGCGCAGCGTCGCCAGCAGCCCGCCGCCGCCCATCTCGCGGCCGATGCTTTCCGGTCCGTCCAGCACCCAGGCCGCGTCGAATTCCATGCCCGCCGGCCGCCAGAGCTGCTGCTCCATGAATTCCGCCAGCCGCTGACGGCTCACGGTTTCCACCAGCCAGCCGAGAATCGACGATTCCATGGTGCTGTAGTTGAACTTCTCGCCGGGGGCATGTGCGCGCGGCAGGCTGTTGGCACCTTCCACCATGCGATAGCGCTGCTCCACGTACGCCCCGTTCCAGTCCCGCACCAGCGGCTTCGACGTGTCCGACCAGTCGTAGGCCTCTTCATCCCACGCCACGCCGGACAGCATCTGCAGCGCGTTCTTGATGGTGACGCCCTCATAGGCGCTGCCGATGAGCGACGGCAGGTATTTCTCCAGCGGATCGTCGAGACTGTCGATGAGCCCGCGCTCCAGCGCGATGCCCACCAGGGTCGAGGTGAACGACTTGCCCGTGGAGAACGAGATGAACCGCGTGGTGGGCAGCGCGCCGTTGCGGTACGACTCGTGGACGATGCGACCGCCCTTCAGGATCAGCAGCGCGTTGCTGTTGGTGCGGCGGTTGAAATCCTCGATGCCGTAGCTTTTGCCCTCGAACTCGTAGCGAATGTCGAAGCCGTCCGGCAGCTCGATACGCGGCAGCGCCAGCACATCCGCACCGGCGTGGACCCTGCGGGTCGGAAAGATCTGCTCCGCGGTCTGATACTTCTGCGCGCGGCCCTCCGGATCGAAGAACGCCCGCCGTGCCGATTCGGCGTCCGCGAAAGCGGCCCCTGCCACCGTCAGCAGCGCCGCACCGAGCGCGAGCCTGGTCAGAATCATCATGCTCCCCTCCCTTCGCGCCGCTTCAGGCGCTGAACTTGAACCCCTCGTATCCCTTCGCAGCCACGGCGTCACAGACCTCGCGATAGGGACCTACGCCCGCGGCATAGGGCATGAACACACGAGGCTTGCCCTCCACGTTGGCTCCCATGTACCAGGAACCGGCCTTGGGAAACAGCGTCGCGGCCGCCACTTCGTTGACGTGGTCGACCCAGGCCTCTTCTGCTGCGGGATCCGCTTCCACCTGCGTATAGCCGTGCTCGTCCATGAAGCGCAGGCAGTCGACCATCCAGTCGACGTGCTGCTCGATGGACACCAGCATGTTGCTCAGCACCGACGGGCTGCCGGGGCCGGTGACCGTGAACAGGTTCGGAAAGCCGGCCATACCGATGCCGAGATAGGCGCGCGGCCCATCGCGCCACTTGTCGGCCAGACGCAGGCCGTCACGGCCGCGCACGTCGATTCGCAGCAGGGCACCCGTCATTGCGTCGAAGCCGGTGGCAAGCACCAGGGTATCCAACGCGTAGTGCCGATCGCTGGTCTGAATCCCGTCGGCGGTGACTTTCTCGATGGGCGTACGGCGCAGGTTCACCAGAGTCACGTTGTCGCGGTTGTAGGTGTCGTAGTAGCCGGTATCCACGCAGATCCGCTTGGTGCCGATGGGATGATCCGTAGGACAAAGCGCCTCGGCCGTTTCCGGATCCCTGACGATCGCGCGGATCTTGCGGCGTACGAAATCCGCAACCCGCCGGTTGGTCTCGGGATTCATCATGGTATCGCCCACCGCTCCGATGAAGCGGGCGCCGCCGACACGCCAGTACTCTTCCAGCAGGTCATCGAGCTCGGCGTCACTGAGCTGAGCGCCCGTCTCCACCGCCGGCCCCTGCTCCTTCGGCTCGATCTGCAGATCGCCGAAGCCCGAGCCGAGACCCAGGCGGTGGTTGCGGCGATGGGCCTGATAGTGGCGTTTGAAGGCCGCCACCCAGTCCGGGTCCAGCGGCGCGTTCTCCGCAGGCACGCTGAAGTTCGGCGTGCGCTGGAACACGTACAGGTGCGCGGCCTGCCGCGCGATCACCGGGATCGCCTGAATGCCCGATGAGCCGGTGCCGATGATGCCGACGCGCTGACCGCTGAAGTCGACGCCATCGTGCGGCCACATGCTGGCCTGATAGCGCCGGCCCTGAAAATCCTCGATGCCGGGGATGTCCGGCAGCTGCGGCACCGACAGGCAGCCAGTGGCCATGATGCAGAACCGGGCCGACGCACGGTCACCCTTGTCCGTGGTCACACGCCACTGCCCGGCGGCGGGGTCGAAGCTCGCCGAGGTCACGCGCCGCTCGAAGCGGATATCGCGACGCAGATCGAAGCGCTCGGCCACGTGCTCGGCATAGCGCAGGATTTCCGGCTGGGTGGCGTAGCGCTCGCTCCACTCCCATTGCTGCTCGAGCTCGGGCGAGAAGGAGAAGGAGTAGGCGAGGCTCTCGGCGTCACAGCGCGCACCCGGGTAGCGATTCCAGTACCAGGTTCCACCGACGTTGTCTCCGGCCTCGTAGACCCGTGCCGTTAGGCCGATCTCGCGCAGACGGTGCAGAAGGTACATGCCGGCGAAGCCGGCGCCGACGATGACGACGTCGAACCCGGTGTCCTGATCGATGGATTCGTTGGAGGGTGTTGCGCTCAATTCAGTCATGGTTCCGCTGTGTTTCCGCTGCCAGTTTGCGTTACGCCCCGCCGGGGCCGGTTGACCAGCAAGATACCAGAACCCACCAGCAACAGGGCAGCGACGAACTGCGGCGGAATCGGATCGTCGAAGATCAGCCAGCCGAACAGCACGCCGAACACAGGTGCAAGCAGGCTGAACGATGCCATGTGCGACACCGGATACACGGACAGTATCCAGAACCAGACCACGAACCCGATGGCGACGATGACGATCACCTGAAACGCGAATATGCCAGCGATGACCGGCGTCACCTCGCGCACTGTCGCACCGAACAGCGGCGCCACCAGCAGCAGCACCACGGCCGAGACCGCCAGCTGGTAGAGCAGGTTCATTTCCGGCGAGCAGGTCGCGAGACGCGTCGTGCGGGTCAGCAGCGCGATGGCGGCCCAGAACATCGCGGCCAGCAGCGCCAGGGCGTCGCCCAGCCAGGCATCGGAGCCTGCGGCCTGGGAACGACCCGACAGGGCCAGCGCCACGCCGATCACTGCCAGGGCAAGGCCGAGGGCGCGCGTCAGGGTCAGGCGCTCCCCGGGCACCAGCAGGTGCGCGCCGAGGGTCACCCAGATAGGCATGGTGTAGAAAAACAGCGACACCCTGGCCACGGTGGTGTGGTCGAGCGCCAGAAACAGCAGGCAGAACTCACCCGAGAACAGCAGACCGTTCAGCAGGCCCAGACCGAGCGTGCCGTCGCGCAGCGACAGTCGCCGGCCGGTGAGCCAGGCGAAGCCGAGCACCGGCAGGAACGCGCAGGCCGAGCGCAGCCCGGACTGAAACACCGGCGCGAAGCCGGCGTTGACCAGCTTCACCAGTGCCTGATTGAGGCCCAGCAGCACGTTGAACACGATCAGCGTCGAGGCCGCCAGGGCGTCGATGCGGTCCCGGCGCATCAGGTGTTGTCGTCGCCTGCGGCCGCCAGGCGCGCGCGCAACTCGGCAAGCCGCTCGACCCCGTCCAGATACTGCGCTGGCGTGTCGTAACGCAACGCGCACACCAGCCGCTCGATGCCGAGCGCCGCATAGGCCCTGGCCCGATCCAGCGCGCGCGCAGTGTCGTTCAATGGCAGCCCGGTCATCACCGTCACCGGGCCCGGCGTCTGCCCGACCCCTCGAGCCAGCTCGCGGAAGGTCGTCAGGTCCCCGGCAAGCGAGTCGGGATCGCGCGCCATGGGCAGCCAGCCATGGCCGAAGCGCAGCGCGCGCCCCAGGGCCTGCGGCGCGGCACCGCCGACATACACCGGCGGCGCTGGTGGGCGCGGCGCGAAGATGAACGGCTGACCGTTGCGCGTCACAACTTCATGCGCGAAGCATTCACTCAGAAATTCGAGCATCTCGTCGGTGAGCCGGCCGCGCTGCCGCCGGTCGACGCCCAGGGCCCGGAACTCGGCTGCCATCCAGCCGACCCCCACCCCGAGCAGCAGACGGTTGCCGGTGAGATCCTGCACGGTGGCAATCTGGCGCGCGGTTGGCAGCGGCGCCCGGTACGGCAGGATCAGCACGCCCGTGGCCAGCGCAATGCGGCGCGTCAGGCCGCCCAGCCAGGCGAGCGTGCTCAACGGATCGGTGTAGCGGCCGCCGCTGCCTTCGGCGTCATCTGGCGGAATCGCCACATGGTCGGTTATCCAGATCGAGTCGAAGCCGAGCCGTTCCGCCGCCAGGGCCCCGTCGGCAAGCATCTCGCGCGAGCTCTGCGGCCCCATGTTGCGCAACGTCACACCGATCTTCACGAGCTGCCTCGCCGCTGCCAGGATCTGGAATAATACTCCCTCGCCGTCGCTGCCGGAGCCGCAATGTCCGCCTACGAGAAGCTGGAAACCCATGCCCGCGAGATCAACCGCCTGCGCGAGGTGATGGCCATCATCCACTGGGACGAAGCCTGCATGATGCCCACGGGCAGCGGCGCCGGACGCGCAGAGGCCATGGCGTCGCTGGCTACGACGATTCACGCCCGCGCCACGGATCCCGCCATCGGCGACCTGCTGGAACAGGCGCGCGGCAGCAACGAGCCGCTCGACGACTGGCAGCGCGCCAACCTGGTCGAGATGGACCGGCAGTGGGTGGAAGCCACTGCGGTTCCGGCGGACCTGGTCCGGCACCTGAGCGTGGCCACTTCCCGATGTGAGCAACGCTGGCGCGAAGCACGCGCCCGGAACGACTGGGCGAGCGTATTGCCGCGGCTCGAAGAGGTGGTCGGCCTGACTCGCACCCGCGCGCAGGCGCTGGCAGACGCAACGGGCCTCGCACCCTACGACGCGCTGCTCGACGGCTACGAACCGGAGCTGCGCAGCGCCGACGTCGACGTGGTGTTCGCGGATCTGAAAGCGTTCCTGCCGGCTCTCATCGACAGCGCGATCGCGCGGCAGCAGGCGCCGCAACCGCTGGTGGGGCCGTTCCCCGTAGAGCAGCAGCGTCGCCTGTGCGAGGCGGTGATGCGGTTGCTGGGTTTCGACTTCGAGCGCGGCCGCCTGGATGTCAGCCACCACCCGTTTTGCGGCGGCGTGCCGGACGATACGCGCATCACCACCCGCTACCGGGAGCACGAGTTTCTGGACGCCTTCATGGCAACCTGCCACGAGACCGGCCACGCCCTGTATCAGCAGGGGCTGCCCGTACCCTGGCGCGACCAGCCGGTGGGAGACGCGCTGGGCGCAGCCGTGCACGAGAGCCAGTCGCTGCTGATGGAGCTGCAGGTGTGCCGAAGCCGCGAGTTCGTGACCGCGTTGGCGCCCCTCATCCGCGAGCACCTCGGCCGTAGTGCGGATGACGAGGCCTGGTCTGCAGACAACCTCTACCGGCACGCAACGCGCGTGTCGCGCAGCCTGATCCGGGTCGAGGCCGACGAGACCACCTACCCGCTGCATGTGATCCTGCGCTACGAGATCGAGCAGCAGCTCATGTCCGGCGCTCTGGACGTGGCCGATCTGCCCGAGGCCTGGAACGACGCCATGGCCCGCTACCTGCAGATGGATACGCGCGGCGACTACGCCAACGGCTGCATGCAGGACGTGCACTGGTTCGCCGGCCTGTTCGGCTATTTCCCCACCTACACGCTGGGGGCGCTCATGGCCGCGCAGTGGTTCGCCACGGCCTGTGAGGCGGAGCCCGGCATTGTCGCCGGCATCGGCCGCGCGGAGCTGGCGCCCCTGCTCGGCTGGCTGCGCCGCAACGTGCATGGCCAGGGCCGGCGTCTGACCATGCAGCCGCTGCTCGAATCCGTTACCGGCACGCGGTTGAACGCGGACTTCTTCAAGCGCCACCTGGAGCGGCGCTATCTCGGCGGGGCTTAGGCGCTCGAGCGACGCTCAGGCGCGCCGCAACCACACGGGAGCAAGCTCTACGGTGCGCGCGCCCTCGCCCAGGTAGATGCGTCCCTCCTGAACGGTGCACTGCAGTTTCATGGCGCGCGTTGCCAGTGCGGCCAGATCCGAGAGCTCGGCGTCGCTGAACGCCAGCACCGAGGTCGCGGCCAGCTGCGCCACCGCGGACGCTTCGCGGCGCCACCAGACTTCGATGGCTCGCTGACCATAGGCCAGGACGGTCACTGCCCGCGCCCGTCCCGCGGCGCGGCGCAGGCGCCGCTCGTCGGGCAGCCCAAGCTCGATCCAGTGCAGAATCTCACCGGATGGACTGCGCAGCCACAGATCCGGCTCGTCGTCGGAGGAGATGCCGCCGCCAAAGGCGAGATCGTCGTCGGCGAACAACGCAAACGCCAGCAGGCGCAGCATGAGGCGCTGCTCGGTCTCGGACGGATGACGGGCGATCGTCAGGCTGTGCGAGCCATAGTGGCTGCGGTCCAGATCGGCCACGTCCAGCTCGGCTTTGTAGACGGTTGCCTTGAGTGCCATGGGCGGGATCCCCTGTTTCGCCAGAACCGACGAAGGGCTCAGTCCGCCGCGCCATCAGCAGGGCGCGCCGGGTCCTTCAGCGCCGCGTAGACCAGCCCGGCGAACTCGTTCACCAGCGGCTCCCGGTTGCGCTGCACCTGAATGAGCATGATGCCGATCAGGTCTTCCACCGGGTCGATCCAGAACTGCGTGCCGGCGACCCCGAACCACCAGTAGCTGCCGGGCGAACCCACCGCGCGGCGACCGGCATCATCGCCGACGATGGCAAACCCGAAGCCGAACCGGGCATCGCCGCCGAACACGCCGGGAATGCCGGCGGGCAACTGGTCGCTGCGCATCATGGCTACGGTCTCCGGCCTCAGGATGCGAACGCCATTCAGCGTACCGCCCGCGGCCAGCATCAGACAGAACCGCATGTAGTCCTCCGCCGTCGAGACCAGCCCGCCGCCACCGGAAAAGTACGTCACGTCGCCAACGAAGCCGGGCTCGCCGCGGTCGGGGCCGGGCCGCGGCGCGTCGATGACGGCCAGCTGACCGGTCCCCGGATCGAACGCGTGGTTGGTCCCGAATCTCGCTATCTTGGCCTGAGGAACCGCGAAGCCGGTGTCGTTCATCCCCAGCGGCGCGAACAGGTGCTCGGCGAGAAACCGGTCGAGCGGTTGCCCGGAAACGCGTTCTACCAGATGACCGACCACGTCGGTGGCCACACTGTAGTGCCAGCGGCTGCCAGGCTGGTACTGCAGCGGCAACCGGCCGAGCACACGCACCATGGCCGCGAGGTCGTGCTGCCCCAGCACATCGGCCTCGCGGTAGAGCTGGTCCACGGGTGAATTGCCGAAGATGCCGTAGGTGAAACCCGCCGTATGCCGCAGCAGGTCGGCGACGGTGACGGGCCGCTCGACCGGAACGCGCCCGCCGTTCACCAGCACTTTCAGATCGGCCAGCTCCGGAACGTATTTCGCTACCGGATCCTCCAGCGCGATGCGCCCTTGCTCGTAGAGCATCATCAACGCCACGGAAACGATGGGCTTGGTCATGGAGTAGATCCGGAACAGCGAGTCGTCCGCAACCGGAGCCCCGGTTTCCAGATCCAGCGTTCCGGCACTTTCGAGGTGCACCACGCGGCCATGCCGCGCCACCATGGTGACCATGCCCGGCACCTTGCCGTCAGCCACCCGTGCCGCCATCCAGGGGCCGATGCGGGCCAGTGCGGCGCTGGACAGTCCTTCGTCCTCGGCCGATGCCCACGGCAGCGCAGCCGCCGGGCCATCCACCTGGTGCCGAGCCGGCACCTGGCTGCAGGCAAGCAACGCACTGCAACAGGCCAGTACCCACAACGCAATCGTCCAGCGCTTCACCGCTCCCCGCATGACAGAGCTCTCCCTTGCAGCATGCAACGCGGGCGCGATTGTGCCAGCAGCGCCGGTCCGGCTGCCAGCCCGCATGCCGAGCCGCAGCGCGGCCCCGGGCGAAGACGCTATACTCGCCCGTGATCGTTGGCCAGGGGGGAGCACGCGCCATGAAGATCGGGGTCTTTGCGACGTTCATGTCGCCGCGCAGCACGCCGGAGGTGGTGATGAACCTGGGCCGCCAATTCGAGACGCTGGGGCTCGATTCGCTGTGGATGGGCGAGCACGTGGTTCTGTTCGACGAACCGGAGTTTCCCTACCCCGGGTCCGCCGACGGCCGAATCCCGGTACCGGAGGGCGGCGGTATGCTCGATACCGTCGCCACGTTCGGGCTTCTCGCCGGCGCCACGCAGACGCTGAGACTCGGTACCGGGATCTGCCTGATCTCGCAACGCAACCCCGTGTACACGGCCAAGGAGTTCGCGACTCTGGATTATCTCAGCGGCGGTCGCATCGACTTCGGGGTCGGCGTAGGCTGGTGCAAAGAGGAAGTGCTGGCCTGCGGTTACTCCTGGGAGGATCGCGGCGAGCGTTCCGACGAGTTTCTGCAGGTGCTCAAGAAGCTGTGGACCGAGCCGCTGGCCTCCTTCGAAGGCCGACACTTTCAGCTCGCGCCCTGCCGCATGGACCCGAAACCCGCACAGAAACCTCACGTGCCAATCATCGTCGGCGGCCACAGCCGCCGGGCGCTGCGACGCGCCGCCGAGCACGGCGGCGGCTGGTACGGTTTCGGCCTGAATCCGGCGCACACCCGACCTCTGCTGGACGGGCTCGACGCCGCGCTGGCGGCCGCCGGGCGCAGCCGCAACGGCTTCGAGGTGATCGTCACCCCCAACGCCGCGAGCGATGACGAGATCCGTGAGTTCGCCGATATGGGCGTCGATCGGCTGGTGCTGCACCTTGGCTCGCAGCGCCCCGAGAAGGTGGCGCTGCGCCTGCGCGAGCTGGAACGTTGCGTGGCCGTTGCAGCATGATGCGAACAGGGGCAGCACGCGCCCGCCGCCTGTGCTGAAGCGCGTTCCAGACCAGCCCGCGGCGGCACGGACTCTGAGGGGCCATCCGCGCCAGCTCCGGCCAGACCGGTTGGCAAGCTGCACCACACTGGAAACACCGACATGAGCGACGCCAGGGCGAATGCCGCAGGCGAGCGCTCGATGCGTCGCGTGGCGCTCACCGCCCTCGCCGGCACCAGCATCGAGTGGTTCGATTTCTTCCTGTACGGTACGGCCGCCGCACTGGTGTTCCCCACGCTGTTCTTCGCCGAGGACATGCCGCCGCTGGTCAGCCTGATGGCCTCGTTCAGCACCTTTGCGGTGGGCTTCCTGGCACGTCCGGTTGGCGGCGTGGTGTTCGGTCACTTCGGCGATCGCGTAGGCCGCAAAAAGGCGCTGGTGACCGCACTGCTGCTCATGGGGTCGGCAACGACCCTGATCGGCCTGCTGCCCGGTTACGCGGCCATCGGCTGGCTCGCCCCACTGCTGCTGATGCTGCTGCGCTTTGCCCAGGGGTTGGCCGTGGGAGGCCAGTGGGGCGGCGCTATGCTGCTGGTGACAGAGCACGCGCCACCGCACCGGCGCGGCTTCTATGGCGCCTTTGCGCAAGCGGGCGCTCCGGTGGGCCTGATCCTCGCCAATCTGGCATTTCTGGTGGTCTCGGCCAGCATGCCGGCGGATGCGTTCCAGGCCTGGGGCTGGCGTGTTCCCTTCCTGCTCAGCGTGCTGCTGATCGGATTGAGCATGTACGTGCAGCTCAAGCTCGAAGACACGCCCGCGTTCCGCGACCTGCAGGCGCGCGCGCCGACGGTTCGGCTCAGCGCCGAGGAAACGCTCAAAATCGCTGCCGCACGGCAATCGCCGGTGCTCGAGGTGCTGGTCACCTACCCGCGCGAGATCGTTCTGGCTGCCGGTGCGTTCCTAGCCGTGCAGGTGACGTTCTACATCCTCATCACCTTCGTCATCGCCTACGGCAGCAATCCAGTAGGACTGGGGCTGCCCCGTCCTACCATGCTCGCCGCCGTGCTGATCTCCTCCGTGGCGCAGATTCCGGCGGTGTTCCTCGCTTCCATCTACTCGGACCGGCGCGGTCGCCGCGGCGTGTACATGCTCGGCGCCGCACTGCTCGGGCTGTGGGCGTTCGCGATCTTTCCCCTGATCGACACGGGATCGTTTCTGCTCATTACACTGGCACTCTGCGTGGGTCAGCTGCTGGTGGGCATGATGTACGGACCGCAGGCAGCGCTGCTGGCTGAGCTGTTCAGTACCCACGTGCGCTACTCAGGCGCCTCGCTCGGCTACCAGCTCGGCGCAATTCTCGGCGGTGCGCTCTCGCCCATGGTCGCTACCGCTCTGCTGGCCTGGTTCGACAGCACGCTGGGCATTGCGGTCTACATCGCCGTGGCCTGCACGCTGACGCTGATTTCTGTTGCACTGTTGAGCGAGACACACCGGCGCAGCCTGCACTGACCCGGCCGCGCGAGAGTTGCGTGCGACAGCTTCGGCGAGCGGTTCCCCGAGGCGCCGAGCGACCCGTTCTTCGACCGCTTCGTGGTCAGGCTGCGCTACCGTTTCGGGAGCTGACGCCCGCAGCGGCGCGCAGGGGATTCCGGCAGGCGTTTGAGCCATCGCCATACAGATAGTCGCGCGTCACCGGAACACCGAGATTGTGCCTGGCGAGCTGCCATTGCAGCACCACCAGATCGCCCACTTCAAAGGCGGTCTGACTGCTGACCAGGTAAAACTCCCACATGCGGCAGAACGTTTCGCCGTGACTCGCCACGAAGCGCTCGCGCTGGCGTTGAAAGCGGCGCTGCCATTCGCGCAGGGTCAGCGCATAGTGACGTCGGAGCACCTCGATGTCGGTGCTCACCAGGCGCGCCTTCTCGACCTGGGGCGCCATGTCCGAAAGCGAGGGGATGTAGCCACCGGGAAAGATGTGCCGCCGTATCCAGGGGCTCACCGGGGCCGGCGGCCCGGAGTTGGCGATGGTGTGCAGCACCGCCACGCCGTCCGCATTCAGCATCTGCGCGACCGCACGAAAGAACCGTCGATAGTTGCGACGCCCGACATGTTCGAACATGCCGACGGAAACGATGCGGTCGTATACGCCGCCGTGCAGTCGGTAGTCTTCGAGGCGCAGCTCCACGCGGTCGCCGAGGCCGCGCATTGCGACGCTCTGCCGGGCGACGCGCAGCTGTTCCTCCGACAGGGTAAGCCCGGTGACGAAGACGTCGTGATGCTCCGCCAGGTGCTGCGCGAGGCTGCCCCAGCCGCAGCCGATGTCGAGCACCCGCATGCCGGGACGCAGGCACAGCTTGCGCGCTATGTGCTCGCTTTTGGCATGCTGCGCGGCCTCGAGCGACATGTCCGGGTCGCGGAAGTACGCGCAGGAGTAGTGCATCTGCGCATCGAGGCAGGCGCGGAACAGATCTTCGTCGAGATTGTAGTGGTGCGATACGTTGCGCCTGCTGGCAGACAGTCCGTTCCACGATTGCAGCAGGATCCCCGGCAGGCGCGCACGACCGGGTTCCGCCAGCTGCCGTTCCAGGTTGCGCCGCAACACGCTCAGCAGATCGTGCAGCGTACCTTCGGCGACCTGCCAGTCACCCGCGAGGTAGGTCTCGCCGAGATTGACCTGGGGATTGCGCAGTATTCGATTGACCACCGAGGCAGACTGCAGGCGCATGCCTGCCACGGGCAGCCCGTTGCCGAAGCGATGCTGCTCGTCGCCGATGTGCAGGATCAGCGTGCCTTCGCGCACGAACCGTTCCAGTAAATCCAGGTTCACAGGCTCCCCCGTTACGGCGGACCAGTCCGGCTGGAGAATCATAGATAGCGCGATGTGACGGGGAGTTCAAGGGCGCGCCGCGACAGCGGCGGGCAGCAGCCGTTCGAAACCTGAGCGGCACGAGGCAATCACGCGGCCGCGCGCGCGGCCTCCGCGAATCCTGGCAGCTCCGCTATGGCGGCGGCCAGACGGCGATCGCGCGCGGTGACCGTGTTGCCGGCGTCATGAGTGCGCAAGCGGATCTCGAGGCGGTTGTAGACATTGCGCCACTCCGGGTGATGATCCTGCGCTTCCGCCAGCTCCGCCACCCGGGTCATGAACGCGAAGGCTTCGCGAAAGTCGCGGAACCGCAGCGAGATCATCAGGCTGTCGTCCTGTTCGCGCCACATCGAAACGCCGTCCGTGCGGGAAGTGTGCATTAGTCTGTCACCGATCCCGCAGTGCCGCGGTGATCGGCAACCGCGCCGCACGCACGGCGGGGAACAGACCGCCCACCAGGCCCAGCACCAGTGCCCACATGAGCCCCGTCAGCAGCAGCCGCGGGGTAACCGCGAACGCGAACGCCACCTGCGAGAACGACGCGCTGTTGAGCGTCGACGCGGTGTAGCCATCGAACGCGAACCACACCAGAGCGCCGCCGAGCAACCCGCCGCACAGAGCCAGCAGCATGGACTCGAGGATCACCGACACCACCACGGGCAGACCCGGAAAGCCCAGGGCCCGCAGGGTTGCGATCTCCACGGTGCGCGCACTCACGGCCGAGTACATGGTGTTGAGCGCCGCAAAGATGGCGCCCACAGCCATGATGACGGCAACGGTCACGCCAAAGGCATTGATCAGCTGTGCCCTGGCCGCAGACTGTCCCTGATAGAACTCGGCCTCGGTGGTGAGCGCAAGATCGAGCCGCGGGTCAGCCTGAATCTGATCATGCAATGGTCCGGCCAGCGCCGGATCGGCCAGCTTGACACGCATGCTGTTCATGGCGCCACCGCGGCGGAATGCGGCCTGGGCGACAGGAAGATCAGCCCAGACCTCGCCTTCATAGGCCGAGCCGCCGGCGCTGAAGTGCCCGACTACCGTCCACTGACTGTCGCCGCGAAAGGAAATCGTGTCGCCAATGTCCAGCCCTGCAAACTGCTGCGCGGCACGGACCCCGGCAATCAGCTCACCACGTCCGGTCTGAAAATCACGCCCCGCAACGATCTGCACTTCCGGCCGGATGTCGAACGATGCGGGCTGTACCCCCCGCACCACCAGATTGGCAGGCGTGCCGGTGGACTTCTTGGGCACGTCGGCAACCACGTACAGCTCGCCGGCCGCAATCTCGATGCCATCGAGTCTTGATACGATGTTCAACTCAGCAGGACCCAGTCCGCTCGACAGCTCGCCATTGCTGCCGTCGCGCAGAATCAGCGCACGATCCTCACGCCCGGTGCTCGTGAGCGATTCGGTAAAGCCGCTGGCCATGGACAGCAGGCCGACCAGCACGCCGACGACGCCGGCGATACCGACCACGATTACCGACGACGAGCCCAGTCGCGACGGGATGTTGCGCAGGTTCATGAGGCTGATTTCGAGTATCTGGCGCAGCATGGCCGGAGTCCCTCAGGCGGTCCGCAGGGCGTCGACGATGGTCAGGCGCCGTGCGGTAAGCGCCGGTACCGCTCCGATCACGAAGCCGATCCCGAGCGCCAACAGCAGCCCTGCCGAAATGACGCCCGCACTGATCTCGAAGCTGCCGAGCAGCCCCCCGAGGGCGCTGTCGATTCCGGGTTCCAGCAGCAGCGCCAGGCCGATACCGGCGCCGCCACCGGCCAGGCACAACAGCACGGCCTCCGCCAGCACCAGCAGCGACACTCTGGTATCGCTGAAACCGAGCGTCTTGAGCACGGCCAGCTCGGGCACACGCTCGCGCAGCGCCTGGGTCATGGTGTTGGCGGTGAGCAGGATGATGGTGAAGAACACCGCCGCCATGATGGTGGTTGTGATGAAGCCCATGTCGCCGAGTTGATTGGCGAACTGGCGCGAGAACTCGTCCTCGGTAGCCGTGCGCGTGGGATCCAGCGAGTTTTCGAACAGAGCGTCGATGCTCCGGGCGATCTCCTCGGCGCGATCCGGATCCGCCAGCCGCACCGTCCACCAGCCCACCTGGTTCTTGCCGAAGTCGGCCACCGCTTCGGTGAAGTAGTCGTACTGAAACAGGAACAGCGGCGCGTCAGGCTCGCCTTCGGCCGGCGCGAAGCTCCCCAGGTAGGTGAACTCCCAGAGCCGCGTGCCATCCTGCTTGGGCCAGATGTCGGCCTGTATGGGAATGATGTCGCCCGCTTTCCAGCCGTAGCGCTCCGCGAGAGTTCGCCCCGCAACCGCGCCCGTGCGCGTGCGCGCGAATGCCTCGAGCACATCCGGATCGATCTTCAGCTCGGGAAACATGGCGAAGTAGGACAGCGGCTCTACCGGGTACTTCGGAAAGAAGTTCGCCGGATCCTGATAGATGCCGCCGAACCAGTTGGAACTGGTCACAGCGACGACCCCGTCGACGCCGAGAATCTGCTCGCGCTGACTCACCGGCAGGCTGTCGATGTGGAGTACTTGGGCGACGTGATGAGCCGGTCGTTGCCCACCAGCGTCACGCCGCCCGTGAAAGCCTCGGCCACTGCGCGCAGCAGGGCGAACAGCAGAAATGCCAACCGTCACGGACAGCAGCGTGGGCGATCGTCCGTCCGGCGCCGGAACAGGTTCGCCCACACCAGACCGAACAGGGTCACGACGGCACCTGCTGCCCGCCGGCACCGGTGTCCGCTTCCGTCACCAGGGTGCCCTTGTCCATGTGCAGCGTATGCCGCGCGTGGTCTGCGGCCTTGGGGTCGTGGGTGACCATGATGATGGTCTTGCCGTGATCCCGATTGAGCACGCCGAGCAGGTCGAGAATCTCGTCCGGCCGTCCGACGGTCGAGATCTCCCGTGGGCTCATCGCACACGAGCAGGCGCGGGTCGGCGACCAGCGCGCGCGCGATGGCGACGCGCTGCTGCTGCCCGCCCGACAGCTCGCCGGGCTTGTGCCCGCCCCGGTCGCCAAGGCCGACGATCTCCAGTGCGGTGGCGGCATTGCGCTGGCGCTGCTTACGCGAGAGATTGGTCGAAGCAGCGGCAGCTCGACGCCGAGCTGCGCGCTCAGCACCGGCAGCAGGTTGTAGAACTGAAAGATGAATCCGACGTTGTGCGAGCGCCAGCGCGCAAGCTCCCGGCCCGAGAGCGTCTGAAGCGCGACGCCCGCCACCTCTACCGTGCCTGCAGAGGGCGTGTCGAGCCCGCCGATCAGATTGAGCAGCGTGGTCTTGCCCGAGCCCGACGGCCCCATGAGCGCGAGGAAGTCACCCTCCTCGATGGCGAGATTGATGCCGTTCAGCACCTCCACCACCTGCCTGCCGCGCTGATAGCGCTTTTCGACATCGATGCACCGGACGATCTCTGTCATGTTTCGGCTCTCCTTCGCAGCAACGTCCGCCGAGTGGAACGTCACGTCATTGTGCCTGCACGACGGCCCCGGCGCCCAGCGCAGCGACCAGCTCCTCCGTCAGCGCAGCCACGACCCGGTCGCCATCGGACAGCCCGCCGAGCAGGCGTGTTCTGGCGCCCTCCTGGCCAGCAACGATCACCGACTGGCGCCGCGCCCGGTCGCCTTCGACGACGAACACGAAGCGATCCGAACCGGAGCCCGCCACGGCCGCCGAGGGCACCAGCACGCCCAGCGCCGCCGAATCCTGCGCCTCGGATTGCTGCGAAGACTCCAGGAACGCCACCCGCACGCCCATGTCCGGCAGCACGCGCCCGTCCCGCTCGAGCAGGCCGATGCGCACGCGCACCGTTGCCTTGTTGCGATCCGCCGCCGGAATGATCGCGATCACTGCCGCCGGAAACTGATGATCCGGGTAGGCATTGAGCGTGACCGCGACCGGCTGGTCGACATCGACCCGGTTGATGTAGGACTCGTTGACGTCCACTTCCACTTCGAGGGACGCCATGTCCACGATGGTGCAGATCCCGGTGCGGGTGTAGCCGCCGCCCGCGGACACCGGCGAGATCATCTCGCCCGGTTGCGCCGCCTTGGCGACGACGATGCCGGCAAAGGGCGCACGGATCTGCATGTCGTCGACGACCTGGCGCTGCACGGCGGCATTGCGCTCCGCCACCACGATCTCGTCACGGGTACGCTGGCGCCGCGCAACGAGTGCTTCCACGGACAGCTGATCGCGGTCGAGCTCGGCCTGACTGGCCAGGTTGCGCTGCGCGAGCCCCTGAGTGCGATCCAGGTCCAGCTGTGCCTGGCGGATCTGCACGTCGAGCTCGTCGAGGCCGGCGCGCGCCGCGGCCACCTGGGATTCCGCCAGCTGCAGCTGCGCCGCCGGGATGCTGTCATCGAGTCGGGCCAGCAGCTGCCCGTCGGCCACCGCGTCGCCCTCCTCGATGAAAACCTCCACGACCTTGCCGGTGACCTTGGAGCTCACGGTGGCCTGTCGGCGGGCCACGACGTAGCCGGTGGCATCGAGGACGCTGGTGCCGCGCTCGGTGGGCTGGACCGTCCGCGCCATCGCGGTAGCCACCGCAATCGGCTGGTCGCGGTCGCCGAAGCTGAACAGCGACACGCCCAATGCGGCGCCTGCGATTACGGCAAACAGCAGGAGCCATTTCAGCGGCCGCCCCCTGTGCTCGGGCGGCGCATCCCGGTCGAGCTTCAGTTGCGCCAGCAGCGCGTGCTTGTCGGACACGGTCGTTCCCCCTGGATCGAGCTCACGATATCGGGTCAATCCGGGGCGGGCAACTGCGTGTCCCCAGGCGCGCATGTGCCTTCGGCCGCTGCACGCCGACGGGTACGCAGCAGGAAATAGGCGGCCGGTACCACCACCAGGGTCAGCACCAGCGTGCTGATCATGCCGCCCACCATGGGCGCCGCGATGCGCTGCATGACTTCCGAGCCGGTTGCGTCGTTGAGCATGACCGGCATCAGTCCTAGGAACACCGTGCTGGCAGTCATCAGTATCGGCCGCACGCGGCGGCTCGCCCCATCGAGCACGGCAGCCCGGAGATCCGCCGGAGCGGTGCGGCCGGCGCAGGCCTGATTCAGATACGCAACCATGAGCACGCCAAGTTCCGCGGCAAGCCCCGCCAGCGCGATGAATCCGACCCAGACCGCCACCGACAGGTCGAAATCCAGCAGCCAGACCAGCCAGAACCCGCCCACCAGCCCAAACGGCAGCGTCGTCAGAATCAGCAGCACCTGATCGAGTGCACGGAAATTGAGAAACAGCAGCACGACGATCAGCGCCAGCGTGAGCGGCACCACCAGCGTCAGGCGTTCGGCCACCCGCTGCAGGTACTCGTACTGTCCCGCCCAGGCAAGTGAGTATCCGGGCGGCAGATCGACGGACTTCGCGACCAGCGCTCTGGCCTCGGCCACGTAGGAGCCGATGTCGCGACCGATGATGTCGACGAACACCCAGCCGTTCAGCCGGGCGTTCTCGCTCTTGATCGCCGGCGGACCGCTCTCGACGTAGATGCGCGCGACGTCTGACAACGTGATGCGCTGATTGTCTGCGGTGATGAGCGGCAGCGCGCCGAGGCGCTCCGGCGAGTCACGATACTTCTGGGGATAACGCAGATTGACGGGATAGCGCTCGCGGCCTTCCACGGTCTCGGTGATGTTCATGCCGCCGATGGCCGTGCGCACCACGTCCTGCACGTCAGCGACGTTCAGACCGAAACGCGCCGCGCGCTCCCTGTCGATGTCCACCTTGATGTAACGCCCGCCCGCCACGCGTTCCGCATAGACCGAGGCGGTGCCGCTCACCCCCGGCAGCAGCTCTTCGAGCTGCCTGCCGATCCGCTCGATCTCACCGAGTGCGGAGCCCGCGATCTTGATTCCGACCGGCGTCTTGATCCCGGTGGCGAGCATGTCGATGCGCGCACGGATCGGCATCACCCAGGCGTTGCTGACACCCGGGAACGAGACCAGAGCGTTGAGCTCGGCACGCAACGACTCCGGCGTCACGCCGGAACGCCACTCGGCACGCGGTCTGAGCTGCACTACCGTCTCGATCATCGTCAGCGGCGCCGGATCGGTGGCGGTCTCCGCACGCCCGACCTTGCCGAACACGGTTTTTACCTCCGGCACCGTGCGGATGAGCCGGTCAGTCTGCTGCAGCAGCTCACGCGCCTTGCCGATGGAGATGCCCGGATAGGTCGTGGGCATGTACATCAGGTCACCCTCGTCGAGCGGCGGCATGAACTCGCTACCGAGACGCGTCAGCGGCCAGAATCCCAGCAGCACCACGACCAGCGCGCCGAAGACCGTGGTTGCCGGCCGACGCAACACCGCCAGCAGCAGCGGCGCATACAACCGGGTGAGCAACGCATTGAAGGGATTGTCTGCCGCCGCGCGCACGCGCCCGCGCACGAAGTAACCGACCAGCACCGGCACCAGCGTCACCGCCAGCACCGCCGCTGCTGCCATCGCATAGGTCTTGGTGAACGCCAGCGGATGAAACAGCCTGCCTTCCTGAGCTTCGAGGGCAAACACCGGGACGAAGCTCACGGTGATGATCAGCAGCGAGAAAAACAGTGACGATCCCACCTCGCCAGCCGCGGCTACCACCGTAGGCCAGCGCCCGATGCGCTCGACGCTGCCCTGCTCGATGTGCCGATGCATGTTCTCGATCATCACGATGGCGCCATCGACCATGGCGCCGATGGCGATGGCGATGCCGCCGAGCGACATGATGTTGGCATCCACGCGCTGAAGGCGCATCACGATGAAGGCCGCGAGGATTCCCACCGGTACCGACAGCACGGCAACCAGCGACGAGCGCAGGTGCAACAGAAACAGCGCGCAGATCAACGCCACCACGGCAAACTCTTCTGCGAGGCTGCGATACAGGTTGCTCACTGCACGATCGATCAGAGACGATCGGTCATAGGTGGTCACCAGCTCCACGCCTTCGGGCAGACCGCCGCGCAGCAACTCCAGGCGGGATTTGACGGCCCGGATGACCTCACGCGCATTGGCGCCGAAGCGCATCACGATGATCCCGCCGACAGCTTCACCGTCGCCGTCGAGATCGACCACGCCGCGGCGCATCTGCGGACCTTCAACCACGTCCGCAACGTCGCCGAGCAGCAGCGGCTCGCCACGTACCCGCTTACCCAGCGGTACCTGCCGCAGATCCTCGACCTTGCCGAGATAACCGCTTGCCCGCACCATGTACTCGGCTTCGGCGATTTCCACCACCGATGCGCCGGCCTCGGCGTTCGCACGACGGATCGACTCGCGCACGTGCGCCAGAGGGAGGTCGTAAGCGCGCAGACGGTCCGGGTCGACGGTGACCTGGTACTGCTTGACCATGCCGCCCGCGGTCGCGACCTCCGCGACTCCCGGCAGCGATTGCAGCTCGTACTTCAGATAGAAATCCTGAATGCTGCGCAGCTCCGCAATGTCGTGGCGTCCGCTTCTGTCCACCAGCGCATAGGAGTAAATCCAGCCGACGCCAGTCGCGTCCGGACCCAGCGAGGTGCGGGCATCCGGCGGCAGGCTGGCTGCACCCTGACTCAGATACTCGAGTACCCGCGAGCGGGCCCAGTAAAGGTCCGTGCCGTCTTCGAAGATCACGTACACGTAGGAATCGCCGAAGAACGAGTATCCGCGCACCGTTACCGCCCGCGGTACGGCGAGCATGGCGGTCGTAAGCGGATAGGTCACCTGATCTTCGACCACCTGCGGTGCCTGGCCCGGATAGCTGGTCTTGACGATAACCTGCACGTCCGAGAGATCCGGGATGGCATCGATCGGCATCTCCCTTACGGCGTAAACGCCCCAGCCCACGATGAGCGCCGTAAACATGAGCACCAGCACGCGATGCTCCACGGCAGAGCGGATCAGCCACTCAATCATGGTGATGTCCTGCGCCGGAATCCGGGGCCACGGCATGATCCATGCGTTCCAGGTCCGACCTGCGGTTCGACTCCGAATCGATCAGGAACTGGGCGGAAACGACCACCCACGCATCCTCGCTCAAGCCGGCGAGCACTTCGAGACGATCGCCGATCTCACGCCCGATCGTGACCGGCTGCGCCCGGAAGCGCTCGTCGTCCAAAGCCAGCACCACTCGGTCCTGGGGAACGCCTCGAATCACCGCTTCGCGCGGCACCGACAGCACCGGCTGCGCCGTCGCGACCGCAATGGTGACGTCGCCGAACATGCCCGGCTTGAGCTCGGCATCCGAGTTGTCCACGACCATGCGCACACGCACGCTGCGGGTGCTCACGTCGACCACGGGGTAGACGTAGGTCACCGTGCCGGACCACACGCGGCCGGGCAGGTAACCGAGCCGCATTTCCATCGGCTGGCCTTCGCGCACGAGCAGGCTTTCGCGCTCGAACAGCTCGCCGGTGACCCAGACGGTGTCCAGCGCGCCGATGGTCATGATCTCGAGCTCCGGCTTGACGAACATGCCCTCGCGCACATTGAGCCGCGTCACTACGCCACTGCCGCCCGCACTGACCGGCACGTTCTGCAGCACCCGACCCTTCGCCTGCAGATCCGCGACCTGCGCCCGCGTCATGCCGAGCGCCAGCAGGCGCTCCTGCGACGCCGTCCGCAGGGAGACGCTCGAACCCTCGCGCGCGAGCAGATACTCTTCCTGAGCCTTGACCAGCGTTGGCGAGTAGATCGAAAACAGCATCTCGCCCGCCCGCACCGCGTCACCTTCCGCCTCGATGTCGAGCCGCTCGATCCACCCTTCCACGCGCGAATGCACATGGCTCACCTTGGACTCGTCGAACTCCACGAAGCCCACGAGATCGATGGTTTCGTTCAGCACGCCCTGCTGTACCTGCGCGACCCGGACGCCCAGATTGTGCTGGACGTCCGGTGTGATCCTAACGGTGCCCGGCGCCTCATCGCCCGAATCCTCCTCGTACACCGGCACCAGATCCATGCCCATGGGCGACTTGCCCGGGCGATCGGAGCGGAAGTTCGGATCCATGGGCGCGACCCAGTAAAGGGGCTGCCGCGGCGAAGCACGATCATCGGGGGCGGCGTGGTTCGCCGAACCCCCGCGCAGCCACCAGCCGAGGCCGGCACCGCCGGCGAGCGCCAGCGCAACGATCAGCAGTAATCGGGTTTTCATGACGGGTCCTCCCCGATACTCAGGTAACGCAGCTCTGCCTCGGCGCCCAGCTCAAACGCACGCGCGCGCTCGAGCTCGATGCGCGCGTCGAGCCACTCGATGTGGGCACGCACGACCTCGGCAAAGTCGCTGGCGTCGCTGCGGTAACCGGCGAGCGCGGCGAGCGCAGACTGCTCGCTGGCGGGTATGATCTGCGCTTCGAACAACGCGACCCGCTGCTGCTGCAGAGATTGCGCGCGCAGCGCGTCGTCGAGTCGCTGCTTGAGCTGGCGCAGGGCATCGAGGCGCGCATCGCGCGCAGCATCGGTCTGCAGACGCGCCGCGGCGACCCGACGGTCCTGGCGCGTCGCGGTGAAAAGCGGCAGGTCGAACGTGACGCCGACGGTGAGGAAATCCGCTCGATCCGAGCCGTCCAGGTTCTCGCCATCACGCAGGCCATAGGCGACCTCGACGCCGAACCGCGGCTTGTACTCCTGCTCGAACACCTCGCGTTCCACACTGCGTTCGGTGATCGTATCGTCCTGAGCGATGATCAGCGGATGCTTCTGCAGGCGCGCCTGCCACTCTTCACTCGTTGCCGGCTGTACTTCCGTCAGCGAGACGTGCTCGGACAGGGGCAGACGAGCGAGCCCGCCGATCCACCGCGCCAGCCGGTCACGGGCAGCGGCGACTGCGTCCCGGGCACGCAGCAAACGGTCCTGCAGCCGTTGCTGTTCAAGACCCGCACGCACGACGTCCTGCTGGGAGCCACGACCCACCGCGTACTGCGCCTCGGACACGCTTTCCAGCTCGACGAAACTCGGTGCGCTCTCGTCGAGCAGCTCGACGACACGAGCCGCCGCGTAGAGATCAAGCCAGCCGACACTCACCTGTCGGGTGACGTCTGCGCGGCGCTCCCGAGCCAGCGTGTCATACCGCGAGGCACGCACTTCGCGCCACTCACGCTTGAGTGCCTGACTGTTACCGCGCGCCAGTTCCTGACGGACGCTGATCCGGTACTGGGTCATGGGTTCCTGATCGAACTTGAAGCTGTCCACCGGAAAATTGAAGGCGGAGATGCCCACCATCGGATCCGGCAGTGCCGCATCCGCCGTCGCCATTTCCCGCTCCGAAGCTTCGCTGGCGGCCAGCGCCCTGAGCCCGGGATCCCCGGCAAGCGCCGCGGCGACCGCGCGCTCCAGCGTGAGCGGCTCGGCTGCGGCCAGCGGCGCGTGCAGCGCCAGAACCAGCCACAAGCAGCCTCGGGCTTGCGTTCCTTCCCACCCGGGTTTCTTCATTCCCATTGGCTTTCACTCCAGTCAGCATTCGCAGATTGCATAGGCGACGGCCGGCCGTTCGCACGGCCGCCAGGGAGCAGAGCGGATTCAGCCGGGAAGGATCTGGCGGTCGAAGCGGGTAACAGGTGTATCCGATGGTCGATGACCCGGCGGGCCGGGTCGCCACGACAGCATCCCGCCGCGCAGATCGGCCGCCACGACGGGTGCCACGGGCACGGGGGCCAGAGCGGGCAGGTCCGGAAGATCGAGTAACGAACGGTCGCCGTCAGGGTTGCTCGCTGCTGCGAGCAGAGCACAGCCCATGCAGCCCCCGCGCGCCTCATGGTGTGGCCCCATCGCGTGGGTCGTCTGCGCGGCAGCCGACCGTGCGTGCCCGACGCAGCCGCCGTGGGCTGCCTCGGTCACCATGTCCACGGCCGCCTGCCGCTGCGCCTGCGGCACGTGCTGCTCGCCGCAGCAGATGGCCGGAACCACCAGCATTGCAGCGCACAACAGATGACCCAGGAAGCGATTCAGTCCCATCGTCAATTGGACGGCCGCAGAGGCAGGTCCCTGGAGTATAGACGACCGACTTTGGCGGTTGCCACTCGACAGCGCGCCGCCCGGGAACCAATCCAGCTTGATTCCCGCCGCCGCCGTCGGGATCATCCCGCCCCTCACATGCCCGCAGCCCCAGGAGAACCCATGAAGCTCGACGACCTCTTTTCAATCGAAGGCAAGATCGCCCTGGTCACCGGAGGCTCCCGCGGCATCGGCGAGATGATCGCGGCCGGCTTCCTCGCCAATGGCGCCAAGGTGTACATCAGCTCCCGCAAGGCCGACGCCTGCGATGCCACCGCCGAGCGGCTCATGGCCCGGTTCGGCGGCGAGTGCGTGTCGATTCCCGCCAATCTGTCGGATCTGGCCGGCATCGATGCCCTGACGGCAGAGCTCGGCAGGCGCGAGCAGCGCCTCGATATTCTGGTGAACAACGCCGGCGTCTCCTGGGGCGCGCCGCTCGACGAGTTTCCGGAAAACGGCTGGGACAAGGTGATGGACACCAACGTGAAGGGGGTGTTTTTCCTGACCCAGCGCCTGTTGCCATTGCTGGAGGCGGCGGCGAGCCACGAGCACCCTGCGCGAGTCGTCAACATCGGATCCATCGACGGCATCAAGACGCCGATCTTCGAGAACTTTTCCTACGGGCCTTCAAAGGCAGCCGTGCATCACCTGACCCGTGTGCTGGCGGCGCACCTGGTGAAGCGGAACGTCATCGTCAACGCTATCGCACCGGGACCGTTCCCGACCTGGATGCTGAGCACCGGTGTGGGTGGCGGCGGTGACGTGGAAGGCACGGACTGGGACGCGGTGGGACGCGGCAATCCGCGCGGCCGCGTCGGTACGCCCGAGGACATCGCCGGCCTCGCCATCTTTCTGTGCTCGCGCGCCAGCGCGTTCACGGTGGGCGAGGTCATCACCTGCGATGGCGGTTCCGTGGTGTCGTGAGGCGTCGGTACGCCCGGCGCACGGCGCCGGGCCGGCTGTCACTCTTCCTCGCGCTGCCGGCGATGGGTTGCCGCCACCTCCGCCAGCAGCTTACGGGCTTCATCGGTCTGCATCAGCTCGGCGAACAGACGCGACTCCAGCGTCAGCATCTCCGGCGTCACCGGCGCGACTGACTGGCGCACCAGCCGCTTGATGTGCGCGACCGCGAGCGGCGGGCGCGCCGCGATCTCGGCCGCCACGGCCAGAGCACGATCGAGCGCGGATTCCGTGCTGTCCTCTGGAACCAACTCGTCGATGATCCCCATCTGCAGCGCTTCGGCCGGCGTCAGCAGCCGCGCCCGCCACATCATCTGCAACGCGTGCTGACGCCCGATCAGGGCCGGCAGTCGCTGGGTGCCTCCGCCACCCGGCAGGATACCCACGGAAATCTCCGGCAGGCCGAAGCGGAACGGCCCCTCCCTGGCGATGCGCATATCCGTCGCCAGGGCGAGCTCGAGCCCTCCGCCCAGCGCCGTGCCGTTCAACGCCGCAATCACAGGCTTCGGCAACGCCTCCAGACGCAGCAGCACGTCGTCCATGCTGACGTCCCATTTCGCGCCCTGCCCGCGCGCGCTGCTGTCGAGCTCTTCCACCGAAAAGTGTCGGATGAAGAACTCGTCCCCGGTGCCGGTGAGCACGACAGCACGCACATCGTCCTGCGCCAACCGAGCGAGCAGATCGTGGAGCTCGTGCACGGTCTGCGGCGTCATGACCGACAGCGGCGGATTGTCGAAGGTAACAACGGCGATGCCGTCGCGCAGCGCAAGCGTCAGATGGTTCATTGCAGGGCTCCTGTCATCAGCGGCTGGGATAGCTGCCCACCCAGATGGGGCTGGACCAGGCCATGGCGTCGTTGGCCTGCTTCACCCGCACGTAGTAGTAGTCGCCCTGCACGTTGCCACTGTCTTCCACGCGGAAGCGAACGTCATCGGCACCCTGTGGATGCAGGCGCCGCAAGGTCACAGTGTCGTCGTAGATCTCGAACGGCAGCGCAACGCTGACCTGGCCGCTCTGAAGCTCGCGCAGAGACAGCGTAATCGAGGATCCGGGCAAGGCAGCATGGCGCCGGAAGATCGGCGGGCCGCCGCCGAATTCGCGCCCCGGTTCGATCTCGACCCGCACGCGGGTGCGCGGACCCGCGTCGGCGAGGCGCAGCAGCAGAGAGCTGGTGTCGCCGCGAGTGGCAGTGGCGAAGCGCACGCGGTTCCCGTTGGCGGGATCCACCTCGAGCTGCTGCACATCCGGGTTGAAGAAATCCGTCGGTGAGATTTCCAGCAGGCGTGCGCCCTCGACCTCCAGCGTGCCGGCCCAGGGCCGCCAGCCGCGCGGGTTGTCGCCACGCTGCATGGGCACCGAAGCGCTCTCGAACGTCAGATAGAACGACTCCTCGGAATCGAACCGGCCGTCGGTGACGCTCAGATAGTCCCGGCTCCAGATCTCCTGGTCGTTCTTCACCAGCGTGATCGTATCGATGGGCGCGGTGCCCACCACCCTGCCCTCGATGACGCGATCCGGCGTCATGGCGATACGCTGACCCATGCCGGCTCCGTTCAGGCGCACGTCGAGAATGATGCGATCGCCGGTTGTGGCGTAGGCCCGCAGGCTGCGCATGGCATCGAAGATCGCATCGCGCGACGGGCCATCCGCAAGTACACCCCCGAGGCCGCCGCGCTGGGACAGGCCTTTGCCCTTGGGCGCCGTGTAACCCGGCTGGCTGAGGTGATTGTCGCTTGCTGCGGTAAAGCCTACCTGGTGCCCATGGCCCAGATACATGCGGCCGAACCACTCGAAGGTGCCGTGCTGGGACATGATCTCCACCAGCGGCTCCAGATCGGGATCGCTCTGTCGGTAGTCGCCCGCCTGATGCGCATGGGGAATCACCACCACGTCCTCGGCCCGGTTCTGTTCACGCAGCCCCTGATAGAGTGAGGACAGCGTGGGGTAGAACTGCGTCGGCGCGCGGCGCCGGCCCTCGGGCGTGCGGAACAGCACGTTGTGGTGGCCACCGTAGAGATTGCGCGTGGTCCACTCGTAGCCGAGAAAGGCGACGAACTGACCGGGCACGGAGTACCTGGCCACGTTGTTCCTGAGCACCTCCCACTCGGAATCGTCCATCCAGATGTCGTGCTCGGAGTGCGTCACGAAATCGAGCCGCGCGTCGTCCCGCGCCCAGGTCATGAACCGGTCCGGCGTGCCGATGCCTTCGGCAAAGCCGGAGTGGCCGTGGGTGTCACCCCAGTAGACGCGCGGCGCATCGGCCGATACCAGCATCGGGTTGCCGGCTCCGCGGATCGCGCCGTCCGCCGAACGGACACTGATGCGGTAGACGCCTGGTTCTGCAAACGCCAGACCCTGCAGAACCGTGATCGCCTCGGATCCTGCCGGGATCTCGGCGATTACCTCACCATTGGCAAGCACCTGCCAGGCGGGCTGCGGGCCCGTCGCGCGATTGTAAAAGCGGTCCTGCGCACGCACTGAGAGCGCGAACGACTCTCCCGGTCGCACCACCGATGGCGAAAAGGCATGCACGCCGGCGACTTCCGCGCCATCCACCCGAATGGGCTGAATGGGTAAAGAGAAAAACTGGTCGCCCTGATCGAAGCTCACGTACAGCGGAAACGGCATCCGGTCGCTCGACATCGTCGGCATGAGCAGACCGCTGCCGCCGGCAGAGCGATCACCGTAGGTCACCGTCACGCTATCGCCCGGCTGCAGGGTGCCGGCCGTGAGACGAAATGCCAGCGCTTCTTCGGCGCCACGAAAGCCGCCATGCATGCCTGCCACCGGCACGCCCTCGGGCTCGAAGCGGACGTCAGCGCGTGACGCGCGGATACTGACGTAGTTCTCGGCCCCTGGATCCGCCGTCTGAAAGGCGCCGTAGTCCGCCATGAAGTGGCGGGTAACCAGAATGGCGCCACCCCGCTGTACTGCGCGCGTGCCGACCCGCCAGGTCTGCTGCAGCGTCGCCTGCGACCGCGCCTGAAACGGCCCGGTATCTGCGCTGAGCTCGCCGATGATCCCGGGATCCTCGTCGAGCGACTTCAGTTCGCGTACGTACGCATCAACCGCTGCAGCCGCCGCCTGAAGCTCGCTGGGCGTGGGCAGCTGCGGACGGATTCCCGCCGTGAGATTGACCGGAACGTAGCGGCCATCGAGCGCATAAGCGTTGGCCCACTGCCAGAGCACCTCGGCCCGTGCCTGATGATTCTCGGCGGTGGTAGGCGCGACCGCCACGTCCGCCTTGAGCTGCTCCACCCGGGCACGCAGCTCCGGGCTCAGGTAATCGGTGTCGGCCGCGGCGCCGAGGCCGCCGAGCAGCACCAGCGTCGCAAGCGCCCACGCGGTGCAGACCATGCGCGCTGCAGGCCTCCCCCTTCCCCGCGCGCTCATCGTCCTGCCTCCGGGGCAGCACC
Organism: Pseudomonadales bacterium; assembly: GCA_041395905.1. Lineage (GTDB taxonomy): Bacteria > Pseudomonadota > Gammaproteobacteria > Pseudomonadales > Azotimanducaceae > UBA7803. The sequence continues at coordinate 298,503 of JAWKZP010000004.1, forward strand.
TTCGTTCAGCTGCTGCCGTGATTCGTCCGCCGCGGCGCCGAAGATCCCCTTGGACATGAGAGAGGACTCCATGCGGCGCCGCTGGTCGTAGACCTCGGCCCGGATCGCATGCAGCGCCTTGTCATCAGGTTCGGCCTGAACCGCCAGCTCCACCAGATGGCAGGCAAGCCTGGGATCTTCTGCCGCCAGCTCCTGACCACGCTCCGCCAGGCGCCGCGCGCCGCCCGCCAGCCTCGCCAGCTCCCGCGCCAGCACGGCGTCCTTCGCGGGCTTCAGCCGCGCGGGATTGCCGTCGTACCATCCGCCGTACATGCGCCAGATGTTGCGCACCACGAATTCCGGCTCGTCGTAGATGGGCCGGAGATAGGGTTTTTCCAGCAGCGACGGCTCCACCTGCACCTCGTGCACGATGTCGTCGAGCCGGGCCCCTTCATTCATCAGTGCAATGGTGCGGCTCACCAGGAACTCGAGCGCCCCGGCCACGGTTTCGAGCACGGTACGAATGCGCTCGCGGCCGGCGATGGGCAGGCCGTGGGCCGGCAGGAACAGTTCCGCGCCCTGGCTCGCCATGTCACGCATCGCCGCGGCCCACTCCACCGGGTAGCGCTGCACCTTCTGCGGATTGCCGGCATTCGGAAAGCACCAGATGAAGAAGTCGCCCGCGCAGATCGCCTTGCGCTCGGGAATCCACGCCCAGGTGTGATCGTCGGTCTCGCCACGCGCGTGCTTCAGCTGCACGGCGAGGCCGCCGACATCCAGCTCGAGATGATCCCGGTACATCAGATCCGGCGCCGGCGTGGTGGACGGCACGAAGCGGTCGCCGTCCTGAATCGCGTAGCCGCGCCGTGAAAACCGCCCGAACTGACGGGCGTTGATCACCGTGTTGTAGCCGTTGGTGAAGTCGTAGCGGGCGAAGCGCTTCGGAACGTTCTCGTGCCCCACCACACGCGGGCGCGGTGCCCGATGCTGCTCGCTGTCCGCCAGAAACGCGCCGCAGCCGCCCACGTGGTCCAGGTGCCCGTGGGTGTACACCAGCGTGTTGAAGCGGTCGTCACGCCAGCCGCGGATGGCATCCACCACGCGCGCGCCACCCTGCGGGCCGCTGGTGTCGAAGGCCACCAGGCCATCATCGGTCTCGAACAGAATGCAGTGCGAGAACGCCTCTACCATGGCGACGCCGTCGGCGACGACCGACAGCTCGAAGTTGATGCGATTCATGGGACCGACGTCTTCGGCACTGCGGGTGCCGTCGATCACGGCGCTGGATAGCGCCAGCAGATCCGCCATTGTGTTACCCCCCCCGTTTGTTCCCCAGACTCTCGCGGCTACAGCTGCTGCAGACGCTCCTGCATCAGCCGATGACCGAGATCGATGAGCTCCCGCGCCCGATCGAACTCATGTATGCGCGCCACGCTGCGCGGCACCTCGACCAGCACGTCCGGCGCGTAGGCCGAAAGCTTGAGACGGGCTATGGACGTCTGCATCACATCCATGGCCTCGAGCGCGATGTCGAACATACCGTAGTCGGGGGCAGCCGTCTCGGCACCGCCATCGCCGGGCCAGAGGCTCTCCAGGAACTCCACGATGCTCTGCCGGATGGCATCACCGCGCGATGTCCGCGGCGGGTCTGCTGCATCCTCGGGCGCGCTGTCGGGCGCAGGAGCCTGCTCGTCGCCGTTTCGCTCCAGCCGGCGCAGGCGCGGGCCGGCCAGCTCGTCCGTGCCGCTCAAACCGACGGCGATGATCAGATCGGTATCGTCGTTGAGTGTCGGCGCTATCGGTATCGGGTTGAGAATGCCGCCGTCGAGCAGGAGCTGCTTGCCCCGGTGAACAGGCGCGAACAGCAGCGGGATGGCGATGGACGCGCGGATCGCCGAGAACAGCGATCCGCGGTTGAACCAGACCTCGCGGCGCCGGTTGAGCTCGGTCGCCACCGCCGTGTAGCCGATGGGCAGCTCCTCGATCTGGCGATCACCGATCAGGTCCTTGAGCACCTCCATGATGCGATCACCTTTGAACAGCGCACCGCCTTTGCCCCAGCCGAAATCGAGCAGCTGCACGATGTCCATGCGCTCGAGCCCGCACACCCACTGCTCGTACACGTTCAGCTTGCCGGTGGCATAGATGCCACCGATGAGCGCGCCCATGGAAGACCCGGAGATGTAGCGGATGTCATAGCCGGCCTCCTCGATCGCACGGATGACACCGATGTGCGCGAGCCCACGGGCGCCGCCGGCGCCGAGCACGAGGGACACACGCGGCTTGGCGCTCATACGGACCCCAGGGCCGCCCGCAGCTCGGCGTACACCGGCGCCACGTCGCGGCTGTAGCGTTTCGAGAAGTGGATCGGCACCAGGCGCTTGACGCCTGCCGCCGCGGCGATGGCGGCGCACGCATCAGTCGTCAGGTGCTGAGTCGCGGCGGCCTGATCGCGATCCGTCTGCCGGAAGCACGACTCGCACAGCAGCAGGTCGGCACCGCCGGCAAGATCCGCTACCGCGCGGCGATTGACCACGGTGTCCGCGAAGTCGGTAGCATACACGAGGCGCGGTCCGGGCACCGTGGTCAGCACCCTGGCCTGCAGAGACGCCGCCCGCTCACGCCGACCAGTGCCGAGATCGATCAGACCGTCAGCTGCACCGTTCTGCAGCAGACGTTTCAGCTCGCGAATCCAGGGCCCGGGGGTCAGGTCGAAGGCGGCGAGCGCATCCTCGCGCAAATGGTGCTCGGGGGCGAGTTCCAGCGCATAGGCGAGCACCGGCACACCGTGATCCAGGGTCACGGCGCTGACCCGGTAGCCGGAAGTGCGCGCAACGGTCGCGTCGGGACGGGGCTGATCGGCGAGCCTGACAGCCTCCCGGCCGGCCTGTAGGCGCCTCCAGCTGACATAGCTGGCATGAACCTCGGCGACGTCGAACACCGGACCCAGATCCTCGATACGATCCCAGCAGATGCCTGCCAGAAAGCCGGCGACGTGGCCGGCCAGCCCCGGGGGGCCGAACAGCCGGCACGGCGGATAGCGCCCGGTCATGCGCGCCCGAAGCAGGGTCAGAAAACCACAGATGTGATCGAAGTGGGCGTGAGTGATGAACACGTCGTTCACCGTGTGCAGGACGCGCCGCGACAGCTGCGTGCCCTCCCCCAGATCGAACAGCAGACGCCCACGGACGTTGCGCATCTCCACCAGCAGCAGAGGATCCCCGAACACTCCATTGACCAGCCGCAGCGACAAACGTCCCGCGCCGACGCAGAGGGGATTCCAAGTGCGCCCCGTTCGCAGCGGTTGCCGGGCTTCGACGATATCAACCACGGATCGGCCCGCGCCCCGCAACCGCGGTCACGAACTGCACGACAGCTGCGAGCAGCCGACCCGGTCGCGAGCCCAGTCCGGCCGCTTACCGGCCAGGGAGGCGCGGCCCGGTTGCTCCACGTACGGGCGGCGCAGCACATCCAGCAGATCGCGCACCATGCCATAGTCGCCTGCCTCGGCCTGGTCGATGGCCAGCTGTGCGAGGTAGTTGCGCAGAACATAGCACGGGTTGGCCGAGTTCATGGTCGCCCTGCGGCGTTCCGCACCGAACGCGTCGTGGCTCACCCTGTGCAGATACCGGGCCAGCCAACGTTCGATACGCGCGCGGGTTTCACCCACCAGCTCGTCCGGCCGGTAATATGCCGCCTCGATCGGCGCCAGCAGGTCAGTAGCCGCCGTCAGGTGAGCCGGCGTCAGCCTGGCCAGCAGACGGTAGAACAGGGTCATGTCCGTTTCCGTCAGCGTCAGCACTTCGTCGAGTTCCGCGACCAGGCTTTCATCCGCGGCGCCTTCAAGGGACTGCAGCCCCAGCTTTGCGGCCATCATCGAGCGCCAGCGCCGCTGATAATCCGCCTCGAAGGCCTGCAGCTGCTGCTCGAGCGGCGCCGCCTCGCCCACCAGCGGATACAGCGCGTTCGCCAGCTGCAGCAGGTTCCACTGAGCGATTCCGGGCTGATAGCCGTAGCGGTAGCGGCGCCCTGCGGCATCGGTCGTGTTCGGAGTCCAGCCCGGATCGAAATTGTCGAGCCAGCCGTAGGGCCCGTAGTCGATGGTCAGGCCCAGAACGGACATGTTGTCGGTGTTCATCACTCCATGCACGAAACCGACCCGCATCCACTCGACGATCAGCGCTGCAGTGCGCGCGCAGACCTCGGCGAACCAGGCCAGAACCAGCTCAGTGCTGCCGGGCTCGTGCTGCCCCAGCAGGTGGGGGAAGTCGCCGCGCACGGTGAAGTCCACGAACCGGCGCAGCAGTTCGAGCTCCTGGCGCGCCGCCAGAATCTCGAAGTGACCGAAGCGGGTGAACGAGGGCGCCACGCGACACACCACGGCGCCGGGCTCGAGCGCCGGCCGGCCGTCGTAAAGCATGTCCCGCATGACCTGCTCACCGGTGGCGATCAGCGACAGCGCCCGCGTGGTGCGCACGCCCAGGTGATGCATGGCCTCGCTGCAGAGAAACTCCCGGATCGACGAACGCAGCACCGCGAGACCATCCGCGGACCGCGAGTAAGGCGTCGGGCCGGCGCCCTTGAGCTGCAGCATCTGCCGACCACCGTCGGGCGTCAGCAGCTCGCCCAGATTGATGGCACGACCGTCGCCCAGCTGCCCGGCCCAGTTGCCGAACTGGTGGCCACCGTAGCAGGTGGCATGGGGATCCATTCCCGGCAGCAGCCGGTTGCCGGCAAACACCTCCACGAACTCGGCGGATTCGCAGGCTGCGGGCTCGATGCCGAGCAGGGCCGCAACCTCGCCGGCGCAGGCAACCAGACGCGGCGCCGCCACCGGCGTCGGCGCGACCCTGGAATAGATGGCGCCCCGGATCTGACGGCGGAAGTTGCTCCTTTCCGGGTCCGCCGGCAGCTCCCGCGTGAAGCGATTGTCGAAACGCAGCGCCGCGAGCAGCCCGGGATTCTGAGTGGTGTCCCGCGTAGTGTTCATGGCGCCATTATGCCTAAACACAGGGGCGCGCGAACGACGCCCGCACCGCGTGATCACGAACTGCTATACCTACCTGACGGGCAACGCGAACCCGGCAGATCATCGTACTGGAGGCGCCATGAGCATTCGGCCCATCGTCACGTCACAGATTTTCGGCCTGGCAGGGATCACCTGTCTGGGGCTGGGGATCGCCGGCCTCAGTGGCTCGGGAGCGTCGCTGCACGCGGCCCTGGGCGACGAATCCGTGGCCTGGGGGCTGAGCGCCGCCGGAGCGGTGCTCATCGTGATCGAGATGCGGCTGCTGATTCCGGCGTTGCGCGCCCGGGCCGCCGGCACACGGACATCCGACCAAAACCGTCGGGGTTGATTGTTTTCTTTCGATCCGCTTCAATCCCGCGCTCGGCGCCAGGGAGAGCAGCGGCATGGGCAGACTTACCGGCAGGATTGCGGTGGTGACCGGCGCCAGCCGGGGCATCGGTAAAGGCATCGCGCTGGCCCTGGGCGCGGAGGGATGCACGGTTTACGTCACCGGACGGACCACCGGGGACGGTGAGCGAACCATCGACACCACCGCAAGGCTGGTGACCGAAGCCGGCGGCGAAGGTCGAGCCATCCGCTGCGACCACGGCAGCGACGACGACATCAAAGCCCTGTTCGAGCGTGTTCGCGATGAGGCCGGCCACATCGACTTCCTCATCAACAACGTCTACAAGATACCCGACCCGCCCGCCTGGGGCGGCGGCTTCTGGGATCACCCGCTGCAGATATGGGACGACCAGGTAGGCATCGGCCTGCGCGCGCACTACGTCGCCAGCTGGCATGCGGCGCCCCTGCTGTTCGCCGCCGGGCCTGGCGCTGCGATCCTCAACGTCTCATCTCCGGGCGGGCAGAGCTATCACTTCTCGAGCTCGTACGGTGCCGGCAAAGCCGGCCTCGACCGACTCACCGCGGACATGGCCCTGGAGCTCCGGCCCAAAGGGGTTGCTGCCGTAGTGCTCTACCCCGGCTCCGTATCCACCGAGTTCATTCAGGACGCGGCCGCTGCTCAGGGCATGGACCTTTCGAACTCGCAGACCCCTCTGTTCGTCGGGCGGGCCGCGGCGGCGCTGCTCACCGCCGAAGACCTGATGGATCGCAGCGGTACCATCCAGTGGGTCGAGGACCTCGCCGAAGCGTTCGACATCTTCGACGAACACGGCAGGCGCCCGCCGCGCTATGCGCGCCGCGGCGAGGCCGAGCGCTGACGCGAGGGGTTCAACGCGGCGGCAATCCGCGCCGCTCGCGTTCCCTGTTCATGCGCTCGGCATCACTCTCGAGCCGCTCACCCAGCTCCGATTCCGGGATGGTGCCGGCCATGTGAGCGCCGGCCGTGCGCGCGTTGTACATGATCCGCTTCTCCGGCGTGACCGCGAGCACGACGCGCAGCGGCGAGTCCAGCAGGCGGAAGAACGCCTGCTCGCCGCGCGGGTTGTCGGGATTGAGCTTTTTCGAAAGCGCTGTGTAAAACCAGTCTTTGGTCTCGTCGTCATCGAAGAACTCGGCCCGGCCCTTGAAGGTTACCGCCCCGAGCGGCAGGCCGCTGCCGGATCCCTTCGGGTAGCCCGCGCTGCTGACGTTCACCGAAACGCGATTGTCCCGTCTTATCGCTGCGGCACGATGCCGGTGCGCCGCGAACGTCAGCCAGATCTTTCCGCCCGACCAGACGAACGCGTGGGTTACGCCCACCGGCCAGCCGTCGCGGGTGGCCCACATCAGCACGCACTCGTGCGAATTGTCGAGCAGCTGATCGAGCTCGTCGTCGGTGAACGGATAGATGGATACGATTTCGTGGTCGTGAGTCTGAGCCATGATGTTCCTCCCCGAAGCGCCGTCATGGTAGCCGGACTGGCCCGGGGTCTGCAGCAGCCCCGCTGCCGACCTGCGAGCGCCGCCGCGGTACACTGTCGGCCGGGATCAGGAACGGGGGAAGTTCATGAGTGCCATCGCCTTCGAGCTGCCGGAGGAGGTGCGCGCTGCGCGCGACGGTCTGCTCGCGTTCGCCGAGCAGGAGATACTGCCACGTCACGCGCGCCACCGGGCGCTGTTCGAGAACCCTCGCGCCCTGTATCGCGACGACGGCCGGTTCTCCGACGAGCTGCTGGCGCTGATTCGTGAAGTACGCACCACTGCTGCTGGCGCGGGCTTCTATCAGATGTGCGTGCCGGAACAGCTCGGCGGCGGCGGCTTGGGACATCTGGCCTACTATGTCGCCTGGCAGGCGCTGTTTCACCGATGCGGCCCGCAGAACTGGCTGATGCTCTACGCGCTGTCGCACTGGGCGTTCGGGCCGAGCCGGCTGCTCACCCAGGTCACACCGGAAGCGCAGGAGCGAATTCTGTCGGGATTGATGGACGGGACCCGCTCGATGTGTTTCGGCCTGTCCGAACCGAACGCCGGGTCCGACGCGAGCATGATCCGCACGCGCGCGGTAGCCGACGGTAGCGGCTGGCGAATCAGCGGCCGCAAGATCTGGACCAGCAACGCGCCCGTGGCCGACTACTGCGTGGTGTTCGCGGTGACGGACGCCGACCGGGCGGCCGCCAAACGGGGCGGCATCAGCGCGTTTCTGGTGCCGACCGACACACCCGGATTCACGGTGCAGCGGGTCATCCGACTGTTCGGGCACATCGGTGGCGACGAAGCCGAGCTCGCCCTCGAAGATGTCTACGTCGAACCCTGGCAGGTGGTGGGCGAGCTGAACCAGGGCTTCGCCGCAGCACTGTACGGCGTGTCTCTGGGTCGCATCTACAACTCGGCGCGCGCGGTCGGCTACGGACGCTGGGCCGTGGAGCTGGCCCTGGAGTATGCCAAGACCCGCGAGGCGTTCGGCAGCAGCATCGCCCACTTCCAGGGCGTCACCTTTCCCCTCGCAGAGTCGGCCACCGAGCTGCACGCCGCACACCTGATGGGCATCAATGCCGGCATGCTCCTCGATCAGGGCCAGGCGGCAGTCAAGGAGCTCAGCATGACCAAGGCCTACTCGGTGCAGGTCGGGTTCCGCGCGGTGGACCGGGCGATGCAGACCCACGGTGCCATGGGCTTCACCAACGAACTCGGTCTCACCGACGCCTGGCACGCGCTGCGCATCGTCAACGTGGCCGACGGCACCAACGAGATTCTGAATCGAACCATTGCCCAGCGTCTGCTGAAAGGCGATCTGGAGGTGTAGTCCTGGGCCTGGGCCTGCACCTCCAGCTGACGCAGCGGCTGAGCGGCGCCTGGATCGATCGTCGATCGCCGGCGGGACCCGGACTCACCAGGCCGGAACCATCGCACGCACGCGCCGACGCTTGATCTCCCGGCTGATGATGCGGCGGCTGCGCCGCAGGCAGCGGACGAACGCCCGGCCCAACCGAACGCTGCGGTCGACGACCACAACCTGACCGCCGCCCGACAGCTCCGCCCGCAGCATGCAGACCTTGCCGCGTCCGTTGCGCGGGCCGTCGACATCCTTGAGGGTGAGGTGCACCCGGGTCACGCCGGCCGCCAGGCGCGCCAGCACGCGCTGCACGCGCGCTCGCAGACGCACCCCGGCGTTGCTCGGCAGTTCCACGTTGCGGGCATCTACACGTATCTCCATCTCGGCTTTCTCCTTACGGCTGTGGGAGCCGTCAGCGCCCGAGCCGGGCGCTCACGGCTCAGCCAGCCAGGAGCGCGGGAGGCGATTGCCCCGCATCCGCCTTCTGGTTCACCTGCGCGTCGTCGCGCAGAGCTGCCTGACGATGCAACTGCTCGATCAACTCCGATGGCAGCTCCAGCACCAGCGCGAGGCGCGCCAGGTAGTCGCGTGCCGCGGGTTGCACAGGATCGACCGCCAGCAGCGATGCCGCGTACACCTCGATCGCGATCTCCGGCCGCTCCGCGCGTACCACCAGCTCTCTGAGGCTCGGCGGATGCGCCAGCTCATCGAACAATCTGGCTTTTTCGCGATCGGTGAGCGGGAGTTCCCGCACCCGGGCATGAATCCGTGCGTTCTCTGCAGAGTCGATGTGGCCGTCGGCATGAGCGGCCGCGATCATCGCCCGCAGCAGCAGCATGGGCCCAGGATTCGCAGGCGACTCGTCGATGACTGCGGCAAACCGGGACTCGTCTAGACCGGCGTACCCAGGGTCCGCAGGAGCGCCGGCCGCGGGCGCGCCAGGCTGCACGCGTGTAACTGCTGCGGCTGGTGCAGCGATGGCGCCTCCCGCGGCCGACGTTTTCGGGGAATCTGCGCGCCGGTTGTCCGAGTAAGCCTGATAGGCCTTCCAGGCGACGCCGCCGACCGCGGCCAGGGCGCCTACCTTGAGCGCGGTCCTGCCCAGCTTGCGGCCCCGTTTGCTGGTCGCCGCGCTCACCAGCGCACCGCCGGCGAGGCCGCCGGCGAGGCCGCCGATGACGCCGCTGCGTTCCAGACCTTCCAGAAGCCTCTTCACATTCTCCATGAGTCCGCCCTGTTGTGATCGAAGCAGACTCTGCGCGGATCGTTACGCAGGGTAAATCTGATTAAAACTCATATTTGATTCGATATTCCCGATCATGGGATTCAAGCTGATCCGTTCGGAAAAACCTTCGGATCGCTACCGGAACTCCGAATTGATCTGAGCGTCGGACACGCTAGGGTGCACGAGTCAACCTGGATCAGGAGTCCATGCAGCCATGACCGAACGCCATTCGACGATTGCGAGCACTGCGACGGCGGCGCACCCCGGCGCGGCCGTCGGCAGCAATGCCCTCGGCAGCAACGCGGTGCTGCGCAACACCTACCGACTGCTGTCCATGACCCTCGCGTTCAGCGCCGTGGTCGCGCTGACCAGCGCCGCTCTACGTCTGCCCGCGCCCGGACTGCTGCTCACCCTGGGCGGCTTCTTCGGGCTGCTGTTCCTCACGCAGTACCTGCGCAACAGCGCCTGGGGACTGGTGTCCGTGTTCGCGCTGACTGGTTTCATGGGCTACACCATCGGTCCGATGCTCGGCGCGTACCTGGCGCTGGCCAACGGTCCGGCGCTGGTCGCCACCGCCATGGGCACCACGGCCGTCGCGTTCCTCGGCTTGTCCATGTACGCACGCTCCGAGCGCGCGGTGGACATGAGCCGGTACGGGACATTCCTGATCATAGGTATTCTCACAGCGTTCTGCCTGGGTCTCGCCGCGGTGTTCTTCTCGCTGCCGGGGCTGGCGCTGGCCGTATCGGGCCTGTTCGTGCTGTTCATGTGCGGCCTGATCATGTTCGAGACCCAGAACATCATCCGCGGCGGCGAGACCAACTACATCATGGCGACGGTCACGCTGTTCGTGTCCATCTACAACCTGTTCACCAGCCTGCTGCATCTGTTCGGTGCCTTTGCTGGGGAGGATGCCTGACATGGCACTGAAGCTCGGAATCGTCGGCGGCGGCCAGCTGGGGCTCTTTCTCGGCCGCGCAGCGCACGATCTGGGTCTGCAGGTCGTGGTGCTGACCCCTGAGCGTGACGCGCCGGCAGCGGCGGTAGCCGATGAGCTGATCCTGGGGCAGCTCGACGACCTCGAAGCAGCCTCGGCCCTGGCCGATCGGTGCGACGTGATCACCTTCGAGATAGAGGCCGTCGCCCCCGAGGTGCTCAAAATGCTGGCCGCGCGCAGCCGCTGCGGCGGTCCGCGCGTGGCCCCCGCCCCGGAAATCCTGCTGGTGTTGCAGAACAAGGCGCTGCAGAAGCAGTGGCTCGTGCGGCACGGGCTCCCTACCCCCGACTACCTGCAGCTTGCCGGCGGGCCCATAGCCGCCGATGAGCTGGTGGCCCGGTTCGGTCTGCCGCTGGTGCAGAAGTCCGCCACCGGCGGCTACGACGGCAAGGGGGTCCAGATCATTCGTACCGCCGCCGACCTGCACCGGTTGTGGACAACCCCCAGCCTGGTGGAAGCGTTCGTGGCCGACGCGACCGAACTCGGCGTGCTGGTTGCACGCGGCGTGGACGGCAGCGTGCGAACCTATGAACCGGTGTTGCTGGCCATGGACGGGGCGGACAATGTCCTGGACGCCGCCATTTCCCCCGCACCGATCCCGGCCACGCAGAGCGCGCAGGCCCGCGCGCTGGCCGAGCAGGTGGTCTGCGCGCTGCAGGGAGTCGGGTTGTTTGCCGTGGAAATGTTTCTGACCGATCGGGGGGAGTTGCTGATCAACGAGATCTCACCCCGCGTCCACAACTCAGGCCACCTCACCCTGGAGGCCTGCCGCACGTCGCAGTTCGCGCAGCAGGTACGCGCCGTTGCCGGGATGCCGCTCGGCGACACCAGCCAGGACCGGGCTGCCGCCATGATCAACGTTCTATTCGAGCCCGCGCTCAAGAACCTCTGCCTGATCAACGGCGTCGAGCTCGGCAGCAGCAACCGCGATCTGTTTCTGCACTGGTACGGAAAGCAGGACGGACGCCCGAAACGCAAGATGGGCCACATCACGGCACGCGCGGCCGATCCCGAGGCGGCGCTGACCCGGGCCCGCTCGGCGGCACAGGCACTGCACCGGGTCGCGGGGGCGGTTTTCGCATGACCGCCCGCGTCGGCATCATCATGGGCAGCGATTCCGATCTGCCCGTCATGGAACGCGCAGCCGAGATGCTGGAGCGCTTCGACATCCGCTACGAGCTGACCGTGGTCAGCGCGCACCGCACTCCAGCACGGCTGTTCGATTATGCGGGCTCTGCCGCCGCGCGCGGCCTACAGGTGATCATTGCCGGCGCCGGCGGCGCCGCGCACCTGCCCGGGATGACGGCAGCCATGACCCCGCTCCCCGTAATCGGCGTGCCCATCAGTGCCACCAAGCTGCAGGGCGAGGACGCTCTGCTGTCCATCGTGCAGATGCCCGCGGGAATTCCCGTTGCCACGGTGGCCATCGACAATGCGGCGAACGCCGGCATCCTTGCCGCACAGATGCTCGGCATCGCCGATGCCGAGGTGCGGCAGCGAATCGAGAGCTACCGCAAGGAGCTGTCGGACCTCGTGCTCGAGAAGGCCGGCCGCGTGACCCGCAGCCGCTGACGCGCGTCAGCTTCAGACCTTCCCCGCCCCGCGCCTGAAGGCGTTCTCGCCTCCGGCACTGCAACGCGCTATGTTCTCCCCGGCGCGCGGACCCGGCCAGAGTGCCTGTGTGCGCCCGCACCGCGGCAGATGATCCGATCGAGGCTGACATGTATTCACCCGTCACACTGACGCGCCGCCGCCTGATGCGCCAGGCAGGGGGCGCCGCCACTGGCCTGGCGCTCAGCGCCTGTGCCGCCCCGGGCATCGGTTCCGCCCGTTACTCGCGGCCGCTGTCGCGGGGCGCGTTCGTCGCGCCACGGATTTCGCCCGACCGCGTCGTACGCGTGATCGTCGGGCTGCGCCCGTATCGGCCATCCGGCTTCGTCGTGCGCCGCGAACCCTACGACGACAAGACGGTCATCCACAACTACGGCCATGGCGGCGGTGGCATCACGCTTTCCTGGGGCTCGTCGGCGCTGGCCGTGCGCGAGGCGCAGGGGCTCACGCCGGGCGCCGCCGCCGTGGTCGGCAGCGGCATCATGGGGCTGACCACGGCACGGCTCCTGCAGGACGCCGGCTGGCAGGTCACAATCTACAGCCGGGATCCGCTGCGCCATTCCACCTCCAACGTAGGCGGCGGCCAGTGGGCCCCAACCAGTGTGTTCGAAGAAGGCGTTGCCAGCGCCGAATTCGAGGCCCAGTTCAAAGCGGCGGCACGCATCGCTCACCACGCGTATCAGAACCTGGCAGGCGCAGGCTACGGGATTCGCTTCATCGAAAACTACTATCTCGGCCACCAGCCCATGGAGCGCTCCTACTATCTGCGCGAGCTGCCGGAGCTGTTCACGTCGGTGGCCGACCTAGAGCCGCACCAGCACCCGTTCCCCGTGCCCTACGTGCGCCGCACCGTGACCATGCTGATCGAGCCGGCCACCTTCCTGCGCCGCGTGCGCAGTGATTTTCTGCTTGCAGGGGGCAGGTTCGTCGCGCGCAACTTCGGCAGTCTGAGCGCCCTGCTGTCGGTGCCGGAGCCGGTCATCTTCAACTGCACGGGACTTGGCGCAAAAGCGCTGTTCGATGACGCCGAGCTGACTCCGGCGAAGGGTCAGCTGGTGTTCATTCCGCCCGACCCTGCCGTCGACTTTCTGACCGTTGGCGGCGGCTCGGGCGTCACCTACATGTTTCCACGTTCAGGCGAGATACTGCTGGGCGGCTCATTTCAGAAAGACGACTGGACGCGGCATCCGGAGCCCGAGGTCACGGAGCGCATCCTCGCGGACAACCAGGCAATTTTCGACAATCTGCGCTGACGCGCCTGCGGCGACGGACCACGTCACCAGTGGCCACCGCACCGCAACGGGAGGTACCGTGACAGACGATACGAACGTGCTGATCGAGGACGACGACGGGTTCGTGCGAACCCTGCGGCTGAACCGTCCGAAGCGCAAGAACGCCCTGACGGATGCCCTCGGCTGGGCAATCGTGGAAGCCGTCGAGCGCGCGGCCCATGACGACAGCGTGCGTGTCGTCGCCATAACGGGCAACGGCGACGCTTTCTGTTCCGGCGCCGATCTGGGCCGCGCCGCCGAAACGCTGCAACCGCCAGGCGGCCTGTCCGCGCAGGACCAGCATCTGGACGACCTCGGCTGGATCGGGCGCTTTCTACTGACCATCCGGCTCGACTGCGACAAGCCGGTGGTGGCCGGAATCAACGGCGTGGCGGTGGGCGCCGGTCTGGCGCTCGCCATGTGTGCGGACATGCGCATCATGAGCGACGCAGCCAATCTGCACCCGGGCTACATTCGTGCGGGCACCTCGCCTGACGGCGGGCTGTCGTGGACCCTGCCGACCCTGATCGGCCACGAGCAGGCCATGCGTTTTCTGCTGGATCCGCGCATGGTACCCGCCACCGAGGCGCTGCAGCTCGGTCTGGTGGGTGAGGTGGTTGCGGCTGAGCAGCTGGGACATCGACTGCAGGAGTACTGCGCGCATCTCGCCGGCCTCGCCCCGATCGGCGTGCGTCAGACCAAACGTCTGGCCGTGCGCGCCGCCATCGGCGCCGATCTCGAAGCGCACCTGCGCGACGAGCTCTCGTACGTGCGGCGGGGTCTGAGCAGCGACGACGGCCGCGAAGCCGTCAAGGCGATCTTCGAGAAACGCCAGCCGACCTTCACGGGCCGCTGACGGCGGCCCGAGCATTCAGCCGGCGCTCCCCGCTTCCTCGATGCGCGCCGGGTAGCCGGGATCGGCTTCAATCTTGTCGGCGTTGCGCAGCCACAAGCCGCCGCCGTAGTGCGGACGCGGGTCGTAGGAGCGATGCCCGAGCAGGCGCTGCACCCGCGCGGAGCGGGTCGCGAGATCGGCGTCCGTGTAATCGAGCGGGCTGGATTCCTCCGGTGTCAGCCAGCCCACCAGGAAGCTCAGGTGCATGGCCATGCGCCAGCGGTCCGCGCTGCGGTTGGCGCCGCCGCCATGCACCACCTTGCCGGAATACACCAGCGCGTCACCGGGCTGCATCTCTGCGGGCACCGTCATCGCCTGGCTGCCGCGTTCGGCATAGTCCGGCCACCGATGGCTGCCGGGAATCACCCGGGTTGCACCCAGCGCCTCCGTGACCTCTTCCAGGGCAATCATGGCGCTCACGGTCACCTCCGGACAATCGGGCCAGAGCGCGCCGCAGAGCTGCGGCCAGTTGTCGCAGTCCCGGTGCAGCACCTGCGCCGGCTCACCGGGACCAATGAGCATTGCCTGCCCCGTGTTCACCCAGTAGGAGCCGCAAGCCGGCAGCAGCACCGCATCCGCGATGGCCGCATACAGCGGATTGTCCAGCAGATCGAAGAATGCGGGCGAAACCTTGCCCAGACTCGAGAACCGTATCGTGTTGGCCCCGACGAAGGCCTTGCCCGCCTCGCCGAGACCCTGCGTCGCACCACCCGGACGAAACGCGCGCGCGGCCGCGACGATGCCGTCACGCAGCTCCCCGATCACCTCCGCGGGAAAAATGCCCTCGACGATCAAACCGCCGTCCGCAGCGTAGGCGTCCAGAATCCGTTCGAGCGGCGCGCTGGCCGGAATGCGTTGCAGGCTCATGATGCTCTCCCCGGATGTCCTCGCCTGACGCAAGCATAAGCCAGCCGCGCGCGCCGTTGCATTCCCGGTGTGTCCAAGCACAATGGCGAGGGCACACGGGAGGGTTCGCCATGACCACACACACCGAGCCGAGCACGCTCAACTCTCTCAACTCTCTCAACTCTCTCAACTCTCTCAACTCTCTCAACTCTCTCAACAAGGGCCTGATGCAGGACGTCGCGCTGACCATTCCGACGCTGCTGGAGCACGCGGCAAGCAATCACGGCGATACGGAAGTCGTGGTCCGGCTGCTCGATCGCAGCATTTTCCGCTACAACTACCGCGAGCTGGCCCGCCGCACGCGCAAAGCAGCCAACGCTCTTCACCATCTGGGGGTCAGGTACGGCGACGTCATCGGCACTCTGGCCTGGAACCACCACTGGCACATGGAATGCTTCTACGCCATTCCGGGGCTGGGAGCGGTGTGCCACACCATCAACCCACGCCTGTTCAGGGAACAGATCGTATACATCATCAACCACGCCAACGACAGGATGCTGATGGTCGACCAGGACTTCGTCGGCCTGGTGGAGGAGATCGTCGACCAGATCCCCAAGGTCGAGCGCTTCGTTATTCTCGGCGCGCGCGGCAGCATCCCGGAACCAACGCGTCTGAAGAACGTGCTCTACTACGAAGAGCTGATCGGCCCGGAGCCGGACACCATCGACTGGCCGGACATAGACGAGCGCAGCGCCTCGGGCCTGTGCTACACGTCCGGAACCACGGGCAACCCCAAGGGCGTGCTCTACGCCCACCGCTCCACCGTGCTGCACACCATGGCAATCGCCCAGCCAGACAACCTGTCGCTGTCGGCACTCGACTGCGTGATGCCTGTGGCCCCGCTGTATCACGCGCAGAGCTGGGGCCTGCCCTATGGCGCCTGCATGGTGGGTGCGAAGTTCATCCTGCCGGGGCGGCATCTGGACGGCCCCAACCTGCTGGAGCTGATACAGACCGAAGGCGTCACGACGGGCTGCGGCGTGCCGACGATCTGGACCATGCTGCTGGAGTACGCGGAAAAGAACGATCAGGACCTGGGCCGGCTCGAACGGTTGCTGATCGGCGGCACCGCGCTGCCGACCTCCATGCGCAACCGCTTTCGCGCCAAGGGCGTCACCGCGGTGCAGATCTGGGGCATGACCGAGACCAGCCCCATGGGCACCATCGGCAAACCCAACCGGCCTGTTTCAGAGCTGTCACCGGAAGAACGTGATGAGGAGCTGCTCAAACAGGGCCGACTGCCCTACGGCGTGCAGATGAAAATCGTGCTGGAAGACGGATCGCGCGCGCCGTGGGACGGACACACGTCGGGTGACATCTGGGTGAAAGGGCCCTGGATCGCCAACGGCTACCTGCATGGCGACGGCGGCAACTTGCTGGACGAAGAGGGCTTCTTCCCCACCGGCGACGTGGGCAACATCGACCGGTACGGGTACATGAAGATCACCGACCGCTCCAAAGACGTGATCAAGTCCGGCGGCGAGTGGATCAGCTCCATCGAGATCGAGGACATCGCCATGCAGCATCCGGCGGTGAGCATGGCCGCGGTGGTCGCCGCGTACGATCCGAAATGGGACGAGCGCCCCCTGCTGCTTGTGACCCTGAAAGAAGGCGCCACGCTGACGAAGGAGGAGATGCGCGAGCATCTCACGGGCAGGATCGCCAGGTGGTGGATGCCCGACGACCTGCTGATCATCGACGCGATGCCCATGACCGCGACGGGCAAGATCCGCAAACTCACGCTCCGCGAGAAATACTGGAATCACCTGCACGCCGACTAGCGCGGCAATCCGGCTCCCGATTGCAGCGTCGGCCCCGGGGCCGACGCTGCGACGCCGCTACGGCAGCGTCTCGGTAAACAGGTGGCGCATGCGGTACTGCCAGACGATGAGCCAGTGCGGGCTCGCAGCCCCGGTACCTGCGAACTCGGCGGACGGGTGCCGGCGCATCAGGTCCGCGACCATGGATTCCTGATCTGGCCTCAGATCCACGAAAAACACATGCTTGCCGGCCTCGAGGGTCTGCTCGAAGCGCCGGAATTTCGAGTTCAACGTCTGAATGCCCCAGAGCCCACCCTCCCAGGTGAAGAACCCCACCAGAATCACCGCGAGGAAAACGAACGGCAGCCATCCGGCAGGCGACTCCGCCCAGCCGGCAAACTGCGCGGTCAGCAGCACCAGCAGGCCCATACACAGCCCCAGCGCCAGGCCGAACAGCCCGGAACGTATGAGGTCCTTTTTCATCAGCGACTGCACATCGTGAATCTGGTGGTGGTTCTCCGCGCTCGTGTCGTCGAGCGTGAGCACATGGATCTGCTGCCTCAGGGCACCAGACGCTTCGAGCTCCCGCTCAATGGCTTCGAGCTCCTCCAGATCGGTTCCGATCCAGTAGTTCCGTGTCATCTTCATCGCGCGCACTCCTGTACGAGTAACCTGGACTGCAGTTCGTTCTGTCAGGCATCTCCTGTGAATTTGAAATCTGTGAGCGGCCTTGGTTCCTGACAACAGGCTCGAGCACGCTCACCCGGTCTACCCTACCCCAGCCGAAGACTGCGGAACACCTGGCCTATCTGACAACAAACTGGCTCGTTTGGTCGGCGCTGATGGGGCACGTCCGGGCGCCCCGGCCGTGGTATTTTGGTGCGGGTCCGATCACCGGGGGGAGATCCGCACGATGACCACGTCACTGGCGTTCGCCGAGCCCGCCGACGCGACCGCCATCAAGGCAAACGCCCGTCGCATCGCCGAGCACATTCGCGACCGGGACCTTTCCTCGGAGTTCGACCGCCTGCGCAAGCTGCCGGAGGACATCGTCGCGCATCTCCGCGCGGCCGGTATCTTCCGCATGAACATGCCTCGAATCTGGGGCGGTCCCGAACTGAGCGCCATGGATCAGGTGGAAGTGGTCGAAACGCTCAGCTGGGGCGATGCATCGGTGGGCTGGTGTGCCTTCATCTGGTGCGATTCAGGCATCTACTCAGGCTATCTCGACGATGCGGTGGCACGGTCGTTGTATCCGCAGCTGGATCTGGCGCAGTCGGGCTGGGTGTATCCGGGCGGCGGGGCCGAGCCGGTCGACGGCGGTTACCTGCTGAGCGGTCACTGGATCTTCGGTTCCGGATCGAATCATTGCGACCGGCTGGCCGCAGGCTTCGTCGTCACCAGGCATGGCGAACCGGTGCTGAACGAGGCCGGCCGCCCGCAGTGGAAGGTCGCTCTGGCAAAGCCCGAACAGTTCGAGATTCTCGACACCTGGTACACCATGGGTCTGAAAGGCACGGGAAGCACCGATTACACCACCGAGAACCTGTTCGTCCCCACAGAGCACACGTTCGACCTGGGTGGTAAGGCGAAACGCCACGGCGCCATCTGGGCCAGACCGGATCACTTCCTGCGCAAGATGAGCGGCGTGCCGCTGGGGGTGGCCCGCGACGCGCTCGACCGCGCCAGGGACATGCTGACCGGCAAGCGGGACAGGCGCTCAGGCATGGCGTACAGGGACTCACCCATCGTTCAGCAGACCATCGCGCTCGCCGAAGGCAAGCTCGGCGCGGCACGGGCTTACGTGTTCGAATCATTGCGCAGCCAGTGGCACAAGCTCGAAGCGGGTGAACCGCTGAGCGACGCCGAACGCGCCGCTGTGGTGATCTCACGTCAGCAGGCCTTTCAGGCAGGGCGCGAGGTCACCCAGATGATCTTCGACCTGATCGGCGGGGACGCCGTGTATGCGCGCAACCCGTTCGAGCGCCAGCTGCGCGACATGAACACCGCCTGCCAGCACATCGTGGCGCAGATGAAATCACTGCAGGCGCCCGGCGGCCTGCTGCTGGGGTCGGAAACCGCCAGCGGCGATCCGATGCTCTGAACTCGATTTTCCAGGAGAAGACCCATGAACAAGGTAGACGGACTGCACCACCTCGCGATCTGCACCGCGGACATGAAGAGCCAGATCGAATTCTTCACCGACAAGCTCGGAATGGAGCTGGTCGCCCTGTACTGGATGCACGGTGTGGAGAACACCTGGCACGGTTTCCTGCGGCTCAACGACGAAAGCTCCATCGCGTTCGTCTGCAATCCGGACATCGCCGGCATTCCCGTGCGGCGCGGTGAGACGCACGCGGGCAATCCGGGCGCCAACAGCGCTGCCGGCACCATGCAGCATGTGGCGCTGCGCGTGAAGAACCACGACGAACTGCTGGCCATGCGCGACCGCCTCAGGGCCAAGGGCGTGCCTGTGCTGGGGCCCATGGATCACGGCTTCTGCGCCTCGATCTACTTTGCCGGCCCCGAGAATCTGTCGCTGGAACTCTCGTACTCCACGGCACCCATCGATCAGCACGCCTGGATCGACCCGGACGTCGTGGCCCTGGCGGGAATATCGCAGGAGGAACTCGCGCGCTACACGCAGCCCGCCGACTTCGCCGACAGCAAGGGCCGGGTCCATCAGCCCGACCCATCATGCGCGCCGGGGCCGCACATGACGAACTATCCCCCGGGAGCCTATGAGGCACTCATGGGCCAGCCGGACGAGGCCGTCTGGGCCATGGTGGACAATCAACCGCCGGTGCGCTGAGACAGCATGAGCTGCGGATCCACGCCCAGTGCCCGCCGGTCGTCGCGAGCGCGCGACATCAGAGCCTGGCTCCGCGCCCATCGCGCGACTCTGACCCTCGCAACGGCTGCCCTGATCATCGAATCGGTACTGCTGTACGGAATGTGGCTCGCAGGACGGGAAATGTGGGACCTGGCCTACGCCAGCCGCATCGTGCGGATACTCGGCTACGCGGGCCTGTTTGGCCACGCGGCGGTGGACTTGATCCTCGCCCCGTTCATCCAGAACCTGGACTCGTATCCCGTGGTGCTGGCAATCTACGGCGTGACCAACTGCCTGCTCATCGGCCTCCTGCTTGCATACGGCCGCCGACTGCTCGGCCGCTGGCGCCCGGGTCGCCGCTGACAGCACCCGCACAAATCGCCCCTCGGGCGAGACGTCGGACGCGCTTCAGCGCGCCACGACCAGCTTGAAGTCGCGCTTCTCGAGGCGTATGCCGGGGTGCCGCCTCGACAGAAGCGTCGCACAGCCCGACGGCATCAGCGCCGCGCGCACGTTTTCCCGACCGGGCGTGTCCAACGCATCGAAGCAGTCGCGCAGGCGCTGCATCTTCCACGGCACGTAGGCGCGCACGCCTGCCGTTACCGCCGCGCCGCGCAGGCTGCTCCGATAGGTGCCGGCGCCCCGGGGCAGTTCCATGCCCGGCTGCGCATGCCCGGCGGCCCATTCGTCGAACGCCTGCTCCAGCGCCAGCAGCATCGGCGCGGCGTCCCGACCGATGAGATCGAGAATGGTCGCCAGGCTGTCGGAGTACGCCCCTCCAGCCCATTCACCCATGATTCGCGGATCCGGACGGTTGCAGCGCTCGATCCACATGCAGACTTCGATCGCCTCGTCGTAGAGCTTCCTGCGCGTCACGCGGTCCAGGTACAGGTGGGCGTACAGCGGTCCCATCAGCGCGCAGTCCGCCAGCGACATCCGCTCGCCGAGCAGGAAGGAGTGCCGGGCGAAGTGCCCGCACAGAGCGGCCAGCAGGTCATCCGTGTGGGCATCGATCGCGGGGATCGTCTCCGGCGTGACGCCAAGCATCGGCAGGTAGGCGCTCATCATGTCCGCCACCGCGTTGCCGCGCTCCAGGCTGCCCGAAAAGGCTGAAAATGCACGCCGGAGCTCC
The DNA here is from genome assembly GCA_041395905.1 of Pseudomonadales bacterium. Lineage (GTDB taxonomy): Bacteria > Pseudomonadota > Gammaproteobacteria > Pseudomonadales > Azotimanducaceae > UBA7803. The sequence continues at coordinate 319,340 of JAWKZP010000004.1, forward strand.
GCCTCGTTGTCCGGATACGCCCATCGGGTGCGCATGCTCACCATGGGAAAGAACTCGTCGGCGTACAGCTCGAACAGCCGGCAGACGACGCGATCGGTGGCGGCCGTAGGCAGCAGCGGCGGTTCCGGGCAGCGCTGCTCCAGCTCGTCGATGATTTCGGTCGTGTCCTGCAGGGTTTCGTCCTGCGGGGTGATCAGAACCGGCACGAAGCCGACCCCGGTACGCCGCACGATCTGCTCCATGTCCGGCGTGAGCTCGACGTGGTGAAGCTGCTTGTAACGCAACGCCGGACGCAGCTTGGCGGAAAAATGCGAGCGGTCGACACCGTAGAAGATCCAGGGCTGGCTCATCTGCGTTGCTCCTTTGCGATCATGTCGGGCACCTCAGCCGGCCAACCTGTCACGCAGCGCGCGCAGTAGCGCCCCGCCATCGCCGCGGAAGGCACTGCCGTGCATGCACGCAAGCACCTGCGGCTGCAATCCGGCAAGGCGTTCGAGGACCGGCCCGGTGTTGTCGCCATGGGCGAAGTAGTCCATACCGGCGCGCATCTGCTCGCTCGCGTCCAGAACGTCGTCGGCCAGCGGCGCCCGGTTGCTGCCAGCCTGCGTGAACAGGTCGCCACAGAACAGAATTCCGGCGGTCTGCTCGTAAAGGAAGCCGTTGTCCCAGCCGTGGGGCACGTGCGGCGCGTCGATCCATTGCACCACGTGCCGTCCCAGCGACAGCGACTCGCCGTCGGTCAGCACGCGCGGCGCTCGGATGGCCAGATCGCCGATGCTCGTCATGGCGGCCACGGCGCCGCACAGCGGCTGCGCCTGAGGCGCCGCCTCCAGAAACTCATTCAAGGCACCGCACTCGTCCGCCTCGACATGGCAGAACCCGATGTATCGCAGTCGCTCCAGCGGCAGTACCGTCGCGATCGCCCTGCTCACCGGCTCGAAGATCCCGCGCAGTCCGGTATGAAAGACCAGCGGCGCATCGTCCACCAGCAGGTACTGATTGAAGCTGAAGCCCCCGGGAACCACATCCTCACCAACCGGGGTGCTGATGCGGTAAAGATCGTCCGCGATGGCATCTATCCGCGACTCCGGACCGTTCATCTGCATCTCTCCGAGTAGACGGCCAACCCGCAGACTAGCTCATTCGGCTCGAAAAAAGCGATCGCTCCTGTCTCGCCCGGATCGTCCGACAGGCTCAATGCCGCCTGGCCGGACCGCTTCCGGCGAAGCGAGCCAGACTCAGGAATCCGCACGGCGAGGGCGTCGCGCCGTCCAGCGCGAGCTCCGCGAGAATGGCCCCAAGAACCGACGCGAACTTGAAACCATGGCCGGAAAGGCCCGCGCAGAACAGCACATTGTCGTGACGCGGATGCCGGTCGAGCAGGAAGTGCTCGTCCGGCGACATCGTGTACATGCACACCGCGTGATGCGTGCGCGGGCCTGTCACTCCCGGCAGGTGGCTTCGCACAAACTGCTCGTTGCGCCGCTGCTCCCGCTGGTCGAGCGAGCGGTCGAGCCGTGACGGGTCGCGGATCGGCTCACCGCCGCTGTGCTCCGCGACCTTGACCCCGAGCGAGTCCCGCTGGGGAAAGCCGTAGAAGGTGCCGTGAGGCAGATCGTAGAAGAACACCGGACAGCCGTTTCCCTGTCGATAGCGCGTATCGTCCGTTCCGTACCAGTGCAGGTGCTTGCGCAAAGGCTGCAGCGCAACACCCAGGTCCGCCAGCAGAGCGCCCGCCCAGGCACCCGCCGTCACCACGAGCCGTTCCCCGCGGTAGGCACCGGTGGCCGTGTGCACCACGACACCGGAATCGTCCGCTTCCCAGCCGGTTACGGCCTCGCCCACGCGCAGCTCGGCACCGAGCGTCTCGGCCAGCCCGGCATGGGCAATCACGCAGTCTTCCACGTGCAGATAGCCACCGTTGCGTTCCAGCACCCCCGCGTACCCGTCCGGCACCCGAAAGCCCGGAAAGCGTTCGCCAAGCTGTTGCGCGTTCAGGCGTTCCACCGGCAGCGCGTGCCGGGCCGCGCTGTGCAGCGTGCCCGAGAGCACCGCCCCATCCGGCGGGCCGATGGCCAGCACACCGGTCTCGACATACAGGCGCTGCGAGCGGCGCTGTTCGAGCGCCTGCCACAATGCATAGGCGCGCTGCAGCAGCGGCACGTAGTCCGGGTGCTCGAAGTAGGCCTGACGGATGACCCGGGTAGCGCCATGCGAGCTGCCGTGATCGTGGCCGGGCGGAAACCGGTCGAGCCCGAGAACGCGGGCGTCGCGGCTGGCGAGGTGAAAGAGTGCCGCACTGCCGACGCCGCCACAGCCGATGACGATGGCGTCGTAGCGCATCAGCCCGGACCGGTCGCCGGGGGCCGGGACTCAGCGGGCGCGAACATGCGCAGCAGACGCCGATCGTCGCGCCAGGATCGACGCACGCTCCCGGGCGCGTCCGCGAGCAGCTCGGCACTGAACAGCTCGACCGTGGACGCGGTCCCGCCAGCCAGCCGTCGCAGCCGGGCATCGAGGCTGGCGTCGTCGAGAGTCGAGCCTGCACGCATCAGCGCCTGGTCGAGGCCGCGGGCCGCGGCCGCTGCCGCCGGGTGACGCGGCGCCGTGCCGCGCCCTGTAACCGCCACGGATTGCGCCAGAACGTGTGCATTCAGCGCGGCCAGCACGTTCAGAGATTCGGCGTGCCTGAACTGCCGTGCCCTCTGGGGTTGCGCCAGAATCCGGGCGCGCGGCACGACGACGCCATCGAAGCGGGCGCGGATCACACTCTGATAGCCGGACATGAACACCCAGGCCAGCCGGTCTGCACTGGCACCTCCGGCGATTGCCGACGGCATCGTCCGATCGCAATCGAGCCGCTGCCAGCAGGCATACCATTGGGCCTCGGTAGCACAGACCCGGGGGACGAGATCTGCCGGTGCGATACGCTCGACGAGCGCGACGTGGACCACGGGCTCAGTCACGGTACAGGCGCGGCCGCGCGCGCACCGGGTCGAGCAGTCTCCAGTCGCCCTCCTCGATCAGGTTGCCCTGCGGCCACGGCGGTCGCGGCTCGAGACCGATGGCCGTCATCACGCGATCGTGCTGGTAGTAGCGGGCCACCGACTGGACGACGAACGTACGCAGGAACTCGGGGTGCTCGTCGCGTACCCGATCGCGCAGGGTCAGACAATCACGCGCGGCGAGCGCCGCGAACGATTGGCCCAGATAATCCTGCGCCAGGGTCTCCAGGCGGTCGAGCCCGACGCGCAGCGCCTCGAGCAGCGGAGCGTTCAGGCCAGCCAAATCGGCATACAGATCGAGGTCAGCCGCAGCCGGCATCCGTCCGTCCGCGCTCGCCGGAATCAGCAGATCGAGGAGGCGCGCCAGCGTCGCACGCTGCGTGTCGGTCAGGGGCTGATCGGAGGCGATCAGCTTGCCGTCTCGTTCGCTCATCTCATCGCCTCAGTCGAACAGGTTGGCCAGATTGCGCTTCATGCGATCGGCAATGTACAACGCCAGCGCCTGAATGGTGCTGGTGGGGTTCACGCCTGCGGAGGTAACGAACAGGCTGCCGTCGACGACGAACAGATTGCGCACGTCGTGGGCGCGGCCCCATTCATTGACCACCGACGTCTCAGGGTCCGTGCCCATGCGGGCCGTGCCCATCATGTGCCAGCCGGCACCGCGCATCGGCGCCTCCGCGAAGACCTCCCGTGCGCCCGCCGCGCGCAGCACCTCGCTGCCCCGCGCCACCGCATGATCGAGCATGCGCCGGCTGTTGTCGCTGAGGGTGTAGCTGATCCTGGGCGCCGGGACGCCGTTTGAATCGGTCAGCTCAGGGTCCAGCGTCACCCGGTTGTGCGGCTCCGGCAGATCTTCACAGATCGCCACCATGCCGGTCGTGCGACGAAACAGCTCGGCAAACGCCCGGTGATGATCCGCGCCCCAGGGAATGCGCCCCGAGAGCACGCCGCTGACCGCAGTCAGAACGGGACCGCGGCCGCGCGTCGCCTCCATGGTGTAGCCGCGCACGAAACCCCGCGCCGGGTCGCTCTCATAGAATTCCTGACTCCAGATACAGCAGCCCACCGGCCCCATATGGCCGTCCATGGGCTCGTCGAAGAGCCCGGTGATGGACGCATAGGGGTGAAACATCAGGTTGCGGCCCACCTGGCCGCTGCTATTGGCAAGCCCGTCCGGGAAGCGGACCGAGGCGGAATTGAGCAGGATGCGCGGCGTGCCCACGCCGTTACAGGCGAGCACCACCACCTCCGCCGCCTGAAACCGCTCCACGCCGTCCGCGTCGAAATAGACGACGCCGCTGGCGAAGCCGCGCGCGTCGGTGGTGATCTCCCGCACGCGGCAGCGGGTGCGCACCTCCACGCCGCGACGGATGGCCTCCGGCCAGTAGGTGACGTCCGTGCTGGCCTTGGCGCCCTGGGCACAGCCGCTGACGCAGGGGCCCAGATTCAGGCAACGGTCGCGGCCCTCATACGGTTGTGTCGCAATCGCGCTGTCGGACGGCCACCAATGCCAGCCGAGGCGGTTATAGCCGCGCGCCAGCACCTCACCGACCCGACCGAGCGGCACCGGCGGCAGGGGCATCTGCTTCGGGGGATAGGCCGGATCACCCGGCAGGCCGGCCACGCCCATCATGCGATCGTTTTCGGCGTAGAACGGTTCCAGCGTGGCGTAATCCAGAGGCCAGTCATCGGCTACGCCATCTCGCGACCGCACCCGGAAGTCCGATGGGTGAAACCTGGGAAAGTGCGCCGCATACAGCACCGTGCTGCCGCCGACGGCGTTGAAATTGGCCACGGCAATAGGCGAATCCTGCTCGTTGACGGGGTAATCGGCTGCGCGCCGCCGCACATTCGGGCTGATGCTGAAGTCGCCCAGCTGCCGCAATTCCCAGTCGCGACCGCTGGTGGGGTATTCGTGCGGCTTCATCCAGTCACCCTGCTCGAGGCAGACGATGCGCATGCGCGTGTCCGCCATGCTCCATGCAAAGGCGGCGCCGGAGGCACCCGCACCGATGATGAGCACGTCCACCACGTCCTGGGCCATGACCGATCCTCCCCGCGATGCGGCGCAGTGTACCGGACCTCGGCCGTCGATGAGCATGCCCCGCGCCGAAGCGACCACGCGCTGCACGGGCGCGCCCGATCGGCGACAATGCGCGCCGCGGCGCTCCAGTCGGTCGAGCGCGCTCACCTGGGAGGATCAACGAGCATGTCGGAGCAAGCGGATCTGCAACATCGCCCGCTGGCAGCGGACAGCGTCGGCCTGCTGGAAGGTCTCACCACCACCAGGGCGATCCGCCGCTACGCCGACGAGCCGATTCCGGAAGGCGTGCTGCGCGACATCCTGTTCGCGGCTACCCGCGCGCCCAGCGGCTCGAATCGGCAGCCGTTCCGATTCGTGGTTCTCACCAGCGGCGAGCGGGCCCGGCAGGCCAAAGCGCTGATCGGCGAGGCCGCGCAGCGGATATGGTCGGCGAAGCGGCAGAACGATCAGTACGACAAGGGCAGCGGCGCCGATCCCGATTCGCCCAAGTCGCGCATGGCCCGCACCATGCAGGCCTACGTGGACAATCTGCACCTCGTGCCCTGCCTGGTGCTGCCGTGCCTGGTGCGCTACCGGGCACCCACGCCGGCCGAGGGCGCATCGCTGTATCCGGCGGTGCAGAACCTGCTGCTGGCCGCGCGAGCGCTGGGCTACGGCGGTGTGATCACCGGTTTCAACGGTCTGGTCGACGAGCAACTCAAGGCACTGCTGAACATACCCGAAGACGTGTTCATCGGCTGCACCGTGACGCTCGGCAGACCTCTGGGCCGGCATGGTCCCGTACGCCGGCGGCCGCTGGCGGAGCTCGTGTACGGCGACCACTGGGGTGAGGCGCCCGGCTGGGCCGTGGACCCGCCCGGCACGCGCCACACCAGCGCCGGCCCGCCGCGCAGTGCGAAGCCTCTCTGACCGAAACCGGCGCTCGATGCAGCACGCTACGCCACGGGCCCGCCGGCTCGCGGGCTCTGCGCGCCGCGCTTTTCGAGCCGCTTTCTGTTAATGTGCTCGGCCCGGTGCGCCGATTGCCCGGCGCCGCGGACGGACGTTACCCGTCACTTCCCGGATCACAGGAGAACGAATGAGCCGCCCCAAGAACAACCCCAGCACCGAATCCCGCGAGGAAGTCCGCCGTGCCCTGGCCGCCGACGTTCAGGCCTTTCTCGATTCCGGCAAGAAAATCGAGCAGGTGCCCACCGGCTTTACCGAGCAGGATCCCACCGCAGGGCGGCGCCATATCGTGCTGACGTCCTCGAAAAAGAGCTGAAAATAGTTCTTCCCGCGCCGGGCCGGGCTCATCTATACTGCCAGCAGATTAGAGAGAATCCTGCCCCGAGCTTCTTCCTGAGTACTTCCTCTGTCAGTAGTCGGCAATCGCTTCTAATTCCTGACCGTGCTGGTATGGTGCCAGCGGGCAGAACAATCCGTGCGAGTAGATTGATAAGCGGGAATGCGCACGTAAATGCTCGAACCTCGAGCCCGGAGACCTGATAGATGAAACTTTACGTAGGCAACCTCCCCTGGAGCACGACCGACGCGGACCTCGAAGCCCTGTTCGCAGGTGTCGGCACGGTCACTTCCGCCCGTGTCATCACCGACCGCGATACCGGCCGCTCGCGCGGATTCGGCTTTGTCGAGATGTCCAAGGAAGACGGACAACGCGCCATTGCCGAACTCAACGGCCACCAGATCGAATCCCGCGCCCTGCGCGTGAACGAGGCCAATGAGCAGGCACCACGCCGTTCCGGCGGTGGTGGTGGCGGCGATCGCGGCGGTGACCGCGGCGGCCGTCGCTGGTAAGGGCGGGCCTGCCTTACTGAAGCTGAGGCTCGCTCCACCCGGAGCGAGCCTTCGTCCTCGAGCCAGACCCCGCTCAGGCGGCCTGGCGACTTCTACGCCGGCGCGAGCGGCGGCGCGGTGAGTCATTGCCCCCCGCTCCGGTACCCGAACCCCTGTTGCTGACCTGCCGGCCCTGCAGCTGACGCCCACTGCCGTGGCGCGCGCTGCTCGCGCTCTGAGCGCTGCGCTCCTCGCCGGCAGCACCGGCGTCGGCATCCCGCGGCGCCGGCTCCAGGCGCAGATCGACACGCGACAGCGGAAAGCCGATCAGCCGTTCGACCCCGCGCAGGCGCGCGTTTTCAGACGGATCCACCAGCGACCAGGCAACCCCTTTCGCGCCCGCCCTGCCGGTCCGGCCGATACGGTGCACGTAGCTTTCCGGCTCGTGCGGCAACTCGTAGTTGAACACATGGGTGACGCCATCGATGTCGATTCCGCGCGATGCGATATCCGTGGCCACCAGCACCCAGGCTTCGCCAGCCTTGAATCGCTGCAGCGCGCGCTGCCGCGCGTTCTGAGACTTGTTGCCATGAATCGCCTCGGCACCGATGCCGGCCGTCTCGAGCTGCTTCGCGACTTTATTGGCGCCGTGCTTGGTGCGGGTGAAGACGATGGCCCGGGCTACGCTGTCATCGCGCAGCAGGTGCTCCAGCACCCGGCGCTTGTCCGCGTTCATCACGGGCACGACCTTCTGCTTGATGGCTTTCACGGTCACCTCCTCGGGCGACACGTCCACACGCACCGGATCGCGCAGCATCTCGCGGGCGAGAGCGGCAACTTCGGTGGGCATGGTGGCCGAAAACAGCAGCGACTGCCTGCTTGCGGGCGTGGCGGCAACCAGCCGGCGCACGTCGCGAATGAAGCCCATGTCCAGCAGGCGATCGGCTTCATCCAGCACGAGCACGCAGACCTCGGAAAGGTCAGCGTGACCCTGACCTATCAGGTCGAGCAGACGGCCGGGTGTTGCAACCAGCAGGTCCAGGCCCTGGGCCAGCGCCTTGATCTGCGGCTGTTGACCGACACCGCCGAAGATGCACGTCTGGCGCAGGTTGGCGAAGCGGCCGAGCGCGGCGCACTCGTCGGTGATCTGCTGCGCAAGCTCCCGGGTCGGCGCGAGCACCAGCGCGCGCGGCTTGCGCGGCTGCGGCTTGCCGGACGCACGGGAAAGTCGCTGCAGCAATGGCAGCGCGAACGCCGCGGTTTTGCCGGTACCTGTCTGAGCGATACCGAGCAGATCCCGGCCTTCGAGAAGATGGGGGATAGACTGGGCCTGAATGGGGGTCGGACGCTCATAGCCCACGGCTTCGAGCGCACGGCCGAGCGTTTCGCTGATGCCCAGCGAGATAAATTCATTCTGATTCAAATCGGATTCCTATTGGCAACGCGTGCGCTCGCAGAGCAGCAGCGACGTTACGTCGTGCGGTTGATCCCACGCGCGATGAGGAGCAAACGGATTAATGAAGGGTATCGAGGTGACGCTGCTGTAAGCGGCGTTGCGCGTTCGACACGCGGGACGCAGACTGAGGGCTGCGCGGTCACAAGTCAAGCGCTTCCTCGGTGCCGCGGCGGGCGTTGCGCGCGGTGAGCGCGGCCCGGATCTCACCGTGCTCCGCTTCGTTGAACGCAAAGCGGGCGAACAGCAGCGCCCCCACGAGAAAGCAGGCGCAGGGCAGCAGCCCCAGGATGCCGCGCATGGCGAGCTCCGCCTCCGCCGTCTGCTCGACGTTGGGCACGAATCCCGCCAGCTCCAGCGCGAATCCCGCAACCAGCGCAGTCAGCGAGCCCGCCCCTTTGCGCACCAGGTTCCACACTGCAAGATAGGAACCTTCCTTGCGCTCGCCGGTGAGATACTCGTCGTAGTCGATCACGTCCGCCTGAATGGCCGGCGCGAGCACGGCCCCGCAGCCACCGGCAAAGCCAGCCAGGAACGAGTACACCCAGATCAGCGGGCTCGGACCCGTGAGCGTGAACAGGCCGCCGAAGGCGAGCGCGGAGATGACCATGGCGATCAGCCACAGGCGCTTCTTTCCGAAACGCCGGGCCAGAGCCATCCACAGCGGCGTGAACGCGAACTGCGGCACGATGTAGGTGAGCAGGATCGGCACCATGAGTGCCTGCATGCCGAGCACGTACTCGGCCGCATAGGGCACCATGAGGCCGATGGCCGCAGCGCCGAACGTCTCGATACCGAACACGATCAGCAGCAGTCGCGCGTGCGGATTGCGCAGCGTATCGAGCAGCGATTGGAACATGCGGCGACTGCCCCGGCCCTGAAAATCCAGCCGTTCCGGCAGCACCCGCGTCGACCACAGGATCAGCACCGAAACGATCAGCCCCGCGGCCAGCGACATCTCGAAAGCGAACGCGCGCTTGTCCTCCGCCATGTTCATGGCCTGCAGCGCGCCGAGACCGAGCAGCGTGCCGATTGCACCGATCATGTGCCGGTAGCCGAACAGGCGCGTCCGCTCGTGATAGTTCGGTGTCAGCTCCATACCGAGCGCGCCGTGTGGAATGTAGAACATGGTGCTGGCCGTTTCGTAGACCAGCAGCGCCAGCGCCATCCACAGCACCAGGGCCTGCGCATCGAGCGCGCCGGGCGGCGACCACATCATCCACACGCCCAATCCGGTAGGCACGGCCGACGCGAACATCCATGCACGGCGGCGGCCGGCAACCGCACGGGTACGATCCGACAGGTAGCCGGTCACCGGGTCCGAAACCCCATCCCAGAGCCGCGCCATGAACAGCAGCAGACCCATGGTGGCCGGCGCGATCAGCAGAACGTCGGTGGCGAACTTCATCAGGTAGGTCACGAACAGCATGCCCATGATGCCGAACGCGATGCTGGGCACCGAGTACGCCCAGATCACCCGCAACGCGAGCCGCTCCACGCCCGCTTCGCCAATGGCGGCAGCGGAGGTGGTTGCCGGAGAGTTCCGCGGTTTCCCGGTCGTCATTCGCGCCGCCCTACGATGTTGCCGAAGGTGGATTCCACGAGACGCAGAAACACGAACGCCGCCTGCGCGAGCGTGGCCACCAGGGCCGAAATGTACAGACCACTCTGCCGTTCCTGGAACATCCCGAGCAGAATCAACAGCAGCGCACCCTGCACAGCGACCTCGAGCGCACTTGCTACCGCGACCGCAAGCCGGTCGGGCGGAAACAACCCGCGAACCGGCCGGAACGACCTCACCAGGGAAACGATGCCCAGATAATCCAGAGCCAGGTAGACGCCAGCGGCCAAACGCCAGGTCAGGCCGTCGCTGAGACCGTAACCCACCAGCGCCACCGGAATCAGTGCCGTCACCACCACGACCACGCTGGTGGTGATCACCAGCCGCAGGCGCAGCAGATCATGAGCGCCGGAGCCTTCGACCCGGCGCCGCCCGAACAGGGTCACCAACGCCGCGAACCCGGCAAAGGTCGCCGCGATCTCGGCGATGGCGAGCAGCGCATCGAGCTGCGCAAGCGGACCGTTCAACGGTCACCCGCAGGGCTGGCGGCGATTCGGACCTCGCGGACACGCCCGTTCTTCAGCATGGGTTGCCCACCCGGCTGGTACGTCAGAACGACCGCGCGGCGCGGTAGATCGGATGCATTCGGCAGCGACCCGTGGACGATGTGCGGGCTGAAGAACACCAGCGATCCCGCCGGGACCTGCAGCGCCACCTGTCCGGCCGCATCGAACGCATCGGGGCTGGTGTAGAACCCGCCGAGCTGAGTGCCGTCCGCCGTGCCGGGCAGACAGCCGCCGCGGTGGCTGCCTGGAATCACCCGCAGGCAGCCGTTGGCTTCGCCGGCATCGTCGAGCGCCACATACACGTTGGGCAGCTGATCGACGTGCGCGCAGTCGTGGATCCAGTACGGCGAATCCTGGTGCCAGCCGAAGCCGGAGCCCTCGCGGGGACGTTTCAGATTCAGCTTGTCGGTCCATAGGGACAGGTGCTCGCAGCCCACCAGCGCGCGCATGGGTTCGGTAAGGCGCGGGTCATCGATCAAACGATCCCAGCACCGATCGAATGGATGCACCGGCTCGATCACGCGAATGGTTTCGCTGTCGGGAACATGCTCGAACTGCACGGTCGCACGCCCGGCGCCGGCGTCACCGCAGACATCGAACTCGAGATCGACGAAACGCTTGCCGTCCAGCAGATAGGTCCGCCCGGATGCGCAGGCGGCTGCCGCGCGGCCGACGGACCGCTCGGCCGCACGCCGCAGCTCGACGAGCTCGGCGCGATCCAGAACGGATGTCCGCACCAGGTAGCCGTCGCGACGATACTGCTCGAGCTCCCAGCCGCTCAGGCCCCAATGCATGCCCCGTGCTCTCCCCGCTTTAACCCGCCCATCGATTGCTATAGCGTACCTGCAATGCGCGATCATAGTCAGGCGGGAATCACACCGCAGCGCGCCGGTCTGCGGGCGATTCCAGGCGGGGTCTGGGCCCTGGGACTGGTCTCGCTGTGCATGGATCTGTCCTCCGAACTCATCCACGGCCTGCTGCCCGTCTATCTGGTGGCGGTGCTCGGCACATCCATGACCACGGTGGGCATGATCGAAGGCGTCGCCGAGGCCACGGCCGCCATCACCAAAGTGTTCTCGGGCGCCCTCAGCGACTGGATGGGCCGGCGCAAGATCCTGGTGCTCACCGGCTACGGTCTCGCAGCGCTGACCAAGCCCGTGTTCGCCCTCGCCACCAGCGTCGGCTGGCTGGTTGCTGCGCGCTTCGTCGACCGGATCGGCAAGGGTATTCGCGGCGCTCCGCGCGACGCGCTGATCGCCGATCTCAGCCCGCCCGAGCTGCGCGGCGCCAGCTTCGGCCTGCGCCAGGCGCTGGACACCGTGGGTGCTTTTCTGGGTCCGCTGGCCGCCATGGGACTCATGTGGTGGACGGCCAACGACATCCCTACGGTGTTCTGGATCGCCGTGATTCCAGCCGCCCTGGCGGTGCTGGTGCTGCTGCTGGGCGTGCGCGATCCTGATCCGGTCCGCGCGCACGCGCCGGTGCGGGCTCCGCTCAGCCGGGCCGAGCTCGCGCGGCTCGGCGCGCCGTACTGGTGGCTCGTGGCTATCGCGACGCTGTATACGCTGGCCCGATTCAGCGAAGCCTTCCTGATCCTGAAAGCCCAGGCGTCCGGCTTGGGTCTGGCGCTGGTGCCCGCCGTCCTGGTGGTGATGAACGTCGCCTACGCTGCCGCCGCCTATCCGGCAGGTGCCCTCTCGGATCGCGGCGACCGGAGCGCCGTGCTGATGACCGGGCTGGTTCTGCTGCTCGCGGCGGATCTGGTGCTTGCCGGCTCGGACAGCCTCTGGGTCATCGCCGGCGGCGTGGCCCTGTGGGGGATTCACATGGGCTTCACCCAGGGTGTGCTGGCGAGCATGGTGGCCGACGTCGCGCCGGCGGAGCTGCGCGGCACCGCGTTTGGCATGCTCAATCTCACTACCGGCGTCGCGCTGCTGCTGGCAAGCGTGTTGGCCGGCGCGCTCTGGGACCTGGCCGGCGCGGTCGCCACCTTCAGCACGGGCGCTGCGCTGACGGTAGCCGCGATGCTCGCTCTGCAGCTCGCCCGCGGGCGCATCCGGCCGCGATGATGGCCGCTGCAGCGCGCCGCCCCCCCGCCGGTCCGGGCCTGCCAGCGGCGGCAAAGCTGCTGGCAGGGCTGCTCGCGCTTCTGCTGCTTGCAGTTCTTCCGGACGCTTCCGCCCGTGCGCAGGCGCAGGAGGCGGTGGTGGTCAGCCTGATCAACCACTTCGAGAGCGCGCACATCTACGGCGAGCTGCGCGTGCATGGCGTCGACATCACCGACCACGAACTGCTGGCGCGGTTTTACGAACAGCGCCGGTTCGAACCGGTCTGGGTATTCAGAGGACGCGAGGGCCGTCAGGCGCGGCGACTGCGCGATGCCATCGCGGTCGGGGAGCGTCACGGTTTGGATCCGCGCCGTTACCATCTCGCCGAAGCCGATGCCGCGGCTGCAGAAGGCGACTGGGGCGCGGTCGAGCTGCTGCTCAGCGAAGCGTTCGTGCGTCAGGGGCGGCATCGGGCCCGGGGCGTCGTGGACCCGGCCAGCGTCGACCCGGAATGGCGGATGGCCCGATCAGAGCCCGACGGCCTGGCGCTGCTCGAAGCCGTAGCGCGCGGCGCCAATGCGCAGCGTCTGCTCGACCGGCTGTGGCCTGAATCCCGCGAGTACTGGCAGCTGCTCGCGGCCCGTCTGCAGCTCCTGGATCACATCGACGAGCCGCCACCAGCGCCCATCGGCGGCGGCGCTCTGCTGCGTCCAGGCATGGAGGACCCGAGGGTACCGCTACTGCGCGAACGTCTGCTCGGCAGCGCCGACCCAGATCGGTTCTACGATCTGCAACTGACCGACGCGGTGATTGCCTTTCAGCGCAGCCAGGGCCTGGAACCGGACGGCGCGGTGGGCCCGCGCACGCTGGCCGCATTGAATCGCACCGTTGCCCAACAGGTGCGCCAGATCGATGCCAACCTGGAGCGCTGGCGCTGGCTGCCGGAAGCGTTCCCCGACACCTACGTGCGGGTGAACATTGCCGACTTTCGGCTGCTGGCGGTAAGCAAGGGACATGTCGACCTTGATATGCCCGTGATCGTCGGCCTGCCCTACCGGCAGACGCCGGTGTTCACCGAAACCATGAAGTATCTTGTCTTCAACCCCTACTGGGAGGTACCGCGCCGGTTGGCAGTGCAGGATCAGCTGCCGAAGCTGCGTGCCGACGCGCACCGGATGGCCGAGCTCGGATTCGAAGCCGCGCCCATTGCGGGAGGCCCCATGGAGCCGGTGGATCGCATCGACTGGCAGACGGTGACGGCGTCGCAGTTCCCCTACCACCTGCGCCAGCAGCCGGGACCCGCCAATCCGCTGGGGCGGGTCAAGTTCATGCTGCCGAACGAATATGCCGTGTATCTGCACGACACGCCGACCCGCGGGCTGTTCGATCGCGTGGAGCGCACGTTCAGCTCCGGCTGCATCCGGGTCGGTGACGCGCTGGCGCTGGCGGAGTGGGTGCTCGGGGGCCAGCGCGAGAGCTGGGACGCCACCCGTATCGTCGACGCCATGGACACCGGCGCCACCCGCACGGTGGTGCTGGAAGAACCGATACCCGTATTCGTTGTCTATTTCACGGCGCAGCCAGCAGCGTCAGGTACAATCGCCCTGCAATTCGACGTCTACGGCCGTGACGCCCGGATCATCGCGGCCCTGTACGACGAACCCCAATAGCAAAGGAGCCCGGTCGCAATCATGCGTCTACTGTCCGCCTGTCTGGCCTGCTGCCTGCTGACACTGTCAGCGGCCACGCTGGCCAATGCGCCCCAGCAGCTGCCGTTCGGCGTCAAGGTCAACGGCGTCGAGAACCGCTACCCGGTGTTTGCCGCGTTTGCCCTGCCGGACAAGATTCTGACGTTGGAGCTGGTGGGCCGCACCGGGCGCGAGATCAGTGCCCGGTTCGACGGAGTGCCGGTGCGCAGCGGCGAGCACGACATCAGCCTGCGCATGCCCGCCAATCCCGGCACGCATCGCCTCGATCTCAGCGATGCCAACGGCAACAGCATGCGACTCAATCTGTTCGTGATGTTCTCGACCGCCGACAACGCCTTCGGCATGCTCAACGGCTACCGAATCGGCAGTTATCCGCGCGAGCCGCTGCGCGGACTCGCCATCTACGAGGCGCCGCAGGCATTCGTCGAGGTTACGGCAGAGAACGCGGCCGTGCCCGTGTCACCCAACTTCACCCTGGGGCAGTTCGTCTGCAAGCAGGGCAACGGCTACCCCAAGTACCTGGTGCTGCGTCCCGAGCTGCTGCAGAAGCTCGAGGTCGTGCTGGGTGAGCTGCGCAGCGTGAATGACCGGGTTCCCGGTCTCACCGTGATGAGCGGCTACCGCACGCCGGAGTACAACCGCGCCATCGGCAACGGTCAGTACAGCCGGCACATCTGGGGCGGTGCCGCCGACGTGTTCGTGGACGCCGACCGCAACGGCGTGATGGACGACCTCAACGGCGACGGCAAAGTGAGCCGCGCGGATTCCGCCTGGCTGGCGGGGTTCGTGGACGACCTCGAACGCAAGGGCCGATTCGGGCCGATGATAGGCGGCATCGGCGTCTATGACAGCACTGCCAGCCACGGCCCGTTCGTGCACATCGACGCCCGCGGCTTTCGCGCGCGCTGGTAGCACCCCGGTAGCCGGCCAGCCAGCTGTGCCGGGCCGGACGCTCGCTCAGGCCGATTCGACGTCGCGCAGATTTCCGTAGAGCGTTTCGGCGAGCTGTTTGAGCTGTTGCCCCTGGCGCGGCGTCAGAGCACCCAGGCAGCCGAGCGCCGCCGGAACGTCGACCGCCCGCCGCGCCAGCAGCGCGCCCTCACGCGACAACGAGATCACCCGCATGCGCTCGTCCACCTCGGAGCGGCCGCGCTCGATCAGACCTTTGCGCTCCAGACGCTTGAGAACAGGCGTCACGGTTCCCGTTTCGAGACGGGTCGCCTGGCAGATACCCGTGACCGAGCGATCGTCCTCCTCCCACAGCGCAAGCATCACCAGATACTGCGGATAAGTCAGGCCCAGGGGCTCGAGCAGCGAGCGGTAGGCACGCAGCAGCGCGTTGGTCGCCGAGTACAGCGACAGGCAGATCTGATTGGAAAGATGCAGCTCGGGTGGTGACGCCATGACGTGCCCACATTCGTTGGAGCGTTCATGATAGCCAGCAATCCGTTGACTCGCCATTCGATTGCCTGCAATAATGTTGCGCGCAATATATACCGTTACTCAGGAGCACCCCTATGAATCTGCACGGCTTCGCCAGAATGGCGTTGTTGCTGCTCGCCCCGGCGGCATCGCTGGCACCCGCGGCGGCCGATGACGGCGGCGTGACAGCCGACAGCTTCCAATGCATCCGTGACATGACGCCCATCCGCGGGTTCTATGTCGACAACCTCGAGGGCGACCTGGAAGCCACGCTGGCCGTAGCCCGCTCGACGACTGGCGGCAGCTACCCGCCGGGCTCGGTGGTGCAGCTGGTGCCGACGGAAGCGATGGTCAAGCGCGAGCAAGGTTTCAACCCTGCGACCCGGGACTGGGAGTTCTTCGAGCTGGACGTTTCTCCTGCCGGCAGCAGCGTGCGGGCGCGCGGCTTCGCCGAGGTAGTCAACCGGTTCGGCGGCAACTGTTTTGCCTGCCACGTCAAAGCCCGCCCCGAGTGGGACATGGTGTGCGAGCAGGATCACGGCTGCGACCCGATCCCGCTGACACCGGTGATGATCCGCGCCATTCAGAAAACCGATCCGCGCTGCGAAGCCGTTCCGTTTAGTACGGAGGAAGCCCAGGCGCTGCAGGCACTGATGGGAGCCGCGGCGGCATCCGGCGGCTGATAGAACCTCAGCGATTACCGGGGCTTTGCATCGCCCGGCACGCGCCGATTAAGCTTGCGGGTACGGCCCAGAACAGGCAAAAGAGCGGGCACGTCAATGGAGGGGGAATCATGGCAGCCATCCGCTGGACACGTGTCTGCGCCATCCTGCTGGTGCTCACCGCGCCGCGCTTCGCGCTGGCCGAGCCCGACGTTTTCGCCGACGTGGTCTACGGCCACAAGGACGGCATGGCGCTGTTCTACGACGTCATCCGCCCGGCGCAGCCTTCCGGTGCGGGTGTCATATACATGGTCAGCGGTGGCTGGTTCTCGGTGTGGCAGCCGCCCGAGCAGCGCTTCGGCTACTTCGATCCGCTGCTCGCCGAAGGGTTTACCGTGTTCGCCGTGCATCACGGCAGCGCGCCGCGTTTCAAGGTGCCCGAGGCGGTCTCCGACGTGCGCGCCGCCGTGCGCCACATTCACGAGCATGCCGCACAATACGGTATCGACCCGAAACGTCTGGGGGTGTTCGGCGGCAGCGCCGGCGGCCACCTGTCGCTGATGCTGGGGCTGGACTCCCAAAGTCAGCCGGATGCCGCCGCCAGCGCCGCGCCCCGGCGCAGTCTGGGGCCCTACTATGCAAGCAACGGCGACTCAGACGCCCGCGTGGCAGCCGTGGTCGCCTACTACCCGCCTGTCGATCTGCGCGGCCTCGCTGGTCCCAACGAGCGATTTCCGGCACTCGAATTCGATCCGGACCAAGCGGCGGCCATATCCCCGTTGCTTTTCGTATCCAGCGACGACCCGCCTACCCTGCTCGTCCACGGCGATGCAGACACCCTGGTGCCGGTTTCCAACAGCCAGCGCCTGGACGAGGCACTGACGGCGCAGGGCGTCGAGCACGAGCTGGTCGTCATCGAAGGCGGCGACCACGGCTTCCGCGACCCGGCCCTGCGGGCACGCGCCGATGCGGCCATGGTGCGCTGGTTCAAACAGCACCTGTGAGCCGCACCAGGATGAAAGCGGGCGTCAGTGTGTCCGCTCAGGGCCGGCAACCGGGCTATCTTACGATGCGCCGGATCGCCCTGTGCCTGCTGGCACTGTGGCTGCACGGTACAGCCGCCAACGCGTGGCCGAACGAGCAGGCGCTGGAGCAGGAGCTCGGCCGGCTCGCCCAGCTGCCGAGCGGCACGCTCGGCGTCGCCGTGGTACATGTCGAGTCCGGGCGCAGCGCCTTCGTCAATGCGGACGAACCCTACCCCATGGCCAGCACCTTCAAGGTACCCGTCGCAGTGCAGCTGCTGCATCTGGTGGACGAGCAATCGCTGCGGCTCGATCGGATGATCGATCTCGCTCCTGCGGACCTGGCACCCGGCAGTGGCATGATCACCTCGTTGCTGGACGACCCGGGTGTATCGCTGTCGCTGCGCAACCTGCTGGAACTGATGCTTCTGATCAGCGACAACACGGCCGCAGATCTGATGCTGCGGGAGGCAGGCGGCCCCGACGCGGTCAACGCGCGCCTGCGCGCACTGGGCGTTGAGGGGATGCGGGTCGACCGGTCGACCCTGTCGCTCATAGCGGACGCGCTGGGTACCGCAGCGCCAGCGCCCGAGTCGCGCACCCGCGCGGGCTACGAAACGCTGTTCGACGCGCTTCCCGAAGACGCGGTGAAAACGGCGCGTGCGGCCTTCGCCGCAGACCCGCGCGACACTTCATCGCCACGGGCCATGGCTGAGCTGCTGGCAAAAATCTGGCGCGGCCAGGCGCTCAGCGACGCATCCACCGCGCTGCTGATCGACATCATGAGTCGCTGCCAGACCGGCCAGGCGCGTCTCAAGGGCATGCTTCCAATCGGCACGGAGGTCGCGCACAAGACCGGCACGATCGCCGGCAGCGCCAATGACGTCGGTGTGATCACCCTGCCGCACGACGCCGGCCACGTCATCGTCGCCGCGTTCGTCAAGGGTTCGGACGCCGAAATGGCGGCGCGGGAGCGCGCAATAGCTGACGTGGCGCGCGCCGCCCACGACTACTTTCTGTTTGCGCCGCAGGCGACCGCCCGCTGAGCCGCGCTCAGTGGTGTCCCGCGCAACCGCTGAACAGCGCCACGTGGATTCGAGAATCGTTGCAATCGGCACCAAACCAATCAGCACCAATCGTCAACCAAGGAGCACCCCAACCATGACCAGTTCGCTTTATGACATCAGCGTTGCCTCGTATCTGCAGACCGTGGGCGCCGTCGCCGGGTTCCTGGAAAAAGGCCGGGCTCACTGCGAGGCGCAAGGGATCGATCTGAACGAGATCGTGCAGATGCGGCTGTATCCGGACATGCTGCCGTTCACGTTTCAGATCGTTTCGGTGGCGCACCATTCGTTGGGTGCGCTCAAGGGTCTGCAGTCAGGAAAGTTCGGCCCGCCGGGCGCGCCCGGCGACCTGGACTTTGCCGGTCTGCAGAATCTGGTCGCGGAAACGCTCACAGCGCTGAAGCAGGCTACGCCGGACGCAGTCAACTCGCTCGAGGGCAGCGACGTGGTGTTCGAGATCGGCGACCGCAAGATGCCGTTCACCTGCGCCAACTTCGTGCTGTCGTTCTCTCTGCCGAATCTGCACTTCCACGCGACGACAGCCTACGACATGCTGCGCATCAAGGGCGTACCCCTCGGCAAGCGCGACTATATGGGCATGCCCCGCATCAAGATGTGAGCTTCGCCCGCCACCGGTCGCCCTCCGACAGGGGGCGCCGTGACGGCGCGCAACGGCGCATCAGTACGCGCCGAGCAGACCCTGCAGGGCGGCATGAAAGTGCTGCAGCCCCGGCTCATTGCGCCCGAACACCAGGTGATCCTGGGCGGCGGCGGCGAACCCCCGCTGAACGCCCGCCACGGTCGCGAAATCCTCGCGGTCGGTAACTTCCACCAGCAGATCGAAATTGCGCTGCCAGTGTTCGTCGCTGCGGGTGGATGCGCGCGGCACGTACAGCGCGACGCTCAGATGCGCCTCGTCCACCGTCGCCCCGGGACGGCTCTGATACAACTGAACGTGGTCCTGCTGATAGATGAGCACCGTGTTGGGCACCAGAAACCACAGAATCGTCGCGTGCGGCAGCAGCGACCAGTCGCTGCGATCGCGCAGGTCGAGCTCGACGATGGAACGGCGCGTCGCCACCATACGTCCGTGGGGACCGAACGCATTGAACAGCGCGTAGTCCCCGTGAATCATGGGCCGCAGCGTATCGCGATGCAGGGCCGGCACATGGTAGGCCTCGCAGAACGTATCGACCGCCAGCTTCCAGTTGAACCTGCGCGTGAAGGCGGTGGCCGCGAACAGCCGATACCGTGCCAGGTCGAGGGGTCCCAGCTCCGCCTCCGCTCCGTGCAGCGGGCGATCGCCGATACTGCCCTGCGGATCGCCAGACACCCAGATCAGCCCGTCCTGCTCCAGTACCGGCAGCCGCACCAGATCTTCGCAGGGCAGGTCGTCGAAGTACTCGCCACGGCGGCGCGACGCCGAGCGGCCGTCGAGATGGTAGGTCCAGCCGTGATACGGGCACACCAGCCGGGCAGCACGACCGCAACCGGACGCAACCTGCGCCCCGCGGTGCCTGCAGACATTCAGCATCGCGCGCACTTCGCCGTCACCCGCGCGGGTTACGATCACCGACGCATCACCCAAGTCCACGGTGGCGTAGCTGCCCGTATCAGGCACCAGGCCGGAGAGCGCGGCGAGCGTGGGAACCGTCCTCAGCAGACGCCTCTCCGCAGCGAGCCGTGCGACGCTGGCGTAGTCTGCTACCGGCACACGCATGGAAGCGGGCGCCGTATCGGTGCCGGCCCCGGCCTGACGGTGCGCCATGATTCGGTCGAGCAGCGCGAGCTGGGTCGTCCGATCCATCAGACGGTCGCCGCGCGCACGCGGGCCTCCGCGCGATGCGCGCTGAGTCGCGGTAGCTGGTCCAACATCACAACCCTGAAAGTCCGGCCAAGCCGCGGAGTCTAGCAGCATCGCGCCGGAGTCTGCGCGGCGCGCGCCAACGCACGCATGTGGGCGATTAGGGGTTTTTCCGAAGTGGCCCGCCGTCCGCGGCGTCGCTACCATGCGCCGAATGTCACGTGGTCTTGTCAGACGAGTCGCGCTGTGCGTGGGCTGCGCCACCCTGTTGTCGACGATCAGCATGCCCTGCGGCGCTGCAGCCGAAGCGGCCGCGGTGTTCGCGCGCGCCGAGGCAGCCGATACCGGGCGCTCGATCGGTGTGCACGAAAACAGTTCGCCCATCGGCACCGACCCGCACGAAGCCAGCGAGCACCAGCCGTTGCCGGTCAGCGCCGATCTTAGCCTCAAGTCGATCGTGGACCATGCGCTCGCGCAGGCGCCGGACCGCCTCGCGCTGGCCGGGGCCGCCGCCGAACTCGCGACCTGGAACGCGCGCGGGCGTCGACTACTCGCCGGGAATCCTGCACTGAGCTTCCGCTACCAGACCGACCGGTTCAACGACGATCTGGGTATCGAGGAAATCGAGTCCGGGTTGGAACTGCCGATCTGGCGCTGGGGCGAGCGCGCGGCCACACGTCGTTACGGTGAGCAGCTCGACGAGGCCGTCGCAGCCAGCACAGCGGTGCTGCGCTGGACAGTCGCGGGTGCCGTACGCGACGTGCTGCACGAGCTGAACCGGGCCGAACTGGAGCTTCAGGCCATGACCCGGATCAGCGCGCAGGCCCAACGCGTGCACGAAGCCGTCGCCCGCCAGCAGGCCCTGGGTGACGCGTCCAGACACGAGCTGCTGCTGGCCCGCTCCAGCATGCTGCAGGCACAAAGCGCACAACTCGATGCCGAGGCAGCGCTGCTGGACGCGCAGATCGCGTATCGTTCGCTGGTCGGGCTGCCGCTGCGGCCGCCGCCGGTCGCCGAACCGGAGCATCCGGGCATCGAGCTGCCCGAGACGCATCCGCTGCTGACCTGGCACGGCACGCGCGTGGCCGAAGCGAGCGCGAAACTCGCGATGCTGCGCAAGGGTGCCGGCGGCAACCCTACCCTCCACGTCGGACCTCGAAGGGAACGCGGCGCCGCCGAGCTGCCGTTCGAGGACAGCATCGGCGTCACGCTGCGCGTGCCGCTGGGTGGCAGCCTGTACCCCACGCCCGGAATGGCCGAAGCGGAGCGCGCGCTCGGCGAAGCCCAGGCAGCGCGCGACAAGGCCCGGCGGGCGCTGCAGCTCGACTGGCACGAAGCCCGTCACGAGCTGGAGGTCGCCACGCGAAGGCTGCAGCTGGCCCGGCAACAGGGCGAGCTGGCCGAAGCAACCTCGGAGATGAACGGCATCGCCTACCAGCGCGGCGAGCTGGACCTGTTCGACTACCTGCGCCTGGAGGCGGCCACCTCGACTCAGTTGCTGGCCCTGCACCGCGCCGAGGCCGACTACCTGCGCGCCGTGGCCTACCGCAACCAGATTCTCGGAGACACGCCTTGAAGCTTCAGTTCCTGCCGCTGCCCCTGTCGACGACTACCCTGATCGGGATCGTCCTGCAGCTCTGCATTCCTACGCTGCACGCGGCCGATCTGGAACTGTCCGCCGACGAGGCTGGGCGCCTCGGCGTGCGCACCGAGCAACCCAGAGCCGTCGCCAACCGGGCCGTGCTGTCTGCCCCGGGGCGGATCGTCGTCCCGCCGGGTCAGGACCGTGTGGTCGCGGCTGTGCAGGCCGGGCTGCTCACTCAGCTGTTCGTAGGTTCCGGCGATCAGGTGGCCGTCGACACACCGTTGGCCGAAATCACGAGCCCCGAGCTCATGACGCTGCAGACCCGATTTCTCGACGCCCACACCGCGCTCGGCGTCGCGCGGGCCGCCGCCGAGCGCGACCGGGGGCTGCTCGAAGACGGGATCATCTCGCAGCGGCGGCTGCAGGCCACGGAGGCAGCGCTCGCTGCCGCCGAGGCAGAGCACGGCAACGCGCTGAGCCTGCTGAAAATGTCCGGCATGACGACGCCCGAGGTGGACGCCCTGCTGCAGGACAAGTCACTTTCCGCGCGCGTGCTGCTGCGCGCTCCCTCCCCGGGGGAAGTGCTCGAAGTCTACGGCAGGGTGGGCGAGCGCTTCGACGCGCTGGCGCCGGTGGTGCGGATCGCGGCGCTGGAACCGCTCTGGCTGGTGCTGACGGTACCCGAGTCCCAGGCCGGCCTGGTGCAGCCGGACATGCTGGTCATCGTCGACCAGCAGGTACCATCGGGTGCCGCAGCGCCCGACTCGGCGCCCTCAGGGCGGGTGCTCCAGGTAGGCAGCATGGTGCACCCGGCCAGCCAGAGCGTCGACGTGCGCGCCCTGCTGGCATCGGGCGGACTGCGCCTGCGCCCCGGCCAGCAGGTGAACGCGCGCCTGTTTGCGCCGTGTCGTGGTGCAGCCGGCGGACCCTGTCTGGCGGTGCCGCGCGCCGCGCTCATGCGTCATCGGGACGCCACCTGGATCGTCCGTCGCGGACGCGCAGGCTTCCGCGTCGATGCCGTCGTGCCCATCGCCGAGGACGCCGACTACGCCTACTTCAGCGGTGCCCTGGCCGCCGATGACGAGGTGGTGGTCGGCGGCATTGCCGCGCTCAAGGCGCTCTGGCTCGCGGAGCAGCAGGACGGATGAGCGCACTCGTGCAGTTCGCGCTGACCCAGCGGATGCTGGTACTGCTGCTGATCGGCCTGCTCGCCGGGGCCGGTCTGTATGCATTCCGAGGCCTGCCCATCGACGCCTTTCCGGACGTCTCGCCCACCCAGGTCAAAATCATCATCAAAGCGCCCGGCATGACCCCGGAGGAGGTCGAGTCGCGTATCACCGCGCCCATCGAGGTCGAACTGCTCGGCATACCCGATCAGGTGATGCTGCGTTCCGTCACGAAGTACGCCCTTACGGACATCACCGTGGACTTCGCCGAGCGTACCGACATCTACTGGGCGCGACAGCAGGTGAGCGAGCGCCTGAACGGGATCTGGGAAAGTCTGCCCGCCGACGTCGAAGGCGGCATCGCGCCGCTGACCACGCCGCTGGGCGAGATGTTCATGTTCACGGTGGATGGCGATCTGCCGCTCATGGAGCGCCGTACCCTGCTCGACTGGGTGATCCGGCCCGCGCTGCGTACGGTGCCCGGCGTTGCCGACGTCAACTCGCTGGGCGGTTACGTGCGCAGCTTCGAGATCGCCCCGGACCCGCTGCGCATGGCCGCCCGCGGCATCGGGTTGAATCAGCTGGAACAGGCCATCGCCGCAAACAACCGCAACGACGGCGCGGGCCGCATGCACGATGGCGAAGAGACGCTGCTGGTACGCTCGATCGGCCGCGTGCAGACGCTGGACGACGTGCGCCAGATCGTCATCGCCGTGCGCGAAGGTCAGCCCGTGCGGGTCGGTGACGTCGCCGCCGTGAGCATCAATTCCGTGACTCGATATGGCGCGGTCACCGAGGACGGCCGCGAAGAAGCCGTGCAGGGGCTGGTGCTTGGGCTGCGCGGCGCCAACGCCAAGGAAGTGGTGACGGGCGTGCGCGCCAAGCTGGCGGAGCTCGCCGCAGCGCTGCCACCAGGCGTGACCATCAATCCTTTCTACGACCGCGGCAATCTGGTGGACCGGGCGGTCAGCACCGTGTTCCGGGCGCTGCTGGAGGCGGTGCTGCTGGTGCTGATTCTGCTGCTGGCGTTTCTCGGCAACCTGCGCGCGTCGCTGACGGTCGCGCTGGTGCTGCCGCTGGCGGCGTTGAGCACCTTCATTCTCATGCGCCTGACTGGCATGTCGGCAAATCTGATGAGCCTGGGCGGCCTGGCGATCGCCATCGGCATGCTGGTGGACGCGGTGGTGGTGGTGGTGGAGAAACATCGAAACCAGTTAACCAGCCGGGCCGGCCGGCTCGCTGCCGCGACTGCACATGATCTATCGCGCCGTGCGCGAGGTATCGCTGCCGGTCTGCTCCGGCATCGCGATCATCATCGTCGTATTCCTGCCCTTGCTGACCCTGCAGGGCCTCGAGGGCAAGCTGTTCCGGCCGGTGGCCGCCGCCATCGCGTTCGCGCTGGCCTCGTCGCTGCTGCTTTCGTTGACTGTGATCCCGGTGCTGGCGTCGGTTCTGCTGCGCACTCACGGCGCGGGCGGTCAGCACGAGCCGTGGCTGCCGCGGCGGCTACAGGAAATCTACGTGCCGGTGCTCGACTGGTCACTGCGCAATCCCCGATTGGTAGTGTCCGCAGCGCTGGTTGCACTGCTGATCACCGCAGCACTGTATGGTTTCCTCGGCAAGACGTTCATACCCACCATGGACGAGGGTGACGTCATCGTGCAGCTCGAGAAGCTGCCCTCGATCACCCTGGAAGAATCCGTCGCGCAGGATCTGCGCGTCGAGCGGGCGCTGCTCGAGCAGGTGCCCGAAGTGACGCGCATCGTCGCGCGCGTGGGCTCGGACGAGATCGGCATGGACCCGATGGGGCTCAACGAGACCGACGTGTTCCTGGTGCTGAAGCCGCGCAGCGAATGGCGCCAGCCCGACAAGGACCAGCTGCTCGATGCGATCCGGACCGTGCTCGACCAGTTTCCCGGGATCGCGTACGGGTTCACGCAACCCATCGAGATGCGCGTCTCGGAAATGCTCACCGGCGTGCGCGGCGACGTGGCGGTGAAGCTCTTCGGCGCGGATCTCGAGCAGCTGAGTGCCAAGGCGGAGGAGATCGCGACCGTGCTGCGCAGCGTGCCCGGCAGCGAGGACGTCTTTCTGAGCCAGAACACCGGCGTGCAGTACTACAGCCTGGCGCTCGACCGGGCCGCCCTGGGCCGCGTCGGCCTTACCGCCGACGAACTGCAGCGGACCCTGCGCGCACAGATCGAGGGCGTGCCGCTCGGCATCGTGCAGGAGCAGAACCGCCGTACGCCGATACTGCTGCGCGCGGACGAGTCGCTGCGCACGGCGCCCACGTCGCTGGGCGCGCTGCCCCTGGCGCTGCCGGACGGCGCCATGCTGACACTCGCCAGTCTCGCCCGTCTGCAGCGCACCGAGGGTGTGGTCTCCGTTGCCCGGGAGCGGGGGCAGCGGTTTTCCGTGATCCGCGCCAACGTGACGGGACGCGATCTGGTCAGCTTCGTGGAGGAGGCCCGCGCCACCATCGCGGAGCGCGTGTCGCTGCCACCGGGATACTTCCTGGAGTTCGGCGGGCAGTTCGAGAATCAGCAGCGAGCGGCGGCGCGGCTGGCAATCGTGGTGCCCGTTGCAGTGGGTCTGGTGTTCATGCTGTTGTTCTCGACGTTCCGCTCCGCGCGGCAGGCGCTGCTGGTGCTCACCAACATTCCGTTCGCCCTGATCGGCGGCGTGGTCGCGCTCTGGCTCACCGGCGAGTACCTCTCGGTGCCCGCCTCGGTGGGCTTCATCGCCCTGCTCGGGATCGCCGTGCTGAACGGGGTGGTAATGGTCAGTTACTTCAAGCAGCTGCGCCTGCTCGGCTACTCGCTGAAGGACACCGTGCGCGAAGGCGCGCGGCGACGCCTGCGGCCGGTGTTGATGACCGCCGGCATCGCAGCATTCGGCCTGGTGCCCCTGCTGTTCGCAAGCGGCCCCGGATCGGAGATCCAGCGACCGCTGGCCATCGTGGTGATCGGCGGTCTGGTCAGCGCGACGCTGCTCACGCTGGTGCTGCTGCCGGTGCTGTACCTGCGCTTCGGCGAACGCGCGCCGTACCTTTCGGCAGCCGCAGACACGGAGGCGTCTCATGTCGCCGGGTGAATCACCGGCCGACGCGGCGGCCGAGGTGCTGATCGTCATCAGCGCGCCGCCGGGACTGGGCGATGCGGTGACGGACTTCCTGCTCGAACAGGAAGATGGAGGCTTCACCAGTTTTGCCGTCGCGGGCCACAGCTCCAGGCACGACCACTTCAGCGTTGCCGAGCAGGTAAGGGGTCACGAAGGCAGGGTGCGCTTCGAGGCGATACGTGCCGCCGGCAGCCAGGCCGGTCTGATCGAACGCCTGTGCGCGCAGTTCGCCGGCGCCGACATCCACTACTGGGTTCTACCGGTACTGGGCTCCGGACGAATGCCGGGCGCCGTTTCACACGCAGAGGACTGAGCCCCCGTCAGCGTCAGCTACGGCGCATCCGCGCAATGCCGAGCCCGATCTGCTGGCCGAAGTGGCGAAACGCCGAGAACGCGTCCTCGTCGACCTCACTGCCGCTGGCGGCATTGTCCGCGTACAGCAGCCCGACCGGTCGGCCCGCCACCATTACCGGCATGAGGACGAACGTGTAGACAGACAGACAGTCGCGCAACGCATCCGTCAGCAGCGGCGCAACGGCGCTGCGCCGCTCAGCCGCCACACGCATCGCCTTGGCGGAATCGAGTACGGCCCCGAACAGATTGCGCGGGGCACCCGCCCCGACGTCGACGGCAATGCCGTCCGGCGTGGCCGCACCCACTGCGTGGCGAACCGTCAGGCGCCGACGATCCGGCGACAACAGGGCAAACCAGGCGCGCTCGAGGCCAACGCCCTGGTGGATGCCGCGCAGCACCAATCGCACCAGCTCATCGAGTTCCGGCCTGCCCTCCAGGAGCGCCGCGATCTCCTGCAGCGTTTTCAGCTGCAGCGCGGCATCCGGCGTCAGCCGCACCGGCGCAGGTACAGGCTCAGGTGCGCAAGCCGCTGCAGCGCCGGCCGGATCTTCCAGCAGGTAGCGTTCTACCTTCGGCACGCCGTAGCGCGCCGCGATCTTCGTCGCTTCCTGAACGTTGGCACTGACCAGCTCCACCGCCGCGGCGCGCGGCTGCTCCAGATGCCTGGCGATCCGGTCGATTATCCGGCTCACCTCGCTCGACTCCCACCCGAACTGCTCGACCGCGGCCGCGACTTCGTGACCGAGTCGCACGTTGTCGGCGCGCCCGCCGGCGTCGCCCCCGGCGACGATCCGCTCGAGCAGCGTGCCCAGACGCCACTCGTCCACGAGCCGTGCCGTGAGCGCTTCGAGCCTGAAGCCCAGCACCCGCTGCTCGGCCTCGGCGAGTGAAGCCCCGGAGCGGGTCATGCGATCGATGGCGGCTGCCTCCTTTTCGGCCAGCGACCAGAAGGCCATTTCACCTACGTGCAGCAGGAGCCCGGCGACGAACACCTCCTCGGGGCCCGGATCGCGACGTCTCGCTGCAAAGGAGCGGGCCTGTGCCGCCGCGTGGAAGGCGCGTGCCAGACTCTGGGTCACCCGCTCATGGCGCCGCCCCTGCAGCACCTGCTCGATCAGAGACAGCGACACCGCCAACTCCCGCACGGCGTCGAACCCCAGCAGCACCACGGCCGAGCTGATGGTATCGATGTTCCTGCCCTGCAGATTGAACAGCGGGCTGTTGGCGACCTTCAGCAGGCGCGCCGCCAGCGAAGCGTCACGACCGATGGCGCGGGCCAGATCATGGGCCGAGGTTTCGATACGGCTCGCGACACCCGATACCTCGTGCACCGTCTGCGTGAAAATCGGAATGCGCGAAGCACCGATCCTCGACACCCAGTCCTCGAGGCTGGCGCGCTGGACATCGTTCACGGCAGGCACGCAGTTCGCATACTCATGGGGAAAGTCTAGAGGGCTTCGGCAATTCCTCCAGCGACGCCGCCGGAGACAACACCACCCCGTCCGAGAGTCGTCAGCAGAGGGCTTCGGTCGTATAGTTGCGCCGGGGAGGAACTCACATGGCCATCAGACTGACCCGGCGGGCATTCACCGCCAGCACTGCTCTTGCCCTGGCTCCGGGCATTGCCCGCGCGGCCGCGGCAGAAACCCTGGCACAGACATCCAGTGGCACGGTACGCGGACGGATCGAAGACGGCATCCGCGTGTTCAAAGGCGTTCCCTACGGCGCGTCGACCGCCGGAGCCAATCGCTTCATGCCGGCCCGCGACCCGCAACCCTGGCGGGAGCCACGCGACGCCTTCGACTACGGGCCGGCGGCGCCTCAGCCCCGGAGCGCCCTGTTCGATGACGCCAGCACCAGCGAGGACTGTTTGGTGCTCAATGTCTGGACTCCGGGGCTCGAGCCCCGCGCCCGGCGACCGGTGATGGTCTGGCTGCACGGCGGCGGCTTTTCCACGTTGTCCGGATCCAGTCCCAGCTACGATGGCGCAGCCCTGTGCCGACGCGGCGACGTGGTGGTGGTCACCCTGAATCACCGGCTGAACGTTTTCGGCTTCCTGCATCTCGAGGATCTGGCGGGCCCCGCGTTCGCCGGCTCGGGCAACCAGGGCATGCTCGACATCGTGCACGCGCTGCGCTGGGTCAAGCGCAACATCCGCAGCTTCGGCGGCGACCCGCGCAACGTCACGATCTTCGGCGAGTCCGGCGGCGGCCGCAAAGTGTCCACGCTCATGGGCATGCCGCCGGCACAGGGCCTGTTCCACCGCGCCATCGTTCAGAGCGGTCCCGGACTGCACCTGCAGCCGCGCGACAAGGCCACCGAAGTGGCGCTGGCATTCCTCGACAATCTGGGGCTGGAAGCGCGCGGCGCCGACACGCTACGCCCGCAACTGCAGGCCCTGCCGGTGGAACGGATACTCGAGGCGCACAATGCGGTGGAGCGCGGCTTCGACCGGCAGGCAAGGGAGAAGGGGCGCTTCGAGCAGCGCGGGTTCGTGCCCACCGTGGGCGTGCCGGACCTTCCTGCCTACGCGTTCGACCCGGTAGCGAGCCCGCTGTCGAAGGACGTGCCGCTGCTGATCGGGACCAACCGTCACGAGCTCGCCCTCTTCACCCGATCGGATCCGAAGATCTACGACGCGACCCTCACCGAAGCTGAGCTCGCTCAGCGTGCGTCGGTGATGGCGGGGAATGCCGCCGAGCGGGTGCTCGCCACCTACGCGCGGCTCTATCCCGACACCAGCCCGGCGGAGCGCTGGGTGCTCATGCTCACCGACCGAACCTACCGGTTCGATTCCATCACCCTGGCGCAGCGCAAGGCTGCGCTCGGTCCGGCGACTTACATGTACTACTTCACGTGGAAATCAAGGACCGACCCGAAGATGCTGGCCCATCACGCGCTGGAAATCGCGTTCGCGTTCGACAACATCGACAGGTCGCCTTGGGCCGGTACCAGCGCCGAAGCGCGCGCGCTGGCCGTGAAGATGAGCTCAGCCTGGATCGCATTCGCCCGCGGCGGCAATCCGAACACGCCCGTGCTGCCGGAGTGGCCCCGGTACGACGCCGCGGCACGCGCCACCATGGTGTTCGACGACGCCTGCCGCGTGGTCGACGATCCGGACGGCGAGGTGCGCCGCCTCTGGAGCACCGTATGAATCAGCGCCCGCTCCGGCGACCCGCGCGCGGATCCGGCACCGCGGAACCCGCAGGCATGACCGCAACATGACCGGCACCCGAGCCCTGCGCCTCATCGGCGCGCTGTTGTTCCTCGCACTGGTACTGGGCTTCGCGACCACCCTGCCCGCCGCCGGTTCTGCCGGTTGGCTGCTCATCGCTGCCGCCGGCATCGGTGCCTACATGGCCATGAACATCGGCGCCAACGATGTCGCCAACAACGTCGGTCCGTCGGTCGGCTCCGGCGCGTTAACCATGGGCGGTGCCATCGTCGTTGCCGGAGTCTTCGAGGCCGCGGGCGCCCTGATCGCTGGAGGCGACGTGGTCGGCACCATCAAGGACGGCATCATCGATCCAGAACTGATACCTGATCCCGACGCGTTCGTATGGCTGATGATGGCGGCGCTGCTGGCGGGGGCCCTGT
Organism: Pseudomonadales bacterium; assembly: GCA_041395905.1. Classification (GTDB taxonomy): domain Bacteria; phylum Pseudomonadota; class Gammaproteobacteria; order Pseudomonadales; family Azotimanducaceae; genus UBA7803. The sequence continues at coordinate 349,301 of JAWKZP010000004.1, forward strand.
GGCTGAACATCGCGACCGCGGTGGGGGCGCCGGTATCCACCACTCACTCAATCGTCGGCGGGGTGCTGGGTGCCGGTATTGCTGCCGGCGGCACCGCCATCGCCAACTGGCATCAGGTCGGCGTGATCGTCGCCAGCTGGATCATCTCCCCGGTCATGGGCGGGGTCATCGCCGCGGCGCTTCTGTACCTGATCAAGCGCACGGTGACCTATCAGAAGCAGACCATGCAGGCAGCACGCAAAGTCGTGCCGCTGCTGCTGACGCTCATGGCCTGGTCGTTTTCCACCTACCTGATCCTCAAGGGCCTCAAGCACATCTGGAAGGTGGACTTCGCCACCGCGATGCTGCTGGGGGCCATTCCCGCGGTACTCACCTTTGCCATCACCCGTCCGCTCATCAGCAGGGCATCCAGAGCGCTGCCGGACGAAAAAGGCCAGGTCAACGAGCTGTTCACCCTCTCGCTGATCTTCGCGGCAGCTCTGCTGTCGTTCGCTCACGGCGCCAACGACGTCGCCAATGCAGTGGGACCGCTGGCGGCAATCAACGACGCGATCACGAGCCACGGCGTAGCCGCGAAGGCTGCCGTACCCCTGTGGGTGATGCTCATCGGCGCTCTGGGTCTGTCCGTCGGGCTGGCCCTGTACGGTCCGCGGCTGATCAAGACGGTCGGCTCGGAAATCACCGAGCTCGACAAGACCCGCGCCTTCTGCATCGCACTGGCGGCAGCGATCACCGTCATCGTAGCCAGCCAGCTTGGGCTGCCGGTGAGTTCGACCCACATCGCCGTGGGCGGCGTGTTCGGCGTCGGATTCCTGCGTGAGTATCTCAAGGTCAACTACTCGCGGTTGCTGCACGAGATCGAGAGCCACCATCAGGGTGCCGACCGCGAAGAGGTGGAGCGCTTCATCAAAGCGTTCGACGAAGCGGACGTGGCCGGAAAGGGTGTGATGATCCGCACCCTGCGACGCAAGGCCAATGCCACCACCCTGTCGCGCAAGGAGCGCCGTCGCCTGAAGAAACTGTACAAGCAGGACCTGGTCAAACGCTCCATGCTGCTGAAGATCATCGCCGCCTGGGTGATCACCGTGCCGGCCTCCGCGTCCCTGGCCGCAATCCTGTTCTACACGCTGCGCGGCCTCATGCTCGACTGAACCCGCTGCACCCGCAACCGACACCGGAGATTCGCCATGACATCCAAGATCCAGAACGACCCGCGCATCGACCCGCGCATCAAAGCCATTCTCGGCAACTTCCCCACTGTGACCATGACCGATGTGGCATCCCGGGACGAGCTGCTGGCAGGGGTCGCCACCGAGGAGGCCGCCGCCGCCCGCGAGCTGCAGAAGGGCTTCATGAACATGTTCGACAACGAGGAAGTCGCACCCAGCACGGGCCTGGACATCAGCACCCGGGAGTTCACTTCCGCGCCGGACGGCAACACCATCAAGGTGCAGTTCATCCGGCCCGAGTCCGCGGAGCGCCTGCCGTGCGTGTACTACATCCACGGCGGCGGCATGCAGGTGATGTCATGCTTCGACGGCGTCTATCGGGCATGGGGCCGGATCATCGCCGCTCAGGGGGTGGCGGTCGCCATGGTGGACTTCCGCAATTGTCTGGTCGCGTCGTCGGCACCGGAGGTTGCGCCTTTTCCCGCCGGGCTCAACGATTGCGTATCCGGAATCCGCTGGCTGCACGACAATGCCCCGGAGCTCGGCATCGATCCGCAGCGGATCATCGTGGCCGGAGAAAGCGGCGGCGGCAACCTGACGCTGGCCACCGGCCTCAAGCTCAAGCAGGACGGCAATCTGGGCCTGATCCGCGGCCTGTACGCGCTGTGCCCCTACATCGCCGGCTACTGGCCCCAGGATCACCTGCCGTCATCCGTGGAGAACAACGGCATCCTCATCGAGCTGCACAGCAACCGGGGCGCCATGGCTTATGGCATCGAAGCGCTCGAGAAGCGCAACCCGCTGGCCTGGCCCGGGTTCGCCACGGAGGACGACGTCAAGGGTCTGGTGCCCACCGTCATCAGCGTGAACGAGTGCGACCCGCTGCGCGACGAAGGCATCGAGTTCTACCGGCTGCTGCTGCGCGCCGGCGTTCCCGCGCGCTGCCGCCAGGTCATGGGCACCGTGCACGGCACGGAGATATTCGCCATCGCCTGCCCCGACGTCAGCCGCGAGACCGCGGCAAGCATTGCGAACTTCTGTCGCGAGGCGTGACCTCGGGCCGTTCGCGCTGCGGTACAGGATCAGCGCGGCCTGGGTTGCGGCCAGATCTCCGGAATCCGTCCGGCAATCCAGCCGACCAGCGCCGCGTTGACCTCGAGCGGGCGTTCCTGGGCCATCCAGTGTCCGGAGTAGATCACCGCCTCTGCCAGATCCGTGCAGCGTTCGCGCATGGGCTCCGCCAGGCGCGAGGTGATGGTCTCGCAGACGTAGTCGTACTGCGCAGCGAGAAACAGCACCGGCATGTCCAGCCGCCCATCGTTGACCGCGCGCGCGGCATACGCGGCGTTGGCCCCGTGGTTCATGTAGTAGGAGTCCGGGCCGAAGAAGCCGTTGCGTGACAGCGCGTCCGCGTAGACGTGCAGATCGGCCCGGTCACCACATCGTCATCCATCGGCAGATCCGGCGCCTCGCCCATCGTCGAACCAGCCGCCCTGAGGCGCGTCATGGCAGGTAGCCGCCGGCTGGCTGGCCGAAACCATCTCGGATCGCCCTTGCGGAACAGCAGCTTTACCGTGTTGTAGGCGTTGGCGCCGAACACCCGGGTCGCCTGCTCGAACTGCTCCTGATAGAACAGCTGGTACTCCCACTGGCCGGCCGGAAACTGCGACTCGGGGTAGATGTCCCGGTTCACCAGCGGCAGGCATGCATCAAGCCCGCGTTCCAGAGTGAAGTACGGCACGCACAGGTTCGCAACGCCGTGGCAGCGATCGGGATGGTGACTGGCGATGTTCCACACCGTCGGGCTGCCCCAATCGTGACCCACCCACACCGCACGCTCGCCGCCGAGGGCATCGAGCAGGCCGATCATGTCTGCCACCACCAGCTCCTGCGCGTAGTCCTCATGGCGCGGATACACGCTGGAGCGTCCGTAACCGCGCATGTCGGGTGCGATGGCCCTGAAGCCGAGCCCGGCCAGCACGGGCAGCTGATGACGCCAGCTCAGTGACAGCTCGGGCCAGCCGTGCACGAACACGACCAGCGGGCCGTCTTCAGGCCCCGCCGCGAGATAGTGGGTGACATGGGCGCCCGTGGTCAGGCTGTGAGAGCTCAGTGACGTATCGGGCACAGGCATGCTCTGCTTCCTCCGTGATTTCCGCCACCATGCCCAATCCCATCCAGGCCAGCAAGCACGGAGCGGCTACACCCTGCAGCGCGCAGCGATTAAGCTCCAAGCGCATCGAGGCAGAAAGCGGGGACAAGCGCATGAGCAAGAAGCTGGCACCCATCGCCACGGCGGTGATTTACGAGGACGACCACGTACGGGTCTGGAATCAGGTGGTACCCGCGGGGGGCACCATCGAACGGCACGTACACGACCACGACTACTTTCTGCTGAACGTCTCCGGCGAGGGTCCCATCGAGGTGACCTTCCACGAGGGCACCGGCGGCAGCCTCGGCGACCGGCTGACGTTTTCGCCCAAGCCGGGCACGGCCGACTACGTGCCGCGCGGGCACGTGGAGACGGCCCGCAACCTGGGCGGCGAGTATCGCGCCGTGCTGGTGGAGCTGAAACGACCCTGAGCCGCTTCAACCGCTGGCCACAGCAGCTCCAGGTTGCGGACCCGGCCGCTGCGGGCCGGCGAACGAACGCTCAATCTGGCCCACGAGCAGCGGCACGAAGCTGAACGCCAGCGCGATCCCGATGCCCGCAGGTCCCGGCAGTGCCAGCCCGAGAATCGTTCCCAGCACCGGCGTGTACACCGGCAAGGCAATCAGGACGCCGCACAGCACCACCGCGCCCCAGACGAACGGGTCGCGGGTGATCTCGTTGCTGACCAGCGACGACCCCCGGGCGCGGACGTTGAACACGTGCCATACCTGAGCCAGCGCCAGGGTGAGAAAGGAAACCGTGACGGCCTGCGCCGGAGGCATGCGCAGGACGGTCAGGCACAGGGCAAACGCGCTGAGGGTTGCGGCGGCTATAACCAGCGCGCCCGCAGCGATCTGAAGCCAGTGCCGACGCGCCAGCAGCGGCTCCGACGGCGGGCGCGGGGGACGGCGCATGATGGCCGGCTCACCCTCCCCGGCGCCCAGAGCGAAGGCGGGAAAGACGTCGGTCACCAGGTTGAGATAAAGAATCTGCAGCGGCAGCAATGGCAGTGGCGCCCCGACCAGCGCGGCCAGCCCGACCGCCAGCAGCTCGCTGAGATTGCACGACATCAGGTAGATGATGAATCGGCGGATGTTGCCGAAGATCACCCGGCCCTGGAAAACCGCCTGCACGATGGAGCCGAAGCGGTCGTCGCTCAGCACCATGTCGGACGCCTGTCGCGCCACCTGAGAACCGCGCCGTCCCATGGCGATGCCGATGTCCGCCTTGCGCAGGGCCGGCGCGTCGTTGACGCCGTCGCCCAGCATGGCCACCACCTCGCCGCGGCGCTGAAATGCCTCGATCAGAGCGAGCTTCTGCGCGGGCGTGACCCGCGCAAAGACCGGCGCATCCAGAAAGGCATCGAGCTGCGTGGCCGTTCCGAGCTCGTCGCCCTCCACCACCACCGCGCCCTGCTCTTCGGCCAGCCCGGTGGCCGCTGCGATGTGCATGGCCGTGCCGGCATGATCGCCGGTGACCATCACCACCCGGATACCGGCCTGCCTGCACGCCCGAATGGCATCAGCCACGTCGTCCCGGGGCGGATCGCTCAGACCCACGAGCGCCAGCAGTGTCAGGCCCGAGTAAGGCGTATCCTGCTGCACCGGCGTGCGTTTCGCGGCCAGCGCCAGCACCCGCAATCCCTGCGCCGCAAGCGCCTCGGCACGCCGCAGCCAGCTATCCGACATTGCGGCATCCAGCAGGCCGCTGCTACCTGCCAGCCGCTCGCATGAGCGGATCACCGCGCCCGGTGCGCCCTTGACGGCGAACCAGACGTCGCCCTCGGGTGCCCGGTGCAGCGTCGCCATCATTTTGCGTTCCGGATCGAAGGCGATTTCGGCCAGTTCCGGATACGCAAGGCAGCGCTGCTCGAGGTCCGGACTGATGCCGAGCGCCAACGCCAGGAGCGCCACTTCCATGGGTTCGCCGACCAGATCGCCCCCCGACAGCTCGGCGTTGCTGCACAGGGCCGCAACCAGCGCGGCCTCGTTCAGGAGCCGCTGATCCTGCTGATCCGGGAGCGATCCGTCAGCAGCGTGCACGCCCTTGCTGCCCGCTTCCATGTGGGTACCGGTCGCAAGCACCAGGTCGGTGACGGTCATGCGGTTCTGAGTCAGGGTGCCGGTTTTGTCCGTCAGGATGACGGTGGTGGAACCGAGCGTCTCCACAGCCGACAGACGCTCGATGAGAGCGTTGCGCCGGGCCATGCGCCACATCCCACGCGCCAGCGCCAGGGTCGCCACCATGGGCAGGCCTTCCGGGACGGTGGCCACGGCCAGGGCGATCGCCGCCTCGATCATCACGTACGGATCCGTGGCCGCGAACGCTCCGGCAATGCCCACCGCAGCGGCGAGCGCCAGTGCGATCCACATGAACTGCCGGCTGAGCTGGTCGATTCGCGCCTCGAGCGGGGTTGCAGCCGGCGCTGCGGAACTCACCAGATCGGCGATGCGACCGAGCTCGGTGTCCATGCCCGTGGCAATCACCAGCGCCACGGCCGAGCCACGCGTCACGGCCGTGCCACTGTATGCCATGCTCAGCCGCTCAGGCAGAGCCGCCGACGCCGGAACGGCATCCACCTGCTTGTTTACGGGCATCGACTCGCCCGTCAGCACGGACTCGTTGATCTGCAGTTTCGACGTCTCGAGCAGACGCAGATCGGCGCTCACTACGTCGCCTGCGTCGAGCACGACGATGTCGCCCGGCACCAGCCCGCGTGCGGGGATCGAGGTCAGACGGCCATGGCGCCGCACGTTGACGCGGGTGACGCTGAGCGAGCGTAGCGCCTCCATGGATCGCACGGCGCGCAACTCGGTGACGTAGCCGATGGCGGCATTCAGCAGGATCACCGCCACCACCGAGGCGCTCTCCAGCAACTGGCCGAGGAACAGCGCCAGCAGCGCCGCCACGCCCAGCAGACCGACCATGAGGCTTGCGAACTGGTCCAGGAGAATTCGGTACCAGGCGCGCGGTGGCCGGGTCACGAGCACGTTGAGGCCGGACCGGCGCCGCCGGCGCCGCGCATCCGCCGTGTCCAACCCGGCGTCGATCGAGGTAGCTAGGGCGCCGAGCAGCGTCTCCGGATCTGCAGCGTGCGGCGGCGGCACCGTTGCCGCGGCCCGATTCGCTGCGCCCGTGCGCTCTCGCTCCACCCTGCCTCCAAGTCGGCCGGAGATTCCGCCACCCTACGGCCGCAGCACCGTTGCTACCGCCGCGGCGGTCATGGTACTGCGGACGACGGCCAGTGGCCCGGATCCGCCGAAACTGATGGTAATTCCCGCGGCCCGGCACGCTGGAGGCGCACCGGGAGACGGGCTGCGTGCCGGTGCGGGCGGATCAGCTGCTCTGATCTGCTCAGGGGCTGGGGCGGGTCACCAGAAAGGCGGCGCCCGCCAGAAAGAAGACGCCCGTAATCGCCGGGATCATCCAGCCGGTGGTCATGTGCAGCATCATCAGCCAGCTCAGCGTCATGAAGATACAGGCCGTCCATTTGGCACCGGTGGAGACGGCCCGCTTCTGCTCCCAGGCGATCAGCACCGCACCGAATCTCGGGTGCTCATAGAGCCATCTATGCAGCGCAGGCGAGCCCTTCGCGGCCGCCCACACCGCGAGCAGCAGGAACGGCGTGGTCGGCATCAACGGCAGGAACACCCCGATGAACGCGAGCCCTACGCAGGTGTAGGCAAACCCCAGGTAGAACAGATTGCGGGGCACCTCCGCTACCGGCTCGCGCTGAGAGTCATCCTTCTCCATGCTGACCCATCGGGTGCGGTGTCGCAGCCACGTTCAGGCGGCCGCAGAACGCGGCCGGATGCGCAGAAACTGCGGGTCGCGAAAGGGCGTGCCATCGGCCAGGCGACGCATGCGGGTCAACGGGTGCTCGGCCGGATCGTCCTCACCTGCGCGGCGTTCCGACGGCGTCGCACCGGCTCGCTGCGCGACCACGGCATCCTCGCCGAAGAACCGCAGCGACAGGGTGCGACGGGTACTCGACGCGTCCGTCGCCGCACCACCGTGCAGTACTGCGGGGTGGAACAGCAGCACGTCCCCAGGGTCAGTGGGCCAGGACACGATGGGCCACTGCCGCCGGTTGGCCTCGATGTCCGGGAGCCGCGGCAGCGCGCCGTTGCCGTAGATCGGTGCGGTATCGTCTTCCGGGTCGAAGCGCGAGCCGTCGTACAGGGTGCCGCGGTGCGAACCGCGGACGAATTCCAGCGCCTGATGCGCGGGCACCGGGTCGAACGAGATCCACAGCACCGCGAGATCTTCGCCGCGCACAGGCAGGTAGGGCGCATCCTGGTGCCAGGGCGTGCGCCGCGTGGTGCCGCCAGACTTTTCGAACACCTGCTCGTACATGAACCAGACGTCCGGCTTGTTCCAGACGCCGGCGGCCAGGTCGCCGATCTCGGATGTGAGCAGCAGGTCGCGATAGGCAGCCAGAGCAGCCGGGTTGGCGAGATCCTGGTAGAAAGTACCCGACCCTTTCGAAGGCAGGCGGGCTGCGCCCGGCCCCGGGTGCGCCAGACTCCAGTCGAAAGCAGCTCGCGCTCCGTTCAGTGTCTCCGGCGAGAGCACGCCGCGCAGGCACACAACGCCATCGTCGCGCCATGCCGCCTGCAGAGCCTGGTCCAGCGCCATCGAGATTCCGACCGTCGTCATGCTCCGTTCCCGCCTCCGGTATCACCGTACTCTGCCCGTCGCCGGCTGGCGCCAATCGGTCCACTCCCAGCCGCGGTGTCAGGTCCGGCGAGCGCGGCGCCCGAAGGACGCTAGCACAGCCCCCCGACAATTTGAAACGGCCCGGAGATTGCCATAGGCTGCAGCAGCGGAGCGAACGCAGTGTCTACACACGTCGTCAGGCCGGCCGCGCCGCTGCTCACATGAGGGGAAACCATGTCTGACCGACCGGACGTGCTGGTTGTCGGTGCCGGCTTTGCCGGCATGTACGCAGTCCATCGATTCCGCAGTCAGGGCCTTGGGGTCAAGTTGCTCGAGGCCGGCTCCGACGTCGGCGGTACCTGGTACTGGAACCGGTACCCAGGCGCGCGCTGCGACGTGCCGAGCCTGGAATACTCGTACGGATTCTCGCCGGAACTCGAGCAGGAATGGGACTGGCCGGAGGTGTTCTCCGCGCAGACGGACATCCTCCGCTACGCCAACCACGTCGCTGACCGCTTCGATCTGCGTCGCGACATGCAATTCGACACGCGGGTGGTGGCCGTCGACTGGCTGGAGCCGGCCCGGCTCTGGCGTCTGACGACGGAGGCCGGCGAGCAGTTCGAGGCCCCGTTCTGCGTCATGGCGACCGGATGCCTGTCGGTGCCGAACAAGCCTGCGCTTCCAGGCGCGGAGCGATTTCAGGGCGAGGTCTACCACACGGGCACCTGGCCGAAGCAGCCCGTGGATCTCACGGGCAAACGCGTCGGCATCATCGGCACGGGTTCTTCCGGGGTGCAGGCGATCCCGGAGCTCGCGCGGCAGGCGCGCCACCTCACCGTGTTTCAGCGCACGCCCGTATACACCATGCCGGCGAACCGCAAACGCATGCGTGCCGAGATCCAGCAGGAATTTCGCGACCACTACCGCGAGATCCGGGAAATGCAGCAGCACAACGCGGGCGGCGTCTCCAATTTTCGCCCCGGACGCGGAAGCGACGCCGGCGCCGATGCGCAAGGCCGGGGAACGCGCGCCGGAAAGGCGCCCAACCGGCTGCTGGACCTGACGCCCGAGCAGCGCCGGCACGTCATCGAGCGCTATGGCCTGGGCGCGCTGCTGGGGTTTCGCGACATCTACACCGACCCCGAGGCCAATGCGATCGGCAACGAGCTGTACCGGGACGCGGTGCGCGGGATGATTCGCGACCCCATGGTCGCCGAGCGGCTGTTGCCCAGGGACTACGGTCTCGGCTGCAAGCGCCAGGTGTTGGACCGCGACTACTACGCCACCTTCAATCGCGACAACGTGACCCTGGTGGACCTGCAGGAGATGCCCATCGAGGCCATCACCGAGCGGGGCGTGCGCACCGGCGGCATGCACACCGAGCTCGACGTGCTGGTCTACGCCACCGGTTTCGACGCCATGACGGGCGCGCTGCTGCGCGCGAACATTCACGGCCGCAACGGGCTGGCTCTGACGGACAAGTGGCAGTACGGCCCCGTAACCTACCTCGGCCTGCAGATGTCCGGCTTCCCGAACCTGTTCACGGTCACCGGTCCGGGCAGCCCGTCGGTGCTGTGCAATATGCTGGTCGCCATCGAGCAGCACGTGAACTGGATCGGCGACTGCATCGGCTACCTGCGCGAACGCGGGATCAGCACGATCGAGCCGCTGCCGGCTGCGGAGGATGAGTGGATCGCCCACGTCAACGAAGTCGCCCAGGGCACCATGTACACGGCCCCGAGCTGCAACTCCTGGTATCTGGGAGCCAACATCCCAGGCAAGCCGCGCATCTTCATGCCCTACGTGGGCGGTTTTCCGCGCTACCGGGAGCGCTGCGAGCAGGTTGCCGCGCGCGGCTACGAAGGTTTCCGGCTGGAGCAGCAAAGCGCATGAACATCGTTCTCGACCGCATCGAGGCCCGAGTGATCGGTGCACTCATGGAGAAATCCATGACCACGCCCGAAAACTACCCGCTGTCGGTGAATGCGCTGGTAGCGGCCTGCAATCAGAAGAGCAGCCGCGAACCGGTGATGAACCTTTCCGAGAGCACGGTACAGAGCACGCTGGACATCCTCGCCGGCAAGTATCTGGTGCGCAAGGAGTACGGTCGCGGCAGCCGCGTGGCGCGCTACCACTACCTGCTGTACAACGCCGAGATCGGTGACTTCCGGTTTTCGCCGGCACAACGGGCGGTGATCTGCCTGCTGCTGCTGCGCGGCCCGCAGACGCCGGGCGAGCTGCGCAGCCGCGCCGACAGAATGCACACGTTCGACGACGTCGCCGACGTGATCGAAACCCTGGAAGACCTGATGAGCTGCGAGCAGGGTCCGTTCGTCATGGCGCAGCCGCGGGAACCCGGGCGGCGCGAGGTGCGCTATGCGCATCTGTTCTGCGGCGAGCCCGAGCTGAGCGCAGAGCGCACGGCAACCGCGCATGAGCCGGTGCGGACGCACGCGATCGGAGACAGCGAGCTCGCCCAGCGCCTGACCGACCTGGAGGCGCGTGTGGCGACGCTCGAGGCGGAGCTGCGGACACTGCGAGCCGCTGCAGAGAACGACGAGCCCGGAACCGAGTGACCCGCGCGCAGCAGCGCACCCGAAATGGGGAGCCCCACGTGAGCCAGACCATCATCGACCTGTCCATCTACCTCGAGAACGACGTGATCTCCGACCCGCCCGGCATGAAGCCGGAGATCACCTACTACAACCACCAGGATACGCCGGAGCAGGTGACCGCATTCTTCCCGGGGCTCGAACCCGGCGACCTGCCCGACGGCGAGGGTTGGGCGGTCGAGCGGGTCAAGCTCAGCACGCACAACGGTACCCATCTGGATGCCCCCTACCATTTCCACTCCACCATGAACCGCGGTGAGCGCGCCATTACAATCGACGAGGTTCCGCTGGACTGGTGCTTCAAACCCGGTGTGAAGCTGGACTTCCGCCATTTCGACGACGGCTACGTCGTCACCGACAGCGACGTTGCCGCGGAACTCGAGCGGATCGGCTACGAGCTCAAACCGCTGGACATCGTCGTGGTGAACACCCGCGCCGGCTCCGTCTACGGACAGGACAACTACGTCCACGCCGGCTGCGGCATGGGCTACGCGGCCACCATGTACCTGCTCGAGCGTGGCGTGCGCCTGACCGGTACCGACGCCTGGTCGTGGGACGCGCCGTTCTCGCACACCGCAAAGAAGTACGCCGAAAGCCACGACGCCTCGCTGATCTGGGAAGGGCACAAAGCCGGGCGGCACATCGGCTACTGTCATCTCGAGAAGCTGCACAATCTCGAGTCCCTGCCGGCCCACGGATTCACCATCGCCTGCTTTCCCATGAAGATCCGTGGAGCCTCGGCCGGCTGGACGCGGGCCGTCGCGATTCTGGATCAGTAGGCCCGGAGCCACTGCCGTGCTCAATCTCGCCGAAGCTCTGCGCGGATCACAGACGGTGTTCGCGCCCCTGTGCCTCGACGCGCTGACCGCGCGACTGGCCGCACGCTGCGGCTTCAGCTTCGGTTATCTGAGCGGCGGCGCTCTGGGATACAGCTACGCCGTCAGCGAAGCACTGCTCACGCTGACCGAGCTGACGGATGCCACCCGTCGTCTGACGATACGCTCGGAGCTCGGGATCATCGTCGACGGCGGCGTCGGCTTCGGCGACGCGGTGCACGTCGCGCGCGCGATCTGGGAGTTCGAAGCCGCCGGCGCCTGCGCCATCGAGATCGAGGATCAGGTCGCACCGAAGCGGGTGAGCCATCATCGCGGCATCGAGCATCTGGTGCCTGCTGAGGTCATGGCCGCCAAAATCGAGCAGGCGGCAGCAGCCCGGCGCGATCCGGAGTTTCTGATCATCGCCCGCACCGGGGCGGTGAAGAACGAGGGTTTCGAGCAGGCACTGAAGCGTCTGCAGCGCTATCGACGGGCAGGCGCCGACGTGCTCATGCTGATGCCGGAAGGGGAAGAGCAGATACGCACCGCGCGCGACCGGCTGGACGCGCCGCTCGCCACCATCACTTCACTCGACGCGAAACCGCGCGAGCAGTGGGCGGCTCTTGGCTGGAACCTGGTTATCGATCCGTTCACCGCTCAGGTGCTGGCGTACGACGCGATCCGCAACGCCTACGAGGGTTTCAACCATCGTGGCAGCACCGGCGCAGACCGCCGGAGGGTCTTCGAGATCTACGGCGAGCTGCCGGAAATGGCGGGGCTCGATGCCCTCTACCACATCGAGGACACCACGACCGAGAAGCGCTGAGCAGGGTCGAAGCCGGTTTCAGCGCAGATGCGCGTCGAGAAACGCAGCCAGCTCGCCGTACACCTGCTGCGACTCCGGCGCGTCCGGTTCGAATGCATAGCCCGCGTGCGACATGCCTTCATAGACATTGAGCTCGGCGGTGACGCCCGCATTGCGCAGCTTGCGGTGCGTCCGAGCGGTATCGCTGAGAAACATGTCACGCGTTCCGGTCACGAGGTAGGTCGGCGGGAATCCGGAAAAGTCGCCGTACACCGGAGACAGCAAGGGATCTTTCAGGTCGCGTCCTGCGGCATACAGGCGGGCCGCAGCCCCGAGCGAGCCGTCGTACGTCACGAGCACCCGGTCGATACCCTCGTTGGTGAACAGGCTGTCGCCCGTTTTGCTGAGATCCGCCCAGGGCGTGCCCGCATAGATCGCCCCGGGGACCGGCAGCCCGAGCATCTTGAAACGATGCACGGCCGCCAATGCCAGGCCGCCGCCGGCAGAGGTGCCGCCAATCGCCAGGGCGCCGGGCGCGTGCCGCTCGAGCTCTGCCCGATAGACCGAAACCACGTCCTCCACGGCAGCAGGAAAGGGATGGGCGGGCGGCATACGGTAGTCGATCGAAAGCGCATCGATCCCCGCGCTGCCCGCGATCCGGGCAGCTTCCGCCACACCCGAATCACCGCCGCCGTACACGTAGGCGCCGCCGTGTACGTACAGGAACAGGTGCTGCGAATGCGTGGGCGAGCGTCGCTCCGGGGTTACCCGGTGCACGCGTACGCCGGCGATCTCGTCGCGCTCGATCGAGACGTCGAACCGTCGCGCAAGTTCCGCGAGCGGCACGGTACGCGCGCTGTCCCGGGCCGCAATGGCGGCCTCCCACGCCGCAGTGCTTTGCGGATGTCGCGCCCGCGCGGCCACGTCGGGCTGAGGGGTTGCAGCGATGGAATCCCGCAGCACCGCGCTCGCCCCGGCCGGGGGCGGAACGGCGCGCGGCCCCACCTGCCAGAGCGGGCCTTGCTGTGCCCATGCCGCTCCGGGCGTAGCGGCGACGAGCACCAGGGCGCAGAACAGACAGCGAACGGCCAGCGTCATGAACCCACCTACCAGTTGATGATGCGGTCGATGACACCCTCGAACGCCGCCGGATCCCAGGGCTCCGAGCTCATCGGGTCGACACCCTGGGAGGTCATCATCTTGTATGCGAACACGTGATTGACGTTGACGCCGAACGTCTGCCCGGTGATGTGTGCTGCCTTGTCAGAAGCGAGGAAGCACACCAGCGGTGCCATGAACTGGGGGCCGAAGGTCTCCTCGGACATGCCTTTCATGCCCGGCAGGTCGCGCGTCATACGCGTGTAGGCATTAGGGGCCAGCGCGTTCACCGTGATGCCGTAGCGGCTGAGCTCCATGGAAGCGATACGCGTCACCGCGTGAATACCGGCTTTCGCCGCGCCGTAGTTGATCTGACCGAAGTTGCCGAGCAGACCGGAACTCGATGACGTGTTGATGATACGGCCGCCGTCGCCCTGGTCCTTCATCTGCCGCGCAGCCGCCTGCAGGCAGGCGAAGGTGCCGGTCAGGTGCACATCCAGCACCGCCTGCCACTCCTCCGGATTCATCTTCAGCAGCGTGCGGTCACGCAGGATGCCGGCGTTGTTGACCAGGATGTCGATGCGTCCATAGTGCTCAACTGCGCGGCGCACGATGGCGTTGGCCCCCTCGAAGCTGGCGACGCTGGTGGCGTCGGCGATGGCATCGCCGCCGGCGGCCCGGATCTCCGCCGCCACCTGCTCCGCCGCGTCGCCGCCGCCCGAGCCATCGAGATCTGCGCCGGTGTCGTTGACCACCACGCGCGCGCCCTCGCGAGCGAACAGCAGCGCGTGCGCCCGCCCGATGCCCGTGCCCGCCCCGGTGATGACGGCAATCTTGTCGTTCAGCAGATCCATATTCTCCCCTCCTCGGAGTCCGCTCCCGCCCGGAAGTCTAATGTACCCCCATCACCCGCGCGACTGGCGCGCCAGCCGGAGAGCCAGCGTGCCGATCAGCAGTACACCCGCCGCCAGCAGCCCCCACAACAGCAGGGTGCGCCAGTCGATGGCTCGGGCGGCGGCGTTCAGGCGCTCGGGCCCACCCAGCATTTGCGGCGCCCCCAGCGAAGCCTGAGGCAGATCGGCCAGGTCGGCGGAGCCATCCAGCCGCTTCGCGAGCTCTTCCACCGGCCACTGCCGACCGGCGATGTCCGCCTGTCCGTAGGCAAGGGTGAATGGCGCCGCGCCCTGCTTGAGAAACACCAGCTCGTCCGGTACCCATCCCACACTCAGGGTAGGGGCCGGTTGCGCCGGGTCGCTCGGCACCACGCGCCAGTAGCGATCACCGGTCCGCTGCGCCACCGCAGGATCGGAGCTCACGGCGTTGCCCTCCACCATCGCCCGATAGAACACGTGGTTGCCCAGATCGAGCCATCTGTCGGTCGGTCGCGCACGCGAGAATACGCGGCAATCGAGCAGATAGCTCGGCGTCGCAAGTGCCGGTGCGAATCGATCCACCGGAAAGCTGCCACCCGCGTCGAACTCGTAGCCGCCCTCAACCGGTTCTGCCGCGAGCGCTTTCCATTGCCGCCACGGGGTCTGCGCCGCCTGCTGGCGCACTCGGGCCGCAGAAACGACCATGGGCTCGGCGCCGTCGAGCTGCCGCAGCCGCAGATAGTCGTGACCCGTCGACCCGAGCAGCACGCGATTCAACACTACCTCGTGCCCCGCCGTCTGCAGCGCCGCCAGGGTGGCCGACGCCACGACGGGATGCCAGACGTCGAGATCGTCGCTGCCGTCGATGCGCACGTGAGCGACCACGTTGGCCGCCGCGGGCACCCAGGTCAGTGCCAGCTCCAGGTCCCCGTCCTGAACCTGGCTGAGGTCGAGCAGATAGTCGCTGCGGGTCGTGCCCGGCGTCGCGGCGCCGCGCACGGCCACCACCGTACCATCACTGCCGAGCTCGATGTCGACCGCTGCGGCGGCACTGGAAGGGTCCGCGGCCGGCAGGGTGAACAGGGGCACGTCGATCCACTCGCCGCTCGCTCTGCCCGGGCGCGGGCGTCGCAGCGCGTATGGAACCTCCTCACCCGCGCCGTTGAAGACGCGCAGATCGCCCAGATCGGCGCGCACTACCCATTCGTAGACGTCCTGAGGCAGGTCGACCCGCTGAACCGGCGCATCGCCCACCAGCAGCGTCCGCCCGCGCGCGAAGTCCGCCGGCGCTGCCGAGGTGACGGCGGCGCAGATGCACACAAGTGCCGCGAGGCACAGGCTCACGGCGTTTCGCATCACGTCGGTTGCGCCGAGCGTTTTGCGGGCGGCAGCGGTGCCAGATAACCGATCAGCAGCATGAGCACTCCTACGGTGATGAAGGACACGATACGCGCCACGGTATTCAGGTTCGACAGGTCGACCGTGAACAGCTTGAAGATCACCACCGCCAGCAGCAGCGCGCCGGTGATCCAGGCGGGACGATGGTCACGACGCGCGCCGAACCCCATCAAGGCCAGGGCGGTCAGTGTCCACAGTATCGATGCCGTGGCCTGAAAGGCGTCGGACGCTGCCAGGCGCTCGATCGGGTACGGCACGCCAGCGTAGTAGTGCACCGCCCTTGCCGCGCTCAGGTTCAGCCAGCCGAATGCCAGCGCGCCGATGGCGATGCGCAGCCCCCGCTGATAGGTCATCATCCCGGTGTTACCCAGTCGGCGGGTCCACCACCATGCCACGAGGAGGATTCCGAGCTGGGTCAGTTCCAGCGGATTGAGCAGCACCAGGTAAGGTAGCGGCGCCGGGTTGCCGGCCTGGATGCCGCTGACGCACAACCAGAGCGCCAGCGCACCAAACATCACCGCCATGCCCCAACCCAGATAGCTTTCGGGCTGTTCTGACAGCGGCCAGCGTGCATGCCCCTTCACACCGAGGAGCGCCACGACCACCAGCAGCGGTACCGCACCCCAGAGCATGGCTTCCCAGCCCGTGTCCGGCAGCAGCGGATGGGTGAGCGCCACCGCGGTCCACGCCAGAAACAGCGCTGCGAACCACCAGCCGCCGGCGTGCCAGAACGGCAGC
Organism: Pseudomonadales bacterium; assembly: GCA_041395905.1. GTDB lineage: Bacteria > Pseudomonadota > Gammaproteobacteria > Pseudomonadales > Azotimanducaceae > UBA7803. The sequence continues at coordinate 365,619 of JAWKZP010000004.1, forward strand.
GGCCGCGCAAACGCGCTCGCCCGCCGCAGATGCCAGAGCAATGCCGCAAACGCCACCGGCCACGCGAGCCAGCCCAGGTCCGCCAGCGGCGACTTGCGCGCCCAGCCCGCATCGAGGCCGAACAGCGCCACCACGAGCGCCGGCAGCAGCAGAAATCCCGGCGCGAGAACTTCCCGCCAGCGCAGCCGGGCCGCCAGCAGCACGAGTGCCGCCGTCGTCAGCCCGGCCGTGAGCACGCCCAGGTGCTCGTTGACGTTGTTGGGTTCCAGCGGCCCGTACCAGCCCGGCACGTAGCGGTCGATCTCGGTGAGAAACGCCGCGTACCACCACAACGTGGCCCACAGCAGAAACAGCCAGCGCAGCGCCCGCTCCAGCCGATGAATTGCGGCATTGGGGCCAGCAAGCAGGTAGCTGCTGCAACCGCCGGCCAGCGCGATGAGCACCGCGCCGAGAAAGCCGCTGTTGAAGAACAAGCGGTCGTCGTGACCCGAGAGCAGCAGATCACCCAGGAACGCGACGGCGGCAGCCAGCTGCAGCAGCATGCCGGCGACTCTCGGCAGAAGCTGACGCTGCCGCAGCCCGACCCACAACAGACCGGCACCCTCGAGTGCCCAGATGGCACCGGTCCAGCGCTGGTTGTCGAAGGCAAAGGGAATGGCCAGGGTCGCGAACACGATGGCGAGCGCCAGAAACGAACGTCCCAGCAGGTTGCTGAAGTCGCCCCGCCGGCGCAGCCAGAACACCAGTGCCAGATACACGGCAGCTGCGGCCAGCGCCGAGTAGGCGAGCCCGAACGGCATGTCCGCTACCAGCGCCGCCTGGAGGGCGAAGGCCACGATGGGCGTGCCGAACACGAGGGTTCCGTCGACCAGCCCCTTCAGGTCGACCTCGCGATGTCGGGCGAACAGTACGCTCACCCCCAGGTAGTAGGCAAAGAACAGCACCAGGAAGGGCTCCGTGGTGGCGAAGAATTCGGGCCGGTAGTACTGATATCCCCAGGTTGCGCCGATGGCAAAGGTGAACACGAAGCCGACCCAGTTGAGCCAGCGCCAGGCACGATACCAGGCGATCACCAGAATGCCGGCGTTGAGCAGCGCGTAGTAGGAAAACAGCGCCACGTGGCTGCCGGCGCCGGTGGAGATCAGCACAGGCGCGAGAAAGCCGCCGGCCATCGAGAAGATCGCCAGCGCCTGAGCGTTCTGCAGCACGGCGAGCAGACTGGACGCGGCTACCAGCACCACCAGCATGACGAACGCCGCCGGCAGCGGCACCAGGTCGTACAGCCGCGCCGCCGCGAACACCGTCAGATACAGCAGGCCCACACCCGCACCCTGCAGCACCAGGCCATAGGTGTCCCTGCGCTGGCGTAGCCGCCAGCCGATCGCCGCCAGCGCGATGCCGCCCGCTGCGCTGCCGGCGAGGCGCAGCTCGATGGGCAGCAGATCGCGCTCGAAGGCGTAGCGCAATAGAAAAGCCACACCAAAGAACAGCACCACCACGCCGATCCGCACCACGGGATTGCCGCCGGTGAAGAAGCTGAGCGCCCGAGCCGCGAACCGGCGCACGGCGAGATCGAACGCGGTCGGCGGCGGCGGTTGCCAGACGCGCGGCGGCGGAACCCGATCAGCTGCGCTCGTCGCGCCCGGCGCCGCCGCAGGCGCGTTTGGCGCCGCCGCTTCTGCAGCCGCTGGCGCGGCATTGCTGCTGTCCGTGGCCGGCGGGCGTGGGACCACGTCCAGCAGCGTGCTTGTGGCGGCCTTGGGAGCGGGCTCCCCAGCCAGCGCTTCGACGCGCTGCTCCAGACGCCGCAGGTCACGCTGCAGCGTCCAGAGATAGGCGCCACCGATGCCGGCCAGGGCACCGAAGAAGAAGCCTGCTTCGCCGAACACCAGCCCGGCGATCAACGCGACCGCGAGGCCCACGAGAATCTGCATCAGCGAGTCCGCACAGGAACCTGACGGTAGCCTGCCGCATCCCCGGAGCCAAATCCACAGAGCGCTCGCGAGCATTGACTCGCAGGCGCGGCACAAACATGCTGACGGTCGCGCATGGGCGCACGGGCGCCCCGACCACGCAACCACGCTCGAGGGCGGCCATGAACCGCATGTTGCGACTTGCCGGCAGAGTCACGGGTTATCTGGGCGCGCTGATCGCGCTGCTGATCGTCGCAGGCGCGGCCTACCAGTGGTGGGCGGAGCGGCGCGACGCAGCGGCCTATCCAATGCCGGGCGCGCTCGTCGAGGTGGATGCGACCGGTCGCAGGCTGCATCTGTACTGCTCGGGCACCACCGCCGAGCCGGGCGCGCCCACCGTCGTGCTGGAAAGCGGCCTCACCGCTCCCTTTGCGGCCTGGCGCCAGGTGCAGAGCGCGGTGGAGACCGGCGCCAGGGTCTGCAGCTACGACCGTGCCGGCATGGGCTGGAGCGACCCCTCGCCGAACCCCACGCGAACGAGCTACGTGGTCGAAGACCTGGAACGTTTGCTCGATCGAGGCGGGGTTGCCGGGCCGCTGCTGCTCGTCGGATGGTCGGCCGGCGGCGTCTTCGTGCGCGCATTTGCCGCACGCAATCCGCGCCGCGTCGCCGGCATGGTGCTGGTGGATTCGTCGCACGAATCCCAGGGACTGCGCCTGCCTGCGGAGCCCGGGAGCGCCGGAATGCTGCGCATGCTTGAGATCTGCCGCGCAACCGCATGGAGCGGTGTGGTGCGGCTGGGCGGCGCCATGAATCAGATTCTGGCCGGGCAACCACTGCCCGAGGCGCTGCGCGCGGAGCAGCTGGCGTTGTTCAATCGCACGAGCTACTGCAGCGGCGTGATGCGGGAAGTGGACGGATTTCCGCAGGACGTGCGCCAGGAGCATGGGCCGAGCACGCTGGGCGAACTGCCGCTGATCGTGATCACGCGGGGCCGACCGATGACCAGCGACGATGCGCCACCCGGCGCGGATCCGGCGTTCGCGGATGAAGTGAACCGTGTCTGGAGTCAGCTGCAGAACGAGCTGGCGGCGCTCTCCAGCCATTCCGAGCACTGGTTCGCCGAGCACAGCGGCCACGCCATTCCCTATGACCAGCCGGAAATCGTGGTACGCGCCATCAACCGGCTGCTGGACGAAACGGGCGCGGCGCGCCGCTGACCGTGTCGTTGACTCTCGCCATTACCTTGAAGGTCGTGCTGCTGTCGCTCGCGGCCAACGGCACGCCGATCCTCGGCAAACGCCTGCTGGGCACGCGGCTGGCCGTGCCACTGGATGGCGGTCGGATGTTCTTCGACGGACGGCCCATACTCGGCCGCAGCAAGACCCTGCGCGGGCTGCTGCTCAGCATCGCCGCCTGCGCCCTCACGGGCAGCGTGCTCGGCTACCCCTGGAGCCTGGGGGCCGCGTTCGGCGCAGCGTCCATGGCCGGCGACGCGCTCTCGAGCTTCGTCAAGCGGCGACTCGACATACCACCCAGCGGCCGGTTCATGGGTCTGGACCAGATTCCCGAGATCCTGCTGCCATTGTGGCTGTGCCGCGACGCGCTGGCGCTGGACTGGCCATCCATCGTCGTGCTGACGGTGCTGCTCGCCGCCGGCTCACTGCTGCTCTCGCCGTTGATGTACCGGATCGGGCTGCGCGACCGCCCGTACTGATCCGTCCGGCCGTTGCGGCCACGGCGGGCCCCCGCTGTAACAGCCCGCACGGCATACGTTATCCTCTTCGATTCCGGACGCCAGTGCCTAGATTGGGGGAACAACGCTATGGCCTACGTGGAGCATCGCACCGTTCACGACGCAGACTCCCATGTCATGGAGCTGCCGACGAAGATCCTCGAGTATCTGGAGCAGGAGCATCACGAGGCTTTTGCCGCCCGCAGCAACAAGACGCTGCAGATGCCCGACCACCTGAAGACGGCCGTCGCCAAGCAAGATGACGCGGCGTTCCGTGCTGGAGACGAAGCCAATCTGCTGCTGCGCAAGAACCATCTCGCCCTCGGCGCGTTCCGCCGCGAAGACCGCCCCAGGACCCTGGATCTGCTCGGCTTCACCAGCCAACTGGTATTCACCACCGCCGCGCTCGGCAACTACGGTCTCGACGACGGCGACGACGTGCCGCTGGCGCTGGCGGCGGCGCGCGCCCACAACCGCATGAATGCGGACTTCTGCGCCATCGATCGCCGCCTGCTGGCCACCGGCTACGTGCCGCTCATCGATTTCGATGCGGCGCCCCGGATCGCGGCGGAGGCCATCGAACTCGGCTGCAAAGGCCTGATCATCCCCTCGAGCTGCCCGCGCGGGCACAGCCCCAGCCACATCGCCCTGGATCCGCTCTGGGCCACGGCGCAGGAAGCCGGGGTGCCGATCCTGTTCCACGTCGGCGGCGAGGAGAAGATGCGCGCCAGCTACTTCGAGAACGGGCTGCCCCGGGTGCTGGACTTTCATGGCGGTGACGAGAACTTCACGGCGCTGAGCTTCATGACCATTCCGTTGTCGCTGTGGCAGACCATGGCGGCGTTGGTCTACGACGGCGTTCTGGACCGGTTTCCGCGCCTCAAGTTCGGCGCGATCGAGCTCGGCGCCTCCTGGCTGCCCAGCTGGATGCGCTTTCTCGACTCCGGCTTCCACGCGTTCCGCAAGGGCGAGGAGCGCCTGAAAAAGCTGTCGGACGTGCCGAGTGAGATCGTCAAACGGCAGCTGCGGGTCACGCCCTACGCGCACGAGCCGAGCGGCTGGATCATCGAGAACTCGAGCGATGACATGCTGCTGTTCTCGTCGGACTTTCCCCATGTGGAAGGCGGCCGCAACCCGATCAAGCGCTTCGAGGAGAATCTGGGCGGCGTCAGCGAGACGGCCCGGCGCAAGTTCTACCGGGACAACTTCATCGATCTCATGGGGCCGGCGCTCGAGCCGGCTCTGCACGACCACCCGTCGCTCGCCGCATGACCGGCAGGTACGCCGGGGCCGGCTCGGGCAGACGCGTTGAGGGGCAATCCAAACCTACAGGACCAGGAGGTGTGACGAGGTGAGCAACGTGATGATCATCGGCGCGGGCGGCGTCGGCGGCGTGGTGGCGCACAAGTGCGCCATGAACAGCGATGTATTCAGCCACATCACCCTTGCCAGCCGGACGTTGGCAAAGTGCAACGCCATTGCCGACGACATCCGTATGATGCACGGCGTCGAGATCGACACCGCCGCGGTGGACGCCGACAACGCGCCTGAGCTCGCCGCGCTGATCCGCGCCGTCCGGCCCGAGCTCGTGATCAACGTGGCGTTGCCCTACCAGGATCTGCACATCATGGACGCCTGTCTCGAAACCGGCGTGCACTACCTGGATACCGCCAACTATGAACCCATCGACGAAGCGAAGTTCGAGTACAGCTGGCAATGGGCGTACCAGGACCGATTCCGCGACGCAGGCCTCATGGCCCTGCTCGGCTGCGGCTTCGATCCCGGGGTGACGGGCATCTTCACGGCCTATGCCGCGAAGCATCACTTCGACGAAATCCACTATCTGGACATCGTCGACTGCAATGCCGGCGACCACGGCAAGGCGTTCGCCACGAACTTCAATCCCGAGATCAACATCCGCGAGATCACTCAGAACGGCCGCTACTGGGAGAACGGGCAGTGGGTCGAGATCCCGCCCATGAGCATTCACAAGCCGATCCCCTACCCCGACATCGGCGAGCGCGAGTCCTACGTGCTCTACCACGAGGAGCTCGAGTCTCTGGTCAAGAACTTCCCGACGCTCAAGCGGGCACGCTTCTGGATGACCTTCGGTCAGGCCTACATCACCCATCTGCAGGTGCTGCAGAACGTCGGCATGACGTCGATCGAACCCATCGTCTACCAGGGCATGGAGATCGTCCCGCTGCAGTTCCTGAAGGCGGTGCTGCCGCCTCCGGACCAGCTCAGCGAGGGATACAAGGGCCAGACCTCCATCGGCTGTCAGATTCGCGGGGTGAAGAACGGCAGGGACCGCACCTGCTACCTGTACAACAACTGCAGCCACGCCGCCTGCCATCAGGAAGTACGCGCCCAGGCCGTGAGCTACACCACCGGCGTGCCGGCCATGATCGGCGCCATGCTGATGCTCAAGGGCACCTGGCGGCAGCCGGGCGTTTACAACGTCGAGGAGCTCGACCCGGACCCGTTCATGACCGAGCTGAATCGTCACGGCCTGCCCTGGCACGAGGTGCTCGACGGTCCCCTGCCCCACGACGACTACGATCTCTGAGCCGGGGGCAGCCGTGAGCCAGCGCGCAGCCGAGAATCCGGGCGCAGCCTTCAGCGAAGCCGTAGACGTGGTACCGAGCCCCTGCTTCCTGCTCGATGAGGCGCTGCTGCGCAGCAACCTCGAGCTGCTCGATCGCGTGCAGCGGGCGAGCGGCGCCAAGATCATCTGCGCGCTCAAGGGTTTCGCCATGTATTCGGCGTTTCCGCTGGTGCGCCAGTACCTGCCCGGGGTCACCGCGAGCTCGCTGTCAGAGGCCCTGCTCGGAGAGCGCGAGTTCGGTGGCGAGGTGCACGCCTACGTGCCGGCCTACGTTCCGGCCGAGTTCGACGAGATCGCGCGCATTGCCTCCCACGTCACCTTCAACTCGCTCTCGGAGTTCGGGCGTTATCGGCACCGGCTCGGCCGGGCGAGCGCCGGGCTGCGCATCAACCCCGAGTACGCCGAGGTCGAAACGGACCTGTACAACCCCTGCGTCCCCGGCTCACGGCTCGGCGTCACCGCGGCACAGCTCGGCGGCACCCTCCCCGACGGCATCGAGGGGCTGCACTTCCACACGCTGTGCGAGAAGGGCGCCGACACGCTGGCGCGGACGCTCGTTCACGTCGAGCAGAAGTTCTCCACGCAGTTGAGAAGGGTGCGCTGGCTGAACATGGGCGGCGGCCACGCGATCACGCGGCGCGGCTACGACGTCGAGCATCTGATCGCGCTCATACGCGGCATGGGCGAGCGCTACCCCAATCTCGAACAGATCGTGCTCGAGCCCGGCAGCGCCGTCGCCTGGGAAACGGGCTGCCTGGTGGCGACCGTGCTCGACGTGGTGGAAAACGCCGGCAGCAGAACCGCCATGCTCGACACCTCCTTCGCCGCGCACATGCCCGACACGCTGGAAATGCCCTACCGTCCCAGAGTGCGGGGCGCGGTCGATGCCCTCGCCGATCCGGACGCCCGGGGACATCGCTTCAATCTCGGCGGCCTCACCTGCCTCGCGGGCGACTACATGCCCGGGTACGCCTTTTCCGCGCCCATCGAGCCGGGCGCGCGGGTCGTGTTCGAGGACATGATCCACTACACCATGGTCAAGACCACCACCTTCAACGGTGTCAACCTGCCCGCCATCGCCATCGCCCGGGAGACGGGCGCGGTCGACGTCATCAAGACGTTCGGCTACGAGGACTACCGGCGCAGGCTCTGACACCGCGAGCTCCCCGGGCACGGAGTCTCGACATGCAGGCCGGGGCGCTGGCACCGGCCGGGCCATGGTCCTATCATCCGCGCGGCCACACCGGCCATTTCCAGCACCGACGAGGAACACAGGACCAGTGATACCGAACATCGAAGACTACTACGAGGCCGACGCCTTCGCCCGCATGAAAGCCCTTGCAGACACCAAGGAAACCCCGTTTCTCGTGGTGGACACGGCGACAGTCGGCAAGCAGTACGATGAGCTGGTGAATGCGTTTCCGTATGCGAAGGTCTACTACGCGGTCAAGGCCAACCCGGCGCCAGAGATCATCTCTCTGCTCAGGGATCGCGGCTCCTGCTTCGACATCGCGTCGATCTACGAGCTCGACCGCGTGCTGGGACTCGGCATCAGTCCGGATCGGATCAGCTACGGCAACACCATCAAGAAGAGCCGCGACATCCGGTACTTTCACGAGCGCGGCGTGCGTATGTACGCCACCGACTCCGAGCCGGATCTGCGCAACATCGCCAAGGCGGCCCCCGGCGCGAAGGTCTACGTCCGCATTCTCACGGAGGGCTCGCTCACCGCGGACTGGCCCCTGTCACGCAAGTTCGGGTGCCAGACGGACATGGCCATGGATCTGCTGCTGCTGGCGCGCGACCTCGGCCTGGACCCGTACGGCATATCGTTTCACGTAGGCTCACAGCAGCGGGACATCGGCGCCTGGGATGCGGCCATCGCCAAGGTCAAGGTGATCTTCGAGCGGCTGCGCGAAGAGGACGGCATCAAGCTGCGCATGATCAACCTGGGCGGCGGCTTTCCGGCAAATTACCTGGTGCGCACCAACGACCTGGCCACGTACGCAGCCGAGATCACGCGTTACCTGGACGAGGATTTCGGCGACGACCGCCCCGAGATCATTCTCGAGCCCGGCCGCTCGCTGCTGGCCAACGCCGGCATGCTGGTGAGCGAGGTAGTGCTGATCTCGCGCAAGTCGCGCACGGGGCTCAGCCGCTGGGTGTACGTGGACGTGGGCAAGTTCTCCGGGCTCATCGAGACCATGGGCGAATCGATCAAGTTCCCGGTATACACCGACAAGCAGGGTGAGCTGGAAGACGTCGTGCTGGCCGGCCCCACCTGCGACAGTGCCGATGTCATGTACGAAGACTACAAGTACGAGCTGCCTCTGAACCTGGCGATCGGCGATCGGCTGTACTGGTTTTCCACGGGGGCCTACACCACCAGCTACAGCGCGATCGAGTTCAACGGCTTTCCGCCGCTGAAGGCCTACTACGTCTAGGCGCAGGCGGGCCCGCCGGCCCCGGAAATACGCTGGAGCCGAGCCGCCTCAGCTGCGCCCGGCTGCCCGCACCTGATCCTCGGAACCCTCCTCGTCGACCCGCACCGCCTCGCGGGTACGTACGGTGGCATCGATCGCCACCGCCAGGCGCGCATGGTCCCAGGCCGAGTTGATCTTGAGCACGTTGGACATCATCGTCACCAGGTAGCGGGTGCTGGTGCCCGGCCACTCGACGATGGCGACGGCATTCATGATGTTCCTGGCATTACCCATGTACTTGCCGCAGCGGTAACCCTCTTCGGCCCGGCAGACGTAGTAGGAGCCGCTCTTGAAGTAGATGGCCGCACCGGCGAGCTCCGGGGCGTAGGCGTAACGGTAGCGGCGCTTGGTCATGTACAGATACCGCTTCATTTCCAGGCTCGACCAGGGATCGACCAGTCGACCCTGCTCCATGCGGAACGTCAGCTGCGCCAGCGTGCGCGGCGTCGCATAGCTGGGCAGCCCGGGGACGTAACGCTTGGCGGTGCGGGTCCACAGGGATCCCTGCTGCAGATCCGCCAGGCGGATGCCGAGACCCTGCAGCGGCTCGTTGACCACCTGCTGGCTGAGCGCGGTGAGTTCGCGCGGCGGGGTGGACTGAAAAAACGCCCGCGCCTCGTCGGCGCCCACCGGATAGCGCGCACCGAAATGACGCAGCAGCATGGCCTCGCGCCAGACCACGGCGCCCGCGGCGTTGGCGGAGGCGGAGATCATGTGATCCACCCATTCCGCAAGGGTGAACTCGTCCTCCGGCCGGATGAGGCTGAACCCGTTGGTCGCCGTCTCCGGATCGAACTTGGGCACCTCATGCTCGTCGACGAGCACCCAGTCGCCACCCACCACCCGTGTATCCCGCAGCACCCGACGGCGTACCTCGACGTCGGGAAACGCGCGTGCCAGCGCGTCGAACAGGCCCACCAGCGTCAGCAACTTGCCGACGCTGCCGGGCATCTGGCGCAGATCCGGACGCACGGCGGCCCAGGCGATGCGCTCCGGGTGCGTCATATCCACCACGACGAAACCGTTGCTCGGGTCGCGCCCGGCGAATATTCCGGTCACCGCCTCGAGCAGGGCCGGATCCATGGGCTGCGTATCGAACATCGGCGCGTCTGCGTAATCCGCCAGCGTCAGCTCGATCTCCGCCATGCCGTGCAGCGCGCCGCTCGGCAGCTTCGGTCCACGCGGCGCCTGCTGTGCCGTTCGATAGCCCAGCAGACGCGATATGCCGGCTGTTTCGGCCCCATCGAGCGGATACCCTGCTGCCGGGGGCTGCAGCAGCACAGTGCAGCAGAGCAGCAGCACCAGCCGGATCGTCGCGCGCGCAGATTGACTCAAGGAGCAGCCTCCGTTTCAGGCTCCACTCCTGTCCCCCCGGGGGCGGTCGCCCCGGCATCGGCAGGCGCGGGAATCGGGTCGGCGGGAACCCGGTCGAGCCGTACGGTACGCACGGCGGGCTGCGGCGGACCCAGCGCTTCGAGCAATGCCCGGTCGGCGCGGCGCTGGCCGCGCTCGATCAACGGTCGGATCTGAAACAGCGTCAGCTCGCCGTCGACGAACCCGAACTCGATGTCCCAGGGCAGCGGCCGCCCGTCGGGATCCAGCACCGCGGCGTAACGTGTCCGCACCTCTTCGGCGAGGGCACGCAATGCCTGCCGGTCGGCCGCGGTGAGCACGGCGCCAGACCGCGCGCGCCGCCAGCGCACACCGCCGCTGTCGGCGAGAAAGCGTTGAAAAGGCGCCTTGGCCTCCGAGATCAGGCGCTCGCTGCCGTCCGGGCGCAGCGTCAGCGTCTCTGCGGCCTCCCCGGCCACCGCCCCACCCACGCCCCAGGCGGTGGAGACGGTCAGGCCTTCGCCGCGCCCGGCCAGATCGGTGGTGACGAGCACCCCGGACTTGTCCGCAGGGACGCTCTTCATCAGCAGCACCGAGGCGTAGACATCTGCGGGATTGCTGAGCAGGCTGGAACGCCAGGCGATGGCCCGCGGGCTCAGCACCGACGCCCACACGCGCGGAATGGTCGCAAGCTGCGCATCGAGCCCGCGCACGTTGGGCACGGTCTCCGAAAGCCCGGCGCCGGTGAACCCCGGCAGATCTTCGACATTGGTGTCCGAACGCACGAACACTCCGTAGCTGCCCGGCTCGCCGAACCACTCGCGCATCAGGGGCAGCAGTTGCGCCAGCAGATCGTCGCTCAGCGCGACCCCGGCGATGGCCTCGCGAATCGCGGCGAGCGACTGCGCGAGCGCTTCGGCAGACAGGGTACCGGCGCGACTGGCCGCGTAGGTGGCGGCGAGGCGTGCGAGCGGGCTGTCCGGTCCGTTGCCCACGTGATCGGCAAAGATGCCGAACGGCAGCGCGATCGCAGGCGCCACCCGGCCGGGAAACAGCCGGTTCAGCTCGCCCAGGTTCGCCGCCTTGGGCCCGACCACCCGTCCGGAAAGCGACCGCGACAGCTCGTCGATGGGCAGCGGCCGGCGCACGCCGAGATCCGGCAGCGGCACGGTCAGTTCGGCTGTCGGCCCGGTGGCCATCGCGGTGGACGCCGTCGTCACGCCCGCGTCGGCGCCGGTGCGAATGACCACCGAGCCATCGGTTGCGGCAATCACCTCGACGCTCCGGCCGTCCAGCGCCGCCAGCGTTGCGGCTTCCCGATCGCCGACGGCGACGTTGGGGATGCCGATGTTGCGCGCCAGCAGCTGCACGTGGGACAGCAGATTGCCTTCGCCGCGGGTCAGCACCCCCGCTACCGGCGGCAGCTCCGCAATCGTCTGCGGCAGCAGCACGATGTCGCTGCGCAGCAGGTCGGCAGGCAGGTCTTCACCGGCGACTCGCAGACGCCCGCGCGCGTAACCCGGGTTCAACCCCACCAGGCCCGGCGCAGACGAACCGTCGATCAGTCGGCGCACGCCACTCAGAGCCTGGACGTCGGCAAACAACGGCTGCAGCGCGTCGGCCAGCGACAGCAGCACGGAGCCACGCAGCAGGTCGTCGACGAAGCGGCCAGCCGCGGGCTCCAGGGACACGTAGCGTGCCAGCGCCTCGGCAAACGCATGTCGGACGGTGCCGGCACCCCAGCCCATGGCGAGCGTCAGACTGCGCAGCACCTGTTGATACTCCGCAAGCGGCAGCTCGCTGCCCGCGGCGGCGGACAGCAGCCCGTCGAGCTCCGACCATTCGCTCGCCGAGAGATAACCGGTCGCGTGCGCCGCGCGCACCAGCTGCCCTGCCAGTGCCAGCCGCTCGGCCCGGGTCGATTCGCCCTGAGCGATGCGCTCCGCGGCGGTCAGGCGGGTCTCCAGCTCCAGGTCGGCCATGAGGTCGAGCAGACGCAACCGATCGGAGGCGGCGCCCTGCCCCAGGATGCGCTCGCGCAGCAGCGGCAACAGCGCCGCAAGGCGCTCGATCCGCGCGCCCGGGGCCTGCGCCTCCAGACGCCCCAGCTCCGCAGCCACCTCGGCCAGCGCGGGCCGCCTGGCGAGGCGCGCGGCGGTCTCGGCCAGGCGCGCTCTCCGGCCGTCGGCATCGAAAGATTCCACCAGCAGCGCGATCAGCCGATCGGCGTCTGCTACCAGATCGTAGTCGGCAGCCACATCCTGCTGATACCGGTTCAGCCAGGCACGGACGCGGCCCGCAGTCGCCGCCGACGGGTTGGTGTGTACCTCCGCCCGCAACCGCTCGAAGCCCGCCGCACGCTCGGCGATGCTCTGGGCCAGACGGCGCAGCTCCCGGCCACGGTCGCCGAGGTCACCGTGCGGCAGAGCGCGCGCCGTTTCGCGCAGCAGCAGAAAGTTATCGGCGATCCAGTCCCGCTCATCGAGCAGGGCCAGCAGCAGGGCGCGCCCGGCAGCTTCCTCGTCTTCCGCCTGGACATGGCCCCGGTAGTAGCGCGCCTGACGCATCACCCAGCCATCCCGGGTATCGATCAGGTAGGTCTCGAGCGGCAGCTCGCGCAGACGCGCCTGACCGTTGTCCGCATCCCAGAGCTCATCGAACGGCAGCGCCGCGACGATGGTACCGACGTGCCAGCCCAGCGCCGCCAGGCGCTCCCGCGCGGCCGAGTACTCGCCATGCTGACGGCCGCCGCCATGGTCACGACAGGCATAGGGATCCGGCGGCAGCACCGCACCGTCATTGCAGAACCAGCGCACGCGCCGGTACGGTCCACGGGCGCTGTCGATCATCTGAGCCACGATGGCCCGCGCTTCGCTCAGCACCGCTGGATCCGGGGGGTCCATGGGATTGACCGACGACGCGGCGACCGCGCCGGCAGCAACTGCCGGCAGTGCGGAGACACAACACAGAACTGTGATGGCGATCGCGCGCGACAGCGCATGGCGCCGTTGCGGGCCCCAGGGGGTTGTGCTCAAATCCGCCACATCACATCTGTTCATTGTCGGTCGACCCGGCAAAGAGGACGCGTACCCAGCGTGTCTGGATTCCTGACTCGTACCGATCATGCTACTCCATCCCGTGGTGCACGACCGCCGCTGCTTGTAGCCCATGCGTAAGCCGGGCGTGGCGCGGTCGGGTGCCGGGCTTCTGGAACGCTGCCTGCGCCTGTTTGCGCCCGTGGACGACCGCGAAGGGGTCACCAGCCTGCTGCTGCTGGCCAACGTGTTTCTGGTGCTGATGGCCTACTACTTCATCAAGCCGGTACGCGAAGGCTGGCTGTCGGTGTCGGACATCGCAGGCCTCAGCAAACTCGAAATCAAAGCCTATTCGGCCTTTGCCCAGAGCGTGCTGCTGCTGCTGATTCTGCCCCTCTATGCGCGTCTTGCCACGCAGCTGCCGCGCCGCGCACTGGTGACGCGCGTGGGCGGCGGCTTCACGGCACTGCTCGGAATGTTCTGGCTGCTGCAGCCGGACATGCTGCTGCCCGTCAATGCAGTCGTCGGCATCGCGTTCTATCTGTTCGTCGGCATCTTCGGCGTCACGCTGGTCGCGCAGTTCTGGTCATTCGCATCGGACATGTACGGCGAGGGACGCGGTGAGCGGCTGTTCCCGCTGGTGGCGATCGGCGCGTCCGCGGGCGCTACGGTGGGTGCATGGGCCGGCGAGCAACTGATCAAGCGCGGTTGGGTGGATGCCGCCGACCTGGTGCTGCTCGCGGCCGTGCCGCTGACGCTGGCGTTGTGGCTGGCGCGCGTCGCGGACCGCCGCGGCCCCGCGGGACAGCCGTCCTCGGCCACCACCGCCCGCTGGTCACAGCCGGCCGCGCCCGGCAGCGAAAGCGGCTACGACCTGATCCTGCGGCACCGCTACCTGGGCGCCATCGCGCTCATGACGCTGATCTTCAACTGGGTGGTGGCCAACGGCGACAACATCCTGTTTGCCGCCGTGCAGGAGGCTCTGGCGGATCAGTACCAGAGCGCGCGCGGCAGTGCCGGGTACGCCGCGTTGATCAACACCGCCACCACTGCCTTTTACGGCGACCTATACTTCTGGGTGAATCTGCTCGGGCTGCTGCTGCAGGCATTCGTGGTGTCGCGACTCGTGCAGATCGGCGGCGTGCCGGCGGTGCTGCTGGTGACGCCCATCGTATCGCTGGTGGCGTACTTCAGCATGGCGCTGAGCCCATTGGTGAGCGTGCTGAAGACCATGAAGATCGCGGAAAACGCCACCAACTACTCGCTCAACAACACTGCCCGGCACATGCTCTGGCTGCCCACAAGCAAGACCATGCTGTACAAAGCCAAGCCGGCCATCGATACGCTGTTCGTGCGCATCGGCGACGGCCTGGCGGCCGTGACGGTGCTGCTGGGCACGCGGCTGTGGCACCTGGAGGTGGTGCAGTACTTCCAGCTCAACGTGGTGATCGTCTGCATCTGGGTGGTGCTGGCGTTCTATCTGATGCGCGAGAATCGCCGCTGGGCCACACGCGCCCCGACGGCCCGACCAATCGACGGACTGAGTTCATGAAAAGGATATTCCTGGCTGCCCTGCTGATCCTGCTGCCGCTGATTGCACCCCAGGCCGGCGCGGCGGACGAAACCGGGTGGCAACCGCTCTACGATCTCGTCGACCCGGCGCTGCAGGCGGATCTCGAGAAGCTGATGGCGGCCAACCCGACCTGGAACCGGCTGGCCAGAGGCGACCGCATGGCCGTCGGCCTGGTGGATCTTGCGACGCCGGAGCCGCGCTTCGCGCGCATCAACGGCAACCTCATGATGTACGCGGCGAGCCTGCCCAAAATCGCCATCCTGCTGGCCGCCTACGTGTCTCTGGAGGACGGCTCGCTGGAGGACACCGCTGCGATCCGCCAGGACATGTCGGACATGATCCGCTACTCCAGCAACCAGGCCGCCACGCGCATGATCGACCGGATCGGCATGCAGCGTATCGATCAGATTCTGATGGAACCCCGCTTCGGTCTGTACGACGAATCCCGCGGCGGCGGGCTGTGGGTCGGCAAGCGCTTCGCCAAGCAGGGGCCGCGGCTCCCCGACCCGATGAACGGCATCAGCCACGGCGCCACCGTCACGCAGATCTGCCGTTTCTACTACCTGCTCGCCAACGAGCGGCTGGTGAGTCCCGCGTGGACGCAGCAGATGCTGGCCGACATGTCCGATCCCGGATTGCACCACAAGTTCGTGCAGGCGCTGATGACCCGGGCGCCCGACGCAACCCTGTACCGCAAGTCAGGCACCTGGAAGACCTGGCATTCGGATTCGGTATGGGTCAAGGGCGCCCACTGGCGCAACTACATCCTCGCGGCCATGGTGGAGAGCCCGGACGGCGAGCGAATCATCCGTAACCTCCTGCCCGCCGTGGAGGCGGTGCTGGAGAAGAGCGCCGGCGTGACGGATGACGATCACGGCATGCTGCGAACCTATCAGGCGCAGGCAACGCCCAAGGTGAAACCCGAGTAACACGCAGCCGCGGCGCTGCGCGTCTGGACGGCCACCTCAGATGCTCAACATCCCGCGCCGCGGCATGTCCATTGCCAGAGTGGTCTCGGTCAACGGCGCGCCTGCCGCCTCGAGCGCATCCCGGTGCCTGGGCATCGGCGTTCGCACGGACAGTTCCTCGAACGGCTTGAGCTCGAGAAACGCCGGATGCGCGAGCACGCGTGCCACGAATGCGGCCGTCTTCGGCCAGCGCGCGGCATCGATCGCGTAGCGCGCGAACGCCGCGTTGCGGAAGAACGACGCGATGGCGACGTCGGCCACGCACAGGTGGCCAAACAGATAGCCGTCGCCGGGCACCTGGCTCTCGAGGTAGTCGAGCACCTCGGGGATGTCTTCGTCGAACGTCTTTCTCAGAATTTCCTGATCTGGGCCTTCACCCCACACGTGCCGGTTGATGGCCACCTGATTGAACAGCCGCCAGATGAACACCTCGCCCATGCGGGTGTCGGCGTACTCCTCGAGCCAGCGCGCCCGGGCACGATCGGCGAGCGTTTCAGGGAACATGGGCGTCTGCGGATAGCGCTCCTCCAGATACTCACAGATGACCGTGGAATCCGGCAGGGTGACCTGCCCGTCTACCAGAACGGGAATGCGCCGCACGGGGCTGAGCCTGGTGAACTCGTCGTTGCCGAAAAACGGCACGATGGGGTCGATGCGATAGAACACCCGCTTGACGGCAAGGCACACCAGCACCTTGCGAACGTACGGCGAGATGTAGCTGCCGATGATGGTGACCGGCTCGGACATGGTGAACGTCTCCGAAAGTAAGTCGTCTCGGCCCGGTGCTCATCCCCTGGGCGGGAAGCCGGGCAGCCCGAACGGGCTGCGCGGATGATGCGCCAGTTTTCACCAATTGGATATGCCCCCGAGCGCCTCGCCGCGATTCCAGCGCGGTCGCTACGCAGGCGATCGGTTGGAGCCGGCCGTCAGCTCACCGACGACTGCTTGGGCGAGTGGCGCACGTCCTGGCCGCGCACGAGGTACACCACGTGCTCGCCCAGGTTCTTGGCATGGTCGCCGATCCGCTCGAGCGATCGGGCGGCCCAGATGACGCTCATGGCGCGCTCGACCGTGCCGGGATCCTGGCGCATGGCCGAGGAGCGGTTGCGCAGAATCTGGTCGTAGGTGTCATCGATGGTTTCGTCAGCGGCAATCACCGCCAGGGCGCCGTCGGCGTCGAGACGGGCGAACGCGTCCAGGCTTCGGGTCAGCAGATCGTGGGTCATGTTGGCCAGCGTGCGGAAGTCGTTGTACTGGTCAGACGGGTACTCCATGTCGGCCAGTACCTTTGCCATCTTGGCGATCCTGCCGGCCTCGTCACCGATCCGTTCGAGGTCGGTGCTCGCCTTCATGACGCTGATCAGCGTGCGCAGATCGGACGCCGCGGGCTGGCGCCTGGCGATGATGTTGACGCAGTGCTCGTCGATCTCGACCTCGAGCCGGTTGACCTTCTTGTCGCCGCGGCGCACCTCTTCGGCAAGCGCCGAATCCTGGGTCACCAGTGCGTCGATGGCGTCGCGCAGCAGCTTCTCTACCTGCCCGCCCATCTCCATGAGCAGGTTGCGGGTTTCATCCAGCTCGGCGTCGTACTGTTCGGAAATGTGGGGGTTCATCGGAATTCCTCGATGGATCAGCCGTAGCGGCCGGTGATGTAGTCCTCCGTTTGTGGTTTTTTTGGATTCGTGAAGACGTCATCGGTTCGGTCAAACTCTACCAGTTCCCCCAGGTACAGAAATGCGGTGTAGTCCGAAACTCTCGCCGCCTGCTGCATGTTATGCGTAACGATCACGATAGTGTACTCAGATTTCAGCTGGTGTATCAGCTCCTCGATTTTCAGCGTCGAGATCGGATCCAGCGCCGAGGCGGGCTCGTCGAGCAGCAGCACCGCCGGCTGCACCGCCACGGCTCGCGCAATCACCAGGCGCTGCTGCTGACCGCCGGACAGGCCAAGGGCGGACTCCTTGAGCCGGTCTCGGACTTCCTCCCAGAGTGCAGCGCTCTTGAGCGCCCACTCGACCCGATCATCGAGCTCGGTCTTCGGTATCCGGCCGGCCAGACGCAGGCCGTAGGCCACGTTCTCGTAGATCGTCTTGGGGAACGGATTGGGTCGCTGGAACACCATGCCGACGCGCCTGCGCAGCTGGGCGACGTCGACGTCCTTGGCATAGATGTCCTGTCCTTCCAGGGTGATCCGCCCGCTGACGCTGACGTTGTCTATAAGGTCGTTCATGCGATTGAAGCAACGCAGCAGCGTCGACTTGCCGCAGCCGGAGGGGCCGATGAACGCGGTCGCCTGTTTCTGCGGGATCGCCAGGGAAATGCTGTTCAGCGCCTGCTGCTCGCCGTAGTACAGGCTCCAGCCGTCCACGAGAAGGCTGTCCGGCAACGAGACCGGCTGCTCCTGTGTGGCGTCCGGCTTCAGCGGCTGGGCGTTCGGGCGGTCGGCAATGGTGTCAGAGGTCATTTCGGCGGCTTCCGGTCTCGAAGTGGGGTTACTCGACGCCACGGTAGCGTCTCTCCAGGCGATTGCGCAGCATGATCGCGGTGAGATTCAGGGCAACGATCAGCAGCACCAGCAGCAGCGCGGTGGCGTACACCAGTGGGCGCGCCGCGTCGACGTTGGGGCTCTGAAAGCCCACGTCGTAGATGTGGAAGCCGAGGTGCATGAACTTCCGTTCCAGGTGCACGAAAGGAAAGTTACCGTCCAGCGGCAGGCTGGGCGCGAGCTTCACTACGCCCACCAGCATGAGTGGGGCCACCTCGCCCGCGGCCCTGGCGACCGCGAGGATCACCCCGGTGAGAATCGCCGGGCTGGCCATGGGAATCACCACCTTGAACAGGGTCTCCGCCTTGGTTGCGCCCAACGCCAGGCTGCCCTCGCGGATCGCGCGGGGAATGCGGGTCAGACCTTCTTCGGTGGACACTACCACCACGGGCACGGTCAGCAGCGCCAGCGTCAGCGACGCCCAGAGCAGGCCCGGCGTTCCGAACGTGGGTGCCGGCAGCGCGTCGGGAAAAAACAGCGCGTCCAGGTTGCCGCCCAGGAAGTAGACGAAGAAACCCAGCCCGAACACGCCGTACACGATCGACGGTACCCCGGCCAGATTGTTCACGGCGATGCGGATCAGCCGCACGAACGGCCCCTGCTTGGCATATTCGCGCAGATACAGCGCCGCGATCACACCGAACGGGGTCACCAGAATCGACATCAGCAGCACCATCATGATGGTGCCGAAAATCGCGGGGTAGATGCCGCCCTCGGTATTCGCTTCGCGCGGCGTGTCGGTAAGGAACAGGCCGACGCTGTGCAGATAGTGTCCGATCTTCTGCAGAACCGGCATGGCGTTCGGACGCCAGGCGCGAACCACGTCACCGACGTTGACCGTGAGTTCCATCCCGCTCGCCGTGCGCAGCCGGATCGAATCCCGGTGCAGCGCCCCCTGCAGCGCGCGCAATTCCTGCTCGCCGGCCTGGAACTCCGCCTGCAGCGCCTGCTCGGACGTATCGATCTCGGCCATGCGGGCATTGCGCGCCACCGGATCCAGGGATTCGCGACGGTGCAGCCCCTTGCGATCCAGCCGCAGCTGCTCGAGCGCGTAGTTGATGTGATTGAGCTTGTCGTTCTCAAGTGCTTTGATCTGCTCGCGCAGCAGCACCGCCCGTTGCAGCCGGCTCAGAAAGTCGTCCCACGCGGCCGGACCGTCGCTCGACAGCACATCGCCTTCGTAGGTGGCCGTGAGAAAACCGTAGGCATTGCCCCACTCCATCCGCTCCAGCACCACCGCATCCTCGGGATAACGAACCGAGTCGATGTAGTGAGTGGGAATCCAGCGGAAGTCGGGCGGCGCGACCCTGCGGTTGCCGGTCTTGATCTGCCAGCGCTCCACCTCGATCTGACCGGCAGGCAGCGCATCCGCACTCTGCCCGGTCGCTTCCAGGTACTGGCTGGCTGCGAGAATCTCGCTGTCGGTCACCTCGCCGAGCACTACCTGCTCGACGCCGCTGCGATCGGTATAACCGATCAGTGCTACCGATGCCGGCCAGAAGTGACCGAACCCACGCACCGCGATCAGCAGCAGCAGCCCCACCACCGCTGTGATGCTGATGCCCACGGCACCCGCATTCAGCCACACCCACGGCTCGCCCGAGGCGAACCAGACTCTCAACTTGAAGCGATCTTCCTTGAGCATGTCAGAGATTTCCGTAGCGCGTGCGTAGCCGCTGCCGGACGAGCTCGGCAACGGTGTTGAACAGGAACGTGATCATGAACAGCACCAGCGCAGCGAGGAACAGAATGCGGTAGTGGGAACTGTCCACTTCCGACTCCGGCAGCTCCACGGCAATGTTGGCCGCGAAGGTGCGCATGCCTTCGAATATGTTCAGATCCATGATCGGCGTGTTGCCGGTAGCCATCAGCACGATCATGGTCTCGCCGACCGCACGGCCGAGCCCGATCATCACTGCCGAGAAGATCCCGGGACTCGCAGTCAGCAGCACCACGCGGACGAGCGTCTGCCAGGGTGTGGCGCCCAGCGCGAGGGAGCCGTTGATCAGATGGGTCGGCACCCCGTAGATGGCGTCCTCCGCGATGGAGAAGATGGTCGGGATCACGGCCAGTCCCATGGCGATGCCCACCACCAGCGCGTTGCGCTGATCGTAGTTGAGCCCCCAGTGCTCGAGCAGCCAGGCCTTGGAGTTGCCATCGAAGAGCAGCGTCTCGAGCCACGGTCCCACGGCGAACGCGATCCATACCGTGGCGACGATGACCGGGACGACGATCAGCCCGTACCAGCCATCGAAACGCGCGGTCAGCCGATCCGGCAGCCGACCCCAGAGCCAGGCCGTCACCAGGATGCCGAGCGGCAGAACGAAAATGATGCTCAGCACCGCCGACAGGTTGGCCTCGATCAGCGGCGCCAGCCAGAGCCCGGCCAGAAAGCCGAGAATGACGGTGGGCAGCGCCGCCATAATCTCGATGCCCGGCTTCACCAGCCTGCGCATGGAGGGCGCCATGAAATAGGCCGTGTAGATCGCACCCATGATGGCAATGGGCACAGCGAACAGCATGGCGTAGAAGGCACCCTTGAGCGTGCCGAACAGCAGCGGCGTGAGGGAGAATTTGGCTTCGAAATCGTTGTCGGCAGACGACGACTGCCAGCTGTACACGGGCTCCTCGTAGCCTTCGTACCAGACCTTCGACCACAACGTGGACCAGGAGATGTCCGGATGCTCGTTGTGCAGGTCGTAGGTCTGCACGTTGCCGTCGGGATCGGCGACGAGCAGGAGATCCGAGCGCGGCGCGATGCTCGCCGTTGCCAGCCTGGTGCTCACCAGGGGATGGCTGGCAAGATGCCGCTGCGAGGTCGTGTAGAACAGCTGCAACCGGCCGGACTCGTCGATGGCACCGAAGCCCTTGCGCCTGGGCTCAGGAATGATCCGCACCGCTGGGGATTCCAGCTGAAAACTCCGCGCGGCCTCCAGCTGATAGCCGAACTCGCCGCGCACCATGAACCATTGCGTGATCTGACCGGCAGCGTCTGCCACCAGCAGCGAATAGCGCCCGAGCAGCGGCTCCACGGCGGTCATCCTGCCGTCTTCCGGCACGAGTCGGCTGAGGTAGCTCTGCTGAGGCGCGTTGGGGCGCGTCAGGTCCACCACCTCGACCGTGCCGTCGTTGGCGATCAGGTACAGCCACTGCCCCCGGGGGCCGAACAGCACCTGATCGTAGCTGCGGGTCAGGCGCACGTGGCCGCGCCGGGGCATTTCCAGCGCGAAGCCGGATTCGGCATCGCGGTACTGTCGAACGGTGAGATTGCGCCCCTGCAGGGTGGCCACCCGAACCTCGAAGTTGCCGTAGAACGCATCCAGCGCATCGACCTCACCGAGTTCGAGCCAGTCGTCTTCGAACACGTACTCGATGTGCGGATCGACGGAGCGCTCGTCGCCGTCGAACGATACGGGATAGGACGCCTGAACGAACGCGAGGGTATCGTCCTCATCGAGCAGGGCGTACAGCCCCGTGTGGCCGGCGACGTCGATCACCTGACGCAGCCGATGGTCGAACGCGTGCTGCTGCAGAATCCTGCCGTTCTCGATGCTGAAGAACGTCGCCTGACCTTCGCTGTCGATGCGCAGGCCAACCTCGTCCGACTCGTTGCTGGACACCGCCAGTGCCTGCGCCGGCGGCAGCTCGTAGGCACGCCCGGTCTCGATGTCCGCACCGACGAAGACCGGCGCCACCACCCACACCAGATAGAAAAAGATGAGGGCGATGGCACCGATTACCCCGGCACCACCGAGCGCCACCACGTAGCGCGTGAGCGCATTGACCAGCCGCCTGCGGCCAGGCAGTTGCGACAGCCCAGCAGAACCTGCCATGGAACGCTTACTCCGTGCGAGACCCGTTGCCGGCGCAGCCGCCGATCATTGAAGCTTTCTCAGCTCGCGCGAAACCAGGCGGGCCGACAGCGGAATATAGCCATCTTTGGCCACGATTTCCTGACCCTCTCTGGACAGCACGAGCTTCAGGAACTCGTTCTCCAGCGGCGGCAGCGGCGAGCCGGGCTTGCGATTGACGTAGATGTACAGGTAGCGCGAAAGCGGATAGTCACCGCTCAGCGCGTTCTCGGGGGTCGCCGCCACCGGTTCCGAGTCGTCCTGCTCGGCGAGCGCGATCGCCTTCACCCCGGAAGTGACATAGCCGATACCCGAGTAACCGATCCCATTGAGCGAGGTGGACACCGCCTGCACCACCGAGGCAGACCCCGGCTGCTCGTTCACGGTGTTCTTGAAGTCGCCCGAACAGAGCGCGACCTGCTTGAAATAGCCGTAGGTACCGGATACCGAGTTGCGCCCGTAGAGCTGAATCGGACGGTCGGCCCAGCTGCCGGTCAGGCCCAGCTGCCCCCAGCGGTCGTAGGACTCGCTGCCGCCACACCGGCGCGTCACCGAGAACACCTCGTCCACCTGTTTGATGGTCATCGACTCGATCGGGTTGTCCTTATTCACGAACACGGCCAACGCATCGATCGCCACCCGCACCACCGTGGGCTTGTAGCCGTGGCGTGCCTCGAAGGCTTCGATCTCGTTGTCCTTCATGGCCCGGCTCATGGGCCCCAGGTTCGAGGTCCCCTCTGTGAGCGCCGGCGGAGCGGTGGACGAGCCGGCCGCCTGCACCTGAATGTTGACGTTGGGATACTCGCGCTTGAAGGCCTCCGTCCACAGCGTCATAAGGTTGGCCAGCGTGTCGGAACCGACGCTGGAGAGATTTCCGGAAACGCCGCCGACGCGCTGGTACTCAGGCAGCGCCTCGTCGTCCTGGGCGAGCGCGCCCAGCGGCAGGGTGAGCAGCAGAGCTGCGATGAAACTCTTGATCCTGGTCATGTTGCTTCCTCTTGCATGAGGTGGGGTTGAACGAGCTGCGAGTCGGGAAACTCGCAGGTGAACGTGCTGCCTTCTCCGACCCGGCTCGTTACCTTGAGCTCGGCGTGATGGCGTTTCAGTACGTGTTTGACGATGGCGAGCCCGAGGCCGGTGCCGCCCCGCACCCTGGATCGGGCCAGATCGACGCGATAGAACCGCTCGGTGATCCGCTGCATGTGCTCGGGGGCGATGCCGATTCCCTGGTCGGAAACAGAAAGGGCCGCGCCACTCGCGGTACGTCCCCAGCGGATGCTGATCAACCCGCCGTCCGGGCTGTAGCGCACCGCGTTGCTGATGACGTTGAGGCACGCGCTGTAGATCTCGCTCTCGACACCACGCAGATCCGGCTCGTCGGCGAGATCGAGCTCGAACTTGTGCCGCCCGTCGCCAAGCGCGCGGGCTTCCGCAACGCAGCTGCGTAGCAGCTTCGCCATGTCGAGCTCGGCAAGCTCCGCCGGTTCGGGCAACGCGCTGGCTTCCAGGCGCGTCAGCAGCAGCAGGTCGTCCACCAACGCCCGCATGCGCAGCGTCGGCGGCTCGAGCTTGGCGAGCAGCTCGCGCATCGTCTGCGCATCCAGATCCTCGCTGGCCATGGTTTCGAGATAGCCGACCACCACCGTGAGTGGCGTCCGAAGCTCGTGCGAAACGTTGGCCACGAAGTCCTGACGCATGCTCAGCAGCCGGTTCAGCTGCGTCACGTCACGAGCCAGAATCAGCGCGTGCGCGCCGCCGAGCGGAATGCGCCGCACTTCCAGGCGCCGGCTGTCGTCGAACGGCGAAGCGAACTCCACCAGGCTGTCCCGGGCCCGACCGCGGCACAGGGCCACGAAGTCGGGCTGGCGGATCAGCGAGGCGAGGTTGCTGCCGGTATCCGTCGGCTTGAGCTTGAGCATGTTCTGGGACACGGAATTGAAGCTTTCGATGTCGCCATTGCGATCGATGATGATCGCCGCATCCGGCAGCGCGTTGGTGATCTCGCGCAGGGTGT